>NZ_SJON01000015.1 GCF_004331385.1 Enterobacter quasihormaechei
CATGGCGGGTGGCGCTGCGCTTACCCGCCCTACGAAAACAATACATAATCTACAGACGAAAAAAAAGACGTCTTTCGACGTCTTTCTTCTGGAATATTGGTACCGAGGATGGGACTCGAACCCACAAGCCCGTTAGGGCACTACCACCTCAAGGTAGCGTGTCTACCAATTCCACCACCTCGGTACGGAATACTTACTGCGGGATATCGCTGGTTGGCTTAGCCGGTGCAGCTGGCTGAGTCTGCTCAGTTTTGGCTGGCGCGCTCAGATTTTCCCACTCGCTTCCTTTACTGGTCTTGTTGCTGTTGATATTGCCCAGCACCAGACTGATGATGAAGAACAGCGTAGCCAGAATCGCCGTCGTGCGGGTCATGAAGTTCGCAGAACCACTTGAACCGAACAGCGTACCGGAAGCGCCTGCTCCGAAGGAGGCTCCCATATCAGCGCCTTTACCTTGTTGCAGCATGATCAGCGCTACGAGAGCGATGGCTACAATAAGGAAAATAACTAAAAGAGCTTCGTACATAATCAACCTGTTCCTTGCGGATTTGCCGCATACCAATGCTTCGACCAATTAGCAGGATTTTGTTTCCCACTGAAGCGGGTGTGAATACTAACCAAAGCGAATCACCTTCGCAAGGGCATTTTCGAGGCATTGTATCAACTGCGGAAAAAAACAGCAAAAAGCCATGAATTGCTTAAAACAAAGGCGGCAAACGCCGCCTTTTTAAACACTTATTCTGAAAGATTATGCAGCTTTAACTGCGTCCGCTATGCGGTGCGCAAATTCGGTCACCTGTGCTTCGTCTTCACCTTCCACCATTACGCGGATCAGCGGCTCCGTACCTGACTTACGCAGCAGGACGCGACCGCGGCTGCCAAGCGCAGCTTCAACGTCTGCCATCACCGCTTTCACGTTATCATTTTCCAGCGGATCGCCTTTACCGGCAGTGAAGCGCACGTTCACCAGGATCTGCGGGAACATTTTCATGCCGCTGCAAAGGTCGTGCAGGCTCATGTGGTTACGCGCCATCGCGGCAACCACCTGAAGCGCCGCCACAATGCCGTCACCGGTGGTGGTTTTATCGAGCAGGATCACGTGGCCGGAATTTTCCGCGCCAATACGCCAGCCTTTCTCCTGGAGTTTTTCCAGCACGTAGCGGTCGCCCACTTTCGCGCGCACAAACGGAATACCCAGCTGTTTCAGCGCCAGCTCCAGACCCATATTGCTCATCAGCGTGCCCACCGCACCGCCGCGCAGTTGCCCCTGACGCAGGCCTTCACGGGCAATGATGTAGAGGATCTGATCGCCATCGACCTTATTACCTTCGTGGTCAACCATGATCACGCGGTCGCCGTCGCCGTCCAGGGCGATACCCAGATCGGCTTTTTCAGCCAGCACGCGCGCCTGCAAGGCACGCACGTCTGTCGCCCCGACTTCTTCGTTGATGTTCAGGCCGTCCGGCTCGCAGCCGATGGTGATCACTTTCGCGCCCAGCTCGCGGAAAACATTCGGCGCAATGTGGTAAGTCGCACCGTTTGCACAGTCCACCACAATTTTAAGGTGTGCCAGACTCAGTTCATTCGGGAAAGTGCCTTTGCAGAATTCAATGTAGCGGCCTGCGGCATCGACGATTCGGTTTGCTTTACCCAGCTCAGCGGAGTCGACGCAGGTGATCTCTTTTTCCATTTCCGCTTCAATGGCCTCTTCTACGTCATCCGGCAGCTTGGTGCCGTCGATGGAGAAGAATTTGATACCGTTGTCGTAAAACGGGTTATGAGAAGCTGAAATGACGATACCCGCTTCCGCACGGAAGGTGCGGGTCAGATAGGCAACAGCAGGGGTCGGCATTGGACCCGTAAAGGAAGCTGAAAGCCCCGCCGCCGCCAGCCCGGCTTCCAGCGCGGACTCCAGCATATAACCCGAAATACGGGTGTCTTTCCCAATAATGATCTTACGGGATCCATGACGCGCCAGTACCTTACCCGCCGCCCAGCCCAGCTTCAGGACAAAGTCAGGGGTAATTGGCGCATCGCCTACGCGCCCACGGATGCCATCGGTACCAAAATATTTACGATTACTCATAGCGTTTGTTTTCCTTCGCTGCCAGTGTGGCTTCCACCACACGCATGGCTTCTACTGTTTCTTTTACGTCATGGACACGAATGATGTGTGCACCTTGCATCGCGGCAATCACCGCGCAGGCCAGACTGCCGCTCAGACGTTCGCTCGGCCCAACATTCAGTAACTGACCAATCATCGATTTTCTCGACATTCCCACCAGCAGTGGCAGGCCGAACTGATGAAATTCTGATAAGCGCGCAAGCAACGCGTAATTGTGGGAGAGATTTTTACCGAAACCGAAGCCCGGGTCGAGCAGCAATTTCTCTTTTGCGATACCCGCACGTTCACAACGTTCGATATGCTCAATAAAGAAGCGGCTGACGTCAGCAAACACATCTTCATACTTTGGCGCTTCCTGCATTGTCTTCGGCTGCCCCTGCATATGCATCAGGCACACCGGTAGCCCGGTCTCCGCGGCGGCTTCAATCGCGCCCGGCTCGGTCAGCGAGCGGATATCATTGATAATGTGAGCGCCCACTCTCGCCACTTCACGGATCACTTCGGGTTTAGAGGTATCCACGGAGATCCACACTTCAAAGCGCTGGGCGATAGCTTCCACCACCGGCACCACGCGCGCCAGCTCTTCTTCCACCGAAACGTCCGCCGCGCCAGGCCGCGTTGATTCCCCGCCAACGTCAATGATAGTGGCACCCGCGTTGATCATTAAATTCGCGTGCTTAACCGCGTCGATGAGCGAGTTATGCGTGCCGCCGTCAGAGAAGGAATCAGGCGTGACGTTCAGGATCCCCATCACATGCGGATGTGAAAGGTCGAGATGCGAGTCCTGGGCGAAGAGTTTCATGGTGAATTCCCTGGAATTAATATGGTTAAACAGATAAGAAAAAACCCCGGAGCAAGCTCCAGGGTTTGAGGTACAGACAAACGCTTCAACAGCAGTGACTTACTTGTCGCCCAACTGCTCTGACATGGTGTTGCCCGGGTTTGGCGTACGCGGTTCATCGACCGGACGCGGCGCACGCGGGGTGCCATTGTTGTCAGAATTGTTAGACGCACCTGGGTCTTCCCAGCCTGCTGGCGGACGCACTTCGCGGCGAGCCATCAGGTCGTCAATCTGCGGAGCATCGATGGTCTCATATTTCATGAGCGCATCTTTCATCGAATGCAGGATGTCCATATTGTCGTTCAGGATCTGACGGGCGCGAGCGTAGTTACGTTCAATCAGCGCTTTCACTTCCTGGTCGATGATACGTGCCGTTTCATCGGACATATGTTTCGCTTTCGCCACAGAGCGGCCCAGGAACACTTCGCCCTCTTCCTCTGCATACAGCAGCGGACCGAGTTTGTCGGAGAAGCCCCACTGCGTCACCATGTTACGCGCCAGGTTTGTCGCCACTTTAATGTCGTTCGACGCACCGGTGGAAACATGTTCCGCACCGTAGATAATCTCTTCCGCCAGACGACCGCCGTACAGGGTTGAAATCTGACTTTCCAGCTTCTGACGGCTGGCGCTGATTGCGTCGCCTTCAGGCAGGAAGAAGGTCACACCCAGTGCACGACCGCGCGGAATAATCGTTACCTTGTGTACCGGATCGTGTTCCGGCACCAGACGGCCAATAATCGCGTGACCTGCTTCGTGGTACGCCGTGGACTCTTTCTGCGCTTCCGTCATCACCATGGAGCGACGTTCCGCACCCATCATGATTTTGTCTTTCGCTTTCTCGAACTCCACCATGGACACCACGCGCTTGTTACCGCGAGCGGCGAACAGTGCAGCTTCGTTGACCAGGTTAGCCAGGTCTGCACCGGAGAAGCCTGGAGTACCGCGCGCAATGATAGCCGCGTCGATATCTGGCGCCAGCGGTACGCGACGCATGTGCACTTTCAGAATCTGTTCACGACCGCGAACATCCGGCAGACCGACCACAACCTGACGGTCGAAACGACCTGGACGCAGCAGCGCAGGGTCGAGGACGTCCGGACGGTTAGTTGCCGCGATAACGATAATACCTTCGTTACCTTCGAAGCCGTCCATCTCAACCAGCATCTGGTTCAGGGTCTGCTCACGCTCATCGTGTCCACCGCCCAGGCCTGCGCCACGCTGGCGGCCTACGGCGTCGATTTCATCGATGAAGATGATGCACGGTGCTGCTTTCTTGGCCTGTTCGAACATGTCACGCACACGAGATGCACCGACACCCACGAACATTTCAACGAAGTCAGAACCTGAAATAGTAAAGAACGGCACCTTCGCTTCACCCGCGATGGCTTTCGCCAGCAGGGTTTTACCGGTACCCGGAGGGCCGACCATCAGGACGCCTTTCGGGATCTTACCGCCCAGTTTCTGGAAACGGCTCGGCTCGCGCAGGTATTCAACCAGTTCACCGACCTCTTCTTTCGCTTCGTCACAGCCTGCAACGTCAGCAAACGTGGTCTTGATCTGGTCTTCCGTCAGCATACGCGCCTTGCTCTTACCGAACGACATGGCACCTTTGCCACCGCCGCCCTGCATCTGGCGCATAAAGAAGATCCAGACGCCAATAAGCAGCAGCATCGGGAACCAGGAAATGAAGATAGAAGCCAGCAGGCTTGGTTCTTCTGGCGGCTCGCCTACCACTTTGACGTTTTTGGTCAGAAGGTTATCAAGCAGCTTAGGATCGTTCACCGGGATGTAAGTCGTGTAACGGTTACTATCTTTCTTGGTAACGTTGATCTCACGTCCGTTGATACGCGCTTCGCGAACCTGGTCCTGATTGACCTCTTGCAGGAAGGTAGAATAATCCACCTTGCGGCCATTCGACTCGCTGGGCCCAAAGCTCTGGAATACTGACATCAGCACAACGGCAATGACCAGCCAGAGTATTAGGTTTTTCGCCATGTCACTCAAGGGATTAACCTCACATTACAACTGTGTTAAAAACAGCGTCAGGATACTCTATATCCAGTTTCATTCAAACTTTCGTCTGAAATCTCCCGGTTATCATTTTCGCCCGGTCGCTACAATATACACTTCACGGGAACGGGCCCGGGAAGAGTCCGGCTTACGAACTTTGACCTTCGCAAACAGGGAGCGAATTTCCTTAAGATACTCCTCGAAACCTTCGCCCTGAAACACCTTCACAACAAAACTACCACCAGGCGCTAGTACATCACGACACATTTCTAACGCTAGTTCCACCAGATACATGGCGCGGGGGATATCCACCGCCGGTGTTCCGCACATATTTGGTGCCATATCCGACATGACAACCTGGACCTTGCTGTCACCAACACGATCAAGTAATGCTTTAAGCACTAATTCATCACGAAAGTCGCCCTGAAGGAAGTCGACACCAACGATGGGATCCATTGGTAAAAGATCGCATGCGATGATTCGTCCCGTTCCGCCGATCTGCGTAACCGCATACTGGGACCATCCGCCAGGTGCCGCACCGAGGTCGACTACCGTCATTCCCGGTTTAAAAAGTTTGTCACTTTGCTGTATTTCATCAAGTTTAAACCAGGCGCGGGAACGCAACCCCTTTTTCTGCGCCTGTTGAACATATTTATCGCTAAAGTGTTCCTGAAGCCAGCGGCTGGAGCTGGCAGAACGCTTTTTACCTGTCATTTAACATTTCCGTCCTGGTTCATCGTTGCTTGCCTGTGACGTAAATTTCTACGCAGCTATTTGGCGATATTAGGGAGATGGCGGTAGAATGAACCGTTTTCAATCCCAACGTAAGCAAAAATATACGATGAATCTGAGTACTAAACAAAAACAGCACCTTAAAGGTCTGGCACATCCGCTCAAGCCTGTAGTGATGCTTGGCAACAATGGTTTGACCGAAGGGGTGCTTGCCGAGATTGAACAAGCGCTGGAACACCACGAGCTGATCAAGGTGAAAATCGCCTCTGAAGACAGAGACACTAAAAACCTGATCGTGGAAGCCATCGTGCGCGAAACCGGCGCCTGTAATGTACAGGTCATCGGTAAAACGCTGGTGCTCTATCGCCCATCTAAAGAGCGTAAAATCTCGCTGCCACGTTAAGGATATCCTGAATCAATCACATTTTCTGTGTGAAACGAGGGATTTCTTTCAGCAGGCGAGCAAAATGCCATGCTCCTTGAGTTGATAAAAGGCCGCTATGCGGCCTTTTTCTTTTCTTTACAATGTATCAACATCTTAGAAGAGAAGCGAATTACAGGTATTCAACCTTAATAATTTCGTATTCCACTTCGCCGCCCGGGGTGCGGATAGTCACAACATCGTCCTGCTCTTTGCCAATCAGGCCGCGAGCAATCGGGGAGTTCACCGAAATCAGGTTCTGTTTGAAGTCCGCTTCGTCATCACCCACGATGCGGTAGGTTTGTTCTTCGTCGTTGTCCAGATTCAGGACGGTGACGGTAGAACCGAAGATCACGCGACCGTTGTTTGGCATTTTAGTGATATCGATAACCTGCGCATTGGACAGTTTCGCTTCGATATCTTTGATGCGCCCCTCGCAGAAGCCCTGCTGTTCACGCGCCGCGTGGTATTCAGCATTCTCTTTCAGGTCGCCATGCTCACGCGCATCCGCGATAGCGGCGATGATTTCAGGGCGACGTACGGATTTCAGAAAATCCAGCTCTTCGCGCAGTTTTTCGGCACCACGTAAGGTCATCGGAATAGCTTGCATTTGTTATACCTCTTAAACATTCCTGTTGGGAGCAGTGTTCCCTGCTCCAGCCCACCTGAACAGGCCAGAAGCAAAAAGAAAACCGACCCGGGAGCAACGCCCCAGGTCAGCAGCAATTTTTCAATTTGATACGCATTTTACCGCGAAGTTCACTATGGGTCATCGTTTACTTTACAGTGCCATGCACCGTAGTATGACGGTTTGTTTTCGGGTTGTTAGCGCGAGATTATGCGATTTTCCAGTTTTATCATCGGATTGACCACCAGTATAACGTTCACCGTTCAGGCCGCGAATGTTGATGAGTACATTAATCAGCTGCCCGCCGGCGCGAACCTTGCCCTGATGGTGCAAAAGGTTGGCGCGCAGGCCCCCCAGATTGACTATCACAGTCAACAGATGGCGCTGCCTGCGAGTACCCAGAAGGTGATCACTGCCCTCGCCGCCCTGCTCCAGCTCGGGCCTGACTTCCGTTTTACCACCACCCTTGAAACCAAAGGTAACGTCTCGGGTGACGAACTAAAAGGCGATCTTATCGCTCGTTTTGGTGGCGATCCCACCTTTAAGCGCCAGGATGTCCGCAACATGGTAGCGGCGCTAAAAAAATCCGGCGTGACAAAAATCGACGGAAACGTCCTGATCGACACCTCCATTTTCGCCAGCCACGATAAAGCGCCCGGCTGGCCGTGGAATGACATGACGCAGTGCTTTAGCGCCCCGCCAGCCGCCGCAATCGTCGACCGTAACTGCTTCTCCGTTTCGCTTTACAGCGCGCCTAAGCCCAATGACTTAGCGTTTATTCGCGTTGCCTCATACTACCCGGTCACGATGTTCAGCCAGGTACGGACGCTGGCGAAAGGCTCCCCGGAGGCGCAGTATTGCGAGCTGGATGTGGTACCGGGCGATCTCAACCGCTATACGCTCACCGGCTGCCTGACCCAGCGAGCTGACCCGCTGCCGCTGGCCTTCGCCATTCAGGACGGTGCGGGCTATGCCGGGGCCATTTTCAAAGACGAACTGAAGCAGGCGGGTATCACCTACACCGGAACGCTGCTGCGCCAGACGCAGGTGAATGAACCAGGCACTGTGATCGCCAGCAAACAGTCTGCGCCACTGCATGATTTGCTTAAGATTATGCTGAAAAAGTCGGATAACATGATTGCCGACACGGTGTTCCGCATGATTGGGCACGCGCGCTTTGGCGTGCCGGGCACCTGGCGGGCCGGTTCTGACGCCGTACGTCAGATCCTGCGCCAGCAGGCGGGTATCGATCTGGGCAATACGATCGCAGTCGATGGTTCCGGTTTATCGCGCCATAACCTGATCTCGCCGGCCACCATGATGCAGGTATTGCAGTACATCGCTCAGCATGACGCTGAGCTAAACTTTATCACGATGCTGCCGCTGGCCGGGCACGACGGTTCACTTCAGTACCGCGCGGGGCTTCACGCTGCGGGCGTGGACGGCAAAGTGTCAGCCAAAACGGGTTCTTTGCAGGGTGTTTACAACCTTGCCGGTTTCATCACGACAGCCAGCGGACAACGTATGGCATTTGTGCAGTATCTCTCCGGGTATGCCGTCGAACCGGCCGACCAGCGCAATCGTCGTATTCCACTGGTGCGTTTCGAAAGCAGGCTCTATAAGGACATCTACCAGAATAACTAGTGATGAAACTACTCATAGTTGAAGACGATCTGTTATTGCAGGAAGGGTTAGCGCTGGCGCTGGGGAATGAGGGCTACGCTCTGGACTGTGCCGCCACGGCCGCTGAAGCAGATGCCCTGATCCAGAGCGGAGAATACAGCCTGGTGATCCTGGACTTGGGCCTGCCAGATAAAGACGGCGCGACGTTGCTCTGCCAGTGGCGTCGTCGCGGAGTGGAAAATCCCGTATTGATTCTTACCGCCCGCGATGCCATTGAAGACAGAATTAACGGGCTGGATTCCGGGGCTGACGATTATCTGGTAAAACCCTTCGCCCTTGCCGAGCTACAGGCGCGCGTACGGGCACTGATTCGGCGCTATCAGGGCCACAGCGACAACCTGCTGACGGACGGGGATATCACCCTTAATCTGCAAACCCAGCAGGTGCTTCGCCAGTCTCAGCCTGTGGAAGTGACGCCAAAAGAGTTCGCTCTGCTGACGCGCCTGATCATGCGCAGCGGGCATACCGTGCACCGTGAGACGCTGCAACAGGACATCTACTCCTGGCAGGACGATCCGGGTTCAAACACGCTTGAAGTGCACATTCATAATCTGCGGCGCAAGCTCGGTAAAGATCGTATCAAAACCGTACGCGGCGTGGGTTACCGTCTGGAGAGCCAGAAATGAACAGTATGCGCCGGCGATTAATGGTGTTGCTGGCGGTGATACTGCTCTTTTTTCAACTGATTAGCGTGGTCTGGCTATGGCATGAGAGCCGCGAGCAAATCGGTTTTCTGGTGAACGAAACGTTGTCTGCAAAAGCGCGCAACAACCATGTTGAAAAAGAGATCCGCGAAGCCATTGCCTCTCTGCTGGTCCCTTCTCTGGTGATGGTCGGATTTACCCTGTTTTTCTCATTCTGGGCAGTCACCTGGATCACCCGGCCACTCAACCAACTTCGCGCCAGCCTTGCGAACCGCTCGGCGGATAATCTGACTCCCCTGCCGATGTATTCGGATATGGAAGAGATAGGCGCAGTAACCGCGTCGCTCAATCAACTGCTTGCCCGGCTGGACCACACTATCCAGCAGGAACGCCTGTTCACCGCCGATGCGGCGCATGAATTACGAACGCCGCTTGCGGGGATCAGGCTTCATCTGGAGCTGATGGCCCAGTCCGGTTCTCCGCAGGCCACGCCACTCATAAGCCGTATCGACCAGCTGATGCATACGGTAGAACAGCTGCTGATGCTGGCGCGTGCCGGCCAGGCGATGGCCAGCGGCCATTACGATACCGTGAACTGGACAGAGACTATCATCGCCCCGCTCAGGCTGGAACATGAAGCTAAAGAGCATACGGTGATATGGCCTGCTGAAAGCACGCTGACGGTGCAGGGAGATGCCGTTCTGTTACGTCTGATGTTAAGGAACCTTCTGGAGAATGCCGCCCGCTACAGCCCGGCAGGCACAACCATTGAAGTGGCATTAACGGCGACGGAAGGCGGTACCCGGGTCAGCGTTACCGATCAGGGGCCGGGTATAGATGAGGCGCACCGACAGTCGATTACCGAACCTTTCCGACGCCTCGACCAGCGCTACGGCGGCAGCGGCCTTGGGCTGAGTATTGTACAGCGTATCGTGCAGCTCCATCATGGTCATTTAACGCTGGAAAACGGTGCTGAGGGCGGCTTAATCGCCAGCTGCTGGCTACCCGCGAAGATAGGATAAAAAAGCCCCGTAAGGGGCTTTATGCAGGGCTTAGTGCTTGTAAATGAACTCGACGCCTTCTTCGTCGTCTTCATCCCAGTCATCGTCCCAGTCTTCATCATCTTCTTCCGCCTCCAGCTCTTCGAGCTGCTGGCGGTGGTAGTCATCCCACATGAATTCGACTTTTTCAGGCTGTTTCGCTTCTTCTGCCTGAACAACCGGATTCTCGATGATAAAGGTCATTACATCCCAGCAGAGTTCTTTCACGCCAACCTGGCTGGCGGCAGAGATCAGATAGTACTTATCTTCCCAGCCCATCGCTTCGGCAATCGCTTTTGCCTTCGCTTCAGCTTCCGCTTTGTCCATCAGGTCGATCTTGTTGAACACCAGCCAGCGTGGTTTTTCCGCCAGTTTTTCACTGTATTTTTCCAGCTCGCCGATAATGATACGGGCGTTTTCAACCGGATCGGAACCGTCGATCGGATCGATGTCGATAAGGTGCAACAGTACGCGGCAACGCTCAAGGTGCTTCAGGAAGCGAATACCCAGACCGGCGCCTTCTGCCGCCCCTTCAATCAGACCCGGAATGTCAGCTACCACAAAGCTCTTTTCGTTATCCATACGGACAACGCCCAGGCTCGGCACCAGCGTAGTAAACGGATAGTCCGCCACTTTTGGTTTCGCCGCAGACACTGCACGGATAAACGTTGATTTACCGGCGTTTGGCATACCCAGCATACCTACGTCTGCCAACAGCATCAGTTCAAGTTGCAGGTCGCGCTTATCGCCCGGGGTACCCATCGTTTTCTGACGCGGGGTACGGTTAACGGACGATTTGAAACGGCTGTTACCCAGACCGTGCCAGCCGCCTTTCGCCACCATCAGGCGCTGACCGTGTTTGGTCATATCGCCCATGGTTTCGCCCGTGCCCTGATCGATGACACGCGTACCCACCGGCACTTTGATCGTCACGTCTTTACCGCGTTTACCGGTACAGTCGCGGCTCTGGCCGTTCTGGCCACGCTCGGCGCGGAAAGATTTTTCGAAACGGTAGTCGATCAGCGTGTTGAGGTTTTCATCCGCCTCCAGCCACACGTCACCACCATCGCCACCGTCACCGCCGTCAGGGCCGCCACGAGGAATATATTTTTCACGGCGGAAGCTTACACAACCGTTACCGCCATCACCTGCCACGACCAGAATCGTCGCTTCATCAACAAACTTCATTTTACTCTCCGTAACTCATTCGCCTGAGCGGGGGACTATTACAACCGCTTCATTTTTGCGCCAACGTCCCCAGAGACGATGACCAATGGCGGAATACATCGCGCCCGCAACCACGACAAACGCACCGAGATAACCCAACAGGTTGAGCATCGGCTTGACGAAGACATCGGGCCAGGCCATTGATAACAAATCTGAAAATAACAGCGTAAACAGCGGGGTAAGCGTGATTAGGGCGCTCACCTGTGCTGCCTGCCAGCGCGCCATGGCTTCCGCCAGCGCGCCATAACCAATCAGCGTATTCAGCCCACAAAAAATGAGGCACGCCAGTTGCCAGTCGCTGAGCTGGGTAATCACACCCGGCTTCGCTAACGGCAATAATGCCAGTGTACACAAAGTGTACAGCAAAAAGAGGATCTGCTGTGAGGCAAGACGGCGCAATAACACCTTTTGCGCGACGCCATAACTCACCCAGACCGTTGCTGCACCCACCCCGAAAATGACACCCCAGGTGTAATCCGTCAGGCGGGTAAAAATCTCGATCAGGCTGGTGTTAAAGAACATCACCAGACCGCAAAGCAGCATGCTTGCCCCGATGATCTGCGTGCCGCGCATCTTCTCCTTGAGGATAAAGACGCTGGCGACCATCATGCCGACCGGTGAAAGTTGCCCAATCACCTGCGACGCTGTAGGGCTAAGATATTGCAGGGAGGAGCTGAACAGAATGAAGTTCCCGAACAGACCGCCCGTTGCGATAGCCAGTAATACCAGCCAGCGCGGTTTTCGGAAGATGCGCAGCGGTGGCAGCTTACCTTTGACGGCCAGAATGGCGCCCAGGCCAATGCTTGCCATCAGGAAGCGATAAAACACCACCGTAGGCGGTTCCATCACTTCCAGTACCTGCTTCATTGCAATTGGCAGCGCACCCCAGCACATTGCGGTAGTGAGCGCCAAAAGAATACCAATGCCGGCCTGCTGCTTCATGCCCGTTTTCCCTACAGAAAATTTTCCGGGTTTCCAATGTAAAAAGCCCCGCAACACGTTGCGGGGCTTTAATCCGTTACCGGACCGAGAAAACCTTACTCAGCAACGATGCTGATGTATTTACGGTTGTTCGGGCCTTTAACTTCAAATTTCACTTTACCGTCTGCTTTAGCAAACAGAGTGTGGTCACGACCGCAACCTACGTTGGTACCCGCGTGGAACTTGGTGCCACGCTGACGAACGATGATGCTACCCGCCAGAACGGATTCGCCACCGAAACGCTTAACGCCCAGGCGTTTAGCTTCTGAATCGCGACCGTTACGTGTGGAGCCGCCAGCCTTTTTATGTGCCATTTAAATCTCTCCTCAGGTCTTAGGCGCTGATGCCAGTAATTTTTACATCAGTGAACCACTGACGGTGGCCCTGCTGCTTACGATAGTGTTTACGACGACGAAACTTAACGATTTTAACTTTCTCGCCACGACCGTGAGCAACAACTTCAGCTTTGATAACGCCGCCATCAACGAAAGGAACGCCGATTTTGACTTCTTCACCGTTTGCGATCATCAGAACTTCTGCGAACTCAACAGATTCGCCAGTTGCGATGTCCAGCTTTTCCAGGCGAACGGTCTGACCTTCGCTTACTCGGTGTTGTTTACCACCACTTTGGAAAACCGCGTACATATAAACTCCGCTTCCGCGCACATCCTCGTATGATTCAGAGTGCGCTATAAATATTCACAATAGGGCGCGAATATTACGCAAAACGCGAGCCTTTGACAAGTGCTACCATCAATACATGAAGAAAAAAAACACAACACGTACGGTAACGTTTATCTGAGCCGTTTTTTCAGTACAATCAGCAATACTATTTATAAACCGAAACCCTTTGTGTACCCATCTCGTGTGGGATAAACAGGATAAAAAGCCCGGCTTTTGCGATGAATTTAGAAAAAATCAATGAGTTAACCGCGCAAGATATGGCGGGTGTGAATGCAGCAATCCTGGAGCAACTCAACTCTGACGTTCAGCTGATCAATCAGTTGGGCTATTACATCGTCAGCGGCGGCGGTAAACGTATTCGTCCGATGATTGCCATTCTGGCCGCACGCGCGGTTGGCTATCAGGGGAACGCCCACGTCACAATCGCGGCGCTGATCGAATTTATCCACACCGCCACCCTGCTTCACGACGATGTTGTGGATGAATCAGACATGCGTCGGGGTAAAGCCACCGCCAACGCCGCGTTTGGTAATGCGGCAAGCGTTCTGGTCGGGGATTTTATCTATACCCGCGCTTTCCAGATGATGACCAGCCTTGGCTCGCTGAAGGTGCTGGAAGTGATGTCAGAAGCGGTGAACGTTATCGCTGAAGGTGAAGTCCTACAGTTGATGAACGTTAACGACCCGGACATCACCGAAGAAAACTACATGCGGGTGATTTACAGCAAGACCGCACGTCTGTTTGAAGCCGCTGCGCAGTGCTCCGGGATTCTGGCAGGCTGTAGCGAAGCGCAGGAAAAAGGGCTTCAGGACTATGGCCGCTATCTCGGTACCGCATTCCAGCTGATTGATGATTTGCTGGACTACAGCGCGGATGGCGAAACGCTCGGTAAAAACGTCGGTGATGACCTGAACGAAGGCAAGCCAACGCTGCCGCTGCTCCACGCGATGCACAATGGCACACCGGATCAGGCGAAAATGATCCGCGAGGCTATCGAGCAGGGAAATGGTCGCCATCTTCTGGAACCAGTACTGGAAACAATGGCAGTCTGTGGCTCCCTGGAATGGACGCGTCAGCGTGCAGAAGAAGAAGCAGACAAAGCCATCGCCGCCATTCAGGTCATTCCTGACAGCCCATGGCGTGATGCGCTAATCGGCCTCGCGCACATCGCCGTCCAGCGCGATCGTTAATCCCCTCCTCGTCTCCCTGCGCTCCGCAGGGAGATTCCAGTACGCGCCAGTAAATTACATTTCCGTGTAAGCTCATCAGGTTACAGGCCGCATGTATAAAGCCATGCCTTATTCTGAATATTGCTTATCGTAACATGAACTTTTTAGAACAGATGTTCTAAGTGAGTATAGTAATGCTGTCTTTTCACACGAAAAGGCGTGGACGATAACGAACACAAGGACAGCATTATGGATACAAAATTCATCGACTGGCATTCTGCTGACATTATTGCGGCACTGCGTAAAAAAGGGACATCGCTGGCTGCCGAATCACGTCGCAACGGGTTGAGCTCGTCGACGCTGGCAAATGCACTGACCCGCCCATGGCCGAAGGGGGAGCTGATTATCGCGAGAGCGCTGGATACGCATCCGTGGGTGATATGGCCGTCACGCTACCACGATCCCATTACCCATGAATTTATCGACAGAACGCGCATGATGCGTCAGAGCAAAACGAAGAAAGCACATCAGGACTGATGCACCGGGATTTACAGGAACAGCAATCCCCCGGCCTGTTCTGGCAGGGGGGTGCCGGAACGATTACTCGCCCTTCACACGCTCGATATTCGCACCCAGCGCGCGCAGTTTGTCTTCAATGCGCTCGTAACCACGGTCGATGTGGTAGATACGATCGACAACGGTAGTGCCTTCCGCAATACACCCTGCCAGTACCAGACTCGCAGACGCGCGCAGATCGGTCGCCATCACCTGCGCACCGGACAGTTTTTCAACGCCGTGACAGATGACCGTGTTGCTTTCAATCTCAGCATGCGCACCCATACGGATCAGCTCCGGGACATGCATGAAACGGTTTTCGAAGATGGTTTCCGTGATGAAGCCCGTGCCTTCGGCCACCAGGTTCAGCAGCGTGAACTGCGCCTGCATATCCGTCGGGAAGGCCGGGTGTGGCGCAGTGCGCACGTTAACGGCTTTAGGACGCTGCCCGTGCATATCCAGGCTTATCCAGTCTTCACCGATTTCAATGTCCGCACCCGCATCGCGCAGCTTCGCCAGCACCGCATCCAGGGTATCCGGCTGTGCGTTACGGCAGACAATCTTACCGCCAGAAATGGCCGCCGCCACCAGGAAGGTCCCGGTTTCGATACGGTCTGGCAGGACGCGGTACACGCCGCCACCCAGACGCTCAACGCCTTCGATGGTAATACGGTCCGTGCCCTGCCCGCTGATCTTCGCACCCAGTGCGACCAGGAAGTTCGCGGTGTCCACGATTTCCGGTTCACGCGCGGCGTTTTCGATGATGGTAGTGCCTTCTGCCAGCGTAGCAGCCGACATGATGGTCACCGTTGCGCCCACGCTCACTTTGTCCATGACAATGTGCGCGCCTTTCAGACGACCATTGACGGACGCTTTCACGTAACCTTCTTCCAGCTTGATCTCCGCGCCCAGCTTTTCCAGGCCAAAGATATGCAGGTCGACGGGACGCGCACCGATAGCGCATCCGCCCGGCAGTGAAACCTGACCCTGACCGAAACGCGCCACCAGCGGCCCAAGGGCCCAGATGGAAGCACGCATGGTTTTCACCAGCTCATACGGTGCTGAGAAGTTGTTCACGTTGCTGGCATCGATCCAGACGGAACCGTTACGCTCCACTTTGGTGCCCAACTGGCCGAGCAACTTCATGGTCGTGTCGATATCTTTCAGCTTCGGTACGTTCTGGATCTCTACCGGCTCTTCTGCGAGCAGCGCAGCGAAAAGAATGGGCAGCGCGGCGTTTTTAGCGCCAGAAATTGTGACTTCGCCCTGGAGACGCGTGGGTCCCTGTACACGAAATTTATCCATTGTTTGCTCTCTTATAAATTCAACCGTGCTGCGGGCGCTTCGCCCCCAGCTCAAAAACCGTTTAGTTTGCGATCGCGTGCCCACTCCTGTGGGGTGAACGCTTTAATCGACAGGGCGTGAATGCGGTTGTCCGCAATGTATTCCATCAGCGGCGCGTACACAGCCTGCTGTTTTTTCACGCGACTCATTCCGTCGAACATCTCACCCACAGCAATAACCTGGAAGTGACTGCCATCGCCAGAGACGTGGGCTTCCTGAAGGGAGAGTGCATTCATCAGCACAGTCTGGATTTCATTATTTTCCATGGGGTCTACATCATCTGATAGTGAAAACAAGCCCAACATCTTAGAGCAAAGTGGCGCGGTCTTAAACAAGCAAAAAGCCCCGACGCGTAAACTGTCGGGGCTTTCGGAAGTAACGTACTGAAAAAATTAGCGAGGTAATACGTCTTCGGGCAAATTGTAAAGCTGTGCAAGGGTGACGACGTTGTCGCTTACCCCCGTCAGGGTGACGCTGCTCCCCTGCTTTTTGCCCGTGGCAACCAGGTGCGCCAGCAGCGCAATACCGGCGGTATCTACCCGCGTGACGCCATGTAGATCAATCCGCGTCACGCCCTGCATCGCGTCATGGCGAGCGTCCCACAGCGGGTTAAGCAGATCCTGATCCAGCTCTCCCGTCAGCGTCAGCGTCTCGCCGTCTCGCGCCCAGCTAAGCTGCTGCGACATTACTTCTTCTCGTCCAGGGTAATTTTCTGACGAGAGATAGACTGAAGCTGAGCCGTCAGGCCATCAATACCTTTGGTGCGCAGTAGATCGCTCCACTCGTTCTGTTTAGTGGTGATCATGCTTACGCCTTCGGCGATCATGTCATACGCCTGCCAGTTTCCGGTCTGGCTGTTCTTACGCCACTGGAAGTCCAGGCGAACCGGCGGACGGCCGTTTGGATCGATAATTGTCACGCGGATAGGAATGATGGTGGCATCGCCCAGCGGCTGTTCAGGGGCAATCTGATAGGTCTGACCGTGATACATCGCCAGCGCCTGGCCGTAAGCCTGTTTCAGGTATTCACGGAACGCCGCGAAGTAAGCCTCGCGCTGCGCCGGGGTCGCCTCTTTGTAATAACGGCCCAGTACCAGCGCGCCCGCATACTTGATCTGCACATACGGCAGCAGCTCCTGATCCACGACATCACGCAGATAGTCAGGGTTAGAGCGGATTTTTGGCTGTTCGTTTTTAAGACGGTCGAAGGTTTTCTTCGCAGCCTCATCCATCAGTTTGTACGGGTTACTCTGATCCGCAGCGTGTACCGCAGTCAGAGGGGCAATGACCAGCATGGCAACCATTAACAGTCGTTTAAACATGAATGACTTCTCCTGAAATTAATTCGTCGCGCCTGGCGTCGGTTCGACGTTGGTGTGGTCTTCACTCTGCGCAGGGGCATCGTCAGACTTTTTATCATCCCCTTTACTGTTGTAAAGGAACTGACCAATCATATCTTCCAGCACCATCGCTGACTTGGTATCCTGGATTACGCTACCGTCTTTAAGGATAGACGTTCCCAGCTCAGGATCTTCAAAACCAACGTTGAGGGCCAGATATTGCTCCCCCAGCAGGCCAGAAGTGCGGATAGAGAGCGAGCTGGTGTCAGGAATGTGGTTATAGCGCTCTTCGATATCCATCGCGACGCGCGGCAGATACGTTTTTTCATCAAGCGTAATGTCCGCTACACGTCCGATGACGACGCCACCAATACGCACCGGCGAGCGCGCCTTCAGGCCGCCGATATTATCGAAGGTCGCGTAGACGCGATACGTCGGCTCGGCGCGAACAGAGGTAATGTCCGCCGCTCGCAGGCAGATGAACAGCGCGGCCAGCAGCGCCAGAAGCAGAAACACGCCAACCCAAATTTCATTTTTTCTCGTTTGCATGAACTCAATTCCCAAACATCAGTGCGGTGAGCACAAAATCCAGACCCAAAACGGCCAGCGACGAATGTACGACAGTACGCGTCGTTGCGCGGCTAATGCCCGCCGACGTCGGAATGGCATCGTAACCATTAAACAACGCAATCCAGGTAACCGTCACAGCGAAAACCACGCTCTTGATCAGACAGTTCACCAAATCCATCCGCAGATCGATGGCGTCCTGCATGGCAGACCAGAAGAACCCGGCATCAATGCCTTTCCAGTTGACGCCGACCAGCGCGCCGCCCCAGATACCGACCGCCACAAAGAGGATAGTCAGTAACGGTAAGGAGATAACCCCGGCCCAGAAGCGCGGTGAGATCACCCGGCGCAGCGGATCGACCGCCATCATCTCCATGCTGGAAAGCTGCTCGGTGGCGCGCATCAGGCCAATTTCCGCCGTCAGTGCTGACCCGGCACGCCCGGCGAACAGCAGCGCGGCAACCACCGGCCCGAGTTCACGCAGCAGCGAGAGCGCCACCAGCATGCCAAGGCTGGTTTCCGCGCTGTAGGTTGTCAGCACCAGATATCCCTGCAACCCCAGCACCATGCCGATAAACAGCCCCGACACGATGATGATAAGCATCGACAGTACGCCGACGTTATAAAGCTGCCGCACCAGTAACGGCGCATGCTTGCGGAACTCCGGTTTGCCAACCAGCGCGTTGAACAACATTAATCCGGCACGCCCGAACGTACTGATGGTTTTTAGGCCACGGTGTCCAAGACCCGCCAACGCATTTAACAGCATGAGTGGCTTAACTCCCTATTCCCAGTAAATCGTCATGATAGTTGCCTGCCGGATAGCGGAAAGGCACCGGCCCATCTGCGATACCGTCCAGGAACTGCCGCACGCGCGGATCGCCATTCTCCTGCAACGCCTGAGCGCTGCCGTGGGCGACGATCTTTTTGTCAGCCACAATATAGGCGTAATCAGCAATGCTCAGCACTTCCGGCACGTCGTGGGAAACCACCACGCAGGTGACGCCAAGGGCGCTGTTCAGTTCTGAAATGAGCTTCACCAGTACGCCCATAGTGATAGGGTCCTGCCCGACGAACGGTTCGTCGAACATGATTAAATCCGGTTCAAGGGCAATAGCACGCGCCAGCGCGGCGCGGCGCGCCATCCCGCCGGAGAGTTCGGACGGCATGAGTTTCGCCGCCCCCCGCAACCCCACGGCTTCGAGCTTCATCATCACCGTGCTGTGCAACAGCGCAGGAGGAAGATGGGTGTGCTCACGCAGTGGATAGGCCACGTTGTCAAATACGTTCATATCGGTGAACAGCGCACCCGACTGAAAGAGCATGCTCATTCGTTTGCGAACCGTGTAGAGGCGCGAGCGAGACATCTCCGGAACATTTTCACCGTCGAAGAGAATTTCGCCGCTGTCAGGGGGGATTTGCCCGCCGATAAGACGCAGCAACGTTGTTTTACCGATCCCTGACGGCCCCATGATGGCGGTGATTTTACCGCGCGGCACGGTCAGCGAAATATCATCAAATATCACCCGGCTGCCGCGAGAAAAACTGACGCCCCGGACATCGACTATATTCGCCATCGTTTGGCTCATTTATGGTTCCTTACTTACCTTGCTTCACGGCTGGCATGAAGCGTAAATCAGCCCTAAACCCCGCATTTTTACAGAATATTCACTATTGGGGTTAGCTAAAGCTGGCATTTGTTTTACTTTTCCGGCGCATAAAGTCAAAATTAGGAATTCGTCACGTCTCAGACTTCATCTGGCGCCAGAATCCGTGCGCAGTGGACCAGCGAGTATACCTGAAGAAAGGACTTTTGATGCTTTTAGCAACAGCACTGTTAATAATTGGTTTACTGTTGGTGGTCTACAGTGCTGACCGTTTGGTCTTTGCCGCATCCATTCTTTGTCGTCTCATTGGCATGCCGCCCATCATTATCGGGATGACGGTGGTCAGTGTAGGCACATCGCTTCCTGAAATCATTGTTTCTGTTTCAGCCTCGCTGCATGGTCAGGTCGACCTCGCTATCGGCACCGCGATTGGCTCTAACATCGTCAATATATTACTGATTTTAGGCTTAGCCGCATTGCTGCATCCATTTCGCGTCCATTCTGATGTTTTGCGCCGCGAATTGCCGCTAATGTTAGTCGTTAGCCTGCTGGCTGGCTACGTGCTTTACGACGGGGTGCTGAGCATTGATGACGGTATATTCCTGCTCGCCCTGGCCGGGATCTGGTTGCTTTACAGCGTGAAAATCGCGCGTCTGGCGGAAAAACAGGGCAACGATAGCCTCACGCGTGAGCATCTCGCCGAGCTGCCCAGGGAAGGCACCTTACCCGTCGCCCTGCTGTGGCTGGGCGTCGCGTTGATCATCATGCCGATGGCCACGCGGATGGTCGTCGACAACGCGACGGTACTGGCGAACGCGTTTGCGATGAGCGAACTGACAATCGGTCTGACGGTCATCGCCATCGGCACCAGCCTGCCAGAGCTGGCCACCGCCATCGCCGGGGCGCGTAAAGGTGAAGATGATATCGCCATCGGCAATATCATTGGCTCTAATATTTTCAATATCGCGATCGTGACGGGTCTGCCGGCGCTGATCTCGCCGGGGCCGTTTAACCCCATGGTCTTCACGCGCGATTACGGTGTGATGCTGCTGGTCAGCGTCATTTTCGCCCTGCTCTGCTGGCGGCGAAAAGAGCAGATCGGCAAAGGCGCAGGCGCGCTGCTGACGGGTGGATTTATCGTATGGCTGGCGATGCTGTACTGGCTCTCGCCACTTCTCTCTGGGTAAACGGAAACGCATTATGTCGCAAATAGAATTGCAGCCGGGTTTTGACTTTCAGAAAGCAGGCAAAGACGTTCTGGAGATTGAACGTGAAGGTCTGGCGCAGTTAGATCAGTACATTAATCAGGATTTTAGTCTGGCCTGTGAGAAAATGTTCTACTGTGCCGGTAAAGTCGTGGTGATGGGGATGGGCAAGTCTGGCCATATCGGGCGCAAAATGGCGGCGACCTTTGCCAGCACCGGCACCTCGTCCTTCTTCGTTCATCCGGGTGAAGCCGCGCACGGTGACCTCGGGATGGTTACGCCGCAGGACGTGGTTATTGCGCTGTCTAACTCCGGGGAATCGAATGAGATCCTGGCGTTGATCCCGGTGCTCAAGCGCCTGCACGTCCCGCTGATTTGCATGACCAGCCGCCCGGAAAGCAGCATGGCGCGTGCGGCAGATATTCACCTGTGCGTGAGGGTGCCGAAAGAGGCCTGTCCGCTGGGACTGGCCCCGACCTCCAGCACCACCGCCGCGCTGGTGATGGGCGATGCCCTTGCCGTTGCGCTGCTGGAAGCCCGCGGTTTTACGCCTGAAGATTTCGCCCTGTCTCACCCCGGCGGCGCGCTCGGGCGCAAACTGCTGCTGCGGGTTAACGATATTATGCACACCGGGGATGAAATCCCGCACGTCAGCAAAGAGGCTTCTCTGCGCGACGCGTTGCTGGAAATCACCCGCAAAAACCTGGGCATGACGGTCATCTGTGACGACCTGATGAAGATTCAGGGCATTTTCACCGACGGTGACCTGCGCCGGGTGTTCGATATGGGTGTGGATGTCCGAACGCTGGGCATCGCGGACGTGATGACGCCAGGCGGGATCCGCGTCCGTCCGGGCACGCTGGCGGTCGATGTGCTGAACCTGATGCAGTCCCGTCATATCACCTCAGTGATGGTTGCCGATGGCGACCAACTGCTGGGTGTGGTACATATGCATGATCTGCTGCGCGCAGGCGTAGTGTAATGAAGGATAAGACAATGAGTAATGCGGGTGCATCCCTTGCAACCTGTTATGGCCCGGTGAGCGCCCTGATGATGGCAAAGGCGGAAACTATCCGCCTGCTGATCCTCGATGTAGACGGCGTGCTTTCCGACGGTCTGATTTATATGGGCAATAACGGCGAAGAGCTGAAAGCCTTTAACGTTCGCGACGGTTACGGTATCCGCTGTGCGCTCACGTCCGGTATTGACGTTGCAATCATCACCGGGCGGAAAGCTAAACTGGTAGAAGATCGGTGTGAAACGCTGGGCATTACGCATCTCTATCAGGGACAGTCTGATAAGATGGTAGCCTTCCGGGATTTGCTGGAAAAACTGGCCATTGCGCCAGAGAATGTGGCGTACGTCGGGGATGATTTGATCGACTGGCCAGTGATGGCGGAGGTGGGTCTGAGCATTGCCGTGGCTGACGCACACCCGCTGCTGATCCCGCGTGCTGATTACGTTACCCATATTCACGGTGGCCGCGGTGCCGTGCGTGAAGTCTGCGATCTGCTTCTGCTGGCGCAGGGCAAGCTTGATGAGGCGAAAGGGCAATCGATATGAGTAAAACCAGACGTTGGGTTATCATTCTGCTTTCGCTTGTCGTCCTGATCCTGATTGGCGTGAACCTCGCCGACCGCGATGATACGCAAACGGAAGTGGTCAACACGAGCGACCCGACCTACAAAAGCGATCGCAGCGATACCGTGGTCTATAGCCCGGAAGGCGCACTGAACTATCGCCTGATTGCTCAGCATGTCGAATATTTTTCAGATGACGGTGTTTCGTGGTTTACCCAGCCGGTGCTGACCACCTTTGATACCGACAAAGTGCCGACGTGGTCGATCAAGTCTGACCGGGCAAAACTGACAAATGACCGTATGCTTTATCTGTATGGTCACGTTGAGGTCAACGCCCTGACCGCTGACGCTCAACTGCGCAAAATTACGACCGATAACGCCCAGATCAACCTGGTCACCCAGGATGTCACGTCGCAGGATTTAGTCACCCTGTATGGCACAACATTTAATTCCAGCGGTTTAAGAATGCGCGGGAACTTACGCAGCAAAAACGCCGAGCTGATTGAAAAGGTTAGAACCTCCTATGAAATTCAAAACAAACAAACTCAGCCTTAAAGTTGTTATCGCCAGCGCGCTGCTGGCGGCCAGTCTTCCCGCGCTTGCTGTGACTGGCGACACCGAGCAGCCGATTCATATCGAATCTGATACGCAGTCTCTGGATATGCAGGGTAACGTCGTTACCTTTACCGGCAACGTCGTCGTGACCCAGGGCACCATCAAAATCAATGCCGACAAAGTGGTCGTTACCCGTCCGGGCGGCGAGCAGGGCAAAGAGATTATTGATGGTTATGGCAACCCGGCCACGTTCTACCAGATGCAGGACAACGGCAAGCCGGTAAAAGGCCATGCCTCGCATATGCACTACGAACTGGCGAAGGATCTGGTCATCCTGACCGGTAATGCTTACCTGGAACAGCTGGACAGCAACATCAAAGGCGACAAGATCACCTATCTGGTGAAAGAGCAGAAAATGCAGGCCTCCAGCGAAAAAGGTAAACGCGTCACTACCGTGCTCGTGCCTTCGCAGTTGCAGGACAAGAACAACGGTCAGGCTCCGGCACAGAAAAAGAGTAACTAATTCGTTATGGCAACATTAACTGCAAAAAACCTCGCGAAAGCGTACAAGGGCCGCCGCGTCGTCGAAGATGTCAGTCTGACCGTCAACTCCGGCGAAATCGTGGGCTTGCTTGGCCCTAACGGTGCGGGTAAAACCACAACCTTCTACATGGTCGTGGGCATTGTCCCGCGTGACGCTGGCAACATCATCATTGATGATGAAGACATCAGCCTGCTGCCGCTGCATGCCCGCGCGCGTCGTGGCATCGGCTACCTGCCGCAGGAAGCGTCTATCTTCCGCCGCTTAAGCGTGTTCGATAACCTGATGGCCGTGCTCCAGATCCGTGACGATCTGACCAGCGAGCAGCGCACCGACCGCGCGAACGAGCTGATGGAAGAGTTTCATATTGAACACCTTCGCGACAGCCTCGGTCAGGCGCTGTCCGGCGGTGAACGCCGCCGCGTTGAGATTGCGCGCGCACTGGCAGCAAATCCGAAATTCATCCTGCTGGATGAACCGTTTGCGGGCGTTGACCCGATTTCGGTTATCGATATCAAACGTATCATTGAGCATCTGCGCGACAGCGGGCTTGGCGTACTGATCACGGACCACAACGTACGCGAAACGCTGGCCGTGTGTGAACGCGCCTACATTGTGAGCCAGGGCCATCTGATTGCCCACGGTACGCCGCAGCAAATCCTCGAAGATGAGCATGTTAAGCGCGTGTACCTTGGGGAAGACTTCAGACTCTGATAGGGTAGAGGTTAAGTCACGCCGAACCGGAGAAAAACGCGCTGAACATGAAGCAAGGTTTGCAATTACGGCTCAGCCAGCAACTGGCCATGACGCCGCAGCTACAACAGGCCATCCGTCTGTTGCAGTTGTCCACGTTAGAACTCCAGCAGGAGCTCCAGCAGGCGCTGGACAGCAATCCGCTGCTGGAGCAAACCGATCTTCATGACGAGGTAGATACCCAGCAAACGCAGGACACGGAAACGCTCGACACCGCCGATGCGCTCGAACAAAAAGAGATGCCGGACGAGCTGCCGCTGGATGCCAGCTGGGATGAAATCTACACCGCAGGAACGCCTTCCGGCACGCGCGCGGACTATCAGGACGACGAACTGCCGGTCTATCAGGGCGAAACCACCCAGTCGCTTCAGGACTACCTGATGTGGCAGGTGGAGCTGACGCCTTTCTCGGATACCGATCGCGCGATTGCCACCTCGATTGTCGATGCCGTTGACGACACGGGCTATTTGACCGTGACGCTGGACGATATTCTGGAAAGCATCGGCGATGACGACATTGAGATGGAAGAGATCGAAGCCGTCCTCAAGCGCGTCCAGCGTTTCGACCCGATTGGCGTCGCCGCGAGAGATCTGCGCGACTGCCTGCTGATCCAGCTTTCGCAGTTTGCCAAAGAGACACCGTGGATTGACGAAGCCCGGCTCATCATCAGCGATCATCTGGATCTGCTGGCGAATCACGATTTCCGCACCCTGATGCGCGTCACGCGCCTCAAAGAAGAGGTGCTGAAGGAAGCGGTGAATCTGATCCAGTCACTCGATCCGCGTCCGGGACAGTCGATCCAGACCAGCGAACCGGAATATGTCATTCCTGATGTGCTGGTGAGAAAGCACAACGGCCGCTGGGTCGTTGAACTGAACGCCGACAGCCTTCCTCGCCTGCAAATCAACCAGCAATATGCCTCCATGTGCACAAGTGCACGTAACGATGCCGATAATCAATACATTCGCAGCAACCTTCAGGAAGCACGATGGTTGATTAAGAGCCTGGAGAGCCGAAATGACACGCTGCTGCGCGTCAGCCGCTGTATTGTCGAACAGCAGCAGGCGTTCTTTGAACAGGGCGAAGAGTTTATGAAACCGATGGTGCTGGCAGACATCGCCCAGGCCGTCGAGATGCATGAATCAACCATTTCCCGCGTGACTACGCAGAAGTACCTGCACAGCCCGCGCGGTATTTTTGAGCTTAAGTATTTCTTCTCCAGCCACGTGAACACCGAAGGCGGCGGCGAAGCCTCGTCAACGGCCATTCGCGCACTGGTGAAGAAGTTGATCGCCGCGGAGAACCCCGCGAAGCCACTCAGTGACAGTAAGTTAACCACCATGCTGTCCGATCAGGGTATTATGGTGGCACGCCGTACTGTTGCGAAGTATCGAGAGTCTTTATCCATTCCGCCGTCTAACCAGCGTAAACAACTGGTTTGACACAACCGATAAGGAAGACACTATGCAGCTCAATATCACCGGACATAACGTCGAGATTACTGAGGCCTTACGCGATTTTGTGAACACTAAGTTCGCAAAACTTGAGCAGTATTTCGAAAGGATCAATCAGGTCTATGTTGTGTTGAAAGTGGAGAAAGTGACGCATATCTCGGATGCGACTCTGCACGTCAACGGAGGGGAACTCCATGCCAGTGCGGAAGGGCAAGACATGTACGCGGCTATCGACGGCTTGATTGATAAGCTTGCGAGACAGCTCAATAAACATAAAGATAAACTGAAACAACACTAATTGTCCGGGCAGTTAACGGGTGCAGGACGGCCTGTTGTGAGACACAACAGGCCATTTGTACGGTTAGCGCTTAGGTGAAATTATGATAAACAACGATTCCGCTCTACAACTGAGCAATGTCCTTAACCAGGATTGTACCCGCAGTGGCGTTCACTGCCAGAGCAAAAAACGTGCGCTGGAAATTATCAGTGAACTGGCCGCAAAGCAGCTGGGTCTGCCGCCGCAGATCGTGTTTGAAGCCATTCTGACCCGTGAAAAAATGGGCAGTACCGGCATCGGCAACGGCATTGCGATCCCGCATGGCAAGCTGGAAGAAGATACGCTGCGTGCCGTGGGGGTGTTTGTGCAACTGGAAACGCCTATCGCTTTTGACGCCATCGATAACCAGCCTGTGGATCTGCTCTTTGCGCTGCTGGTGCCTGCCGATCAGACCAAAACCCATCTGCACACGCTGTCGCTGGTGGCCAAACGTCTGGCGGACAAAACCATTTGTCGTCGACTGCGCTCAGCCCAAAGTGATGAAGAGCTTTATCAAATTATCACTGAAGCAGAAGGCAATCAGGATGAGGCATAATCGGGAGAAGGCCTTCAGAACGGCTGCCCTGAGGAGAAACGGAACATGGTGCTGATGATCGTCAGCGGTCGTTCGGGGTCCGGGAAATCCGTGGCCCTGCGCGCGCTGGAAGACATGGGATTTTACTGTGTAGATAACCTGCCGGTAGTGTTGTTACCCGATCTGGCGCGGACGCTTGCGGACCGGCAAATCTCTGCCGCCGTCAGTATTGACGTGCGCAACATGCCGGAATCGCCGGAAATCTTCGAGCAGGCAATGAACAATCTGCCGGAGTGTTTCTCACCGCAGCTCTTGTTCCTTGACGCTGACCGCAACACGCTGATCCGCCGCTACAGCGATACCCGTCGTTTGCATCCGCTCTCCAGTAAAAATCTGTCGCTGGAAAGCGCCATTGATAAAGAAAGCGATCTGCTTGAGCCGCTGCGTTCCCGCGCCGACCTGATTGTCGACACCTCTGAAATGTCCGTCCACGAGCTGGCGGAAATGCTGCGTACTCGCTTGCTCGGCAAGCGCGAGCGCGAACTGACGATGGTGTTTGAATCCTTCGGCTTTAAGCACGGCATTCCTATCGATGCGGATTACGTTTTTGATGTGCGTTTCCTGCCGAACCCACACTGGGATCCGAAACTGCGTCCGATGACCGGTCTGGATAAGCCCGTGGCGGCGTTCCTTGACCGACACACAGAAGTACATAATTTTATCTACCAGACGCGAAGCTACCTTGAGCTATGGTTACCTATGCTGGAAACAAACAATCGCAGCTACCTGACGGTGGCGATTGGCTGTACCGGCGGTAAACATCGTTCGGTCTATATTGCCGAACAGCTGGCCGATTACTTCCGCTCACGCGGGAAGAACGTTCAGTCCCGTCATCGCACGCTGGAAAAACGTAAAACATGACCGTAAAACAGACCGTCGAAATCACCAACAAGCTGGGCATGCATGCGCGCCCGGCGATGAAGCTGTTTGAACTGATGCAGGGTTTTGATGCTGAGGTGCTGCTGCGCAACGACGAGGGAACCGAGGCAGAAGCCAACAGCGTGATTGCGCTGCTGATGCTGGATTCTGCCAAAGGACGCCAGATTGAAGTCGAAGCGACCGGCCCGCAGGAAGAAGAAGCGCTGGCCGCGGTGATTGCCCTGTTTAATGCCGGGTTTGACGAAGACTAACGTTCGCTACGTCGGCGGGTGGCGCAACGCTTACCCGCCCTACATAAGATGATTTCGCTCCATAAACCCTTCCCCACCCAGCTGACGCATCTGGCGCATGATCCACGCCTGGCGGCTTCGCACGTAGCCTGACGGTGCGCTGGCCTTGAAACGCAGAGGGTTCGGCAGCACGGCGGCAAGCAGCGCCGCTTCGGACATACTCAGCCTGCTGGCGGGCTTGCCGAAATAACGTTGCGATGCCGCTTCGACGCCAAACACGCCATCCCCAAACTCCGCGATATTCAGATAGACGGTCAGAATGCGTTTTTTGCTCCACACCGTCTCGACGCCCAGCGTCAGCCCGGCCTCCAGACCTTTCCTCACCCAGCTACGACCGTCCCATAAGAACAGGTTTTTTACCGTCTGCTGAGACAGCGTCGACGCGCCGCGCACGCGGTTTTCATGACGCTCATTATGATCCAGCGCCTTCTCGATAGCCGCCACGTCAAAACCCCAGTGTTCGGGGAATTTCTGATCTTCTGCCGCAATGACCGCCAGCCCCATCCACGGGGAGATTTCATCCATGCCGACCCAGTCTGAGTGGGCAACGTAGCCGAAATCACCTGAGAGCCAGGCGCTAATCTGCCGCTCTGCCATCACGGCGGAGAACGGGACGGGCAGGATGCTGAACAGCGCAATGCCTCCGCCCCAGAAAACGGCCAGGACCAGCACAATACGCAGCAGGATCCGTTTTAACCACCCGCCTGGGGATAATTTACGACTCATTCGGTAAGAACCAGCACTCTGTCCACCAGCTTTTCGATGCCGGCGGCAGCCTCAGCGATGTTCTGCGCCAGCATATACGCCGGCGTGGTGATGATTTTATTGTCCTCATCCACCACAATGTCGTCGACCGGGCATGGCACGTGCTCGCCGCCCATATCCTCGATAATTTCAGCGGTATCAATGTCGGTTCCGATCGTGAGCCGCAGCGGGAAATCAAAAATTTTCGGCAGCATGGCTGGCGCAATGCAGATAAAGCCCTGCGGCTTACCCGCCGCATGCATCGCCAGCGATAGCGCTTTTAAGTCGGGATCGACCTGACACGCCGCCCCCTCAGTGGCAAACGTGCTCAGGTTTTTCGCCGCGCCAAAGCCGCCCGGCACGATGAGCGCATCAAGTTCAGCGGCATCGGCCTGTGCCAGCGGATGAATATCTCCACGCACAATACGTGCCGCTTCAATCAGCACGTTACGGCTTTCCGCCATTGGCTCGCCGGTAAGATGATTCATTACGTCTGCTTGAGTTTTATCCGGCGCGAAGCAGATAACGTCTGCCCCCTGGCGCGATAATGCCAGCAGCGTTAATACGGCTTCATGTATCTCTGAACCATCGTAAACGCCACATCCGCTCAGCACGACACCCACTTTCTTCATTCTGACGATCCTTCTAAGCAACTCGCCGAAGCACATTAAAAATTCTGATTAAAACGCTATGCTTCACACATTTCACTGATTCATGTAACAAACTGTTTAAGATTTGCTATCTTATCTGCGTGCGGCCTCAATTTTCAGGCGGCGTCCATGCGAAAACAACCCATAAAAATCAGGCGCAGCCACGATTTCCCTGGTGTTGGCGCAGTATTCGCGCACCCCGGTATAGCCGGGGTCATTTTTTTCTGGATTCCACCCAGGCTTTCAGCACCGCCACATCGTTCTGCCACTCCTGTTTCATCTCTTCAACCCAGTCACCCACGTTATCTTCCCACGCAGGTAAATCAGGCGACTGAATCTGTTGGCCCAGCTGTTGGAGATGGCGTAACCCGACGGAGCCAGCCGCGCCCTTGATTTTATGTCCCTCTTCGACGATGCCCTTCTGATCACGCGCCGTCAGGTTAGATTCGAGCACGTTCAGATAGCCCGGCATCATTTTTTCGAACACGGCCAGACCGTCGGTGATCAGTTTTGGTCCCACCAGATCGATATACTGCTCCAGCATGGCGGTATCGAGTATCGTTTGGGCTTTGGCGCTATCAACAGACGTCATGGTGCTCTCCTCTTCATCACAGGTATCCCAGAACTTCTTGATCATCGCCGTCAGGGCGGGTACCGCCAGCGGCTTGCTGAGCACATCGTCCATACCGGCCTCGAGGTACTCTTTTTTATCTTTCAGCACGTTTGCGGTCAGCGCCACCAGCGGCGGCAGCTCGTCAGGGGCGTACTTGCGCGTCAGCTCGCGGGAGATATCCAGCCCGGTCATGTCCGGTAGCTGAATATCAAGCAGCACCAGGTCGTACTCGCCCGGCGTGAACATCTCCAGCGCGGCTTTGCCGGTCATTGCCACATCCACGCTGTTGCCGAGTTTTTCCAGTACCGACCGGGCGACAATGACGTTCAGCTCAATATCTTCTACCAGCAGAACGTGCAGGGCCGGCAGCGGCATATCGTCGTTCTCGAACGTATCTTCCACCTCTTCAGCGACGGCAGGCGCGTGTACGGTAAGGGTAAAGGTTGAGCCTTTACCCGGCTGGCTGGCAACGGTGATATCCCCGCCCATACTTTTCGCCAGGCGTTTCGACACCGCCAGGCCAATGCCCGTACCCGTTGCCGGTTTACCGCCGTGGCTGTCTTTAACCTGATAATACATGGCGAAGATCTTGTCCTGCTCCTCCTGAGGAATGCCGATACCCGAGTCCTCAACTTCAAAGTGCAGCATGTCCCCTTCGTCATAGCGAATGCGCACCGCAACCTGCCCCTTCTGGGTAAACTTCACGGCGTTGCTGATGAGGTTCCACAGGATCTGACGCAGCCGCGTGCCGTCCGTCACCACTTTATGCGGCAGCGGCAGCGTTGGCTCCATCACAAAGCTCAACCCTTTTTGCTGGGCCTGCAAACCTGAGAGGTTCTCCAGGTCCGCAAGGAAGCCGGTAAAATCAACCGGCTGGTTGTCGAGCTGAACCTTACGGCGCTCCATCTTATCCATATCGATAATATCGTTGAAGATATTGCCCAGCGTGACCGCCGAAACGTGGATCGTTTTGAGGTATTTTTCCTGCTCGCTGGTCAGGTCGGTATCCAGCAGAATGCGGCTCAGCCCCACAATGCCATTAAGCGGCGTACGCAGCTCATGGCTGATGGTGGAGATGAAGGTGGTCTTGTCACGGCTGGCGCGCTCCAGCGCATCCTGATAGCGCTTACGCTCGGTGATATCGCGGCCAAAGCCCATCAGACCATGACGTTTACCCACCCGATCGTAATAAGGCACTTTGCGGATCTCAAAGCAGGCTTTGCGCCCGTCGGGGTAGTCCAGCCACTGCTCGTAGGTCAACGAGACATTATGGCGGAAGACCTTTTCATCCGTCTCCATCACTTTTGCCGCCGCCTCTTCGGAATAGACGTCCTGCGGCTTCAGGTGGATCAGCTGCTTTTCGCTTTTCCCGGTCAACAGCTCCATGGCCCGGTTACAGCCGGAAAACTCTTTATCTTCGTTACGGTAGAACACCAGATCCGGCGATGCATCAAGGAACGAGCGCAGGAAAGAGGATTGCTGTTCAAGCTGGATCTGCGTGACTTCACGCTCTTTCATCTCAATTTTGAGCTGCTCCAGCGTGGTCTGGCGCTCGGCTTCCGCCTTTTCACGGTCTGAAATTTCCTGATTCAGCTGGGCAATATTGTCCTTGAGCTGGACGTTGAGCTTGAGATCGCGTTCGCGCATCTCTTCCAGCTTATCCACCAGCTTTGATAAACGCTGTCGGGACTCCTCCAGTTGCTCGACCACCACGGAGAGGAAATAGACCGCCCACGGGGTAATCAGCAGGCCAAAGAAAATAGAGCGGATGACGTCGATGCTCTCGACCTGGCCATGCAGAACCATGGTGACGGCCATTTGCACGACGATGGCCAAAACGACCAGCGCCAGCGCCAGCAGCATGGAAAAACGCACCAGCCCGAGCTTCATCATCAGATCGACGTAGTACTGGGCCAGCATTCGAATTTGCTTCATAGAGGATCCCTTCACGACTTTATCGCTCAATAATACTCAAATTCACGGCGAGGCGTTGCAGGTTGTGAGAAAAAGTGCGGGGTGAAACAGGAGATTAGCCTCGCCCCCGAGCAACCGGGGGCGAGGATGAAGGTTTATCAGGAACGTTTTAGCAGCATCCAGAGGCTGATCAGGAAGAAACTGGCGCTCGGCAACAGCGCGCCGATAATTGGCGGAATGCCGTACACCAGCGTCAGCGGACCAAAAATCTGATCGAGGACGTAGAACACGAAACCAAAGCTGATACCGGTCACCACGCGAACCCCCATCGGCACGCTACGCAGTGGGCCAAAGATGAACGACAGCGCCATCAGCATCATCACCGCCACCGACAGCGGCTGGAAGATTTTGCTCCACATGTTGAGCTGGTAACGCCCCGCATCCTGTCCGCTGGACTTCAGATACTTCACGTAGTTATGCAGACCGCTGATGGAGAGCGCATCGGGGTCAAGCGCCACGACGCCGAGCTTGTCTGGCGTCAGGTCGGTTTTCCAGGTACCGCTAACGGTCTGCGAGCCGGTGATCTGTTTCGGGTTCGTCAGGTCCGATTCATCAACCTGCGATAACCGCCACAGCTTGTTGTTGGCATCAAATTTGGCAGAGGCGGCATAACGCACGGACTGCAAGCGACGCTGGTCGTTAAAGGCATAAATGCTCACGCCGCCCAGCTCGTCATCCCCCTTCACGCGTTCGATATAGACAAAGTTCTGACCGTCTTTCGCCCATAATCCCTGCTGCGTGGAAAGCAGTGAACCGCCGTACATCGCCTGAGCACGGTAGTTACGCGCCATCTGTTCGCCCTGCGGCGCAACCCATTCGCCGATCGCCATGGTCAGCAGCACCAGCGGGATCGCGGTTTTCATCACCGACAGCGCAACCTGCATACGGGTAAAGCCCGATGCCTGCATCACCACCAGTTCGCTACGCTGAGCCAGCATCCCCAGGCCCAGCAGCGCACCCAGCAGGGCCGCCATCGGGAAGAAGATCTGCACATCTTTTGGCACGCTGAGCAGGGTATACATTCCGGCGCCTAACGCGTCGTAACTCCCCTGCCCGGCTTTTTTCAGCTGGTCGACAAATTTGATAATGCCCGAGAGCGACACCAGCATGAACAGGGTCATCATGATGGTGGTAAAAATTGTTTTACCGATATAGCGGTCAAGTACGCCAAACGCCTGCATTAGATGGCTCCTTTACGCGTAAACCGGGCACGTAGACGACGCACAGGCACCGTGTCCCACAAGTTGAGTCCGACTGCCAGCAGCAGATACAAACCATTCACGACCCAGGTCCAGATCATCGGGTCAATTTTGCCTTTCCCGCCGTTAGACTTGATCGAGGTTTGCAGCAGGAAGAACACCAGATACAGCAGCATCGCCGGCAGCATCGACAGCACGCGGCCCTGACGTGGGTTCACCACGCTCAGCGGCACCACCATCAGCGCCATCATAAATACGGTGAATACCAGCGTGATACGCCAGTGCAGCTCAGCACGCGCACGATCGGTATCGGTATTGATTAAGGTGCGCATGTCCATCTGCTCGGTATCCGTAGGATCGAGCGCGACGGCCTGGTGACCAATAATGGCCTGGTAGTTCTGGAAGTCCGTAATGCGGAAGTCGCGCAGCATTGCCGTGCCTTCGAAACGCGTTCCTTTGTTCAGCGTGACGACCTGAGAGCCATCTTTACGCTGCGCCAGCTGGCCGGAATCCGCCACCACCACCGAAGGGCGAGCGTTACCTTTCGGGCGCAACTGAGCAAGAAACACGTCGTTGAAGCGGTTGCCATCAACGCTTTCGATAAACAGAACGGAATTACCGTCGGTCGCCTGCTGGAACTGCCCCTGCGCCAGCGCCGCCAGCCCCGGGTTAGCTTTTGCTTCCGCCAGCACCTCATCCTGATGACGAGAGGATGTCGGCCCCGCCCACATGACGTTGACCGCGGCAACAATGCCCGTGAACAGCGCCAGCACCATGGCTGCTTTTACCAGTACGGCCTTACTGAGGCCGCAGGCATGCATCACGGTGATTTCACTTTCGGTATAGAGCCTACCCAGCGTCATCAGCAAACCGAGGAAAAGGCTTAACGGCAGGATAAGCTGCGCCATTTCCGGCACGCCAAGCCCGAGCAGGGAAAGCACCAGATTCGTTGGGATTTCGCCATCAACCGCCGCGCCGAGGATCCTGACCAGCTTCTGACAGAAAAAGATCAGAAGGAGGATAAAGAGGATCGCCAGTTGGCTCTTCAGCGTCTCCCGAACCAGATATCTTATGATTATCACTTTAAATACGCCCGTTAAAACTCGTCTTATGCAGGAATTTAGCTTGTTTCATGGCTTAAACGTCATTTATTCTCTTGAGTCGTCGAAATCATCGCTAAGATTAAAAAACCCGGCGGATTCGCGCTTCATGACATTTATTGACGTGTCGAAACCGTAGTAACGTAAGATTAACACGAAGTCACCACAACGGCGGACATGAGTTACGAAAGGTTTCAATTCTATCCGTAGCCGCCGCCGTTGTCTTTAAGATTCAGGAGCGTAGTGCATGGAGTTCAGTGTAAAAAGCGGTAGCCCGGAGAAACAGCGGAGTGCCTGCATCGTTGTGGGCGTCTTTGAACCACGCCGACTCTCCCCGATCGCCGAGCAACTTGATAAAATCAGCGACGGCTATATCAGCGCCCTGCTGCGCCGTGGCGAACTGGAAGGCAAACCAGGGCAGACCCTGTTGCTGCACCATGTTCCGAACGTCCTGTCCGAGCGTATTCTGCTGATTGGCTGCGGTAAAGAACGTGAGCTTGATGAGCGCCAGTACAAACAGGTTATTCAGAAAACCATTAATACACTGAATGATACTGGTTCTATGGAAGCGGTCTGCTTCCTGACCGAGCTGCACGTTAAGGGCCGCAACACCTACTGGAAAGTACGCCAGGCCGTCGAAACCGCAAAAGAGAGCCTCTACAGCTTCGATCAGCTGAAGACCACCAAAAGCGAGCCGCGTCGCCCGCTGCGTAAAATGGTCTTCAACGTGCCAACCCGTCGCGAGCTGACCAGCGGCGAGCGCGCTATTCAGCACGGCCTGGCCATTGCTGCGGGCATTAAAGCCGCTAAAGATCTTGGCAATATGCCGCCAAACATCTGTAACGCCGCGTATCTGGCCTCTCAGGCGCGTCAGCTGGCTGACTCCTACAGCAAGAACGTTATCACCCGCGTCATCGGCGAACAGCAAATGAAAGAGCTGGGGATGCACTCTTATCTGGCGGTCGGTAACGGCTCTCAGAACGAATCCCTGATGTCGGTCATCGAATACAAAGGCAATCCGTCTGAAGACGCGCGTCCGATCGTGCTCGTCGGTAAAGGGCTGACCTTTGACTCCGGCGGTATCTCCATCAAGCCTTCAGAAGGCATGGACGAGATGAAGTACGACATGTGCGGCGCGGCGGCGGTTTACGGCGTCATGCGCATGGTTGCGGAGCTTCAGCTGCCCATCAACGTGATCGGTGTGCTGGCAGGCTGCGAAAACATGCCTGGCGGTCGCGCCTATCGTCCGGGCGACGTGCTGACCACCATGTCCGGCCAGACCGTGGAAGTGCTGAACACCGACGCGGAAGGCCGTCTGGTGCTGTGCGACGTGCTGACCTACGTTGAGCGTTTCGAACCAGAAGCGGTCATTGACGTGGCCACCCTGACCGGTGCCTGCGTGATTGCCCTGGGCCACCACATCACCGGCCTGATGTCGAACCACAATCCGCTGGCGCATGAGCTGATTGGCGCATCCGAGCAGGCTGGCGACCGCGCATGGCGTCTGCCGCTGGGGGACGAGTTCCAGGAACAGCTGGAGTCAAACTTCGCGGACATGGCTAACATTGGTGGTCGTCCTGGCGGCGCAATTACCGCAGGCTGCTTCCTGGCGCGCTTCACCCGTAAATATAACTGGGCGCACCTGGACATCGCGGGGACCGCATGGCGCTCCGGTAAAGCCAAAGGCGCAACCGGACGTCCGGTTGCCCTGCTGTCGCAGTTCCTGCTTAATCGTGCGGGTTTTAACGGCGACGAGTGATGTAATGTGCCGGGTGGCGGCTTCGCCTTACCCGGCCTACACGCCACTCAACCGTAGGCCGGGTAAGCGAAGCGCCACCCGGCTTTGCATTTAAATCCACGACAAGAAGCCCCATATATGAAGAATGCAACGTTCTACCTTCTGGACAACGACACCCATCAGGATGGCCTCAGCGCCGTTGAACAGCTGGTGTGTGAAATTGCCGCAGAACGTTGGCGCGCAGGTAAACGCGTACTGATTGCCTGTGAAGATGAGCAGCAGGCGATTCGCCTGGATGAAGCGCTATGGGCGCGCCCGCCGGAAAGTTTTGTTCCGCATAACCTGTCGGGTGAAGGTCCACGCGGCGGGGCACCGGTCGAAATAGCCTGGCCGCAAAAACGCAACAGCAGCGCGCGCGACATTCTCATTAGCCTGCGGACAGACTTTGCAGATTTTGCCACCGCTTTCACAGAAGTGGTAGACTTTGTCCCTTACGAAGAATCTTTGAAACAACTGGCGCGCGAACGCTACAAAGCGTACCGCCTGGCCGGTTTTAACCTGAATACGGCAACCTGGAAATAATGGAAAAGACATATAACCCACGCGATATCGAACAGCCGCTTTACGAGCACTGGGAACAGCAGGGCTATTTCAAGCCTAACGGCGACGAAAGCAAAGAGTCCTTCTGCATCATGATCCCGCCGCCGAACGTCACCGGCAGTTTGCATATGGGGCATGCTTTCCAGCAGACCATCATGGATACCATGATCCGCTACCAGCGCATGCAGGGCAAAAACACCCTGTGGCAGGCGGGGACTGACCACGCGGGTATCGCGACCCAGATGGTGGTTGAGCGTAAAATTGCCGCTGAAGAAGGTAAAACCCGCCACGACTACGGTCGCGACGCGTTCATCGACAAAATCTGGCAGTGGAAGGCGGAATCCGGCGGCACCATTACCCGTCAGATGCGCCGTCTCGGCAACTCCGTGGACTGGGAGCGCGAGCGCTTCACCATGGACGAAGGCCTGTCCAACGCCGTGAAAGAAGTTTTTGTCCGTCTGTACAAAGAAGACCTGATTTACCGCGGCAAGCGCCTGGTGAACTGGGACCCGAAACTGCGCACCGCGATTTCTGACCTCGAAGTGGAAAACCGCGAGTCTAAAGGCTCCATGTGGCACATCCGCTATCCGCTGGCCGACGGCGCAAAAACCGCAGACGGTAAAGATTACCTGGTGGTCGCCACGACTCGTCCGGAAACCCTGCTGGGCGATACTGGCGTGGCCGTGAACCCGGAAGATCCGCGCTATAAAGATCTGATCGGCAAATTCGTGGTGCTGCCACTGGTGAACCGCCGTATTCCGATTGTGGGCGACGAACACGCCGACATGGAAAAAGGCACCGGCTGCGTGAAAATCACCCCGGCGCACGACTTCAACGACTATGAAGTGGGCCGTCGTCACGCCCTGCCGATGATCAACATTCTGACCTTCGACGGTGATATCCGCGAAAGCGCAGAAGTGTACGACACCAAAGGCAACGAATCCGACGTTTACTCCAGCGAGATCCCGGCTGAGTTCCAGAAGCTGGAACGCTTTGCCGCACGTAAAGCCATCGTAGCCGCCGTTGATGCGCTCGGCCTGCTGGAAGAGATTAAGCCTCACGATCTGACCGTGCCGTACGGCGACCGTGGCGGCGTGGTTATTGAGCCAATGCTGACCGACCAGTGGTACGTCCGTGCCGACGTGCTGGCGAAACCGGCTGTGGAAGCGGTTGAGAACGGCAGCATCCAGTTCGTGCCGAAGCAGTATGAAAACATGTACTTCTCCTGGATGCGCGACATTCAGGACTGGTGTATCTCCCGTCAGCTGTGGTGGGGCCACCGCATCCCGGCATGGTACGACAACGAAGGCAACGTCTACGTTGGCCGCACCGAAGAGGAAGTGCGTCAGGAAAATAACCTGGGCGCTGACGTGGCGCTGCGCCAGGACGAAGACGTGCTGGATACCTGGTTCTCCTCCGCGCTGTGGACCTTCTCCACCCTCGGCTGGCCGGAAAACACCGACGCGCTGCGTCAGTTCCACCCAACCAGCGTGATGGTCTCCGGCTTCGACATCATCTTCTTCTGGATTGCCCGCATGATCATGATGACCATGCACTTCATCAAAGACGAAGACGGCAAGCCGCAGGTTCCGTTCCATACCGTCTACATGACCGGCCTGATCCGCGACGATGAAGGCCAGAAGATGTCCAAATCCAAGGGTAACGTTATCGACCCGCTGGACATGGTTGACGGTATCTCTCTGGAAGAGCTGCTGGAAAAACGTACCGGTAATATGATGCAGCCGCAGCTGGCTGAGAAAATCCGCAAGCGTACCGAGAAGCAGTTCCCGAACGGGATTGAGTCTCACGGTACCGACGCCCTGCGTTTCACCCTGGCGGCGCTGGCCTCTACCGGTCGCGACATCAACTGGGACATGAAGCGTCTGGAAGGTTACCGTAACTTCTGTAACAAGCTGTGGAACGCCAGCCGATTCGTGCTGATGAACACCGAAGATCAGGATTGCGGCTTTAACGGCGGCGAGATGACCCTGTCTCTGGCAGACCGCTGGATCCTGGCCGAATTTAACCAGACGGTGAAAGCGTTCCGCGACGCGCTGGACAGCTACCGCTTCGATATCGCAGCGGGCATTCTGTATGAATTCACCTGGAACCAGTTCTGCGACTGGTATCTGGAGCTGGCGAAGCCGGTCATGAACGGCGGTTCTGAAGCGGAACTGCGCGGCACGCGTAATACGCTGATTACCGTTCTGGAAGGCCTGCTGCGCCTGGCGCACCCGATTATTCCGTTCATCACCGAAACCATCTGGCAGCGCGTGAAGGTCATTGCCGGTATTAACGCCGATACCATCATGCTCCAGCCGTTCCCGGCCTTCGACGCCGCGAAAGTGGATGAAGCCGCGTCTGCGGATACCGAGTGGCTGAAGCAGGCGATCGTTGCGGTACGTAACATCCGTGCAGAAATGAACATCGCGCCGGGTAAACCACTGGAGCTGCTGCTGCGCGGTTGCAGCGACGCTGCCGTTCGTCGCGTCACCGAGAACAACACCTTCCTGAAAACCATGGCGCGTCTGGAAAGCATCACCGTGCTGCCTGCCGATGACAAAGGTCCGGTTTCCGTGACAAAAATCATCGACGGTGCTGAGCTGCTAATCCCGATGGCGGGCCTGATCGACAAAGACGCTGAGCTGGCTCGTCTGGCGAAAGAAGTGGCGAAAGTCGACGTGGAAATTGCAAAAATCGAAGGCAAACTGGCGAACGAGGGCTTTGTGGCCCGCGCGCCGGAAGCGGTCATCGCCAAAGAGCGTGAGCGTCTGGTTGCCTTCGCCGATGCGAAGACCAAACTGATCGAGCAGCAGGCCGTTATCGCAGCCCTGTAATGCTTTTACCCCTTACGCTTCAGGGCGTAAGGGGTATCCTTCCTGAAAACTCCTCGCTTGCACTCCCCTTTCTGCGGTGCTATTAACAGCAGCTGTGTGTCAATTTTTGTCATGAGTAATGCTATGAGCGTGATTACCCCCGTCGCCACGACAATGCGTCGGATTGCTGAGCAAGACAACCCGGCTATCGCCGCCGTTATCCGCACGGTCTCTGCCGAATATGGTCTGACCGCCGACAAAGGCTACACCGTGGCCGACCCGAATCTGGACGAACTTTATCAGCTGTACAGCCAGCCGGGTCATGCGTACTGGGTCATCGAGCAGGACGGACAGGTCGTGGGCGGCGGCGGCATTGCCCCCCTGCTTTGCAGCGAGCCGGATATCTGTGAACTACAGAAAATGTATTTTCTGCCAGCGATACGCGGCCAAGGCCTGGCGAAAAAGCTGGCGCTGATCGCCCTGGAACATGCACGCTCACAGGGCTTTAAACGTTGCTACCTCGAAACCACTGCGTTCCTTAAAGAGGCCATTGGCCTGTATGAACATCTGGGCTTTGAGCACATCGATGCGCCACTGGGCTGCACGGGCCACGTGGACTGCGAAGTCAGAATGCTGAAAAGTCTGTAAGTTTCGTTCCTGCCGTCTTCTGTTAAGCGACTGTAAACTGAATGCTCTACACTCTCAGTTCACACCAAAAAAGGGGAAACGCGATGTCGAAGATAAAAAGCTACGCCGCACCGCAGGCGGGTGCAGAACTTGAGCTGTACGAGTACGATGCGGGCGAACTAAAAGCGGAAGACGTCGAGGTACAGGTTGATTACTGCGGGATCTGCCACTCGGATCTCTCGATGATCGACAACGAATGGGGCTTTTCCAGCTATCCGCTGGTTGCCGGACACGAAGTGATTGGCCGCGTTGCGGCGCTCGGCAGCGCCGCGCAGGACAAAGGGCTGAAAGTGGGCCAGCGCGTGGGCATCGGCTGGACGGCACGCAGCTGCGGCCACTGCGACGCCTGTATCAGCGGTAATCAGGTTAACTGCACGGAAGGCGCTGTTCCTACCATCCTCAACAAAGGCGGCTTTGCCGATAAGCTTCGCGCCGACTGGCAATGGGTCATCCCGCTGCCGGACAGCATTGATATTGAATCCGCAGGTCCGCTGCTGTGCGGCGGTATCACCGTCTTCAAACCGCTGCTGATGCACCACGTCACCGCCACCAGCCGCGTGGGCGTAATCGGTATTGGCGGTCTGGGGCATATTGCCATCAAACTGCTGCACGCGATGGGCTGTGAAGTGACGGCGTTCAGCTCCAACCCGGCAAAAGAGCAGGAAGTGCTGGCGATGGGTGCGGACAAAGTGGTGAACAGCCGCGATCCTGAAGCGCTGAACGCGCTGGCTGGGCAGTTTGACCTGATCATTAACACCGTCAACGTCGATCTCAACTGGCAGCCGTACTTTGAAGCGCTGGCCTACGGCGGTAACTTCCACACCGTGGGCGCGGTGATGAAGCCGCTGCCGGTTCCGGCGTTTACCCTGATCGGCGGCGATCGCAGCATATCCGGCTCGGCTACCGGCACCCCATATGAGTTACGCAAGCTGATGAAGTTTGCCGGTCGCACCAAAGTGGCGCCGACCACCGAGCTGTATCCGATGTCGAAAATCAACGAAGCGATCCAGCACGTGCGCGACGGTAAAGCCCGTTACCGCGTGGTGTTGAAAGCGGATTTCTGATGTGAGTTTGCCGGGTGGCGGCTTCGCCTTACCCGGCCTACTTTTGCTACTGCGCCAATATATTAAACACTTCCGCCACCGCGACCGCCCCGGGATCCATCACCCCATCCAGGTTTTCCTTGTTAACATACGACGAGCGTCCCGCTCCCGCTTTCGCCATTTTCGCCGTGGCTTCGGCGCCCTGCTGCGCAGCCTGCGCCGCCGCCTGAACAGTGCCTTTCTGTAACGCTTCCAGCGCCGGTTGCAGGGCGTCGATCAGCGTGCGATCCCCGAGATCGGCCCCGCCGTACTGCTTCATCTGCGCCAGCCCGCTCAACAGCGCATCCGGCAGGGATTGACCGTCATGCAGCTTTTGTCCGGCCGCCGTAAAGAAGATCGACATCAATACGCCGCTCGATCCGCCCATCACCGTAGCCAGCCGCTCACCCACCAGCAGGAGTAATGTCGGCACGTCGTTAAGGGGCAGGTTGTTCTCCTCCAGACGCTGCGCAATATCCCGTGCACCTTGCGCAAAGGTTGAGCCGGTATCGCCGTCGCCCACTTTGGCATCCAGCGCGTTCAGGCGATTTTCAAGCTGAATCAATGTATTCGTCACCGAGGAGACGAACCCGCCTACCTGCGGATTGTCCGAAGGAGTATATTCCACGCGGTCATAAAGGGCGCTATGTGGGACGGTACGCAGGGGCGCAAACGCGACGGGCTTCTGCCAGCCCAGCGTCTCAACCTCGGCGTGAATCGCCTTCTCAACGTAATCGTTGAGCTTTAACAGCGTCAGCGAAAAGCCTTTCATATCCAGCGCGCTCACCAGCGGCGCGGGGCCAATCAGGTAAGCGATCTCCGCTTTCAGCGCTGAATGTGCCAGCTCTTTGGTGAGCAGAGCCATCTCCAGCGCGGACACGCCGCCGAGGTTGTTGATTAGCACCGCAAAGCGTCCTTCACCCGCCTGGGCTTTCAGCGGCGTCACCAGCGTGTCAATAATCGCCCTGCTGTTTTGCGTATCCACCACCGATGCCCCCGGCTCGCCGTGAATACCCAGCCCCAGCTCCACGTGGCCCTGTTTGATCCGCCCTTCTTCGTCATCGCTCCCCGGCAGGTTGCAGGTTTGCATCGCAACGCCCAGGCTCCAGAGGTTATCGCAGGCCTGTTGCGCAATATCCCACACCTCGGTGAGCGATTTCCCCTGCTCTGCCGCATATCCCGCAATCTTGTGCACCAGCGCGGTTCCTGCGATGCCGCGCGGCTGCTTGTTATCCGGCAGGGCGATGTCATCCGCCACGATAACCATCTCCACCTTCAGGCCGTAGCGTTTGGCTTTCTCCGCGGCCAGACCAAAGTTAAGCCGGTCACCGGTATAGTTTTTTACGATCAGCAGGCAGCCACGATCGCCCGTCACCGCCACAATGGCGTTGAGAACCGCATCCACGCTTGGAGAGGCAAACAGATCGCCACACACCGCGGCGGTGAGCATGCCTTTACCGACAAACCCGGCATGCGCCGGTTCGTGGCCGGAGCCGCCTCCGGAGATCACCGCCACGCGGCTTTTATCCCAGTCGCCGCGCGCCACCACGCGGATGGCCGGATCAATATCGAGTTTGACGAGATTACCGTGCGGCGCGGAGAGGAGTATGCCTTCAATGGCGTCGTTGACAAGCTGTTTGCGGTCGTTAAAAAAGAATCTGGACATAGTTTCCCAAAAATTTGTTTACCGTATGCAAAAGCATAGTTCGCACTGGATAATGCGCCGCAAAGTGAGGAATTTACGCAGACATTTTGCCGTCAGGTTGCCTATACTCCACCCAGGACTACGAGAGGACGTGCATCATGAGTACACCATTGTTAATCGCCAGGACGCTGGAAAAAGAGCTGTTTTTACTGCCCGCGATGACGAACCGTCATGGCCTGATCACAGGCGCGACGGGGACGGGGAAAACCGTCACCCTGCAAAAGCTGGCGGAGTCATTGTCAGACATTGGCGTGCCGGTCTTTATGGCTGACGTGAAGGGCGATTTAACCGGGGTGGCTCAGGAAGGTACGGCATCAGAAAAACTGCTCGAGCGCCTGAAAAATATCGGCATCACGGACTGGACGCCGCACGGCAATCCTGTCGTGCTATGGGATATCTTCGGCGAAAAAGGGCATCCGGTGCGCGCCACCGTCTCCGATCTCGGTCCTTTGCTGCTGGCCCGCCTGCTTAATCTTAACGACGTGCAGTCCGGGGTGCTGAACATCATCTTCCGTATCGCCGACGATCAGGGGCTGCTGCTGCTTGATTTCAAAGATCTGCGCGCTATCACCCAGTACATCGGCGATAACGCCAAATCCTTCCAGAACCAGTACGGCAATATCAGCAGCGCCTCTGTCGGTGCCATTCAGCGCGGGCTACTGACGCTGGAGCAGCAGGGTGCCGAGCACTTCTTCGGCGAGCCGATGCTGGATATCAAGGACTGGATGCGCACCGACAGCAACGGCAAAGGCATTATCAACATTCTGAGTTCAGAAAAGCTCTACCAGATGCCGAAGCTCTACGCCGCCAGCCTGCTGTGGATGCTCTCTGAGCTTTACGAACAGCTGCCGGAAGCAGGCGATCTGGAAAAACCCAAACTGGTCTTCTTCTTTGACGAAGCGCACCTGCTGTTCAACGACGCGCCGCAGGTGCTGCTGGATAAAATTGAACAGGTTATCCGCCTGATCCGCTCCAAAGGCGTTGGGGTCTGGTTTGTGTCGCAAAACCCGTCGGATATTCCTGACAACGTGCTGGGACAGCTGGGTAACCGCGTACAGCACGCCCTGCGCGCCTTCACGCCGAAAGATCAGAAAGCCGTCAAGGCCGCCGCGCAAACCATGCGTGCCAATCCGGCCTTTGATACCGAAGCGGCCATTCAGGCGTTAGGCACCGGCGAAGCGCTGATTTCGTTCCTGGACGCAAAAGGCAGCCCGACAGTTGTCGAGCGCGCCATGGTGATCGCGCCCTGCTCGCGCATGGGGCCGGTGACGGACGATGAACGCAACAGCCTGATTAACCACTCTCCCCTCTACGGGAAGTATGAAGACGAGGTGGATCGCGAATCCGCGTTCGAGATGCTGCAAAAAGGGGTGCAGGCGACTGCCGAATCGCAGGAAGCGCCTGCCGCCAAAGGGCAATCTGTCGCCGTGGATGACGGTATTCTCGGCGGGCTGAAAGATATTCTGTTCGGCAGCACCGGGCCACGCGGCGGCAAGCGCGATGGCGTAGTGCAGACCATGGCAAAAAGCGCGACGCGTCAGATTACCAATCAGATAGTGCGCGGCATGCTGGGAAGTCTGCTAGGCGGCCGTCGCCGGTAGCGGGGGAACCCACGGGCGGCCCAGCGCCGACCCCTGCACACCGTGTTCACGCAGATAACGGTCAATTTCTACCATCCCCGTCCAGCGGTTCTCGCACCACAGCGGTGCCAGAAGCGTTGGGCGGCGGGCGCTTGCCGAGATACGGTGATAAACAATATCCGGCGGCGTGTGGCGAATCATCTCCCCCGCCGTCACCGTATAGTCGTCGAGTTCAATACCGCTTAACCGCCCCGCTTCCCAGGCTTTCGCCATTATGCTGCCCTTCACGATGTGCAGCGGATGCAGCTTGATCCCGTCCACGCCGGTCTCAACCACTTTTTCCAGCGTCTCCAGGCCATGCTGCTGCCCTTCTCCGGGCAAGCCGACAATCAGATGCGAACAGACTTTCAGGCCACGCTCGCGGGCGAGACGCGTGGTGCGCTGGTAGCAGGCGAAATCATGCCCGCGATTGATACGGTGCAGGGTTTTATCGTGCGCGGTCTGCAAGCCCAGCTCCAGCCAGATCTCGTAGCCCTTCTCTCTGTACTCGCTAAGTAAATCCAGCACCGCCTCCGGTACGCAGTCCGGGCGCGTACCCACGCACAGCCCGACAATATTCGCCTGAGCGACCGCCTGCTGATACATAGAGCGTAAAACCTGAACCTCCGCCCATGTGCTGGTGTAGGCCTGAAAATAGGCCAGATATTGCCTGGCACGGTTCACGAGGCTGGCCTGATGCGCGAGCTGTTCTGCGATAGATTTATGCTGCTGGGCTTCGTCAGCAAACGACGCCACGTTGCAGAACGTGCAGCCACCACGCCCGATGGTACCGTCGCGGTTCGGACAGCTAAAGCCGCCGTGCAGCGTCAGCTTATGCACCTTTTGCCCGTAACGCTGCAAAAGATCCCCACCAAACATATTGACTAATTTCTGTAACTGCATAATCTGATAGACCGTCCCGAAGAAAGGGGACAAGCCTGCCATTTTTAGCCTCTGTCGGCGATGACCTGGATCAATCGCCCAGGACGGCCTTTACCTATTTGAATAAATAATCACGATTACCGAGATTTCATTCATCCACCACGTAATTACTTTTCCTTATGTTCTGATGGTTTTTTTCATTTATAGCGCCAGGACTGAAAAACAGTGATTTTATGCGGGTTCGAACACTGCACCAGATTATTATTCTGCCATAAATCCGCATTTCAGCATGCTGCATCAATAATACCGCTTTCATATAGTGAGTCAGATCACACTCCCCTGCACCTTCCTGACGCTTTACGTGGTTGTAAAATTAGTTAAATAACCAATAAAAACAAAAGGATAATTACGCTTTAGCACATTTTTTTATAAATAAGATTGCCATTTGACCTGTGTACTAATTCCCGATAAGTTGGAAATCCGCTGGAAGCTTTCTGGATGAGCGGCCTGCTCATCATATTTATGCAGTAATTGAGATTCCCTCTGAAGCAAGTCCTCAAACTTGTTTACCTGCGCGAAAGGATGAAAAAGAGGGCGAATGCGAGGTCCGCGTATGAAACGCAAACCCCGTCGCCATGCTCTTTCTGCGCCTGTGCGCCACGGTAAAGTTCAGTGGGAAGCCCGACGAGCCTGGGGAGGTTCACTGATATGTTGTACGATAAATCCCTTGAGAAGGATAACTGTGGTTTCGGCCTGATCGCCCACATAGAAGGCGAACCTAGCCACAAGGTAGTGCGTACCGCTATTCACGCACTGGCCCGTATGCAGCACCGTGGCGCAATCCTTGCCGATGGTAAAACCGGCGACGGTTGCGGCCTGCTGCTGCAAAAACCGGATCGTTTCTTCCGCATCGTGGCGGAAGAGCGCGGCTGGCGTTTAGCCAAAAACTACGCTGTCGGCATGCTGTTCCTGAATCAGGATCCTGAAAAGGCTGCCGCCTCACGCCGCATCGTTGAAGAAGAACTTCAGCGCGAAACCCTGTCGATTGTCGGCTGGCGCGATGTGCCAACCAACGAAGGGGTACTCGGTGAAATCGCCCTCTCCTCGCTGCCTCGTATTGAGCAGATTTTCGTTAACGCGCCTGCGGGCTGGCGTCCGCGCGATATGGAACGCCGTCTGTTTATCGCCCGTCGCCGCATTGAAAAACGTCTCCAGGACGATAAAGAGTTCTACGTCTGTAGCCTCTCTAACCTGGTGAACATCTATAAAGGTCTGTGTATGCCGGCTGACCTGCCGCGCTTCTACCTGGACCTGGCGGACCTGCGTCTGGAATCGGCCATTTGCCTGTTCCACCAGCGCTTCTCTACCAACACCGTACCACGCTGGCCGCTGGCTCAGCCGTTCCGCTACCTGGCGCACAACGGCGAGATCAACACCATCACCGGTAACCGCCAGTGGGCGCGTGCTCGTACCTATAAGTTCCAGACCCCGCTGATCCCTGACCTGCACGATGCCGCGCCGTTCGTGAACGAAACCGGCTCTGACTCCAGCTCCATGGACAACATGCTGGAACTGCTGCTGGCGGGCGGGATGGATATCGTGCGCGCCATGCGTCTGCTCGTGCCGCCGGCCTGGCAAAACAACCCGGATATGGATCCGGAGCTGCGCGCGTTCTTCGACTTTAACTCCATGCACATGGAGCCGTGGGACGGTCCGGCAGGTATCGTGATGTCCGACGGTCGCTTCGCTGCCTGTAACCTGGACCGTAACGGTCTGCGTCCGGCGCGCTACGTCATCACCAAAGACAAGCTCATCACCTGCGCCTCTGAAGTGGGGATCTGGGATTACCAGCCTGACGAAGTGGTCGAGAAAGGCCGCGTCGGTCCGGGCGAGCTGATGGTGATCGATACCCGCGGCGGCCGTATTCTGCACTCTGCGGAAACCGATAACGATCTGAAAAGCCGCCATCCGTATAAAGAGTGGATGGCGAAAAACGTCCGTCGCCTGGTGCCGTTCGAAGATCTGTCTGACGACGAAGTGGGCAGCCGCGAGATGGACGACGATACCCTCGCAAGCTTCCAGAAGCAGTTTAACTACAGCGCGGAAGAGCTGGACTCGGTTATTCGCGTGCTCGGCGAAAACGGCCAGGAAGCGGTCGGCTCGATGGGTGACGATACCCCGTTCGCCGTGCTCTCCAGCCAGCCGCGCATTATTTACGACTATTTCCGTCAGCAGTTTGCGCAGGTGACCAACCCGCCAATCGATCCGCTGCGTGAAGCCCACGTGATGTCGCTGGCCACCAGCATCGGCCGTGAGATGAACGTCTTCTGCGAAGCCGAAGGCCAGGCGCACCGTCTGACCTTTAAATCGCCGATCCTGCTGTACTCTGATTTTAAACAGCTCACCACCATGACCGAGGAGCACTACCGCGCCGACACGCTCGATATCACCTTCGACGTGACCGAAACGAGCCTCGAAGAGACGGTGAATGCGCTGTGTGACAAAGCCGAGCAGATGGTGCGTAACGGCACCGTTCTGCTGGTGCTGTCTGACCGTAACATTGCGAAAAACCGTCTGCCGGTGCCTGCGCCAATGGCGGTGGGGGCTATCCAGACGCGTCTGGTCGACAAGAGCCTGCGCTGCGATGCGAACATCATTGTGGAAACCGCCAGCGCCCGCGATCCGCACCACTTTGCCGTGCTGTTAGGCTTTGGTGCGACGGCGATCTATCCATACCTGGCATACGAAACGCTGGCCCGCCTGGTAGACACCCGCGCCATCGACAAAGATTACCGCACGGTGATGCTGAACTACCGTAACGGCATCAACAAAGGCCTGTACAAGATCATGTCCAAAATGGGCATCTCGACCATTGCCTCTTACCGCTGCTCGAAGCTGTTTGAAGCGGTCGGCCTGCACGACGACGTCGCCAACCTCTGCTTCCAGGGCGTGGTCAGCCGCATCGGCGGGGCCGGTTTTGCTGACTTCCAGCAGGATCTGGTGAACCTGTCGAAGCGCGCCTGGCTGGCACGTAAGCCGCTGGAACAGGGCGGCCTGCTGAAATACGTTCACGGCGGCGAATATCACGCCTACAACCCGGACGTGGTGCGCACGCTGCAACAGGCGGTACAGAGCGGCGAATATAGCGATTATCAGCAGTATGCCGAGCTGGTGAACAACCGTCCGGCAGCGACGCTGCGCGACCTTATTGCCCTCAATCCGGGCGATGAAGCGGTCAGCGTTGACGAAGTTGAGCCTGCATCCGAGCTGTTCAAACGCTTCGATACCGCGGCGATGTCCATCGGCGCGCTGAGCCCGGAAGCGCACGAAGCGCTGGCGGAAGCCATGAACAGCATCGGCGGCAACTCCAACTCCGGCGAGGGCGGTGAAGATCCGGCCCGTTACGGCACCAACAAAGTGTCGCGCATCAAGCAGGTGGCGTCCGGCCGCTTTGGCGTAACCCCTGCCTACCTGGTTAACGCCGACGTGATCCAGATTAAGGTCGCTCAGGGTGCAAAACCGGGCGAAGGCGGTCAGTTGCCGGGTGATAAAGTCACCCCGTACATCGCCAAACTGCGCTACTCGGTGCCGGGCGTGACGCTGATTTCCCCGCCGCCGCACCACGATATCTACTCTATCGAGGATCTGGCGCAGCTCATTTTCGACCTGAAGCAGGTCAACCCGAAAGCGATGATCTCCGTGAAGCTGGTTTCCGAGCCGGGCGTCGGCACCATCGCCACCGGCGTGGCGAAAGCCTATGCGGATCTGATCACCATTGCCGGCTACGACGGCGGCACCGGCGCAAGCCCGCTCTCCTCCGTGAAATACGCGGGCTGCCCGTGGGAGCTTGGCCTGGTGGAAACCCAGCAGGCGCTGGTGGCTAACGGTCTGCGTCACAAGATCCGTTTGCAGGTGGACGGCGGTCTGAAAACCGGCCTCGACATCATCAAAGCGGCGATTCTGGGTGCGGAAAGCTTCGGCTTCGGTACCAGCCCGATGGTTGCGCTCGGCTGTAAATACCTGCGTATTTGCCACCTGAACAACTGCGCAACCGGCGTTGCAACCCAGGACGAGAAGCTGCGTAAGAATCACTATCACGGCCTGCCGTTCAAAGTGACCAACTACTTTGACTTCATCGCCCGTGAAACCCGCGAGCTGATGGCGCAGCTGGGCGTGAAGCGTCTGGTGGATCTGATTGGCCGTACCGACCTGCTGAAAGAGCTGGAAGGCTTCACCGCCAAGCAGCAGAAGCTGGAGCTGTCTAAGCTGCTGGAAACGGCTGAGCCGCATCCTGGCAAAGCGGTTTACTGCACCGAGAACAACCCGCCGTTCGACAACGGCGTGCTGAACGCGCAGCTGCTGCAACAGGCGAAGCCGTATGTGGACGAGAAGCAGAGCAAAACGTTCTGGTTTGATATCCGCAACACCGACCGTTCTGTCGGCGCGTCCCTCTCCGGCTACATCGCGCAAACGCACGGTGACCAGGGGCTGGCATCGGATCCGATTACCGCGCACTTCAGCGGTACCGCGGGCCAGAGCTTCGGCGTGTGGAACGCCGGCGGCGTTGAGTTATACCTGACCGGCGATGCCAACGACTACGTCGGCAAAGGCATGGCGGGCGGTCTGCTGGCGGTGCGTCCTCCGGTCGGTTCAGCCTTCCGCAGCCATGAAGCCAGCATCATCGGCAACACCTGTCTGTACGGTGCGACCGGCGGTCGTCTGTTTGCCGCGGGCCGTGCGGGCGAACGTTTTGCGGTGCGTAACTCCGGTGCCATCACCGTGGTGGAAGGCATCGGCGATAACGGCTGCGAATACATGACGGGCGGAATAGTGTGCGTCCTGGGTAAAACCGGCGTGAACTTTGGCGCCGGCATGACGGGCGGTTTTGCCTACGTGCTGGATGAAGACGGTGAGTTCCGCAAGCGCGTGAACCCGGAACTGGTGGAAGTGCTGGACGTTGATTCGCTGGCCATTCATGAAGAACACCTGCGCGGTTTGATTACCGAACACGTGCAGCATACCGGTTCTTCGCGCGGCGAAGAGATCCTGGCGAACTGGCCAGCGTTCTCTGCGAAATTCGCGCTGGTTAAGCCGAAGTCCAGCGATGTTAAAGCCCTGTTGGGTCACCGTAGTCGTAGCGCAGCAGAGCTGCGCGTGCAGGCGCAGTAAGGAATTCAGATGAGCCAGAACGTATACCAGTTTATCGACCTGCAGCGTGTTGATCCGCCAAAGAAACCGCTGAAGATCCGTAAAATTGAATTTGTTGAAATCTATGAGCCGTTTTCAGAAGGCCAGGCCAAAGCACAGGCAGACCGCTGCCTGTCCTGCGGTAACCCTTACTGCGAATGGAAATGTCCGGTCCATAACTACATTCCGAACTGGCTGAAGCTGGCCAACGAAGGGCGTATTTTTGAAGCCGCCGAGCTGTCTCACCAGACCAACACCCTGCCGGAAGTGTGCGGGCGCGTGTGTCCTCAGGATCGCCTGTGCGAAGGCTCCTGTACGCTGAACGACGAGTTTGGTGCGGTGACCATCGGCAACATCGAACGCTATATCAACGATAAAGCCTTCGAGATGGGCTGGCGTCCGGATATGACCGGCGTGCGTCAAACCGACAAGCGCGTGGCGATCGTCGGTGCGGGTCCGGCAGGCCTCGCCTGTGCCGACGTGCTGACACGCAACGGCGTGAAGGCGGTGGTTTTTGACCGTCATCCGGAAATCGGCGGCCTGCTGACCTTCGGCATCCCGGCCTTCAAGCTGGAAAAAGAGGTGATGACCCGCCGCCGTGAAATCTTCACCGGCATGGGCATTGAGTTCAAACTCAACACCGAAGTGGGCCGCGACGTGCAGCTCGACGATCTGCTGAAGGATTACGACGCCGTGTTCCTGGGCGTGGGCACCTATCAGTCCATGCGCGGTGGTCTGGAGAACGAAGATGCGCCAGGCGTGTACGACGCGCTGCCGTTCCTGATTGCTAACACCAAACAGCTGATGGGCTACGGCGAAACTGCTGACGAGCCGTTTGTCAGCATGGAAGGTAAACGCGTTGTCGTGCTGGGCGGCGGTGATACCGCGATGGACTGCGTGCGTACGTCCATTCGTCAAAACGCGGCGCACGTTATCTGCGCCTACCGTCGTGACGAAGAGAACATGCCGGGCTCTAAGCGCGAAGTGAAAAACGCGCGTGAAGAGGGCGTGGAGTTCCAGTTCAACATCCAGCCTCTGGGCATTGAAGTGAACGCCAACGGTAAGGTGAGCGGCGTGAAGATGGCGCGCACCGAGATGGGCGCGCCGGATGCGAAAGGCCGTCGTCGCGCGGAGATCGTGGCAGGCTCTGAGCACGTGATCCCGGCCGACGCCGTGGTGATGGCGTTTGGTTTCCGCCCTCACAGCATGGAGTGGCTGGCGAAGCACAGCGTAGAGCTGGACTCTCAGGGCCGCGTGATTGCGCCGGAAGGCAGCGACAACGCCTTCCAGACCAGCAACCCGAAAATCTTCGCCGGTGGCGATATCGTTCGCGGTTCAGACCTGGTGGTTACCGCGATTGCCGAAGGGCGTAAAGCGGCTGACGGGATCATGAACTTCCTGGAAGTGTAAGCCCCTCTGACTCCCCGGCAGAAGCATAACGCCGAACGCCGGGGAGTCTGTTTTCAGTAACCTACCCTTAGTCAACGATACCCTCTACCCCTAAAAAGCAGCGTAAATCCCGACGTAAACGTTTGCATTGTCGAAAAAAATGTATATTATGCGGCGGATTTTTTGGCCAAAATTCAAGGAGGCGTTGTGTCGCAAGATAACAATTATAGCCAGGGCCCCGTTCCTCTGGCGGCGCGGAAAGGCGTGGTTCCACTCACTTTTGTGATGTTAGGGTTAACGTTTTTTTCCGCCAGTATGTGGACCGGAGGCACGCTCGGTACCGGTCTTTCCTATAATGATTTCTTCCTCGCAGTTCTCTTCGGCAATCTCCTCCTCGGTATTTACACTGCTTTTCTTGGTTACATTGGCGCGAAAACCGGCCTCTCAACCCATCTTCTTGCGCGTTACTCGTTCGGTATAAAAGGGTCCTGGCTTCCCTCCATGCTTTTAGGCGGTACGCAGGTAGGATGGTTTGGCGTCGGCGTAGCGATGTTTGCCATCCCGGTGAGTAAAGCCACGGGCATCGACGTGAACATCCTGATTGCGGTTTCCGGCTTGTTGATGACGTTGACCATTTTTTTTGGCATCTCGGCACTGACGATTTTATCCATCATCGCCGTACCCGCTATCGTCATCCTGGGTAGCTACTCCGTCTGGCTGGCGGTGGACGGCGTGGGAGGATTGGACCACCTCAAATCCATTGTGCCGCAGACGCCGCTCAACTTTTCCAGCGCGCTGGCGCTGGTTGTAGGTTCGTTTATCAGCGCAGGCACGCTGACCGCCGACTTCGTCCGCTTTGGCCGCAATGCCAAAGGGGCCGTTCTGGTGGCGATGGTGGCATTTTTCCTTGGCAACTCGCTGATGTTTATCTTCGGTGCGGCAGGCGCTGCCGCCGTAGGACAGGCCGATATTTCTGACGTGATGATCGCCCAGGGACTGCTGCTGCCGGCGATTGTCGTTCTCGGCCTGAATATCTGGACCACCAATGACAACGCGCTGTACGCCTCTGGTCTGGGTTTCGCCAATATTACTGGCCTTTCCAGCCGTACGCTGTCGGTGATGAATGGCATTATCGGTACGCTGTGCGCGCTGTGGCTATACAACAACTTCGTTGGCTGGCTGACCTTTTTGTCGGCAGCGATTCCGCCGATTGGCGGGGTGATTATCGCCGACTATCTGATTAATCGCCGCCGCTATGCCAGCTTCGACCACGCAAAATTTGTGTCCGTTAACTGGATTGCCATTTTCTCGGTCGCCCTGGGTGTTGCTGCCGGGCACTACATTCCGGGAATTGTCCCCGTTAACGCAGTATTGGGTGGCGTCTTCAGCTATTTGGTGTTAAACCCATTCGCCAAACGTACCCTTGCTAATCCTTCGGAGGCTTCCCATGCAGAATAATTCCCTCACTATCCGTCAGGCCCGTTTGCAGGGGCAGGAAGCTTTATGGCAGATCACGATTGAGAACGGACGCTTCAGCCGTATCGATCCTCAGGAAACCGCCTCTGCGCCAGTCGGTCAGGTGCTGGACGCCGAATGCGGGCTGGTTATCCCTCCTTTCATCGAACCGCATATCCATCTGGATACAACGCAAACGGCGGGTGAACCGAACTGGAATCAGTCAGGCACCCTTTTCGAGGGAATCGAGCGCTGGGCCGAACGTAAGGCGATGCTCACCCACGAAGACGTTAAAACCCGCGCGATGCAGACCCTGAAGTGGCAGATCGCCAACGGCATTCAGTACGTACGTACACACGTTGACGTCTCGGACCCCACGCTTACGGCACTGAAAGCCATGCTGGAGGTGAAGCAGGAAGTCGCTCCGTGGGTCGATATGCAAATTGTGGCATTCCCGCAGGAAGGCATTCTTTCTTATCCGAACGGAGAAGCACTGCTTGAGGAAGCTGTACGTTTAGGGGCGGATGTCATCGGCGCAATCCCCCACTTTGAATTTACGCGTGAATATGGCGTGGAGTCGCTGCATAAAACGTTTTCTTTGGCCAGAAAGTATGACCGCCTGATCGATGTCCACTGTGATGAAATTGATGATGAGCAGTCGCGCTTCGTTGAAACCGTTGCCGCCCTGGCACATCGTGACGGAATGGGTTCGCGCGTGACCGCCAGCCATACCACGGCGATGCACTCCTATAATGGCGCGTATACGTCCCGGCTGTTTCGCCTGTTAAAAATGTCAGGCATTAACTTCGTGGCAAACCCGCTGGTTAACACGCATTTGCAGGGCCGTTTCGATACCTACCCCAAACGCCGCGGCATCACGCGCGTCAAAGAGATGCTGGAAGCGGAGATCAACGTCTGCTTTGGTCATGACGACGTTTTCGATCCGTGGTATCCGCTGGGAACCGCGAATATGCTTCAGGTTCTGCATATGGGGCTGCACGTCTGCCAACTGATGGGCTACGGGCAAATAAACGATGGGCTTAACCTGATCACTACCCACAGCGCGAAAACGCTCAATTTGCAGGACTATGGCGTGCGCGTTGGGAATTCAGCAAACCTGGTGATCCTTCCGGCAGAGAATGGGTTTGATGCCGTTCGTCGCCAGACGCCGGCACGATACTCTGTTCGCCACGGCAAGGTGATTGCCGAGACGGTGCCCAGCCAGACCACCGTGCACCTGACGCAGCCGGAAGCGGTGACGTTTAAGCGCTAATTCTGGGTTGGAAACCGCGTGGCAAACGTCATCGCGTACATAAAGATATCCTCACGGCGGAGCTAACGGCCTGCCGTTTTTTCCAGCAGATTAACTTTTGCTTTTGGCTAAAGCGCTTTTATCGCCGCCAAACGGGACGGCTCCGCTGAAAGGTTTACCGTCGATGGCGTCGTGGGTTCGAATCGCCTCCGGCCGCAGCCAGCGCTGAACGCGGGACGGCATATCCAGCCCAATCAGCAGGACCACCACAAAGGTCAGGCCGAAGGAGAGCGAGCCCAGGGCTGTGCCCAGCGCCATATTCTGCGACAGCAGCGCGCCAATCACCGGGGCGATCGCCCCGCCCAGCGCCCCGACGTTATAGGTAAAGCCCAGACCCGCCGCACGCTGGTCGGTTTCATTGCAGTCCGGTGCCATTGAAGGAAAACGCTGCATCATAGCACAGGAAATTAGAGGGGGCGAAAAGGGGCAAAAAGCAAAACAGGCCCGTCGGGCCTGTTTGTTTATTTCACAACGCGCAGTGCGGGACGACCACCGCGCGGTGGCGGTTCATCATCCGGACCCTCGTCGTCGTCCTGACGATCGGGCTTGTCGCCATCAATCACCGACATGACCGGGTCGCTTTCGCGTTCATCGGATGCGTCATCGTCATTCAGGCTGGCGACCTCTTCATCATAAGCCGCTTCCGGCTCGAACATGGTGCCTGCACCGTTTTCTCGGGCATAGATAGCCAGAACCGCAGCCAGCGGAACGGAAACCTGACGCGGGACGCCGCCGAAACGCGCATTAAAGCGCACTTCGTCGTTAGCCAGCTCCAGATTACCCACTGCACGTGGCGCAATATTCAGTACAATCTGTCCGTCACGTGCGTATTCCATTGGAACCTGCACGCCCGGCAACGTCACATCCACAACCAGGTGCGGCGTGAGCTGGTTATCCAGCAGCCATTCATAGAAGGCGCGCAGCAGATACGGACGGCGTGGGGTAAGTTGTGACATTTCCACAGTCATTAGCCTCGGCCGAGACGCATTTCGCGCTCCGGTTCAGTTAAGGATGCCAGGAAAGAGTCGCGCTCAAAGACGCGCGTCATGTAGCCTTTCAGCTCTTTCGCGCCCGGGCCGCTGAACTCCACGCCCAGGGTTGGCAGACGCCACAGCAACGGCGCCAGGTAGCAATCTACCAGGCTGAACTCGTCGCTCAGGAAGAACGGTTTTTGACCAAATACCGGCGCAATCGCCAGCAGCTCTTCACGCAGCTGTTTACGCGCAGCATCTGCTTCTGAAGAGGAACCGTTGACGATAACGTTCATCAGCGTGTACCAGTCTTTCTCGATACGCTGCATGTACAGGCGGCTTTCACCACGCGCAACAGGATAAACAGGCATCAGTGGCGGATGCGGGAAACGCTCATCCAGGTATTCCATAATGATACGGGATTCCCACAGGGTCAGCTCGCGATCCACCAGCGTCGGTACGCTTTGGCTCGGGTTGAGATCGATCAGATCCTGAGGCGGGTTATCCTTTTCCACATGCTCGATCTCAAAACTGACACCCTTCTCGGCCAGCACGATACGAACCTGATGGCTATAAATGTCAGTAGGACCAGAAAACAGCGTCATTACCGAACGTTTGTTGGCAGCGACAGCCATGAAAACCTCCAGGTATATTCAGAATTTTTACTGCTACCGGCCCAACGGGGCCAGCCAGATGAAGTATCGCCCATCCCAGAGAAGACACATTGTTCAAGAATCGAACAAAAATCGAGTATTCACCGATATTTGGGCAGAAAATTGGATGATAGTTTACCAGATTTTGATGGCTTTGTGGTGAGGGGATGCCGGAAATGTGGAAAAAGAGAAGATATATGAAATGTTACTGTGGATAACCTGCGCATTATCCATAAAAAAACCCGCCGAAGCGGGTTTTTCGCCAATCGTTCTGCGTAAGCAGAATGGATTAACGTTTGGAGAACTGTGGACGACGACGTGCTTTACGCAGACCCACTTTCTTACGTTCAACCTGACGAGCGTCACGAGTAACGAAGCCAGCTTTACGCAGTTCAGAACGCAGGGATTCGTCGTACTCCATCAGAGCGCGGGTGATACCGTGACGGATCGCACCTGCCTGACCGGAGATACCACCACCTTTAACGGTGATGTACAGATCCAGTTTTTCTACCATATCAACCAGTTCCAGCGGCTGGCGAACTACCATGCGGGCAGTTTCGCGACCGAAGTACTGTTCCAGAGAACGCTGGTTAATTACGATTTTACCACTGCCCGGTTTAATGAAAACGCGAGCTGCGGAACTTTTGCGGCGACCAGTGCCGTAGTATTGATTTTCAGCCATTGCCTATAATCCCGATTAGATGTCAAGAACTTGCGGTTGCTGTGCCGCGTGGTTGTGCTCGTTGCCTGCGTAAACTTTCAGTTTACGGAACATAGCACGACCCAGCGGGCCTTTTGGCAGCATGCCTTTAACCGCGATTTCAATCACACGCTCAGGACGGCGGGCAATCATCTCTTCAAAGGTCGCTTCTTTGATACCACCGATGTGGCCGGTGTGGTGGTAGTACACTTTGTCAGTACGCTTGTTGCCGGTAACAGCAACTTTGTCAGCGTTCAGAACGATGATGTAATCACCGGTATCAACGTGCGGAGTGTATTCCGCTTTATGCTTACCGCGCAGGCGACGAGCCAGTTCAGTAGCCAGACGGCCCAGAGTTTTACCGGTCGCGTCAACAACATACCAGTCGCGCTGTACGGTTTCTGGTTTAGCTGTAAAAGTTTTCATTAAAAGCTTACCCAAATAATAAGTTACACGTTGGTGAACACCCAAACGTTTAGTCAGTTGAGGTTCACACGACAAAGTCCGGCAAACCTACCCCTTCGAATAGCACATGCCGACACATAGAAAGTTTCGGGAAAAAAACCTTCTCGTAACGTGGGGTCGCAAGATTATAGAGAAGTTGAGGTCAAAGATCGACCCTTAAATGTGATTTGGAATGGGTTTTTCGAGACGGTGGAAAATGCCGGGTGGCGGCTGCGCCTAACCCGGCTTACATGGTTCCCGTCTCAAGGAGAGGGTAGCATTTATAGCATATGCTCACGCTTGAGGTACTCTTCGCTCTGCATCTCTTGCAGGCGCGACAGGCAGCGCTGGAACTCAAACTTCAGGCGCTCGCCCTGATAAATCTCATATAAAGGTACTTCGGCGCTGACCACCAGCTTAACGTGGCGCTCGTAAAACTCATCTACCAGCGCAATGAAGCGGCGCGCTTCGCTCTCCATGAGCGGGGTCATGACGGGCACATCCCACAACATAACGGTATGGAACAAACGCGACAGCGCAATGTAGTCATGCTGGCTGCGGGCATCCACGCAGAGCGTTGCAAACGAGACGGCCAGCGTCTGGTTCTCAACGCCCAGCGTCGGCAACGGACGATGGTTAATCTCCAGCGCTGGGGCGTTATCTCGCGGCGCCCCTGCCAGCGCCAGCCACAGTTTATCCATCTCGCGGGAGGTGTCGGCGTTCAGCGGCGAAAGCCACAGGTGCGCCTGCGTCAGCGTGCGCAGACGATAATCAACACCGGCATCGACATTCATGATGTCGCAATGCTGTTTGATAGCATCAATGGCCGGCAGGAAACGCGCCCGCTGGAGACCATTGCGATAAAGCTCATCCGGTGGGATATTTGAGGTTGCCACCAGGGTGATCCCACGCGCAAACAGCGCTTTCATCAGCCCCCCCAGCAGCATGGCGTCCGTAATATCGGAAACAAAGAATTCGTCGAAGCAGAGCACGTCCGTTTCCGCCTTGAAGCGATCGGCCACGATCTCCAGCGGGTCGGTTTCGCCCTGGAGCGCCGTCAGCTCTTCATGAACCCGCAGCATGAAACGGTGAAAGTGCAGACGCTGCTTACGTGTGCCGGGCAGGCTCTGGTAAAACATATCCATCAGCCAGGTTTTACCCCGTCCAACGCCGCCCCACATATATAAGCCGCGAACCGGTGCGTTTACCGGCGGCTCTTTTTTACCCAGCAAACGGCCAAATGCCGCCTTCAGCCCGCTGCTCTGCGCCGCATCGGCGGGTTTCGCCAGAAGTTCCTGATAAATCGTGTTCAGGCGGTTAACCGCTTCACGCTGGACATCATCCGGCTGGTGGGTGCCCTCACTCAGGGCCAGTTGGTAACGCGATGAAGGGGACAGGTTTTGCATGATGTTGTTGTTATTCCTTTAGTTAAACCTCACCAGCGCGCGCGGCTGATGAAAAAAAGGCCGTTCTACACTACGCGATGATACGTCAGGATTCCACTTCTGCGGAAATAGCGGTTATAGTGGCATAATCAGGCACAGGCAGGAGCCGAGCCAACACCCTACGGAACAACAAGACAACGGGAGAAGTTCATGACCTGGGAATATGCGCTAATCGGTTTAGTCGTCGGCATCATCATCGGTGCTGTGGCCATGCGTTTCGGTAACCGCAAATTGCGTCAGCAGCAGTCACTGCAATACGAACTGGAAAAGAACAAAGCCGAGCTGGAAGAATATCGTGAAGAGCTGGTCAGCCACTTTGCCCGTAGCGCCGAGCTGCTGGACAACATGGCGACAGATTATCGCCAGCTCTATCAGCACATGGCGAAAAGCTCCAGCAGCCTGCTGCCGGAAATGACCGCAGAGACCAACCCCTTCCGCAATCGTCTGGCGGACTCTGAAGCCGGTAACGATCAGGCACCGGTTCAGATGCCACGCGACTATTCAGACGGCGCGTCCGGCCTGCTGCGCGGTGGTGTAAAACGCGATTAATCGCAAAACCTGAATAAATTTTACGGGCGCACCTCATGCGCCCGTCCTTTCTTCCCGTCCCCAGCTATTATTTACTCAATCACCTCATTGTTCAGCGGTTGAAAATTCAATAACATCAAGATGTTTTTGGGGCCGTTCTTTTTCATTCCAGGATACGAGAGTCAGCATCGATGAAGAAAAAAAACCAGCTGTTGAGCGCCTTAGCGTTAAGTGTCGGGTTATCTCTCTCGGCCTCCTTCCCTGCCAGTGCGGCTCTGCCTTCGCAGGTGCCCGGACAAGAAGCCATTCCCAGCCTCGCGCCGATGCTTGAAAAAGTCCTGCCGGCGGTGGTCAGCGTGCAGGTGGAAGGGACCGCACGACAAAGCCAGCGCATCCCCGAAGAGCTGAAGAAATATTTTGGCGAAGAGGCGCCGGATCAGCAGGCTCAGCCGTTTGAAGGCCTGGGTTCGGGCGTGATTATCGACGCGGCTATGGGCTATATCCTGACCAATAACCACGTGATCAGCCAGGCCGATAAGATCAGCGTTCAGCTGAACGATGGCCGTGAGTTCGACGCAAAACTGATCGGCGGTGACGATCAAAGTGATATCGCCCTGCTTCAGGTGCAAAACCCCAGCAACCTGACCCAGATCGCCATCGCCGATTCCGATAAGCTGCGCGTCGGTGATTTTGCCGTCGCGGTCGGTAACCCGTTCGGCTTAGGCCAGACCGCCACCTCCGGGATTGTCTCCGCCCTGGGGCGCAGCGGCCTGAATCTCGAAGGACTGGAAAACTTTATCCAGACCGACGCCTCCATCAACCGGGGCAACTCCGGCGGTGCGCTGCTTAACCTGAACGGTGAGTTGATCGGCATCAACACCGCGATACTCGCGCCAGGCGGCGGCAGCATCGGGATTGGTTTTGCCATTCCGAGTAACATGGCCAAAACCCTGTCTCAACAGCTGATTCAGTTTGGCGAGGTTAAGCGCGGGCTGCTGGGCATTAAAGGCATGGAGATGAGCGCCGATATCGCCAAAGCCTTTAAGCTCAACGTCCAGCGCGGGGCGTTTGTCAGCGAAGTGCTGCCCAACTCCGGCTCTGCAAAGGCGGGCGTGAAATCCGGCGACGTTATTGTCAGCCTGAACGATAAACCGCTGAGCAGCTTCGCTGAATTACGTTCACGTATTGCCACCACGGAGCCTGGCGCTAAAGTGAAGCTGGGCCTGATCCGCGAGGGCAAACCGCTGACCGTGGAAGTGACGCTGGACAAGAGCACCTCCTCTTCCGCCAGCGCAGAACAGATCTCCCCGGCGCTCCAGGGCGCTACGCTGAGCGACGGTCAGCTTAAAAACGGCACGAAAGGCATTTCTGTCACTAACGTTGAGAAGAGTAGCCCGGCCGCACAGGCAGGTTTACATCAGGACGACGTGATTATTGGCGTGAACCGCACTCGCGTGCAGTCTATTGCGGAAATGCGTAAGGTGCTGGAGAGTAAACCGGCGGTCATTGCCCTGCAAATTATCCGTGGCAACGACACTCTGTACATTTTACTGCGTTAACCATTTGCGACTCCGGGCATCGCCGCTGCGTGTGATGTCCGGATAACTCATGTTATGCTGCAAACCGTCCCTTTTTTAACGACACACGCATCATGCTTTTAAAGCTCTTTCGTTCAATTGTCATTGGTTTGATCGTTGCCGGTCTGCTGCTGGTGGCTATGCCATCTTTACGCCAGTTCAACAAACTGTCGGCTCCCCAGTTCGACAGCACGGATGAAACGCCTGCGACGTACAATCAGGCGGTACGCCGTGCCGCCCCCGCCGTGGTTAACGTTTATAACCGCGGGCTTAACAGCTCCGCGCATAACCAGCTGGAGATCCGCACGCTCGGTTCCGGCGTGATCATGGATGACCGGGGTTATATCATCACCAATAAACACGTCATTAACGATGCCGACCAGATTATCGTCGCCTTGCAGGATGGCCGCGTGTTTGAAGCCCTGCTGGTGGGGTCGGACAGCCTGACCGATCTGGCGGTCCTGAAGATCAACGCCACGGGCGGTCTGCCGACTATCCCGATAAACCGCAAACGAACGCCGCACATCGGCGATGTGGTGCTGGCGATCGGTAATCCGTACAACCTGGGCCAGACCATCACGCAGGGGATCATCAGCGCGACCGGTCGAATTGGCCTGAACCCGTCAGGACGACAGAACTTCCTGCAAACCGATGCCTCGATCAACCACGGTAACTCCGGCGGCGCGCTGGTGAACTCCCTGGGTGAACTGATGGGCATTAACACCCTCTCCTTCGACAAGAGCAATGACGGCGAAACACCGGAAGGAATTGGCTTTGCCATTCCGTTCCAGCTGGCGACCAAAATCATGGACAAGCTGATCCGCGATGGCCGCGTGATCCGCGGTTACATTGGTATCGGCGGGCGTGAAATCGCGCCGATGCATACGCAGGGTGGGGGTATCGATCAGATCCAGGGGATTGTGGTCAACGAAGTGGCGCCCGGCGGCCCGGCGGCCAATGCGGGCATCCAGGTGAACGACGTTATCCTCTCCGTCAACGGCACGCCGGCGGTCTCTGCGCTTGAAACCATGGACCAGGTGGCCGAGATTCGACCGGGCTCCATTATTCCTGTTGAAGTCATGCGAAACGATAAGAAGCTGACGATTCAGGTCACCATTCAGGAATATCCGGCCACTAACTGACGTCCACAAAAAACCGAAGCCTGTGCTTCGGTTTTTTTTGCCGGGTGGCGCTTACGCTTACCCGGCCTGCTATGGGAGAGGACGTTTTACTTGTTAACGAACTCTTCGCCCAGCGTGATATCTTTCTTCAGCGTATCCAGCATGCCTTCCATCGCGTTTTGCTCAAACGCGCTCAGCGTGCCGATAGACTTACGCTCTTCAACACCGTTTTTACCCAGCAGCAGCGGCTGAGAGAAGAAACGCGCGTGTTCACCGTCGCCTTCAACATAGGCGCATTCAACAACGTCTTTTTCGCCCTGCAACGCGCGCACCAGAGACAGGCCGAAACGTGCCGCCGCCTGGCCCATAGACAGGGTTGCAGACCCGCCACCCGCCTTCGCTTCCACCACTTCGGTGCCCGCGTTCTGAATACGTTTAGTCAGGTCAGCCACTTCCTGCTCGGTGAAGCTCACGCCCGGGATCTGCGACAGCAGAGGCAGGATGGTCACGCCAGAGTGACCGCCGATAACCGGCACTTCCACTTCCGTTGGCTGCTTGCCTTTCAGCTCAGCCACGAAGGTATTGGAGCGGATGATATCCAGCGTCGTCACGCCGAACAGTTTGTTCTTGTCGTATACGCCCGCTTTCTTCAGCACTTCTGCTGCGATAGCAACGGTGGTGTTCACCGGGTTAGTGATGATACCGATGCACGCTTTCGGGCAGGTTTCAGCGATCTGCTGAACCAGGTTTTTCACGATGCCCGCGTTGACGTTGAACAGGTCTGAACGATCCATACCCGGCTTACGTGCAACACCCGCGGAGATCAGCACCACGTCGGCACCCTGCAACGCAGGACGCGCATCTTCACCGGAGAAGCCTTTAATTTTCACAGCTGTCGGGATGTGGCTCAGGTCAACCGCCACGCCTGGGGTTACCGGAGCAATATCGTACAGGGAGAGTTCTGAGCCTGAAGGCAGTTGGGTTTTCAGTAGTAGGGCAAGCGCCTGGCCGATACCACCAGCAGCGCCGAGGACTGCGACTTTCATCCTAAACTCCTTATTATGGTTAACTTAAGTATCTGTAAATCCGTTGCGGCGACCATAATTCAGCACGTCATTAATTACAATTTTCATCGCTAAAGAATTTGAGGTCGCACGTCTTTCGCCTTCACCTGAATGCTATCAGGCTGTGGGCAACAACGTATTAAGAGGGGGTTACAATACACCCTGCCACGCCACCAAAACAACATCATTTTGATAACATTTAATTTACTTTTAAGCTTATTTGCGCGGCGTGACCCAGGCATGTTTTCCGATAACGAAATCTGATAAAATCACTCCCTTTCATAACATTATTTCAGCCTGGCGCCAGGTAGATAATTTGCATAAAAATTCATCCACATGCATAATAATGTTGTTTCTTTCGTCATATTCCGGGTGACTTATGCGAAGCTCGTCTAAGCAAGAAGAATTAGTAAAGGCGTTTAAAGCGCTACTCAAAGAAGAGAAATTCAGTTCTCAGGGAGAAATTGTTCAGGCGTTGCAGGAACAAGGCTTCGATAACATCAACCAGTCGAAGGTCTCCCGCATGTTAACCAAGTTTGGTGCGGTGCGTACGCGCAACGCCAAAATGGAAATGGTTTATTGCCTGCCTGCTGAACTTGGCGTCCCGACAACCTCCAGCCCGCTGAAGAACCTGGTTCTGGACATCGACTATAACGATGCCGTGGTTGTGATCCACACCAGCCCAGGTGCCGCACAGCTGATTGCTCGCCTGCTGGACTCGCTGGGTAAAGCTGAGGGGATCCTCGGCACTATCGCCGGTGATGACACCATCTTTACCACCCCGGCAAATGGTTTCTCGGTGAAAGACCTCTACGAAGCGATTCTGGTCCTGTTCGAACAGGAGCTGTAATTGCCTGCCCCGTAGCGCACGGCTACGGGGATCATTCTGCTGTTGCCTCGTTTTTCCCTGCTTTCCACTGCCTGCTGCTTTTGCAAATAGTGCTTTTTACCGCCTGTTAACATTCAGCCAGTGGATGATTTGCTGCAAAATCGCACTAAAAATCAAATTCATCTATCAATATGATTTTAAATACAAAAATGGACAAATATCGCCTTGCCATACCCTTTTTTATGCACTCACGTTATAAAAATCGATTTTTTTAATACGTGATAACAAGTGAAACCATTAGTCTGGTATTAATTTTTTGAGTGATTAGTGTATACTTGATTTTGTGATGAGGGTCACAGAACAAAGACCCCAGTAGAATAATTGACGAGGTAACCGATCATGAAAATTAAAAACACTGTTGCTGCCCTGAGCGTACTCTCTGTCCTGTCATTCGGTGCGTTTGCGGCCGACGCCATCAATGCCGAACAGGCACAATCCCGTCAGGCTATCGGGACGGTTTCTGTTGGTGCCATCGGCGCATCTCCGATGGACATGCACGACATGCTGAACAAAAAAGCGGAAGAACAGGGTGCATCATCCTATCGCGTAATTGAAGCACGCAGCGGCGACCACTGGCACGCTACGGCTGAACTGTACAAATAAACCCTCGTCGTATCTCATCATACGACTTGCCCCTGACCTCCCGGTCAGGGGCTTTTTTATGACTGACGCACATTGAAACGCAGTTGCCCTTCCAGCTCCTCCTCCGCTTCATCAAACAATAAAATCAGTGCGCCAAAGCGTCTGCGCAGCTTTTCAGGCAGATGGGTAAACTCGATTTCCAGCGGTAACGGCAGCCTGTCGCCGGTCACCACATCCCACAGCATATCAAGGTTGCTTACGCTGTCCCGCTCCAGGTCGAACGCCCGAATAAACTCGCGGTAGAAGTCTTCCTGACTATCAATTTCGTCAAAATCAAAGGTATAAATTTTCATTGCCAGCCACCCGGTACAGGCGGGCGGCAGATGCCGCCCTGTCTATTATAATCCCCCGATATGCAGGGTTTTAACTTCCAGAAACTCCTCAAGCCCCAGCACGGACCCCTCGCGTCCCAGCCCGGACTCTTTTACTCCCCCAAACGGGCCCAGTTCGGTCGATACCGCACATTCATTAATCCCGATCATGCCGCTCTCAATGGCCTGTGAGACGCGGAACACCCGCGACAGATTCTGGGTATAGAAGTAGGCTGCCAGCCCGTAAGGCGTATTGTTCGCACGCATCACGACTTCGTCTTCCGACGTGAAGCGGAAGCAGGCGGCAACGGGTCCGAAGGTCTCCTCTTCCGCCAGCTTCATGCCTTCATGGCAGTCACCGAGGACGGTGGGCATCCAGTAGTTACCGCCAAGCTCATGCGGTTTACCGCCGGCCAGCACCGTGGCGCCCTTCGCTACCGCATCTTCGACGTGCTCACGGACTTTATCAACAGCCGAAGGCTCAATCAGCGGGCCGACAACGACGCCCTCGTCCAGGCCATTACCCACCTTCAGCGCCTTCACCGCATCAGCAAGTTGATTAACAAACTTGTCGTAGACCGTCTCCTGAATATAGAAACGGTTTACGCTGACGCAGACCTGCCCGGCGTTACGGAACTTATTGGCGATGGCGCCTTTAACGGCGGCCTCAATGTCCGCGTCCTCAAAAACGATATACGGCGCATTACCGCCCAGCTCCATCGACACCTTTTTCATGGTGTCTGCGGAATTGCGGACCAGCGTTTTCCCGACGGCAGTTGAACCGGTAAACGAGATTTTGCGCACGTCATGGCTGGCCATAATGGCGTCGCTAATTTCAGAGGTGCTCCCCGCGACCGCATTCAGCACACCATCCGGCACGCCGGCCTGCTTCGCCAGCGTCAGCAGCGCAAAGGCGCTCAGCGGCGTGTTGTTTGCAGGTTTGATCACGCCGGTACACCCCGCTGCCAGCGCCGGGCCGAGCTTACGGGTGAGCATGGCCATCGGGAAGTTCCATGGTGTGATAGCGGCAACCACCCCGACAGGCTCCCGGGTGGCCAGGATACGGGAGCCGGGTTTAACCGGAGGGATAATTTCGCCGTTGGCACGCTTGGCCTGCTCGGCAAACCACTGAATGAAGCTGGCGGCATACTCTACTTCGCCCTCAGCTTCTTTCAGCGGCTTGCCCTGCTCGGTGGTCATCAGCCTTCCGAGCCAGCTTTTATTCTCAATAATTAGTTCGTACCAGCGATAGAGGATCGCAGAACGCTCTTTTGCCGTTTTTGCGCGCCATGCGGGAAAGGCTTTCGTCGCGGCCGCAATAGCCTCTTCGGTTTCGGCTTTACCTGCTTTCGCTACTTTTGCAATGACCTCGCCCGTGGCCGGGTTTAGCACATCAAACGTGGTGTCGAGTGTTTTCCAGATACCGTTAACCAGATACCCGGTCTGAAAAAGCGTACTGTCCTGAAGAGCCTGGGTTGTCATGTGTCCTCCCTTCCTGAATGTTTGAACCTACAGGAATAAGTATAGCCACAAAAAAACCGACGCTTTTGGCGTCGGTTTTCTCTTCGTTAGCTGTCCGTCAGCGCGTTCTGGTAGCGGTGCAGCATAAATACCAGCCGCTCAACCGGCTCGGTAACCTGCGGCGGCGCTTCCCAGATCCGCAGTTTTTCCTGGTAGATATCCAGCTCTTCCAGCAGTTGCTTAAAGTAGCGGCGACGTTTGTCATCGCTGGATGCCGATATCACGTGGTCCGCCGTGCGCCGTAGCTGGCGGTGGAAGGCGGACAAATCGTCGTTAATCGGCACCGGCGCGTTCCGCAGACGCTGGTGCGCGATAATCATGGTCAATGCCAGGCGGAAACGGGCGACATCGCCCGGGAATTTGTTCAGCAACAGGAACAGCTGCTGGTAAAGAGCCGGCAGGTGGTTCTCCTTGCGTCGTGCGGTATTGGTAGTCAGGGACGAAACGGCGGCCGACACAAACTGATTCAGCAGCACACGCCCTGTTCGCGCCCGGGAGTTATCCCGCACCAGCAGGATGACCATCATCGCCAGGAAACAGCCCACCAGCTGGCCTAATGCGCTGTCCAGGAACTGGCTGAAATGGAAGGTCATCGGGTTATCCAGCACAATGATGTTAATCGTACTCGCCAGAGCGCCTAACGATCCCAGTCGGCGTTTTTGTACCTCTATCCCGATAAAGAACGCCATTACCGCCAGGCTGATGCAGAGCAGAAGCATGCTTTGCTGTGTCGAGGGGATAATCACCAGGAAATAGAGCGCGCCAATCGGTAACGCCGCAATGGTACCGTACAGGAAATCGATAGCGACCATGCGCGGGTTGGGCAGACGCATTGCCAGCGCGGTCACGACGGCAATCATCACCATCGCGCCGCTACCGGACGTCCAGCCGGTCCACAGCCAGAACAGCGTGCCGAGTATACAGGCCAGCGTGGTACGCCAGAAGTTGACCATCGCATGATGACGCTCGGCGGATTCCGGTTTAATGACCACTTCGCCCTGTAACACCTCTTCTTCCGCCGCACTGATTTTGGTGTTGCCAATCACGCCGCGTTTCAGAAGCAGGTAGCGCGTTGCGGCGCCAACCCAGGTATAAATGGTGACTGGCGTGTCACGCTCTCCCGTCCAGGCAATCACGCGGCGCATGCGTTTAAGCTGTCGATGCACGTCCTGCACTGTCTCCACAGGCTCATCAAACAGTTCGCGGAAGGTATCCGTTACCGCTTCGGGGCGAGTGTTCTGAATCAGGTAGGTTTCACACGCCTGGGTGATCAGCGTTAACGAGACGGTATTGATCGCTTTCAGGCGCCGATTGGCGCGCTCCCAGCGGGAAGACTCCATGTTGAGGTTACTGCGCATCCCTTCCAGCGCCTGCGTGCGGCGCACCAGCCCGCTCCAGGCCTTGTCGACCTCTTCGCTGTCACCGTGCTTAATGCACAGCTGCATGAGCTGGTACTGGGCAACGATCAGCGCGTCCAGCTCACGATCCACTTCCTGCTTAATAGAACGCGGAGAGAAAAGCAGATCGGCGACAATCGCGCAGACGATACCAATCACAATCTCGCTGCAACGTTCCACGGCGAACTGCGGGGCGAGCAGCGGATCGGTCTGGATGGTGATGATAATAATCAGCGCGGTATATCCCGCCAGGCCCCAGGCGTACGAGTTCTCAACCTTCACAAGGGAGGAGACCCAGGTACAAAAACCCGCCCAGATACAGCACACGATCAGCATCAGCAGCGGCGTGCGGATCATCAGAATGATAATGGTCAGGGCGGCGATACAGCCGATAAAGGTCCCGATAATACGCAGCATCCCGCGATAGCGGATGGCCCCGGAATAGGGTTCGCCACCCGCCGCGAAGGCGGGACCGGCGGCAACAATCGCGGCGGTCAGAACGGCCCAGCGCGGCGTTTCAAGCTGGAAATGGAAGCCAATAAACAGCGCCAGCACAATGGCGCATGCCAGCTTCACGGCGAAGCGGATGTGCTGGCTGGCGATGGAAAAAATGCCCATAGCGATCAACCAAACTCGCGCAGGCGATGGGCGATTTGACGGAAGATGGAGTCCTGGCTGGCATCACGGTCTTTTTCACCGGTGATCACCACCGTCGCCGTGGTGCCTGCGGGCCAGAGGTTGCTCTGCTGCTCGTCCAGACGAATGCGCACCGGTACGCGCTGCGCCAGGCGAACCCACTCAAGGTTGGAATCGACGGTCGCCATCCCTTTGTTATCTACCGTACTGCTGGAGTTGGTCACCCCCGCGGCAACGCTGTCCACGGTCCCTTTCAGGACACGGTTGCTGCCGAGCGGCGTGATTTCAGCGCGATAGCCCGGACGCACGCCTTCCAGCTTGGTCTCTTCCATATAGGCGAGGACGTAGAAGGAGTTTTGTTTCACCAGCGCCACGGCGGTTGAGCCGCGCGTGATAAACTCACCGGCATAGACGTTAAGGTTAGTCACCCAGCCATCGGACGGGGCGCGGATCACGGTACGTTCCAGATCGAGCTTCGCCAGATCGCGCGTCGCCTGAGCTTTTGCCAGCTGGTGCAGCACGGTTTGCAGCACGTTATTGGACTGGTCAATCTCTTCCCTGGACATGGCCTGGATGCCCAGCTTGTTACGGCGTCCTGCTTCACGGCGTTTTTCAGAGGCCAGCGCGTTGTAATACGCTACGTCGGCTTCTGCTTCTTCAAGGGCTTTTTGATAGCGCGGCTGGTCGATGGTGAACAGCACCTGATCTTTCTTCACCAGCTGGTTATCGTGAACGTTGACCGCCGTAATAAGACCGGCAACATCGGGCGCTATTGCAACCACCTCCGCGCTGAAACGCGCATCGCGCGTCCACGGCGATTCGGTGTAATAGACCCAGGCGCGAAAAATAGCGATGAACGCCAGGATGACCAGCGCCATAGTGATGGCAGTGCGGGAGATTTTTCTTGTTAGCGTTTTCACATCAACCTCAGACAAACATGCGCGATATTAAATAGAACAGGCAGCAATACAGCGCGGTATTAAACAATGCAGGATGCCAGACGAAATCATAAATCCCGGTAGGGACCAGCACCTTGCGCACCAGCCAGAAGATCGCCAGTGATAAAAGAAGCTCGAAAAATATCGGTGGGAACGACAGACCGAACACCACGATAACGGGAAACAGACTCATGTTGACCTTGATTATAGAGAGTGCAGGCTACTGGATTGTTAAGCTCGCGCCGCCGCAGGAGGGCAAGAAATGCCGGGCGAGAGTGGCGCAGCCGTTATGTAATTAATAGTATATTAACGTAACTGTTATGCTGTTATCTATCATATGTGATCTAAATCACTTTTAAGCCAGAGTGAATAATGGAACGACTAAAACGCATGTCGGTGTTTGCCAAAGTTGTCGAACAAGGCTCTTTTACCGCCGCAGCACGTCAGCTACAAATGAGCGTCTCATCCATTAGCCAGACGGTGTCAAAACTGGAAGACGAGCTTCAGGTGAAGCTGCTCAACCGCAGTACCCGCAGCATCGGGCTGACGGAAGCGGGTAAAATTTACTATCAGGGCTGCCGTCGAATGCTGCATGAGGTGCAGGATGTTCACGAGCAGCTTTATGCCTTTAATAACACCCCTATCGGCACGCTGCGCATCGGGTGTTCTTCAACTATGGCACAAAATGTTCTCGCTGCCATGACGGCGGAAATGCTGAAAGAGTATCCTGGCTTAACCGTCAATCTGGTGACGGGTATTCCCGCACCGGACCTGATTGCCGATGGGTTAGACGTGGTGATCCGCGTTGGCGCCTTGCAGGACTCGAGCCTGTTCTCGCGTCGGCTGGGCAGCATGCCGATGGTGGTCTGCGCCTCAAAGAGCTACCTGGCACAGTATGGCGTGCCGGAAAAACCCGCCGACCTGAGCAACCACTCGTGGCTGGAATACAGCGTGCGCCCGGATAACGAATTTGAGCTGATCGCGCCGGAAGGGCTTTCCACCCGGCTGCTGCCTGAAGGCCGCTTCGTGACCAACGATCCGATGACCATCTCGCGCTGGCTGGTGGCCGGGGCCGGTATCGCCTACGTGCCGCTGATGTGGGTGATCAACGAGATCAACAGCGGCGAGCTGGAGATCCTGTTCCCGCGCTACCAGTCGGATCCGCGCCCGGTTTACGCGCTGTATACCGAAAAGGACAAGCTGCCGCTGAAGGTGCAGGTCTGTATTAACTATCTGACGGACTATTTTGTGGAAGTGGCGGAGCTGTTTCAGGGCATGCGGGGAAGAAGGAAAGAGTAGGCCTTCCCCCTCACCCCGGCCCTCTCCCCGTTGGGAAGAGGGTTAGGGTGAGGGGAAAATGAAAAATTACGCCGTACCGCCCACGGTCAGGTTATCAACCTTCAGCGTCGGCTGGCCGACGCCTACCGGCAGGCTCTGGCCCTCTTTGCCGCAAACGCCCACGCCGTTATCCAGCTTCAGGTCGTTACCGACCATGGAAATCTGCTGCATGGCCTCAATGCCGGAACCAATCAGGGTTGCGCCCTTCACTGCTTTAGTCACTTTGCCCTTCTCAATCAGATACGCCTCTGAAGTCGAGAAGACAAATTTGCCGGAGGTGATATCCACCTGGCCGCCACCAAAGTTCGGCGCGAAGATACCGTAATCAACGGATTCGATAATCTCCTGCGGCGTGGATTTACCCGGCAGCATGTAGGTGTTGGTCATGCGCGGCATCGGCAGGTGCGCGTAAGATTCGCGACGACCGTTGCCCGTTGGCGCAACGCCCATCAGACGCGCGTTGAGCTTGTCCTGCATGTAGCCTTTCAGGACGCCGTTTTCGATCAGCACGTTGTACTGACCCGGCGTGCCTTCATCGTCGATAGAAATCGAGCCGCGACGGTCAGGCATGGTGCCATCATCGACCACGGTACACAGCTCAGAGGAGACAAGCTGCCCCATCTGACCGCTGAATACAGACGTACCACGGCGGTTGAAATCGCCTTCCAGCCCGTGACCGACCGCTTCGTGCAGCAGCACGCCGGGCCAGCCTGCGCCCAGCACAACCGGCAGCGTACCGGCGGGTGCCGCCACGGCAGACAGATTAACCAGCGCCATGCGCACGGCTTCTTTTGCCCACGCATCCGCGCGCGCTTCGCCGTCAACGTCGCCGAGGAACCAGTCATAGCCAAAACGACCGCCGCCGCCGCTTGAGCCGCGCTCGCGCTTGCCGTCGTCTTCCACCTGCACGCTGATGGAGAGACGCACCAGCGGACGCACGTCGGCGGCCAGCGTACCGTCCGTTGCTGCCACCAGGATCAGCTCATAGACGCCGCTCAGGCTGGCGGACACTTCCTGCACGCGTTTGTCGGCGGCGCGGGCCACTTTGTCCACGCGACGCAGGATGTCCAGCTTCTCTTCGCGGCTCATGCTTTGCAGCGGGTCGATGCTGGTATAGAGCGCCGAATGCTGCACTTCGCCCAGGGTTTTTACGCGGCCGTCGCCCGCGTCGCGCACGATGGTGCGTGCGGCCTGCGCGCTCTGCTCCAGCGCGGCCAGGCTTATCTGGTCGGCATAGGCAAAACCGGTTTTCTCGCCGCTCACGGCGCGCACGCCGACGCCCTGGTCGATGTTATAGGAGCCATCTTTAATGATGCTGTCTTCTAAAACCCAGGATTCGTGATAGCTCGACTGGAAATAGAGATCGCCGTAGTCGAGACGGCGTTCGGTCAGTTGACCAAGAATGGAGAACAGGTCCTGATGGCTCAGGCCGTTCGCTGCGAGCAAATGTTCACTTACCAGGTTCAGACTCATCGTATTGCTACTCGTTCGTTGCCGCCCGTGGCGGTGTAAAAATCGTATTTATTGAGAGTGAGGCAATTACCTGCCCACGTCAAATCATTGCTGTGCTTCTTTGCGCGGCTGGCGCAGCACCTCATTAATCTGCGGTTTATCGATTGGGCCCGTAATGCGGTAGCGCAGAATCGAGACCTTACTCCAGAGCGGCCCCAGCACTTTGCTGGCGGCAAATACCGCCGCACCGACAATCGGGTTAACCACAAACGCCGTCGCCACGCCCACGGTAGCGGAAATCTCCGGGGCAACGACCGCTTCCATATCCAGTTCACGACGCACCAGATCCACCGAGCCTTTCATGGCGATATCCGCCTCCAGGCCGTCCAGCAGCGTATCGTCAGTATGCATCACGCCGTCCTTGATCCAGGCCGTTCCGCGAATGGAGTCATAATAGAAACCGTCGTTGAAGGTATCGCTGAAATCGAAGCGCAGCTTGCGCAGCAGCGCGTCAAAGCTCAGCAGGCGCAGTATTTGCCCCGCATGGCCGGTGCTGACATCGGCAATTTGTCCCTTACCAAAACGGGTTCTGAGAATGCCGTTCAGCGTGGCGACGTCCGGCTGCCACGGCGCCGCACGCCAGTGCAGATCGTAATTCACATCGAATGACGATCCCCGAAGCGGCGTACTGATGCCGAAGAAGTTAGCCGCCGCATCCAGCTTGCTGCCTTTGATATCGCCTTTCAGGGAGGTGCGCTGCGCGCCCGGCTTATTCACCCATTCCCCGGCGGCGGTCAAACGGCCAAAACCGGTATCCACCAGACCACCGGTAAGGCTCAGCGTCGTGCCCTTGATGGCGACATCTCCGTCGATACGGCCATATTTTTGCCCCCACAGCCAGCACTCCGCACAGCGCAGCTGGAGATCGGGCCAGCCGCTGAAATCAACGCGCGATGTCTTGCTGAGGGGCGAAGCGGCCGTCGGCTGTTTTTCAGCCACGGCAAAGGTCGGGTTGTAATAGAGGTAGCGGATCGCCGCCTGCCACGGCGCGTTATCGCGCATCGTCAACGTGCCGTTAATTTCACGGCCCTGAGCCTCAACCTTTGAGCCGTTAGCCGTCGGCCGGGAAACGATGCTCAGGTTGTTCCACCGCTGCCCACCCAGCGTCAGCGCAGGCGTACGTAAGGTAATGGCCTGCGGGAACTGCGCCGTTTGATCGACGTTTTGCCCGACACCTTTCTGGAACAGCGCCAGCCACTCTGCGCCATCCATCGCCGGCAGATTCAGCTCGATGCCCGCCTGCTCCGGCAGCGGTGGCGTGGTACGGCTGTCCGTCGTCCAGATCGCCCTGTCCAGCGTCAGCTTGCGGTTAAGCAGCCAGCGGCTGTTAAAGTGGTTTGTTCCGCCAGCGTTACCGGTTACGTCAAAGCCGTTGAGGTTACCGTCTACGTTAACGTTGACAGGCAGCGGCTCGCCGCTTTTCTTATTCAGAGGGGCGGGCAGCTGGCTGCTGAGATTTTTAAGATCGCCCGTGATGTCGACCTTATACCGCGCGCCGGAGTGATAAGGCAGGTCGATGGCCACCTTGCCATTCCACGACACCGCGCCATCCACCGCGTTCTCAACCGGCTTCGGCAGGACATTCATGCGTGACGGCTGCCAGTTCGCGTCCATATTTACCGCCACCTGGTAGGCTTTATCACCCTCTGTGGTGGAGAAATCGATATTGACGGGTTGATTGAACCAGGTCGCTTTCAGCGGCTCACTTTTCAGATTGCCGTTAACAAAGCTGAACTGACCGCTGAGGTTTTTCAGCGTACTGTCCAGCGGCTTGATATAGAGGCTGTTGTTATTAAGGCGAACGTCGCCTTTGGCGGTGGTCATTTCCCCGTCGAGCGGGATATCCAGATGTAAGCGAGCATTCACATCGCCATCTAGCTGCAACTGCTGAAGGGTGGCCGCCAGAGAGTCATTCAGCGGCGTATCTTCAAAATACGGACCAACCGCATTACCCGGCCCCTTAATATCCGCATCAATCAGCAATTTCTCTTTCGAGTAATCCGGGATGTTTGCGGTCAGGTTGCTCGCCGTCACGCCGCCCAGCGCCACGCTGTCCGTCTTCATCCACAAGCCGTCATTGAGGAAGTTGAGTTCGATATCGAGATTTTTCAGCGCGGGCCAGTCCGGCTGGAAGGCATAGGTGGCGTTGCGCAGCGGCACCAGAACCTGGAACTGACCTTCGTTATGCTTATACGGGAACAGGTGCGGGTTGCCGCCGTAGACCAGCGTGGCGTTATCCGCCTGACCGCCCTGAATGGCGCCGCTGAGATAGTCCACCAGCGCTTTCCCCATCAGGTTCTCCGGGAAGTAGCGCCACGCCTGCGAGCCGTCATCCGTGCTGATGCCTGCCAGGATACCCAGCCACGGCTCATCGCCTTCAGGCTGTAGGTAACGGAAATTGCCGCGGGCATGCACCGCCCTGGCTTTTACATCGATATCGCGGCCATCAAGCTGAAAACCTTTGTCGTTCTTCAGCCAGTTGAGGGTGACATTACCCTGCGCGATCTCCAGCGGCGCACGAAAGACCGTTTCGTACGGCATTTTGGCATCCTGCATTTCTGCCGTCAGCCTGCCGTTTTCCACGCTTCCTTCCAGCTTGCCGCTGAAGTGCTCAGCGCCCGGCAGCAGTTTCCACTGTTTCCAGGCGAGATTTTTCCATGCCGCCTGGAAGCGCGTTTTTTCCGTGGCCTGAAGCGGAATATCCAGCGCCAGACGGTTTATCTGCCCGCTCGGCTGCGTCGCCAGCCAGATGTCACCCAGCTCCGGGGAGAGTTTTGCGGCCATTGAACGCAGGCCCTCGATCGCCGTCAGGTCCAGGTTACTGGCGCGGATACGCAACTCGTCGCTGCGTTTACCGTTTACCCCGCCGACGTCCTGCTCCGGCATCCACGCCAGCGTCAGCGCGCCGCTTGGCCAGGGTTTGTTGTCCATAGAGATGCGCGTATCCGGAATAGCGAACTGCCAGCCGCCTTTTTCCTGGGTTACATGGGCGGTGAGGTTATCGACCGAAAGCTGATGCTGATGGTTTTCGCCCTTCCAGCTCGCGCCCCCCTGCTTGAGCCAGATATCACCGCTGGCGAACGCCCCGTTCGTCAGGGTCATCCAGCCTTCGAGACTGAAACGCGCGGTTTCCAGCTGCATGTTCTGCTGGATCCACTCGCCAAGCCACGGCTTCACGTCCACATCGTCCGCCTGCAACCACACGCGGCCATTGTTCAGCAGGCCATTGTCGTCGCGCAGATCCATCCGCACCTGCATCACGCCGTGCTGCCCGTTCAGGCTGGAGAGATTTACCTGCCCCTCGGCGCGGTGGCGATCTTTTCCGTTTAGCCAGGTCAGCTGTGGGATCGCCAGCTCGGCGCGCTGCCCGGAAAGGGTAATAAAGCTGATTTCGCTGTCGCGCAGATCGAAATGATCGAACTGACGCAGGAAGAGATCGCTGATACGGCTGGTTTCCAGCCCCCGATCGCCTTCGCCGCTTTGCAGCGGCGTATTGGTCTTTAGCTGAAGTTGCCAGAAGGTGAGATCGCGAAACTGCCAGCGCAGATGCAGCAGGCTTTGCCAGACATCCAGCGCCAGGGTAACGCGTTTGATTTTAAGGTGACCGCCATCTTTCAGGCTGGCGCTGATATCCCGCGCATCAAGCGTCGGGCCAAAGGTCTGCCAGCTTGCCTCGATATGGCTCACGTCTAACGGCAGGCCGGTGGTGGACTCGATTTTCGCCAGGATCTGCGGACGCCAGCTGTCAAGATGCGGCAAGACGAGACGCAGCCCGCTCACGAGCAACGCGACAATCACGACCAGCGTTGCCCCTGTAAGCAGTAAAATCCCCGGCAATCGCCTCACGCGTCTCTCCTTGTCAGCCTTTAATCTCGCAGCGAACTGCGTTTACATCATTACGACGTCAAACTGCTCCTGGTTATAGAGCGGCTCAATCTGCACTTTTACCTGTTTGCCGACAAAGATTTCCACTTCCGCCAGCGCGTGCGACTCTTCCCCTTTCAGGGCCTCCGCCACCGCAGGGGAAGCATAGACCAGAAAACGGTCGGAGTCGTAGGCATGATGGACGCGGACAATCTCACGCATGATCTCGTAGCAGACCGTCTCCACCGTCTTTACCGTTCCGCGTCCATGGCAGGTTGGACACTCGTTGCAGAGCACGTGTTCCACGCTTTCGCGGGTCCGTTTCCGGGTCATTTCCACCAGCCCCAGCTGGGAGAAGCCGTTGATGCTGGTTTTCACGCGATCTTTACTCAGCGCCTGCTCCAGCGAGTGCAGCACGCGACGGCGGTGATCTTCATTATTCATATCGATAAAGTCGATGATGATAATGCCGCCCAGATTGCGCAGGCGAAGCTGGCGCGCGATGGCCTGCGTCGCTTCGATGTTGGTGTTGAAGATGGTGTCATCGAGGTTGCGATGGCCGACAAACGCGCCGGTGTTGATATCCACGGTGGTCATCGCTTCGGTCTGGTCGATAATCAGATAACCGCCCGATTTCAGCTCAACCTTACGCTCCAGCGCGCGCTGGATTTCGTTTTCAACGTCATAGAGGTCAAATATCGGCTGGCGTCCGGTGTAATGCTCCAGCAGCCCCGGCATTTCCGGAATGTACTCGGCGGTAAACTCCAGCAGGGCTTCATACGTCAGGCGGGAGTCCACACGGATGCGGTCAAGCTGCGCATCGGCGAAATCACGCAGTACGCGCTGAGCAAGCGCCAGCTCGCCGTACAGACGGTAGCGGGTCTGGTTGCGTTTTTTCCGCTCCATCACCTTGGTCCAGACGCGCTTCAGGTAGGCCGCATCCGAGGCCAGATCGTCTTCGCTGATCCCTTCCGCCGCGGTACGAATAATAAAGCCGCCCTGCTCGTCGCAGTAGGCGCTCACGACTTTTTTCAGGCGCTCGCGCTCGCTTTCGCTTTCAATACGCTGTGAAACGCCAACGTGCGACGCGCCCGGCATAAACACCAGATAGCGTGAAGGCAGGGTGATGTCGGTGGTCAGACGCGCGCCTTTGGTGCCCAGCGGATCTTTCACCACCTGCACCATCAGATCCTGGCCCTGACGCACCAGCTCAGAGATGTCGCGCACGGCAAACTGCTTTTGCTCTTCGCCAGCCACGCATTCGGTGTGCGGCATGATATCGGAGGCATGTAAAAACGCCGCCTTATCGAGCCCAATATCTACAAAAGCCGCCTGCATACCCGGTAGTACACGACTGACACGACCTTTGTAGATATTGCCTACGATTCCGCGTCGCGCTTCACGCTCAATATGAATTTCCTGAAGAATGCCACCATCAATGTAGGCCACACGGGTTTCCGAGGGCGTTACGTTTACCAACAATTCAGCCGTCATAATTATCCCTTCCCTCACGCAGTGAGTTAAAATTACTCAGCAACTCATACGTTTCCACCAGCGGTAAGCCGACTACGGCGTGATAGCTGCCATTTATCTTCCTGACAAAACAGCCACCCAACCCTTGAATACCGTATGCACCTGCTTTATCCATCGGTTCACCGCTGGCGATATAGCCGGCGATCTCCTCGTCGGTGAGGACTCTGAACGTCACTTCCGTTACCACCAGGCAATCCAGAACGTACTGGCTGTCCGCCAGCGCCACCGCCGTCATCACCTGATGCGTTTGTCCGGACAGGTTGCGCAGCATCTGCGCCGCATGGTCTGCGTCACGGGGTTTCTCAAGCACTTCACCCTTGAGAATGACGATGGTGTCCGCACCCAGCACCGGTAAGTCACGCGGCACGCATGCGACGCCCGCCTGCGCTTTTTCACGCGCCAGACGAGAGACGTACTGCTGAGCGCTTTCGCCCTCAGCACGTTTTTCTTCAATGCCGGTAACGATGCGTTCGAAGGAGACACCCAGCTGCGCGAGCAGTTCCTGGCGACGCGGAGAACCGGAGGCAAGATACAGAGACGTCATAGAAACCTTTTATTGCACGGCAAACTGCTGGCGAATTTTACGCATCAGCAGGAACAGCCACGGCCAGAGCACACCGTTTACTACACTACTCCAGAACACTTCCGGTCGGAAAGAGACGTTGATCACTAAAAACTCTGCCCAGAAAACAACGATATCCGCAGCGAGCGACAACAACATCACCACCAGCGCCTGTTGCCAGAGCGCAAGGTTACGAAAGAGCTGGAATTTGAGTGCGACGAGGTACGCAATAATGCTCATGGATAAGGCGCGTACGCCAAGCGTAGAGCCGCTGATGAGATCCAGTATGGCACCCATCACAAAACCCGTGCCGACATTTACGCGGTGCGGCAGGGCAAGGATCCAGTAGAGCAAAATGAGCAAAACCCAGTTTGGCCGGAAAACAAGAATGTCGTCCGGCCAGGGCATAATTTGCAGCAACAGTGCAACGAGGAATGAGAGCCAGATTACCCAGCGTCCCTGGCTACGATAACTGGCCACTACTGCCCTCCACCCGAGACTTGCGGCGGCGGTGGCGCATCCGGTAGCGGCTGCGTTAACCCTGTCGCCGGAGCCGGTACGGGCGCAGGTGGCCCCATCGCATCCGGCGCAGGCAGCACCTGCGGCATCATCTGCATCAGGCGTTCGTTCGCGACGCGATGCACATCTTCCGGCGTCATCGGGTTCGCACCGTTACGATCGGCTCCCCACAGCAGCAGCAGGTAACGTAAACGCTGCAAGCCCGCCGTTGGACGCGCCTGGATTACGGTGTAAGCACGCTGAGTGTCGAGCTTCACGGATGAGACCACCGCAACCGGGTAGCCTTCAGGGAAACGACCGCCCAGACCGGACGTCACCAGCACGTCGCCCACGCGGATGTCCGTGTTGGCTGGCAGATGTTCAAGCTGAAGATCGTCCGTACAGCCATTGCCGGCAGCAATCACGCGAATGTCGTTACGCAGCACCTGAATCGGCAGCGCATGGGTAGCATCGCAAATCAGCAGCACGCGGCTGGTCAGTTTGGCAACCGCAACGACCTGGCCCACAACGCCTTTATCGCTGATCACAGGTTGACCTTCGTATACGCCGTTCACGCTGCCTTTATCAATCACCACCTGATCGCTGTAGGGATCGTTTACGGTGGAAATCACCTGGGTGACCATTTTCTGTTCATCCTGGCGCAGCGGCGAGCCAAGCAGTTCACGCAGGCGTGCGTTTTCCTGCTTATATTGCCCCAGCATCAGCAGCTCGCTGTTTTTCAGCAGCAGTTCCTGGCGTAACGCACGATTTTCAAGTTCGAGCTGGTCACGCGATGAAAGCGTTTGCGACACGGAGTCGAGCAGTTCACGGGGACCATTTGAAATAAAGTAGAAAGGACTGACGGCGGTATCCATGTACGTTCGGATCTGGCTGAACGTACCGAGGCGGCTATCGGCAATAATGACCCCGAGCGCCACCAGAACCGCCAGGATCAGGCGAAACTGTAGCGACGGGCCACGGCTAAAAATTGGCTTCATAGGCTATGCGTATTCTCGCGTCAGAGAGAAAGGGTAGCAAATTGCTACCCTCTCACACCCGACTACTCTTCGCTAAACAAGTCGCCGCCGTGCATGTCGATCATTTCCAGCGCCTTGCCACCACCACGGGCGACGCAAGTCAGTGGATCTTCTGCAACTACGACAGGAATACCTGTCTCTTCCATTAACAGGCGGTCGAGGTTACGCAGCAGCGCACCACCACCGGTCAGCACCATACCGCGCTCGGAGATATCGGAAGCCAGCTCAGGCGGGCACTGTTCCAGCGCAACCATCACCGCGCTCACGATGCCGGTCAACGGCTCCTGCAACGCTTCCAGGATTTCGTTAGAGTTCAGGGTGAATCCGCGCGGCACGCCTTCAGCCAGGTTACGGCCGCGAACTTCGATCTCGCGTACTTCGTCACCCGGATAAGCAGAACCGATTTCGTGCTTGATACGCTCTGCGGTTGCTTCACCGATCAGAGAACCGTAGTTACGGCGAACGTAGTTGATGATGGCTTCGTCGAAGCGGTCACCGCCGATACGTACGGAGGAGGAGTACACCACGCCGTTCAGGGAGATGACGGCCACTTCGGTAGTACCGCCACCAATATCCACCACCATAGAACCGGTTGCTTCAGAAACCGGCAGACCCGCACCAATTGCCGCAGCCATCGGCTCTTCAATCAGGAACACTTCACGCGCGCCGGCACCCTGAGCGGATTCACGGATCGCGCGGCGTTCAACCTGGGTTGCGCCAACCGGCACACACACCAGCACGCGCGGGCTTGGGCGCATGAAGCTGTTGCTGTGAACCTGCTTGATGAAGTGCTGAAGCATTTTTTCGGTCACGAAGAAGTCAGCAATAACGCCGTCTTTCATTGGGCGGATCGCGGCGATGTTGCCCGGCGTACGGCCCAGCATCTGCTTCGCATCATGACCTACTGCGGCCACGCTTTTTGGCGAGCCGGCACGATCCTGACGAATGGCCACAACGGAAGGCTCATTCAATACGATGCCTTGTCCTTTTACATAAATAAGGGTATTCGCGGTACCCAAGTCAATGGACAGGTCATTGGAAAACATGCCACGAAATTTTTTCAACATACTAAGGGATAATCCTGAAAGCTGGGGCGGAAAACAAAATCCGCTTACTTTACCAACCACACGCAGCAGCGACAAGGCGCAAAAATCGTCTGCTACGGTGAAAATTAGTGCAGCACGTTTCCTTTGTTACAAATTCATCCCCTGAATCCGTCAGGGCTGAGTAAACAGCAGCGTCCCTCACTTTCACTTGTAACCCATTAAAGGTCGTTCACTGGCTTTTATGCTCGTCTTACTCAAAGCTACAGGCGCGATATTCTACGTGAAAACAAAGTAAACGGCAGGTCAAACAGAGTATCTTTGCAAATATTTTTTCACATTGGTGTCAAGGGGCTGTGAGGCCGCAAAAAAATCCCCCTGACCGCCCGCTACACCGCGCTCTTTCAACATCTGCCATTCACTGCGTGAACGTACGCCTGTGGCAAATACCTGCGTTTGCGTTCCTTTGCACGCTTCCACCAGGCTCTGTACCAGCAGCTGGTTTTCCGTGCGTTTTTCAATCGTTCTGACCAGACCAGGATGCAGCTTCAATAATTCTACATCCAGCTCTTTGATCCAGCTGGTGCTCACCAGCGTCAGACCCGCCTGGGTGACGGCCACACGAGCCCCAAGCGCATTGATTAAACGTACCACCGGACGTAACCGGCTGATGTGTTGACCTACATCTGCCTCTGCAAGTTCAAAAATAATGCGTTTGCGTTGCGATTTTTCGCACTGCATTAACGTGTCGCGTAACCAGCGCTGGAAGCGCGGACGAATCAGCGACTCGACGGTCACCTGTAAAGCCAGATTTTCCTCAGGCCAGTACGATAAAAACGGGATGAGGCGGGTGATTTGCTGGCGGTCATACTCTTCGGATAAGCCAAATTGCAGCACCATCGGCAGATATTCCGCCGAGATAACCTCTTCGGTGCCATCAAAAATACGGCACATCAGCTCACGGTGATGAACATGGCCATTCTTCATGACCGCCGGTTTTTGATAGATACGCGGTCCACCGCGGCTCAGCATCTGTTCAATCAGGGTTCGCCAGCGCACGTTGCCGCGCCCTTTCTCCGGCAGCGTATCATCATAGACCGCCCAGCCGTTCGCGCCCTGTAATACGGCGTTACGCGTAGCCGCTTCCGCATGTTCCATCACCTGCTCCGTCGACTGGCCGCCGCGCCAGGCACAGATGCCCATATGCACCATGTCGTCTCTGTCGAGCATTTTGCTCTGCGGCAGCGCATCAACGGCTTTCAGCAGCTGGCTGGCGATACTCTCGGACTCCTTTAAGGTGCGATGCGGCAGCAAGACGGCAAAGTCACTGCGGTGGTAGCGCGCCAGCAGCGCGCCGGGGTAGCGCATAATAAAGGTGGACAGCAGGTTAATCAGGGTGAAGAGATTCTCTTCCGCCACGCGCTGTCCCCAGGTATCACGAAGCAGATCGAAGTCCGGCAGGCGAATCATCATCACCACGCCGTGCGTGCCTACCTTTTCGGGGTCATCAAGCAGCGTAGCCAGCTGATTATCAAAGAAGAGACGGTTGTTAAGGCCCGTTTTGTTATCCTGCGCGGCGTAGGAGCGGATCAGCGTGTCCATACGGCTACGCTGGTCGCTGGCAAACTGGATTTCGGAGAGCAGCACGTCCAGGGCGCTACTGGTGCGCGACGGCCATTCATACACCGATCCCCGCACCTGCGGCCCCCGCTCGCCATTGAGTATCCGCACGGAGCGTGTTTCCAGCAGTTCCTGGCCGGAAAGCTGACGACGCTGCCAGCGAACGGCGAGGAAAATGAGCAGTACGATAAAGGCAACGGCGATGGTTAAAGGTGCGGTGGTCATGAGCGAGCGTAAATAGTTGCTCATCGGATCCTGGTACATCATATGGATCGTCATACCAGGGTGTTTAAGCGAATGGACCGTTACGTCCCGATACTGTTCTACCGTGCCGGCAGGACGATAGCTGCCCTGGCGGGTATGGCTGAAAACGGTCTGCTTCCCCTGTTTAATCTCGATCCGCACAATATCCACAGGCACCATTAACTCATCCAGCTCACGCGAAAGCGCCGGGAAGGGTGTGGTGATCAGGCGGGTGTCGATAACCGATGCAACCGATTCAACACGGTTAACCAGCTTATCCTGGATGGCATTATAAAAGCTCAGCGAGCAGCCGATCAGCGTGACAATGATGGTCAGCCCCGTCAGCAAAGTGATAAAAGCTGAGAACTTCGTCGTTAATCGCATCCTTGAGATTACTCCGTGGGTTGAAGGGGTCGCAAGTGAGCGCTAACTTGCATTTCAAATGCGGCATACTACCAAACCTGGTGTATCTGGCAATTTATTGCGTTACATCGGCACGGTGTTTCACTGAGCGAGTATAGTCTTCAGAACATATTTTCCCATTACTAAACCTGGTGAGGACCCCCTATGCAGGCTTTGATTTTAGAACAGCAGGACGGCAAAACCGTTGCCTCGGTGCAAACCATTGAGGAGAGCCGCCTGCCGGAAGGCGACGTGACCGTGGATATCGACTGGTCCAGCCTGAACTATAAAGACGCACTGGCCATTACGGGGAAAGGTAAAATCATCCGAAATTTCCCGATGGTGCCCGGAATCGACTTTGCAGGCCGCGTGCATACCAGTGAAGATCCGCGCTTCCACGCCGGACAGCAGGTCCTGCTCACCGGCTGGGGGGTGGGTGAAAACCACTGGGGCGGGCTGGCAGCACAGGCGCGCGTAAAAGGTGACTGGCTGGTCCCGATGCCGAAAGGCATGGACGGCCGCAAAGCGATGATCGTCGGCACGGCGGGCTTCACCGCCATGCTGTGCGTCATGGCGCTGGAAGAGGCCGGGATCCGTCCTGACTCCGGCGAAATCGTCGTCACCGGCGCAAGCGGCGGCGTGGGCAGCACGGCCGTCACGCTGCTGCACAAGCTGGGATATCAGGTCGCCGCCGTCTCTGGCCGCGAAAGTACGCATGATTATCTGCGTCAGCTGGGCGCAAACCGTATTCTGAGCCGCGACGAGTTCGCCGAAACCCGCCCGCTGGAAAAACAGGTCTGGGCTGGCGCGGTCGATACCGTCGGCGACAAAGTGCTGGCGAAAGTGCTGGCGCAAATGAACTACGGCGGCTGCGTGGCGGCCTGTGGGCTGGCGGGTGGTTTTGCCCTGCCGACGACGGTGATGCCGTTTATTCTGCGCAACGTGCGCCTTCAGGGCGTCGATTCGGTTATGGCTCCAGCCGAGCGGCGTGCCGAGGCCTGGGAACGTCTGGTCCGCGATCTGCCGGCCTCGTTCTATGAGCAGAGCGCCACGGAGATTACCCTGAGCCAGGCGCCAGAGTTCGCGAATAAAATCATGGACAACCAGTTCCACGGTCGTGCGCTGGTCAAAATTGCCTAATCTTCAAATTTTCGTGACATATTCGCGCTAACCCGCCTCCTCCGTCATGCTTAGAAAAACGCCTGACGGAGGATGCCATGAAAACCCGAAAACTGACGGAAGCCGACGTAACGTCTGAATCTGTCTTTATGCTACAGCGCCGCCAGATCCTGAAGATGCTTGGCATCAGCGCCACCGCCTTGACGCTCACGCCTGCGGCCCACGCCGACCTGCTCGACTGGTTTAAGGGTAACGATCGTCCGAAAGCCCCCTCCGGTGCCCCCCTTAACTTCACCAAACCGGCGCAATGGCAAAATAAGCTGGCGTTGACCCCGGAAGAAAAAGTCACCGGCTATAACAACTTTTACGAGTTTGGTCTTGATAAGGCCGATCCTGCCGCCAACGCGGGCAGCATGAAAACCGATCCCTGGACCCTGAAGATTGACGGCGAAGTGGCAAAACCGCTGACGCTGGATCATCACGACCTCACCACCCGCTTCCCCCTTGAAGAACGCATTTACCGCATGCGCTGCGTGGAAGCCTGGTCGATGGTCGTGCCGTGGGTGGGCTTCCCTTTGCACAAGCTCCTGGCCCTGGCTGAGCCCACCAGCAACGCGAAGTATGTCTCTTTCCAGACGCGCTATGCGCCGGACGAGATGCCGGGCCAGAAGGATCGGTTCATCGGCGGCGGGCTGGAATATCCGTACGTTGAAGGGTTACGCCTCGACGAAGCCATGCATCCCCTTACGCTGCTGACCGTGGGCGTTTACGGCAAAGCGCTGCCGCCGCAAAACGGGGCCCCCATTCGCTTAACCGTACCGTGGAAATACGGCTTCAAAAACATTAAATCCATCGTCAGCATCAAGCTCACCCGCGAGCGCCCGCCGACCTCCTGGAACCTGGCGGCGCCCGACGAGTACGGGTTTTACGCCAACGTTAACCCACACGTTGACCATCCTCGCTGGTCCCAGGCGACGGAACGTTTTATCGGTTCCGGCGGCGCGCTGGACGTTAAACGCCAGCCAACGCTGTTGTTTAACGGCTATGCGGATGAAGTGGCATCCCTGTACCGTGGGCTGAATTTACGGGAGAACTTCTGAGTGCGTTTAACGGCAAAGCAGATAACCGGGCTGAAGGTACTCCTGCACTTAGCCGGATTACTCCCCTTTATCTGGCTCTTTTGGGCAGCCAGTCAGGGGCAGTTTAGTGCCGATCCGGCTAAAGATATTCAGCATTTTACGGGTCGGATGGCTCTGAAATTTTTGCTGGCGACCTTGCTCGTCTCACCGCTGGCGCGCTACGCTAAACAGCCCTTATTGATACGCACGCGACGGCTTTTGGGGCTATGGTGTTTTGCCTGGGCGACGCTGCATCTCACCAGCTACGCCCTGCTGGAGCTGGGCATTAACAACCTGGCACTCCTTGGCAGCGAACTGGTGACGCGCCCTTATCTGACGCTGGGTATCGTAAGCTGGCTGGTTTTACTGGCGCTGACGCTGACATCCACGCAGTACGCGCAGCGAAAACTGGGCCGACGCTGGCAACGGCTGCACAACTTCGTCTATCTTGTCGCGATCCTCGCCCCCCTTCATTACCTGTGGTCGGTGAAGATTTTATCCCCTCAGCCGGTCATCTACGCCCTGCTGGCATTGGCCCTTTTAGCATGGCGTTACAAGAAGTTCCGCCAGTGGTGGCGATAGTTAACGAAACTGTGCGTTTTCCCGCAGAATATTTATCAACCGCGAATCTTTTTCGGATAGCGGTTGATAATCTTCCCTGATAAGACCAGTATTTAGCTGCCAAATGCTACGAAATCGTTATAATGTGCGACTTCGGTTTTCCGGACAGGGGTTTTAGGCCTCTGAAAGGGTGACAATTGCGCGTTGAGGGTATATGTTGTTTTTTACCCGAAAATCGCAGGAGATAGCGGCACAATGGCTGACAAATTCCAAATTTTAGTTTTGAACGGACCGAACCTGAACATGCTCGGCACCCGTGAGCCAGAGAAGTACGGCACGCTGACATTGAGCGAAATTGTTAACCGTCTGGGTACGGAAGCAGCCTCGCTGAATGTGGATTTGGACCATTTTCAGTCAAATGCGGAGTACGCAATCATCGACCGTATTCATCAGGCTAAAGACACTGTGGACTATATCCTGATCAATCCGGCCGCGTTTACGCACACCAGTGTTGCTATACGCGACGCACTGCTCGCGGTGAGTATCCCGTTTATCGAGATCCACCTGAGTAACGTGCACGCCCGAGAGCCGTTCCGCCACCATTCCTACCTGTCGGATATCGCCGCTGGCGTGATTTGTGGGCTGGGTGCAGACGGCTATTCATACGCTTTACAGACAGCGGTAAAACGCTTGTCACAATCACACTAAACAAGAGTACGGAACCCACTCATGGATATTCGTAAGATTAAAAAACTGATCGAGCTGGTTGAAGAATCAGGCATCTCCGAACTGGAAATTTCTGAAGGCGAAGAGTCTGTACGCATCAGCCGTGCAGCCCCAGCAGCTAGCTTCCCGGTAATGCAGCAAGCTTACGCTGCGCCAGTGCAACAGCCTGCGCTCGCCGCAGCCGTTGCGCCAGCGGCAGCAGAAGCAGCACCTGCGGCTGCAACAGAAATCAGTGGTCACATCGTACGTTCCCCAATGGTTGGTACTTTCTACCGCACCCCGAGCCCGGATGCGAAAGCGTTCATCGAAGTGGGTCAGAAAGTCAACGTAGGCGATACCCTGTGCATCGTTGAAGCCATGAAAATGATGAACCAGATCGAAGCAGACAAATCAGGTACTGTGAAAGCGATTCTGGTCGAAAGTGGTCAGCCGGTAGAATTTGACGAGCCGCTGGTCGTCATCGAGTAACGAGGCGAACATGCTGGATAAAATTGTTATCGCCAACCGTGGCGAGATTGCACTGCGTATTCTTCGTGCCTGTAAAGAACTGGGCATCAAGACCGTGGCCGTGCACTCAAGCGCGGATCGCGATTTAAAACACGTATTGCTGGCGGATGAGACGGTCTGTATCGGTCCGGCTCCGTCCGTAAAAAGCTATCTGAACATTCCGGCGATCATCAGCGCCGCCGAAATCACCGGCGCGGTCGCGATCCACCCGGGCTACGGCTTCCTCTCTGAGAACGCCAACTTTGCTGAGCAGGTTGAACGCTCTGGCTTTATCTTCATCGGCCCGAAAGCCGACACCATTCGCCTGATGGGCGACAAAGTGTCTGCCATCACCGCGATGAAAAAAGCCGGTGTTCCAACCGTACCAGGCTCTGACGGCCCGTTGACCGACGACATGGATGCTAACCGTGCTCATGCTAAACGCATTGGCTACCCGGTTATCATCAAGGCGTCCGGCGGCGGCGGCGGTCGCGGTATGCGCGTTGTGCGCAGCGATGCCGAACTGGCGCAGTCCATCTCCATGACCAAAGCGGAAGCGAAAGCGGCTTTCAGCAATGACATGGTGTACATGGAAAAATACCTGGAAAACCCACGCCACATCGAAATTCAGGTGCTGGCCGACGGTCAGGGTAACGCGATCTATCTGGCAGAACGTGACTGCTCCATGCAGCGTCGTCACCAGAAAGTCGTCGAAGAAGCGCCAGCGCCGGGCATTACTCCGGAACTGCGTCGCTACATCGGCGAGCGTTGCGCTAAAGCCTGTGTTGATATCGGCTATCGCGGGGCGGGTACCTTTGAGTTCCTGTTCGAAAACGGCGAGTTCTACTTCATTGAAATGAACACCCGTATTCAGGTTGAACACCCGGTTACCGAAATGATCACCGGCGTTGACCTGATCAAAGAGCAGCTGCGTATTGCAGCCGGTCAGCCGCTGTCCATCAAGCAGGAAGAAGTTGTGGTGAAAGGCCATGCGGTAGAGTGCCGTATCAACGCCGAAGACCCGAACACCTTCCTGCCAAGCCCGGGTAAAATCACGCGTTTCCACGCGCCGGGTGGCTTTGGTGTGCGCTGGGAGTCCCATATCTACGCCGGTTACACCGTACCGCCGTACTATGACTCAATGATCGGTAAGCTGATCTGCTACGGCGAAAACCGTGACGTGGCAATTGCCCGCATGAAGAACGCCCTACAGGAGCTGATCATCGATGGGATCAAAACCAACGTTGATCTCCAGATGCGCATCATGAGCGACGAGCACTTCCAGAATGGTGGAACTAACATCCACTACCTGGAGAAAAAACTCGGTCTGAACGAGAAGTAACAGACCAGCGTTGCTAAAAGGCCGGATAATCCGGCCTTTTTTATTTCTGGGGATTGCAAAGCCCCATCATGTACAATCCCCGCTTTCTTCATCCACAAGGGACAAAAAATGGACAAGCGTTTTGTTCAGGCCCATAAAGAAGCGCGCTGGGCGCTGTGGCTGACCCTTCTCTATCTCGCTGCTTGGTTAGTAACTGCTTACTTACCTGATTCAGCTATCGGCATAACCGGCCTTCCGCACTGGTTTGAAATGGCCTGCCTGCTGCTGCCGCTGGTGTTTATTGTACTGTGCTGGGCGATGGTGAAATTCATCTATCGCGATATTTCTCTGGAGGACGATGATGCAGCTTGAAGTCATTCTGCCCCTTATCGCTTACCTGTTCCTGGTGTTTGGCCTGTCGGTTTATGCGATGCGTAAACGTTCGACCGGCACCTTTCTGAACGAGTATTTCCTCGGGAGCCGCTCAATGGGTGGCGTCGTGCTGGCGATGACGCTGACCGCCACCTACATCAGCGCCAGCTCGTTTATCGGTGGCCCCGGCGCGGCCTATAAGTACGGACTGGGCTGGGTACTGCTGGCCATGATCCAGCTTCCTGCCATCTGGCTCTCGCTTGGCATACTGGGTAAAAAATTTGCCATCCTGGCTCGCCGCTACAATGCCGTGACGCTGAACGATATGCTGTTTGCCCGCTATCAGAGCCGCCTGCTGGTATGGCTGGCAAGCCTGAGCCTGCTGGTGGCGTTCATCGGGGCGATGACCGTGCAGTTCATCGGCGGCGCGCGCCTGCTGGAAACGGCGGCCGGGATCCCCTACGAGACGGGTCTGGTCATCTTCGGCGTCAGTATTGCGCTGTATACCGCGTTTGGCGGGTTCCGCGCCAGCGTGCTGAACGACACGATGCAGGGGCTGGTCATGCTCGTAGGCACCCTCGTTCTTCTGGTCGGCATCGTGCATGCCGCGGGTGGCCTGGGCCATGCGGTTGAAACTCTGGAAGCGATCGATCCGAAGCTGGTCTCGCCGCAGGGGGCGGATGATATTCTCTCTCCAACCTTCATGACTTCGTTCTGGGTGCTGGTGTGCTTTGGGGTCATTGGCCTGCCGCATACCGCCGTGCGCTGCATCTCATATAAAGACAGCAAAGCCGTGCACCGGGGGATCATCATCGGGACGATTGTGGTGGCGATCCTGATGTTTGGCATGCACCTGGCGGGCGCGCTGGGACGCGCGGTGATCCCTGACCTTACCGTGCCGGATCTGGTCATCCCGACCCTGATGGTAAAAGTGCTGCCGCCGTTTGCCGCCGGGATTTTCCTCGCCGCGCCCATGGCGGCCATTATGTCGACCATCAACGCCCAGTTACTGCAAAGTTCCGCTACGATCATTAAAGATCTCTACCTGAACCTGCGCCCTGAACAGGTTGAAAATGAGCGTCGCCTGAAGCGTATGTCGGCCGCGATCACCCTGGTACTGGGTGCGCTGCTGCTGCTGGCCGCGTGGCGTCCACCGGAGATGATCATCTGGTTGAACCTGCTCGCCTTTGGCGGGCTTGAGGCCGTATTCCTGTGGCCGCTGGTGCTGGGCCTGTACTGGGAACGCGCTAATGCCGCGGGTGCGTTAAGCGGCATGATTGTCGGGGGCGTTCTGTATGCCGTTCTCGCAACGTTTAAAATTCAGTATCTGGGCTTTCATCCGATTGTGCCCTCGCTGCTGTTAAGTTTACTGGCGTTTGTGGTGGGTAACCGTTTCGGCCGCCCCGTACCACCCGCCACCCTGATGTCTACTGATAAATAAAGAGTTTTGCCATGCCGTGGATCCAATTAAAACTGAATACAACCGGCGCGAACGCCGAAGAACTGAGTGATGCGCTGATGGAAGCCGGTTCGGTCTCTATCACTTTCCAGGATACCCATGACACGCCGGTCTTTGAGCCGCTGCCGGGCGAAACGCGCCTGTGGGGCGATACCGACGTTATCGGCCTGTTTGATGCAGAAACCGACATGAAAGAGGTGGTGGCGATTCTGGAAAACCATCCGCTGCTGGGCGCAGGCTTCGCGCATAAAATCGAACAGCTGGAAGACAAAGACTGGGAACGCGAGTGGATGGATAACTTCCATCCGATGCAGTTTGGTCAGCGTCTGTGGATCTGCCCAAGCTGGCGCGAGGTTCCCGATGAAAACGCGGTGAACGTGATGCTCGATCCGGGTCTTGCGTTTGGAACCGGTACTCACCCGACAACTTCCCTGTGCCTGCAATGGCTGGATGGTCTGGATCTGGAAGGCAAAACCGTGATCGACTTCGGCTGCGGATCCGGAATCCTCGCTATCGCGGCGCTGAAGCTGGGCGCGGCCAAAGCCATGGGGATCGACATCGATCCGCAGGCGATTCAGGCCAGCCGTGATAACGCCGAGCGTAACGGCGTTTCCGATCGCCTTGAACTGTATCTGCCCGATGCACAGCCAGAGGCCATGAAAGCCGATGTGGTGGTCGCGAATATCCTGGCTGGCCCGTTACGCGAGCTGGCGCCGTTAATCAGCGTCCTGCCGGTTGAGGGCGGCCTGCTGGGTCTGTCCGGCATTCTGGCAAGCCAGGCAGACAGCGTCTGCGAAGCCTACGCCGATCTCTTTGCGCTTGACCCGGTCGTCGAGAAAGAAGAGTGGTGCCGCATCACCGGTCGTAAAAAATAAGCATTTGGCGTGGTCCTCTGACCACGCCTTTTCCCTTCGGTTTTCCCTCCCGCCTTCATCTTTTCTCCGATAAAATAGCCCTGCAAATCATAATGTTATTTATTGATTTGGATAATAAAATTCACAGGAAGAATACGATGAAACATATTGCAGGCAAGGCAGCGCTGCTGGCGCTGAGCATGATGTCGGCTTCGGCTTACGCATCACACTGGAGCTATCAGGGAGAAGGCGCACCGGAGCACTGGGGCGAACTGGACGAGGCGTATAAAACGTGTAAAAGCGGGATGTATCAGTCGCCGATTAACATTGATAGCACGGTCAAAGCCCATATCTCTCCGCTGGAAACGCACTACATCGACGGCCCGGTCACCCTGACAAACAACGGCCATACTATCCAGGCGAGTGAAAACGCCGATACACGCGACAGCATCACGCTTGATAAACAGACCTGGACGTTACAACAATTCCATTTCCACGCGCCATCCGAAAACACGGTGCACGGTAAAAAATACGCGATGGAAATGCATCTGGTGCACAAAAATGCTGACGGCGAACTGACGGTCGTTGCCGTTATGTTCGACCAGGGTGCGGCAAACGCTGAGCTGGATAAACTCTGGAGCGTGATGCCGGGACAGGTTGACCAGAACGTCACGATCAAGCCAACCCTCGATATCAATAAACTCCTGCCCGCGGATAAAACCTACTGGCGCTTCAGCGGCTCTCTGACCACGCCGCCGTGCTCAGAAGGGGTAACGTGGCTGGTGCTTAAGCAGCCGCTGACCGTCTCTGCTGAACAGCTGCAAAAATTCACCCACACCCTGCATCACGATAACAACCGCCCGGTCCAGCCGCTTCATGGCCGCCTGGTGGTTGAATAAGTCGATTTTTTGCGCTGATATCCTGTGCTGAAAGGCGACACAGATCGCAAGAAGCACCCTAATCTGCTGCATATCGCAGCAGATTATCCCGGACAATTGATTCATTTATTCAGAAATGATGAGAAGTTACGGGAAATTGTAAGAGCCCACAAAACGTTCATTTATTCATAACCCAATGATTTAAATAGCGAATAATCTTATCCCAAAAGTATGACTGGCGATTCATTGATCTACAGCAGTGGATTGTTCAAAGTTTGGCCTTTCATCTCGTGCAAAAAATGCGTAATATACGCCGCCTTGCAGTCACAGTATGGTCATTTCTTAACTCATGCGCATCGGACACCACCAGCTCAGAAATCGCCTGATCGCAGCACCCATGGCAGGTATTACCGACCGGCCGTTCAGGACGCTGTGCTACGAGATGGGAGCAGGACTGACCGTTTCCGAGATGATGTCGTCTAACCCGCAGGTTTGGGAAAGCGATAAGTCCCGCCTACGGATGGTGCACGTTGATGAGCCAGGTATTCGCACCGTGCAAATTGCCGGAAGCGTGCCTGAAGAAATGGCAGATGCCGCGCGTATTAACGTGGAAAGTGGCGCCCAGATTATTGATATCAATATGGGTTGCCCGGCCAAAAAGGTGAATCGCAAGCTTGCAGGTTCAGCCCTTCTGCAATACCCCGACCAGGTGAAGTCAATCCTGACGGCGGTTGTCAGCGCAGTGGACGTTCCTGTTACGTTAAAGATTCGCACGGGTTGGTCGCCGGAACACCGTAACTGCGTAGAGATTGCCCAACTGGCCGAAGACTGTGGCATTCAGGCCCTGACCATTCATGGACGCACTCGCGCCTGTTTGTTCAACGGTGAAGCTGAATACGACAGCATTCGGGCAGTTAAGCAGAAAGTTTCCATTCCGATTATCGCGAATGGCGACATTACTGACCCGCTTAAAGCCAGAGCTGTGCTCGACTATACGGGAGCTGATGCTCTGATGATAGGACGTGCCGCTCAGGGAAGACCCTGGATCTTTCGGGAAATCCAGCATTATCTGGACACTGGGGAGCTGCTTGCCCCGCTGCCTCTGGCAGAGGTTAAGCGCTTGCTTTGTTCGCATGTTCGGGAACTGCATGACCACTACGGCCAGGCAAAAGGGTACCGAATTGCGCGTAAACACGTCTCCTGGTATCTCCAGGAGCACGCTCCAAATGACCAGTTTCGGCGCACATTCAACGCCATTGAGGATGCCAGCGAACAGCTGGAGGCGTTGGAGGCATACTTCGAAAATCTTGCGTAATGAAATAAAGAGCTGACAGAACTATGTTCGAACAACGCGTAAATTCTGACGTACTGACCGTATCTACCGTTAACTCTCAGGATCAGGTGACTCAAAAGCCCCTGCGTGACTCGGTTAAACAGGCACTGAAGAACTATTTTGCTCAACTGAACGGTCAGGATGTTAATGACCTGTATGAGCTGGTACTGGCTGAAGTTGAACAGCCACTGTTGGACATGGTGATGCAATACACCCGTGGTAATCAAACCCGCGCTGCCCTGATGATGGGCATCAACCGTGGTACCCTGCGTAAGAAATTGAAAAAATACGGCATGAACTAATTTCGATTAGCTAACTGCTTGTTTAAAAAGGCGCTCTTCGGCATGGGGAAGCGCCTTTTTTATCGCCCAAATGGGCGACCGTCAACCTTTGTAAACCTTCTCGTTCCCCACTTTTCAACGCCCGCTTTTCGTGTATATTTCCAGCACCTTACAGGCTCTCTTTTCGCGGAATGACACATGATTCGTAAATACTGGTGGCTGGTCGTTTTTGCTGTCTCTGTTTTCCTTTTCGATGCGCTGCTGATGCAGTGGATTGAACTGATGAGCACTGAAACCGATAAATGTCGCAATATGAATTCCGTAAATCCGCTAAAACTGGTGAACTGTTCAGAGCTGGACTAACCGCTACCCCCTGCGCCATCCCTGCTATCACCTAATAAAAACAGGGATTTAAATCACTTTTCGTCATTTCCTGACGATGATAATGTCTGTGCCCTTTCCAACCGCTCTTGCTTAACATCCCCCAACGAGTGAACAGACCATGCTGGTTAGCCAATACAACCAAATCCTCGTCGTCATCTCCTTTGTTGTCGCCATTCTTGCCGCCTATACCGCACTGAATATGGCTGCGCGCGTTGCCGGTAGCCAGGGCGTCGCTGCGCGCGTCTGGTTGGCAGGCGGCGGGGTGTCGATGGGAATTGGCGTGTGGGCGATGCATTTCATCGGTATGCTGGCGATGGATCTTTCCATGAGCATGAGCTACAACGCGGCCCTGACCGTGCTTTCGATGGTTATCGCCATCAGCTCGTCGATGTTCGCCCTGTGGCTCGTTAGCGGTGAGCAGTTGCGTCTGCACCGGCTGCTCCCCGGCGCAGCCGTGATGGGAGCGGGCATTGTTGCCATGCACTACACCGGAATGGCTGCACTGGAAGTCACACCGGGTATTGTCTGGGATAACACGTGGGTGGCCATCTCTGTGGTCATTGCCCTGGCCGCGTCACTGGCCGCTCTTTGGCTGACGTTCCGTTTACGACAGGAAGCCGCACAAATGGCGCTGATGCGGCTGGGGGCGGCGATCACCATGGGCATCGCTATCGCTGGTATGCACTACGCCGGCATGGAAGCCGCCCAGTTTCCGGTGTCGACGATGGTCCACCATCATGGCATTAACGGTAGCTGGCTGGCGGTACTGGTAAGCGTGGTCGCGCTTGCTATTTTGGGGATCACATTACTGGTGTCGATGTTCGATGCCCGCCTTCAGGCTCGTACCTCGCTGCTGGCCTCATCGCTGGCAGAAGCTAACCGCGAGCTCGCACAGCTGGCGTTACATGACACGCTGACGCGTTTGCCCAATCGCATTCTGCTGGAGGATCGTCTCGATCAGGCTATCAGCAAGGCCGATCGCGAGGGGAACGCCTTCGCGCTGATGTTTATGGATCTCGATGGTTTTAAAACCATAAATGATGCCTACGGTCATGACGTCGGTGACAAGCTTCTGGTTGCCGTGACTCAGCGCCTGCTGTTGCAGTTGAAAGGTCAGTACACGCTGGCGCGTATCGGTGGGGATGAATTCGTCCTGCTGGCCGAAACTGACAGCCCGGATGATGCAGCCTCACTGGCCAATTCACTGGTGCGCGTTATTGATAGCCCGTTCCATCTCGATCCTTACGAGCTGATGGTCACCCTGAGCATTGGCATCGCGCTCTATCCGCACGACGGCAACACCGATCGTGAACTGATGTTTAACGCTGATGCGGCGATGTATCACACAAAACATATGGGTCGCAACGGTTATCACTTCTTCCAGCCGTCAATGAATTCGCTGGCGCAGACGCATCTTCAGTTGATGAACGATCTGTGGCAGGCCATCGACCGTAATGAGCTACGCCTGCTATATCAACCTAAATTCCACGCCCCTGCCGGGCCAGTACTCGGGTTTGAAGCGCTGTTACGCTGGCAGCATCCAAAACAGGGATTATTGTCTCCCGAGCTGTTTCTCCCGCTGGCAGAGAAAACCGGGCTGATTATTCCCATTGGAAACTGGGTCATCGACGAGGCCTGCCGTCAGCTGCGTGAATGGCATCTTCAGGGTCACACGGACTGGTCAATGGCGGTGAATCTTTCTACGTTGCAGTTCGAACAGCCGACGCTGGTTAAAACGGTTCTTGATTGTCTGACGCGCCATAGCGTACCGCCCGGTATGTTGATCCTGGAGGTGACTGAAACTACGGCGATGAGCAATCCAGACGAAAGCGTTCGCGTCCTGACAGCGCTGACGGATGCGGGCGTAAAAGCCTCGATAGACGATTTTGGTACAGGTTACTCAAGCCTGCTCTATCTTAAGCGGCTCCCCGCCTGTGAGTTAAAAATCGATCGCGCTTTCGTGAAAGAGTTAAGTGGAGAGAGCGAAGATGCAACGATTGTCTCGGCGATTGTCGCTCTGGCAAAAACGCTGAATCTGAAGGTTGTGGCGGAAGGGGTGGAAACCGCAGCGCAGCAGGCGTTTTTGACAGAACTGGGATGTAATACGCTACAGGGTTATCTGCTGGGCAAACCGATTACCGCGAAAGCGATTACGGAACAGTGCCAGCACGGGGAGATGTCGCCACCCCGGACGCCGTCATGAGGCCGTATCGTAAACCACTGGCGTCACTCGGGTGATATGCAGCGTCGCCAGAATATTATCCACCAGCGCCGGCGCCTGTTGGTACAGGTTGAAACTGTTGCTGTTCATGAGCCAGTTTTTGATGACTCCGCTAAAAAAGGCGTGGAAAACTATTACCGCAAGTTCAATATTCGTTTGTGACGAGATGACGTTACGAGCAATGCATTGCCTCAGCGTCCTGCGAAGATAATCATTGTTTAAACCGATCCGCTTTCGTATTTCACATTCTGAAATTACATCGTCATGAAATTCACACTTATGATACAAAATTTGTAGAAGAGCATACTGTCGGGGATTGCTTGCAATATATTGCAACCCGACGATAAATTGTTCACGAAGCATTAACAGTGGGTCATCTTTTTCGGAAAGCACTAACCTGTCACGAATCATCTCACGCAGCGGTAATTGCTGTTCCCAGATGGCATTAAATATTTCCGCTTTACTCGAAAAATGCCAGTAAACTGCCCCGCGAGTGAGTTGCGCAGCATCGGCGATGTCGGTGAGCGTGGTGTTAGCCACGCCCCGCGTCGCGAATAGCCCGATAGCGGCTTCAATCAACTGCTGACGGGTCTTTTGAGCCTCTTCTTTCTTTTTACGCGCCATAGCCTGCTACTCATTGCTCATACGATTAATACACTACCAAACGTAATGATGGGGTCAGATAAATAAAAGTATTCATCATAACCGATTTTCATTTTGCACAAAAAAAGTCAATTTGCTTAATTTATAATTCAGTCAAATAAATTCAATGCATTGCATTCACAAAATATATGAATAAAGCGAATCCAAAGCATTTGCGCTGGTTATCCTGACAGAAATTGCATATTGAAAGCACTGAGCCAGATTCTGATTTTTACTTTTTAATGCCTCTCCAGCACGTATAAATTAAAAAACATTACATACCCTCATTATTATACGCAGCTACATTTTTATTTTTGCCTCATACCCTCTCACCGATTCACGGCAATTATCGGTTTAGGGGTAGTTTAAGGAACAGTAATGACGACTCATTTCAGACGCTTACCCTTATCCGGTTTCATTGTCTGTGCCGCACTGCTCGCCGGGTGCGATGGGCAGGAAAATTCACAGCAGCATGCGCAAGCCCCTCAGGTGAATGTTCATATTGTCAAAAGCGCGCCGCTGGCCGTAACGACGGAATTACCAGGCAGAACAGATGCGTATCGTGTTGCGGAGGTTCGTCCCCAGGTCAGTGGTATCATTCTGCACCGCAATTTTACCGAAGGCAGCGATGTCAAAGCGGGTGAATCCCTTTATCAGATCGATCCTGCCACCTATCAGGCAGCCTACGACAATGCGAAAGGTGAACTGGTAAAAGCGCAGGCGGCGGCAAACATTGCCCATCTGACGGTGAAACGTTACGTTCCGCTGGTCGGTACGCAATATGTGAGCAAGCAGGAGTACGATCAGGCGGTGGCAACCGCTCAGCAGGCGGATGCGAGCGTCGTTGCCGCGAAGGCTGGCGTTGAAAGCGCGCGGATCAACCTCGCCTACACGAAAGTCACATCGCCAATCAGCGGGCGCATTGGTAAATCCAGCGTTACTGAAGGGGCGCTCGTCACGAATGGTCAGTCAACTGCGCTGGCAACGGTTCAGCAGCTCGATCCAATTTATGTCGACGTGACCCAGTCCAGCAGCGACTTTATGCGACTGAAGCAGACAAGCCTGCAAAAGGGCGACACCAGCAGCGTCGAGCTGCTGATGGAAAACGGCCAGCCTTATCCACTGAAAGGAACGCTACAGTTCTCTGACGTCACGGTAGATGAAAGTACCGGCTCAATCACCCTACGCGCCCTCTTCCCTAACCCTCAGCATATGCTGTTACCGGGTATGTTTGTCCGTGCACGCATCGATGAAGGTACGCAGCCGGATGCCATTCTTGTTCCCCAGCAGGGGGTAACCCGTACACCGCGCGGGGATGCCACCGTGCTTGTGGTAAACGATAAAAATCAGGTGGAATCTCGCACTGTCGTTGCACCGCAGGCGATTGGCGATCGGTGGCTGGTCACGGACGGCCTTAAAAACGGTGACCGCGTCATCACCAGCGGCCTGCAAAAAGTTCGCCCTGGTGCCACCGTCGTGGCTATTCCTGATACCGCCGCTACTCCAGCCAGTTAAGGGATATCGACATGGCTAATTTCTTTATTCAACGGCCTGTTTTCGCCTGGGTACTCGCCATCATTCTGATGATTGCGGGCGGGCTGGCCATTTTAAAACTGCCGGTCGCGCAATATCCGACCATTGCGCCACCCGCGGTTGCGGTGACAGCAACCTACCCTGGCGCGGATGCCCAGACGGTACAGGACACGGTGACGCAGGTTATCGAACAGAACATGAACGGAATCGACAATCTGATGTACATGTCGTCCACCAGTGATTCTGCCGGTAACGTCACCATCACCCTGACGTTCGAGTCGGGTACGGATCCTGATATCGCGCAGGTTCAGGTTCAGAACAAGCTTCAGCTCGCCATGCCGCTGCTGCCGCAGGAAGTGCAGCAACAGGGGATCGGCGTGGAAAAATCCAGCAGCAGCTTCCTGCTGGTTGCGGGCTTCGTGTCGGATAATAAAAACCTTACCCAGGATGATATCTCCGACTATGTTGCTTCTAACGTAAAAGATGCGATCAGCCGTACTTCCGGGGTCGGTGACGTGCAGCTGTTCGGTGCGCAGTATGCCATGCGCATCTGGCTGGACAGCAACGCAATGAATAAGTACCAGCTCACGCCGCTGGACGTCATTAACCAGCTGAAAACCCAGAACGACCAGATTGCGGCGGGCCAGTTGGGGGGGACGCCGTCTGTACCGGGTCAGCAGCTGAACGCCTCTATTATTGCTCAAACGCGCCTGAAATCGCCGGAGGAGTTTGGCCGTGTGACGCTGAAGGTGAACCAGGACGGTTCAATGGTCCACCTGAAGGACGTGGCCCGCATTGAGCTGGGTGGCGAAAACTACAACATGGTCACCAAAATCAACGGGCAGGCTGCTACGGGGCTCGGGATCAAGCTGGCGACTGGCGCAAACGCTCTGGATACCGCTGCCGCCATCAAGAGCAAACTGGCGCAGTTGCAGCCCTTCTTCCCGCAGGGCCTGAGAGTTGTCTATCCATACGACACCACACCTTTCGTGAAGATCTCAATACATGAAGTGGTGAAGACGCTGTTTGAAGCGATCGTTCTCGTGTTCCTGGTGATGTACCTGTTCCTGCAAAACCTGCGGGCAACCCTTATACCGACTATCGCGGTGCCCGTGGTGTTGCTGGGTACTTTTGCGGTACTGGCTGCGTTCGGTTTCTCCATTAACACTCTGACGATGTTCGGGATGGTATTGGCGATAGGCTTGCTCGTCGATGATGCCATCGTGGTGGTCGAGAACGTAGAACGCGTGATGGTGGAGGACAAGCTGCCGCCAAAAGAGGCGACGCAGAAGTCAATGGAACAAATCCAGGGCGCTCTGGTGGGCATTGCCATGGTGCTTTCGGCGGTGTTTATACCGATGGCATTTTTTGGAGGCTCTACCGGGGCTATCTATCGTCAGTTCTCGCTAACCATCGTCTCCGCGATGGCCCTGTCGGTGCTGGTCGCGCTGATATTAACGCCAGCGCTTTGTGCAACCCTGCTCAAACCCGTTGCCAGCGAGCATCATGAAAAGAAAGGTGGCTTCTTTGGCTGGTTTAACGCGCTTTTTGATAAGAGCGTGGAGCACTACAGCAACAGCGTGAGCGGTATTTTACGTAAGACCGGGCGCTATCTGCTGGTATACGTCATCATCGTCGGCGGCATGGCAGTCTTGTTCCTGCGCCTGCCTTCCTCCTTCCTGCCGGAAGAGGATCAGGGGGTGTTTATGACGATGGTTCAGCTGCCGGCAGGGGCGACGCAGATGCGCACCCAGCAGGTGCTCGATCAGGTTCAGGATTATTATCTGACGAAAGAGAAAGCGAACGTTGAATCGGTCTTCACCGTAAACGGCTTTAGCTTTAGCGGCCAGGGCCAAAACGCCGGTATCGCGTTCGTCAGCCTGAAGCCCTGGGAAGAACGTCCGGGCGATGAAAACGGCGTTAGCGCCATTGTCAGCCGTGCGACGAAAGCGTTCAGCCAGATCAAAGATGGCCTTGTATTTCCGTTTAACCTGCCCGCGATTATTGAGCTGGGCACGGCGACAGGCTTCGACTTCGAACTGATTGACCAGGCAAACCTGGGGCATACGCAGCTAACGCAGGCACGTAACCAGCTGCTTGGCATGGTGAGAGAACATCCACATTTACTGGTCCGCGTGCGTCCTAACGGCCTGGAGGATACGCCTCAGTTCAAGCTGGATGTCGATCAGGAGAAAGCACAGGCGTTAGGTGTGAGCGTATCTGATGTTAATCAGACCATCTCAACAGCACTGGGTGGCACCTATGTGAATGACTTTATCGATCATGGACGCGTGAAAAAAGTTTACGTACAGGCTGATGCTCGCTTCCGTATGCTGCCAGGAGACATTAACGGCCTGTATGTGCGTAGCGCTAACGGCGAAATGGTGCCTTTCTCTGCCTTTAGCAGCTCTCACTGGGTATACGGTTCACCCCGTCTGGAACGTTACAATGGGATGCCGTCAATGGAGATCCTCGGTGAGTCTGCGCCAGGCAAAAGTACCGGTGAGGCAATGGCGTTGATGGAAAGCCTTGCGTCGAAACTGCCTTCCGGCATCGGCTACGACTGGACGGGGATGTCTTACCAGGAACGTCTTTCCGGTAATCAGGCTCCAGCGCTGTACGCCATTTCGCTGATAGTGGTGTTCCTGTGTCTGGCTGCCCTCTATGAAAGCTGGTCAATTCCATTCTCGGTCATGCTGGTTGTGCCCCTGGGGGTGATCGGCGCGCTTCTGGCTGCATCGGTGCGCGGGCTGAACAATGACGTTTACTTCCAGGTGGGACTGCTTACGACAATTGGTTTATCCGCCAAGAACGCCATACTGATCGTTGAGTTCGCCAAGGATCTCATGGATAAAGAAGGCAAAGGGATTATCGAAGCCACGCTGGAAGCCTCACGTATGCGTCTGCGTCCTATCCTGATGACTTCCCTGGCATTCATCCTTGGCGTTATGCCTCTGGTAATCAGTAGTGGTGCAGGAAGTGGGGCACAAAACGCTGTTGGTACGGGCGTGATGGGCGGGATGCTGTCAGCTACGCTGCTGGCCATTTTCTTCGTTCCTGTTTTCTTTGTGGTTGTCCGAAGACGGTTTACAAAGCACAAGGATTAATGAATAATTAAAAGGCACCTCGGGTGCCTTTTTTATTTACGGAAAACAACAGAATAAATATATCGGTCCTTCACATTTTCTCCATTAATTATCTCCACCCGCTCCTTTTCTCCATGATTTTTACAATCCACACAAATTGAGATTATTCACCGTTCTGCATGGTATTAGCACGGTGGTAAAATAATCATCAATTCGTTAATTGCCGCATCGGCTCTGTAGCGAATAAGCGATTATTTTGAGGTAACATCATGAAAAGATTCCTTTCCGTTGCACTCCTCGCTGCGCTGCTTGCTGGCTGTGCGCACGACTCTCCATGTGTACCGGTATACGACGATCAGGGCCGACTGGTTCACACCAATACCTGCATGAAGGGCACCACCCAGGATAACTGGGAAACAGCAGGTGCGATAGCCGGTGGCGCCGCGGCAATAGCGGGCCTGACGCTGGGTATTGTTGCCCTGACTAAATAAGGCTTTCAAAAGCGCGGCGATGTCCGCGCTTTTATTTTGTTGTGATGTAAGCGCTTATATTTTCCATCCTGGCTTTACCCGCTATTAACTCTATTTAATACCCTACTATGCTTCCTGCTTTACACAGTTAACCCTGCCAGTAACCTCACTCCTGCTGCGTTTCGATTACTTTATGTATACGCACTATTTTGCCAGTTAAACGCATAGGTATACGCCGATATGTACGAATTTCGCGAGAGGGATTAACGACGTGAGGGATTTAACAGTACGCATAACGCAAAAAGGCCATCCTTTCGGATGGCCTTTCTACTTGTTTGATGTCTGGCAGTTCCCTACTCTCACATGGGGAGACCCCACACTACCATCGGCGCTACGGCGTTTCACTTCTGAGTTCGGCATGGGGTCAGGTGGGACCACCGCGCTAAAGCCGCCAGACAAATTCTTTTACTTCTTGCCGAACTTTAACCTAAGTATAAAGTGGTGCTGATACCCAGAGTCGAACTGGGGACCTCACCCTTACCAAGGGTGCGCTCTACCAACTGAGCCATATCAGCACGCTAAAT
>NZ_SJON01000016.1 GCF_004331385.1 Enterobacter quasihormaechei
ACGCAGCTCCTCAATCGGGCCAAAATCCAGCGCGCGCAGCGGGCAGGACTCGACGCAGATGGGCTTTTTGCCGTCCGCGACGCGGCTGTGGCAGCCGTCGCACTTGGTCATGTGGCCTTTGGCGGCGTTGTACTGCGGCGCGCCGTACGGGCAGGCCATGTGGCAGTAGCGACAGCCGATGCAGACGTCTTCGTCCACCACCACAAAGCCGTCGTCGCGCTTGTGCATTGCTCCGCTCGGACAGACCTTGGTACAGGCCGGATCTTCGCAGTGGTTGCAGGCAATCGACAGGTAATAGGCGAAGACATTCTGATGCCAGACGCCGTTGTCCTCCTGCCAGTCGCCGCCTGCGTATTCATAAATACGACGGAAGCTGACGTCCGGGGTCAGGTCTTTGTAATCCTTGCAGGCCAGCTCGCAGGTTTTGCACCCGGTGCAACGGCTGGAATCAATAAAAAATCCATACTGGGTTGTCATTGTCTATTCCTTATGCCTTCTCGATCTGCACCAGGTTCGTGTGCTGCGGGTTGCCTTTCGCCAGCGGTGACGGGCGGTGCGTGGTCAGGGTGTTGATGCAAGACCCGCGATCGACGCGATCGCCGTTCATGTTGGCGTCGTGCCAGGCGCCCTGGCCCATCGCGCTCACGCCGGGCATGATGCGCGGCGTGACTTTGGCGGCAATGCGCACTTCGCCGCGGTCGTTAAACACGCGCACCATGTCCCCGTTTTTAATGCCGCGCTTCCCGGCGTCCACGGGGTTAAGCCACACCTCCTGGCGACAGGCGGCCTGGAGTACATCCACGTTGCCGTAGCTGGAGTGGGTGCGGGCTTTAAAGTGGAAGCCGAACAGTTGCAGCGGGAATTTACTGCGCTCGGGCGCGTCCCAGCCTTCGAAAGTTGGGGTATAAACCGGCAGCGGGGTAATGGTTTCGTCTTTTTGCAGCTCCCAGGTTGCCGCAATATCCGCCAGCTTGCTGGAGTAGATTTCGATTTTCCCCGACGGGGTTTTGAGTGGATTGGCGTCCGGATCGTCACGGAATTTTTTATAGGCCACAAAGTGTCCATTCGGATCTTTGCGCTTATAAATACCCATTTTCTTCAGCGCGTCGTAGGACGGCAGTTGGGGATCTCTGGCGACCATTTTAGCGTACAGATAGTGCAGCCACTGCTCCTGCGTACGGCCTTCGGTGAATTTCTGATGGATATCCGGTCCGAGGCGTTTCGCCACTTCGCTCATGATCCAGTAGATGGGCTTGCGCTCGAACTTCGGGGCGGTAACCGGCTGGAGGAAAATCAGGTAGCCCATGTTGCCGGCGTAATCGTTGGGGATGATATCTTCCTGCTCAACGGTCATCAGGTCCGGCAGAACAATATCGGCATACTTCGCGGAAGAGGTCATGAAGTTGTCGATGACGACGATCGTTTCGCACTTACTCTCATCCTGCAAAATGTCGTGGGTTTTGTTGATATCGGAGTGCTGGTTGATGAGGGTGTTACCCGCGTAGTTCCAGATGAACTTGATTGGCACATCGAGCTTATCCTTGCCGCGCACGCCGTCGCGCAGGGCGGTCATCTCCGGGCCACGGACAATGGCATCCGTCCAGCTAAAGCAGGAGATTTGCGTTTTCACCGGATTCTCCGGTAGCGGCATGCGTTCGATGGTGATGGTGTAGGTCGATTCGCGCGCGCCGCTGTTGCCGCCGTTAATGCCGACGTTGCCGGTCAGGATCGGCAGCATGGCGATGGCGCGGGAGGTTTGCTCCCCGTTGGCCTGACGCTGCGGGCCCCAGCCCTGGCAAATGTAGGCCGGTTTCGCCGAACCGATTTCACGGGCCAGCTTAATGATGCGATCGGCGGGGATGCCCGTAATGCGCGACGCCCACTCCGGAGTTTTCGCGGTTTTGTCATCACCCTGGCCGAGAATATAGGCTTTGTAATGACCATTAGCAGGTGCGCCTTCCGGCAGGGTTTTTTCGTCATAACCCACGCAGTATTTATCGAGGAAAGGCTGATCGACGAGATTTTCAGTAATCAGCACCCACGCGATACCCGCCACCAGCGCGGCATCGGTGCCCGGACGAATGGGGACCCACTCGTCTTCACGCCCTGCGGCGGTGTCGGTGTAGCGCGGATCGATAACGATCATCCGCGCGTTAGAGCGTTCGCGTGCCTGTTCGAGGTAGTAGGTTATCCCGCCGCCGCTCATGCGCGTTTCCGCCGGATTATTGCCGAACATCACCACCAGTTTAGTGTTTTCAATATCCGAGGTGCTGTTGCCGTCGTTGCTGCCGTATGTGTAGGGCATGGCGCAGGCGATCTGCGCGGTGCTGTAGGTGCCGTAGTGGCTAAGGAAGCCGCCGTAGCAGTTCATCAGGCGCGCGACCAGCGAGGCGTAAGGGGAGGAGCGGGTGATATTTCCGCCTACGATCCCGGAGGAGTAATTAATGTAGACCGCTTCGTTGCCGTATTTTTCGACCACGCCTTTCAGGCTGGCGGCGATGGTGTCCAGCGCTTCTTCCCAGGTGATACGCTCAAACTTACCTTCTCCGCGTTTGCCCACGCGTTTCATCGGATAGTTCAGACGGTCAGGATGGTTAATACGACGGCGGATAGAACGACCGCGCAGGCAGGCGCGAACCTGATGGTTGCCGTAAATATCCTCGCCGGTGTTATCCGTTTCAACCCAATAAACTTCGTCATCGCGTACGTGCAGTCGCAGCGCGCAGCGGCTCCCGCAGTTCACCGAGCAGGCGCCCCAAACGACTTTGTCTTCCGCGGGCTGCACGGCGGTTTGCACTGCGGCGGCGGCGCTTTTCAAACCGAAAGGTAATGCGATCCCACCGGCGGCAAGCGCCAGCGATCCTATGGCAGTGGATTTAACCAGAGCTCGACGGCTTATCCCGCCGTGATGTTCAACTTCGGACATGACTCACCCCATCATTGGTAATAATTATTTTCACCCGTGACTACAACTGGGCTAATGATGGGGGGAGTGTTACTTATTTGGAGGTATTAAATATTAATCCTCGTCAAATCAGGGGAATTGAGTGGCAAAATCATTGCGGCTCAGTAGGCGCATTCTCCTGCGTTCCCGCCCCGCTTACCGGGTAGTTGCCGCTGCTGGTGCGGGTGTACAGAATTTTGAAGGTATCGTTGGCACAATGCCCAACGACCTGCGCATCCGGCTGATCGGCCTGATCGTTCGGAACGATGTTCAGGGTAAAGCCAGACTCCGGCACGCCGTTGTTGATAATCTTCTGCTGAATGTCGCTTTTCACGCGCTCGCAGGAGTCCGGGGCCGCAAGAATCGCAGGTGAAGCACTCATTAACAGCAGGGCGGTAATCCAGGGTAACCGTTTCATCTGTAGCTCCTTTTCACTGTGTAGATAATAAGCATAGCAGGGTTAGGGTAAGCTTTTGTTTTAGTGTGCCTCTTTCTGAATTGTCCTGGAAGTGCTGAAACGCCCAGTCATTGAAAAGAATCGTCAGCTTACCCTTTGCCTTGATTGATTATTGGATTAAACAGTGGAGTAATTGCGCGTCGATAACGGTGGCGAAGCTTTGCAGCTAAAGGTCTTTCTCGCATCAGTAACTTCCAAATTTCTTTCTTTTTAGCATCTAAGATGGCTTCGCCCTTTGATTCATTAATGGTTGAAGCGTTCGCTTCTTCAGAAAGTCGTACTGGGAAGGGTACTATTGAGTAAATTTTAGCCAAGGATAAATCTTCGAATAAGCTCCATTTATCTGAAACCATCCATACAGGGTAAAGGTGTTGAAGGAGATTACCGGCAGCTTTTTGATTAATAATATAAGCGTGAGCAGTCGTGGCTTGCTGAGTTTTATGTATATTATAAGAGCCGCAAATGGATTTAAGCGGCTTTTTGTAATATTTATTGACCCGGCTCAAAAGAAGAATCTCAGGTTTGGTCTTGCTAAGCGTCACGCTATTCAAGATTTCATGCAGATCACTGTTTAGTATGACATCATCCTCGAGAATGAGTGCTGCTTCGATATTTTCATTTATTATTTTTTTGTATATTTTTTGATGGCTTAATGCGCAACCGACTTCACCCGGTAGAAAGGCATAATTCAACTCGCGTGTGACATTATTACGTTCAACTTCAGTCATTTTCCGCCCATCAACAGCTTCAATAAATTCGTGCGCGATGTTTAACTTTAACAGTTGAGATTCCATTTTTTCACGGCGTTCGAGCGAGTGTTGAAGATTGATTATAAAAGTTCGCATACTCTGAACATCCCTTAAAGACTGAATGGCTGGGCCAAATTCATGCATTTTACCAGTATTCGAACCGATTCAACATAGCTCAGTACATTTGAGGGATGATAAAAAATTGTTTTTGCTAGAAGGATTGTGTGGATAGCACAATTGAAATTGCTATCCATCCTTACCACGCTCTTTGCTACTATAAGTGCAACAATCCTTTCATTCTTTGGTAAATGATGTGAAGAAATACGCAGCGATAACGCTACTGGCAACGGTACTGGTGGGATGTGACAACAACACCGCGCCGCTGTCATTTACGCCGGAGATGGCGAGTTTTTCAAACGAGTTTGACTTTGATCCTCTTCGCGGCCCGGTGAAAGATTTTACCCAGACGCTGTTCAACGACAAGGGTGAAGTCTCCAAACGCGTGACCGGCACGATGTCGAAGGAAGGGTGTTTCGATACGCTTGAACTGCACGATCTGGAGGCTAACACGGGCGTTGCGCTGGTGCTGGATGCGAACTACTACGTCGATGCTGAAACCCAGCAGCAGAAGGTGAAGTTGCAGGGGAAATGTCAGCTGGCGGAACTGCCATCGGCCGGGGTGACGTGGGACACCGACGATAACGGGTTTGTGGTTGCCGCGCACAGCAAAGAGATGGAAGTAAAGTACCAGTATGACGCCGACGGCTATCCGCTGGGTAAAACCACGGTGTCCGGCGACCAGCGTTTATCGGTCCATGCAACGCCGTCGAAAGATCTGCACAAGCGTATGGATTATACGGCGGTAAGCCTGTTGAACGATAAACCGATGGGCAATGTAAAGCAGAGTTGCGAGTACGATCGCCACAACAACCCGGTGAGCTGTGAACTGGCGATCGTCGACGACAGCGTCAAACCTGCCGTTGAGCGCAAGTACACCATCAAAAACAGCATTGAATATTATTGAGAATAAAACCGCGCAGGTTACTGCGCGGTGGGTTTAAGCAGGCTGGCAGAGGAGGACTTATGTCCGGCCAGATGCTGATGCTGGAAAATGCACATGCGGATGGTGTTACGGTATTCGCCGTTAATAAAGAACTCATGGATCAGTTCACCTTCTACCATAAAGCCCAGCTTACGGTAGATATGAATCGCTTTTTCGTTCTCTTTATCGACGATCAGGTAAAGCTTGTAGAGATTCAGGACGTTAAATCCGTAATCCATCGCCAGCTTTGCCGCCCGCGAAGCAAGACCTTTCCCCTGGTGTTCCGGTGAAATAATGATCTGAAATTCCGCCCGACGGTGAACGTGGTTGATCTCAACCAGTTCAACCAGCCCGGCTTTTTCACCTTCGCACTCCACCACAAACCGGCGTTCGCTCTGGTCGTGGATATGCTTGTCATAAAGATCGGACAGCTCAACAAAGGCCTCGTAAGGCTCTTCAAACCAGTAGCGCATCACGCTGGCATTGTTGTCGAGCTGGTGAACAAAGCGTAAATCTTCGCGCTCCAGCGGACGGAGCTTCACGTCACACAGCCTCGACATTACGGTGCTACCGTGCGGCCAGTACGACGATCCAGGCAGCGCAGGGTGTTAGGCTCCCAGTAAGCGTTGACGTTGGCACTTTGCTGGCACTTATCGCGCGCGTCAAACGCCACATCCTCTTTATCCCACTCTTTTTCAGCGCGTTTATTCACTTTCTGACGCAGGCTGCGGGTGTCATTCCATTGTTCTTTGTCCATCGCGGCGTTCTGACGGCTTTGCGCGCTGTCACCAGACTCAATGATGAGCTTGCTGGTTTCGGCTGATGCCGTTGCGGCAAAGGCGAACGAGGACAGCGCCAGTGCGGCTGTCAGACAAAGGCGTTTGCTTAATGTAGTCATAGCGTTTCCTTTAAACGGGTGCAGAAAATCGGATTACCCCGTTGGATTCTACACCAATCCGAAAGGGTGTCATACCCGCGCCGCAGGTATGGGAACGATGAGAGCATTATCGCGTATGATGTTTAAATCAATCCTCACGAAACGAGAAAAATGTTCAAAACGACGCTGCTTTTTTTCGCGACCGCGCTGTGTGAAATCATCGGATGTTTTTTACCGTGGCTCTGGCTAAAGCGGGGCGCTTCCGCGCTGCTGCTGATCCCTGCCGGGGTGGCGCTGGCCCTTTTCGTCTGGCTGCTTACCCTGCATCCGGCCGCCAGCGGACGAGTTTACGCCGCCTACGGCGGGGTATACGTCTGTACCGCACTGCTGTGGCTGCGCGTTGTCGATGGCGTCAGACTAAGCCTGTACGACTGGGCAGGCGCAGTGGTTGCCCTGTGCGGCATGTTGATCATCGTGGCTGGCTGGGGACGCTCATAAGCGTCCTTATAATGTGATCGTCCGCTGATTTTACGATCATTATACTTGTATGGTAGTAGTGTAGTTGCGTAAATTTCCTGCATCACAACGAAGATGTAAGGAAATGGATTATGAAGATTGTCGGGGCTGAAGTATTTGTCACCTGCCCGGGGCGTAACTTTGTCACCCTTAAAATCACGACCGATGAGGGCATTGTCGGCCTGGGTGATGCCACGCTGAACGGACGTGAACTTTCCGTTGCCTCCTACCTGAAGGATCACCTTTGCCCACAGCTGATTGGCCGCGATGCGCACCGCATCGAAGATATCTGGCAATTCTTTTATAAAGGGGCCTACTGGCGCCGTGGTCCGGTCACCATGTCCGCGATCTCTGCCGTGGATATGGCGCTGTGGGACATCAAAGCGAAAGCCGCGAACATGCCGCTCTACCAGCTGTTGGGCGGCGCATCCCGCGAAGGGGTGATGGTCTATTGTCACACCACCGGACACACCATTGATGACGTGCTGGAAGACTACGCCCGCCACAAAGAGATGGGTTTTAAGGCCATCCGCGTGCAGTGCGGCGTGCCGGGGATGAAAACCACCTATGGTATGTCTAAAGGAAAAGGGTTGGCGTATGAGCCTGCAACCAAAGGCGACTGGCCGGACGAGCAGCTGTGGTCCACCGAGAAATACCTTGATTTCACGCCAAAACTGTTTGATGCCGTGCGTAGCCAGTTTGGCTTCAACGAACATCTCCTCCACGACATGCACCACCGCCTGACGCCAATCGAAGCGGCGCGGTTCGGCAAGAGCATTGAAGAGTTCCGCATGTTCTGGATGGAAGATCCGACTCCCGCTGAAAACCAGGAATGTTTCCGCCTTATCCGCCAGCACACCGTCACGCCGATTGCCGTGGGTGAGGTGTTTAACAGCATCTGGGACTGCAAGCAGCTGATTGAAGAGCAGCTCATTGACTATATCCGCACCACCATAACCCACGCGGGCGGCATCACCGGGATGCGTCGTATTGCGGATTTTGCCTCACTCTATCAGGTGCGTACCGGTTCACACGGCCCGTCGGATCTGTCGCCGATTTGCCACGCCGCGGCGCTGCATTTTGACCTGTGGGTACCGAATTTCGGCGTGCAGGAGTATATGGGGTACTCAGAGCAGATGCTGGAAGTGTTCCCGCACAGCTGGCGCTTTGATAACGGCTATATGCACCCGGGCGACAAGCCAGGGCTGGGCATCGAGTTTGACGAGAAGCTGGCGGCGAAATACCCGTACGATCCGGCCTATCTGCCGGTGGCCCGCCTGGAAGACGGCACCCTCTGGAACTGGTAAACGAGGAGCGAATGATGAAAAGCGTAGTGATCCAACAGCCCAATGCGCTGGTGATTGAAGAGCGTCCCCTCCCGTTGCCGGGCGCAGGGGAGGTCCGCGTCAAAATCAGGCTGGCCGGGATCTGTGGTTCAGACAGCCATATCTATCGCGGGCATAACCCGTTTGCGAAATACCCGCGCGTCATTGGTCACGAATTCTTTGGCGAGATAGACGCGATTGGCGAAGGCGTGGAAAGCTCCCGGCTGGGCCAGCGCGTCTCGGTTGATCCGGTGATCAGCTGCGGGCACTGCTACCCGTGTTCCGTCGGAAAACCGAACGTGTGCACCTCGCTGGTGGTGCTGGGCGTCCATCGCGACGGTGGCTTCAGCGAATACGCCGTTGTGCCGGCAAAAAACGCCTGGCACATTCCGGCTGCGATCCCAGACAAACACGCGGTGATGGTTGAGCCCTTCACCATTGCCGCCAACGTCACGGGGCAGGCGAAACCCACCGAACAGGACGTGGCGCTGATCTACGGCGCAGGCCCGATGGGGCTCGTCACCGTGCAGGCGCTGAAGGGCGTTTACAAGGTGAAGCAGGTCATCGTGGTGGATCGTATTGATGAGCGGCTGGCGATGGCGCAGCGCAGCGGTGCAGACTGGGTCTTCAACAACGGAGAGCAATCGCTACAGGCCGCGCTGGATGAAAAAGGGATCAAGCCGACGTTGATCATCGATGCTGCCTGTCATCCCTCCATTTTGCAGGAAGCGATTACGCTGGCTTCCCCGGCGGCACGCATCGTGCTGATGGGCTTCTCCAGCGACCCGAGCCAGATCGTGCAGCAGGGGATCACCGGCAAAGAGCTGTCAATTTTCTCGTCGCGCCTGAATGCCAACAAATTCCCGGTCGTTATCGACTGGCTGGAAAAAGGGCTGATCGACCCTGAAAAACTGGTCACCCACACATTTGACTATCACCACGTTACAGACGCCATCGAACTGTTTGAAAAAGATCAGCGGCAGTGCTGCAAAGTCTTGCTCACGTTCGACCAATAAAAATCACGCGGTTAAGAGCCTGCGAAGACAGGCTCTAAGTGGTACGCATCTTACCTTTCAGAGACAGCCATTATGACTCAAGCACAACCTCAAAGAAGTACGTCAGACCTGGTGAAGGCCGCCGTATCTGGCTGGCTGGGCACCGCCCTGGAGTTTATGGATTTCCAGCTCTACTCCCTTGGCGCCGCGCTGGTATTCCATGAAATCTTCTTCCCTGAACAGTCTGCGGCCATGGCGCTGATCCTGGCGATGGGGACCTACGGCGCTGGCTACATCGCGCGTATCGTCGGGGCATTTATCTTCGGCAGGATGGGGGACAGAATTGGCCGTAAAAAGGTGCTGTTTATCACCATCACCATGATGGGGATCTGCACCACCTTAATTGGCGTATTGCCAACCTCCGCGCAGATCGGGATTTTCGCACCGGTGCTGCTGGTGACGCTGCGTATTATTCAGGGGCTGGGCGCGGGGGCGGAAATCTCCGGCGCAGGGACCATGCTGGCGGAGTACGCGCCGAAGGGGAAACGCGGCATCATCTCCTCGCTGGTCGCCATGGGAACCAACTGCGGAACGCTGAGCGCCACGGCGATCTGGGCCGTCATGTTCTTTGCCCTCGATCGTGAAGAGCTTATTGCCTGGGGCTGGCGCGTGCCGTTCCTCGCCAGCGTCGTGGTGATGATCTTTGCCATCTGGCTGCGTATGAACCTTAAAGAGAGCCCGGTGTTTGAGAAGGTTAACGACGCCGAAACCGTTGCGCCGGCGGCGCAGGATACCTCATTAGGCGCGATGTTTAAGAGCAAATCGTTCTGGCTGGCAACGGGGCTGCGCTTTGGTCAGGCCGGGAACTCAGGTTTGATTCAGACGTTTCTTGCCGGGTATCTGGTGCAGACGCTGTTGTTTGATAAGGCGATCCCAACCGATGCGCTGATGATCAGTTCGATTCTCGGCTTCCTCACCATTCCGCTGCTGGGCTGGCTGTCCGATAAAGTGGGGCGCCGTCTGCCGTATATCCTCCTTAATATTTCAGCCATCATACTGGCTTACCCGATGCTGTCGATCATCGTCGATAAAAGTTACGCGCCGGGCGTGATCATGCTCTCTATCATCGTTATTCATAACTTCGCGGTGCTCGGGCTGTTTGCGCTGGAAAACATCACCATGGCAGAGATGTTTGGTTCGCGGAACCGCTTTACCCGCATGGCGATCTCGAAAGAGGCGGGTGGGCTGGTGGCCGTAGGCTTTGGTCCGGTGCTGGCGGGGATCTTCTGCAACATGACCGGGTCCTGGTGGCCGATTGTGGCGATGCTGGTAGCGTACTCGCTGATTGGGCTGCTCTCCGCTTTGCTGATGCCGGAAGTGCGCGATCGCGATCTGAGTGAAGCGGAAGATGCGGCAGAAGCGTCTCATAAGGGGTCGGTAGCCTACGGCGCGCTCTCTTCCCGTCGCTAATGGTTTACATCTTGTGCTACCTATCACACAACTTATCTCTGATGTCACACCACATGGCGAAAAGTTAATGTAAATCAAGATCTGAAAACGACGTATCAGTATGGTTAATGGCAGCGTTTTTTGACTCCGACTGCCATTCTAGTTGGTGTAGTCAGCAGGCGCTGCCGCTTTGTTAAGCAAGCGGCAGCGGATCACAGCTTTCATTAATTAACGAGTCTCAATCATGGAAAACCGGTTATTACAGGCGAAGGCAACGCGTCCGCAGTACGATCGCAGCAGCCTTAAGGCACGCATTGTTCATTTAGGGTTTGGCGCGTTTCACCGCGCGCACCAGGCGGTGTACACCGACATACTCGCCGCAGAACAGGGCAGCGACTGGGGTTACTGCGAAGTTAACCTGATTGGCGGCGAACAGCAGATCGCCGATCTGAAGGCACAGGATAACCTTTATACCGTGGCAGAAATGTCAGCCGATGCCTGGACGGCACGCGTGGTTGGCGTTGTTAAAACCGCGCTCCATGCGCAGGTGGACGGGCTGGAAACCGTGCTGGCGGCCCTGTGCGAGCCGCAGGTTGCCATTGTGTCGCTCACCATCACCGAGAAAGGGTATTGTCACTCACCGGCAACCGGAGAACTGATGCTCGATCATCCGTTAATCGTTGCAGACCTGCAAAACCCGCATCAGCCAAAATCTGCACCGGGCGTGGTGGTGGAAGCTCTGGCGCGTCGCAAGGCGGCGGGGCTACCGGCATTCAGCGTGATGTCCTGCGATAACATGCCGGAGAACGGCCACGTGATGCGCAATGTGACCTGTGCCTACGCGCGCGCTGTTGATGGCGAACTGGCAGACTGGATCGAAGCGAACGTCACTTTCCCGTCAACCATGGTGGATCGTATTGTACCCGCCGTCACGGCCGACACGCTGGATAAAATCGAGCAGCTGACTGGCGTACGCGATCCGGCAGGCGTGGCCTGCGAGCCGTTCCGCCAGTGGGTGATTGAAGACAATTTCGTTGCAGGCCGTCCTGAGTGGGAAAAGGCCGGTGCGGAACTGGTTTCTGATGTCATTCCGTTTGAAGAGATGAAGCTGAGAATGCTTAACGGCAGCCACTCGTTCCTGGCCTATCTTGGCTACCTGGCCGGTTATCAGCACATTAATGACTGCATGGAAGATGAACATTACCGTATCGCCGCGCATGCGCTGATGCTGAAAGAGCAGGCGCCGACGCTGAAAGTGAAAGGCGTGGATTTAGGTCGTTATGCCGACCAGCTGATCGCGCGCTACAGCAATCCGGCACTGCGCCACCGCACCTGGCAAATCGCCATGGACGGCAGCCAGAAATTGCCGCAGCGCATGCTCGATTCCGTGCGCTGGCACCTTGTCCACCAGAAGCCTTTCCCGCTGCTGGCCCTGGGCGTGGCGGGCTGGATGCGTTATGTCGGCGGTGTGGATGAGCAGGGTAACGCGATTGAGGTGAGCGATCCGCAGCTGGCGGTGATTCAGGCGGCAGTAAACGGTAGCCCTGAAGGGGAAAGCCGCGTTAATGCGCTGTTGGGCATTGAGTCTATTTTCGGTAACGAGCTGCCGAAGGACGCGGTGTTTGTGGCGGCGGTCATGCAGGCCTATCAGATGTTGCTGCAAAAAGGCGCGAAGGCCACGGTTGCGGAGTACGCCGCTCAGCTTTAACGCTATGACATGCCGCCGTTCGCGGCGGCATGTCGGGGCACGGCTTAGTGCATCCCCAGGCGAATCAGCTCAATCGGTTCGAACTTACCTTCGCATCCGTCCACTTCAACCGTTTTATTACGACGCACCTGCTCGGCATTAAGGCCGTCGCTGTGGATCGCTTTAATCACGCCGAACTGGCCTGTGCCGCTAATCATGACGCGGCTGCCGGTGGTGATTGCATTTCGGTTACGGTCGTATGTCATCATGGTATTTTCTCCTCTCTCACTTATCCGTTACGGCGCTAATTCAACGACTGCCGTTCACGGGGCACTATTAATACGCCTCTCTTAAACGAAATTATTTGCTTTTGATCAAGCTCACACTTTTTTCTTATTTCATGATGGCGTTGACGGTTCAGGACACCGCTTTACAAAGCGGACAGTTATTTTCCTTAATTGATAATTTCAGGATGCAAGTGTTTAGGCTTTGTTTATCTCCGCAATGCCATTCTGGAAGCAGAAAATAACCCTTCACTGGAAAAGGAGTCAGGCTTATGTATAAGAAAATTTTGATGCCTGTTGACGTGTTTGAAATGGACTTGAGCGACAAAGCGGTACGCCATGCGGCCAACCTCGCGAAGGCGGAAGGCGCGACCATCACCCTGGTCAACATTCTCCCTAACAGCAGCCGTTCGTTACTGCGGGGGTTCAATGCCGATATTAAGAAATTCGAAGAGTATATGACCGCCGAGTCTGATAAGAAGATGAAAGCACTGAAACGGCTCTTTGATATGTCCTCGGACAATATTGACTGTGAAGTACGCTTCGGCAACGTACGGGATGAAATCATCAAGCTCAGCAAAGAGGGGAAATATGATGTCATCGTTATCGGATCGAAAAATCCGAGTATCACAACGCATCTGCTGGGTTCGAATGCTGAAACTATCCTGCGCTACGCCACTATTCCGGTATTAGTGGTTCGCTAATCGCTTCGCCGCAACCGAAAGGGGCGGCGAGGTTTTATTCTTCGCTAAACCACTCGCTGTTTTCCTGACGAATTAACTGAACCGACTCGCTAATTTCCTGGAGGTGAAGCGTCATTGCTTTATCTACGGCTTCCACGTCGCGTTTTTCCAGCGCGCTGAAAATATCGTGATGCTGGCGCAGCAGCATTTCTGGCGGAGACACGTGGTCGAGGCTCATATAGCGCACGCGGTCGATGGTGGCCTTGATGTTTTCGACGGTATCCCACGCGAGCTGGCACTCGGCGATCTGCGCCAGTTTCTGGTGAAACTCATCGTCCAGCTGGAAAAAGTCGTTTAACTGTTTGCGATCGATGGCAATGCGTTGCTGATGCAGGTTTTGCTCCAGCTGGTAACACTGGTTGTCGTTGATGAGCGACGCGGCGCGACGCACAACGGCACACTCGATGGCCTGGCGAACAAAACAGCCGTTACGCACCTGCGAAAGCGAAATTTTATTCACGTAGCTGCCGCGCTGAGGGCGGATCTGAATAAGGCCGTTTTCTGCAAGCTTAATAAACGCCTCGCGCACGGGCTGACGGGAAACGTCAAAACGTACCGAAACCTCTTTTTCTGAGAGCGGCGTTCCCGGCGGGATCAGGCAGCGAACGATATCACGGCGTAAGATGCGATAAATTTGCTGATTAACGGGCTGGGTAGGATTAAGTTGCGATTCAGCGGCCATGGGTTGTGATTTCTAAGAGAGTTAACCTGAACATACTACCATTCTTTTACCCGTCATCACATACCCGGCCCGCAGGCCGGGAAGGGTGAATTACCCGCGATGCACGCTGAGTCCGGCATAGGTCTGGCTGACGGGCATCATCTCAACAGTATTGATGTTGACATGCTTCGGCAGCGTCGCGACCCACCAGACGGTTTCGGTGATATCTTCCGGCGTCAGCGCATTTGCATTTTCATAGGTTTTATCCGCTTTCGCGTCGTCACCCTTGAAGCGCACGTTGGAGAATTCCGTTCCGCCTACCAGGCCCGGCTCAACGTCGGTTACGCGGATGGCGGTACCGTGCAGGTCGGTGCGCAGGTTCAGGCTGAACTGGCGTACAAAGGCCTTGGTTGCGCCATAGACGTTGCCGCCCGCGTAAGGCCAGCTGCCTGCGGTGGAACCGATATTAATGATATGACCACGATTACGTTCAACCATGCCCGGCAGCACGGCGCGGGTCATGTACACCAGGCCTTTGTTGTTGGTGTCGATCATGTTTTCCCAGTCTTCCACGCTGGCTTTGTGGGCAGGCTCCATGCCCAGCGCCAGGCCGGCGTTATTGACCAGCACGTCGATGTCACGCCATTCGGCAGGCAGGTTTGCAATCATCTCTTCAATGGCGGCACGGTTGCGCACGTCCAGCTGCGCGGTCAGGATGCTGTCGCCCAGATCGTCTTTCAGCTCCTGCAAACGCTCCTGACGACGACCCGTTGCAATCACCTTGTGTCCGTTGGCGACGAAGCGACGCGTGATGCTTTCACCAAAACCTGCCGTCGCCCCGGTAACTAAAATAATCATCTCACTGTTCCTCAACGCTTTTTGTGTTGTACTACCATAGCACGCTCTCGGGCGGGTCGTTAAGGCAACATTTGTATGACGGCATTGCAGGCCGGAGCAGGCTGGCCTACTCTGGTGAGAAATACCGTGCTCAGGAGTAAACGATGTCGGTCAACAACCCTTTCTTTGACGTGAGCCTGCTGCCTTATCAGGCCCCGCGTTTTGATGTGATAGAAGACAGCCACTATCGCCCGGCGTTTGATGAAGCAATGCGCCTCAAGCGTGCTGACATTGACGTGATTATCGCGCAGCGCGCCGCGCCGGATTTCGATAACACCGTGCTGGCGCTGGAAAAGAGCGGGGCCATGTTGTCGCGCGTCAGCAGCGTGTTCTTCGCTATGACGTCCGCACACACCAACGATGATCTCCAGGCGCTGGACGAGCAGTTCTCCACCGAACTGGCCGGGCTGGCGAACGATATCTGGCTAAACGATACGCTTTTCGCCCGCGTGGAAGCCGTCTGGCAGGATCGCGACACGCTGGATGCGGAATCCCGTCGGCTGACAGAGGAGACCTATCAGCACTTTGTTCTGGCGGGCGCGCGACTGAACGCCGATGAAAAAGCCGAGCTGAAAGCCCTGAATACCGAAGCCGCCACCCTGACCAGCCAGTTCAACCAGCGCCTGCTGGCTGCAAACAAGGCGGGCGGGCTGGTGGTGGACGATGCTCAACACCTTGACGGGCTCAGCGCGGAGGAGAGAGACTCCGCCGCTCACGCTGCCGCAGAAAAAGGGCTGACGGATCGCTGGCTGATCCCGCTTTTGAATACCACGCAACAGCCCGCGCTGGCAGCACTCACGCAGCGCGAGACGCGGAAAAAGCTGTTTAATGCGGGCTGGGAACGCACTCAGAAAGGCGACGAAAACGATACGCGCAACCTGATCCGTCGGCTTACCGCGTTACGGGCAAGGCAGGCGCAGCTGCTCGGGTTTGAAAACTATGCCAGCTGGAGCATTGCCGACCAGATGGCGAAAACGCCGGATGCCGCGCTCGAATTCATGCGCGGGATAGTTCCTGCGGCGCGCAACAGGGCCGCGCTGGAGCAGGCAGATATTCAGAAGGTCATTGACGACGAGCAGGGCGGTTTTTCGGTGCAGGCCTGGGACTGGGCGTTTTATGCCGAACGCGTGCGCTCAGCGAAATATGCGCTGGACGAATCGCAGATTAAACCCTATTTCGCGCTTAATACCGTGCTGGAGGATGGCGTATTCTGGACCGCCACGCAGCTGTTCGGCATTCGCTTTGTCGAGCGTTTCGATATCCCGGTCTATCACCCGGACGTGCGCGTGTGGGAGATTTTCGATCATACGGGTGAAGGCATGGCGCTGTTCTACGGCGACTTCTTCGCGCGTGATTCCAAAGCCGGCGGCGCGTGGATGGGAAATTTCGTTGAGCAATCTTACGAGTTTGCCGCGCGTCCGGTGATTTACAACGTCTGCAACTATCAAAAACCGGCTAACGGGCAGACCGCGCTGATCTCCTGGGACGATGTGATTACCCTGTTCCACGAGTTTGGCCACACGCTGCATGGCCTGTTTGCCAGCCAGCGCTATGCCACGCTTTCTGGCACCAACACGCCGCGTGATTTTGTTGAATTCCCGTCGCAAATCAATGAACACTGGGCCAGCCATCCGCAGGTGTTTGCACACTTTGCCCGTCACTACCAAACCGGCGAGCCGATGCCGGATGCGCTGCGGGAAAAAATGCTCAACGCGACCCAGTTTAACAAGGGTTATGACATGACGGAGCTGCTGAGCGCCGCGCTGCTGGATATAAACTGGCACGGCATTCAGGTGCCGGTTGAGGACGTGGAAGCCTTTGAAGCCGCCGCGTTGAAAAAAGAGGGGCTGGATCTTCCTGCCGTACCGCCGCGCTATCGCAGCAGCTATTTCGCCCATATCTTCGGCGGCGGCTACGCGGCGGGGTATTACGCCTACCTGTGGACGCAGATGCTGGCGGACGATGGCTACCAGTGGTTTGTCGAGCAGGGCGGTTTGACGCGCGAAAACGGACAGACATTCCGCGAGGCGATTTTGTCGCGCGGAAATAGTACTGATTTAGCTGAACTTTACCGGAACTGGCGTGGGCACGATCCGAAGATTGAACCGATGCTGGAGAACCGTGGATTGAGTGCTTAAGGGCTTTTTAGGGTGGAAACAGAACCGGGCGGCCTTAGCTGGAATGCCGCGAAATCACATTAATGCTCGTTATGCATGTTTTGTCGTTGAGTTAATTCCTGATAGGATTGTTCCGAATATTTACTGATGGAATAGGGACATGAAAAAAATTATTGGCGTTTTATTACTCTCTTGCCTACTTGCTGGGTGCGATAAACCCAAAATTGATTCATCAACTGATGACGCAATGAAATCATCAATAGCAAAAGTCAGAGAGTCACTTCCGGAGAATAAACGGGAGGAATTTGATAGTGCCTTAAAAGTTGTCGCTTTTAGTAACATCAATATGGCTGACCTAATGCATGCATCTTCAGAGAGTGACAAAGAAGACTTAAGTAAGAAGATGCGCGAACCTTTGTCTGGCAAAACAGCTGAGGAAATCATCTCTTATGCTCAGCAAGTAACTGCCGAGCGAGAACTCAAGCAGAAAGAGCAGGCGCTTCAGGAAATCAAAGAGCTGGAACAGAAAAAAGCTGACTCCGGAAAGGCCAAAGAAGAGCTAAAAAAAGTGCAGGTTTTATCATCTCGATTTACCCTGGAGCCTGAGGAGTACGGCAAACCACAGCCTGTAATTAAACTTGTTGTGAAAAACAATACTGATAAAGCGATTTCCCGGGTGTTCTTCCATGGGGTTATAGCCAGTGATGGACGCTCAGTCCCGTGGCTGGAAAAAGATTTCAACTACGAAATTGCTGGTGGGCTGGAACCGAATGAAGAAGCCACCTGGGCTTTGGCTCCGAATAAGTTCTCTGAATGGGGCCAGGTTGATGCTCCAGCTGACGCCGTCTTCACAGTTACGGTAACGAGAGTGAATGGTGCAGATAAAGAGGCGCTGTTTGATGCATCTGGTTTTACAGAGCAAGATAACAGCAGGCTTGAAGATTTAAAGAAAAAATACCTTTGAGCTGTCACCACTACTTAACCCGCTTTGGCGGGTTTTTTTATGCCTGGAGAAAGGCCTGACTGGTCAGAAAGGGCGCCAGTCAACACAATGAAGCGATATTAATAAACACCTGCCCTGCGTTTATTGTACGTCGATGACAGGGAAACCTGGCCATATGCCATAGCGGGTTTCCCTGTTGCTAAACGCTGGTTACTCTTGCGTCAGCCACATGTCCGACTCTTCAAACATCTCCTCAAGCATACGGTTCAGCTTTTCCCGGTCGCTTTTGCTGGCATCGCTATTCAGGCCGTTCGCCTGCATCGGCTTAACCGTCACGCTGGCATCAGGAAAAATCCGGTGCACACGTTTTGTCAGTTCAGCCAGAATTATCTCCCTGGCTCCCTCCAGCCCCTGTACGTTTCGCTTGTCATAAACCAGTTCAACAAACATTATTTTTTCCCTATGAATATTAATTGTGCGATTCTGCCTGCACGTAAAAATACTACTGTATATGGGTACAGTCAAACAGCATTCTGGCTAAAGAAATGCCATGCCGCTCTTCATTTTGTCTGAGTTGATGACAATCTATTCATTTAGCGTTTAAAACGAGCAGTCGAAGCGTTTAATCGTAAAATTTACAAAAACTATAATTTGAAGCCAGAGAGAAACTTACAAACGAAACGGTGAAGGTTTAAACAGTCGCTACGGTTCAGCTGGCTTGCGTGCGCTTCAAAACAAAACTACTGTATATAAAAACAGTAGTAGAGGTATGCGTAATGGAATTTATCAGACCTACAGAACTGCGTGAGATTGTCGCGCTTCCGCTTTTCAGCGATTTAGTTCAGTGCGGATTCCCAAGCCCGGCTGCCGACTATGTGGAGCAGCGCATTGATCTTAATGAACTTCTGGTTGCCCACCCCAGCTCGACATATTTCGTTAAAGCCGCGGGTGATTCGATGATTGAAGGAGGAATAAGCGACGGCGATTTGCTGGTGGTCGATAGTTCCCGAACGGCCGAGCACGGAGATATTGTTATCGCCGCGGTAGAAGGGGAATTTACCGTTAAGCGCCTGCAACTGCGGCCTCATGTTCAACTCAATCCGATGAACAGCGCTTATTCGCCGATTATCGTTGGCAGTGAAGACACGCTGGACGTCTTCGGCGTGGTCACTTTTATTGTTAAATCGGCCAGCTGATATGTTTGCGCTCTGTGATGTGAATTCATTCTATGCATCATGCGAGACGGTATTCAGGCCAGATTTGAGAGGCCGACCGGTGGTTGTCCTCTCAAATAACGACGGTTGCGTGATAGCGCGCAGCGCAGAGGCCAAAGCCGCTGGCGTTACCATGGGGGCGCCATACTTTAAGCAGAAAGACCTGTTCCGGCGCGCCGGCGTGGTTTGCTTCAGCAGTAACTATGAACTTTACGCTGACATGTCCAGCCGGGTTATGACCACGCTGGAAGAAATAAGCCCGCGCGTCGAAATATATTCCATTGACGAGGCCTTTTGTGACCTCACCGGGGTTCGAAACTGCCGGGACCTGACTGATTTTGGCAAGGAGATCCGCGAAACGGTTTTGAAGCGTACACACCTGAGGATCGGCGTGGGTATAGCCCAGACGAAGACGCTGGCGAAGCTGGCAAATCACGCGGCGAAGAAATGGCAGCAGCAGACGGGTGGGGTAGTTGACCTATCCAATATCGACCGCCAGCGTCGGCTGTTGGCTATCGTGCCTGTAGAGGACGTGTGGGGCGTGGGCAGGCGCATCAGCAAGAAGCTCAACGCGATGGGCATCAAAACGGCGCTGGATCTCTCAGAGCAGAGCACATGGATTATCCGCAAGCACTTCAATGTGGTGCTGGAGCGAACGGTCCGGGAACTGCGCGGCGAGCCGTGCCTCGACCTGGAAGAGTTTGCACCGGCAAAGCAGGAGATCGTCTGTAGCCGGTCATTCGGTGAACGCGTGTCAGAATATGAGCAGGTGCGTCAGGCTATATGCAGCTATGCGGCCCGTGGCGCTGAGAAGTTACGCGGCGAGCACCAGTATTGCCGCTTTATCTCGGCGTTCGTAAAGACCTCTCCATTCGCGCTGAACGAACCCTATTACGGCAACAGTGCCTCAATGACGCTTCTCACGCCCACTCAGGACTCCCGCGACATTATCAACGCTGCGGTAAAGTGCCTCGACAAAATCTGGAAGGAGGGGCACCGCTACCAGAAAGCCGGCATTATGCTCGGAGACTTCTTCAGCCAGGGCGTTGCCCAGCTCAATTTGTTTGACAACAGCGCGCCGCGTGCCGGAAGTGAAAAGTTGATGGAAGTGCTGGATCGCCTGAACGCGAAAGATGGAAAGGGAACGCTTTACTTTGCCGGGCAGGGCATACAGCAGCAATGGCAGATGAAGCGTGAAATGCTTTCGCCGCGGTACACGACCCGCTATTCAGATTTACTGAGGATTCGATGAATGTTAACGGCTGTTTTGTGCCATAAGAGGATATTCACAACAGAACGCCGTTGATGCATTCCTGAACAGATGACGCATGATCTTTATTTTCGTAGGGTAACTGACACCTCTACATTATTTATTTCAGAAAATCAGTTTAAACGGAAGGTACGCCAGTTAGCCCGATGGTTTAATAAAAATTCGCCTGGCGTGTCTGCGCTAATGTACTACTTTCAGTAAAGTGACTTTTACAGGGAGGGTCAATGAAACCATTATCGCTTTTATTATTGTCGAGCCTGACTTTAGTGGGTTGCGGCGCGAACAACACCCCTTCAAATACGCCTGTTCCGGGTGTAAAAACCTCCGTCGGAACGAGCACGCTTGAAGCCGGTGCGCAGCTTATCCAGTCCCGTCCGCCCATTGATGCAATGAGTGCCTACCTGGACGGTTTCCATTTTTATAGCGGGGATAAAAATGGCCAGATGGAAGCCCATCATTATGTAACCGTCTTGAATGAAGACGTGATGCAGGCGGTGATCTACGACGGAAACACCAAAGATGCCCGTTTAATGGGCGTTGAGTACATCATTAGTGAGCGTTTGTTTAACACACTGCCGCCGGAAGAAAAAAAATTGTGGCACAGCCATCAATATGAAGTGAAATCCGGCAGTCTGATTGCTCCCGGTTTACCGGCAGTGGCTGACAAAGCATTGATGAGCAAAATTGTGAATACCTACGGGAAGACCTGGCATACCTGGCACACCGATCGCGATAAAAAGCTGCCGCTCGGCATTCCGGCACTAATGATGGGCTTTACCGGGGAAGGGCAATTAGACCCCAAACTCCTGGCGGACAGAGATCGACGCTTTGACGTAAGCACGCAAGCCATCAAACAAGAACGTAAGGATATTGTGGCGCACCCCGTTGCTAAGGGAGCTGATGCCTGGCAACGTGGTGAAGAGATCCAGCTTAAGCGGGTTGAAGGTTCAGGTGAGCATGGCCAGGGAGACACAAGCCATTTCTGATATCAAAAACCTTCAGAAATACCCCGGCAACGCCGGGGCTACGGTGAGTTAAATTACCAGCCCTGTTATTTTCTCGTCCTCAGACATCAGAAACGCCAGGTGGCTGAAAGATTACCTGCGATCGAGTCATAGCCAGAACGAAACATTTCGCTTTCAACCCCGATGCCCAATTCGACATCAGCGTTGATTTTATAGCTCATACCTGCCTTAACGCCCAGAGCGTCACGGCCAGTCACCTGATTCCTGGAACTAAACCCTGTGCTTCGATAGTTGGCGAAAGAGGCGTGTTGCACTACGTTGCCATCAAGCAGTTCATGATCCCAGGTAAGCTGCAACTCAGCTGCTATCGACGCCCCTGAAGCGAGGGGGACATTCCAGTTACTATTCACCCCGATACTTGATCTCAGAGAATCGAAGGTCTGCGAACCCAGCATCAGTCGGCTGCCGTCATTGCCGCTTTCCTTCACGCCGGGACGATGTAATGTGGTGTAATTCAATGAAGTTACCGGTCCGGCGTTCACATTATTATTTAGCGCCCATCGATAGCCCCCGCCGGCCGTAACAGAGCCTGACAATCCGGTCCAGGTGGCATGGTGGCTTGCTCCGTAAGCTTCTACATGAATGTTTCTGTCCAGCCAGCTGTCTTCAATACCCAATCGGCCAGTGCCGAATAAATACATTCCTTCGGACCTTTCAGCGCCGTAACGAGCATGAATACCCAGATCGAACGCAGTGGTTTTTCCGGTTGCGGTTTCTGGTGATTTCACCTTCACCGACTGGCCGCTGACCGCACCATGAAAGCCATAAATCCAGTTGTGATTCTGATCGTTTTGTTTTTCAGCACCGAATACAATGCCATAACTGCTGGCGTCATACCCTACACTGTCACCCTGACGCTGTTGCCAGAAGCCGCCGCCAAAGGGGATGGCAAAGCTGCGCCATTCGCCTTCCGCCAGTTGTTTCGGCATAGCCACAGGATTCGGCCCGCCAACGATCCGCGCTATCTGTTGTTCACGGTGAAGGGAACTTGCGAACATGGCGCTGTAGGCGCCCGCAGAAAGTTGCGGCAAGGCATTGCTGATACTCCTGCCATCAGTGGCGGAGAAATCCAGAGTACGGTACAGCGGTTGAATATCCGACTTAGCTTCTGCCACAATTTTATCCAGCGCTTGCCCTACCTGCCGCGCATTAGCGTCCTGCGCATACCGGCTGTATGCGTTTGAAGCGCGCAGCATTGAGAGCTGCCAGCCATTCTTTCCCTGAGGCGTGGTTTGCAGCGTTAGCGTGGGTGAGCGGAGCACGCTGTTCACGGCACTGAAATTGCCGCCGGAAGAGTCTGTTTTTAGCAAATCTTGCGTATTCAGACGCCAGTTTGTGGCGTACCAGTCCGGCTGCGGCGCAAACGTCAGTTGACCGTCAAATTGTGCGTGACCGTTCACACGCAGAGTATCATGCCTGCCGTGCCCGTCGACTTCCAACAACAACTGTCCGGTATCACCCTGTTGATAAGCACCGGATAGAGTGATTTGCCCAAGGGAATTACCCGGGGAAAGGATCCCGTTATTTACAAAGCGGCCTTCCTCATTAAGCGTGTAGCTGGCGTTGCCGGACAGGCTGGCACCTGGCGCGATAGTCATGCTGTAAATCTGAAAATCGCCATTAAGCGAGGTTTTCCCTCCGTGCGCGTCCAGTGCCAGATTATTGATACCTTCAATGTTTCCGCGGTAGGTAAAGCTGAAATCAGCATCAGCAGCTTCCGTCGCTTGGCCATACGCATTGGCCTTCCGACCGAAGGTAAGCTGCGTTAACCGCTGTTGGCCATCGTCATCCCGCTGGGCGTAGTCCGAATAAATATCACCTTCCAGCCGGGCACCCGTTAATATATTTATATTACCGACCAGCGCGTTCGGTGAAATATAAATCGCCGCGCCTTTACCGGCAACCCGTCCGCTGATGTCGGCATTATCTACCAGCGCTCCCTGCAACTCGGGTAATAACGCATCGTAATAGCCGTCCACGATATGAAGCCAGGATCCACGATAATCCACGTCGTTACCCAGGAGGTTATTGCCAAAATCAAAACTGATAGCGACGCCACGGGCTCCCAGTGCCTGGACGTCGCCACGTTGAATAAGGTTGTGCTGTTTACCGTAGGCAAACATTACCCCACGGCCATTTTCGCCATCGGCATATACCCGTACTCCGGGTTCAATGCTCAGGGTGTTATTTTGCCCATCTATACGGATGCCCGCGCCGCCACTCCCAGATGTCATCAGGTCCGCTTGTTGAAAGATATGGTTATTACTGCCATACACATGCAGGCCAACCCCCAGATTAGCGGTATTATATTGCCCCGCCAGATAGCCATCCGCCTGCTGATTACGCAGAAAATATCCATTGCGGTTAATGAGAGTTTGCCCGTTGCCATACAGCGAAAAACCGAAAAAGTTACGACGGTCAATCTGATATCCCATATCTTGCAGCAATGCCAGTTCCGCTTCCATAAACGTTGTGTAATTGCGGTAGTTCTGATGGCTCATCATGCTGTTTTTCAGCTCGATATGGCTCATGTAGTTATCATCGACGGAACCGTCGTCTGCTAACATTTTCACCGGTACGCCAGGCATGGCGCCTGCAAGTACTTCATCCACGTGCCTGCCGGTGAAATAGCCTTTATCGAGCCGTACATCAAAGCCTTGTGGATCCCAGGTGTTATTGCATCCATTACACAATATTACCTGCCCTGGTCGGGCAGGATTGCCACGGTCATCACGCAGATGGCTGGTCCAGGAGCCAAAAGGCACGGTATCAAAAGCGGGCGTGAATGTCCCACTGCCTTGCAGATCGGTAACCATATTGGATATTCCCAGACCATGGGCCAGCTCGTGAACAGCGACGCTGACCAGATCGGCCTTTCCAGTGCGCGGCAGCTGCGCAGGCACATAGGGAACGTTATCAAAATCCAGTTTGCCCATGATGAACTGGGCATGGGAGCCAAAGGTCAGCTCTCCGGTATCAATGCCGTTCAATGCTCCCTGCAACTGCGTCAGACTCATGATGCCGTCGGTAACTGAATCGCTGGAACCTGCGGCATTCTCATCGTTAAACGTCCCCACATTGATAATGGCGGGCAGTTGCCCTGGGCTGGGGCTAATAACCTCAGCCCAGTAACGCATGGCATCAAGTATTTTTTCTTTTTGCTGCTGGCCAAGATCCCAGGTTGACTCAGACGCATTCGGCCAGTCCGGCATAAAGGGGCCGTCGCCAACATTAAAGAAACGCACTTCAAATACCGCAATATTGTGTGGGTTATAGACCAGATAGCTTTCGCCTGCATACAGATTATTACTGACAAATAAACCCGTTAATGCAGCCGTCATAAAAACCCTTTTCATATTAATCATCCTTGTCTAAAAAAGTATTGCTTACGTTCCTCAATATAAATTCACACCTGAGCTCAATAAAGCATAAACGAATATAATAATTATCGATGTGGCTTGATAATTTGTAATAACGAGTGACCTCGCCCTGTGATAGCCTCGTTTTTCAGGATTTTATAAACGGTGAAGCGGGCGATCCCGGATCTCAATGAACAGGAATGTACCGACATATGCAGGGGAAATAACGGATAGGGTCTGGTGCCGTGGCATAATCGACATAAGCGTGAGGCTTTACGTTACTCCACGGCACCAAAAACGATCGGACGGCTTATCAATTAAAGCCAGCGAGAGCGTTTAAGTCGTAGCCACAGTAATACACAGGCGCCCAGCGTGACAGCGATCGTAGCCGGATAGCCATAGAGCGTCTTCAGTTCCGGCATATTGTCGAAGTTCATGCCATACATGCTGAAGACTACCGTCGGGATCACGAGTATGGCCCCCCAGCCGGCCAGTTTCTTCACAACTTCGTTTTGCTGCACTGAAACCAGTGCCAGGTTAACGTGCATCGCGCTGCTAAGCAGTTCACGCATGTCATTTACATCCGTGACTACATGGCTTGCGTGATCCTGAATATCTCTGAAATACGCCCTGAGGGGTTTTGGAATAAGTTCTTCATGAATGCGGATAAGCTCGGTACAGATTTCTTCTACTGGCTGAGCGGCGTTGCGAAGCCCGAGCAGATTACGGCGGAGGGAGTACACATCCTGAATAGCTTCACGGTCAAATTCACTGTGAAAAAGTGTCGCTTCTATATCACCAATTTTGGTGTTGAGGCGCGCAGTCAGCTCTGCATAACTGTCAACAATGAAATCCAGAATACAGTAAAGCGGATACGCCGGACCGTACGAAAGCATGTCCGGGGCTTCAGCAGCACGGGCGCGTATAGGCGCATAGCTCTCTGAAGCACCGTGGCGCACCGTAACAAGAAAGTTTCGCCCCACAAATAAATGCGTTTCGCCAAACTCAATGTTGTCACCCTGTCCACTGACGGTCTTCACAACGATAAATGCCGAGCTGCCATAACGCTCTATCTTAGGCCGCTGATGCGCGTTAAGCGCATCCTCAACGGCCAGATCGTGCAGACCGAACTCCTCCTGGACTTTATACATAAACGCCGGTTCAGGCTGCCAAAGCCCCAGCCAGATAAACGCATCGGTATCCTGGATGATTTCGCTGATATCCTCGATATCCACGGTTTCGGCGGGGCGGCCTGAACGGTAGACCATACAGTTAACAATCATTTTTTGGCTATCCCCTAAGCATGTTTCTAAGAAGCTTAACCCTTTGCGTTAAATTCCCAAATGGGGATGACTTCTAGTGTCCCCAAATCAGAGCCATGCCTTCGCTTTCAGGCCGTACGTTCTTAAAACCGAACTTTTCATATAGCGCGGGAACATCGGCTATCAGGGTAATATAGGCACCGGCGGGCACATGCTGTTCAAACCATAACATTAAATTTTGCATGATTTCTCGTCCCAAACCTTTTCCCTGATGCTCCGGGTCAACAGCAATATCAACGATCTCGAAGTTCAGGGCACCATCGCCAACAATACGCCCCATCCCTACAGCATTTCCGGCACACACAATGTGTACTCCATAACAGCTTGCAGGAAGCGCGCGTTTTGCCAATTCAAGTGGTCGGGGAGTCAATCCGGCGATGATGCGTAAACGGCAAAAATCTTCTGGAAGAGGTACTGTTTCAATTACTTCATAGTTTGATTGCATAATTTAACCTAAGCAGTAGCAGGGATAATTGAAATTAACACAAGTCATGCGTTAATAAAGTCTGCCAATCGGAATAATGACAACATATCGCGACTGATGCTCCGCTTCTCGCTCATAGCGGACCTTCAGCATGAGCCTGCCCACTTTGTGCCAGCCGCGGAAAACACCCTGCAAATAATCAGAAGGTCATATTGCCGCGTCGTTCAACCCGGGCACTGACTCTCCAGCCATTGACCGACGACGGGCCATAATTTCTCCGCACATCGCGTACGAAAAAATCCCATATGCCCAATGGACGAAAGGCCAAACTCTGCGTGCCGTATCTCGCAGCGTTCGATTTTTGCTTGCTGCACTGGCTCCATCAGCCGCGCAATAGCTTCACGGTTAGCCCAGGGGTCGTCATCAAATCCCATCACCAGCACGGGTAGCGTGATCTCACTTGCCCGTTGGCGTGCATTCCAGTCTGGATCATCGTAGAAATAACCTGGCATTGCGCTCCAGCGCCCCCATTGAAGCATGACTGGCGCCGGTAAATCTTCGCCCAATCCCAGGCGCCTGGCAGGCATGTAGCCGAAGATTCGGCACAGAACCGGAGCCAGAACACGCAATAAGCACCAGACACGCACCTTTTCTGTCGTTTGTTTTATGGAGCTCGTCACTCCGGCATGTGAAGCCACCATGACCGCAGCTTGCAGGGCGTGGGTGGCGGTTGAAAGCAGAACCGCATGCCCGCCTACACTGTGTCCTACCGCCAACAGGCTAAGCCCTGGAAAATGTGCTTTAGCCCAGGCGGTTATGCATCCGACGTCCTGGTCGATCCAGTCAGACATAGACACGCGGTAAGTCCGAACCCGCCCGGACTTAGAAAGGCCCGTGCCGCGATAATCGTAGGTAAGAACGTTGAATCCTCTGTTAAAAAGATACTCTGCGAATCCCTTATAAAACGCCTGCACAACCGCGGTTGCCGGATGAAGGAGAACCATCGCTTTGGCATCGCTTCTTTCCCATAGAGTGGCTGCCAGAAATCCGCCTTCTTTTACGGGTATTATGACTGAATGCATTCGTAGAGCCTTATTTGTGTGGTCATACCAGTTATGCCTGAATTAAATCTAGCCTTTACTATCCCATCTGGCGATTTTTTTGTTTTGCCCCCACCATCCGCCCCTCGCTCAAAGCAGACAATAAACCTCGCCCTTACGTTTTTCGCGAAACACGACGCTTTATGAACTCAGCGTGGGGCAGGGCACGCGTCGGATAAACGTCCCTTAAAAAAATCCTCTTCTATACTCAGTAACGTTTAGTGAAATATGCCGCCGTTCTTCATGCCGCGTTGTTTTAATAGCGATTGCACGCGCGAACAGCAGGGGCATATATCCACGAAAACGCCTTACGTTGGTCCATTTTGCATTTTTTAGAGGGGGATCCCTGGTATGTTGCATTCTCAATCTTCGCGCGTCGGCAGTATTTTGCTGCTGCTGGCCGCGATAATAGGCTTCGCGGTGGCGCTATACGCCTGGTGGACGCCGCTCACCGGCGTTACAGGCACCATTGGCGCACTGGGCGTGGCCATTGCCAGCGCGGTGCTGGCGATACTGACCTTTATGTTACGTGCGGCATCGGGGCGCGGGGCGCGTGTTTTCATGATGATTATCACCCTGGTCGTGTTAGTGGGTATTGGTTTTGCCGCCGCGCTGCTGCACCAGTACATCATAACGGCAGCCATGGTGGTCGGCCTGATCGGTCTGATTATGCTAAGCAGCAATTCCGCCCGTTACAAACATTCCGTCCGAACCTGAGGAGCCGCCCGTGCATAACGATAAGCATTATCCCTTCATAAAAGTCGGCATGACGGCGCTGGCGCTGCTGGTCGCTCCGTTCGCGCTTCAGGCGCAGGATAAAGCCGCTGAGGCCTCTCAGGGGACCCAGGACTCGCTTAACATTGATGCCGCCGATCAGCAGGCACCCGGGACCACAAAAACCACAGACGATGCCTCAACCGGCAACGGTGGCGGGCAAAAAGTCGCCTCGGCGAGCCAGCCAGCAACGCCGCTGGTGCCCGGCACCGCCACCTGGGACAGCTTCCATGGGCAGCTTAACGCGCAGAAATACAGCCCATTGACCCAGATCACGGCGGATAACGTCGGTAAATTAACGAAAGTGTGGGAGTTCCATACCGGCGACGTCTCGGATGGCAAAGGCGATACGCCTGCGACCGTATGGTCCGCAACGCCCATTTTCGCTAATGACACGCTCTATATCGGCACCCCTTTCGATCGCCTGATTGCGCTGGATCCGGGCACGGGTAAAGAGAAGTGGCACTATGACACCAAATCGTCGCGCAAGGCGCTGACCCAGCCGGTGCTCAAAAACCGCGGCGTTTCCTACTGGCAGGCAAAACAACCGGTGAACGGTCAGGCATGCCAGAAAATCGTCTATATGGGCACCGTTGACGGCAAGCTCTTTGCGCTGGACGCCGATTCAGGCAAACCGTGCAGCGGCTTTGCGGACAACGGCGTGCTGGATCTGAACCAGTGGAACACCGTTAACGCCAAGTATCCGCTCTCTGTCCTGCAACCGCCAACCGTCGTCGGCAACCATCTGCTGGTAGGCTGGGCCGGGAAAGACTGGGCCTATGCCGAAGCGCCTCCTGGCACCGTATTTTCATTCAACGCACAGACCGGCGAGCGTGAATGGACCTTTGACGCGATCCCGGAAGAGATCCGCAAGCGTACCGGTACCGCCAACGTCTGGACGCACATGTCTGCCGATGAGGCCAACGGCCTGGTCTATCTCCCGGTCTCGTCTCCGTCTCCCAACTACTGGGGCGGTAACCGCGTCGACGCTATTCCGCTTGGCACCTCCACCACTGCGCTGGACATCAACACCGGTAAAGTGGTCTGGTCTCGCCAGTGGGTACACCACGACGTCTGGGACTACGACATCAACTCCGCGCCAACGCTGATGGATATCACCGTAGACGGCAAACAGATCCCGGCGCTGGTTCAGGCCACCAAGCAGGGCTTCCTGTTTGTGGTTAACCGCCTGACGGGAGAGGACGTATGGCCTATCGAAGAACGTCCGGTTCCGCAGGGCGATGGTTCGGTGCAGGGCGAAGTGCTCTCGCCTACACAGCCGTTCCCGACCAAACCTGCGCCGCTGCTCGACCAGTCGAAAAAGCCGGAAATCTGGAAGCTGGCGGATATCGTCGGTGGCGGCCAGTGTTCCCGCCTGTGGGATAACCTGACCTATGAGGGAATGTACACCCCGCCGACCACCAAAGGCGAAGGCACGCTCACCTATCCCGATAGCGCCGGCGGCGTGCAGTGGGGCGGGGTGGCGTTCGATCCGCAAAAACAGATCGCCATCGTCAATACTTCGCATATCGTCCAGTACGTGAAGCTTTACAGCCGTGAAGATTACGATAACGCAGACAAAGACTCCGGCAACGAAAGCGGTTTTGCCCCACAGGAAGGCGCTCCGTACGGCATGCGTCTGCTGGTGGCGAGCAACTGGCTGGGCATGCCGTGCTGGAAGCCGCCGTTTGGCGAAATCGTGGCGCTGGATATGCACACGGGCGATGTGAAATGGCGTCGTCCGGTTGGCGCCTCCCAGCAGTATGGCTTCTTCATGCCGGAAAGCTGGGGTTCGCCTACCATTGGTGGCCCGGCCGTGACGGCGGGCGGCGTGATCTTCATCGGTGCCTCTATGGATGCCAAAGTGCGCGCCTACTCGGTGGAAACCGGTGAAGAGCTGTGGTCCGATCAGGCAGAAGCCCCGGCGGTAGCGAACCCGTCCGTCTATGAGTATAAAGGCCGCCAGTACGTGGCCTTCGTGGCGGGCGGAAACACGATCCTGAAGGACCAGGTAGGAGACCAGGTAGTGGTTTACGCGCTGCCTGAATAGTGTTGCCCGGGAAGGGGGAAATAAGCGTGGGGCCTGTGGGCCCCACTTTATTTTGCCTCTGCCGTTTTAACGGCGCGCTTATTTATCGGCTGATGCCCCGGCGCGCGTGGACATCTGCTCTGCGGACTTCAGGTGCTGCTCAACGACCGGAGTGTGCTCGTTGGCCAGGGCCTTCACATCCGGATCGCTGATTTTACTGGCGTCGCTCTGTAGCTTCGACAGCACGTTCTGGTGGTCTTTCACACCGGCGTATTCCATATACATCTTGTCAAAGGCGTCACCGCGCTGGTTTTCCAGCCTCGACGTCAGGGCCTTATGCGCGGCGTCGGGCTCGGTCGGCAGCTCTACGCCCTTTTTCTGGGCCACGGCCTGGACTTTGGTCAGGGCGGCGCCGTGATCGTCGACCATTTTCTGGGCGAATGTTTTCACGTCGCTGGTTTGAGCCTTGTCGAGGGCGAGCCTGGCGGCGGCAACTTCGTTGATATTTGCCTGCGCCATGTCCTTCAACGCATTTTCGTCGCCGGCGCTGAGTTTGGCGTCTGATTGAGCCTGGCCCGCAGCGCTAGTCTGCGCGGCGCCTGTCGTCTGAGCGTGTACGCCAACGGTGCTGAACATTGCTGCAACTGCTGATACGGCTAGCAGCCTTTTCAGGGTTTTACTCGTGTGCATATTGTTCTCCTGATGGTCATGGTACAGGTGAGTTTGAGTTGCTTTATGCGCAACCGGGCAGATAAGTGATAACTACCCCGGTCAGTATAGTAGATGAACCTGCTGCGCCCGCAGTTTACTCGTCAGCATGGCCGGTAATCATAATCAATGGCGCGCTTCTTATTGCTCAATCCATCTACAAAATTGATACGGATCATTTACATATTTGGTGCTAATGTTAAATATATAGATTCATCAACAGGAGGAATGATATGAAAAAAGCACTATTAGGGACTGTATTGGCTTTAACGGTAGCAAGCTTTGGCGCATCTGCGGCAGATATGATTTCCAAGGATGAAGCGCACCACTTCAAACTGGAATATCTGGGTAACGTATCTGTAGGGGCTTCAGGTGGACAAATTTCTTCACCTTCAGATCTTCATGAAAAACTCTCAAAACTGGCAGACGAGAAGGGCGGGAAATACTACGTCATCATTGCTGCTCGTGAGCATGGCCCGAACTTCCAGGCCGTAGCGGAAGTTTTCAAATAATCTTCACGATTAAAGAGAACCGGGCATGGCGCCCGGTTTTTTATGGATAATCTACGTCTTTATGAGCGAATAAATGCCAGAATATCGGCGTTTATGGTATCGGCATGCGTGGTATGCATCCCGTGCGGGAAGCCTGGATAAATTTTAAGTTCGCTGTTTGCGAGCAGCTTGTCCTGTAGAAGGGCGGCATTTTTATACGGTACGACCTGATCGTCATCGCCCTGCAACACAAGGACAGGAACCGTGATGGCTTTGAGATCGTCCGTCTGGTCGGTCTCTGAAAACGCCTTAATGCCTTCATAGTGGGCTTTGGCGCTACCGATCATACCCTGACGCCACCAGTTCTGGATCGTGCCCTGCGAAACGTCTGCTCCGTCCCGGTTAAATCCATAGAACGGACCGCTGGCGACGTCGAGGTAAAACTGGGCGCGGTTAGCTGCCAGCGCCTGGCGGAAGCCGTCGAACACCTCAATGGGCGTTCCGCCGGGGTTAGCGTCGGTTTTGACCATCAGCGGTGGAACGGCGCTAACCAGTACCGCTTTGGCCACTCGCCCCTGAGGCTGACCGTACTTCGCCACGTATCTGGCGACCTGGCCTCCGCCGGTGGAGTGGCCGACGTGCACGGCATTACGCAGATCGAGGCTTTCGACCACAGCCGATGCGTCGGAGGCATAATGATCCATATCGTGACCTTCACTCACCTGATCGGAACGACCATGACCGCGACGGTCGATGGCGATGACGCGGAAGCCTTCGGCAAGGAAAAAGAGCATCTGGTTATCCCAGTCATCGGCGCTCAGCGGCCAGCCGTGATGGAAAACAATAGGCTGCGCCTCTTTCGGACCCCAGTCTTTGTAATAAATACTGACACCATCTTTCGTTGTTACGAATGCCATATTTCAGACTCCTCTGCTAATGGCAAAAATGTGTGAAGGCTAAGTAAATAGCCCAGCATTTAAGAACGTAATAAAATTGACTTATATTAATCTTATTACCGATATATCCGCTTAAAGTGTAGAAGGGTTCCTGAAAACAGTTATAGGTTTATTTTATAGGGTCATTATAAATTTTAAACGAAATAGCCCCTATACACGCCGGGGCACTGTTATTTTTCCGATGGGCTTATTATTGGCCGGGCAGAGGCCACCGCCGCCCGGCCTGAAGGTCTTAAACGATCGCGTTAGGGCACGGTTCGCCCTTATCAAGCTGCTGTAAATTGCCCAGCGTGGTTTCCGAAATGCTGATCAGCGCTTCGGCGGTCAGAAACGCCTGGTGTCCGGTAAACAACACGTTGTGGCAGGCCGACAGGCGACGGAATACGTCGTCCTGGATCACGTCGTTAGATTTATCCTCAAAGAACAGATCGCGTTCGTTCTCATACACGTCCATACCCAACGCGCCGATTTTTTGCGTTTTCAACGCTTCGATAGCGGCCTGAGAGTCGATCAGCCCGCCGCGGCTGGTGTTAATGATCATCACGCCGTCTTTCATCTGGTCGAACGCCGACTGGTTAAGCAGGTGATAGTTTTCAGGCGTCAGCGGGCAGTGCAGGGAGATGACGTCCGACTGGGAGAAAAGCGTTTTCAGATCGACATACTCCACCCCCAACTCCAGCGCAGCGGCGCTTGGGTACGGATCGAACGCCAGCAAGCGCATGCCGAAACCTTTCAGGATGCGAAGGGCGGCTACGCCGATTTTGCCGGTACCGATCACGCCAGCGGTTTTACCGTACATGGTGAAGCCGGTCAGCCCTTCCAGAGAGAAGTTAGCATCACGGGTACGCTGATAGGCGCGGTGAATACGACGGTTGAGCGACATCATCATGCCAACGGCGTGCTCTGCCACCGCTTCCGGAGAATAGGCCGGGACGCGCACGACCTTCAGGCCCAGCTCTTTGGCGGCATCAAGATCGACGTTGTTAAAGCCCGCGCAGCGCAGGGCTATGTATTTCACGCCCTGTTTTTTCAACTCTTCCAGCACCGGTCGGCTACCATCATCGTTAACGAAGATACATACGCCTTCACAGCCGTGGGCGGTTTTAGCCGTCTTTTCAGTCAGCAGAAAGTCGAAAAATTCAAGATCGAAACCGTACGTCTCGTTAACATGTTGCAGATACTTTTTGTCGTACTGCTTTGTGCTATATACCGCGAGTTTCATAAGACTTTCTCCAGTGATTTTGGAACCACGTTAGCATGTTTAAAATTATCTTACAATTTTTCAAAATTCATTGAAATCAATAAGTTCTATGAATTATTGTAGAGCATCTACTCTTAAAAATGGCATAACCTTCAACTGACTGGCTAAACATGCGACAATGAGCGGCAAGAACGGCTTATTTATTTCGCAAAATCAGGATATTAACTGCCCATGAAGGGTAAATACAAAGCCGCAATCGCGCTATTACTGCTGCTGTTAATCGTGCCGCTGACGCTGCTGATGACGCTCGCCCAGTGGGTGCCCACGCTCGCCGGGATCTGGCTTCCCGTTGGAACGCGCATCGCATTTGAAAAAAGCCCGCGGCTAACGCGCCACGCCCTGATTATTCCCGATCTTCGCTATCTGGTAGAAGAGTGCGAAATTGCCCGCGTCGAAAACGTGACCCTGTCACACCCAAGCCGCTGGGATCTGGATATCGGCACGCTTGAACTCAACTCTGTCTGCCTGAGCAAATTACCGCAATCAGCGCCTTCGACGGTGGCGCCGAAAACGCTGGCACAGTGGCAGGCCATCCTGCCCAACACCTGGCTGACCATCCACCGCTTTACTCTTTCCCCCTGGCAGCAGTGGGAAGGTGAGCTGCATGCCTCCCTGACCCCAGCCCGCCAGGACATCACCTATAAGGGAGAGCAGGTGAGCATTAAGGGGCAGCTGCACGGCCAGACGCTTTCTGTAAGCCAGTTCGATGTACAGCTGCCGGACCAGCCTCAGCCCGTGAAGCTGGTGGGTGAATTTACCCTGCCGCTGGTGCCGGACGGCGTGCCGGTGAAGGGGCATACGGTCGCCACCTTTAACGTGCCACAGTTATCCTCGCTGGTCGATGCCGATCTGGACTGGGAAGGCAATCAGGGCCAGCTGGTGGTGATGGCGCGGGAGAACCCCGAGCCGCTGCTCGATTTACCGTGGCAGATCACCGCCCAGCAGCTAACGATCAGCGACGGACGCTGGAACTTGTCAGCCTCCGGTATGCCGATGAGCGGACGCGTCGGTCTGAAGGTGGATAACTGGCAGCAGGGGCTGGAGAAAGCTACCTTCACGGGGCGCCTCAACGTGGTGACCCAGGGGGATGCGGGTAAGGGCAACGCGGTGCTGAATATCGGTCCCGGCTCCCTCAGCATGGAAAACAGCGCGATGCCGCTGCACCTGAGCGGGGAAGCCAAGCAAAACGATCTGATCCTGTATGCCAGACTCCCGGCGAAACTGACCGGCAGCCTTTACGATCCGCAGCTTACGTTTGAGCCCGGCGCATTATTGCGCTCGCGCGGGCGCATCATCGACTCGCTGGATATCGATGAGATCCGCTGGCCGCTGGCGGGCGTGAAGCTGACCCAAAAGGGCGTGGATGGCCGCCTGCAAGCCATTCTGCGGGCGCATGAAAACGAAATGGGCGATTTTGAGCTGCATCTTGACGGCCAGGCTAACGACTTTTTACCCGATAACGGTCTGTGGCAGTGGCGCTACTGGGGGAAAGGGAACTTCACGCCGATGAACGCGCGCTGGGATGTCCGGGGAACCGGGGAGTGGCGCGACAACGTTATTGAGCTGACGGATCTTTCCACGGGTTTCGACAAATTACAGTACGGCACGATGCTGGTCAGCAAACCGCGCCTGGTGCTGGATCGCCCGGTGCGCTGGTCGCGCGACCCGGCTAACCCTGGCTTCAGCGGCGCGCTCGCGCTCAATGCCGGGCAAACGAGCTTCTCGGGCGGAAGCGTGCTGCCACCGTCCGTGTTGACCTTCAGCGTTGAGGGGACAGACCCGACGGTGTTCCAGTTTAAGGGAGACCTTCACGCTGACGACATCGGCCCGGTACGGGTAAATGGCCGCTGGGATGGCGAACGCCTTCGCGGTCAGGCCTGGTGGCCAAAACAGTCTCTTACGGTGTTCCAGCCGCTGATCCCGCCAGAGTGGAAAATGACCCTGCGCGGCGGCGAAATGTACGCTCAGGTGGCCTTCTCGGCGGCGCCCGATCAGGGCTTTGAGGCAGGTGGGCACGGGGTGCTGAAAGCGGGCAGCGCGTGGATGCCGGATAACGAGATTAACGGCGTTGACTTTGTCCTGCCGTTCCGCCTGAGCCAGGGCACCTGGTCGCTGGGCACGCGGGGGCCGGTAACGTTACGTATCAGCGAGGTGAAAAACCTGGTCACGGCCCGAAATATCACTGCGGATCTCCAGGGCGATTATCCGTGGACCGAAGCAAACCCGCTCCTGCTCACCAACGTGAAGGTCGAAGCGCTCGGCGGTAAAATCACCATGCAGCAGCTGAGAATGCCGCAGCACGATCCGGCTTTGCTGCGCGTGGATAATATTTCCTCCAGCGAACTGATAAGCGCGGTAAATCCGAAGCAGTTTGCCATGTCCGGCCCGGTGAGCGGCGCGCTGCCGTTCTGGCTGGACAATGAAAAATGGATCATTAAAGATGGCTGGCTGACCAACCCGGGGCCGATGACGCTGCGCATCGACCAGGACACGGCGGATGCCATTGTGAAAGACAACGTGGTTGCCGGGGCGGCGATCAACTGGCTCCGCTATATGGAAATTTCGCAGTCGTGGACGAAGCTCAATGTGGATAATCTGGGGGTGTTGACCATGCAGGCCGCCATCAAAGGCATCAGCCACGTCGAGGGCAAAAGCAGCTTCGTGAACCTGAATTACACCCATGAAGAGAATATTTTTACCCTCTGGCGCAGTCTGCGCTTTGGGGACAATTTGCAAACATGGTTTGAGCAACATGCGGCGATACCCCTTCTCCGCAGTGCGACAGGCAAGGAAAGTGAGGAACAACGATGAAAAAGAGGGCTGGTGTACTCACCGTGGCCGTCGTCGCGCTGCTGTCAGGCTGCACGCCGCGCATTGAAGTGGCGGCGCCCAAGGAGCCGATCACCATCAACATGAACGTGAAAATCGAGCATGAAATCCATATCAAAGTGGATAAAGACGTTGAAGCCCTGCTGAAGTCCCGCAGCGATCTGTTCTGAGGATGCCATGAAACGATTAGTTCTGATGTTACTGGCGCTGGGGATGAACGTTCACGCCGCCACGCTGACGCTCAACGATGCGCGCGCCCAGGGACGCGTAGGGGAAACCCTGAGCGGCTATCTGGCGCCCGTTCAGCACGACGCTGAAACGCTGGCGCTGGTGAACCGTATCAACGCCGCGCGTACGGAAAGCTATCAGCAGCTCGCTGACGATAATAATTTGCCCGTCGACGAGGTGGCGAAAATGGCGGGACAAAAGCTGGTGGCGCGCGCCCAGCCGGGCGAGTACGTGAAGGGGATTAACGGCAAGTGGCTGAAAAAATAGCTAGCGGTAACGCTTACGGTACTCGCCCGGCGAAACCCCGAAACGCTGCTTGAACGCGGTGGAAAAATGGCTATGGTCGGTGAAGCCCCAGCTGTAGCCAATTCCCGCCAGCTTTTCATCGTCGCTGATGCCACGTAGCGCCTGCGCGCACAAATCGAGGCGACGGTTCTTAATGTACTGCGCCACCACCAGCCCTTTCTCGGCAAACATGCGGTACAAGCTGCGCACGGACATGCCGCTCTCTGAGGCTATCCATTCCGGTCTTAACGCCTCCGACTGAATGTGGTCATCAATCAGGGAGAGCACGTGCCGGAACTGACGCTCCTTGCGCGGCAGCGCCTCGTCACGCTGCTGGAACGCCGGACGCAGCAGACACACCATTGCCTCCAGCGCCGCTTCACTTTCTCTGGCGCTCAGATCGGCATTCCCCATACTCTCCTGCAACAGACGGTAGCTCAGCTGCACCGTAGGCAGGCTGCGGGAGAGGGGGAGCGCACAGCGTACTTCCTGAAAACGTGCGTATTGCTCAATGATTTGTCGCGGTAGCAGCAGCGAAATCTGGCGGGAACGCTCCTGCCAGTAAATGGAGCACGGGCGGGAGGCGTCAATCAGCGTGATATCCCCGGCTTTCAGCACCGAGCGCCGGTCGTCCTGTTCGATCCCCGCGCTGCCTTCCAGCTGAAATACGGTGTAGAACCAGGCGTCATTGCCGCTTTTGATCTCATGACGGGTGCGAAACAGGTTAACGCCTGCGGTGGTCACCGTGCTCAACTTCAGACTTTGGGTGTAGCTGGTTTCCAGTTCGCCGAGAAACGCTCCCTCTAACGGACGCGCCGCAAAGCGCCCGCAAACCTGGTTAATTTGCGCCAGCCACTGCTGAAAATTGTCCTGTTCGCTTGCACATGCCATTGCTTTTCTCGCTGCACCGTCACCGTTTTCGCATTGTTGCATTTATGTTGCATTTTGTCTGGGCTACGAGGCTGACTATAGGAAAGAACGCTTACCGGTGACAGCGTTATAAGCGGGAATTATCACGATTTGCGGAGCCTGTCACAGCTGGCAAAGCGAATGTCACACAGACAAAAGCAGGAAGGCGAAACCCCTCTTAGACTGCTTACACACCCTGCGAAGCATAACGAAGGAGTACCCTATGTCCGAATCACACGTCGCCGTCCTGCCGGGCGTGCAGCAGTTTTTAGACCGTCAGCACGGCCTGTGGATTGAAGGGCGTCAGGCGGCATCCGACAGCGAAAAGCGTCTGAACGTCTACAACCCGGCGACCGGAGAGGTGATTGCCTCCACCGCCGATGCCAGCGTCGACGATGTCGATCGTGCGGTGATGTCCGGCTGGCGCGCCTTTGTCGCCCGAAGCTGGGCCGGGCGCCTGCCGGCAGAGCGGGAACGCATCCTGCTGCGGTTTGCGGATCTGGTGGAACAGCACGGCGAAGAGCTGGCGCAGCTCGAAACCCTGGAGCAGGGGAAATCCATCAATATTTCCCGCGCCTTTGAGGTGGGTTGTACCCTGAACTGGATGCGCTACACGGCGGGGCTGACCACCAAAATTGCCGGCAAAACTCTCGATCTCTCTATTCCTCTGCCGCAGGGCGCGCGCTATCAGGCGTGGACGCGCAAAGAGCCGGTTGGGGTCGTGGCGGGGATTGTGCCGTGGAACTTCCCGCTGATGATTGGCATGTGGAAAGTGATGCCCGCGCTGGCGGCGGGCTGTTCCATCGTGATCAAACCCTCCGAAACCACGCCGCTCACCCTGTTACGGGTGGCGGAACTGGCGAGCGAGGCGGGTGTCCCGGATGGCGTGTTCAACGTCGTAACCGGAAGTGGCGCTGTCTGTGGCGCGGCGCTGACCTCGCACCCGCGCGTTGCCAAAGTGAGCTTTACCGGTTCGACGGCGACGGGCAAGCAGATAGCCCGCGCGGCGGCGGATACGCTAACGGGCGTGACGCTGGAGCTGGGAGGCAAAAACCCGGCCATCGTGCTGAAAGATGCCGATCCGGCGTGGGTGATTGAAGGGCTGATGACCGGCAGCTTCCTGAATCAGGGGCAGGTCTGCGCGGCCAGCTCGCGCATTTATATTGAGGCCCCGCTGTTTGACACGCTGGTCAGCGGGTTTGAACAGGCCGTGAAATCCCTGACCGTCGGGCCGGGCATGTCGCCCGAGGCGTTTATCAATCCGCTGGTGTCGCGCGCCCACTGCGATAAGGTCCAGGCGTTCCTGGATGAAGCGAAGGCACACAATGCGGAGCTGATCGCCGGGAACCGGGGACCAGACGGCAAAGGCTATTACGTTTCGCCAACGCTGGTGGTCAACCCGGGTAATCATCTGCGCCTGACGCGTGAAGAGGTGTTCGGGCCGGTGGTCAACCTGGTCCGTGTCGCCGACGGGGAAGAGGCGCTTCAGCTGGCGAACGACACTGAATATGGCTTAACGGCCAGCGTCTGGACGCAGAACATCAGCAAAGCGCTGGAGTACACCGACAGGCTACAGGCCGGAACCGTGTGGGTGAACAGCCACACGCTGATCGACGCCAACCTGCCGTTCGGCGGTATGAAGCAGTCCGGCACCGGGCGCGATTTCGGTCCCGACTGGCTGGATGGCTGGTGTGAAACCAAGTCGGTGTGCGTGCGGTATTAAAAAAACGTCTTACCGGCCTACGAAACCGATCCCGTAGGCCGGGTAAGGCGTAGCCGCCACCCGGCGTAACTTACAGCGACCACCGATCCCGCCCGGCCTCTTTCGCCCGGTACAGCGCCGCATCGGCGCGGGCGATGATTTCCGGACCGGCAAGTCCTGCGCTATGGGCGGCAATCCCCATGCTGACCGTCACATATTCACTGACCTTCGACGCACCGTGCGGAATGGCTGCCGTGCGCAGGCCTTCCTGGATCCGCGCAGCGACTTTTTCAGCAACGTTTTCAGCACAGTCAAAGAGGATCACCACAAACTCCTCGCCACCGTAGCGGGAGACCACATCCTCCGGGGTGCGCACCGAGGCGTTCAGCACCTCTGCGACCCGCGCGAGGCAATCGTCTCCTGCCTGGTGACCATAGGTGTCGTTATAGAGCTTGAAGTAGTCGACATCCAGCATCAGCACCGTAAAGCGTTTGCCTTGCTCCACCGCGTTTTCCAGCACCAGCTCCATCGCCCGGCGGTTGGCCGTTCTCGTCAGCGGATCCTGGTGGGCCAGCGCATCCAGCCGTGAAATTAAACGCTGATTCTGCTGGTTGCGACGCCAGGCCTCGTCAAACCAGCTCAACAGGATGTAGCGTCCGCAAACGAGAATGAAGGTGAAGACCACCCACAGCCCGACAAAGCGAAGGTTAATCTCGTGATTCAGCAGCATGCTGGCAACGGGCAAAGTGATCCACAGCGGCGCGATAAAGCACACCAGCCCCACCGGATGAAAATAGAGCGCGGTCATACCGGCCATCAGCAGGGTAACGAATACCGGCCAAGGATGAGGAAGCTGGATCACAGTGATAAACCAGTAACAGCTTATCGACCACAGCAGGCTGCACATAAACAGCACGGCGCTGACGCCGCGGATGTGGCGCCAGGCCATGATGACCAGCGCTACGGAAAGAATGACTACCCCCAGCATGGAAGCGTCAATCATCTGTCTGAGAGGCGGGCTGATGTGCAAGAGGGCGTCAAAATGGCCGAACAGGGAATTGCGCAGCAGAACCATCAGCGCAAAGCTCGCATTGACAAAGGCGAGCCAGGGCAGATTCACGGCCAGCCCGTGGACAACCATTGATTTACGGGTCGGCCATGTCGCAGGTTCGGGTGTCGTTGGATGTCTTTTTTCCATTAAAGAGAATTTTCCTTGAGCGGGCGGAAGGTCCGCCCGCGTGTGCATGCCGTTACGGGGTCACAATGTTAAACCAGAATTCAAATTTATCCATATAACCGAGCATGGCATCGAGCTTGGCGGCATCGCCGGTCACTTTGATATCGCCGTTATCCTGCGCCTGTTTTAGCGTCACTTCTTTCAGGATGATTTTATTCAGCGTATCGCGGTTGAGGGTCACGGTCGCGTCAGCGTCTTTCGCTTCGGCGTTCGCCGTGTGGTTCAGCACGCCGTTTTCCAGCTCCAGCTTGTATTTGCCGCCGTCGCTGCCGAGGTCGATGTTAAATACCGATTTAGCGTCCGCCGCTTTTTCGCCGTTGATGTGCACCGCCAGATAGTCAAAGAACATTTCTGGCGTCATTGCGCGCACGGTATCCGGGCTGGCGGTGTTCGGAGTAGGGCCTTTCACCACGCCGTTACGCAGTTCCTGCGCGCCGGTCAGGTAGAAGTTACGCCACGGGCCTGATTCAGCCTGATAACCGAGCTGCTCCAGCGCGTCCGCTTCCAGGTTTCGCGCAGCCTGATTGTTTGGATCGGCAAAGACCACTTTGCTGACAACCTGAGCCACCCAGCGGTAGTTCCCCTGGTCAAAGTCGGTTTTGGCTTTGCTCAGGATGGCATCCGCGCCTCCCATATACTCCACAAATTTCTTCGCGGCTTCTTCAGGCGGCAGTTCGTCCAGGGTCGCCGGGTTGCCGTCAAACCAGCCTAAATAGAGCACGTAGGTGGCTTTAACGTCATGGCTGACGGAACCGTAATAGCCCCGGTTGGCCCAGGTATTGGCCAAAGAATTTGGCAGCTTGAAGTTGGCGGCGATCTCGTCACGCGTCAGCCCTTCGTTCGCCATGCGCAGGGTCTGGTCGTTGATGTAGCGGTAGAGGTCGCGCTGGCTTTTCAGCAGGTTAACCACATTTTCGTTGCCCCAGGTCGGCCAGTGGTGCTGCGCCATAATGACGTCGGCCTTATCACCCCAGCGTACAATGGCCTGGTTGATGTATTTCGACCATGGCAGCGGTTCACGAATTTTCGCGCCGCGCAGGGAGTAGGTATTATGCAGCGTATGGGTGACGTCTTCCGCAGACTCGATCAGCTTTTTCTCTTCAATATACCAGAGCATCTCGGAAGGTGCTTCGGAGCCCGGCGCGAGCATAAAATCGTAGGTCAGGCCATCGATGACCTCTTTCTGTCCATCTTTCTCGATGATATTGGTCGGGGCAATCAGGGTTACCGTCCCGGCGGAGGTGGTGGTGCCGAGACCCGCGCCGACCTGGCCTTTCGCATCCGGCTTCAGCAGGTTGCCGTACATATAGCTGGCGCGGCGGCTCATGACGTTACCCGCCATGATATTTTCCGCGACGGCGGCCTCCATAAATCCGGCTGGCGCGTAGACTTTGACCTTGCCGGCCTTCACGTCGGCTTCGTCCACCACGCCGCGCACGCCGCCGTAGTGGTCAACGTGGCTGTGGGTGTAAATCACGGCGACGACAGGTTTCTTGCCGCGATTTTTATAGTAAAGATCCATCCCGACTTTGGCCGTTTCCGCTGAAACCAGCGGGTCAACGACGGTAATGCCTTCTTTACCTTCGATTATGGTCATGTTTGACAGGTCGAGGTTACGGATCTGGTAGACGCCCTCGGTGACTTCAAACAGGCCGCTGATGTTAATCAACTGGGACTGACGCCATAAGCTCGGGTTAACCGAATCGGGCGCTTTATCGCCTTCTTTGATAAAGGCGTACTGCTTCGGATCCCAGACGGTGTTGCCTTGTTCACCTTTGATCATTTCCTGAGGAAGAGGGGCAATAAACCCTTTGTGGGCGTTCGTAAAATCGGTGTTATCGGAGAAAGGGAGCTGGTTGAAGAGTGCGTTGTTGGCCTGTTGCGTTGCTGCGGTTGCGTCCTTGGGTGCTTCGGCTGCCCAGGCTGAACTTGCGGATGCAACACATCCTGCCAGCACCAGCCCTCTGACTATCTGATTGATTTTCATCCTAAAACCTCTCGATGGTGTTTCGCGTCGTTTGTGGAAACTTCGGTTGCTGCAAAATGTTTCAAGAGTTGCAAAAGGATTAAGCGAAGTAACATTAACTATAATTCGGGAGGGGGATTCAGCAAGTAAGCGGATGAAAAGCCGGGCATTGCGCCCGGCGGTTGCTTATTTTTACTCGGCTTTTTTCTTGCCGAGCGTTGGCGTCTCGTCAAAAAAGTTCCACGGCTTGAGCAACGTGTGCACCCATTCCGTCGGCATGATCGGCCACTCTTCGGCGCGGGCGACGTGGGTGGTGCCGGTAGTCATCCAGATGACGTTATCCTGGTCGTTGAGCGACTCGTTATCTTTGCTGTACTGCCCGAGGCCCGTATCGTGGGTGGAACGGTTCGGGTATTTCCCCTCCGGATACATTTCGTCAGGATGGTAACGGGTCACCCACAGCTGTTTATCCATAAAGCTCAGGCGGTGGTAAATCCACTCGTCCGGAGCAAACTTCGCGCCCGTCGCCACCGGGTGGGTGCCCCCCGCGTAAGGGATAATCTGATACGAAACCGGGTTGCCCATGCGGTTCTCTTTGCGGGTGTTGCTCAGCAGGCGGATGGTGCCCGGGTCGAACTTCTGGGCGGCCTGCTGTTCGGTATCAATATCATACTGATTAACCTGCATGGTACTGGTGCGCGGGCCGCCAGCGGCGTTTGGTTTGACTTCCGGATCCATGGCCACCAGCTTGTTGTTAATGCCATCCACGTCCATATCCAGACGGAAATTATAGATGTGCTGGTGCGTGGTACCGACAATGTTATGGTCGATCAGCGTCCCGTATTTCGTGTCATCCTTCGCGGTGGCGTCATGCATCGTTTTTGTCTGTACGCCTTTTACCGCTTCAATGCCCGTGGCACCCGCATCAATGCCGATGGTGCCGTTTTCATGGAACACCCAGTCGAAGATGTAATCGTAGTTACCCACGGTGCTGACCCAGCGCACGACCAGCTCGCGGCGTTCGGTGCTGACGTTGGGTTTACCTAACTCCTGGTGCTTATATTCTGGCCCGGCGTAACGCTCAAAAATAGCGATCGCACGGGGGATCTCCATTGGCGCACCGGTGTAGTCCGGGATAGTTTCGTTGAGCATCACGGCGTTGGACGGCGCGTCTTTACCGCGCACCAGCGGGGAGGTCAGGGTACCCATGCCGTAGTCACCGGAGTCCAGGTAGGCTTTAAAGTACCAGCCGATATCCGGGTCGCCGTACGGCACGATCATTCCGCCGAGCGAACCCTGATACATCACCTGGCGCTTTTTGCCGTTGTCGTTATAGGTCACGGTGGAGATCATCGGGCCGACGCGTGAGTCCAGGCTCAGATGAAAATCCCAATTCTGCCAGTGCACCCTATCCCCGGTGATGGTGTAGTTCTTGCCTTCCGGCTCGATAATATCCAGCGGTTTTTTCTCCGCCTCAACGCGGTCGCGGCCATCATACGGCCGCGGGGTGAGCGGCACCGGCACGACCGGGCCTTCCTCAATCTTCTGAATTTTCTTCTGCTCAAGATCCACCACCGCGACCAGGTTTTCAATTGGGTGCGCCCAGTAATTCCCGTCGCCCACGTCGAGATAGCTGATCACTTTCAGCAGGCGATCTTCCTGTTTTAGCCCATCCTTGCCGTCAAAAAAACCGACGGTAAGCGGCGTGGTGATCACTTTCTTTGGATCGTTAATGCCGCGCTTTTTCAGCACCGCGGCAAACTCCGGGCTTTCACTGACGATCTGCTGCACGGTGTTGAAGTCATCCAGCAGCACCATGCCGTGCGCGTCTTTAATCGGCGCCCAGTGGAGGATCTTCTTGTCCTTCAAATCCACCCGGCTTTCGACGATGCGTTTGCCGTCAAGCATGATGATATTGGCCTGGCGGGGCGCGTCCACCGCCGTGCCGTTCAGCACAAATTCCCAGACTTTGGCTTTATCTGGCTCCGCCAGCGCGATCTGGGTAAAGCGGGTATTGGGCTTAAAATCCGCAGACGCTTTCACAATCGCCACGGCCTGCTTGATTTCATCAGCCGTCAGCGCGTTTAACGGATGGGGGCTTTTTTCGACCTGGAAGGTCCGATCAAGACCGGACTGAAAGACATCGTTGATAAAGGTTTCCGGGATATACGCCTTGTTGTCCTTCATCACCACGGGCACCTGTAGCGTCAACGGCGTGCCGTTAACGATGGCGGTGTTTGCGCCGGGTTTGACCTTCACAAAGGCACCGTCTTTAACGATGGTAAACATCTGGGCATAATCGTCCCACTGCACATCGGCCCCGAACGCCTGGAGCGTTTTGTCCATCGGAACCATATGCGCCTCGCTGCCGTGCGCGTAAACAGGGGATTGCCAGGCGCAACAGAGCGCAACGGCCATGGCCAGCGCCGTTCTACGGGCAGAAAAAGAAGAATAGCTTCCCATCGCAGACCTCATCTTGTTGTGTTTATTGTGTTGTGTCAGCCTTATCCTGACAGGCGCGCACGAAAAGCGTTTGCCTGCATCTGCCAGGTTGTTTGTCAGTCTTGCCAGGTTAAAAAAAGACCGGGGGTGCATCACACCCCGTGACAGAAAAAGGGTGCTTCAATAAGGTGAACTGTCGAGATGTATGTGGACGTCGAAACCTACCGTCGTGAACGAATAGACCTTACCGCGAACGCGAAAATAAATGTCTCCCTCTTTAATCGTCACCGAAGCTTTATCATCATCGGTGATCATGACGGGGGGAATGTCCTTAACGTTGGACATGAAATCTTCCGGGCTTTTTTTCGCATCAAAGAGATAAATATGATACCTGTTCTTAGACAGTGAACCTGCCTCAACCTGGGTGATATAAAGCGTTAAACGCTCGTTAACCTGGATTTTTTCCTGCAAATGTTCATATACGGTAAACAGATCGCGGAAAGGGTATGCAATGAATATAAGGAAAAAAAGTAAAATCACACCAGCGCGCCAGTTAAAAACCCGAACGTCGTGCATAATCAATTCCTGCCCTTATCCATAACTGATCGACTGGGTCATCACCGTAGTTATTATGACTCTGGAATTTTGCAAATTCGACAGGATCGCTTGTCCCGGCAAGAATCTGTGCAGTACCTGCCCCCCGGAGCAGAATGCCATCCGGAATACCCGCAGCGGCGCCAACGGCACCGTAATGAAAATTGCCAAAGTTGGCAAATTGTGCCCGGCCTTGTTTATAATCCCAGGGGCCATGATTCCTGACCATTTGATAAAACCATATGTAGGTCATTAATGAGGGGCCACCGTGAAATCGCGCAATTACCATGTGGCTCACAACGTCCACGCCAGGTGGTGCAAAGGATGCAATATTATAGGGTGTTGAATATAATGGGATTCGCATATTTAACGCTCAGCCCAGCAGTCAGCAAACTGTAAATTACCATCACAATACGTCCAGGTTATTTTATCGTAGCGTAGTTCCACGACTTCAAGATGATTGTGTTTTTCTTTCGTCGGGTCCTTAATGTCATGCATCAATGGCGTAACGGAAACGACGCGAATATTATCGAGGCGCATATTGTAATATTCTACTTCCTGCCCCGCGTCATTAATGCGATACCACCTGAACTCAGCCGTTTTAAGGCTTTGGCCAGTCGCAACGGCTTTCATCAGGAAAGGGGAGGAGGAATCGATTTCTATTTGAAAAACGACTGGGGCATGGTTGCGTTTACTGGTAATTTTCCCAGTCAATGGATCGGTTGGTAGGCTTAGATTATGTGTAAAGCCAGTGACTTCAATGCTTCCCTTACGATAACGTATATCCACCGAGCCTGTAATTGTTGCGCCACCATCATCAGTTAAGAAAAGATAAACAGGAATTGCCATAGCCTAATACTCTTCCATGTAATTTAACGTGGGAATATTCCCGACGCTAAATAATAACCATGCTAATCACATGGTCAATTTGCTTACTGTTTCCGGTTGTAACTTATCCAGACCGGGCTGACTGGATGGTTTGATTAATCAAAGCCATCCAGTCCATGTTTCTATTCAGGCTTTTTGATGTTCTTAAACGATTGAAGCAGCAACGTCAATCTTGTTGCTTTGATCAGAAATCACCCTGCTGGCGCGCCACCAGCGTAAGGATGGAGTAGAGCGCCACGGCCTGCTGATGCTGGTTGAAAATCTCAACCGCCCATTCCACCACGCCGGTGGGCCTTTCATCGGCAGCACGCTGTTTCTTCAGCGTTTTACGTTTGCAGGTCAGGCGCACCTGAATGGTGTCGCCCGGTTTAACCGGCTCGATAAAGCGCAGGTTTTCCATACCGTAGTTGGCAATAACCGGCCCAACCCCGGCATCAACAAACAGCCCCGCCGCGGCGGAAATCAGAAAATAGCCGTGCACCACGCGCTCGCCAAAAATCGACTCCGCCGCACCAATTTTGTCCATATGGGCATAGAAGTGATCTCCGCTCAGGCAGGCAAAATTCACGATATCCGCTTCCGTCAGGGTACGGCGCGGGGTCAGCAGGCTGTCGCCCGGCTGTAACTCTTCGAAGTATTTACGGAACGGATGAACGCGATCTTCCTGCACCCCGGCGCCACGCACCCACTGTTTGCCGATGGCGGCGAGCATGGACGGGCTGCCCTGAATGGCCGTGCGCTGAAGATAGTGCTTCACGGCGCGCAGGCCGCCCAGCTCTTCGCCGCCGCCCGCACGTCCCGGGCCGCCGTGCACCAGCTGCGGCAGCGGGGAACCGTGTCCGGTAGACTCTTTGGAAGATTCCTCGTTGAGGATCTGAATACGTCCGTGGGCGCGTGCTGCCCCGGCAATGAACTGCCGCGCCACGTTTGAATCTGCCGTGACCAGCGTTCCCGCCAGGCTGCCGCCGCCCGCTCGCGCCAGCTGCATGGCGTGTTCGGTATTGCGATACGGCATCAGGGTGGCGACGGGGCCAAAGGCTTCGGTGGAGTGAACGGCCGGCGTCTCGTCCGGCTGCGGGCAGAACAGCAGGGTGGGCGGGAAGAATGCCCCAGCCGCCTGCAAATCGGCTTTACCTCCCAGACGGATCTGGCAGCCTGCGGCAAGCAGATGATCGACTTTTTCCTGCACGTCGGCGCGTTGCTCATGGTTGACCAGGGCACCCATCTTCACCCCTTCCTGCGCCGGATCGCCGACGACCACGTTCTCCAGCCGCGCAATCAGCGCCTGGCTGACGGCCTCAACCTGCGCTTCCGGCACGATGATGCGGCGGATGGCGGTACATTTTTGCCCGGCCTTGGCGGTCATCTCGCGCACCACTTCACGGATAAACAGCGCAAACTCCGGCTGCTCCGGCGTTACGTCTTCACCGAGCACGCAGCAGTTCAGGGAATCCGCTTCCATGGTAAACGGAATGGAATTGGCGACGATATTCGGGTGCACGCGAAGGCTCTGTCCGGTGCTGGCCGATCCGGTAAACGTCACCACGTCCTGGCTGTCGAGCTGGCTCAGCAGATCGCCCGCGCCGCCGCAGATCAGGCTGATGGCGCCGTCCGGCACCAGACCGCTCTCGACAATCGCTTTCACCATCGCCTGCGTGACTTGCGCGGTGGCGGTGGCGGGTTTGATGATGGCGGGCATCCCGGCAAGCCAGGTCGGGGCAAGCTTTTCCAGCATCCCCCAGCACGGGAAGTTGAACGCGTTGATATGTACCGCCACGCCGGACCTGGAGGTCAACACGTGGCGCGCCGCAAAGCCGCCTTCTTTTGATAGCGGGATCAGCTCATCTTCTGGCCACAGGGTATCGTCCGGCAGTTCGCGGCTGCCGAGGCTGGCGTAGGTGAAAAGGGTGCCGATACCGCCTTCAATGTCCACCCAGCTGTCGGCCTTCGTTGCGCCGGTCTGGGCTGAAAGGGCGTAAAACCGATCCTTCTGGCTCAGCAGGTGTTTGGCTACCGCCTTCAGCATGGCGGCACGCTCGATAAAGCTCATTGCGCGAAGCGCCTCCCCGCCGTGTTCAATGGCGTAACGGCGTGCGGCCGCCATATCCAGCCCTTCGCTGGTGACTTCAAATAGCGTTTCCCCGCTGATAGCGTGGGTTATGGTGCGCTCGCGGCCCCGGCCTGTCTGCCAGGTGCCGGACAAGAAGCTGGCTAACTGCTGCATTTCTTCTCTCCAGATGTTTCGTGATTTCACTATAGATAGTTTGATCATGAATCATAAAAATCAAGCTGAGTTTTAATGAATTGTTAACGTTGTGATCTGCATTGCTCAGCTTCGTCATTAAAAACCCGCGCTATTCCTGCTGTTCAGGAAAACCCTTGCGAGCGTCGTCACAAAATAAGCAAACTCTTCTTGGGGTTATATTTAACCTTTGTGTAACTTTTAAGAAACCAAGTGATTCACCATTTTGCTACATATGGTGATCTAACGAATCATAAAGGTGGTTATGTGACGCAAGAACAACGCTTTGAGCAACGCATCGCGCAGGAGACGGCCATCGAGCCGCAGGACTGGATGCCGGAAGCTTACCGCAAGACGCTGATCCGCCAGATTGGACAGCACGCCCACTCTGAAATTGTCGGCATGCTGCCGGAAGGGAACTGGATCGCCCGCGCGCCGACGCTGCGCCGGAAAGCCATTTTGCTGGCGAAGGTGCAGGACGAAGCCGGACACGGCCTGTACCTCTACAGCGCGGCGGAAACGCTGGGCTGCGCCCGGGAGGACATCTATCAAAAGATGCTCGACGGCAAGATGAAATACTCCTCCATCTTCAACTATCCAACCCTGAGCTGGGCCGATATCGGCGTTATCGGCTGGCTGGTGGACGGTGCGGCCATCGTGAACCAGGTGGCGCTGTGCCGCACGTCTTACGGCCCGTATGCCCGGGCGATGGTGAAAATCTGTAAAGAAGAGAGCTTCCATCAGCGTCAGGGTTTTGAGGCCTGCATGGCGCTGGCGCAGGGCAGCGAAGCCCAGCGGCAGATGTTGCAGGACGCCATTAACCGCTTCTGGTGGCCAGCGCTGATGATGTTTGGACCCAACGACGACAACTCGCCAAACAGTGCCCGCAGCCTGGCCTGGAAGATCAAGCGCTTCGGCAACGATGAGCTGCGCCAGCGCTTCGTTGATAACACGGTGCCTCAGGTGGAAATGCTCGGCATGACCGTGCCGGACCCTGACCTGCGGTTTGATGACGCGAGCGGCCACTACCGCTTCGGCGATATCGACTGGCAGGAATTTGATGAGGTCATCAACGGGCGCGGGATCTGTAACCACGAACGTCTGGCCGCAAAACGTAAAGCCTGGGACGACGGCGCGTGGGTGCGTGAAGCCGCGCTGGCGCATGCCGAAAAACAACGCGCCCGCCAGGCTGCATAAGAGGAATCAACCATGAGCAATGTTTACTGGCCGTTATACGAAGTGTTTGTCCGGTCTAAGCAGGGGCTGTCGCACCGTCACGTGGGCAGTCTGCACGCTGCCGACGACCGCATGGCGCTGGAAAACGCGCGTGACGCTTATACCCGCCGCAGCGAAGGCTGTTCCATCTGGGTGGTAAAGGCGAGCGAAATCGTCGCCTCCCAGCCGGAAGAGAGCGGTGAATTTTTCGATCCGGCGGAAAGCAAGGTCTACCGCCATCCGACGTTTTACACCATCCCTGATGGCATTGAGCACATGTGAGGTTGGGGATGAACAACGTATCTGCATATGCCCTGCGACTGGGCGACAACGGTCTGGTGCTCTCCCAGCGTCTGGGCGCCTGGTGCGGCCACGCGCCGGAGCTGGAGATTGACCTGGCCCTCGCCAACATCGGCCTCGACCTGCTCGGCCAGGCGCGCAACTTCCTGACCTATGCCGCTGATCTGGACGGTACGGGGGATGAAGACACCCTGGCCTATGGCCGCGATGAGCGTCAGTTCAGCAATCTGCTGCTGGTGGAGCAGCCAAACGGCAGCTTCGCCGACACCATTGCCCGTCAGTACCTTATGGATGCGTGGAACGTGGCGCTGTACGAGCGACTGATCCACAGCAGCGACGGCCAGCTTGCCGCCATCGCCGCAAAAGCCATTAAGGAGGCGCGCTATCACCTGCGCTTTAGCCGCGGCTGGCTGGTGCGTCTGGGCGACGGAACAGAAACCTCCGCCCAGAAAATGCAGCAGGCGGTGGATAGCCTGTGGCGCTTTACGGCCGAGCTGTTCGATGCCGACGACGTCGAGCTGGCGCTGATTGACGCCGGCGTGGCGGTCGATCCCCGCACCCTGCGCGAGCCGTGGGAGCGCGAAGTGTTTGCCGGGCTGGCGGAAGCCACCCTCCGCGTGCCCGAAGACGTGGCGTATCGCACGGGCGGCAAGCAGGGGCTTCATACCGAACATCTGGGGCCGATGCTGGCAGAAATGCAGTATCTCCAGCGCGTCTACCCCGGCCAGCAGTGGTGAAGGAGAACGCTATGCAACGCCTCGTCGACATTGCGCCTGCCCAAATCCCGCAGATTTGGGCGCTGCTAAGCCAGATCCCCGACCCGGAAGTGCCGGTGCTCACCATCACCGATTTAGGCATGGTGCGCAGCGTGAAGGCGCAGGGGGAAGGCTGGGTTATTGGCTTCACGCCGACCTATTCCGGCTGCCCGGCAACGGAGCATCTGCTGGGGGCCATCCGCGAAACCCTGACCGGGAACGGCTTTTCCCCGGTACATATTGTGCTGCAACTGGAGCCCGCCTGGACCACCGACTGGATGACCGACGATGCGCGCAGGCGCCTGCGTGAATATGGTATCAGCCCGCCTGTCGGCCATAGCTGCCATGCCCACGCTCCCGCAGAGGTGAGCTGCCCGCGCTGTGCGAGCACCGATACCGCGCTTATCAGTGAATTTGGTTCGACGGCCTGCAAAGCGCTCTACCGCTGCAATACCTGCCGTGAGCCCTTCGACTATTTCAAATGTATTTGAGGCCGCCATGACAACGTTTCATTCATTAACAGTGGCAAAAGTAGAACCTGAAACCCGCGACGCGGTGACCATTACCTTCGCGGTGCCGCAGGCGTTGCAGGAGGCGTACCGCTTCCGCCCCGGTCAGCATCTGACCCTGAAAGCCAGGCTTGGCGGTGACGAACTGCGCCGCTGCTACTCCATCTGCCGGAGCACCGCACCGGGGGAGATCAGCGTAGCGGTCAAAGCCATCGACGGCGGGCGCTTCTCCCGCTACGCCCGGGACGAGATTAAGCAGGGCATGGCTTTAGAGGTGATGGTGCCCCAGGGGCAGTTCGGCTACCAGCCGCAGGCTGAACGTGAAGGCCACTATCTGGCAATAGCCGCCGGGTCCGGGATCACCCCGATGCTGGCCATTTTATCCGCTACGCTGGCCACGGAACCGCACAGCCACTTCACCCTGATTTACGGCAACCGCAGCAGCCAGAGCATGATGTTCCGTCGGGCGCTGGCAGACCTGAAGGACAAATATCCGCAGCGCTTGCAGCTGGTCTCTATCTTCAGTCAGGAGACGCTCGACAGCGATCTGCTTCATGGCCGCATTGACGGCGAAAAGCTCCAGGCGCTGGCAAAAACGCTGATCAATTTCCGCCAGTACGACGAAGCCTTTATCTGCGGCCCGTCGGCGATGATGGACGAGGCCGAGGCGGCGCTGAAAGCGCTCGGCATGCCGGAAAAAGCGATCCATCTTGAGCGGTTTAATACGCCGGGCACTACCGTGAAACGAACGCACAGCGTGCAGGCCGAGGGGCAGAAGGTCACCGTCCGTCAGGACGGACGCGACCGGGAAATCACCCTGACGGCGGACGATGAGAGCATCCTGGACGCCGCCCTGCGTCAGGGTGCGGATCTGCCGTATGCCTGCAAGGGCGGCGTATGCGCCACCTGCAAATGCAAAGTACTGCGCGGAAAAGTCGATATGGCGACCAACTACAGCCTGGAGCCGGACGAGCTGGCCGCGGGCTATGTGCTGAGCTGTCAGGCGCTGCCGTTAACCGCCGACGTCATCGTCGATTTTGACGCGAAGGGGATGGCATGAGCGAACTGATTGTCACCCGTCATGGCCGCGTGTTGCAGCTAACGCTAAACCGTCCGGCGGCGCGCAACGCGCTCAACAATGCGCTGCTGATGCAGCTTGCCGAACAGCTTGAGGCCGCCGCAGCGGATGCTGAAATCGCCGTCTGCGTGATTTCCGGCAATGAACGCTGCTTTGCCGCCGGGGCCGATCTGAACGAAATGGCGGAGAAAGATCTGTCCGCCACCCTGAATGATATTCGCCCCCGGCTGTGGGCACGGATAGACGCCTTCAATAAACCGCTGATCGCCGCCGTGAACGGCTACGCATTGGGCGCCGGCTGCGAGCTGGCGCTACTCTGCGACGTGGTGATTGCCGGCGATAACGCCCGTTTTGGCCTCCCGGAAATCACCCTCGGGATCATGCCGGGCGCAGGCGGCACCCAGCGGCTGATCCGCAGCGTGGGCAAATCCCTGGCCTGCAAAATGGTGCTGACGGGTGAAAGCCTCACGGCGGTTCAGGCGCACAGCGCCGGACTGGTCAGCGACGTCTTCCCGGCCTCGCTGACGCTGGAGTACGCCCTGAAGCTGGCGGCACGGATGGCGAGCCACTCGCCGCTGGCGCTACAGGCGGCGAAGCAGGCGCTACGCCAGTCGCAGGAAGTCCCGCTCCAGGCCGGCCTGGCGCAGGAGCGTCAGCTGTTTACGCTGCTCGCGGCCACCGACGATCGCCGGGAAGGTATCGACGCCTTCTTACAAAAACGCACCCCAGACTTCAAAGGACGCTAATTGTGGAATGTATTCTGAGCCATGTTGAGCAGGGCGTAATGACCATTACGCTGAACCGCCCGGATCGCCTGAACAGCTTTAACGATGTCATGCACCAGCAGCTTTCCGAATGCCTGAAGCAGGCCGAGCGCGATGACGCCATCCGCTGTCTGCTGATCACCGGGGCGGGGCGCGGTTTCTGCGCCGGGCAGGACCTTAACGATCGTAACGTGGATCCCAACGGTCCCGCGCCGGATCTGGGCATGTCCGTTGAGACCTTTTACAACCCGCTGGTGCGCCGCCTGGCGAAGCTGCCGAAGCCGGTGATCTGCGCGGTTAACGGCGTGGCGGCGGGAGCGGGTGCCACGCTGGCCCTCGGCTGCGACATGGTAATTGCCGCCCGTTCTGCCAATTTTGTGATGGCCTTCAGCAAGCTCGGACTGGTGCCGGACTGCGGCGGCACCTGGCTGCTGCCGCGCGTGGCCGGACGTGCCCGCGCCATGGGGCTGGCGCTGCTGGGCGATAAGCTCAGCGCCGAACAGGCGCAGGCGTGGGGGATGATCTGGCAGGTGGTGGACGATGAACAGCTCTCTGACACCGCCCGGCAGATGGCGCTGCATTTTGCCTCCCAGCCTACCTTTGGCCTGGGCCTGATCAAGCAGGCGATTAACGCCGCCGAAACCAACACCCTTGATGCCCAGCTCGATCTGGAGCGCGACTACCAACGTCTGGCCGGACGCAGCGACGACTACCGGGAAGGCGTCAGCGCGTTTCTGGCAAAACGTACGCCGAACTTTACGGGGAAATAAGATGGCGACCAACCTTCATACGATCGCCGTGATTGGCAGCGGCACTATGGGCGCCGGCATTGCCGAAGTGGCGGCCAGCCACGGTCATCCGGTGCTGGTGTACGACATTGACGCAGCGGCGATTTCCCGAGCCGTTGACGGCATTCGCCAGCGCCTGATCTCTCGCGTTTCGCGCGGAAAACTTTCTGCCGACGCCGCGGAGCAGATCCTGTCCCGCCTGACGCCGGTGACGACTATCAATGCCCTGGCGAAAGCCGATCTGGTGATCGAGGCGGCCTCCGAACGGCTTGAGGTGAAAAAAGCCCTGTTTAGCCAGCTGGCAGAGGTCTGCCCGCCGCAGACGCTGCTCACCAGCAACACCTCGTCCATTTCCGTTACCGCGATTGCGGCGGAGATTAGCCACCCTGAACGCGTCGCCGGGCTGCACTTCTTCAACCCCGCGCCGGTGATGAAGCTGGTGGAGGTGGTCAGCGGGCTGGCCACCTCGTCCGAAGTGGCCGATGCGTTGTGCGAGCTGGCGCTGAGCTGGGGAAAGCAGCCGGTACGCTGTCAGTCCACGCCGGGGTTTATCGTCAACCGCGTGGCGCGTCCGTTCTATTCGGAAGCCTGGCGCGCGCTGGAAGAGCAGGTGGCAACGCCCGAGGCGATCGACGCCGCCCTGCGAGACGGCGGCGGCTTCCCGATGGGGCCGCTTGAGCTGACGGACCTGATCGGTCAGGACGTCAACTTTGCCGTGACCTGCTCCGTGTTTAACGCCTTCTGGCAGGAGCGCCGTTTTCTGCCGTCGCTGATGCAGCAGGAGCTGGTGCTGGCGGGGCGTCTGGGCAAAAAAAGCGGGCAGGGCGTTTACCGCTGGCAGGAGGAAAAACCCGCCGTCAGCTGGCTCGACCCGGTCAGAGACAGCTTCAGCTCGATGCGCGTACAGCGAAGAAGTGACGGTGTCACGGAAATTGACGAACTGCTGCTGATTGAAACGCAGGGTGAAACCGCGCAGGCGCTGGCGCTGCGCCACGGCTGCCCGGTGGTGGTAGTCGACCGTATCGAGCGGGATGTGGCCGTGATTGCCGCCGCGCCCGGCAACCCGCGCTCCGCCACGCAGAAGGCCATTTACTGGTTGCAGCATCAGGAGAAGCGGGTGTTACAGATTGCGGACTACCCCGGCCTGCTGGTCTGGCGCACGGTGGCGATGATTGCCAACGAAGCGCTGGACGCCCTGCAAAAAGGGGTCGCCAGCGAGCAAGACATCGATACCGCCATGCGCTTAGGGGTCAACTATCCCTGCGGCCCCATCGCCTGGGGCGAGCGCCTTGGCTGGCAGCGTCTGTTAACCCTGCTGGAGAACCTGCAACGTCACTACGGCGAGGAACGCTATCGCCCCTGTTCCCTGCTGCGCCAGCGTGCGCTTCTGGAGAGTAGCTATGAGTCATAACGCCTGGCATAACGCCCGCGCGATGTACGAACAAGACGCCTGCGCGCAGGCGATGGGGATGGATATCATCGACATGGACGAGGGCTATGCGGTGGTGACCATGACTATCACCCCGCAGATGCTTAACGGGCATAAAACCTGCCACGGCGGACAGCTGTTCTCACTGGCCGATACTGCCTTTGCCTACGCCTGCAACAGTCAGGGGCTGGCGGCGGTAGCCTCAGGGTGCGCCATCGACTTTCTGCGACCGGGCTTTGCCGGAGACAAGCTGACCGCCACCGCGCGGGTGAAGCATCAGGGCAAGCTGACCGGCGTATACGACATTGAAATTCAGAACCAACACCAGAAAACCGTCGCGCTTTTTCGCGGGAAATCCCACCGCACCGGCGGCAGTGTGACAGGAGAAGCCTGATGCGTGACGCATTTATTTGTGAGGGGGTGCGTACCCCGGTCGGCCGTTACGGCGGAGGGTTGTCCAGCGTGCGCGCCGATGACTTAGGGGCCGTGCCGCTGCGCGCGCTGCTGGCGCGTTATCCGCAGCTCGATCTGGAGCTCATTGATGACGTGATCTTCGGCTGCGCGAATCAGGCCGGGGAGGATAACCGCAACGTGGCAAGAATGTCGGCGCTGCTGGCCGGGCTGCCGCAGACGGTGTCCGCCACCACCATTAACCGCCTGTGCGGGTCGGGGCTGGACGCGATTGGCTTTGCCGCACGCGCCATTAAAGCGGGCGACGGCGATCTGCTGATCGCGGGCGGCGTGGAGTCCATGTCCCGCGCACCGTTCGTGATGGGCAAGGCCACGGCGGCGTTTCAGCGTCAGGCGGAGATCTTCGATACCACCATCGGCTGGCGATTTGTGAATCCGCTCATGCATCAGCAATACGGAACTGACAGCATGCCCGAAACGGCAGAGAATGTAGCGGAATTGTTAAATATCAGCCGTACCGATCAGGACGCGTTTGCCCTGCGTAGCCAGCAGCGCACCGCGCGGGCGCAGCAGAACGGCGTTCTGGCGCAGGAGATTATTCCGGTACAGGTGGCGGGGAAAAAAGGAGCGGTGACGGAAGTGAGCGTGGATGAGCATCCGCGCGCCGAAACCACCCTTGAACAGCTTGCCGCGCTGAATACCCCGTTCCGTAAGAACGGGGTGGTGACGGCGGGGAACGCCTCCGGCGTGAACGACGGCGCGGCGGCGCTGATTATCGCCAGCGAGCCGATGGCGCTTGCCCAGGGGTTAACGCCGCGCACGCGCATTGTGGCAATGGCGACCGCGGGCGTCGAGCCGCGTCTGATGGGGTTAGGTCCGGTGCCCGCCACCCGCAAGGTGCTGGAGCGTGCCGGGCTGAGCATCACCGATATGGACGTCATTGAGCTGAACGAAGCCTTCGCCGCCCAGGCGCTGGGCGTGCTGCGCCAGCTGGGTTTGCCGGATGACGCCGGGCACGTTAACCCGAACGGCGGGGCGATCGCGCTAGGTCATCCGCTGGGCATGAGCGGTGCCAGACTGGCGCTGGCGGCAAGCAATGAATTGCACCGACGCGGCGGGCGCTACGCGCTGTGTACGATGTGCATCGGTGTGGGTCAGGGCATTGCCATGATCCTTGAGCGTGTTTGAGCGAACAATAATGTGAGTACCCTGCGATGATAAATACAACAAAGCTTGATCCGATCGAAACCGCGTCCGTTGATGAATTACAGGCGTTGCAGACCGCGCGCCTGAAGTGGACGCTGAACCACGCCTACCACAACGTTCCGATGTACAAACGCAAGTTTGACGCCGCGGGCGTTCACCCTGACGATTTTAACGAGCTTGCGGACCTGCAAAAATTCCCGTGCACCACCAAGCAGGATCTGCGCGACAACTACCCGTTCGATACCTTTGCGGTGCCGATGGAGCAGGTGGTGCGTATCCACGCCTCGTCGGGCACCACCGGGAAGCCGACCGTGGTGGGATATACCCAAAATGATATCGACAACTGGGCCAATATCGTCGCCCGTTCCCTGCGCGCCGCCGGAGGCAGCGCGAAGGATAAAATTCACGTGGCTTATGGCTACGGGCTGTTCACCGGCGGGCTGGGCGCGCACTACGGTGCCGAGCGTCTGGGGGCGACGGTGATCCCGATGTCCGGCGGCCAGACGGAGAAGCAGGCGCAGCTGATCCGCGATTTTCAGCCGGATATGATCATGGTGACGCCCTCCTACTGCCTGAACCTTATCGAAGAGCTGGAGCGTCAGATGGGCGGTGACGCCAGCGCCTGTTCCCTGCGCGTGGGCGTCTTCGGCGCCGAGCCGTGGACGCAGGCGATGCGCGGCGAAATCGAAAAACGGCTGGGCATTACTGCGCTGGATATCTATGGTCTTTCGGAAGTGATGGGGCCGGGCGTGGCGATGGAGTGTCTGGAAACCGCGGACGGCCCGACCATCTGGGAAGATCATTTCTTCCCGGAAATCGTTAACCCCAATGACGGCACGCCGCTGGCCGACGGGGAGCAGGGCGAACTGCTGTTCACCACCCTGACCAAAGAGGCGCTGCCGGTGATCCGCTACCGCACCCGCGACCTGACGCGCCTGCTGCCGGGCACCGCGCGCACCATGCGCCGGATGGATCGCATCAGCGGGCGCAGTGACGACATGCTGATCATTCGCGGCGTGAACGTCTTCCCGTCACAGCTGGAAGAGGAGATCGTCAAGTTCGAACACCTTTCGCCGCACTATCAGCTGGAGGTCAACCGTCGTGGACATCTTGATTCACTTTCGGTGAAGGTTGAACTAAAACAGAGCAGCTTAACGCTGACGCATGAACAGCGCTGTCAGGTCTGCCACCAGCTGCGGCACCGTATTAAATCGATGGTGGGGATCTCAACGGACGTGACGATCGTGAACTGCGGCAGCATTCCGCGTTCCGAAGGCAAAGCCTGTCGGGTGTTTGATCTCCGTAAGGTCGCGGCTAACGGGTGAAGGAACCTCACAACATGACGGCCCCCTCTCCCTTGAGGGAGAGGGCTGGGGTGAGGGGGGAAACCCAAATTCCTGTGCTATGATTCATCCAGAAAAAAAATAACAGCAGAATGAATCACATGAATAAACTTGACGCTTTTATCCAGCACGCGGTCAGCTCGGTTCCGGTGAGCGGAACGTCGCTTATCTCCTCGCTGTATGGCGACGCGCTTTCCCATCGCGGCGGAGAGATCTGGCTCGGCAGCCTGGCGGCCCTGCTGGAAGGGATGGGATTTGGCGAGCGCTTTGTGCGCACCGCGCTGTTTCGCCTCAACAAAGAGGGCTGGCTGGATGTGTCCCGAATTGGTCGCCGCAGCTTTTACCGTCTCAGCGACAAGGGGCTGCGTTTGACCCGTCGTGCGGAAAATAAAATCTACCGTGCGGAATTGCCGGCCTGGGACGGTAAATGGCTGCTGCTGCTCTCCGAGGGGCTGGATAAAACCACGCTCGCGGATGTAAAAAAACAGCTTATCTGGCAAGGGTTTGGCACGCTGGCGCCGAGCCTGATGGCCTCGCCGTCGCAGAACCTGGCGGATGTGCAGTCTCTGCTGCATGACGCGGGTGTAGCGGAAAACGTCATCTTCTTTGAGGCCCATTCACCGCTGGCCTTATCACGCGCGGCGTTACGAGCCCGCGTGGAAGAGTGCTGGCAGCTGACTGAACAAAATACGATGTACGAAACGTTTATCCATTCGTTTCGTCCGCTGCTGCCGCTTCTGAAGGAGGCGTCGCCGGAGGAGTTAACCCCGGAGCGCTGCTTCCAGATCCAGCTGTTACTCATTCATTTTTATCGTCGCGTGGTGCTGAAAGATCCGCTGTTGCCGGAGGAGTTACTCCCTGCGCACTGGGCGGGACAGAGCGCGCGGCAGCTGTGCATTAACATCTACCAGCGCGTGGCGTCGGGCGCCCTGGCGTTTGTCAGCGAGAAGGGCGAGACCTCCGTGGGCGAACTGCCCGCACCCGGCACCCTTTATCATCAGCGCTTTGGTGGTCTGAATATCACATAAGGAGAGGGTATGCCTGTTTATCAAATTGATGGTCTGACGCCGGTCGTGCCTGAAGAGAGCTATGTTCACCCGACGGCGGTGCTGATTGGTGACGTGATCCTCGGGAAAGGCGTTTACGTGGGTCCCAACGCCAGCCTGCGCGGTGATTTTGGCCGAATCGTAGTGAAAGACGGCGCGAACATTCAGGATAACTGCGTGATGCACGGTTTTCCGGAGCAGGACACCGTGGTGGAAGAGGACGGGCATATCGGCCATAGCGCAATCCTTCATGGCTGCGTCATCCGCCGTAACGCGCTGGTGGGGATGAATGCGGTGGTGATGGACGGGGCGACGATCGGCGAAAACAGCATCGTCGGGGCGGCGGCGTTTGTGAAGGCGAAAGCGGAGATGCCGGCGAATCATTTGATCCTTGGCAGTCCGGCAAAAGCGATTCGTGAGCTGAGCGCGCAGGAAATCGAGTGGAAAAAGCAGGGCACGCGGGAGTATCAGGTGCTGGTGGACCGCTGTAAGCAGACGCTGCATCAGGTGGAGCCGCTGCGCGAAGAAGAGCCCGGACGCAAGCGGCTGGTTTTCGATGAGAATTTGCGGCCAAAATCGGCTGGCCGGGATAATTAATCGCCGATTGTGCGCGTCTTTTAAATCCGTGAGGCTGAGCTTAATACGCTTCCGGCAACGGCCGGTCAATCGACACCAGCTTTCCGCGCTTCACGGTGATATACCCCCCGGCTTTCAGATCTGCCAGCACGCGAAAAACATGCGTTCGCGACAGGTTGGTGCGTTTGATGATAAACAGCGCCAGGCCTTCATTTTCGCCCGTGTGGGTTTCCTGCCGATAGAGATAGCGGTACAGCATGTGTTTGATGGTCTGGTAGCTCGTGACCTGTCCGCGCTCGTTGTGCAGATCGATAGTAAAAATCGACATGAAGGTCAGAATAGTGGTCAGCGCCTGCACGCGTTCTGGCCCGCCGTGCAAAAATAGCTGGTCGAAATCGGCGTAGGGAATTTTTACCAGTTTAACCTTCGCACTGCTGCGATATTCAAATTTCGCTAGCGGGCAATAGCGTTCCATTAGACCGATGGGCATATATTCAATGGTATTGCCAATATTCAACCCATCTTCAGGCATTAATATCGTCAGAGAACCTTCGGTGCAGAAATAAATATAGCCTGGCTCGACGGCTAACTTTTTATTTGCGGCAACGGTTAGCGCTTCTCCTGAAGACAGGATTTGTGGAAAAAAGCGCCCAATATTGAGCTGCTGATAATAGGTATGGATGTCCTGAAAATTCACGCTAGGCCTCGTCCCGCAACGTCTGTCGTCGCATCGAGTATAGCAGGAGTCTCGTCCTGATGACGAGACAACCTCATAGCAGTCCCATATGGGACTATGATGGGAAAGTATTCTGTTTAGAATGGTCCTCAATGAGTTCGCATTAAATTATCCGCCAGCAGTAAATATCCAGGCGGCGCAATTAATCTATGAGGCCATTTAATGAAATTAACGATAATCGCTAAGCAACTGGCGCTGGCCGGTGTGTTAACATCGCTTTCGCTTTCTGCATGGGCTGAAGTGCCGCCGCAGGATGCCACACCCACAACCCAGCAGGCTAATAACGCCCTGTATAATAAACTGCCCTTTGCCGATAAAACCGATTTTGAGAACGCCCATAAGGGCTTTATCGCTCCGTTGCCGCAGAACATGATCAAAGGCGAGCAAGGAAACGTTATCTGGAACCCGGCGAAGTATGACTTCGTGAAAGAGGGTGAAAAAGCCCCGGATACGGTGAACCCGAGCCTGTGGCGCCAGTCACAGCTGATCAACATTGGCGGACTGTTTAAGGTCACCGAGGGCGTGTATCAGATCCGTAATCTCGATCTCTCCAACATGACCATCATTGAGGGCGAGAAGGGCATTACCGTTATCGACCCGCTACTAAGCGCTGAACCGGCGAAAGAAGCGCTGGATCTCTACTATGCAAACCGCGGCAAGAAGCCGGTGGTGGCGGTGGTGATCACCCATAGCCACGTTGACCACTACGGCGGCCTGCGCGGCGTGGTTGACGAAGCCGACGTGAAGTCAGGCAAAGTGAAAATCTACGCGCCCGATGGCTTTATGAAAGAGGCGGTTTCGGAAAATATTATGGCCGGAAACGCGATGAGCCGCCGTGCCAGCTATATGTACGGCAACCTGCTGAAGCCGGACGCAAAAGGCCAGGTGGGTGCGGGCCTTGGCACCACCACCTCTGCGGGTACCGTCACCCTCATCCCGCCGACCAACTACATCACCCATACCGGTCAGGAAGAAATGATCGACGGTTTGACCTACGACTTTATGATGGCGCCGGGTTCAGAAGCCCCGTCGGAGATGCTGTGGTACGTCAAAGAGAAGAAAATGATCGAGGCCGCAGAGGACGTAACCCACACTCTGCACAACACCTACTCCCTGCGCGGCGCAAAAATTCGCGATCCGCTGGCCTGGTCTAAGTACATCAACGCCGCCATTGAACGCTGGGGCGCGGACGCGGAAGTGATTATTGCGCAGCACCACTGGCCGACCTGGGGTAACGAGAATATCGTCAAGCTGATGAAAGGTCAGCGCGATATGTACCGCTACATCAACGACCAGACCCTGCGTATGGCCAACAAGGGCCTGACCCGCGATGAAATTGCCGCAGAATTTAAGCTGCCGGAATCGCTGGAGAAGCAGTGGGCGAGCCGCGGCTACTACGGCTCCGTTAGCCACGACGTCAAAGCCACCTACGTGTTTTATCTCGGCTGGTTCGACGGCAACCCGGCAACCCTCGACGAGCTGCCGCCTGAACAGGCAGCGAAGAAGTTCGTGCAGTACATGGGCGGCGCTGATGCCATTATGCAGAAAGCCAAAGCGGATTATCAGCAGGGCAATTACCGCTGGGTTGCCCAGGTGGTGAGCAAAGTGGTCTTTGCCGATCCTAACAACCAGGCGGCACGTAATCTGGAAGCCGATGCGCTGGAGCAGTTAGGTTATCAGGCGGAAGCGGGCACCTGGCGTAACTTCTACCTGACCGGCGCGCAGGAGCTGCGAAATGGCGTGAAAAAGCTGCCGACGCCGAACACCGCCAGCCCGGATACCGTGCGTGCGATGACGCCAGAAATGTTCTTCGATTACCTGGGCGTGCACATCAACGGGGTGCGAGCCGGTAACGCCAAAGCGGTGTTTAACGTCGACCTCGGTAAGGATGGCGGTAAATACAAGCTGGAGCTGGAAAACGGCGTGCTGAACCATACCGCCAACGCGCAGGCGAAGGATGCCGATGCGACCATCGTGCTTGACCGTACCACACTTAACGACATCATCCTGAAGAAAGAGACGCTGAAGCAGGCAGTGGACAAGGGTGACGTGAAGGTGAGCGGAGACGGGGCGAAGCTGGAAGAGATGCTGAGCTACATGGATACGTTTGACTTCTGGTTCAATATCGTAACGCCGTAAGTTTAGGTTTCATCCTCATAATCCTGGCGCCTTAGAAATAAGGCGCCATTTTTTTATTCACGCATCGCCAGCGCGCTCGCGCTTGCGGGGTCGAATAGCGAAATACTCTCAATCTGGTCCAGCATGATCACCTTACGGAAATCCATGGCGCTTTTTGGCTCTGAGTCGAGCGTAACCTCATGCTCGGCGTACCATTTGCTGTAGTTGTGTTCAATGCACAGCTGCATGTTTTTCCCGTCACGATAGCCGCTCAGCATCGGAATAAGCACAATATTGGCGGTTTTTTCATACTCCAGCGTGGCGGTATGGATCATGCCAATATAAATCCGCCGCGATTTCAGCGTGACGTGCGCCAGCTCGCCTTCTTCCATGCACTGATAGAGCAGCTGTTCGATACCGCTCGACTGCGCCAGCCGCTTGTACAATTTTTTCCGGCCTTCGCCGTCGAGCCGCGCGCTGCCGGCCCAGTTCGAGCGGTAGAGACAGAACAGGATCGCAAAGGCCAGCATTACCACTACCGGGGCCTGAATACCCAGGAAGCTCCAGTTCATAAAATCAATTTGCCAGTCGGCATATTTCGCAGACGTGAAATGGAAAGTGTTATCGGCGGCGGAAAGGGCGAACAACAGCAGCCACAGCAGGCCGGTGGCGATCACCCCCTGAAGGACGAAAATACAGCCATACAGCGCCACGAGAAAATAGACGTCCCAGCCAAATGAACGCTTAATTTTGAATCGCGTTGACAGGTCGCGGCTGGTGTACCAGTACCCGCATACCATCAATACCATAAATATTGCCGTTCCCATCTCAGGCCCTCTTTAGCGCGTTGACATGGCGCAGAAAGTCCTGCCGTACCTCGTTGCTTTTGTAGTTAACCGAGGCGTTTCCATCCTGGTCGATAATGATGCGGTCGCCATCCTCTACGGCTTCGATAATTTCCTGGTGACTCATGACCTGCAACAAAGATTCCGGGCTGGAAAAGAGCGCCATCAGTAAATTTTTCATCGCGTGACATCCTTATGAATTAAAAGGATAAGTCTGGAAGATAAATGGCACTTTTGCCTTAAGGTTATCCCTAAAAAAGCGGGCTGCGGTGATTGAGTCTAACTTTTATCAAAAAATGGCGCTGCGCGGGCTGCATTTAACCTGTTGAAAATAAGTAATAATAAAAAATATATTCTCCTGAACTTGGACAAATAACGCTAATTGTGTAAGTTTTAATTATGCGATTTCGCTACGTTGTTTACAGCCAGGATGTGACCCATGAGCACGTTGCCGTCCGTCATCAGTCGGTTCGTTGATTACTACACCACGCTGGATACCCAGCCACCCTCGGCGCTGGCGGAGATTTATCGCGCCGATGCCACGCTTATCGATCCCTTTGGCGAACACAGCGGGCTGTTCGCGCTTCAGCGCTATTTCACCCATCTGCTGGCTAACGTTCAGCACTGTCGCTTTACCGTCGATGCACCGTTGCAGCAGGGCGAGCGCTTTGTTGTCACCTGGATTATGCATTGGTCGCACCCGCGTATTGCCCGGGGGGCAATGCGGCAACTACCGGGCTGCTCCGTGGTAGACATGTGCGACGATCGCATTGTTCGCCAGCGCGATTACTACGATGCCGGAGAGATGATTTATGAACACCTTCCGGTGCTCGGCTGGGCCGTACGCGGCGTTAAGCGGAGAGTGAAATCATGAAAACGGTTCTGATTACCGGCGCAAGCTCGGGGATAGGGGCAGGGCTGGCGACATCTTTCGCTGACGACGGCTACCGGGTGATTGCCTGCGGGCGCGATGCGCAACGCCTGGCGGACCTGCATCAGCACAGCCCCACTATTACGGTGCGCCTGTTCGATATGACGGACAGGGACGCCTGTCGCCAGGCGCTGGCGGACTGTGCTGCCGATACGGTGATCCTCTGCGCCGGAACCTGCGAGTATCTCGATCGCGGCGAGGTGGATGCCGCGCTGGTAGAGCGGGTGATGACCACAAACTTCATGGGCCCGGTAAACTGCCTTGCCGCGTTGCAGCCGCAGCTGGTATCCGGCAACCGCGTGGTGCTGGTCAGCTCGATGGCGCACTGGCTTCACTTCCCCCGGGCCGAAGCGTATGGCGCCTCCAAGGCGGCGTTAACCTGGTTTGCCGACACGCTACGCCTCGACTGGGAGCCGAAAGGGATTGCTGTCACGGTCGTTTCACCCGGTTTTGTCGACACGCCGCTGACCCGCAAAAACGATTTTCCGATGCCGGGCCGGGTTAGCGTGGAGCAGGCCGTCAGCGCTATTCGTCGCGGTCTGGCAAAAGGGAAAGATACTATCGCGTTTCCCGCCGGGTTCAGCCTGGCGCTGCGCCTGCTTTCCGGCCTGCCCAACGTACTTCAGCGCGCACTGCTGCGCAGGATGGTGCGGCCATGAAGATTGCAATTATCGGCAGCGGCATCGCCGGATTAACCTGTGGCTGGCGGCTCGCCGGACATCATCAGGTCACGCTGTTTGAAGCGCAGGCTACGCCGGGCGGCCATACCGCAACGGTAGATGTTGACACCCCGCAGGGAACGTATGCCATCGACACCGGTTTTATCGTCTATAACGACCGCACCTATCCGCGCTTTATGGGGCTGCTCAGCGAGCTGGGCATCAGCGGGCAAAAAACGCAGATGAGCTTTTCGGTGCACAACCCGCAGAGCGGGCTGGAGTACAACGGGCATACCCTGACGTCGCTGTTCGCCCAGCGTCGTAACCTGCTGAACCCCGGCTTCTGGACGCTGCTGAAGGAGATCGTGCGCTTTAACCGGCTGGCGAAACAGACGCTTGAGGGCGAGGTTAGCGAGTCCGCCACGCTGGAGACGTTCCTGCGCCAGCACCGCTTCACGCCTTTTTTTGCCCGTCACTACATCCTGCCGATGGGGGCGGCGATCTGGTCATCGTCGCTACAGGAGATGAAACGGTTCCCGCTGCCGCTCTTTTTACGCTTTTTCGACAACCACGGTTTGCTGGACATCACCCATCGTCCGCAGTGGTACGTGGTGCCGGGCGGCTCCCGGGAGTACATCCGCGCGCTGATGGACAAGCTTGGCGATCGCCTGACGCTGCACCTCAACGCGCCGGTTCAGAAGGTTGTTCGCCACGATCGCGGCGTCGACATTGAGCGGGAAGGCGTTACGCATACCTTCGATCAGGTGATCTTTGCCTGCCACTCGGCACAGGCGCTGGCGATGCTCGCCAGCCCGACGCAGGCCGAACGCGAGGTGCTGGGGGATATCGGCTGGCAGCGTAACGAGGTAGTACTTCACAGCGATCCGCGCTGGCTGCCGGTGCGCAAGCGCGCCTGGGCCAGCTGGAACTATCGCCTCAGCGAGCAGGATGATGCCAGCGCCTGCGTTACCTACAACATGAATATTTTGCAGGGGCTGCCCGCCGGCAGTCCGCTGTTTTGCGTCACCCTTAACCCGGCAACGCCGGTGGATGAGCGCTTTGTGCTGCGCCGCTTTGTCTATGAGCATCCGCTTTTTAACCCGAAGAGCTGGCATGCCCAGGCCCGGCGCGGCGAGATAAACGGTCGCCAGCGGAGCTGGTTCTGCGGCGCGTACTGGTACAACGGCTTTCACGAAGATGGTGTGCGCAGCGCGCTGGACGTGGTGAATGCTCTCGCGGCCGGGGAGGGCAACTGAGATGAACAGTTGCCTTTACCACGGCGCATTGCGCCATCGCCGTCTTACGCCGAAAGCACACCATTTTACCTATAGCGTGTTTATGGCGTGGCTCGATCTCGATGAGCTGGACAGGCTGCCCTCCGTCGGTGTGCGGCGAAACCGCTTTGCGCCCGCGGCCTTTTATGATGCGGATTACCCGCTGGGCACGCCGCTCAAAGAGCGCGTCCTTGAGCGTCTGGAAAAGCTGACCGGAGAGCGTCCGGCGGGGCGGATCATGCTCCTGACGCAGCTGCGATATTTCGGCTTTCATTTTAACCCGGTCAATTTTTACTACTGCTATGACGGCGAAGACACTCTGCGCTGGGTTCTTGCCGAAGTGCGTAACACGCCGTGGAATGAACGGCATTACTACGCCGTGGCGGGGCAGGACGCTCCGCCGACGGAGAAAGCATTTCATGTTTCGCCCTTCAATCCGATGGACATGGTCTACCACTGGCGCTTCAACAGCCCGGACAGCACGCTGCGCATGCATATTGAAAACCATCAGGAAACGAAGGTGTTTGATGCCACGCTGACGCTACGCCGGGCGCCGCTAACGCGTGGGGCGCTGCGGGCGATGCTGGTGCGGATCCCATTGATGACCCTTAAAACCGTTTTTGCCATTTACTGGCAGGCGCTCAGGCTGTGGCTCAAGCGCATGCCGCTGCATAACCATCCCCTCAGCAGGAGTGAACGATCATGACCGATCCCGTCTTTGCGCTTGAACCCGATATCCCGCGCAACGCTCGCGTCGCGCGCTGGTTGCTTTTTCGCCTGCTGAACGGCCTGCGCGGGGGCTCGCTGACGCTCCGTGAAGGGCCCCAGACGTTCCATTTCGGCGACGCGTCCGCCGCGCTTCACGCCGAAGTGCAGGTGCGATCTCCGGGCGTCTACTGGCGCATTTTAACGGGAGGCAGCCTTGCCGCGGCACAAGCGTGGATGGATGGCGACTGGGAGACGGCCCACCTGACGCCGCTGCTGGAGCTGATTGCGCGCAATAGCCAGATCCTCGGGCAGCTGGAAAAAGGGTTTCGCCTGCTCGCGAAGCCGGTGGAGCGGCTACGGCACTGGACGCGGCGCAACTCCCGCGCTCAGGCGCGTGAAAATATTGCCGCCCATTACGATCTCGGCAACACCTTTTACGCCCATTTCCTTGATGAGCAACTCCTGTACTCCAGCGCGCTTTTTACCGGGGAAGAGCAGGATCTGGCGGCGGCTCAGCAGGCAAAAATGGCGAGGCTGTGCGACCAGCTGGCGCTCACCGCAAACGACCATCTGCTGGAAATTGGCACCGGCTGGGGGGCGATGGCGGAGTACGCCGCCCGTCACTACGGCTGTCGGGTGACCACCACCACGCTGTCGCAGGAGCAGTACCACTGGGCCACCGCGCGGATCGCGCGGGCAGGCTTGCAGGATCGCGTTGAGGTGCTGCTCTGCGACTACCGCGATCTGACCGGGGTGTACGATAAGCTGGTGTCGGTTGAGATGATCGAAGCCGTCGGCCAACGCTACCTGCCAACGTTTTTCCGCACCTGTCAGGCGCGTCTGCGTCCAGGCGGGCGGATGGCGATTCAGGCCATCACCATTCAGGATCAGCGCTACCGCGACTACAGCAAAAGCGTTGATTTTATACAGCGCTACATCTTCCCCGGCGGCTTTTTGCCCAGCATCACCGCCATGAATGACCTGATGACACGCCACACGGATTTTGTGGTGCGTAACCTCTTTGACATGGGGCCGGATTACGCCCGCACGCTCGCCCACTGGCGGCAGCGCTTCATTCACGCCTGGCAGGAGATAGAAAAGCTCGGGTTTGATGAACGTTTCCGCCGGATGTGGCTGTACTACTTCGGCTATTGTGAAGCCGGGTTTAACGCCCGCACCATCAGCGTGGTGCAGCTCACTGCGGAACGCGTATGAAGCGCTACGGGCAGGTCTTTCTGTTGGCCATCGGGTTCGATCTCTACTGGACGCTGGTGGTGCTGTTTCGCGAGCAGGGTCTGGTCATCTGGATCGCGCTGGCGGTGCTTGCCTGGCTGCTGTTACCGCCTTCGCACCGGCTATACGCCATTGTGCTGGCTGCGTCGGGCGCGCTGCTTGACGCCCTCTGGGCGCTGACCGGGCTGATTGCCTTTACCGGTGCGTCGCTAATGCCGCTATGGATGGTCGCGCTGTGGCTGATGTTTGCCTGCGTCTGGACGCAGCTAACCCGCACGACAACGCTGCCGGGCTGGCTGCTGACGGCGCTGGCGACCGTGGGCGGGCCGGTGGCCTACCTGATCGGCGAGCGTCTGGGGGCCATAACGTTCCTGGAACCGACCTTTATCGTCGTCAGCTGGATGATCCCGGGCTGGCTGGTACTGATGCTGTTTTTCCACCTGCTGATGGGGAGACAACAATGAGAAATCTGTTATTCATGCTCGCGCTGACCCTATTCACCTGTAGCGCGCAGGCGGCTGACTGGCTGATCTGGCGCAAGGTGGGCGACGCCACGCTCACCTGGGGGCCGCTTACCGTCTATACCTCTCAGCTTCTCACGCCCGACGGGCGCTACGCGGGGATAGACAGCGATAACGCGCTGATTATTACCTACGCCCGCGACATTGCTGCCGAGGACCTGGTCGAGGCGACCCGCGAGCAGTGGCAGGCGCAGGGCATTTTGCAGCAGGAGCCGCAGAGTGAAGCCTGGCTACGCATGCTGTCCACGCTCTGGCCCGACGTCACGCCCGGCGCGCAGCTCGCGTTTGTGCTGAAGGACGGACAGGGGCAATTCTGGTATCGCCCTACAGCGTCGCAGAAAAACTTTACGCCACTCGGGCCACGCCAGTCGGCAGCGTTTAGCTCGCGCTTTCTGGCGATCTGGCTCGATCCCCGCACCGAGTATCCTGAACTGCGTCAGCAGTTAATCGGAGGACCAAAATGAAACGTTTCCTGTTAATGGCGCTTGCCCTGACGATGCTGGTGGCCGGATGCAGCACCGAGGTGACAGAGTATCGTCAGCAGCAGCCGACGCTGGATATTTTCACCTATTTCCAGGGGAAAACCGAGGCGTGGGGGATGGTTCAGGATCGCAGCGGTAAGCAGATCCGCCGTTTCCACGTCGAGATCGCCGGTGATGTTATCGGCGACACGCTGACCCTGAATGAGCATTTTGTCTACGACGACGGCGAGAAGCAGCAGCGCGTGTGGCACATCCGCCGCGTTGGTCAGAATCGCTACGAGGGCACGGCGGGTGATATTGAGGGTGTGGCGTCAGGCCAGGCGGCGGGCAACGCCCTTAACTGGCGCTACAGCATGAACGTGAAGGCGGACGGCAAAACCTGGCTGTTGCACTTCGATGACTGGATGTATTTGCAGGACGGCACCCATCTGTTCAATAAGACCGAGATGAAGAAATTTGGCGTCACCGTCGCCACGGTGACGCTGTTCTTTACCCGCAAAGAGGGCGGTTAACCCTCTTCGGGCTGAGGTTTACTGCTTGAGTAGATGAAGAAGAGCGCAATACTCAGGCAGACCACGGCCCCCAGACGGCTCATTGAAAACGGAATGGCTTCATTGTTCAGCCAGCCAAAGTTATCAATCAGCATGCTCATGGCCAGCTGGCCAAGGATCACCGCTACCGTGGCAACGGCGGTGCCGATGCGCTGCACCGCGAGCACCATAATCACGATATAAGGCACGCCGCACAGGGCGCCCAGAAGCTGCCATTTGGGCACATCCATCAGGCTGACCGCCTGTTTCGGCTCAAAGAAGAAGATGAGCAGGGCGGTCACCAGCGCGCCGACGGAAAACGTCAGAAACGCGCTTTTGAAAACCCCCACGCTGCTGCCTAACTGCCCGTTAATCGCAGCCTGAATGCTCAGCGTCGCGCCGCCAATCACGGCCAGAATAATCATAATTACTGTCATAACGTTACCCCTGTGCCACGAGAATGAGCGCCGCAATGATAAACCCCAGCGCAATAATGCGTTTTGTATCAATCCTGCGGTGCGGCGTACCCAGCAGGCCATAGTGGTCAATAATCAGGCTTTTAAATACCTGACCGGCCAGAATGCCAATCATCGTCATCGCGATGCCGATCGCCGGGGTGGCAATGGTGAGAATGATGACGTAAACCGGACCGAGCACGCCGCCCAGCAGGTGCCATGACGGTTGCGCAAAAAATGAGGGGCTGTTACGCGGGCTGAAAAACAGCATCAGCAGAAACGTCAGCCCCGTCCCCACGCTGAATATGCTGAACGCAGCCCACAGATCGCCTACCTCCGCGCCCAGCGGCCCCAGCAGCCCGGCTTCCACGGACAGCCCCATGCCGCCGGCAATCACCAGTAAAATTAAAATAATGTGCATAACGCTTTTTCTCCTTTTTCCAGGCGGAGAAGATTACGTCTGAACATCATTGAGAAAAATGCCATAATGCAGGAAACACCTGTGCAGGAAATGCATTAATGATGGATGCCGGACATATCAGCATTCGCGCGCTGCTGATCTTCATCGACGTATACGAAACGCAAAATTTTTCCGTGGTCGCGCGGCGGGAAGGGATCTCCGCGTCGCAGGTTTCACGCGTGATCCACCAGCTTGAGGACGCCATCGGGCAACAGCTGTTCTACCGCAACACGCGGGCGATTATGCCCACAGAGAGCGGACATCTTTTTGTTCGCTATGCGCGGGCGATGGCCGGGAACCTGGAGGATGCGCGACGCGAGCTGGATGAACGCGCCCGCGAGCCGTCGGGCACGCTGCGCATCAATGGCCCGGTCTTTTTCGGACAACGGCACATCGCGCCGGGCCTGCCTGGGCTTCTGGCGCGTTATCCCCGTCTCTCCGTTGAACTTACCCTCACCGACGATTTTATCGATCCTCACCGCGACGCCGCGGACGTTATCTTTCGCATCGGCGCGCTGACGGACTCCTCGTTTCACGCCCGGGTGTTTGGGCAGCAGTTCTACCATCTGGCGGCCTCGCCGGACTATCTGCGCAAACATGGCGCGCCTGAGGGGCCGGACGATCTTAGCCGTCACCGCTGTCTGGTGTACCGCGGATCGTCCGGGCCTAACCGCTGGCTGATCCGGTTGCCGGGCGAGGCGTGGGTTCACTATCCCGTCGTACCGTTGATGACCTCCAATAACGCGGAAACGCTCCTGATTTCGGCGCTGGGCGGCATGGGCATTGTGCTTTTCCCCGACTGGATGGTGAGCGAACGGCTGAAAAGCGGAGAGCTGGTGGCATTGCTGCCGGAGAGGGAGTGTTCAATCAATACGGAGCCGCTGACGATTGCGGCGATTTACCCGAACGCGCGTCATCCGCCCCTGAACGTCAGGGCGGTGATTGATTACTATATTGAACGGTTCGGTACGCCGCTGTACTGGCAAACCTGAGGTTTAACGGGCAAGCTCGCGGCGGAGGATCTCTGCCCCGGCGCTTAATGCCTTGAGCTTACCGTTGGCAACCTGGCGGGAAAGGGGAGCCATGCCGCAGTTGGTCGACGGATAAAGCTTGTCTGCATCCACAAACTGCAACGCCTTGCGCAGCGTATCGGCGACCTCTTCCGGCGTTTCGATGGTTTGAGTGGCGACGTCAATCGCCCCGACCATCACTTTTTTGCCGCGGATCAGCTCCAGCAGATCCATCGGCACGCGCGAGTTGTGGCACTCCAGCGAAATGATATCGATCTTCGAGGTCTGCAATTTAGGAAACGCCTCTTCATACTGGCGCCACTCGGAGCCGAGCGTCTTTTTCCAGTCCGTATTGGCTTTGATGCCGTAACCGTAGCAGATATGTACTGCGGTTTCGCACTTCAGCCCTTCAATGGCGCGCTCCAGCGCGGCGATACCCCAGTCGTTCACCTCGTCGAAAAAGACGTTAAAGGCCGGTTCATCGAACTGAATGATGTCAACGCCTGCCGCTTCCAGCTCGCGCGCTTCCTGATTGAGGATTTTAGCGAACTCCCAGGCCAGCTTTTCGCGGCTTTTATAGTGGGCATCGTAGAGCGTGTCGATCATGGTCATGGGGCCGGGCAGCGCCCACTTGATCGGCTTGTCCGTAAGCTGGCGCAGGTACTTCGCGTCGTCGACGAACACCGGTTTCTGGCGCGCTACTGCATCCACCACGGTCGGCACGCTCGCATCATAGCGATTACGGATGCGCACCGTCTGGCGGTTCTCAAAATCCACTCCGCTCAGGTGTTCAATAAAGGTGGTAACGAAATGCTGGCGGGTTTGTTCGCCATCGCTGACGATATCAATCCCGGCGCGGAGTTGCTCGTCCAGAGACAAACGCAGCGCATCCTGTTTCCCTGCCAGTAATTCGTCGTCCTGTAATTTCCACGGCGACCAGAGTGTTTCCGGCTGCGCAAGCCAGGTGGGTTTCGGCAGGCTGCCAGCCGTCGATGTCGGGAGCAATGTTTTCATAAGTAGAAACCTTTTATCCGTATTAAATTAAAGCGTGAAGTGCTGAGACCACTGCTCAAGAAGGGTTATATAGGGTTTGATGAACCGCTCTTCGGTATATTTCCCCTGCTCAATGGCCAGACGGCTGCGCTCTTCACGGTCATAAACGATTTTGGTTAATGAGTGATCCTGCTGATTCAGGTCGGGCTGATAGCACTGCCCCGCGGCGGAATTAGCATTATAAATTTCCGGGCGATAAATTTTCTGGAACGTCTCCATCGTGCTGATGGTGCCGATCAGCTCCAGATTGGTGTAATCACGCAGTAAATCGCCGGTGAAGAAGAAGGCAAAAGGCGCGACGCTGTTCTCAGGCATGAAGTAGCGAACCTTAAGGCCCATTTTGGCGAAATACTGCTCCGTCAGCGACTCGCCGTCCGGCTGGTACTCCAGGCCCAGCACCGGATGGTGGTTACCGGTGCGGCGGTAGGTATCTTTGCTGGAAACGCTCAGGCAGATCACCGGCGCTTTTTTGAAGTTCTCCCGATATTCCGCAGAATGCACAAAACACTTAAAAATATTGCCGTGCAGCTCACCGAAATTCTCGGGGAGAGTAAAACGGGATTGATCTTTATTGTGCTCCAGCAGCAGGACGCTGAAATCATAGTCACGGACATAGGATGAGAAGTTATTCCCGACGATGCCCTCAATGCGCTCGCCGGTCTTTTTATCCACGATCGTCGTTTGCAGAATTTCGATGGCCGGGAAGGTAAATTCCCCGCCAATATTCATATCGACCGATACAATCTCCAGCTCAACGGCGTAGCGGTCCGCCTTGGGGTTATCCCAGCTCGCCAGCGCGTTAAAGCGATTGTTGATCATCACCAGCGTATTGCGCAGGTTTTCCTGACGTTTTTCCCCACGGGCGAGGTTGGCGAAGTTGGTGGTCGTGCGCGTGTTTTCTGACGGGTTATAGTTTTCATCAAAGCAACTGCGCTTAAGGGTAAATGTGAAAGCCTGACTCATTTTCGTTATGCATCCTAAGTTCATGTTGCCGGGACGTTATCAATGCATAATTTATGCCTGAGCCACTGGCGCAGGGGAAGTGACTTAATTTCACTGCGTCATGAGGGTTCTTCATGAACTGCGCAATTCAGGTATAATCCCCCGACATTTCCAACCGGTTTAAACGATCATGACAAAACTCACCCTACAAGAGCAGATGCTGAAAGCGGGCTTAGTCAGCAGCAAAAAGATGGCGAAGGTCCAGCGCACGGCAAAAAAATCCCGCGTCCAGGCTCGCGAGGCGAGAGAAGCCGTTGAAGAGAATAAGAAAGCGCAGCTTGAGCGTGACAAGCAGCTGAGCGAACAGCAAAAACAGGCGGTGCTGGCCAAAGAGTTTAAGGCGCAGGTGAAGCAGCTGATTGAGATGAACCGCATCACCGTGGCGAGGGGCAACATCACCTTTAACTTTACCGACGGCAACCTGATCAAAAAAATCGATGTTGATAAGCAGACCCAAACCCAGCTGATTAACGGTCGTCTGGCCATTGCCCGTCTGGTGATCAACGCGAATGGCGACTGTGAATATGCGATTATTCCGGCGGTGGTAGCGGATAAAATTGCCCAGCGCGATGCGGACAGCATTGTGCTAAACAGCGCGCTGAGTCAGGAAGAGCAGGACGAAGACGATCCGTACGCAGACTTCAAAATCCCTGACGATTTAATGTGGTAAACCTCGTTCAGAATGGCGCGGCGTGACGGGCATTCATGGTCTCGCCGCTCAGCGGATGCATAAAACTCAGTTCGCTTGCATGCAGCATCAGCCGGGGCGTTTCTTCAGCGCCCGGCCATTCCAGGCCCCCATACAGATCGCACCCCAAAATAGGGTGGCCTAACTGCTGGCAATGAATGCGCAGCTGGTGGGTGCGCCCGGTCTCCGGGATAAGTTCCACGCGCGTCAACGGCATTTTCGTATCCTGGTATAGACGTTCCACCACCCGGTAGCGGGAGCGGGCGGGTTTACCGGTGAGTGAACAGATCGTCATCAGCGGAAACAGCGCCGGATCTTTGGCAATCGGCGCATCCACGGTCCCTTCATCCTCTTCCACATGTCCGCACAGCAGGGCGGTGTAAACCTTGCTGACGGCGCGCTGGCTGAACTGGTGACAAAGCGCGGCGTTAATCGCCTTGTTACGCGCAATGACCATCAGGCCCGAGGTGCCAAAATCAAGGCGATGCACCAGCGTGCAGCCAGGAAAGGTTTGCACCAGACGATGGTGAACGGAATCGCGGTTTTGCGGATTTTTCCCAGAGAGGCTAAGCAGGCCGGAAGGTTTGTTGATCAGCAGCAGATGTTCGTCCTGCCATAAGATCTCAATGTCGTCGTGACAGGGTGGTGCAATAAAAGTATCGATAATGACAGACATCAGGCCGCCCGGCTGGAGAGTGGGTGCGGATGATAACGAAATATGCAGGAAAAGAAAAACCCTCCCACCGGGCGGTGAGAGGGGGAGATCTTAGGCAGCGACCAGGCTGTCGATAGCGGCTTTCGCGTCGGACTGCGCTTTGGTAGCCACTTCCGGGCCGTAAGCGATACCTTCAGCGAACACGAAGTTCACGTCGGTAATGCCGATGAAGCCGAGGAACAGCGTCATGTACGGTGCCACCAGGTCGGTTGGGGTATCTTTGTGAATACCGCCGCGGCTGGTCAGGACGATAGCGCGTTTACCTTTTACCAGACCTTCCGGGCCGTTCTCGGTGTAACGGAAGGTTACGCCAGCGCGCGCCACCAGGTCGAAGTAGTTCTTCAGCTGGGTAGGAATGTTGAAGTTGTACATTGGGGCGTTGATCACGATAACGTCGTGCGCCTGCAATTCAGCAATCAGCTCGTCGGAGAGCGCCAGGGCTTCCTGCTGACGTGGGGACAAAGGCGCATCGCTCGGACGCAGCGCGCCAACCAGCTCGCCGTCCAGCACAGGAATCGGGTTTGCCGCCAGGTCGCGAACGGTGATTTCATCCGCAGTATGCTGTTCGCGCCACTGCTCAACGAAATAGTCGGACAGCTGACCAGACTGTGAGTACCCTGCCAGAATACTGGATTTCAACACTAATACTTTGCTCATGGGAAATTCCTGTTTTGTATTTGATTGAAGGGGGTTGCCCCGTTGCTTGTTGACACTTTATTCACAATCCTGCCACAGGGATAGCGCAATATATCGAAGTCTATGTTCGAATTTTTTGAATAAGGCGCGAAAAGCGTTGATGTGGTACTCTATAGCAATCATTAAAAAGAGATTTTATCCGGCAGTGCACTGCCCGTTAACGCTATGACAGAACAACAAAAATTGACCTTCCCGATGCTGATGCAGCAGCTTAATTCGCTGATGCTGCGCGATAAACAGCGGTTTGCGCGCCGCCTGCACGGCGTTAAGAAGGTTAAAAATCCTGATGCACAACAGGCCATTTACCAGGAGATGGCCAAAGAGATTGAACAGGCGGCAGGGAAGGTTGTGCTGCGCGAAGCCGCACGCCCGGAGATCACCTACCCGGAAAACCTGCCCGTCAGCCAGAAAAAACAGGACATTCTTGAGGCCGTACGCGACCACCAGGTGGTGATTGTCGCGGGCGAAACCGGTTCAGGTAAAACAACCCAGTTGCCGAAAATCTGCATGGAGCTGGGCCGCGGGGTGAAGGGGCTGATTGGCCATACCCAGCCGCGTCGTCTGGCGGCGCGCACCGTGGCGAACCGTATTGCCGAAGAGCTGCAAACGGAGCCGGGCGGCTGCATCGGCTACAAGGTGCGATTCAGCGATCGCGTCAGCGACAACACTATGGTTAAGTTGATGACCGACGGTATTCTGCTGGCGGAAATCCAGCAGGATCGTCTGCTGATGCAATACGACACCATCATCATCGATGAAGCGCACGAGCGCAGCCTGAATATCGACTTCCTGCTCGGCTACCTGAAAGAGCTGCTGCCGCGCCGTCCGGATCTGAAAATCATCATCACTTCCGCGACCATCGACCCGGAGCGCTTCTCAAAACATTTTAACAATGCGCCGATTATTGAAGTGTCGGGCCGCACCTATCCGGTGGAAGTGCGCTATCGCCCGATTGTTGAAGAGGCGGACGATACCGAGCGCGACCAGCTTCAGGCCATCTTTGATGCCGTCGACGAGCTGGGCAACGAGAGTTCGGGCGACATTCTGATCTTTATGAGCGGCGAGCGCGAAATCCGCGACACCGCCGATGCGCTCAGCAAGCGCGACCTGCGCCATACTGAGATCCTGCCGCTGTACGCGCGCCTGTCGAACAGCGAGCAGAACCGCGTGTTCCAGCCGCACGGCGGGCGCCGCATCGTGCTGGCGACCAACGTGGCCGAAACTTCGCTCACCGTGCCGGGCATCAAATACGTGATCGACCCTGGCACGGCGCGCATCAGCCGCTACAGCTACCGTACCAAGGTCCAGCGCCTGCCGATCGAGCCGGTATCGCAGGCATCGGCGAATCAGCGTAAGGGGCGCTGTGGCCGCGTGTCGGAAGGGATCTGTATTCGTCTCTATTCGGAAGACGATTTCCTGTCGCGCCCGGCGTTTACCGACCCCGAGATCCTGCGCACCAACCTGGCGTCCGTTATTCTGCAAATGACCGCGCTGGGGCTGGGCGATATCGCCGCCTTCCCGTTTGTGGAAGCGCCGGACAAGCGCAATATTCAGGACGGGGTGCGCCTGCTGGAAGAGCTGGGCGCCATCACCACCGACGAGCAGGCGACGGCCTACAAGCTAACGCCATTAGGCCGTCAGCTTAGCCAGCTCCCGGTCGATCCGCGTCTGGCGCGCATGGTGCTGGAAGCGCAAAAGCATGGCTGCGTGCGCGAGGCGATGATCATCACCTCGGCGCTCTCCATTCAGGATCCGCGCGAGCGCCCGATGGACAAACAGCAGGCGTCGGATGAAAAACACCGTCGCTTCCACGATAAAGAGTCTGATTTCCTGGCCTTTGTGAACCTGTGGAACTATCTCGGCGAGCAGCAAAAAGCGCTCTCTTCGAATCAGTTCCGCCGTCAGTGCCGGGTGGATTTCCTCAACTACCTGCGCGTGCGCGAGTGGCAGGATATCTATACCCAGCTGCGCCAGGTGGTAAAAGAGCTGGGCATCCCGGTGAACAGTGAACCGGCGGAGTACCGCGAAATTCATATCGCCTTGCTGACCGGCCTGCTGTCCCATATCGGGATGAAGGATGCCGATAAGCAGGAGTATACCGGGGCACGTAACGCGCGATTCTCGATCTTCCCGGGCTCGGGCTTGTTCAAAAAGCCGCCGAAGTGGACCATGGTTGCCGAGCTGGTGGAAACCAGCCGTCTGTGGGGGCGAATTGCCGCACGCATCGATCCGGAGTGGGTTGAACCGGTGGCGCAGCACCTGCTGAAACGCTCGTACAGCGAGCCGCACTGGGAGCGCGGGCAGGGCGCGGTGATGGCAACCGAAAAAGTCACCGTCTATGGCCTGCCGGTGGTCGCTGCGCGGAAGGTTAACTACAGCCAGATCGATCCGGCGTTAAGTCGCGAGCTGTTTATCCGCCATGCGCTGGTGGAGGGCGACTGGCAGACGCGCCACGCGTTCTTCCGCGAAAACCTGAAGCTTCGCGCCGAGGTGGAAGAGCTTGAGCACAAGTCCCGCCGCCGCGACATTCTGGTGGACGACGAGACGCTGTTTGAGTTTTACGACCAGCGCATCAGCCACGATGTGATCTCAGCGCGCCATTTCGACAGCTGGTGGAAGAAAGCCAGCAAAGAGACCCCGGACCTGCTCAACTTCGAAAAGAGCATGCTGATCAAAGAGGGCGCGGAGTCGGTCAGCAAGCTCGACTACCCGAACTTCTGGCATCAGGGGAACCTCAAGCTGCGGCTGACCTATCAGTTTGAGCCGGGCGCGGATGCCGATGGCGTGACGGTGCACATTCCGCTGCCGCTGTTAAACCAGGTGGAAGAGAGCGGGTTCGAGTGGCAAATTCCCGGCCTGCGCCGCGAGCTGGTGATTGCGCTGATTAAGTCGCTGCCAAAGCCGGTACGGCGCAATTTTGTGCCAGCACCGAACTACGCCGAAGCCTTTTTAGGCCGCGTCACGCCGCTGGAGCTGCCGCTGCTGGACGCGCTTGAGCGCGAGTTCCGCCGTATGACCGGGACCACCATTGACCGCGAGGACTGGAACTGGGATCAGGTGCCCGATCACCTGAAAATCACCTTCCGCGTGGTGGACGATAAAAACAAAAAGCTGCTTGAAGGCCGCTCGCTTTCGGAACTGAAGGACGCCCTGAAGGGCAAAGTGCAGGAAACCCTGTCTGCCGTGGCGGACGACGGTATCGAGCAGAGCGGGCTGCATATCTGGAGCTTTGGTCACCTTCCGGAAAGCTACGAGCAGAAGCGCGGGAACTACAAGGTGAAAGCCTGGCCTGCGCTGGTGGATGAGCGCGACAGCGTGGCGATTAAGCTCTTTGACAATCCGCAGGAGCAGCAGCAGATGATGTGGCGCGGGCTGCGTCGACTGCTGCTGCTCAACATCCCATCGCCAATTAAGTATCTGCACGAGAAGCTGCCGAACAAAGCCAAGCTGGGGCTGTACTTTAACCCGTACGGCAAAGTGCTGGATCTGATTGACGACTGCATCTCCTGCGGCGTGGACAAGCTGATCCACGAGGCGGGCGGTCCGGTCTGGACGGAAGAGGGCTTTGCTCAGCTTCATGAAAAGGTGCGCGCGGAGCTGAACGATACCGTGGTAGAGATTGCGAAACAGGTCGAGCAGATCCTCACCGCCGTGTTCAATATCAACAAGCGCCTGAAAGGGCGGGTGGATATGACCATGGCGCTGGGGCTGTCGGACGTGAAGGCGCAGATGGCCGGGCTGGTCTATCGCGGTTTTGTGACCGGCAACGGCTTTAAGCGGCTGGTCGATACGCTGCGTTATTTGCAGGCGATTGAAAAACGTCTGGAGAAAATGGCGATCGATCCGCATCGCGACCGGGCGCAGATGCTGAAAGTCGAAAACGTGCAGCAGGCATGGCAGCAGTGGCTGAACAAACTGCCGCCGGCGCGTCGGGAGGATGATGACGTGCAGGAGATCCGCTGGATGATCGAGGAGCTGCGCGTCAGCTTCTTCGCTCAGCAGCTTGGCACGCCGTACCCGATTTCGGACAAGCGTATCTTGCAGGCGATGGAGCAGATCTCCGGCTAAAACCTTTGCCCGGTGGCGCTGCGCTTACCGGGCCTACGGAAGAACATGTAGGCCGGGTAAGGCGTGGCTGCCACCCGGCTTTTTATCGTTCCACCATCGCCAGCGTAAACCCATCCCATCCCTTAACGCCCACCGTTTGCAGCGCGGTGGCGGTTAAGCGTGGGTTATCTCCAGTCATCTCGATAAACTTCCGTACCCCCTGCACGCGTGCATCGTCGCTTTGCCCGTTAACTACCTCGCCGTCGCGCACCACGTTATCGCCGATAATGACCGTGCCGGGACGGGAGTAGTGCAGCGCCCACTCCAGGTAGCCGGGGTTGTTTGGCTTATCGGCATCAATAAAGATCAGGTCAAAGGGCGGGACATCACCGAAATTCTCGAGCGACTTTAGCGCCGGGCCTTCAATCAGTTCTATGCGATCGCCGAGTCCCGCAAGATGAATATTTTGGCGTGCAACTGCGGAATGTGTCGGGTCCGCTTCTAGCGTAATCAGCTTTCCGTCCGGCGGCAGGGCACGCGCCATCCAGATTGAGCTATATGCACCAAGCGTACCGATCTCCAGAATGCGGCGGGCCTGCGTCATGCGGACAAACAGCGCCAGCAGTTGCCCCTGATTTGCGGCAACGTCGTGCTCGGGTAAACCGGCGCGTTTGTTGTTTTCAAGAACGTTCTGGAGAACCTCATCTTCAGGAATAAGCGACGAAATCATGTAATTATCTACTGAACACCACTGCTGTTGCATAGATTGACTCCTTGGGGGATCGCCAGATGCGAAGTGTAGGCCGGGTAAGGCGTAGCCGCCACCCGGCATGTTTTCACGCACTGGCCCAACCGCCGCCCAGCGCTTTATACAAATCAATTTGCGCCAGCAGCAGGTTATTTTTCACCTGAACCACGCTGGTCTGCACCGAGAATAAGGTGCGCTGCGCGTCGAGCACATCCAGATAGGAAGAGTACCCGTTGCGGTAGCGGTTTTGCGCAATCCGCAGCGTCTCCTGCGCGACCTGCTGCTGTGCCAGCAGCTCGGTAAGCTGTTCCTGATAGCGGGTGATGGCATCAAGGCTGTCATTCACCTCGACAAACGCGTTACGTACGGTTTTTTCGTAGCTGTATAGCGCCTGATTGCGCTGGGACTGAGAGATATCCACCTGTGCATTCAGCGCCTGACGGTTCAGCAGCGGCGCAAGAATGCTGCCGCCCACGCTCCAGAGCTGTAGGGGGTTATCCAGCAATCCCGACAGCGTGCGATCCTGCACCGATCCCGTGGCCGTGAGGTTGATGGACGGCAGCAGGCTGGCGCGCGATGACGCCAGCGTCGCGTCCGCCGCAACGAGCTGACGTTCCGCCTGGACGATATCCGGACGTCGGTTAAGTAACGTCGACGGCAGTTGTGAAGGCAGTTTCAGCGGCGTCAGGGCGTCGAAGCTTTCACCGCGCGGAACGTCACCCGGATTGCCGCCAAGCAGCAGTCTAAGCGCATTCTCCTGTTGCGCAATCTGGTGCTGAAGAAGTGGAACCTGCGCGCGGGTAGCGCGCAGCTCAGAATCCGATTGCATCAGCTCAAGGCGAGAGCTGTATCCCGTCTCAAACTGCCGTTTAGCAAGGTTAAATGCCTCTTCACGCGACTTCAGCGTGGAACGGGTCACGCGAAGCTGTTCATCCAGCGACAGCAGGGTGACGTACCCGGAGGCCACCGACGACGCGACGGTAAGATCTGCCGCCGCAGCCGCCGCTTTTTGTGCCTCCAGCGATGCTTCAGCGGCACGGGCGGTGCCGCGGTTTACGCCCCAGATATCCACGTCGTAGCTGGCGGTCAGGCTACCTTTATACAGCGTACCGTATACCGGAAGCCCGGTGGCGGCGGACTGCGAACGCCCGCGCGTTCCCGTCACGCCCGCATCTAGCGACGGAAACAGGCTGCCGTCGGCGGCGTACACCCGGGCCTGATACTCATTAATCCGCTCGCGGGCAATCAGCACGTCGCTGTTGTTCTTCAGCGCCTGATCCACATAGCGGTTCAGATGGCTGTCGTGAAAATTGCGCCACCAGAGCTGCTCTGCCGGGCTGGACGGCCCCGACGTGGCGCGCCACTGGGCCGGAATGTGCAGTGACGACGTGGCGGGCTCAACGTCTACCGACTGGCAACCCGCCAGGATAGCCATCATCAGCAGGCCAGCTATCGGGCGAAGCGTCATTGTTTCGCCTCCCGCGTGTCGATGGTGACCTGCACCGACATGCCAGGGCGCAGCAGCCGGTAGTCCTCCGCCTCACCGAGAACCTCAATGCGCACCGGGATGCGCTGGGCGATTTTGACAAAGTTGCCTGTGGCGTTATCCGGGGTGATAGCGCTGAACTCCACGCCAGTGGCCGGGGAAATGCTCTCTACGCGCCCCTGATAGGCTTTATCGTTCAACGCATCGACGGTGAATTTCACCGGCTGGCCGACGCGTATATTCGCCAGCTGCGTCTCTTTGATGTTGGCGATCACCCAGTGCTGCGGCGGAACCAGCGTGGTCAAGTGCGTTCCGGCAGTGACGTACGCCCCCAGACGCACCGCAACCTGCCCGAGCTGGCCGTCGCGCGGGGCGACAATTCGGGTGTTTTGCAGATCGATCTGCGCCAGTTCCAGTGCGGCTTTGGCATTTTCAACGTCCGCTTCCAGCGAACCGCGATTAACGATGACCGTTTGTAAATCCTGGCGCGACATCTCAAGCGTCGCTTTTGCCTGATCGATATCGGCGCTACCCTGCGCGGCACTCGCCAGCGCTGCATCGCGCTCGCGGATGGACAGGGAGCCGTCTGCGGTCAGATCCTTCACGCGCCTCAGATCCGCCTGGGTTTTCAGGCTTTGGGCACGGGCGTTTTTCAACGCCGCCTCGTTTCTGGCAATCACCGCTTCCGCACTTTTGCGCTGTTGCAGGTTGTTGTTCAGGGCAGCGATTTTCATTGCCAGCTGCGCCTCGGCCTGATGGACGCGCTGGCGATAGATCCGGTCGTCAATCTGCAACAGCAGGTCGCCTTTTTTGACCTGCACGAAATCCTGAACGTGTACCTCGGTAATGTAGCCGTTTACCTGTGGACTGATGAACGTTGTCTGGCCGCGCACGTAGGCGTTATCGGTGAACTGCGCGTGACGCGTGAACGGAGGCAACTGCCAGGCATAAAGGATCACCAGCACCCCGACAATACCGATGGCCGCGGCGGTGAAAATGGACACGACGCGCACGTTTTTACGGGTGTTGGCCTGCTCTTTGGCGGCATCCTGCTGACTCATAACCTCTCCTGAAAAGTAATCATGACTTATTGCCGGTGGCGTTCTTAAGGGCCATACGGGCCGTGATGCGCAGGCGCAGCAAGCGCCATAAAATCCAGACCAGCGTGGCAGTGGCAATGCTTGCCGTCAGTAAATAAGTATCGTTGTAAGCCAGAATATTTGCCTCAAGCGCCGTCACCGTCTGGAGCTGGGTAATGGCCTGGGTGCCCAGCAGGGAACTGTCGCCAATCAGGCTTTTATACATCTGGGTGTAAAGCTGAATACGTTCGTTCACCAGCGGGTTCAGGGTGGTGAGCTGGTCGGCCAGCAGGCTGGAATGGTACTTCTCGCGCCAGGTCTGGAAGGTGCCGAGGATCGCGGAACCCAGCAGGCCACCAAGGTTCTGACTCATGCCAAACATCACGGAAAAGCTGACCAGGTTGCGCGGGTCGGCGATCACCCCGCCAATGGCGGCCAGCATCGCAGGCGCGAGGAAGAAAGCGCTGCCGAAGCCCAGCAGGAACTGGCTTAACATCAGCTGATCCGGTCGGGTCAGGTTGTTGGACTGGCTGTCCAGCAGCGAGGCGATAATCATCAGCGCCAGCGAGGTGATAATCGGCCAGGCCAGTTTAGTGGGTTTAATCGTCAGGCAACTGGTGACGATACCGCAGACAATCCCGGCGAAAATAGCCCATGCCAGATGGGTCATCTGTTCATTCTGTAGGCCTACATATTGCAGCCAGCCGATGACGCCGGTGTTCTGCTCCGCCAGCACGATGCGGATCAGCAGCATAATCAGCCCCAGGCGTACGATGCTGCCGCTGGAGAGCCAACGCGTATTGAGCAGCGGGTTGCTGCGGTTATGCTCAAACACAATCGCTGAGACAATCAGCACCAGCGAGAGGGCCAGCGCCCAGCCGATCCACGGCGCTTCAAACCACCAGTCCAGACGCCCTAACGACAGAACCGCGCACAGCAGCGCCATGCCGGGTGCCAGCAAAAAGAAGGTGATGAAATCTTTCTTCTCGAAAACTTTGCGCCGATCGCCCGGGGGCAGCTTTAGCACCATCACGCAGGCCAGCGATATCAGGGCCAGCCCCAGTTCGAAGAAGTACAGTCCGCGCCACTCGTCAAGCTGTAACAGCTCGGTGGAGAACAGCCGCGCCAGCGGGATCGCCAGCGACGATCCGGTAATGCCGATGGTCAGCGCCTTCAGTCGATGCTTCGCGGGCCAGGCCTGTATCTGGTAATAAATGCCGAGCGAGCTGAGCGCGGCGGCGACCATCCCGTGCGCCGCACGCACCATCAGCGCCGAGCTGAGATCGTTCACAAACAGGTGGAAAAAGGTGACCAGCACATACAGCACCAGGAAGCCTTCCGTAAACGCGCGTAAACCGTACTGCTGGCGAAACTTCACCAGCAGCAGGTTTATGGAGACGTTGGTCATAACATAGACCGCGGGCAGCCAGGCGATTTCGGTTGACCAGGCGCCGAAGGTGCCTTGCAGATTTTGCAGATTGGCGGTGACGACCGCGTTACCCAGCGCCCCGGTCAAACACACCAACAGGCCGACCACGCCATAGGCGATCCGTTTTGGAGTGGGATGTTCCGGGGTGGAAGGGGAACCCAGCAGGGCGGGTTTCTCGTGTTGCTGCCACTCGCGAGGAGCATAAGGGTCGCGTTGGGGCAGGCGCATAACGGGGTTTACCTTTCAAAAAGTTGAATTGTGAGCGGGCTAATGATTCTACGGTTGCCGCAAATCATAATTCAAGTGAATACGATTTTCTCTTGTTAATCAAATGTGAGGGGCATTGAAAATGTCGTAGCCCGTTTTTTCAGCCTTCATGCCATAGCATGACGCGCTGAAAGGGGGATAATCGAAGGCTCTGTATGCTGTAAGGAGGTAACGATGACAATGGCACTTTTCCCCTGTCTGCCTGGCACAACCCTCGACGCCGTGAATACCGTCGGGGCGTGGCTTGCTCAGGATGACTATCAGGACAACCAGCCCGTTGATCTGGTGATTCTGGCGGGTAACGCGGTTATTCCCGCGATTGATGCTGCCTGTAAAATCGCGGCTGAACAGAGTGTTCCTCTGATCATCAGCGGCGGGATCGGTCACTCGACGACTTTCCTTTACGCCGCGATTGCGAAACACCCCCGCTACAACAGGATACCCACCACCGGGCGGGCCGAGGCGGCTATCCTGGCCGACATCGCCCGCGAGTTCTGGAATATTCCGGCTGAGAAACTGCACGTTGAGGACCAGTCCACCAACTGCGGGGAAAACGCCCGCTTCAGCTGGGCGTTGATGAAACAATCCGGGCTGAACGCCGCACGTGTGCTGGTGGTGCAGGACCCGACGATGCAGCGTCGCACAATGGCTACGTTTGCCCGCGTATGCCGCGACGAGAGCGTATCGCCCGCCTGGGTGAGTCACCCCGGCCTGACCCCGGTGCTGCAAAACAGCGACGACGGTCTGGTCTTTAGCGGCCCGGTTGAGGGGTTATGGCCGGTAGAGCGCTACCTGTCGCTGGTGCTGGGTGAACTTCCGCGATTAAGGGACGACATTAACGGCTACGGTCCGGCGGGGCGTGACTTTATTGCCCACGTCGACATCCCCGCCGAGGTGGAGTTGGCGTGGCAGACCTTGCGAAACGACGTCATTCTCACCGACGCGCTGGTGAGCCGTTCTCTGCTGTAGCGATCTGCCCGTTTGCGCCATCTTTTACGCAAACGGGCATCTCATGTTGCCGATTTGTAATTCCTGAAGCGTGCTGACCCGTTTCTTTTATGAGATATCTCACAAAAACAGGCTCATACAGTAGGCATTTGCCCCGGTAATTATAATTTTTAACAATAAGTTTACTTGTTGAATACAGTGTAATTACAGGAGCAGGTTATGACAGTACCCGTACAACATCCTATGTATATCGATGGACAGTTTGTTGCCTGGCAGGGTGATGCATGGATTGATGTGATCAATCCGGCCACGGAAGAGGTCATTTCCCGTATTCCCGACGGCGGTGCCGAGGATGCCCGCAAAGCCATTGATGCGGCAGAGCGCGCGCAGGCTGGATGGGAGGCGCTGCCTGCCATTGAACGCGCAGGCTGGCTGCGCAAAATATCCGCCGGGATCCGCGAGCGCGTCAGTGAAATCAGCGCGCTGATTGTGGCCGAAGGCGGCAAGATCCAGCAGCTGGCGGAAGTGGAAGTGAACTTTACCGCTGACTATATCGACTATATGGCCGAGTGGGCGCGCCGTTATGAAGGGGAAATCATTCAGAGCGACCGTCCGGGCGAGAATATTCTGGTGTTTAAACGCGCCCTCGGCGTGACCACCGGCATCCTGCCGTGGAACTTTCCCTTCTTCCTGATCGCCCGTAAGCTCGCTCCCGCGCTGATTACCGGCAACACTATCGTTATCAAGCCGAGCGAATTTACCCCAAACAACGCCATTGCGTTCGCCAAAATCGTCGACGAGATTGGCCTGCCGAAAGGCGTCTTTAACCTGGTGCTGGGCCGCGGTGAAACCGTTGGACAGGAGCTGGCCGGGAACCCGAAAGTGGCGATGGTAAGCATGACCGGCAGCGTCGGGGCGGGCGAGAAGATCATGGCAGCGGCTGCGAAAAACATCACCAAAGTGGGGCTGGAGCTGGGCGGTAAAGCACCGGCTATCGTGATGGACGATGCCGACCTCGAGCTGGCCGTGAAGGCCATTGTCGATTCACGCGTCATCAACACCGGACAGGTCTGTAACTGCGCTGAACGTGTTTACGTCCAGAAAGGGATCTACGACCGCTTTGTCAATCGTCTGGGCGAGGCCATGAAAGCCGTCCAGTTCGGTAATCCGGCGGAACGAACCGACATTGCCATGGGGCCGCTGATCAATGCCGCCGCGCTGGAGCGCGTGGAGCAGAAGGTGGCGCGCGCGGTACAGGAAGGGGCAAAAGTTGTCCTTGGCGGTAAAGCGGCAGAAGGTAAAGGGTATTTCTATCCCCCAACGCTGCTGCTGGACGTGCGTCAGGATATGACCATCATGCACGAAGAGACCTTTGGTCCGGTGCTGCCCGTGGTGGTTTTCGACACGCTGGAAGAGGCGCTGAAAATGGCCAACGACAGTGATTACGGTTTAACCTCGTCTGTTTATACGCAGGATCTGAACGTCGCCATGAAAGCCATTAAAGGGCTTAAGTTCGGTGAGACCTACATTAACCGCGAAAACTTTGAAGCGATGCAGGGCTTCCATGCGGGCTGGCGGAAATCCGGTATCGGCGGGGCGGACGGTAAACACGGTCTGAATGAGTATTTGCAGACGCAGGTGGTCTATTTGCAGTCGTAATCAAGAGCCCCCTCCGTGCGAGGGGGTTCACATTTTCAGGAAAGGTGGTTATGTTGGCGCGTTGGTTGTTATTTATCGGGAAACGACATGCGCACAAAATATACGGGTCTGCAAATCAGCATTCACTGGCTGGTTTTTCTGTTAGTTATTATGGCCTATTGCGCCATGGAGTTCAGGGGATGGTTCCCGCGAAGCGATCGTCCGCTCATTAATATGATCCACGTTTCCTGCGGGATCAGCATCCTGGTGCTGATGGTGGCGCGCCTGCTTATTCGCCTTAAATTCCCGGCTCCGCCTATTCAACCGAAGCCAAAAGCAATGATCACCGGGCTGTCTCATCTGGGGCACCTGGTTATCTACCTGCTGTTCATTGCGCTGCCGCTGATCGGCATCGTGATGATGTATAACCGGGGAAATGACTGGTTTGCCTTTGGCCTGACGATGCCGCATGCGGCGGAGGGGAATTTCGACCTGGTTGACATGTTAAAAGAGTGGCACGTGACCCTGGCGAATCTGGGCTATTTCGTCATTGGTTTGCACGCCTTTGCCGCGCTAATGCATCACTACTTCTGGAAGGACAACACGCTGCTGCGCATGATGCCGAAAAAGCGTCAGTAAACGATAATGCCCTGCCAGTCCGCAGGGCATTTTTTTCGCTGTTTATTAGAGCTGCGCGCGCTCCTGCGCCGTTAACTTCAGCGTCTGGGTTGAACCCGTATCCGACGATTTTACCGCCGCTTCCAGCACCGCCATCACCGCCAGCGCTTCCACCGGATGAACCGGATTATCAATCTTGCCGTTCAGGGCATCGCGCACGTTGATATAGTATTGTCGCTGATCGCCTTTTGGCGCAGGGATAGCGCTGGCTTCACCCTGAGCATTAAACAGCACCATATCGTCGCTGTCTTCACCCCAGCTTTCGCTGCCCGGAATGACGCCCGCCAGCAGCTGGGCTTCCTGCTGATCGATGCGCGCTTTCACCACGCTGGCTTTGTCGCCGTGGACCGTAAAGCGTGAAACGCCGCCCGCCACCAGCATGCTGCAATGGAGGATCACTTTGTGTTCAGGATAATTCAGCACCACGTGCGCCCAGTCGTTAATCTCTGCGCCGTCACGCAGCGTGGCGATGTTGCCCTGCACCGACTGTGGCAGTCCAAAAAGCTGTAGCGTCTGGTCAATCATGTGCGGGCCTAAGTCGAACCACAGGCCGCTGCCGGGAACGTTTTGCTCTCTCCAGCGCACGCGAACTTCCGGGCGGAAACGATCGATATGTGACTCAAGGTGTTTTACCTTGCCGATGCTGCCTTGCGCAATCACCTGCTTAATGCCGAGAAAATCGCTGTCCCAGCGGCGGTTATGGAAGACAGAGAGCAGCAGCTGTTTTTCTTCAGCCAGCGCAATCAGATCCCGCGCTTCCTGCATATCCAGCGTGAACGGCTTATCGACCACCACGTGCTTGCCGGCGTTCAGGGCCAGCGTAGCCAGCGGCGCATGGGTCGCGTTGGGGGAGGCGATCACCACCAGGTCGATATCCGGATGCTGAATGGCCTCTTCTGGCGTGGCGACAACGAGGACGTCGGGCAGATCGCGTTTGACCTTCTCTTCATCCCGGGATGAGACCACCGCCAGCTTCAGGCCATCGACGGACCGGATCAGCGGGGCATGAAACGTCTTACCTACAAAACCATACCCGATCAGCGCAATATTGATTGTCTTCACTTTATTCATGATCTACTCCACGTTAATGCGCGCAAACGGTAACCTGCAAGGCGCCAGGGTCCCCGAGCTCTGCCCAGGGACGATCTAAAAACAGTTGATGAATCTGGGATAACCCCGAAACCAGATACGGTTCGCACTGGTTGAGCTTCAGGTGATCGGCGACTACCCAGCGCGCCTGGCTTGCGGCCAGCATGGCTCGCTTAACCTCGGCATCCGCCTCCTGACTGGCGCTTAACCCGAGCTCGGCATGAATGGCGCATGCGCCAAGAATGGCGATATCTGCCCGGTAGCGAGAGAGCAGGGAAAGGGTGGCACTTCCGGCAAACAGGCGCTGTTTCTGATCCCACTTTCCACCGAGCAGGATCAGGTCAATATCCTCCCGAGCGCTAACCAGCTGGGCGATATCGAGAGAAGGGGTAATGATGGTCAGCGGCCCCTGAAGGAAAGAGGCAACGGCCAGTATTGTGCTTCCCGCGTCCAGAAAAAGCGTCGAGCCCGCAGGCACATGTTGCGCCACCTGTTTACCCAATTGCTGCTTAATTTCAGGAAGCAAGGTATTCCTGCTGACACGGGTCATCGTCGAGAGATTGAGTGCGATGGCTCCGCCATGGTTTTTTTGCGCAAGGCCCTGCTTTTCCAGGTCGGTCAAATCGCGACGGATGGTGTCAGCCGATACCTGTAGCCTTTCTGCCAGCTCGGTGATGCTGGCCTGGCCTTGTTCACTAATAATATCAAGCACATATTTCTGTCTGGCGGTTTTATGCATGAGGGCACTATCCTGCAAAATGTCGCAATATCTCGCAGTTTACAGCATTTTGCAGGAAAAGAAATGAGGCAGGCGTGCAATGTTATCTAAAAACAGTTTAATGAGGTTATTATTGATATCGCATTAATCATTCTTCAAAAACATGTATTTAACTTTTATCCAGGTTGTTATTGCTATGTTTTACATAGGGATTTGGGTTAAGTTGCCAGTTTGCAGACGGTAATTGGATTTTTTATCTAATTTATAATTAAAAAATAGTGCTTGTATCTATATAGGTTCAAGTGAATAGCATAATAGTTCAATTTTATCCGCCGAATTACTTAAGTTGACACTTCTTTGAAAATCTTTGTGTCTGATTCGAGATGAAATTAACGCAAAAATGTACATCAGGCCATTTCGGAATTTTCCTTTAATTACAGGGGTTTTATAAGTTTCATTTAAAACGCGTCTTATAGCGTTTTGTCCAGAAACCCCATCTTTTTTCTTGTTTGCAACACCACGTTAACATTGCGGGTGTGGTTGCACATATCACATTTTGTTATGCTGCAAATCAATTAATTTTTAAGTAAATTCTTAAAATAAAATAGACGTAGTACGGCTCTCATCTCAAATGAAATGGGTATGGGGAACTATTACCTGAATTTATCAAACAGGAGTGGGGGAATATTTGAAAAAATATTTATACCTCTTCATGGGTAATTATTTAGCCATTACCTGGAGTCGGAGGAGATAATGAAGATGAAATGCAATAACAGGTTGCTTAAATTATCTGCTTCACTGACCTTCATTTCGCTGGTGGTGACTGCGGCGCATGCAAATAACGGCCCGGTGGGAATATCGCCCGTTGCGGCAATGACAATGAAAGAAAGTATTCTTTTCGCACTGGACCGCGATCCGTCGGTGAGCCAGCAGGCGGCACAGCTGGGGATCGGCCAGGCGCAAATAGATGAAGCGCGCAGTGCCTGGATGCCACAAATTGCCCTGAACGGGAGCACCGGTCACAGCCAGACCACCGATTCGAGCGGCTCGTTGCGAAATTCCGCTGCCTGGGGCCTGAGCCTGACGCAGCTGGTGTACGATTTTGGCAAGACCAACAACAGCATCAGCCAGTCTTCAGCGCAGCGTGACAGCTATCGCTATCAGCTGATGGGCACGATATCTGCCGTCGCGGAAAAAACGGCCCTCAGCTATGTGGAGGTCAAGCGCTACAGCGATCTGTTGCAGGCGGCAACAGAGAACGTGCAGGCGCTTAAAAACGTTGAGCAACTGGCAAAACTCCGCGCCGATGCTGGCGTAAGCTCCACCTCTGACGAGCTTCAGACCCGTACCCGTATCGCCGGTATGCAGGCCACGGTAGAGCAGTACAATGCGTCCCTGAACAGCGCCCGCGCGCGGCTGGCGGTATTAACCGGCATACAGGCTGAACGCTATTCACCGGTACCTGGAAGTCTGGCCGTGGAGCCGGGTTCTCTCAATCGTATTGATTATTCACTGATTCCTGCGGTGATGGCCGCACAGAACATGGAGCGTTCCGCTCAGTATGGGGTCGAAACCGCGAAGTCTCAGCACTGGCCGACCTTGAGCCTGAAAGGGGGCCGGACCCGGTATGAGTCGGATAATCGCGCCTACTGGGATGACCAGATCCAGCTCAATATTGACGCACCGCTTTATCAGGGCGGCGCGGTCTCGGCGCGCGTGCGTCAGGCTGAAGGGGCAAGGGCGATGGCATCGACTCAGGTCGATCAGGCCCGTTTTGATGTCCTGCAAAAAGCCTCCGTCGCGCAGGCCGACTGGACCGGAGCGCGAGGACGAATGGAGGCCGGGAAACGACAGCTGGAAAATGCGCTGCGCGCCCGCGACGTCTACAAAAATGAATATACCCTGAGCAAGCGCAGCATTAACGATCTGCTCAGCGTGGAACAGGATGTCTGGGCTGCTACCTCAGCAAAAATAATGGCTGAATACGATGGCTGGAGTGCGGCGATTAATTACGCATCCGCAGTGGATAATCTCATGCCGCTTATCGGAATCGAGAAAAACGCTGCCGCGAAGCTACCTGATTTGAGTTAAAAAAAGGCGCGCCTTTCTGCGCGAAATAAGTAAGACAATAATGGGTGATTTTTCCCAGGGATAGCTACATCCATCTGGTGGACATATCCACAGGAATACGCGCACCTGCAAGGAGAAGAATATGAGTAACGCAAAAGTTGTTGATGTCATCATTCGAAAAACGGCAGAAAAAACAAAATTAACCGGTGAAGGAAATCTGTCTGTCTCTATTTCATCGCCGAGCGTAATTGAAATTCAGGGCTCTGCTCAGGACGTGGTGCGGTATGTCCGCCAGGGGAATGACCTCCTCATTTATATGAAAGATGGCAGCGTGATTCGCTGCAATAATTATTTTGTGGAAGATCCTGAGACGCAAAACCACTCAGAGCTGGTCTTCAACGATAATCAGGAACTGACGCACATTTCTTTCGCCGATGCCGGTGAAGCATCGGGCGTTGCCGCCACGGAATTAACCGCGCAGGCGACACCTATCAGCAGCATTGAGCCTTTCCTGGAGCAGGGAGGCGTCTTAAGCGATGCGCCGTGGGGCTGGATTGCCGGGGCGGCGTTAGGGGGCGGGGCCATTGGTGCGCTGCTTTCTCACGGCGGTGACGGCGAAACCAAAATAAAAGTTATTGATAATACTAAAGAAGTAGAGAGCGCGACGCCAACGTTTTTGCTGACGGATAAAGCGGGTGACAAGCAGGGTGTGCTGAGTGCAAAAGAGGTCACGGACGATAACACCCCAACCTTCAGCGGTACCGGGCAGCCTGGCGCGACCATTCAGATTAAGGACGGTAGCGGCAGCACCATCGCCAGCACCATGGTCGCGAAAGACGGCACCTGGACCGTAAAACTCCCGACCCAGGCGGACGGCGAGCATACCTGGTCTGTCGTGCAGATCGACGGCAGTAAAACGACCTCTGCGGGCAGCATCACCGTTACCGTATCCACGGCAGATGCCACCGTTACGCTTGCCACGACGGCGGGCGATAACGTGATCAACGCCAGCGAACAGTCTGCGGGCTTTACGCTCTCGGGTGCCAGCAAAAATCTGGCGCAGGGCACCGAACTGACCGTTACGCTGAACGGCAAATCCTATACAGCTGAAGTGGGCGCAAACGGCGCATGGAGCGTGAAGGTGCCTGCCGCAGATGCGCAGGCGCTGGGCGATGGCACCTGGACAGTGAACGTCAGCGGTAAGGATGCGGCGGGGAATACCGTGAGCGGCAGCCAGACCATTGGCGTTGATACCGCTGCGCCAGCGATCACTGTCGACACGATCGCGCAGGATAACGTCATCAATGCGGCTGAACACCATCAGCCCCTGACGCTGACCGGTAAAACGGATGCCGAAGCGGGGCAGATTGTCACCGTGACCCTGAACGGCAAAAATCATACCGCGACGGTGGGCAGCGACGGCTCATGGTCCGTCACGCTGCCGGCCAGCGAGGTACAGGCGCTGGCAAATGGCGAGCATACCCTGACGGTTAACGTCAGCGACAAAGCCGGAAACGGTTCATCCGCGACTGCCGATTTCACCGTGGATACCGCCGCGCCGGTTGTGACTATCAACACCGTTGCGGGCGACGATATCCTGAACACCAGCGAACAAGGTCAGGCGCAGATTGTTTCCGGCCATGCGAACGGCGCGGCAGCGGGTGATGTCGTCACCGTGACCCTCGGCGGCAAGACCTTTACCGGTGTTGTCCAGGCGGACGGCAGCTGGAGCGTAGGGATACCGGCCTCTGTTATCGGCACGTTGGGTGAGGGGAGCCATACTGTTTCTGTCTCCGTCACCGATGCGGCGGGCAATACCGGCAGCGCGACGCACGGTATTACGCTCAGCGGCAACCCGCCAGAATTCACGATTGACGCCATCAGCCAGGATAACGTCCTGAATGCGCAGGAGGCTATGCAGCCCCTGAGCCTCAGCGGAACCAGTAATCTGCCGAACGGCAGCGCCGTCACCGTGACCCTGAATAACGTGAGCTATCAGGCCACCGTTGAGAACGGCACCTGGTCCGTTCAGGTGCCGGTTTCCGACGTGCTGGGCCTGGCAAATACCCTTTACACCGTCAGCGTCAGCGGCACCGACAGCGTGGGTAACAGCGGCTCCGCCGAGGCGAATCTGCTGGTCGATACCGTGTTGCCGAAGGTGATCATCAACACCTTTGCGGGGGATAACCTGGTCAATAACGTCGAAGCGGCGGTGGACCAGACCCTTAGCGGACGCGTGACCGGCGCGGCGGCGGGCGATACCGTCGCAATCAGCGTGGGTGGCAAAAGCTACACCGCGACGGTTGGCGGCGATCTGACCTGGAGCGTGACGATCCCATCCGCAGACATTCAGGCGTTTGGCGACGGCGGGCTTACCTTCAGTGCCTCCGTCACCAATGCGCACGGCAATACCGGCACCGGCGAGCGTGATATCAACATCAACACCGGACTTCCGGGCCTGCGCGTCAATACCATCTCTGGCGATGACGTGATCAACGCCATCGAACAGCAGCAGGATCTGACCGTGACCGGCTCCAGTACCCATCTGGCTGCCGGCACGCCGATCGTCGTCACCATCAATAATATTGAGTACGCCGCCGTGATTACCGCCAGCGGCAGCTGGCAGATTGGCGTGCCCGCGTCTGACCTTAAGGCATGGACCGCGGGCGGCATGACCGTTAGCGTCAGTGCTGAAGACGCCTGGGGCAACACCGTTGTGGCTGAACACCCGATTGAGCTTGATCTGAACGCCGTGGCCGTCACCATCAATACGGTAACCGCTGACGATATGCTCAACGCTGCGGAAAAAGGAGCGGATTTAACGCTTTCCGGCCAGACGCAGGGCGTAGAGGCGGGCCAGACCGTGGTGGTGAAATTCGCGGATCGGACCTTTACCGCGCAGGTGCAGCAGGACGGCTCATGGAGCCTGACCGTCCCGGCGAACGCCATGGAAACGCTGATCGACGGGCGGGCGCAGGTGAGCGTCAGCGTGACCAACGTCAGCGGCAACAGCGCGGACGCCTCACGCGTGGTGACCGTCGATACGCAGCCGCCGGCCATTACGCTCGATAACCTGACCGACGACAACATCATCAATGCGGCAGAAGCGCAGCAGGATTTGGTGCTCAGCGGCAGTACCACCGCTGAAGCGGGTCAGACGGTCACCGTGACGCTGAACGGCAAAAACTATCAAACCACTGTACAGGCTGACGGCACGTGGACGCTGAACGTGCCTGCCGCCGACGTTGGCGCGCTAACCGATGGCCCGATCACCGTTACGGCTACCGTCAGCGACGTGGCGGGTAACAGCAGCAGCGCGGATCGCGTTGGGCTGGTGGATGCCACCGTGCCGCAGGTGACCATTAATGACTTTGTCACCGACACCAACACCGTTAACCAGCTGGCCCATTCTCAGGCGCAGATCCTGAGCGGCTCCGTCACCGGCGCGGCGGCGGGCGATTTGGTCACCATTACCATTAATAACGTGGACTATACCACTGCGGTGGACGCGGCGGGCAACTGGAGCCTCGGCCTGCCTGCATCCGTCGTTCAGGGGCTGACGGACGGCACCTGGACCATTAACGTCTCCGTGACCGATCGGTCCGGCAACACCGGCAGCAATTCTCTGGATGTGGTGGTGAATACCGTGACGCCTGTTATCGGTATTAACACGCTGGCCGTAGATGACGTGATCAATGCGGCAGAGAAGGGCGAAGATCTGCGGCTTTCCGGTACCAGCAATCAGCCGGAAGGGACCACCATCACCGTAAACCTGAACGGTATCAACTACACCGCCACCACCAACGCCAGCGGCGGCTGGAGCGTCACCGTGCCCGCCTCTGCGGTGAGCGCGCTGGGCGAAGCCAGTTACACCGTGACGGCGAGCGTGACCGACAATGTGGGTAACAGCGCCTCAACCTCGCACGATGTGCTGGTAGACAGCTCGCTGCCGGTAGTCACTATCAACACTTTCGCAACCGACAATATCGTCAACGCGGCGGAAGTGGCCGCAGGGCAAACCCTGACCGGGAAGGTCTCAAACGCGGCATCGGGCGATACCGTCACGATTATCCTCGGCGGGCAAACATACACGGCAACCGTGCAGGACGATCTCACCTGGAGCCTGCCGCTAACCCAGAGCCAGTTAACCGCGCTTGGCAACGGCGATCTGACCGTATCGGCCAGCGTCACTAACGCGCACGGCAATACCGGTTCGTCTTCTCTGGACGTCACCATCGACGCCCAGCTGCCCGGCCTGCGCATTGATATCGTCGCCGGTGACGACGTGATTAACGTCATCGAACACGCGCAGAACCTGGTTATCTCCGGCACCAGCACCGACCTGGCGGCGGGCAGCACCGTAACCGTCACCATTAACGGCAAGAATTATTCTGCCTCGGTACTGGCGGACGGTACCTGGCAGGCAGCGGTTCCGGCGGCAGACGTCTCCCAATGGGCGGACGGTTCGCTCACCATTAGCGCCAGCGCGCAGGATGCCTCCGGTAACCCGGTGAACATTGGCACCGTTGTGGATGTCGATCTCGCCCCGGTAGCGATTAGCATCAACAGCGTGACGGACGACAACGTGCTTAACGCGGCGGAAAAAGGCCAGGATCTGGTGCTTTCCGGCTCTTCCTCAAACGTTGAAGCGGGCCAGATCGTTACCGTCAGCGTCGCGGGTAAAACGTATACCACGACGGTCGATGCCAACGGCGACTGGCGCTACACCGTTCCGGCTGCCGATCTGAACGGCCTGAAGGACGGCGATGCCAGCGTGCAGGTCAGCGTGACCAATGTGAACGGCAATGCGGCCTCCTCTTCGCAGGTCTTTAGCGTCGACACCGCCGCGCCAGTGGTGACCATCAGTACCATCAGCGGCGACAACATGCTGAATGCGGCTGAGGCAGCGCAGGATCTGACCCTGAGCGGGACGTCCACTGCCGAAGCAGGCCAGACGGTTACCGTAACCTTCAACGGCAACCAGTACACCGCGCAGGTGCAGGCTGACGGCAGCTGGACGCTCGACGTGCCGGCTGCGGATCTGGCGGGCATCTCCGACGGTAACGCCACGGTCACGGCTTCCGTATCCGACAAAGCGGGCAACCCGGCCAGCGCGGATGCTGCCGTGCTGGTGGATACCACCGTGCCGCAGATTAGCTTCAACCTCGTCGCGGGCGACGACATTGTGAATATTGCCGAGCACGGCCAGGCGCTGATTGTTTCCGGCAAGGTGACGGGCGCACAGGCGGGCGACGTCATTACCGTAACCCTGAACGGCAAAGACTACACCGCGATGCTGGACGGTGCCGGAAGCTGGAGCGTGGGCGTTCCGGCGGCAGACGTGGGCGCGCTGGCTGGCGGGCATCAGACAATCTCCGCCACCCTCACCGATAAGGCGGGTAACAGCACCACGGCCACGCATGATCTTGACGTCTCCCTGACGGCACCGACGATTGCCATTGATACCCTGGCGGTTGACGACGTCATCAATGCCACCGAGAAAGGCCAGGATCTGCTGCTTTCCGGAACCAGCAACCAGCCGGAAGGCACAGCGATTACCGTGAACCTCAACGGCATCAACTACGCCGCGACCACCAACGCCAGCGGCGGCTGGAGCGTGACCGTTCCGGCGGCGAACGTCTCTGCGCTGGGTGAAGCGACCTATACCGTCACGGCAAGCGTGACCGATAGCGCAGGCAACGGCGCGAACGCCAGCCACAGCGTGCTGGTCGACAGCGCGCTGCCGCAGATCACCATCAACGCAATCGCCACCGATGACGTGATTAACGCAGCGGAAGTCGCTTCCGGACAAACCCTGAGCGGGAAGGTGAGCGGTGCCGCGAGTGGTGACACTGTCACAATTTCGGTGGGTGGCAATACCTATACGACAACCGTGCAGGACGATTTGAGCTGGTCGGTTAACGTCGCGTCTGACGTGTTAACCGCCATCGGCAACGGCGACCTGACCGTATCCGCCAGCGTGACTAACGGCCACGGTAATACCGGATCCGGCGAGCGCGACATCACGATTGATGCCAACCTGCCTGGCCTGCGGGTCGATAAGGTGGCGGGCGACGACGTGATCAACAGCATCGAACACGCTCAAAACCTGATTATCACCGGCTCCAGCGACGGTCTGGCAGCGGGTTCAGCACTGACGGTGACCGTTAACGGTAAAACTTACGCGGCCTCCGTACTGGCAGACGGGACCTGGACGGCCGCCGTTCCGGCAGCAGACGTCGGCGCGCTGAGCGCAGGCACCGTCACCGTGACCGTTGAAGGCCAGAGCGCAGCGGGCAACCCGGTTTCTATCAGCCACGACGTGAAGGTCGACCTGGCGACGGTTGCTATCAGCATTGACGCTATCGCTACCGACGACGTGATTAATGCGGCAGAAAAAGGCGCAGATCTGGTGCTGTCGGGTGCCACCAGCAACGTGGAAGAGAACCAGACGGTTTACATCACGTTCGGCGGCAAGTCCTACACGGCGAAAGTGGATGCCAGCGGCAACTGGACGGCGACCGTGCCGTCGGCGGATCTGGCTGGTCTGAAGGATGGCGACGCCAGCGTGCAGGTGAGCGTAACCAACGTGAACGGCAACAGCGCCTCGGCGGGACGCGAGTACGGCGTGGACGCCACCGCGCCGACGGTATCTGTCGAGATCGTCAGCGACAACAACATCATCAATGCCGCCGAAGCGCAGCAGGATCTGGTCGTCAACGGTACCTCTAACGCCGAAGCGGGCCAGACCGTGACCGTGACGCTGAACGACGTGGATTACACCACCACCGTGCAGGCAAACGGCAGCTGGAGCGTGACCGTGCCTTCTGCGGATGTCGGCGCGATTAACGACGGCAACTACACGATCACGGCAGCGGTATCCGATAAGGCCGGCAACCCGGCTTCGGCGGGTCGCGACGTGCTGGTCGATACCACCGTGCCACAGCTGACCATTGACGTCGTTTCCAATGACGACGTGATCAACAGCGCCGAGCACGGGCAGGCTCTGATCGTCACCGGCTCAGTGACCGGCGCGGCGGCGGGCGACGTGGTGACCGTTACCATCAATAACAAAGATTACACGGCGACGCTGGATGCTTCCGGCAACTGGAGCGTGGGCGTGCCTGCGGCGGACGTCGGTGCCCTGACCGCCGGGGATTACACTATCACCGCGGCGCTTACCGACAAAGCCGGAAACAACAACAGCGCGACGCGCGAGGTGGAAGTCAACCTGAGCGCGCCGGTGCTGACCATCGACACCGTCTCCGATGACGATGTGATCAACAGCAGCGAGAAAACGCAGGATCTGACCATCACCGGTACGGCTTCCGGACTGGCGACGGGCGCGGTGGTGACCGTGATGCTCAACGGCAAAGCCTACAGCGCCACGGTTGAGGCCAACGGCCAATGGTCCACGACCGTTCCGGCGAGCGAGGTAGGTCAACTGGGTGAGGCGCTTTACACCGTCACTGCCTCGGCAACGGACAGCGTCGGCAACAGCACCAGCACCTCGCACACCGTGAACGTGGAGTCCGTACTGCCTGGCGTCACGATCAACACCGTGGCAGGCGACGACGTCATCAACGCGGCAGAAGTGGCCGCAGGCCAGACCATCAGCGGCACCGTGGTGAATGCCGAAGCGGGCAATACCGTGACCGTGAAGATTGGCGGCAACAGCTACACCGCAACGGTGCAGAGCGATTTGACCTGGTCCGTCTCTGTACCGGAATCGGTCCTGACGGCGCTGGGCAACGGCGATCTGACTGTAACCGCCAGCGTCACGAACGGCGTGGGCAACAGCGGCAGCGGCGAGCGTGAGATCACCATCGACGCCAGCCTGCCGGGCCTGCGCGTGGACATCGTGGCCGGCGATGACGTGATCAACAGCATCGAACACGGACAGAATCTGATTATTACCGGTTCCAGCAATGGCCTGAGCGCAGGCACGGCGCTGACCGTTACCGTCAACGGCAAAACTTATCCCGCGACGGTACTGGCGGACGGTACATGGAGCGCGGCTCTCCCTTCTGCGGACGTAAGTGCCCTGGCAGCGGGCACCGTCACCGTGACCGTTGAGGGCCAGAGCAGCGCGGGCAATCCGGTTTCCATCAGCCACAATGTGACGGTGGATCTGGCGAACGTCGCTATCAGCATCGACGCCATTGCCACCGACGACGTGATTAACGCGGCTGAGAAGGGCGTGGATCTGGTGCTTTCCGGCACCACCTCAAACGTGGAGGAAAATCAGACCGTCACCATCACCTTTGGCGGCAAGCACTACACCGCCACGGTGGACGCGGCGGGTAAGTGGACCGCCACGGTGCCGGCTGCGGATCTGGCGGGCCTCAAGGACGGCGCCGCCAGCGTGCAGGTGAGCGTCACCAACGTCAACGGCAACAGCGCTTCGGCTGGCCGCGAGTACAGCGTGGATGCCACCGCGCCGTCCGTCACCATCAACACGATTGCGACTGACGACATCCTGAACGCCACGGAAGCGCAGTCTGACCTGACAGTTTCCGGCACCAGCACCGCCGAGGCGGGCCAGACGGTCACCGTGTCGCTGAACGGCAAGGACTACACCACAACCGTCGGTACGAACGGCAACTGGACGCTGAACGTTCCGGCGGCGGATCTGGCGGCGCTCAGCGACGGCAGCGTGACCGTAACCGCGAGCGTGAGTGACAAGGCGGGCAACCCGGCGTCGGCAAACCATAACCTGACGGTGGATATGACCGTTCCGGCGGTCACCATCCACGCTATTGCAGATGACGACGTGATTAACGTCGCCGAGCACGGTCAGGCGCAGATTATCAGCGGCACA
>NZ_SJON01000017.1 GCF_004331385.1 Enterobacter quasihormaechei
TTACCACGGCTGTTCGGTCGGCATAATAAACAGCTCTGCCACGTCCACATGTTCCGGTGCCTGCAACACGTAAAGAATCGAGTCGGCGATATCATCGGCTTTCAGGAACGTCATCTTCTCCTTCAGCTGTTCCATCTGTGCGCGATAATTTTCGTCACTGATATGCTCGAATAATTCACTTTCAACGGCACCCGGCTGAAGCGAGGTGACGCGAATGTTGAACTGCGGCGCCAGCTCCATGCGCAAAATATCTGAGAAGGCGGCAACGGCATGCTTCGTCGCGCAGTACACCCCAAGCCCGGGGAAGGTTTTACGCCCGGCGATCGACGAGGTATTGATGATATGCCCGGACCGCTGCGACTGCATAATCGGCAGCACGGCCGCCACGGTGTTAAACAGGCCTTTTACGTTGACGTCTACCATACGGTGCCACTCGTCAACCCGGAGGCTGGCGATATCCGAAATCGGCATCAGCCCGGCGTTATTGAAGGCGATATCAATATGCCCATAGCGTTTGTGCAGTGCCGCCACCCCTTCATTCACCGAGGCCGGGTCAGTGACATCCATCGCCAGCGCTATGGCTTCACCGCCAGCAGTCTCAATGTCAGACACCAGCGCCTGAAGACGATCCAGACGGCGGGCGGCGAGACCCACCCTGACGCCCTGTTGCGCTAATTTTTTTGCCGTGGCGGCGCCAATTCCGCTTGAAGCACCGGTGATGAGCGCGACTTTACCTTTGAGTTCCATAGGTGATCCTCTTGAGAGTTAATTTCAACGCTTCAGAAAGAACGTCTGAAGTACGGTTCAATAATGGATTTCTCAGGCGCTGGCTTCGCGCGGGCTTTTGCTCAAACTGTCGGGCTTTTGCTACGCACCATCGCCTTGCGATAGTGCGAGGGCGTCACGCCGTTATGCCTGAGGAAGACGGCTGCAAAGTGGCTGGGGCTGGTGTAACCCACGTTCAGGGCAATACTGATAATGGAATCAGTGGATTCCGACAGCATGCGCCGCGCTTCCTCCATGCGTAGCCGGATAAAATAGTGGGAAGGCGAAAGCCCGGTAGACTGTTTAAAGGCGCGGCTAAAATGGTATTCGCTCAGATCGGACAGCTTAGCCAGCCGTGCCAGGTCAAACGGCTGGGCTAACCCGTCACGCATTGCCGTGAAGACCCGGTGCAGTTTAAACGCCTGCAAGCCCCCGCGGTGTCGTTTCGCACGGGTGCCGTAGGTGCGAATAAGGTGTACCGCCAGCGCCTGTGCAATCCCCTGAATAAACGGGCCACTTGGTGGATTTTGCAAATACAGCTCGCGGCGTATCTGCTCCAGCAGGACGGACAGCGTTTCGTCGCGCGCGCCGGAAACCTCCCGCAATTCACACTCCTGCATCATGGCCACGCCGATGTAAACATGCATGACGACGAACGGTGTCTCTGGCTCGGCGCGCCAGCGCATTTCGCTTGGGTAGTCCGCCGTCGTGAGAAAGAAATCACCTGCGGCAACGCGGTTTGATAACCACGCCTCCCCGGGAGATCGCTCCTCAACGACGGCATTACCTGAGAGGATCCAGACGATAAAAGGCTCCGGTACCGCCGGAATAATGACGTTTTCCTGAACGTGCCTTCGCGCCAGAATTTGCACAAAGACATCCCGGGAGGATTGCGCCCGATGCTCCCTGAGCAGTTCGCCGGGAAGGTACTCTTCAAACGTCTCTGCGGAAGTACGCTGCGTCATGTTTATCGTGCCTTTCGTTATGCCAGTTGCACCAGGTTTACCGCCGGAAGAGGCCCGCCGGGGAATTGCTGAAGCGTACCGCCGACCTCCAGGCTGCCTAAATCGATAGGTGCGAAACCGAGCTGCGCTGCCAGCGCGCTGACGTCCGCCTTCGCGTCTGGATGGTCTCCGGAGAGAAAGACGACACGACGACCCTTCGCCTGCGCCGGATCCTGAGCCAGTACCCCTGCAAGCAGGGTATTAAAGGCTTTCACGACGCGTGCACCCGGCGCCCACTGGGTCAAAACCTGGCTCGAGTTTTTCCCGCCCAGTTCAGCCAGCGTAAAGCCTGGCAGTATGACCGGGTTGGTCGCGTCAATCAGGATACGCCCATCCCAGTGAATACCCCTTAACGCGGCTTCGGTTTTGTCCCAGTTCGTGCTGACAAAGACGATATCGGCGTCAGCGGCCTGTTGTACGGTGCCGGCGCGCGCCCCGTGTCCCAGTCTATCGACCACCGCAGCCAGGCTTTCCGGCCCGCGGCTGTTACTCAGAATAGCGTTTATGCCCGCTTTAACCAGCTGTCCTGCAAAGGCTTGCCCGATTGCGCCAGCGCCGATAATACCTACCGTTGTTGTTTTCATGCTGAATATCCTTCAATGATGCGTAGTGAACATGCACAAAGAGTAGTAATCTTTAACCTATCTGAATAGCCTATATAATTAGATGGAATCCATCTGCTGGAGCGATACATGCTGGACGGTATTTCTGTTGATCAACTGCGCACCTTTATTGCCGCCGTTGATGAGGGCAGTTTTTCCGCCGCCGGGCGCAGGCTGCGGCGCGCGCAGTCGGTTGTCAGCGCGACGCTGGCCAATCTTGAGGCGCAGGTCGGGTTTCCATTATTCGATCGTTCCGGGCGCTATCCGAAACTCACGGAGGCGGGCGTCGCCATGCTGGAAGCGGCACGTCTTGCCGCTGCCGGGATGGATGCCTTTAAGGCTAAGGCGCGCACCTTAGCGGAAGGACTTGAGCCTGAGCTGGTGGTGTCCGTCGACGTGATGTTTCCCGTTGCGCAGCTCACCGCTGCGGTGCAGGCGTTTCATCAGGCATTTCCTGACACGCCGCTGCGTTTGTATGTGGAGGCGCTGGGGGCGGTGCTCCAGCCTTTGCTGGACGGTCACTGCCGGGTGGCGATAACCGGATCGCTGCCACATCTTCCGGCGGGATGCACCTCAGAATTCCTTCTCAGCGTGCCTGCGGTGGCCGTTGTCTCCCCTGAGCATCCGCTGGCGACCGCGTCTGGCCCGATCCTTCGTTCACTCTTACAGGAACACGTCCAGCTGGTGCTGACCGATCGCTCCGCTCTCACCGTGGGCCGAAGCTTTGGCGTCATGTCGTCGAAGACCTGGCATTTGGCGGATATGGGCGCGAAGCACGCCTTCCTGCGTGCCGGACTGGGGTGGGGCTATATGCCGCTGCCAATGGTCGAGGAAGATCTCGCTGCGGGAAAACTGGTTACGCTGAACGTGCAGATGCAGCCCGACGTCGGGACCGGTTTTTCCATGCAGGCGGTGCACCTGGAAGAACATCCGCCCGGCCCGGCCGGGCGCTGGTTCGTTAACACGCTGAAAATGCAGGCTGGCATGCCGGGTATCAATAGCAGCGCCGGGTAGCCAGCATTTATGGCTCAGGAGGGCTTTCCACCCTCTCATTACGCTGGTTGGAACCCACGGTTTTACCGGCGCGATCCGAAATCACATACTCAATGGTAACGTTATGCCTGGTGGTCGGTGTGACGGTGATGTCCTTGATCCTGCTGCCCGAATCGGGGGGAAGCGTAAGGGTTGTATTGCCTTTAGCCAGCACCCGACCATGTTGCTTCACCTGCCACTTCAGACGACACGCCTCACAGGCGGACCAGGTGTCATTGATTGCCCACAGGCGAACCGTTGCTTCGCTCCCCTGACGCCACACCGCCGTCACGGGTTCAATCGACGGCAGAATGGGCTGATAAGCTTTTTGCAGCGCGTAGTAGCCCGCTTTCGGCTTACGCAGATAATCCACGACGCCCCAGTTGATGGAGGGCCAGGTTTCTACAAACATAAAGTGGAAGAGGGCGGTAACCGGCTGATAGCGCTGCCGACGATAGCTCTCTGCCGCCATTGCCACCAGCTCCGCCTGGTAACGCTGGGTGTTGGCAATCATCTCCTGAATGGTATTACCCCGCGGAATATTGGCAAATTTAAAGGTCTGGAAGGGCTGGAAGTTATGATATTTCCAGTGCGTCCAGCCGGGATCGTCGGCGGCGGTGCTTTTCGGCCACATCAGGCGGGCGGGAATGATGGTCTTCAGGGTTGAGAGTCGCGGTAGCGCCTGAGCGCCAAACTCCGTGATGATCGCGGTTTTGGCGGGGCCGAGCAAATCGCGCATGGTGCCGAAGTACCAGCCGGCCCAGTAGTGTTCTTCCACCGCGGAAAAACGATGCACAATGCGCGAGGTGTCTTGCGCAAGCGCGTCTCCCACGCGTTTCGTCAGGTTCTGGTTCAGGGTTTTATTCCAGTCGGGGAAGCGTTTTTCCATCCACGGTGAATTCCACGGCGGCTCGTTATGACCGCCCCAGACGATAATGGCCGGGGAATTGCCAAATTGTTCAACCATCTCGCGGGTCTGCCGCGCGGCATTGTCCGCAAAGGCGTCGCTGTTGTTGTAACCCCATTGCAGGGGGACATCCTGCCAGATCATCAGCCCCATCTCGTCAGCCACATCGTAAAGCGCCCGGCCTGCCACATGCGCGTGAACGCGTATCGCATTGGCGTTCATCGCCTGCACCAGCCTGAAGTCGCGGCGATATTTCTTGCGCGTCATGGTGCTAAGCCAGGGGGAACCGATGTAGTTGCTCCCCTTGATAAACAGGCGCCTGTCATTGATCAGCCAGCCTCTGTTGTCCGGCTGCTCCTCCATCTTGCGCAGCCCGGTTCGGGTCACCGCGGTATCCATCACCCCCTGTTCGTCCGCCAGGGTCGCACGCACCCGGTAGAGATTTGGCCTGCCATAGCCCACTGGCCACCAGAGCTTCGCGTCTTTTACGGGCAGCGTGACGCTGAGCGACCGCGGCTTACCGTCCGTTTTCGCAATCTGAACCGAAAACGCCTGCTCTGTGCGCTCGCCGATGAAATTATCAGGGGTTGCTGACAGGCGCAGCGTGACGTCACCGGCAGACAACGCCCGATAGCGGATCTCGGCGTGCAGCGCTGGTTTTTTCAGCCCTTCACGCCAGTCCGGACGCAGGATCACCTCATCGATAGTCACGCCGCGACTCAGGTGTAGCTTCACCGGTGCCCAAATCCCACCTGAGTTGGCGTCCTGGCCATTCTCTGCCCACGCCCCGCCAGGGCGAGTATCGTGCTGATTAAGTACGCCTTTAACCATCGTTTTGTGCAGCGGCCAGATTGTTTTCGGATCTTCCCAGGGGCTGTCCACCCGCACGGCGAGCTTATTGTGTCGCTGCAAAGCATCGCTTATGTCTACGGAGAAGCGCTGAAAATACCCCTCGTGATGGGCAAGATGCCTGCCGTTGAGCGTGACGTCGGCAAAATAGTCCACGCCATCAAAGACCAGGGTGGCCATGGTATCGGGCGCGCGCCGGGGCAGGGTAAATTCGTGCCGATACCAGAGGGCACCCTGATGATCGTATCCGGCGCTGTACCAGTTGGCCGGAACCGCAACCGATCGCCAGTCGCGGTCAGGAGCGCCCGCGCCATCAAAGGTGCTGAGGTTGGCGTCATGCACGCGCCACATTCCGGCCAGTGACCAGGTGACGGGCTGGCTGGCCTGGGCCAGCAGAGGGCTAATTGCCAGCAGCAGAAGAAGCCTGATCATCTTTAACCTCCTGAGCTCTGCGGCGCAGCCAGGCCGCAGAGCGTCTGGCCTCCTCGATAAGCTCGCCATGTAAAACGCTCAGCCCCGTCTGGTTCAGCGAGACCGCCTGACTCTCCATTTGCTGAAGCACTTCTGAAAGACGAGTGAAACCGAGGGTGACGGCTTCGCCGCGAAGCTTATGAGCGGCCCGCCGCAGGGCCTCGCGGTCATCATGCGCAATATTCAGCGCTATGGCTGCCACCGCCTCGTCAAGACCGTTGCCGAACAGCGCCAGCAGTTCATTAACCAGTTCAGGATCGTCCGCGCACTGTTTTAACAGCTGTGCCTCATCCGGCAGACCCTTTTCTTCTCCGGCGACAACACGGGCTATCTCCTCCCTGAGCGCCTCCTGACTAACCGGCTTGGCAATATAGCCGTCGAAGCCCATTGCCAGACAGCGCGCCTTGTCGCCCTGCATGGCATGGGCGGTCATCGCGACGGTGGGCTGATGGTTACGCCCCCTCGCGAGCGTTTCTTCACGAAGCAGGCGAATGGCCGTTTCACCGTCCATTTCTGGCATTTGCAGGTCAACCAGCATCAAATCCCACGGCTGTTCACGCCAGCGTTCGAGGGCCTCCCGGCCATTGGATACCACTTCGCAACGGTGCCCGAGCTGCTCCAGCAGGCGTCTGGCCACTTTCTGATTCACCAGGTTGTCCTCAGCCAGCAGGATACGCAGACTGGCCTGCGCCGTAACGGGCGCAGAAGCGGGCACAGCCGCGGGGGAGGCAAGGGGAGCGGGCGCAAGGACGCTGGCAATGGTTTGATAAAGTTCACGTTGGGCAACCGGCTTATGCAGATAATGGGCGATCCCGATGCGCTTCAGCATGTTGGCGTCGAAATGACGGCTCATGGAACTGAGCATAATGATGTGGCTTTGCCCGGCCTGCGGCATAACGGAGAGCTCAAGGGCCAGCGATACGCCGTCCATATCCGGCATCTGCGCATCCAGCAGGATCAGCGGCCAGCATCCCCCTTTTGCGATCAGGCTTAACGCTTCCCCTGCGTTGTTAACACAGGTCGGCGTCAGACCCATCTGGCGAAGCATCGTGTCCAGCAGTCGCAGGTTGGTGCTGTTGTCGTCGACCACCAGAACCGATTCGCCGTTAAAGCGGGCTACAGGAGCACCGGGAGTGGAAGCAGCCAGCTGGCTCTCCAGCGGCAGAGTAAACGCAAACTCGCTGCCTGCCCCCGGCTCGCTCTGAACCGTCAGCTCTCCGCCCATCAGGCTCACCAGACGGGCTGAAATGGTCAGCCCGAGGCCAGTACCGCCGTAGCGGCGGGTGGTTGAGCTATCGGCCTGGCTAAACGCCTCGAAAATGGCTTTTTGTTTCTCCACCGGGATGCCAATGCCGCTGTCGCGAAGGCGAAAACGCCACTGACCTTCACGTTGTGCAGGCTCTATTGCCAGCATAACCTCACCCTGATGGGTGAACTTCAGCGCGTTGCCCAAAAGGTTAGTCAGAATTTGACGTAGCCGGGGACCATCAACGATGAGCACGTCCGGCACTTCAGGTGCGATATCCACCAGCAGTTCGATGCCCTTTTCGCTGGCGGCGGGCATGTGCGGGCGGATCAGCGACTGCACAAAGGGACGGATCTCCAGCGGCTCTGTATCGACGGTCATCTTACCTGACTCAATGCGGGAGAAATCGAGAATGTCATTGATGATATGCATCAGTGACTGCGCTGAACTCATCACCAGAGACAGGTATTCCCGCTGTTCGGGGGTGAGATGCGTATCGAGGCAGAGCTGTGTCATGCCCAGAATGCCGTTCATCGGGGTGCGAATTTCGTGGCTCATGTTCGCCAGAAATGCACTTTTCGCCTCGTTGGCCTCCCGGGCGACTTTCGCCGCTTCAATGGCCAGCAGCTCGGCCTCCTTGCGGCGGGTAATGTCCTGTAGGGTGCCGATCACCCGTTCGGCCTGCTGCTGCATGCTGAGGGTGACCACCTGCCCCGAGATCAGCATCCAGCGCCAGCCCTGGGACGCGTGCTGTACGCGAATCTCACATTCAAAAACCGGCATATGCTCCTGTCTGGAGGCGATCATCGCGTTGCGCAGCACGGCGCGATCCTCTTCATGGACCAGGTTAAGTAAAAAGCGCAGCGGGTAATGCAGGTGCGTACGCGACTGACCCACCATCGCCAGCAGGGTATCGTTTACCTCCAGGCTGTCTTGAGAGACCTGCCAGTTCCAGATGCCGATCTGAATGGACTCTGCGGTCAGTAAAAAATCATCGTGCAGCTGGTGGCGCGAACGCTGGGCGTCGTCAAGTTCGGTAATATCGGTATGCAGGCTGAGAATGCCGCCATCCGCAAGACGCTGATGCTGCACGTAGAGCCGCCGGTTTCCCGACTGCCGCACCTCACGATGGCTTGACTGGCGGCAGTTGCGAACGATCGCTTCCCGCAGGGTCCGGCGGCGGGTGGGGTCGATGTTATAGCCTGCATCAATGAATTTCTCCGCCAGGCTTTCAAGCGAAGCACCGGCGCTCAGCCAGGGGGTGATGACCGGGTAAAAGCGCGTTATCTGGTCATTCCAGGCCAGCAGACGCTCGGCGGGATCGTAAATCATCACCCCTACGGGCAGCGCGTTGAGATCGAACCGGGATGTGGATCGCATGGTTACTCACCTCCGGCCTGATAGTGCAGCTCCGCCTGGCGGCGCAGATACTCCAGCCCGGGCGCAATCGCCATCGCCCAGGCCGTGAGGATCTCGTCGTCGCAAAGGGGATCGCAGGCGCGCACGGTCCTGAGCATGGCCTCCCGCCAGAGTCCGAAAAAGCGCGGCGGCAGGCGTAACCCTTCATCAGTCTGCTCCCGCGCCAGACGTTCCAGAAAATCCGGCACGAAGAGCGCACCGTCAACGGCAAGCATGGCGAAAAAGCACTTGAAGATCGTCTGCTGGCCATCCCGCCCCTGGCCCCGGGCAAAATGCTGCTCCGTTTCGGGGGACATATGGATAAACGTCTCCCAGAAAGCCTGCAAAAAGCGCCGTTTATCATTCTCCGGCAGAACGCGGTTCAGGCTGGCGTCAAAGAGATCGCGATAAAATTTCATGGTGCGGCCCTCGCGGCGCGTTCGCCCGGCAGGCAGAGGCCGGGCGGGTTGAAGGGATCCGACGTACGGCGGGCAAAATAGCCATCGTTTTCCACCAGGCCATTTTCAAACAGCGGCCCGGCGTTGTGTTTGTACAGCAGCGCTTCCAGCACCATGGCGTTCGTCGAGAGGGTGAGCGTCGGGTTGATGTCGCCGGTTGCCTCAACGCGGCCCTCAAACCAGCCCTGTTTCGGGTTATTCAGGTGCCGGGTAACGGCCATCAACGCGTCAGTGTAATCGGTCTCCCACAGCGCCCAGAGCACAAAGACGGCCTTCGTGCTCACCTGTGCCAGGCGGGGATAGCTTTTTCCGTCGTCGCCCAGGGTGTTCCAGGCATAGCCGTTTCCCCAGACGGTGTCTTCTACGTGCCAGGGGGCCTGAGAGAGGTAAAAATCGGCGCGTGCGGTGAGCGCGCGCTCACGCTCCCAGCGCGTTTTCTGGCTAAGCCATACGGCTTCGGCCCGCGCGCGCAGCGTTTTGTGAATATCGGACGCCACGCCGGGCGGTTGCCAGCCAAACTCCAGCCCCGGCAGCATGGCGGGGAGGGTGGAGAGCAGCGACGGTTGCCAGGTCGTTCTGGGATCGCGCGCGTCAACGGCGAGGCTACGCTGGTACAGAATGATGTTCTGAGAAGGCGGAGAGAATGCCTTATCCGATGAAAATCCCCACAGCCGAAACGCGCTGGCGGCATATTCGCTTTCACCCAGCCGCAGCTCGTCGCGCACCACCGGCTGCCCGTTTTGCACGGACGCAGACCACAGCTCCCCGTCCTTATCCAACACCGGACAGAAATTCCAGCGCAGGATGATTTTATCAAGATATTCACGGTACTCAGGGGCACGCTCGGCTGCGAGCCGCAGCGCCAGCATCAGACGGGCCATATCTTTTGCCGACCAGCCGCGCGGGGCCGGTTTTCCTGTGAAATCGATGGGCGACGCCGTTCGGCTGGAATAGAGCCTGCCGGGGGTGCGGGTTTCGGTCAGCGTCAGGCGATTGAGGGTTCCGAGCAGGCGCGTCAGCCGGGCGTCGAATTCGTCCGCCTGGATAAGATCAAGCTCGCGGGCAGCCAGCAGGGCGATAAGCGTATCGCCCATTTGCCACAGCGTAACGCGCGGCTGTTTATCGCTGCCATTGACCAGCCCTGTCTGAGGCTGGGTGTTATTGTCAAAATAGCGCCAGGCGATACGCGCCCACTCCCGCTCCTGAGGCGTCAGGCTACTGATGCGCGCGGTGGTGTGCCAGCCACCTTTGGTCAGCCAGCGCCACCCTGCGCCTTCCTGGCGGAACAGGACGAAGGCGATAATAAGAATGAGGACGGCGGCAGCCAGCCCGCGGGCTAAGGTCTTAAGCATTGTGCGGTCACCGGCGGCAGTTTTACAGGCTCGTCCGTATTACAGGTGGCACACTGACAGGCCTGGCAAGCGGGTTTGGTGCGCAGGGTGGTTCCGGTCTGTTCACACCATGTCTTCACCGCTGGCGTACTGTTCAGGAACGGGCGGTTGCGCGAGGCATTATTGGGTTCAAAGAGGTCCACCAGCTTTTTCTCCCACAGGGAAGGGGCGAAGTGGCGATCTTTGGGATTATCGCTGTTGAACTGCAACAGCTTGCCCTCTTTCTTGAACAACAGGGCTTCAAGCATGATCCCGTTATTATTGGCGGTGAACTCTTTAATGGGGCCGTCGCCGTTTTCGTACAGCCCTTCGTAGTATCCTTTGTCCGCCTCGTTGGCGTTTTCAATGGCGTCCAGCAGGCGGTCGGTATAAGGCGAATTCCAGAGAACCCACATCCCGAGCGCCGCTTTCAGCGAGACGGCGGCCGTGTTGGGAACGTACACGCCTTTATCGGTAATGGTGTTCCAGTTGAAGCCGTCGCTAAAAACGGTGTCGTAGACAAAGTAGGGGGACTTATCGAGTTGATGCTCAGAGCGAGCGGATAAAATACCGGTGATGGCGTAGCGATTCTCCTGAGCCTGGTAAACCCTGTCGGCAAAGTTTTTCATCCACGGATGAGAGTAATCGCGTGGGCTGTTCTCCCTGTCCGTCGGCTTGTCGAAACCAAATTCCAGGCCGTAAAGCACATAGGATTCGGTGACGACGTAGTTATGCTGGCTGGTGAGGCGCGGATCGCGCGAGTCATAGGGCACCATAACGCAGTAGATCTCAGCCAGCTCGTAGGGCTGGGGCTGGCTCGACTGACAGGTGCCAAAGCCCCACAGCGCAAAGCCCGCAGCACCGTACTCTTCATAGCCCAGCCGCCCTTCCTGCACGTACTTTGGCTGGCCATTTTCCAGGTAGGCGCCGTACATCATCCCGCAGGGGTTGATGACGTTGGTGAAATTCCATCCCAGCATCACGTTATCAATGCTGTTGCTGTATTCCGGATAGCGCTCCTTAATGACCTTCAGCCAGATCAGCATCCTGCCGATGTCCAGCGCCGAGAAGCCAATCTCGCCAGGTTTGTTCTGATAGTTAACCTTCTGGGCGGTGATGGTGTTATAGGCTTTGTTGGGCAGTTCGTTGCGGAACAAATCCAGTTTGTTGAGGGTGGCGAGTAATTTCAGCATTCTGCGATCGAATTCGGCTTTATCAATAATCCCCAGCTCCCTTGCGGCCGTCATCGCGGCCATGTAGGAGGCGCTGTCCCACATGGTGGTTGAGGGAAATTTATTGACGGCATTCACCAGCCCGGTAGTGGGCTGGTAGTTCACAACGAAATATTGCCAGGCGTTTTTGGCAATGGTCATCTCCCGAGGCGTGAGTTCCCCGCTGCGCGGCGGGTAATCCGAGGCGGGAAGGCCGGTCGCTGCCTGGGCCGCAGAGAGTGAGAGCCAGCCTGCCACAAGCCCGGCCAGAAGAGGAAAAAAGAGTATTGATTTCAGCTTCATGGCTTCGCTCCTGCTGAAGATGTGGGGGGAGTGGCGGGGCCAGGGCAGGCCAGACAAAGCATCTGACCGTGAGCAATGTACGCCAGGCTCTCAAGGACGACCGCATTGGTATCGGCGTCAACGATCTCGTTCACGCTGTTGTTAAGGTTAAGCCCGCGCTGCCAGCCCTTACCCGGCACCTGTAGCTTCTGCACCTGCTGGCGCAGCGCTTCGCTCCAGCCGTTGCGGAACAGGGCGTACCAGGCAAAGGCGGTGCGGGTCGAGGTTATTGCCGTTTGCTCCGGCGTGGCGTCAAGCAGAGCGCTATTTTGCAGCGGCTGGCGATCGGGCAGATCGTTGACGTAATCTGGCGCGGGCTCGGCGTAATCGGTGCTGATCGGCGGCTTGCGGACCCGCAGGCCGTGACGTCGCTGCTGGATTTGCATTATGCGCCAGGCAATTTCGGCGCTCTGCGCGTCGAAACCCAGCTCGAGGCCCGTTAACAAATAGGGAAGGCTGATAAGCGAAGGCTGCCGACCCCACGGGGTGCGTAGCCCTTCATCAGGCACCATTATTCCGTCGATGTCGATCATCTGCTGCCCTTCCGGCGGGTTCGTCACCGCCAGCCCCGCCGCGCTGTCGATCAGCCGAAGCGTATGGCTGGCATACAGGCGATAGCCGAAGCTGTTTCGCGGCTCGTCCGTCGCCAGCGCCCAGTGGTGGAGCGGGACCGCGGCCTGGCTGCTGGTGTTGTGGGCAATCAGGGCGCCCAACTTCCAGCGATCTAAAAGATTGCGCACGTCGGCGGCATGCTGGGGGTAGCGCCACAGCAGCGTTTGCAGGGCGTTAAGCAGGCGGCCCAAGCCGATAGCCGAGGCGTCCGGTTTACCCAGGGCTTCCAGCGTGTCGGCATGGTAATAGGCGGCGGGAAGCCCCTGCGGGTTGAGCGGAAGACGGGCGAGAGCAGCCAGTGCGGCCGCGATGCGTTCATCAAATTCGTCGGGAGTAAGAATGCTGAGCTGCCTGGCGGCTACAGCGGCAAACAGATAGCTGCCGGTGCTCCACAGGCTGAGCCAGGGTTCGCCGTCGTGCGCGTTGGCCAGACCATTCGGCTGCGTATTGTTCACATAATACTGCCAGGCTACTCGCCCCCAGATGGCCTCTTCGAATGTCAGCTCACGCGGCGCGGGCAGGGGCGGGAAATCGTTACTCAGCGACATCCCCGCGCTGCCCTCAACGCGTGTTGGCATCTGTTTTTCAACCCAGACGACGATGGCGAATCCCAGCAGAAAGCCGAGCAGGATCGTGAGGTAGCTGCGGGCTGACAAAAGCGCGTCGCGTTTTCTCATTCGCTCACCTCTTCTTCAGCCGGGGTCCACATGGCGGCGAAGATCAGCGGCAACATGGCGGCAATGTTGACTGCACCCCAGAAGATGTTAATGACGTAGCCGGAGGGATCGTCAACCTGCCCGCGAGCGACCTGAATACCGCCCCAAATCAGCCCGGCCAGGGTGAGCACGACGATGGCGATTTGCGGTTTCACCAGATAGAGAAACCTGCCCGTCTGCCGCTCTTTCGGCGTGACGTGGAATTTGATCTGCTCACCGCGCAGTACCGTATCGAGCGCACGCAGGTTCATTGAGAAAAAGGAGAGATATGACGCTCTGCCGTCCCAGGCTGAAATTCCCCAGGTGCCGAACATAAAAGCCAGCTCCGACATGATGAAAAAGGGTAAAAAATGAAGATAAAAGGGCTCTGACCAGGCTGAAACAGGCGGAATGCCGGTAAACAGGTAAACAATGGGCGATATCAGGAAAATGGTGTTCCACACGCAGGCCAGATAGGACCAGAAGGTGGTGGCATACATCAGGGTTTGCGGCAGAGAAAGCTTAAAACGGCGGCGGCTGAAAATATTGTCGTGGAACAAAATATCCAGTGAACCCGCGGCGTATTTGAAGCGTTGGATCATCCACGTCAGCATGTCCTGCGGAGAGAGCATTTTCGATTCGATCCGCGGGTGCATCACCGAGCGCCAGCGGCGGGCGGCATCGCCGTGGAGCAGGATGGAGGTATAAATATCTTCCGAAACGTGAAACTTATAGGGCGTGAGCTCTGTGTCGAAAGCCACGTGAGGGCGCATGGCATCCTGAAGGGTTTCACGCATGACGGGATCGCGTATATCCCGCGTGTGCCGCTCAACCTCCTCTTCCACCGTCCAGACATAGCTGCGCAGTGCGGCCTGCATTACCGCTTCGCGCCTGTGTACAGAGGCCGCACCGCAGCAGAAAGCGGCGTTGGCCCAGTTTCGCCGGCGTAAAATCACGTCATAAAACATGCGCGGATCGTTAAAAAAGGGGTCACGGCCAATGGTCACCGGCCCGATGAACTTCTGCGCAAGCCATCCCAGCCCGTATCCCGGTTTGCCCGCTTTTCGCCCAAGCCAGCGCGCCAGGTTTTCGCCTTCCGGCAGGTCGAAAAACCACTGCGGCGTCTGGACCCAGGCGACGTCAGGATCGCGAAAGTAGCCCAGCGTGTGGCTGAGCAGGGTGGGGAAGACGCGGGTATCGGCATCGCAAATGATCAGAAAATCTCCGTCAGTTTGCTCAAGTCCGTTTCGCAAATTACCGGCCTTGAAGCCAATATTGGTCTGGCGGGAGATGTAGTTGGCGCCTTCCTGATCGCAGACGGCTTTCATTTCTGGCCGTCGACCGTCGTCAAGCACGTGCACTTTATAGTCCAGCGGAACCGGGTATACCATCTTCATGGCGTCCCGAATAGAAAGCCTGACCAGCTCCACGTCTTCTGAATAGGTTGCGATAAAGAGATCCACCTTCAGGGGTCTGGATGCTTCCGCGTCTTCGGGGCGCAGGCAGTCATTGATCTCAACCGGGGGCGAGTTTTGCGGCGGATCGTCCTCTTTCCACAGGTTAATGGTGAACAGCACGGTGCCGATCCAGGCCAGCGTTTCCGCAAATACCAGCGGAATGGCATACCACAGCGCGTCGGTATTTAAGGAGGCTGTCCAGCGCCAGTAAAGATAATTAGCGCCTAAAATCAGCGCGGCAACCGCTAATACCTGCCATGTTAGCATTACCCAGCGCGGTGTCTTAAGCGGTTCAGGCGGCTGGCGATGTTCAAAACGGGAAAAATAAAAATCCATAGAGAAGGATATCCTGATTCCACGATGGCTATTAATAACTGACCCGTTACCGACAGGGAGCGCAAAACAGAAAATAACGTCCGCTAAAACAAAAAGTAAACTAAGTGTAGATGGTGGATAAAATAATTCCAGAGGCGTAAAAAACCGATCTTTCAGGCATGCTTAAATAATCGTTAACTACGCTTAATAATATCGTAAGCGTTGTCAAAAATTGCCAGATGCTTTTCTTTACGCTATCTAAATAAAATACAAGAAACTTTTTAGCATGGAGAACGCGACGCCCCATGAGCCAGATTGCGCCTGTGCTTATAAGAAAAGATACTGAAAAACCAACAGTATGGCGTTACGTCCTGTCGGATAAACGTGATTTACGTATTGATTTTATGCGCGGTATCGCGTTAGTGATGATGGTGGTGGCGCACACGGAAGTGATGTCGATATTTAATATATTCACCTGGGAAAGGTTTGGTCTGGTCACCGGTGCTGAAGGATTTGTGATCCTTTCCGGATTTATGCTGGGAATGTTAAACCGTGCCAGATTGCAAAAAGCGGTATTGTTGACGATATCCTGGGGGTTATATCTGCGCGCATGGAAAATATATCGCGTAAATATCATCATTATTCTTTCATTTTTACTGTTAGGGTATCTTCCGTTTATTAACGTTTTTGAGGTTACCCATTTTACCGATCGTTACTCAGGTACAACCTGGGCATTGTATCCGGTGACACCGCAAATTAAAGAAACCTGGTTTAACATTGTCCTCTACCTGCAAATTGGTCCTCATCAAACGCAAATTCTTGGGCTCTATATTTTTCTTCTGCTGTTAAGTCCGCTGTTTTTGGGAATGCTCCAGAGAGGATACGTCTACTGGCTGCTGGGGTTATCGTTGCTCGTCTACGGTTGCTGGCAGATATGGCCGGTGCGCGTGACGCCGTCTCAGTTTGAATTCGCGTTTCCGCTGCTGGCTTGGCAGTTCATTTTTGTGCTGGGAATGTGCAGCGGCTGGTACAAAGAAGATTTAATCTCTTTTGCCCGCACCCCCGCCGGTAAGGTGGTGCTCGTGGCGCTGGTAATGATTGCGCTGGTGCTTGGCTTTATCGCCCAGAATCATACCAACCCGTTTATGCCCCCCGCGCTGCTCATGCACAGCCTTTCACCCGAGAACTTTAACGCGTTTTATCATACCTGGGCGGCAAAAAATGGCCTGGGACCCGTCAGGGTCGTGAACGATATCAGCCTGATGGTGACGGTCTATCTGCTGCTGACCTGGTGCTGGCAGCCGCTGTATCGCCTGGCGGGCTGGTTTCTCATCCCGCTTGGTCAGCATTCGCTTTACACCTTTATTTTGCACGTCTACGTCGTATTCCTGGTAAGCCAGTTCGTCACGTTCGATCTGTGGCGCCAGGACTGGGTTGTGAATACCTTCATCCACGCGGTGACGCTGGGCGTGCTGTGGCTGATGGCGAAATATAACGTCGCCGCGCGCTGGATACCTAACTAAGGAAGGGCAGATGCGGGATAAATTGTTGCTGACCTGTGCGCTGTTGTGCGTTGCCACCGGCACAGAGGCTGCGCCGAAGGACGATGCGGAATCGCTACGTGACAAGAACGGCGAGCCGGTGCAGGCAGGCGTGTTCACCAGCCGCTGGGGTCGCCTGTTCTCGGGGAATGAAGACGTCTTCTCTGGCGCGCTGAGCTTTAGTTCCGGACTGAAAGAGCAGTGGATGACCATCCCGAACAGCTCGGACAGCGCGGAGCAGAAACGTAAATACAACCAGACGCTCAATCTCAGCCTGCAATACTCACCCTACAGTTACTGGTTTGCCAACGTGACATCGCGGTTGCCGGTGACGGACACCAGCCGCTATACGGCTGATTTTCGTTACAGCTTTGGCTATGACGACTGGCATGCCAACACGGTCAGCCTGGTGTACAGCAATTACGGGGATAACCGTTTCTGGACGTCAGGAACCCGTCGTCACACCTATTTTGAACAGGGGGCCGTGACGCTGGCGTATAAATTTTCACTGCCGAAGCCCGTGGAGAATACGCTCCTGATCAACAAAGGCGACTCCATCATTTGCCAGATGGGCTACAGCTGGGTTCCGCGCTATTACGATCTGGACAGCAACGATATCCGCAAAAACAAGAACGTGGTATTGGGCGGGTGTGGTTATACCTTTAAGCAGCACTTCTTCGTGCGCGCTACGGCGTTCTGGTTCCCGGACAGCAGCCAGCAACAACCCTGGAACGGCGACTATAGCTATAGCTTTGGCTACGCGGGCTATACGCCGGGTTCATTCTCCGTTCAGTACGCTAACTATTCCGGCACCCGTTACCCCGGCCACCAGAGCGGCAGCGGCAAATTCCGGGAAGGCACCGTCAGCGTCATCTGGTTCTTACCGCTTTAGGAGGGCGTAGGGTGTCACAGCACGTCCTGATTGTTGAAGATTCGCTGGTTTATCGTCGCCTGCTCAGCCGAATGCTGACGCAGTGGGGATACATCGTCTACGAGGCGGAGAACGGCGTCGCCGCGCTTGAGATCCTTGAAAACCAGCCCGTCAGCCTGGTGATTAGCGACTGGGATATGCCGGAAATGGATGGCCTGACATTGTGCCGGGAGGTTCGCAGCCGTCAGTTTGGACATTATGTTTATTTAATTTTGCTTACCGCGCGCGAAGAGCCGGGCGATCTGACGGTGGGGTTTGACGCCGGGGCGGATGATTTTCTCAATAAGCCGGTCGAGCAGAGTGAGCTGCGGGCGCGATTGCACGCGGGGGCACGGGTTTTGTCCCTTGAAGCCACGCTTGCTGCGCGTAATGCGCGCCTCAGCGAGGCGCTAAGGCAGATAGAGCAAGACCTTGAGGTGGCGGCACGGATCCAGCAGTCGGTGCTGCCCGCGCATCAGCTGCGCTACCGGGATTATTTTGCCGACTGGATTTTCCTGCCGTCAGCCTGGGTGTCTGGCGATATTTTCAATGTCTTCCCGCTGGACAATCACCTGGGATTCTACTGCGTGGATGTATCCGGGCACGGCGTCGGCGCGGCGATGATGTCGCTTGCCGTGGCCCGTCAGTTTCTGCATGGCAGGGCGGTGGAGCGATTTCTGTTTGCGGACGATAGCGATGTTGCCTCTCCTGCGGACGTCGTTCGGATCCTGAACGGGCGATTTTGCAGCGAAGAGGTGGAGATAATGAGCTATTTCACCATGATTTACGGTGTTATCGACCTGTCTACAGGTGAAGGCAAGCTTTGCCAGGCCGGGCATCCCACTCCCTTTATTGTAAACCCTGGCGGCGAGATCAGGACGGTCGGTGAAGGCGGCGCGCCGGTAGGATTGATGCCGGATCTGTGCTGGACAGACGTGAACTTCTCGCTGGCACCGGGCGAACGACTTTGCCTGTTCAGTGATGGTATTACCGAGTGTGAGAACCCTGATAACGAACAGTTTGGGCAGGCGCGATTGCAGCATCGGCTTCAGCGTGATGCCACGCTAGCGCTGGAACAGCTCTTACCGCAGTTTGCGCAGCATCTTGTTCACTGGCGCAGTGGGGAACGCCGGGAACCCCAGGCAATGGCCGACGATGTGTCCCTGTTAATTATTGAGCGTACTGGAGAAAGACAATGAATATTGATACAGAAAGGCATCCCGGCGTGAATATCATGACGCCCTCGGTGCGAAGACTTGACGCCTCGGTGGCGGCGGCCTTTAAAGATGCCGTCACCCGGGAGCTCGGTGAGGATCGTAAAGCCCTGATTGTCGACTTCAGCAAAATCGATTTCATCGACAGTAGCGGTTTGGGCGCGCTTGTATCGCTGCTCAAAATGATGAACGGTAAAGGTGACATGGTGCTGTGCGCGCTGAACCCCGGTATACGCAACATGTTCACCCTGACACGTATGGATCGCATATTTCGTATCTGCCCGGATCGCGCTACGGCACTTGCGCTGCTTAATCAGTGAGTTGACCGTGGCTAACGACATCACGCTTCCCGCCTCGTTAAGCTCAGTCTCGCCGCTTGCGGCGTGGCTTGAACGTCAGATGGCTTCGCTGTCCGTCAGCGATGACTGGCGCTTTGCGCTCGATCTCGCCGCCTGTGAAACGGCAACCAATATTATTCGCCATGCGTTACATGAGGACCCGGAACGTTGCTTCACCGTGGAGTTCATCGCTACCCGCTCGGGCGCGACGCTGCGTTTTACGGACGATGGCGATGCCTTTCCTGCTGAACGTCTCGCGGCGGGGCGTGAAGACGTGACGTTCGACGGCTGTCTTTTGGCTGAAAGCGGCAGAGGACTGAAACTCATTTTGCTGTATGCCGATAATTTCACGGTGGAAAACGTTGCAGGGAAAAATATTACCGTTCTGGAGAAGGCGATGGTCGGATAATGTTTGACCGTGGAGAAGGTCTGGTGAGGGACAGAATGGGCGCAGTTAACAATCTGCGCCAGTATCGGACCGGCCGACGCGCTGTGGCGGGCAGGATGTCGGCATCGGTTACGCAGCCATAGAGGCGCTTACGGCGATCGCCCCTGATCGCGATACCTTATCGTGATTTCATTTTTCAGTATCGTCAGCGGCGGCGTCATTACGCCGCGCGCTACCGACTGATACTCAAAGCGAAAGGGGCCCGCGGCCGGAAAACCTGCCGGCAACGGGATTTCACCCGCCAGTTCCCTGAGCATCAGGCAGCGCAGGCTGCTACAGACGCGAATGCGAAAGCCCGGCGGCGTGGGGCCGTCCGGCGTAATCTTCCACAGCAGGTGCGTCGGCGTCACCCCTTTTGGAAGGGGGGCGGCGGGCTGAACCGGGCGACTTTTCAGTACCTGCTTGCCGCGCGACAGCGTGCCGCCAAAACTATGGCTGCTCCATGAACCCTCAGCGGCAATCGCCGGTGGCGCAAGCAGCAGAGCAAGCAGGGCGGCTCTTATCACGACTTACCTCCAATGAGATACGTCATGCGCACGTTGCGCTGAGTATTTATCTCCTGGCTGGAAAGCACTGCAAGCTGAGGGAAGATGCGGCGTAAATAGCGGGACAGCATCAAACGCAGAGCCGGGTTTACCAGCAGAACCGGCGGTGCACCCAGCGCTTCCTGATGCTGCAACGCCTGCTCGGTCTGTTTCATTAGATTCTCGGCAATTCCCGGCTCGATGGCGCTTCCGCTCTGGGTTGCCTGTACCAGCAGCTGTTCAAGTGACATATCAAGGCCGATTATCTGGATATCATCGTCGCCCGGGAACCACTGCTGCGTAATCGCCCGGGAGAGGCGAGCGCGCACGCGGGCCGTCAGCTCGTCAGCGTCAGACTGAGGGGTGGCATACTCGGCCAGCGTGTCGATAATGGTTCGCATATCGCGAATGGGCACGCGCTCGGAGAGCAAATTTTGCAGCACTTTGTGCAGCGTTGTCAGGCTGATTACCGCCGGGATCAAATCCTCTACCAGCTTCGGTGACTGTTTGGTGAGCTGGTCGAGCAGCTGCTGCGCCTCCTGGCGACCGAAAAGTTCGTCCGTGTGGGTACTGATAAGGTGGTTCAGGTGCGTAGCGACAACGGAACACGGATCCACCACGGTATAGCCCAGCGTCTGCGCCAGCTCGCGGTGGACTTCATCGATCCAGAGGGCTGGAAGACCGAAGGTCGGTTCCTTACAGGGCGTGCCGGGCACTTCACCCTCTGCACAGCCAGGATCGATCGCCATCCAGCGATCGGGCTGGACCTCGCCTTTACCAATCGTCACCCCTTTTAGCAAAATACGATAGTGGGTCGGCGGCAGGTCAAGATTATCGCGAATATGAACCGCTGGCGGCAGAAAGCCCATCTGCTGCGCGAACTTCTTGCGAATACCCCGTACGCGGGTTAACAGCTGACCCTGCTGCTCGTGATCGACCATAGGGATCAGTCGATAGCCAACCTCCAGCCCCAGTACATCTTCCATCTGCACGTCAGACCATGTCGCTTCATTAACCTGCGCCACGTCGGCTTCAGCTCGGCTAGGGGCGGAGGGCGCTGCGCCCGTTTTTTTCGCCTTCCCTTCATGGCCCCGCAGCCACCAGGCAATGCCTAAAAGTGAGGACGTAAACAGTAAAAAGACCAGGTTGGGCATGCCCGGTATAAGCCCCAGCAGACCAATTACCGCCGCAGAGAGGGCCAGCACGCGGGGAGAGGTAAACAGCTGGCCGACCATCTGCTCGCCGACGTCCTGCTCGTTGACCACGCGCGTTACAACGACGCCTGCCGCGGTGGAGATCACCAGTCCCGGGATCTGCGCAACCAGGCCATCACCGATAGTCAGCAGGGTGTAGGCTTCTCCCGCTGCGCTGAGGGTCATATCATGCTGCATTACGCCAATAATCAGGCCGCCGATAATGTTTATTGCCATGATCAGCAGGCCTGCGATGGCATCGCCACGTACAAATTTGCTCGCACCGTCCATGGAGCCGTAGAAATCGGCCTCCTGAGTCACCTCTTTTCGACGGCGTTTGGCCTCCTCCTCGCCGATCAGGCCGGCGTTCAGGTCGGCATCGATGGCCATTTGTTTACCGGGCATACCGTCAAGGGTAAAGCGAGCGCCCACTTCTGCAATACGCCCGGCCCCCTTGGTGATAACCATAAAGTTAATAATTATCAGTATGATAAATACGACAATGCCGATGGCAAAGTTGCCGCCTACCAGGAAGTGACCGAACGCTTCGATGACCTGGCCCGCGGCGTCCGCACCATTATGGCCATGCATCAGGATGACGCGCGTTGAGGCCACGTTGAGCGCCAGGCGAAGCAGCGTTGAGAAGAGCAGTACCGTCGGGAAGGCGGAAAACTCCAGCGTATTCTGGGTAAACATGGCGACCAGAAGGATCATAATCGCCAGTACAATATTGAAGGTGAACAGCAAATCCAACACGAAGGTTGGCAGCGGCAGGATCATCATCGCAAGAATGGTCATGATCAGGACTGGACCAGCCAGTACCTGCCACTGGGTCTCCTTCATGCCGGGCAAACGTAATTTGGTGGCGATATTAGCCATTACTCTTTACTCTCTTGTGCAAAATCGAGCGCCGGAGGAACCGGCAAATCTTTAGGTTCTGTTGGGCGCAAGCCAACGCCTTTACGCCATCGGCGCAGGCTATATACCCAGGCCAGGACTTCGGCAACAGCGTTATATAATTCACCGGGCACCGGCTGACCCGGCTCGCAGTGCCGGTAAAGCGCGCGCGCCAGCGGTGGCGCTTCCAGCATCGGAACCCGATTTTCTTCAGCCAACTCGCGGATGCGCAGGGCAATAAGGCCACTGCCGCTTGCGACGACGACCGGCGCGCCCATGGTGCCTTCCTGATACTTCAGCGCCACGGAATAGTGGGTCGGGTTGTTGACGACCACATCGGCGGCGGGCACCTCGGCCATCATGCGGCTTTGTGCCATCTGGCGCTGAATCTGCCTGACGCGACCCTTAATGTGCGGGTCACCCTCCTGGTTTTTGAATTCATCCTTTATTTCCTGGCGGCTCATTCTCAGCTTCTTAAAGTTGCTCCAGAGCTGATAAATCACGTCGAAGGCCACCATGGGGATCAGTGACAAAATCACGTACAGCATGCAGCCAATCAGCAGTTTGCTGATATCGGTTAGCGCGCCGCCCAGCGGTTCATACATTAAATTGATGAACCTGCTCTTATTGAGCATTAAAAACAGTCCTCCCCCGGTGGCGGCCAACAGCACCTTGAGGATACTTTTGATCATCTCTGATACCATTTGGGCAGAGAAAAGGCGCTTAATGCCGGTAACGGGATTCAGTTTTTTGAGGTTAACCTTTAGCGCCTTACTGCTTGCGTTCAGGCCGCCGATAATCGACGGTGCCGTTATTGCGGTCACGTACAGCCCACCGGCGAAGGGCAGAATAGCGAGAAAGGCCATGCTCAACAGCGAGGCGGCACGATGTAACATATTCTGCGGGTCGCGGATCAGCAGCCGATCAAAGGTCAGCCCGTTGTGCAGAATAGTTTCAAGCTGCGTCGCCAGATGACTACCTGCGCCGACGATAAGCCCCCAGCCCACCAGAAGCATGGCAAGGGTGGTCAGCTCGCGCGAACGCGGAACCTGGCCTTCCTCCCGTGCTTTCTGTTTTCGGTGGGGTGTGGGGTCTTCTGTTTTGTCGCTTTCGCTCTCTTCAGACATAGTGTTAGCCTGGGGTCATCAAAAGCCCAGCGACTCCAGCAGGTCATCCACCTGTTCCTGCGAGGCGACAATCCCGGCGACGCTGGTATCAATCTGCGGGCCGTTCTTGAGATGGGCGTCACCGCTCTGTTCGATACCCGCGTCACGCTCGCGCATGTTTTCAACCAGCACGCTGATGAGCTCGGTCTCGACGGTCTGGATCACCTGCATCAGGCTTTGCAGCACCTGACCGGTGAGATCCTGGAAGTCTTGCGCCATCATTATTTCGGTGAGCTGTTGGTTGGTTTGCTGCGCGGTGGCCGGCACGTCCAGCAGAAAGGTACGTGTCTCTTTTACCAGTTCGCGCGCCTCGTCAAGCGGCTGTGGCGCTTCAAACCAGGCGTCCCACCGTTCAGTAAGCTTACCGGCATTTTCACCTAATTTTTCCTGGAGCGGTCGTGCCACCTCGACGGCCGTCAGCGCGCGATCGGCGGCCTGAGACGTTTTGCCCACAACGTAGTTAAGACGGTCGCGCGTATTGGGAAACGCGTCCGCGACTTCTTTAATGGCCTGCTCCAGGCCAAGATTTGCCATACTGTCGCGCAGCAGCCGGGTTAATTGACCGATACGCAAAAAGAGATCCTTCGGCGGTTCCGCGATCTCGCCAGGCTGAGTGGTCATAGTATTCACCCGAGTTTTTCAAAAATTTTGCCAAGCTTTTCTTCAAGCGTGGCGGCAGTAAACGGTTTAACGATGTAACCGTTGGCACCCGCCTGCGCGGCGGCGATAATGTTTTCCCGCTTTGCTTCCGCTGTGACCATCAGTACCGGCAGCTTTGCCATCGCCGGATCGAGGCGAATGGTTTTCAGCAGCTCAAGGCCATCAAGGTTAGGCATATTCCAGTCGCTCACCACGAAATCAAACTCACCGGCGCGCAGCTTGTTCAGCGCGTCCTGACCATCTTCCGCTTCTTCAATATTTGAATAACCCAGATCCTGAAGCAGGTTACGTACGATACGTCTCATGGTGGCAAAATCGTCCACCACCAAAAAACGCAGGTTTTTATCCGACATGTGTGTTCTCTCCTGAACGTCGTGGTTTATGGCTGAAACTCTCCAGCAGTCGCTGGCTAATTTTATTGAGATCGACAATCTCCCGGGCGGCACCAAGGGCTATCGCTTCGCGAGGCATACCGAATACCACGCAGCTCGCTTCGCTCTGGGCGAGGGTAAACGCGCCCGCTTCGCGCAACGCCAGCAACCCGCGCGCACCGTCGGCTCCCATTCCGGTCAGGATGGCGGCGCTGGCATGTGCGCCCACCAGCTGGGCAACGGAGTTAAACAGAACGTCTACAGACGGGCGATGACGGTTGACGGGGGGCGCGTTGGTCAACCTGACGGCGTACCCTTTTCCGTGACGGACGATCTCCATATGCTTGTCGCCGGGGGCAATCAAGGCCGTACCCGGAAGGACCGGTTCGCCGTCATCCGCTTCATGCACCTTTATCTGGCAAAGTGAATCAAGACGCTGGGCGAACGAGCGGGTAAATCCGGCGGGCATATGCTGGGCGATGAGGATGCCGGGGACGCTGGACGGCAGCGGCGTTAATACCTGGCGGAGCGCCTCCGTCCCGCCGGTCGAGGAGCCAATCGCCATAATGCTTTGCGGGTCCACGGTAATGCCCCGCAGTATCGGCGCGGCCGCTTCAGCCTGACGCCCCAGTTTTGCCTTCGCGGCAATACGGATCTTCTCTGCAACCTGCACACCCCACAGTTCCAGATTTCCGGCGATACGCTGATCGGGTTTGGCAAGAAAATCGACGGCGCCGTGTTCCAGCGCGGCCATTGTCGCCTTCGAACCTCGGGTGGTCATCGAGGAGATCATCACCACCGGCATGGGACGCAGGCGCATCAAACGGGAGAGAAACTCAAGCCCGTCCATTTTCGGCATGTCGATATCCAGCGTCAGCACGTCGGGGTTGAGCTGCTTAATCATCTCGCGTGCGATCAGCGGATCTGGCGCGGTGCCGACCATCTCCATATCTGGCTGTTGATTGATCACTGCGCTCAGGATGTTGCGCATAAGCGCAGAATCATCAACTGTCAGCACCCGTATCCGTTTCACCGTAAGGCCTCCGTAAGCTCATACACCGACTGGCCGCGAAGCCTGAGTGGGATGTGCGGATGGTTAAAATGTTCAGAGTGACCAACAAACAGCAGGCCGTCTGGCTTCAGCATGCGGGCAAAGCGCTCAAGCAGACGCTTCTGCGTCGGCGCATCGAAATAGATCATCACGTTGCGGCAAAAGATGGCGTCAAACGGTCCGGGCAGCGGCCAGTTATTGTCCAGCAAGTTGAGTCGCTGATAGTGAATAGCGGCCAGCAGTTCTGGCTTTACCTTCACCCGATCGCTGTTTTCACCCGAGCCGCGCAAAAAATAGTGGCGTTTTTGCACCAGGGTCAGCGAATGCAGGTCGGACAAGCGGTAGACCCCTGCCTCCGCTTTGGCCAAAACCTCGGTATCAATGTCAGAGGCCCAGACGCGTGGCCCTCCCGTCGCGCTACCCAGGGCCTCGTCCAGCGTCATGGCGATGGAGCAAGGTTCTTCCCCGGTAGAAGCAGCAGTACACCAGACGCGGTAGCCGTTGGGCCGCTGGCGGGCGTGTTCTGCGAGCACCGGGAAATGGTAGCTTTCGCGAAAGAAAGAGGTCAGATTGGTTGTCAGCGCGTTGACAAAGTTCTGCCATTCCGGATGCTCGCTGTGGGATTCCAGAATGCTGATGTACTCAAGAAATGTGTCAATCCCCAGCGCCCGTAGCCGCCGTGATAAACGATTAAAAATCATCTCTCGTTTTTGTGCGTTGACCACAATCCCGGCGCGGCGATAGATCAGTTGCCCGATACGCTGTAATTCAGAATCGGATAACGTAAATTTATTTTGCGATAAGCGCACGGGAATGTCTTTAAATTCACTCATAGAAAGAGAAATGCCTTATACCGGGGTATTCATGATTTCCTGGTAGGCACTGAGCATTTTATTGCGCGCTTGCACACCGAAGCTAAAAGAAATGGAGGATTTCTGCATTGCCAGCATTACGTCATTTAATCCAATATCGCTACTGCCGGACATCCACTGCTGCGTCATTTCTTTCGCGTTAACCTGAGTTTCATTAATTTCGTTGATGCTGTTAAATAAAATGTCAGAGAACGACGGCGTGTTTTTCAGCGCGGCAGGCTGGTTTCGGCTCATGCCGGCGATTTGCTGTGACTGAGCGTTAATTTGATCGAGTACGCCACGCATTAATGTTGCTGACATTGATGACTTCCTGAATTAATAAGGGAAAAGCACACATTTATTACCTATCTTTTAAACGTTGGTAGTTTAACACGTAGGCAAAATGGCCATAAAATCCAATAAGCGAACATTACTTTAAGCTTATTTATCCTTAAAAAATCGGCCTTTCAGACGATAATGCCCGCCTGAAAATTTCTCTTAATTTGAAATCGTCGTTATCAGCCCTGCGATATCACAGGCGCTGACGCGCATTATTGTGCGTGCTATTTCTTACAGGATCACGGCATGAGTGCCACATTAAATGATTTAACGAATAATCCGGCTGACCGAATTAAATCGGCTCTGTCATGGCTTCGCGCCAGCCCGAAGCTATCGCTGGTCATTTGCGCCGCGGCTGCCGTATCGGTATTAATTGCGCTTATGTTCTGGGCAAAAGAGCCAGGCTATCGCGTGTTGTTTAGCAATATCAGTGATGAGGACGGCGGGGCCATCGTTGCCCAGCTGTCGCAAATGAATGTCCCTTACCGCATCGACGCGCCGGGCGGCGCTATTCTGGTTCCGGAAGGGCAGGTCCATGAAGTGCGCATGAAGCTGGCCCAGCAGGGGCTGCCAAAAGGTGGCTCCGTCGGGTTTGAACTGCTGGATAAGGAAAAGTTTGGTATTAGCCAGTTTAGCGAACAGGTTAACTATCAGCGAGCGCTTGAGGGAGAGCTGGCGCGCACCATTGAAAACCTGGGTCCGATCAGAACGGCGCGCGTTCACCTTGCCACACCCAAGCAGACGATGTTTGTGCGTGAGCAAAAACAGCCAACGGCTTCCGTCACCGTTAACCTGATCCAGGGACGTACCCTGGATGAAGGGCAGGTCATTGCCATTACCCATCTGATCTCCAGCGCCGTGACGGGGCTGACGGCAGAAAATGTCACTATCGTCGATCAGCGGGGCGAGCTGCTGACCCAAAACGGTCTGCGTGGCCTGCAAACGTCGCAGCTGAAGTACACCAGTGAAATCGAAAATGATTACCAGCAGCGCATCCAGCGGATCCTGGCGCCGCTGGTGGGCAGCAAAAATATTCGCGCCCAGGTCACGGCGCAGATTGATTTTACCCAGCAGGAGCAGACGCAGGAGCAATATCAGCCCAACGCCGATCCGCAAAAAATGGTGATTCGAAGCCGCCAGACGAGCCAGTCCGAGCAGGGTAACGGACGCGGCAACGGTGGCGTACCGGGTGCGCTGACTAATCAGCCGCCAGCACCTGCCACTGCGCCACTTACGCAGCCGCTTGACAAGCCTGCCGCTCAGACCAATACCGCAGGCACCGGAAATGACCGTTCACAGCCCTACAACAATCACAACGATGAGACCACCAACTTTGAGGTCGATCGCACGCTAACCCATATCAAAAATGCTATGGGACGCATCGATCGTCTTTCAGTCGCGGTGGTGATAAACCACCTGCCGCAAGGCGCTGAGGGGAAGCCGGGTCCGCTGAGTGAGGCTGAGCTGAACCGTATTAATGCTCTGGTAAAGGAGGCTGTCGGCTATACGGCTTCACGCGGAGACAGCGTCAATATCCTGAACTCGCCGTTTAACGGGGTTGAGGAAGAGGAGCTCCCGCCATTCTGGAAGCAGGACACGTTTTATCAGTTGATGATGGCGATTGCGCGTTATCTGGTTATTGCGATTATCGCCTGGATCATGTGGCGTAAGCTCGTTCATCCGGCCTGGATCCGCCATCAGGAAACCAGCCTGCGCCGCATGGAAATGGAAAAAGAGGCGCGTCAGGAAGAGCTGGCCGCCCGCAAGAAAGCGTCCGAGAAGGATGCGCGTGACCGCGCTCAGCAGCGCGTGGATACGGAACTTAACAGTCAGCAGCTACGGGAACTGGCGGAACAAGAGCCGCGGGTTATTGCGCTGGTTATTCGTCAGTGGATGAATCAGGAGCTCAAATCATGAATGCCGCAGAGAAAAGCGCCATCGTTATGTTGACGCTGGGCGATGTCCTGGCCGCCGAAGTCTTTAAGCACCTTAACGCGCATGAGGTGAAGACCATCAGCAGTTCCATGGTCAACATGGCGGGGTTTACTCACGATCAAATGGCCGCCGTGCTGCGCGACTTTAAAAATGACTCCAGCGAGTATGCCGCGCTGAGCCTTAACACGAACGAGTATCTGCGCAGCGTGCTGGTTAAGGCGCTGGGTGAAGAGCGTGCGTCAACGCTGCTTGAGGATCTGCTGGATACCCACCAGGGTGGAAACGGGATCGAAACGCTCAACTTTATGGATCCGCTGGCGGTATTCGATCTGATTCGTGAAGAACACCCGCAAATTATCGCCACAATCCTGGTCCACTTAAAGCGTAACCAGGCGGCGGACGTCCTGAGCAAATTCGACGATCGTGAACGTAACGACATTATGCTGCGTATCGCCACCTTCGGCGGGGTTCAGCCCGCCGCGCTACAGGAACTGACGGAGGTACTCAACGGTCTGCTTCACGGTCAGAATCTTAAGCGCAGCAAAATGGGCGGCGTGCGCCCGGCTGCGGAGATCTTAAACCTGATGAAATCCCAGCAGGAAGAGGCCGCCATTGAGGCGGTTCGCGATTTCGACAGCGAGCTGGCGCAGAAAATTATCGACGAGATGTTCTTGTTCGAAAACCTGGTGGATGTCGAGGATCGCAGCATCCAGCGTCTGTTGCAGGAGGTGGAAAGCGAAACCCTTATCATCGCCCTCAAAGGAGCAGACGAAGCGCTGCGGGCCAAGTTCTTCCGCAATATGTCGCGCCGTCAGTCGGATCTGATGACCGAAGATCTGGCATCGCGCGGCCCGGTGCGTTTGTCCCAGGTGGAAGCCGAGCAGAAGACGATTCTGAACATTGTTCGACGCCTTGCCGAGTCAGGGGAAATCATCATTGGAGGCAGCGACGATGCCTACGTTTGATGCCAATGGCGCCGCCCAGTGGCGCAGCTGGCAGCCTGAGGATCTGTTAAACGAAACGGCTGAAGTCCCGTTGCAGACGCAGGATACCGGCCATTCTGACGCACAGTTTAAGGCCGAGCTGGCACGCCTGCGTAAGCAGGCTGAACAGCAGGGTATTGCTCAGGGACTGGCGCAAGGCAAAGAAGAGGGCCGTCGCGAGGGCTATGAGGCCGGTCTGAAAGAGGGCCGCGAGGCGGGTCTGGCGCAGGGGCTGGAACAGGCCCGCGCCGAACAGCAGGCTTTACTGCTCCAGGCCGGAGAGTGGGTGACGCAGTGCAAGCTTGCGCTTTCGAATCTCGATAGCCTTATTCCCGGACGTCTGGTTCAGCTGGCGCTGACCGCGGTACAGCAGCTGTACGGCACCCTGAGCGTGGCGGATAACCATGCTCTGCTTGCGCAGATCCGCCAGTTAATGAAGCAGGATAGCCTGTTCAACGGCCCGATCGAACTGCATGTGAACCCGCAGGATCTGCCCATGGTTTCCCAGGCGATCGGCGAGACGCTCTCCTCGATGGGCTGGTCCTTACAAAGCGATCCCCAGCTGGCCGCAGGGGGATGCCGTGTGGTCACGCCGGACGTGGAGTATGACGCCACAATGGAAACGCGCTGGCAGTCTCTCTGTCAGCTCGCCCGGGAGGAACTGTCCCAATGAGCCAGCAGTTAAAAAACTGGCTCTCCGTCATGGATCGGGTGGAAGAGAAGCTCGGCGAGCTCCCGCGCTTTCGTCAGTACGGCAAGCTGACGCGCGCAACCGGGCTGGTGATGGAGGCCGTTGGCCTGAAGCTGCCGATAGGCGCGCTGTGCATTGTTGAACGTCAGACCGGACAGGCTATCTTACCGGTCGAGTGTGAGGTGGTCGGGTTTAACGGTCAGACGCTCTATCTTATGCCGCTTGAACATGTTGACGGTATTCTTCCCGGTGCGCGCGTGTACGCGCCAGAGTCCGATAAGGGAGCGGGTAAACAGCTGCCGGTGGGGTTACACCTGTTGGGGCGCGTGCTTGACGCACAGGGCCGCCCCCTGGATGGACGTCCAGCGGCAGGAAAACCCGTGGCCGGCCTGTTTACCCCCTCGTTTAACCCGCTTCACCGCGATCCCATCAAGTCTGTGCTCGACGTAGGCGTGAGGGCCATAAATGGCCTGCTGACGGTTGGCCGCGGACAGCGTATGGGCCTTTTTGCCGGCTCGGGCGTGGGTAAGTCGGTGCTGCTCGGCATGATGGCCCGCTTCACCACCGCAGACGTCATCGTCGTCGGGCTGATTGGCGAGCGCGGGCGTGAAGTAAAAGATTTTATCGAGAACATCCTTGGCGAAGAGGGGCTTTCACGCGCGGTGGTGATCGCCGCACCTGCTGACGTCTCGCCGATCCTGCGCATGCAGGGTGCGGTATACGCCACCCGTATTGCCGAGGATTACCGCGATCGCGGGATGAACGTTCTGCTGATTATGGACTCCCTCACGCGCTATGCCATGGCGCAGCGTGAAGTGGCGCTGGCTATCGGTGAACCGCCCGCAACCAAAGGTTATCCACCGTCGGTATTCGCGCGTCTGCCCGCGCTGGTCGAGCGTGCCGGTAACGGCATGCGTGGCGGCGGATCGATAACCGCCTTTTATACGGTACTGACCGAAGGGGACGATCAGCAGGATCCGATCGCCGATTCGGCGCGTGCGATCCTCGATGGCCATATCGTGCTTTCGCGTCGCCTGGCTGAGGCGGGCCATTATCCTGCTATTGATATTGAAGCCTCTATTAGCCGTGCGATGACGGAGCTTATTCCGCATGTCCAGTACCGCAAGGTTCAGCGTTTTAAGCAGCTGTTGTCTACCTACCAGCGCAACCGGGATCTGGTCAGCGTAGGCGCTTACGTGAAGGGCAGCGATCCGCTGCTCGACCGGGCGATAGATCAGTATCCTGCGCTGGAAGCCTTCCTGCATCAGGCAATACACGAGCGGAGCGGTTACGACGAGGCCATTGCCGCGCTGAGCCAGCTTTTCCCTGACATCGTTGAACAGGCGGGATAAAACGTGAAAGTGAATAATCCAATGGTCATGCTGCGTGACATGGCTCAGGAAACGCTTACGGAGACCACTCGCGCTCTCGGCAGCGTCCAGCAGACGCTTATGGAAGCCGTGGCCCAGCACGAACAGCTTCAGCATTATGAGCGCGAGTATCAGCAATCTTTGCGTCAGGGGCTGCTCGGCAGCGGTATGTCGATGGCGGATCTGGTTAATCAACAGTCTTTCATTTTGTCCCTTAACCAGGTGGTGAAGCAGCATGAATCGCATGTTTCCACCTGTGAACAAGCCGTGGACCGGGCCAAAGAGAAGTGGCTACAGAAAAAGCAGCGCCTTAATGCGTTTGAGACCCTCATCGACCGCCGCGAGGCGGCACTGGCCATGGCACAGAGCCGCCAGGAGCAAAAAATGATGGACGAATTCGCCCAGCGTGCCGGACAGAAAAGAGAAAGGCTATGAATATTGATATTACGGCTCTGCTGTCCGGCGGAGCGCCGACGAGAGCAGGAAAAGGAAAACTCATCGGCGAGGAGTTTGCTCTTACGCTCGACGACAGGCTGGCACAGATGGGGCTGTTGTTGCCTGGCCTGGACGTTCAGGCGCAACGGGTAAGTTATGAGGGATATTCTGTCCCGCAGCCGGTTTTGCCACCGGCAGCTGAGCCGGAGGCGAGCGATGACGCGCTGGCAGAGGTCAGAATCAGCGCCTCTCCCGGTAATGAAAGCCCGCAGTGGCAGCTTCAGCAGATCGTCACCCGCCAGGCGAGGAGCGCTGCGACAGAGTCCTCGACCCTGGCTGAGACGAGTCTGCCCCGAGAAGCGATCGCTGGCGATAAAGCGACCTTAGCGATCCCTGTTGACGATCTTAAGCTGAAGCCCGCCCGACAAGAAGATTCCCCTCTCCAGGTGCAGGCACAGGCGTTAGGGGGGAAAGCCCCAGGCACCAGCGCCGTGATGCCAGGCTTAACGGTACATCAGGGAGAGGCGTCGCAGCACGCCACCTGCGATCCGTCGGTTCAGAGCGTTGTGGTGGAGCCGTCAACGGCGCGACAGGCCAGTCAGCCTGTTTCACAGCAGGTGGTCAACGTCCGTTATCCGCTGGAGTCGCCCGAATGGAAGCAGTCGGTGAGCCAACATATTGCCCTGTTCAGCCGCGACAACCTGCACAATGCGGAGATTCGCCTGCATCCTCAGGAGCTGGGCTCATTGCATATCTCTTTGCGCGTGCAGCAGGACCAGGCGCAGATCCATATCGTCAGCGAACATGCTCAGGTGCGGCAGATGATGGAGACTGCGCTACCGCACCTGCGGGCCGCTTTAGCGGAAACCGGGCTCCAGCTGGGCCAGGCGAGCGTGAGCCCCGATCGACCTCATACTGGCGGTGGCGAGCAGGGACGTCATCATCCTGAAGAGCAGCACACCGCTCAAGGCGCAGACAATGTGTTCGTGGAGGAAGACAATGTGCCGGGATTATTAACATCGACGCAAGGAAATATATACGGCATTAACACTTTTGTCTGAATTGTTGAATTGCCGACAGGAATGAAATTTTATCTCCTGATTATTCTGCTGATTAAATGGACTACAATGTCCGCCGTATTTATCGAGGGGCAGGTTGCTGCCTCTCTTATTTTATTGGATTTACGTAATGGGTAACAAAAATAAAAATGCTGCGGCTCGCGGAGGGTCGCGCTCGCTTCTGTTAATACTAATGTTTCTGATTGCCCTCGCAGCCTGCTGTTTTTCAGGCTATCTGTTCTGGTCGATGAAATATGCACACGCGCAGACGGACAACCATTCGAGAAGTGAGCATGAAGCCCCGGCGGTACAGCAAGTTGAACCGCTATACGTGTCGATGAATACCTTTACCGTGAGCCTGACCCCGACGCAGCACGAGTCGGATCGCGTGCTTTATATTGGGCTGTCCGTACGGCTTGGCGATACGTCGTCCGTACAGGTGCTTGAGAAATTCCTGCCGGAATATCGTAGCCGACTGTTTATGCTGCTTTCTCAGCAAACGTATGAAACGCTCTCAACGGATGAAGGCAAACGCCAGCTGATTAGCAACATCAAAAATGAGCTTAAAAAACCGCTGGCGTTCAACAAAAAGATTAACGTCACTGACGTTTTGATTAATGAATTTATTCTGCGGTAAACACAATGGCTGATAGTTTTTTATCACAGGATGAGATCGATCGCCTGCTCAATGCTGATACGGAGAGTCCCGATGACCTCCATGGAAGCATGGGAGATGCGGGGATTAAACCTTACGATCCCAATACCCAGCGACGCGTCATTCGCGAGCGACTTCATTCTCTGGAAATTATTAACGAACGCTTTGCCCGACAGTTCAGGATGGGGTTATTTAACCTGCTGCGCCGCAGTTCAGATATTACGGCGGGAAATATCAAGATCCAGCCGTATCATGAGTTTGCCCGCAATTTACCGGTGCCAACCAACCTGAACCTGCTGCACCTTAATCCCCTGCGTGGGACCGCGCTGATGGCCTTTTCCTCCGGTCTGGTATTTATGGCCGTGGATAACCTGTTCGGCGGAGACGGGCGTTTCCCGACGAAGGCGGACGGGCGGGAATTTACCCCGACCGAGCAGCGGGTGATCCACCGTATGCTGACAATGGCACGCGAGGCGTATGAGTTTGCCTGGGGCTCTATTTATAAAATTAAGACGGAATACATCCGTTCAGAAATACAGGTGAAATTTACCAATATCACCTCTTCTCCGAACGATGTTGTCGTCACCACGCCTTTCTCCGTGGAAATCGGCTCGCATCGCGGGGAGTTCAATATTTGTATTCCCTTCAGCACGATAGAGCCTCTGCGCGAACTGTTAAGCAATCCACCGATGGATAATTCGCGCCATGAGGACTCTGAGTGGCGCAGCATGCTGGCAAGCCAGATGCGTGAAACCGAGCTGGAGCTGGTGGCGCAATTTGCCGACATCAACACGCGGTTGTCGAACGTCATGAAGATGAAAAAAGGCGACATTATTCCGCTGGATAAGCAGGAGTTTATAGTAGCGAACGTCGGCAGCGTGCCGGTATTTACCGCGAAATATGGCTCTGTAAATAATCAATATGCTCTGAAGGTCGATCAGATGAATCAGCCAGCATTAAAAACTTTCAATAAGGAGTGATTTCCCCATGAGCGACATGAATAACTCGTCGGGATCTGAAGATAAGTCTATGGACAATCTTTGGGGTGAGGCGCTGAACGAGCAGAACGCTGCGGGAAGTACAGAGCAAAGCGCGGTTCCTCAGTTTTCTGAAGAGATGAACCTGATTCTGGATATCCCTGTCAAAATGACCGTGGAGCTGGGCCGCACAAAAATGACTATCAAAGAGCTGCTGCGCTTAAGCCAGGGCTCCGTGGTTTCGCTGGACGGCCTGGCGGGCGAGCCGCTCGATATTCTGATCAATGGCTACCTTATTGCCCAGGGCGAAGTGGTGGTCGTGTCCGATAAATTCGGGATTCGTATTACCGATATTATTACCCCATCCGAGCGAATGCATCGCCTGAGCCGCTAATGAACGCAGTACAACCCTCTTTTGCCGCAGGGAGCACAAACGTGCTCTCTGGCGGCGCAATCGCGCTATCGGTCATCGGTACGCTCATGCTCATTATTATGCTGATGGTACTGCTGGCGTGGATCGCCCGCCGCAGCGGGCTGGCGCGTTGCTCCCGCGAAAGCCAGGGTGCGGTATCGCTGGTGGCCAGTAAACCGCTCGGCTCGCGCGAACGGCTGGTGGTGGTTGACGTGGGCGAACAGCGTCTGGTGCTGGGTGTTACCGCGACGCACATTAGCTGTCTCACCGTACAGGACAGGCCAGAGGTGCCTGAGCAGGCGGCTCCTTCAGCGGCTTTTCCCGCCATGCTGGATAACTTTCTTCATAAATACCGTTCGGGTGGTGAGCAAAAATGAACCGTCTGTTGATTGCCCGTGCCGCGACGGGCGTTGGTCTGCTGCTGCCCGTCGCCTCTGCGCTCGCCGCTAACGGCGACATTACGCTGGCCAGTTCGTCGGGAAGTGCAGGCTGGACGCTACCGATTCAGACGCTGCTGCTGCTCAGTGGATTCACGTTCATCCCCGCGGTACTGCTGATGATGACTGGCTTTACGCGTATCGTTATTGTGCTGGGATTGATGCGCAACGCGCTTGGTACGCCGACCGCGCCGCCTAATCAGGTATTAGTGGGGCTGGCTCTGTTTTTGACCTTTTTCGTGATGTCACCCGTGCTCAACCAGATCTATGAACAGGCATGGCAGCCGTTGCAGGCCAATAAAATCACCATGGAAACGGCCCTGAAGGAAGGCGTAAAACCGCTGCGGGCTTTTATGCTTGAGCAGACTCGAGAAGCCGATCTGGCGATGTTTGCCCGCATCGCTAAAACGCCGGCCCTTACCGGCCCGGAGGACGTGCCGTTGAGTATTCTGGTGCCCTCATTCGTTACCAGCGAGCTGAAAACCGCCTTCCAGATTGGTTTCACCATCTTTATTCCGTTTTTGATTATTGATTTGGTGGTGGCCAGCATTCTGATGGCGCTGGGGATGATGATGGTTCCGCCAGCGACGATTGCGCTGCCCTTTAAGCTGATGCTGTTCGTCCTCGTGGATGGCTGGCAGCTGCTGGTCGGTTCGCTTGCGCAAAGCTTTTACTCATAGGAGCCTGGTATGACCCCCGAAAGCGTCATGGTATTGGGCATGGAAGCTATCAAGGTTGGGCTAATGATTGCGGGCCCGCTTTTGCTGGTCGCGCTGGCAACCGGTCTGATCATCAGTATTCTTCAGGCCGCGACGCAGGTGAACGAAATGACGATGACCTTTATCCCTAAAATCCTGATGATCGTGGGCGTCGGCGTGCTGCTCGGTCCGTGGATGATGAAAATCTTTATTGAATACACGCGCATGTTGTTCGCCAGCATTCCTTACGCCATCGGCTAATGATTTTTAATCTTCCCCTTGAACAGCTTTACGCCCTGATAAGCCATTACTTTTTGGTGATGGTGCGCATCTCGGCGCTACTGCACGTTGCGCCAGTCTTTAGCGAGAAAGCGATCAGCGCCCGCCTGCGTGCGGCGTTGGCCTTAACCCTCGCGCTGCTGCTGGGCGGACTGGTTCCTGACGCCGACATAGGACTTTACTCCTGGGCGGGCGTCTGGACGATGGCTAAGCAGGTGCTCATCGGCGCCGCGATGGGGCTGACGATGCAGCTGCTGTTTGCCGCCGTTCGCCTGGCGGGCGAGATCATTGGGATGCAGATGGGACTCTCGTTTGCCACCTTCTTCGACCCGGGCAGCGGTAACAGCCCGGTGATCGCTCGCCTGCTAAACATGCTGGCGATGCTGCTCTTTTTGGTGTTTAACGGCCATCTGTGGTTGCTTTCGCTGCTTGCTGAGACCTTCGAGGCTCTCCCCATCGACGCTGAACCGCTGCATGCTGGCGGGATGTTTTACCTCGTTAATCATGCCGGACTCATCTTCAGTCAGGGGCTGATCCTGGGCCTCCCGGTGATAGCCCTGCTGCTGAGCATAAACATGGTGCTTGCGCTGCTAAACCGCCTTACCCCGCAGCTCTCGATCTTTGTAGTAGGATTCCCGCTCACGCTGACCTTCGGCATGCTGGCCCTGTTGCTTATCGACGAAACGCTGGCTCCATTCTTTGAACGTCTTATGAGCCACGGCTTCGGGATCCTGAGCGGGCTAATACAAGCGCTGGTTTGAGGGCTTAATTCGTGCAGGCGATCCTGACTACCGTCTCCGTACCCGATGCCAGAATGCTGTTTTCCAGCAAATAGAGGGAACTGGTGGAGGTATCGCCGCTCTTAAGCTGCGGAAAAATGTAATCCGTTACCTCTTTTTCGTTGCTTTGATCGCCCAGCCGACGGGCGTGGCTAAGCACCGTCAGATGCAGCAGGTTGCCGGAGTAGGACATGGTATAACTCACGCTGCGCTGTACGGGTGAACTTTGCCCTACACGTTTCCCGTTCTGAAAATGGCGGATATTACCGATATAGGTCGTGTGTCCCTCATGAAGTCCATCGCGGTATGAGCGATAAATTCCTCGCGCCAGCGTCACGTTGTTTTCGTCCTTGATAGTATAAAAGGAGGCTGGGGCAAAGCACGTCTGTCGCAGCGGCGACGTGGCGATCGTGTACCCGATTGTTAACGCTAAACCTGTCATCAGGCCGCCAGCGAAGAGGACCTGCGGGCGTTTAATAAAGATGAAAATAGAACGATTCACAGTCATTCTTTTGCTCCTGAATGGGTTTTTGACAGGCAATAACGGCCTGATATTTATCTATCTTTCCCGTGCCGGTAGTGATGTATAAAATTTTACCTGGTCTGTAATGGACGCGTCTTTCCAGTACATATTCGGTATAGGTGTGCAGCGTTGCCTGAATAAGTTCTGTTTGGCTTATTCGGTTTTTTTGCACCATCACGATATGTCCGGGGGGGATCCCTTCTCCCTGCCAGAGGATAAACTCGATGCTCTGTGGGCTGGGGACAAACGCATTTTTGACGGATATGGCAGTAAGAATACCGATCAGCATGCCGCAGACCGCGAACGCAGCGCTTCGCAAAAACCTTTTTCGACGCGGTGCTGGCGTAGCGGAGGGGGGAGGAGGCGTAGCCTCCACCGGCATTTCAGGCGGCTGCGGTGTGGGGGCGATCTCAACGCTGTCAGCCGAGGGTTCCGGCGGGCTCTCTTCACGAATAATCAGGCGATAACCGCTTCGCGTTACGGCAACCAGCGCAATAGCATCCTGCATCTCTAGCGAGGCCAGCGCGCGTCGAAGCTTGTTCACCATAACGCGCACGCTATTGTCCGTGACCTCAACGCCAGCGCTACGCCAGCCGATATCCATTAACTGTTCCTGAGACAAAATTTGTCCCTGCGCTTCCACCAGGGCGGCAAGGCAGAGGCAGGCGCTGGCGGGCAGCGTCACGCACTCGCCGTCGCGCGTTCGTGTTAGTAACCTCGTGTGCAAATCCAACGTCACTAACGATCCAATCGCAATGTAATTGACCATAATATCTTGATACTTCGTAATGAAAGATAAGGTGAATTGAATGGGTGTTTATGTTAATTGGGTAAAGTCTTTTCGTTAACAATGCGCAACAATTTCGGGCTACCTAAGGCTTATATCGCAACTATTCGCGGATCGCTAAAGGTAAATTTCAACGGTATTAACGTTATTAATGCCGATGTTAATAATTGCCAGGCCTCGGTTGGCATATTTGTGTGATAAATAAAGTTAATGTCCTCCCATTTTGATGCGCATGCGGTGATTCCTCTCGCTGAACCTGGCGGCCCGATAGCAGTGGGGTGACGCTTATATTCATATTTTTCTGAGGCTTAGTACGTGAAGGGCATTGACTGACGGGCATTTGCTGACTGCTCAAGTTAGTTAAGCTAAATGCTTAAAAATGTATTAGTCACAGGAGGGAGTTTCTCCCTTTGCACGCTGTGCAGCGAAAACGATTTTAACATTAAATATCGGCAGTCGCTATAAATGAGTTGGTTAATTTTATCTCACTGGTCATATCATTTAAAAAATGTTGAGGTGAGCGGTTTACCGGAGGGGGCGTTCATAATAAATGAACGAGACGCGTTCGTTCTTTCATTTCGTATTCAATGGTGCTTTTTGCACGCTATTTATGGTCGGTTATCGTTTGTCTCGAAATAGGGTGAGAGCATGTTTATATTGTTTTGTTAGGCTTTTTTCGCCCACGCATTTTGTAATACTTTTTATTATTTATGCCTTGCCTGACAGACCGTCAGGGCAGGATGTGAACGATTCAGGAGAAGAAGCGGCGGGGGGCAAAACGAAAAAAGCCCTCCGACAGGGAGGGCTAACGCGCAATGGATACGCGTAAAAAGTTGAGGCTTTTCGGGATTAACGCAGCAGGCTCAGAACGTTCTGAGGTACCTGGTTAGCCTGGCTCAGAACGGATACGCCAGCCTGTTGCAGGATGTTAGAACGGCTCATTGCGGACACTTCCACGGAGAAGTCAGCGTCCTGGATACGAGAGCGTGCTTCGGTGGTGTTAATCACAGTGGTGTTCAGGTTCGCGATAATAGAGCTGAAACGGTTCTGAATCGCACCCAGGTCAGCCTGGAAGTTGGTTACTTCGGTCAGGGCTGCGTCCAGGTTGCCCAGCAGGTCGTCGGCTGCGGCAGCGTTAGCGGCGGTGTTGATGAACGCTGAGTCCGCTGCGCCTGCATCCGCGACGGTTGGTGCAGTTGCGTTATCTGCGAAGGTCAGCTCTTTCACCACGGTGTTACCGCTTGCGTCGGTGCTCTGCGCGAAGTATTTGGTGTTTGCACCGTCTTTCACGGAGAACATCTGCATGTTGCTGTCAGCAGCGTCAGCGCCGAAGGCTGCGTTGGAGATCTCGTCCAGCTTAGCCTGATCCAGCTTCACTTCAGAACCATCCTGAGCTTTGAAGGTCGCGCCTTCTTTCAGCTTGGTGGCATCGCTCAGCGTTGATGGGCCGTTCAACAGGATATCGGCATCCAGCGCGCTGACTTCCGTTGCAGCACTCGCTGGTACAGCACCGTCAATGATCGCATTGCCAGCACCATCATCCTTGAAGGTGATAGCAGAGGTGTCCAGTTTAAACATTTTGTCGGCAGTTTTATCGTAAGCGAAAGCTTCACCATCAGCTACGTACAGGTCGACGTCGCCTGCTGCTGCGCCCACTGCCGTTTCAATTGCGGTGATATCAGCCGCGTCAACTTTCCAGTTACCGGCGCTAGTGCTGATACCCGTATCGTCGCCCGCTGCTTTCGCAGTAGCTGCCTTGGTGTACTCGCTGGTAGCGCCCGCAGAGCCGGCAATTTTATCGAATGCCGCAGTGAAGCCGTCCAGACCCAGAGAGTCGATGTCCAGTTTCTTCAGATCGATGTCGATGGTCTGGCCATCTTTGTCGCCAATCTGGATGGTCAGTTTATCTTTGGAACCATCGAGAACGTTAACGCCGTTGAAGTTGGTGGTTTCAGAAATACGTTTGATCTCGTCCAGACGTGCAGAGATCTCTTTTTTGATGGAGTCACGGTCGTCAGAAGAGTTGGTGCCGTTTTTTGCCTGAACGGTCAGTTCACGGATACGCTGCAAGTTCTCGGTTACTTCTTCCAGCGCGCCCTCGGTGGTCTGCGCCAGGGAGATACCATCGTTGGCGTTACGTGCTGCCTGGGTCAGGCCGCGGATAGAAGAGGTGAAGCGGTTAGAGATCGCCATACCTGCTGCATCGTCTTTCGCACTGTTAATACGCAGACCGGAAGAGAGACGCTGAATTGCAGTACCCAGAGAAGTCTGAGATTTGTTCAGGTTGTTCTGAGCCATCAAGCTCAATGCGTTAGTATTAATGACCTGGGCCATATCAATATCCTTTTAAATAAAGTAACGACGGCATTCGCCAGTTAAATATGCGATGTCTGTTGCGCATACTGAATTAATCGGATGAAAAGGAAATGACTAAATTATTTTTTCATAATTTTTTATATTCCTGGAAAAGCGTACATAAGTGATGGCAATTATCCCGATTGCCACAGCCAATAGCCTGATAAGCGTATAAGAGTGTATTAACGTGGTGGTTTCGTTGTCGCCTGCACTGTAAAAAATTAAACTTTATGGCCGAAACCCCGATGTTATCGCTATATCTATCTTCACTGTAACAGGAATACAAATCATGGCTTCGTTCTCTATGTCAGGCCTCGGCGGCTCCGGGTTAGATATTGAAAGTATGATTTCGCAGCTCCAGGTAGCTGAGAATAAAAAATTAAATCCCTATTTGCAGAAGCAGAGTAATTATGAAGGACAAACTTCCTCCTGGGGTAAAATCTCCAGCAGTCTGGATGCGGTGAAAACGGCGCTGAAAAAACTGGAGGATGAAGGGTTCAACGGGGTCAGCATTGGCACCAACAAGGCATTTAACGCAACGGCAGGTAAGGGAGCGATCCCGAATAGCTACTCAGTCCAGGTTGAGCAGTTAGCAAAAGCCAATAAAGTGGGGACGGCACCGCAAAAAGCGAACGACACCCAGCTGGGCGACGGTGCCGGTCCGCGTACGGTGACCATCACCGCAGGCAAAGGCAAGCCGATGGAGGTGGAACTGAAAGATGATGAGACCTCTCTGGTACAGATTGCTAAAAAAATTAATGCTAAAAATGGCGATGTTACCGCGACGGTAATGCCTGCCGAAGATGGCAAATATCAGCTGGTTGTGACGTCAAAAAAGACCGGCGAAGATGGCGAAATTAGCATCAGCGTAAGCGGCGACAGTAAGCTGGCGAAAGTGCTGGATTACGATCCGGCAGTCACGCCGGGTGCGGATAATGCCCGGGAGATTACGCCGGCGCAGAATGCCATTGTCTACATTGATGGTACGAAGATTGAACGCAGCTCCAATACCATTTCTGACGCCATTGACGGGATCACCCTCGATCTGCGCGAGGTCTCAGAGAAAGATCCTGACGACGCATCAAAACTGAAATCAGAAACACTGTCGATCACCGCCGATACCTCTAAGGTTAAAAGCCTGATTGAAGAGTTTGTGAATGCCTATAACGCCTATCTTAGCGCGGCATCCAGCGCCAGTGCCTACAACGAACCGGAGAAGACGACCGGCGATGAACTGCCGCAGGCCAACGCGTCAAACGGCGCGCTTTTCGGTGACGGTACTCTGCGCCGTTTGACCAGCCAGATGAAGTCCGCTGTCGCCGGGAGCTATGGCGATGCCGACGATCTGTATAAATCGCTGGGTGCGCTCGGTATCAAGGTGAATTTCAACGAAAGCAAACCCGGCGAAGAGCGTACCGGTACCCTGGGCATACTCTCTATCGACAATAAAAAGCTCGATGAAGCGCTGAAGAAAAATCCAAAGGAGGTGGAAGCCCTGTTTTTAGGCACCGGCTCAACGGGCGGGATTAAGGATCGCATGGAGGAGGTGTTCACCACCTATCTGGGCGACAACGATTCGATCCCGAAGGTAGAAGGGGCTATCGCAACCGCCCTCAAAGGGGTAAAGGAACAAAATACCCGCGTTGAAAAACAGATTGCCCGCATGCAGGAACGCATTCAGGACAGCCTTGACCGCAGCCGTAAGGAATTCCAGCGTCTCGACCAGGCCCTGACGCAAATGAACAGTACGAGCCAGCAGCTTCAGTCCGCGCTGCTTGGGATCATGGGATAAACTTTAACGCATCCGGGCAGGTCAACTGCCCGGCAGGAACCGAAGATGTACACCAAAACGGGCAACAGCGCCTACTCCTCCGTCTCTCTGGACAGCCAGATTGCTGGCGCCACCCCGCACCAGCTCATCGTATTGCTCTACGACGGAGCAATTAATGCCATGCGTCGCGCCGAGATTTACTTCCAGTCCGGAAATATCGCTCGCCGGGGTGAGATGATCTCCCGGGCAATCAACATTATTGATAACGGCCTGCGCGCCGGGCTTAACCATGAGGTAGGGGGACAGATTGCCGCCGATCTGGAGCGTCTGTACGAGTATATTTCGCGCTCTTTGCTGGAGGCGAACCTTAATAAGTCCGGGGAAATGCTTCCGCACCTTATCTCGCTGATGGTGGATATGGCCGAGACGTGGAAAGCCATCGACCCGCAGGCGCGTCAGGTGAAGCATGGCTGATACACTCACGCGGCAAATCGCCCTGATGTTGCAGAGTAACGAACGTCTGCAACGATTAGCAGACGAGGAGGCGTGGGAGTGCTTTACCGAAGAGGTTGCAGCCTACGCGCGGGGTATGCAGGCGCTCTGTGAGTTCGATCTCTCGCCGCTTGCCGAAGACGCCCGCGCACAGCTTGCGCAGCTTCTTGCCCAGGATGAACGTTTGCGCCAGCGGATGTCTGTCCGGCGAGGCCATCTCAGCGAGAACATTTCGGCTTTACTTAAATCAAACGCGTCCGCTCAGGCATACCACACTGTCTGACGCTCCTGCCCCTGGAGGCGGGAGCATGTCCCGCCTCAATCCCTCTGCAACATGACATTAGCGCGCAAAAAAAAGCTCGCCATGGGCGAGCTCGATTACGAGTAAGCAAGACGCGAATCAGATACTGATATTGTATTTACGACCCGCGGGAGCCTGGCTGGATTCACCGGCGGGGCCGTAGAGCGTGTTGGCGTGACCCACGCGGTCTACCACCTTCTGCATATATTGATTCTTCTTCATATGGTTTTGCAGAAGCGTTTCGACCTGCGCGTTCAGCGTTTTGGTGCTTTGCACCCGTTCTCTTATCAGCTTCCAGCTGGTGAACAGCCTGCTGTGATGGTGATAGGGCGCCTGAAGGGCGGAAAGCTGTTCCTGCTGGAGACGCATTTCATCGTAGTACTGAATTGACGAAAGCAATTGGCTTTTATTATCCGATAATACCTGTAGCGAAACGGGATTGATTTGTGCGCGGCTGAGCTGATTGACCTCTTCAATCATGATGGCTTCCAGCTCGTCCAGGGACGTTTTCATTTGCGTCAGTATCGGGTACAGCTTATCCATAATGTTAAAAAATCCTGCCGTTATTAATACTCAAAAATATGTCGCACCAGCGCCTGAGCAATTTTCTCTGGCTCGATAGTGAGCTCCCCGGAGTCCATTGCGGCACGGATTTTATCCACGCGTGCATAATCCACGTCACGGCTGTCGTCGGTCTGAATTTTTTTTGTCAGCGCGCTCAGGGTCACTTCGGTTTTGTTTCCGCGCGCTTCGCCCGCCGCGACGGTATTTTCCTGCGCGGTGCCGCGTGTACGCAGTTCCTGTCCGCCGGCCAGATTGCCAATCGGTGCAGTGGGTTGGGTGCTTTCGATGCTCATGTTTATCCTCGCCAGTCATCGTTATTGCTCTTGCCTATACACTAGACTTCGGAAATACACGAAAAAACTAAAATTATTGTTCTGAAAAAATTGTCACGGCTCCGTCCCGACCCACTTTTCCCGTGACGTTACGTCCGCCCGTGGTTTTTACGCGCAGCGTATCGTCAACCGCAGCGTTGTTTAACGCTTTGCCCTGGCTGCGGATAAAGAAACCCGGTCCCGACATGACCAGCTCTACCGTCTGCCCGGCGCGAAGACGCCACTGCTGGCGCAGCTGGTTTTGCAGCACCGGTTTACCCGCCGCAAGGGGGCGTAAAAGGCGTTGGCCGACAATGTCCCTCGCCTCGAACATTAGCCCTACGGGCAAATCGTCCAGGCTACCGGTCATCGGCGTTATATCGCCCTGCTGCATAATTTCCCCGCCCTTCAGACTATGGCTGGCGACCCAGAAGGTTCCCTGGGCGCTAATGCTAAACGGCAGATAGAACTTACGCATGCCGCAGCGTGCCACCGCGGTGCGTTTGCCGGTGAGACGGTTATCATGCCCGGCCATGCTCAGGTCAGGGTTTTCGCACACCGCTGATATCTGCCCGGGCGAGGCCAGCAGCGTAACGGTACGAACGATATTGCCCGGATTTTCCGTGAGCTTGACCAGCGCCTCCAGTTTCTGCACTAATCGCAGTTTTGCCGTTGTCGCGGATGGCACGCTGGCGTACAGCGGGCTGGCGAAAAAAAGCGTTACCAGCGTTATGCGTAATAATGGAAGCTTCATCTTGTTGCCTTATTGTAAAACCAGTAAAGTAAACCGGTATGCTTATTCTGACTAAATTATATACGCGATAGAAACGCTTTTATTGCGTTAAATAATGACACTTCTGCTGCCGTTTTCATGAATCAGTTCCGCCTGTTTTAAATATCTATTTTAATTTCGCTAATAGCGCCTATTTCTGTCAGGTCTTTGCAGTGTGATATTTCATCAGCGCTGTCTACACTATCGCGGTTTATATAAAGCAAGGCAGGGACCAGAGTGCATGATGAATAAACTTGACGATGCGTTTCGCTTCCAGCAGCAGGCGTTAGGTCTCCTCTCGCGTCGGCAGGAAATCCTGGCATCGAATATTGCGAATGCCGATACGCCAGGTTATCAGGCGCGAGATATTGATTTTTCTCAGCAGCTTAAAAATGCGTTAGGGAATAAACCTGCATCAGGGCCTGTCACCATGGCGTTAACGTCCAGCAAGCATATGCAGGGCAAAAAAATGCCTTTCGATGATGCTCAGTTGCTATATCGCGTACCGGATCAGCCAAGCGCGGATGGTAACACCGTGGATATGGACCGCGAGCGAGTTAATTTCGCGGATAACGCCATGAAATATCAATCGAGCCTGACATTCCTCGGTGCAGATATTAAGAAAATGATGACGGTAGTCAGTCAGGGGTAAATAAATGTCGTTATTTAGCGTATTTGATATTTCAGGCTCGGCGATGGCCGCGCAGTCAAAACGTCTCAACGTGAGCGCCAGCAATATGGCGAACGCAGACAGCGTTGCCGGACCTGACGGACAGCCTTACCGCGCCCGTCAGGTCATGTTTGAAGCGGACACCTCTGCCCAGGGCATCGGCGGCGTCAGAGTCAGCGACGTGGTGGAGAGTACAGCGCCCGATCGCCTGGTCTATGAGCCCGGTAATCCGCTGGCGGACGAACAGGGGTATGTCCGCATGCCTAACGTCAACGTGGTCAATGAGATGGTCAATACCATTTCCGCCTCACGCAGCTATCAGGCAAATGTGGAGGTGATGAACTCCGCCAAGGCCCTGATGCAGAAAACCTTAACCCTCGGCCAGTAAGGCAGGATATGACAGTTTCAACGGTAAACGACACCAGCGGCAATACCAGTACTTACGGCACGGGCAGCAGTGCAGCCGACCTCTCCGAGCAGTTTATGAAGCTGCTGGTTGCGCAGATGCAAAACCAGGACCCGACTAACCCGATGGATAACAACCAGCTGACCTCCCAGCTGGCACAGTTCAATACCGCCGCGGGAGTGGAAAAACTTAACTCATCCGTCGGCAACGTTCAGGCGCTTATGGCGCAGTTGGGCAGTATGAGCGCCGCCTCCTGGGTAGGCCGTGGGGTACTGATCGAGGGCGATCCGAAGGTCGCCTTTGGTGATGCCGCGCAGCCTCTGGACGGCGAGGAGAAGCCGTCAGACAGCTTCAGTTTCCTGTTATCGGGCGATGCAGAAACGGTCACCGTCACGCTGAAGGATGATGAAGGCAATGCCTATACGGCGCAGCTGAAGGACGTGAAATCCGGGGTGAAGACTTACACCCTGGACGATCTGGAAAACTTCCAGCCGGAGCCGGGGCCGCCTCAGGACAGGGAGTACACGCTCTCCTTTGACGCGAAAAATCCGGAAGGCGATAACCCGGAAATCTCCGGCCTGATTCAGGAGCAGGTGTCTGGCGTCACGATGACGGCCAACGGCGCGGTACTGCACCTGCTCAATCATGACCCCATCACCATGGGCGACGTGGTTGTTATCCAAAAATAGCGAATAATTTACTCTCTGGAACTTCAATATGAGTTTTTCACAAGGTCTTAGCGGTCTCAATGCAGCCGCCAAAGCGCTGGACGTGGTTGGAAACAACATCGCCAACTCCCAGACAGCAGGTTTTAAAGCAGGCTCCGTGGCCTTCGCCGACATCTTCGCCGGAACGACGGGCCTCGGGGTTCAGGTTGCGGGCGTGACCCAGAACTTCGGCGACGGTGGCCTGACGGCGGGCAACAGCTCGCTGGATATGGGCTTACAGGGAAAAGGTTTTTTCCGCATGGTGAGCGAAGGTGGCGCCGTCTTTTACGGACGTAACGGCCAGTTCAAGCAGGATCAGAACGGCAATATCATCAACAGCACCAATGGCTTGTACCTGACCGGCTACCAGGCGACCGGTACACCGCCGACAATCGCTCCCGGCGCGCCGGTAGGACCTATTCGTATACCGACCGAAGACATGCCGCCAGCGGCGTCTACCGCCGGATCCCTTACGGGTAACCTGAAGTCAGATGACACCACCATCATCACCGAACCGTTCGATCATAGCGATCCAAAAACCTACAACTATCAGAGCCAGATTGAAGCGACCGACACGCTGGGCAATAAACACACCGTAAAGGTCTACTTTGTGCAGACCGCGGCAGGCGAGTGGAAAGCTTACGCGCGCGATGAAACCGCGCCCGGCACGCCTGATGTGACCTCCCTGGAGTTGAAGTTCGATAGCAACGGCAATATGGACACTGCGGCGATGGCCAGTACCAAAATGACCATCAACGGGGCCGCGTTTAATGGCTCCGCGCCGTTGAGTATCGACCTGGATCTTTCAAGCTTAACCCGCCGGGCCACCGATAGCCTCGTGAAAGTTGACACGATCGACGGACAGGCCCCGGGTAAATATCAGAGCTTTGTTATTGGCGACAGCGGAGAAGTGGTCGCGACCTACAGTAACGGTCAGCGTCAGACCGTGGCCCAAATCGTACTGGCTGACTTCGCCAATAGCGGTGGGCTGGCGGCTGAAGGTAATAACGTCTGGAGCGAAACGCCGCAGTCCGGCCAGCCGTTTCTTGGCACCTCCGGCTCCGGCAGCTTCGGTACGATAAACGGGAATATGCTTGAGCAGTCTAACGTCGATCTGGGGCAGGAAATGGTCAATATGATTGTCTACCAGCGTAATTACCAGTCGAACTCGCAAACCATCAAAACCCAGTCTGAGCTACTCCAGACGCTGGTTAACCTGCGATAAGGGCGGCGGATGGATCGCGCAATATATACCGCATTGAGTGCTGCTAACGCGGCGCTCAACCGCCAGGCCGTGACGTCGAACAACATGGCTAACAGCGCCACGGCGGGCTTTCGTGCCCAGCTGGCCGCGTTTCGCGCTGTGCCGGTTGAGGGTGAGACCCTGAAAACCCGCGCGCTGGTAGCGGAATCAACGCCGTATAACGACGACACCATGGGACCGATTACCCACACCGGACGCAGTCTCGACGTTGCACTCCCGCAGAACGGCTGGCTGACGGTAGCTCTGCCGGACGGCAGCGAAGGGTACACCCGTAACGGCGGCATTGAGATCGATCAGGACGGCGCGTTGCAGGTTGGCGGGAAGCCGCTGATGGGCGACGGCGCACCGCTGGTGGTTCCTCCCCATTCGCAGATCACCATTGCGGAGGACGGTACCGTCTCTGCACTCGGCGCGGGTGATGAGCCTACGGCCGTCGTGCCGGTCGGAAGACTGAAAATGGTTAACGCTCCCATGAGCACCCTGATCCACCGCGACGATGGGCTGTTTCGCCCGGCAGCGGGCGGTGCGTTGCCCCAGGATGACGCCATGCGTCTGAGTCCTGAATCCCTTGAGGGGAGTAACGTGAGCCCGGTGAAGGCTATGACGGAGATGATTGCCACCGCACGCAGCTTCGAGATGAACATGAAGGTGATCCGCACCGCGGATGAAAACGCGCAAAAGGCCAACCAGCTATTAAGCGTGGGCTAACCCGCGCAAGGAGTACAGATGATTCGGTCATTATGGATCGCAAAAACCGGTCTGGAAGCACAGCAGACCAATATGGACGTAATTTCAAACAACCTGGCGAACGTCAACACCAACGGCTTTAAGCGCCAGCGAGCGGTGTTCCAGGATTTGCTTTATCAAACCATGCGCCAGCCCGGTGCACAGGCTTCCGAACAGACGACGCTGCCAAGCGGCCTCCAGCTAGGTACCGGCGTGCGTCCGGTCTCTACCCAGCGCGTGCATACCCAGGGCGGCCTTAACATGACCGGTAACGATACCGATGTCGCTATCGAAGGCAAAGGCTTCTTCCAGGTGCAGTTGCCCGACGGCAGCACCGCATACACCCGTGACGGACATTTCGATAAAAATGAAAACGGCCAGCTGGTAAACGCAGAAGGCCATCCTATTCTGCCGGGCGTAGTGGTGCCGCAGGACGCCAAAGAGATGCAGATAAGCCCTGATGGTATCGTCAGCGTGACGCTCCCGGGCCAGGCTCAGCCGCAGCAGGTGGGGCAGTTGACCCTGGCGACCTTTGTCAACGATGCCGGTCTCGAAAGCATTGGCGGCAATCTTTATCGTGAAACGCAATCCTCCGGCGCCCCGAATGAACTGAATCCGGGCCTTGAAGATGCAGGCACGCTCAAGCAGAAATACATCGAGACGTCTAACGTCAACGTGGCCGAGGAGCTGGTCAATATGATCCAGGTCCAGCGCGCCTACGAGATCAACAGTAAGGCCGTTTCTGCATCCGATCAGATGTTGCAGAGGCTCACCCAGCTTTAATTTCCTCTCTCTTACCGCTCCGGGCGCTGGCTCGGGCGGATAGATGGTTTATCGACACGTAAATGAAAACACTTTTTACATACAGTCCATCAGGGCTATCGCGCCCTGCACTGCTGGCGGGCGTGCTGCTGTTAAGCGGCTGCGCGCACATTTTGCAAAAGCCGCTCGTGGACGGACCAACGTCGGCAGAACCATTACCGATGGCACCGGTCACAACCGGCGGCTCGCTGTTCCAGGCAGGACAAGCCATGAACTATGGCTATCAGCCGATGTTTGAAGACCGCAGGCCGCGCAGCGTGGGCGACACGTTGACGATCCTGCTTCAGGAAAACGTTAGCGCCAGCAAGAGCTCCTCCGCCAGTGCCAACCGTAATGGATCGGCCGGAATGGGATTACTGGCCATGCCGGGCAGCTCGAACAGCTGGCTTGGTAACGGCAAAGCGGACTTTAACGCGGAGGGCAAAAGCGACTTCTCCGGCAAGGGCGGGGCGGCAGCGCGCAACACCTTTACCGGCACCATCACGGTGACGGTAAATAAACTCCTGCCGAACGGCAATCTACAGGTGGTCGGTGAGAAGCAGATCGCCATAAACCAGGGGACCGAGTTTATACGCTTCTCGGGTGTGGTGAACCCTCGCACCATCAGCGGGGCCAACACCGTGCCCTCAACTCAGGTGGCGGATGCGCGCATTGAGTATGTCGGCAACGGCTACATCAACGAAGCGCAGACGATGGGCTGGCTGCAACGCCTGTTCCTGAACCTTTCTCCTTTCTGATATGACGATGAATACAAAATCCATTCTGTTCTTTCTCGGCCTGCTGCTCAGCATTCCGATGCTGTATACGCCGGCGCAGGCCGAGCGAATTCGCGACCTGGCCACGGTGCAGGGCGTGCGCTCTAACTCGCTCATGGGCTACGGGCTGGTGGTCGGGCTTGATGGCACGGGCGACCAGACGATGCAGGCGCCGTTTACGGGCCAGAGCCTCAATAATATGTTGTCCCAGCTTGGCATTACCGTACCGGCGGGCACCAACATGCAGCTGAAAAATATTGCCGCGGTAATGGTGACGGCTGAACTGCCGCCATTCGCCCGCTCAGGGGATAAAATCGACATCGTGGTCTCTTCTCTGGGAAACGCGAAGAGCCTGCGTGGCGGTACGCTGCTGATGACGCCACTTAAGGGGGCGGACAACCAGATCTACGCCATGGCGCAGGGCAACGTGCTGATCTCCGGAGCTGGCGCGCAGGCAGGCGGCAGCCGCGTGCAGGTTAACCAGCTTAACGGCGGACGCATTAGCGGTGGGGCGACGGTTGAACGCGAAGTCCCAAATGACTTCGCCACGCAAAACACGCTGCGTCTCCAGCTAAACGAGTCGGACTTCTCGCTGGCGCAGCAGATCAGCGACGAGATTAATCGTCGCTATAGCGGCGGGGCGGCAATCCCTGAAGATGCCCGAACTGTGCGTTTGTTTGCCCCGCCGGATGGTCCTTCCCGGGTGCGTTTCCTTGCCAATATCCAGGATATTCCGCTGCGCGTGGGGATACAGGATGCGAAGGTCATTGTTAACTCTCGTACCGGCGCCGTGGTGATGAACCGCCATGTCTCCCTCGATGCCTGTGCCGTGGCTTACGGCTCGCTGACGGTGGAGGTCACGCAGAATAATGTCGTGAGCCAGCCGGATACGCCCCTTGGTGGCGGGCAGACCGTCGTGGTGCCACAAACCGATATCTCAGTACGCGACCGCGGCGGCTCGCTGCAAAGCGTGCGCAGCAGTACGGATCTGAACGCGGTGATCAGGGCACTCAATACGCTTGGCGCGACGCCAAATGAGCTGATGTCCATTTTGCAGTCAATGAAAAATGCAGGCTGCCTGCGTGCGAAGCTGGAGGTGGAGTGATGAATGCTTTCGATCGTCTGGATAAGCCCGCCTTTGACGTTCGCTCTCTTGACGCGCTGAAGCGCGATGCGCGCCGCGCTGAACCCGGGGCGCTCAGGGCGGCGGCGCAGCAGATGGAGGGGATCTTCGTGCAGATGATGATGAAGAGCATGCGCGATGCCACCATCAAAGATGACCTCATGCACAGCCAGTCCACCGATATGTTTACCGCGATGCACGACCAGCAGGTGGCGCAAAATATTGCCGGGAGCGGACAGCTTGGTTTTGCGGATATGATTGTGCGCCAGTTGGGCGGCGAGAGCGAAAACGCATCGGTGTCGACGCCCGGCAGCGGCCCGCTTAATCTGCCGGGACTTTCCTCCTCCGCCAGATCTGCCGCCGGGCCGCGGGTTCCGTCTGCGCCGGTCTCCTTTGGCAACGTAGCGGAGGGGGCACAATCCTTTATTTCTCGTCTGCTGCGTCCAGCACAGATCGCCGCCAGGCAGAGCGGGGTTCATCCGCAACTAATCCTCGCGCAGGCGGCGCTGGAGTCGGGATGGGGGCAGCGTGAAATCCCCACCGCTGACGGCCGCCCCAGCCATAACCTGTTCGGTATTAAGGCCGGGGGTGACTGGCAAGGCAAAACCACAGAGGTGATGACCACCGAATACATCAACGGTGTGAAGCAAAAGGTAAAGGCCGCGTTTCGCGTTTACGATTCCTATGAACATGCGCTCGCCGATTACACGACGCTACTCACTAAGAATCCGCGCTATGCGGGCGTTGCGCATTCCCGTTCGCCGGAGCAGGCGGCCAAAGCGCTTCAGGCGGGGGGATACGCAACCGATCCTGCCTATGCGAAAAAACTCATCTCCATTATTCAGAAAGTAAAAGGTGATATTAAGCAGGGTGTAGAAGCCTATAAAAACGACCTCGCGAAAATATTTTAAAAAAGTTTTTAGATAAATTCGCAATCACCGATGAATAAAGCAGAGCAATAATTTTGACCCTGCCCGGATATCGGGCTGGAAATAACGGAATAGCCAGGTGCCTTATGAACAACCTCTTTAGTCTCGCGAAAAGTGGCCTTAGCGTAGCGCAATCCGCTCTTAGTGTGGTGGGCAGCAACCTGACCAATGGCATGAGCGATACCTATAGCCGCCGCAGCCTTGTGATTGGTGAGCTCGGCGGCATGACCACTGGAAAGGGATTTTACGGCTACGGCGCGACGGTGACCGGCGTCGATCGCGCTTACGATGCTTTTGCCAACAAGCAGTTACGCGGCTCCGTCTCAAACTGGGCCTCGCTTAGCGGTCGCATGGAGCAACTGAGCGACATAGATAATATGTTGGGCGATGAATCCGACAACGTCTCCGTCTCAATCAATAACCTGTTCAAGTCGATGGCGACGCTGAGCGCGACCCCAGACGACGGCCCGGCCCGTTCCGCGGTATTCAGCTCACTGGGCGTATTGACCCAGCGCTTCAATGACAGCGGCAAGCGCCTCACCGCGCTGGAAAAAAGCACCAATACCAATATCGAAACCAGCGTAAAAGAAATTAATAGCATCAGCGACCAGCTGGCAGAAGTGAATAAACAGCTGGAACGCGTACAGGCGCAGAACGGCACGCCGCCTGCGGACCTGCTGGATCAGCGCGATGCATTACTGGAAAAACTGAGCGAGCAGATCGGTATTGATGTTACCGAGAACAGCGTATCTGGCCGCGTCGACGTCACGCTTCAGGATGGCCGCCCCCTCGTCTTTGGCGAAAACGCCAGCAAGCTACAGGCCACAGCGTCTGAAAGCGATCCCAACAGAATCGTTGTCTCTTACGTTGACAGCAACGGCACTACCACGCCGGTTAACGAAGCGAGCATTACCAAAGGCCGCCTGGCCGGGTTGTTTAAGTTCCGCAGCGAAGATCTTGAACTCGCTAAAAACGAGCTTAACCAGATCGCCTTTATGATGGCAAGCCGCATGAACGAGCAGCACCGTTTGGGTGAGACGCCAACGGGCGTGCCAGGGGGCGATCTTTTCTCTCTGCCACCCATGAAGGCGGTGGCAAATGCGGGCAATGCCGGTGGGGGAACGCTCGACGCTATCAGCGTGACGGACTACACCAACGTAAAATCTGAAAATTACAGCATCGATTTTGATGGAACAAACTGGAACGTAACGGGGGCGGACGGACGCCTGGTCAAGCAGGTGCCGGCCGGATCCGCCACGCTTGAGTTTGACGGCGTTGAGATCGATCTTTCCGGCGTGACCGCAAGCGCGGGGGACAGCTTTTCCTTCAATCCTATGGCTGGGGCAGCGGAGGGTATTGGCCGCGCGATCGACAGCGCACAGGATTTTGCCGCAGCGGATGCCTCCGGTGGCGGGGTAGGAAACAATCTTAATCTGGAAGAGATGCTTAAGATCCAGAATGAGAAACTGATTGGCGGCAGCACGCTGACGGAGGCTTATTCAAGCCTGGTGGGGACCATTGGTTCTAACGCGCGGGCGGTAAAATCGGGCATTTCATCGGCGGAGATCGACCTGCAAACCAAATATGATGCGAAGCAGGCGCTTTCAGGGGTCGATATGAACGAAGAAACCGTCAATATGCAGATGTTTATTCAATATTACCAGGCCAATGCGCAAATTCTACAGACCGCTACCACCATGTTTGATTCGCTGCTTTCGATTAAATAAGGAGCTTTCCGATGCGATTAAGTACGCTGTATATGTTTAAACAGAGCGCCGAGAGCATGTCGAAGCGCGTGAGTGATAATAATAATATCTATCTTCAACTCTCTGCTGGAAAATCGTTGCTGCGAGCCTCGGATGATCCCAAGTCCGCTACCGATGCGGTTAATTATCAGGATGCGCTGGCGAAGCTTGAGCTTTATAGCAACGTGCGTTCAACGGTGCGGGGTTCACTTGAGCATGAAGATAATATTCTGAACGGTGTCGGCAATTTGCTGACCACTACCCTTACCGAAAAAATCGTCGCGGCGAAAACGGAAAGCTACTCTGACGAAGATCGTCGGGCGCTGGGTGCAGAGATAAAAGGTATTCGCGGCAATCTGATGGATCTTGCGAATAACCGCGACGGGAGCGGGCGCTATATTTTTGGCGGATTCAAAAGCGATACGGCACCGTTTGACGATGCGGGTAACTATGTCGGCGGGGATACCGCACGCCGGCAAACCGTAGCCGATGGTACGGATATGCAGACGGGCCACCTGGGCAGCGAAGTTTTTGGGGACATCTTCTCTGTTCTTGATAAAGCGGTAGAAGAACTTTCTCGCGATCCTATCGACAGCGATGCGCTGAATACTGCGTTGAGTGCCGCCAGCGAAGCCGTTTCCAGCGGCATCGATCGTCTGGGTAAGGCACAAGCTGAACTGGGGACCAACCTTCAGCAACTGGATGCGCTTGATATGAGCGGCGACGTCATGATCAACGATACCATCACCAAGGTTCAGACGGCCATTGGTGCGGACTACAGCACAATGACTTCGCTCATTATGGATTCCAAAATGTCGGAGTTTGCATTAAACGCATCCATGATGGTATTTCAGTCAATGCAAAAAATGAATTTATTTAATAAATAACATTACCCTTCCATTTTATTTCTGAAAGTTTTAGCCGCACATTTATGTGCGGCTGATGAGGACCTATGTTAAATAAACTAAAAATCTATACCGTAATCAGTCTGATTATCGGCATGATCTCGTGCATGCTGTTTGGCGTTACGGCTTTTTCCGTTTATAACTCGGTGACGATTAATAAAAATTTTAAACGCGTTGTGGACGTTAATGACAGCAACGCCTATATGACTAACGCCGCATATAACATTAACTCGGTGGTGGCGAACACGAACGGAATGATGCTTCAGACGTCTCTGCATAAACCGCTATCGCCAGAGATGATCAAGCACACCCATAATCTGCTGAAGGAGGCGCGCAAGGAGATGGACGCTTTCGCGCAGGTGAAATTCAACACCCCGGAAGAGACAAGGGCTGCTGAAGAACTTCGCGCCAAATTTGACCTGGTTTATAACACCGTGCAAACCAAGCTCGGCTACCTTGAGCGACCGGAAGGATACCCGGGCTCGATGAACGGTGATATGGAACTGCGTACGGAGCTGCGCCAAAAAATTGAGAAGTATTCAGAAATCTCATCTGACCGTGGGTACGAATATGTGTCGGTAGCGGAAAGTGGCTACAAGATGATGATTTGGGTAAGCGTGGTGATGATGGCCATCGCGATTTGCGTATTGTTAGCCGTTCGCTACTGGCTGCGTATTGCGCTTGTGCGTCGGATGGAAACTACCGTTGAGATGCTTCAGCGCGTAGCGGCAGGCGATCTGAGTCATGCCATAGAAGCCGGCGCTGATAACGAAATTGGCAAAATGCTCAGGGAGCTTGAGAAGATGCGTGTTTCCCTGACCAACACCATCACCGGTATCCGTGAAGGGGTAGTGCATATCCATTCTAACGCCCAGGAGATTGCGCAGGGCAACAGCGACCTTTCCTCCCGTACCGAAGAACAGGCAGCGGCCCTTCAGGAGACGGCAGCCAGCATGGAGCAAATCAAAACCACCGTACGCCAGAATGCGGATAACGCACATGCGGCACGTAGCCTGGCTGAAGGGGCAAGCATGAATGCCCAAAATGGCGGTGAGGTGATGGTGAACCTGGAAGCTATCATGGCGCAGATTACCGAAAGCTCCCGTCAGATTGCCGATATTAACGGCGTCATCGACAGTATCGCGAACCAGACCAACATTCTTGCCTTGAACGCGGCGGTTGAAGCCGCTCGAGCGGGAGAGCAGGGGCGTGGCTTTGCGGTTGTGGCGGAAGAAGTGCGTAACCTCGCCAAGCGCAGCGCCGATGCAGCGAAAGAGATTAATCAGCTGATTAATACCAGCGTGAGCAATATTGATACAGGTTCGCGTCAGGTAAGCCAGGCGAGCGGCGTCATGCAGGACATTGTGACGTCGGTTGCGGAAGTAACGCAGATTATGGGCGAAATCAGCTCAGCCTCTGACGAGCAAAGTGCGGGTATCAATCAGATATCGCAGGCCGTGAACGAGATGGATCTGGTGACTCAGCAGAACGCGGCGATGGTGGAAGAAGCGGCCATGGCGGCAGGCAAGCTGGAATCTCAGTCGGACGAGCTTGAGCAGCTTGTTGCCCAGTTTACCCTGCGAGATGAAAAAGTAGAAAAACGCCATACGCCCGCGCCGGAAAAAATGACGTTGCGTCACGTTGAAAATGATAATGCACAGTGGGAAACGTTCTGACACTTGCTGAAGGAGAATAATTGGCGTCAGGAGTGCCGCCAATTATTCTTATCAAGCTGCGAGATGATTAAATTAACAGTATGCGCATTTTTATAAAAGCTTATCGCACTTTTTGATTATGTGGTTTCAACTGATAATTGAGAATGTGAAGATTAGGTGGATGAAATGCGTGGACGGTATATACACAGCTGAAGGGCTGGAGAATAAAACGGCATTGTGGTCAAAATACCATTTTATCGTCAGGCAAGAAGCGCTGCGTTTGCATAAGAGACTGCCTGCCAATGTCGAATTAGACGATCTCATACAGGCGGGTTCCATGGGTTTTTTAAGTGCCATTGATAGCTTTGACCCTAAAAAAGGGGTGGCACTTAATGCCTGGATCTCACAGCGTGTGAAATGGGCATTAATGGATGAGCTTCGTGAAAGTGATTGGGTTCCACGGCGCGTGCGATCGCATTCGCGAGAAATTGTGTCACTCATTCAGCAGATCGAACAGGAAAAGGGAGGGGAAGCGACCGAAGCTGATATTGCTGAACGGATGGGCGTTTCGCTAAAGGAGTTTCAGCAGATGCTGGCTGATAATAATAGCAGCCAGATGTATTCCATGGATGAGCTTCAGGAGAACTATTCTGACAGTTGGGAGAGTAATGACGGCGAAAATGCACAGCTTAATCCGTTAAATGAGGCCATTCAGGAAAACTTGATAGCTAACATTGCTGAGCATATCCGAATGATCCCCAAGCGTGAACAGATGATATTGCAGTTTTATTATCAGCAGGATCTGAACATGAAAGAGATTGGATTAATTCTGGGGGTGACGGAAACGCGCGTTAGCCAATTGCACAGTTTAGCGATAAAACGCTTACGAAGCAGAATGGATTTGTTAGGAAATGAATAACATAGCGATAACATTAACAAGATTAACAATATTTCCTGAGTAAAGTTAATTACGTTACGTGATAATTAAGAATCTTTAATAATGTGTTTTTTGATAATAAAATCATCATGTTACGATGATTTTTTGCTGCGCGCCGTTTTCTTAAAGCTTGTTAGGAAAATTCTTAATGAATATGATTTCGTCAGATTTGTGATGTAGCCATCCTTTGGCATTGAAAAGTTTTTCGATAATTTATTGAATCAGCTTGGCTGTATTCAGCGATTATCAATGCCAAAAGACTCTCTGCATCGACCGGGTAAACATTTTGCCTTAACTATTTAGCCTTGTTTGTGGTTGAAAAACAGTGGGAGCTTTTTGTGTCCAATTTTGACGAGTATCTGCAAAACATTCACGATATTAACCTTTCTTATTTATTACTGGCTCAGCAGCTGATCAGACAGGATAAGTTTGCTGCCAGCTTTCGTCTCGGCTTATCCGAAGGCACGATTGATAATTTAAAAGAGTTGTCTTTACCACAGTTGATGAAACTGGCTGCGACCAATCAGTTGATTTGTCGTTTACGTGTTGATGACGAAGTGGTCATCGAAAATTTGACGAAAGATTCGCGTATTGAAGCTCTTCAGCAAATTCATACCGGCATCATTTTATCGACAAACTTACTTAATTCGTTAAGCGAGTCCGATGCTGCTGTGACGGGAGAAGCATAAAATGTGCGAGAAAAGTTTATTGCAAGAAATTGAAGAGGTAAATATTGCCATGGGGTTAATAAACCTCGGGGCAAGAATGCAGGTTCTGGAATCTGAAACCTCGTTAAGTCGTCGGCGTTTACTGCGCTTGTATAAAGAGTTACGCGGCTGTCCACCTCCAAAAGGGATGCTCCCTTTTTCTGAGGACTGGTTCATGTCATGGGAGCAGAATATTCACTCTTCCATGTTCTATAACATTTACCTTTATCTTCAGAAAACCGGGGGCGGGCGTCCAATTGAAATATTGATGAAAACCTACCGTCTTTATCTGGAGCAGTGTGGTTCCTGCTGCGACGATAAACCTGTTCTGGGGCTCACGCGTGCCTGGACATTATTACGCTTTATCGACTGCGGCATTATTTCCCGTAAGGCCTGTAGCGTGTGTTCCGGCGGTTTTATCGTCACGACGGAATTCATCAAAAACCCGTTCACCTGTAGTTTGTGCAGCCCTCCGTCGCGGGCATTTAAGAAATCGCAGGTCAACCTCAGCGGAATTGCAGGCAATTATGCCACGCCGGAAATTATGACAGCCTGACGGATGTTCGATGGCAATGCACAGGATGGCGTTTATTCGATGCCACGGCACTCGACATCGGTCAGCGAGTAAAAAGGAGAGAGTGTGTTAGTTATCTTTGGCTATCTTGTTGTTATTGCTACTGTATTTGGTGGGTTCGTGCTGTCTGGTGGTAATCTGCTCGCGCTGTTCCAGCCTTTGGAGTTGTTAATTATCGGCGGTGCCGGGGTCGGCGCTTTTATTGTTGGTAATAACATCAAATCCCTTAAGGCGACGGGTAAAGCCATCGTGAAGCTGTTCGTGGGGAAACGCTACAACAAAACGGTTTATATGGACCTGATGGCGCTTATGTTTTTGCTGCTGTCAAAAAGCCGTGTTCAGGGATTAATGTCACTTGAAAAGGACATTGAAGATCCGGCGGGCAGCGAAATTTTCAGCGCTTATCCTCGTCTGATGAACGATCCGATGTTAAGCAACTTTATCCTCGATTACTTCCGCCTCATGATCGGCGGGAGTATGAACTCGCATGAAATCGAAGCGTTAATGGACGAAGAGATTGAAACCTGCGAAGAGGAGCTTGAGGTTCCGGCCCACAGTCTCAATACCGTCGGCGATGCCTTTCCGGCCTTTGGTATTGTGGCTGCCGTCATGGGGGTAGTGAACGCGCTCGGTGCAGCAGACCGACCAGCAGCCGAGCTCGGAATGCTGATTGGCCACGCGCTGGTGGGCACGTTCCTCGGAATTTTGATTGCCTACGGGTTTGTTTTACCGCTCGCCACCCTGCTGCGTCAGATGAGTTCCGACCAGGTCAAAATCCTTCAGTGCATAAAAGTCACGCTGCTCTCCAGTTTAAATGGCTATGCGCCACAAATTGCCGTGGAGTTTGGCCGTAAAACCATTTTCACCAGCGAACGGCCTTCCTTTGAGGAGCTTGAAGAGCATGTGCGGGAAGTGAAGTCCAGCGCCAGCCTTAAGTCTAAGTCTGCGGATGCCGCCGCATGAAAAACGATTCTCCAATCATCATTTCGCGCAAGCGAAAGAAGAAAAAGCATGCCCATCACGGGGGTACGTGGAAAATCGCTTACGCCGATTTTATGACCGCCATGATGGCGTTCTTCCTGGTGATGTGGCTGATCTCTCAGTCCAGTACGGTGCAGCGGGAGATGATCGCCGATTACTTCCGCATGCCGCTTAAGCCATCTATGGCCAATGGAGACAAAACCAGCCTGAGTGACAGCGTCATCCCCGGCGGCGGTGACGATCTGATGAAGCAGGACGGAGAAGTGGCGAATCATAAGCGGGCGCAGGGCGAGCGGCAGCGCTGGATGGAGAGCCTGAAAAAGGCCAGAGATAAATTGCAGCAGATGATCGAAACCGATCCGCGGCTCAATAACTTTAAATCCAACATTATGCTGCGTCTTACCAACGACGGGTTGCTCATCCAGATCACCGACAGTCAGGATCGCCCGATGTTTAGGGTAGGCAGCGAGCTGCCGGAATCCTATATGAACGGCATCTTACAGGCACTTGTGCCGCTGTTGCAGGAGTTGCCCAACAAGATCAGTCTTACCGGCCACACCGACTCGCTTCCCTATGCGGGCGGCACCTCCGGGTACAGTAACTGGGAACTCTCTTCCGGACGCGCCAACGCTGCGCGCCGCGTGCTGGTTAAAGCAGGTCTCGACGATGAGCGTTTTCTTCGCGTGATCGGCACCGGAAGCCGTATGCCTCTGGAGAACAGCGATCCCTCAAGCCCGGCGAATCGCCGTATTAGCATTTTGGTATTAAGTAAAACCAAAGAACAGGATATCCGTCTGGAGGACACGCGCATGCATCGCCCAGAAAACGTCCTGAACGACACTACGCAGCAGGAGGTAAGAGGGTATACCGATGGACATGAATGATTTCACCGAGATCTTTTTTACCGAAGCGGAAGAGCTGCTGGCCGAGATGGAGAAGCATTTGCTGGAGATTGATGTCGCATCGCCGAACCCTGAACAGGTAAATGCTATTTTTCGCGCAGCGCATTCTTTAAAAGGCGGGGCAGGAACCTTCGGCTTTAATGCGTTGCAGGAGACCACGCATCTTCTTGAGAACCTGTTTGATCAGGTGCGAGCCGGAGAGCGCTCGCTTAACCGCACAACCGTTAATCTATTTCTGGAATGTAAAGACATTATGCAAGCGCAACTGGAAGCCTATCAGTCTTCGCAGGAACCTGATGAAGCGAGCTATCGCTATATTTGTGAAGCCCTGCGCAAGATTGCTCTGGAAGACAAACATGCCCAGATGGCAGTCGAGTTGCAAGAGCACGCCGCGACGCAGCAGGGTGCTGCTGAGAGTGAGTCTTTACTCTGCGTGACGTTGAAAAAAATTCCTGAAAGCGAGCGGGCAATGCTTCAGGAAGAGTTATCCCACATGGGAGAGATTGTCGCGACCGAGAAGGCTGATGATGGCCTGGTGGTTCAGCTGCGCACGAGTGCCTCTGCCGACGATATCTCCGCGGTGCTGTGCTTTGTGCTTGAAGAGTCGCAAATCCTTATCGAACATGTCGGTCATCCAGCGTCCGTTGAACCGACTCCTCCTGTTGCGCAGAAAGCCCCTGTAGAAGCGGAGCGGTCAGAACCTGCGGCGCGACCTGCCGCACCGGCACCAGCCCGCAGTAATAGCCAGGAATCAGGCAGCATTCGCGTGGCGGTCAGTAAAGTCGACCAGATCATTAACCAGGTGGGTGAGCTGATTATCACCCAGGCGATGCTATCTCAGCTTTCCAAAAAACTTGATCCAGCAAGCTACGATATGCTCTCCAGCTGCGTGGCGCAAATGGAGCGCAATACGCGCGAGCTTCAGTCCTCAGTCATGTCGATTCGAATGATGCCAATGGATTACGTGTTTAGCCGCTTCCCGCGGCTGGTGCACGATCTGGGTTCACGCCTGAACAAAGAGGTTGAGCTAACCCTCCGCGGCGGTTCGGCCGAGCTGGATAAGAGCCTGATCGAACGAATTATCGATCCGCTGACCCATCTGGTCCGTAACAGTCTCGATCACGGCATTGAGCAGAAAGAAGAACGCGCCCTCAAGGGGAAGCCGGTGGTGGGCAATCTTATCCTCTCAGCGGAACATCATGGCGGCAATATCATCATTGAGGTGACGGATGATGGCGCCGGACTGAACCGGGAAAAAATCCTCGCCAAAGCCCGCTCCCAGGGAATGAATATCAGCGACACCATCAGTGATGAGGATGTATGGATGCTGATCTTCGCCGCTGGATTTTCTACCGCTGAAAGCGTGACGGATGTTTCCGGGCGCGGCGTGGGTATGGATGTGGTTCGTCGTAACATTATGGCCATGGGCGGCCATGTCGAAGTCCTTTCAAAGCCGGGAGAGGGCACGACGATACGCATTATTCTGCCGCTGACGCTGGCAATCCTTGATGGCATGCTGGTGAAAGTTGGACAGGAGATCTATGTTCTGCCGCTCGGCGCGGTAATGGAATCGCTAAGGCCCGGCGAGGATATGCTCTGCCGCTTCGTTGGGCAGGAGCGCCTGCTGCAAATTCGTGGCGAATATCTTCCGCTGGTGATGCTGCGTCAGCGGCTATCGGTGCCCGGCGAGACCACACCTGAAGATGGCATTGTGGTGATCGTCCAAAGTGCTGGATGCCGCTACGCCCTGTGGGTCGACCAGCTTATTGGTCAACAACAGGTTGTGGTTAAAAACCTTGAACAGAATTATCGCAAAGTACCGGGCGTTTCGGCCGCGACCATTCTCGGTGATGGCAGCGTTGCGCTAATCCTCGACGTGGTTGAACTGTCGACGATGAACGGACAACAGGAAAACCATGTCAGGCCGACGTTCGGCAAACAAGGAGTAACAGCATGACCCAAACAACGACAAAGCCTGCTGGCGCGGACGCCATTGCGCAGGAGTACCTGGTTTTTCGTCTCGGTAACGAAGAATATGGGATCGACATTCTGAAGGTGCAGGAAATACGTGGATGCGATAGCGTTACCCGCATCCCGAACGCGCCAGGTTTTATCACCGGCGTGACCAACCTGCGCGGTGTGATAGTGCCAATAGTTGATCTCCGTGTGCGCTTCAGTCTGCCTGACGTTCAGCAGGATGACAGTACGGTGGTGATCATTCTTAACCTCAATAATCGCGTTGTGGGAATTGTGGTAGACGGTGTGGTTGACGTGCTGTCGATGGAAATGGACCAGATTAAACCGACGCCGGACTTCGCATCCATGCTATCAAGCCGTTATCTTCTTGGGCTTGGTGTGATGGAAAACAGAATGATCATCCTGGTCAATATCGAAATGCTGCTTAGTCGTGAGGAGATGGATATGGTGGATTCGATGCTGGAAACTAGCATGGCCTAGCCAGACGTTTAGCCACCGCCATCATAGAGAAGGGTATCCGCTTGCCTTGCGTGAGCGGATTTCAGCGTCAAGGGATTTATTGAAGACACAAAAAAGCCCGCAGGGCTTGCGCCGTGCGGGCTTTCAGGACTTCATCGGATGACTCTGGTAATCACCGATGGAGAATTTTGGTGGGCTGGCGGAGTCTGAATAAATTTCTCAATGTATTAAATATAAAGGACTTTTTCGTATTCAACTTTCAGTTGTGTACCTAAACGTGTACCAATTATGAAATGTCATAGTAATACGATCCCTCTTTAGAAATGTGTCACCTTTTTCATGTGGTCTTTTTTTTAAACAATAAGCACAGAAAAAAAAGTTTTTTTGCATTTAACTGTTCACACTGTTCACCTTGATTATTTTTCATTTAATATCAATTTGTTAGGTGGTGATGGGTTGGTGAAGAGTGAACAGTCGACTCTTCACCTTTGTGATTTTTGCTCGTTCTGGATCCGTCCGCTCAGGCGATGCGCAGGGTAATAAAAAGTTTTTTCAGGTTTTATTGTTCACACTGTTCACCTTTGGTTTTTTTTCAATGATTTCATGTTGATACAGGGTGAATATACGGTGAAGGGGGAACAGTGGATTGTTCACCTTGTGGCAATGGCCAGAAAGGAAAAGACCGGCTGTTGCCGGTCTGAGTGAGGTTATGTTGCTGCGGGTTCGTCGCACTTCGGCAGCCAGTCGCCGTAGCTTTCCTCTTTCAACGATAGATTGGTTTGTATCCCCTGCTTTGTGTGTCGCTTCTCATAATTCAGGCCGTACTCTTTCAGCATCATGGGCAGCCCCAGCCCGAACATTTTCAGGCTGAGTACGTTCCTGTACCCGTTAGCCTCCATATAGGCCAGATACGCGTGATAGAGATATTTACGGTAATTACGCGGGATGATGCTGGCATTCCCCATAAACATCCCGTTGCTCTGCGGGAGCATTTCCAGATAGCCGCAAAAATCAAACGTCGGGTCAGCATCGCGCTTAATGCTGAGTGCCTCGTCGGAGTTCTGCTGCGACTGGAGCAGTGCGCGTGCAGTCATCGGGTCGCTGAATTTCTGCATAAGCTGGCGCACAATCACGGCCAGCTCGCGGGCGATTTTATCCCTGAGCTGCGGGTCGCGTTCCTCCGGGGCAATCTGCTCCGGGAAGTGAATAATTACCCGGCGGCGCGACACACCGCCGCTGCGGTCTGTGAAGCGCATAGGGTTGTTGTTCACGGCCAGAATCACCGCCGGAATATGTGTTGAGTACGGGTTCTGGTATTTCGGGTCAACCGAGACCGCATCACCGCCGGTGATGGCCTTGAGTCCTGCCCCGTCACCGCTCCATTTTTCCTGGTCTGGCAGACGGATAAGCGAGAAGCCAATCAGGGATGCACGCTTGCGCGGGTCTTCCAGTGTGTCGATATCGGCTGACGTGGCGTTATCTTCCCCGGCGAGCAGGGTCGCGATTTCAGCCAGAATACTTTTACCGCTCCCGCCGGGACCGGTGACTTCGAGAAAGAGCTGCCAGTCGTAACGGTTCGCCAGTACCATAAACAGCGCAGCCAGAATCACGTCGCGTTTTTGGGGATTTTTACCGGCCGCCCGGTCGAGCCAGCGCCAGAAGTTCGGCGCGTGCGTCTCCAGCGTTTCCCCCTCCACCGGTGGGGTAAAATCCACGTCGCACAGTGTGCGCAGCCAGTGCGATTTACTGTGCGGGCTGAACAGGCCACTTTGGGTATCGAGTACGCCGTTTCGAAAACCAATCAGACGGCGTGCCGGTGTATCCTGCTGCGGAATAATCAGTTTCAGGGTCTCCACCACCGAGGCAATTTTCCCGGACGAGAACGGGGCGCGCAGACGCTGGAATAAATCAGCCACATTCCGTGAAAAAGTGGCGGCAGGGATATTTTTCCAGATGCCGTTTTCATAGCGGGACAGGAGCTGGCCGTTCGCATCCACCGCCAGCGCTTCGCCGTAATGCTCATGGACCCGCAAAGCCTTGTCGCTGGCGCTCATGGCGGTAAATTCCGCCTCGCTCATGGTGTCGAACGGACTTTGCGCCGGTGGCCGGATAGCGTCATAAATGGCTTTCCGGGTGGCTTCTTCACCTTTCTGCATAAACGCATCATTCCAGTCACCGAACACCGGCGGCAGGGCAACAATACCCTCACAGGCATCTGCGGCCGCAGCGGCTTTACTCTGGCCGTCGCCGTTCAGGTCACGGTCGGCGGCGAGGACAATCTGACAGGCCGGGGACTTCTGACGGGCAAGGCTCGCCAGAGAAAGGAGGTTCACGGAGGACAGCGCCACCATGACGGTTTCGCCGGTCAGGTGATGCACGGTGAGTGCGGTCGCATAACCCTCCGCAATCCACAGGCGTTTTCCGGCCTGTTTTTTCCCTTCGATGATATGACATGACCCTTTGACCTGACCGCCTTTCAGGGTGCGTTTGAGACCGTCTGCATTGATAAGCTGAAGGTTAACCAGTGCGCCGCTATCGTCATACAGCGGGACAACCACATCACCGGCGCGGAACGTCACGCCGCCGGTTTTATGCATGACGGTGAGTGTCAGACATTCCAGAGCGGGGAAACCCTTGCGGGTGAGGTAGGCATGGCCGGTGGCCGGTCGGGTTTTCTCCATGATCCTGACGGCCAGCGCGGCCGCCGCTTTGCGGTCGGCCTCCGTTTCAGCCTCTGCGGCCGCAATCACTTCCGGGGCAACCGGTGGCAGGTTGCCGGTCACGGCGTTCACCTTCCCGGCGGCCTCAGAGGCTGATACACCGAACACCTTCTCGACCAGTTTCAGTCCGTCACCCGCGCCGCACTGATTGCAGAACCACGTCCCGCGCCCCTCTTTATCGTCAAAGCGGAAACGGTCAGAGCCGCCGCACACCGGACAGGCCTGATGCCGGTTTTTAATCACTTTCACACCCAGCGCAGGGAGAATGCGCGGCCAGTGGCCGCATGCCTGTTTTACCGTTTCTGTTACGTTCATTTTCATCGTTGTTTTCTCCCTCAGTGCAGTACCGGTGCGGTGATATGACGTGCGCAAAGCTCATCCATCACGGCCAGCCCGAGAAAAGACAGTGACGGGGCGGCTTTGAGTGGTCCGGCTTCCATTAAATCTTCCAGCAGGGCACAGGCAATCTGGCGGCCTTTTTCCTCGCCGTGCTGGCGCAGGTAGAAGCCCTCCAGCTCGGCGGCAATGGTGCTTTCCAGCGCGTCGAGGGTGAGGTGCGGGTAGCGGTGCTGGCGTTCGCACAGGGTCAGCCAGGCACATGCGACCGCACGGCGATAGAGCGCGGCGCGTAATACAGGCGGTAATGGATTTTTCATACGTTACCCTCCCCGGTCAGCCAGTGCTGATTGCAGCGTTCTACCACGCCGTCGAGCTGGGCAGTCATGAGATAAATCACGGAGGTGAGCTGTAACTGCTGCGCCGGGTCACGCCTAACGGTCGCGCAGTCCTGCTCCTGAATCAGGTCGCCTATGAGCTGGCCGACATTGCGCATATGCTCCAGACATTCGAGGTCACGGGCGGTAATGGTGGTGTGTCTCATGCGCACACCTCCGCAACCGGCAGACGGCCAGCGAACGAGAGAACGTAATCGCGAACGAGAGAAAGGCGAGCGGCGTGCTCATCACCGGCAACGGTGCGGAGCATACAAATACGGGGGGTACGGTCTGCGCGACGAACAGCGGCAAACACAAAGACAAACTGCGGGTGTGACGGGGTGAGGGTCGTAGCCATAGTGGCAACCTCCATAGTTAGCTGATTACAGCTACCACCGAAGTTCTCACGCAATGGTGGTAGCCCAGACGGGGGTGAGAAACCGGCAACTATGGAAACCGGCCAGCCCGAAAGCTGCCCCGCCTGAGCCACCATTATTTTGACGGCGCAACAGACAAAGAACCGTTGCCCGATAAATGGGTGTGCAAAAGCATAGACACAAAAAAAGACGCATGGCGCGTCCGGTGTCGCCACAGTTAAACTCGGGTTCTCACGCCCGGCTGCCGATTTTGCGACAGCGGGAAAACTATACCTGGAAACGGCGAAAAGAAGCAAGCCAGAAAAAGGGGGTGTTTGCTGAACGGTCATCATCATGCGTCATAGCCCCGGTTACGTTCGGCAATGCGATCCGCCATCCATGCAGTGATTTCAGACTGCGCCCACGCCACATTTTTTCCGCCGAGGGAGATTTGTTTCGGGAATGCTTCCCGGCTGATGAGGTCGTAAATGGTCGAGCGGGACAGGCCGCACAGATGCATCACTTCGGGCAGACGGATAAAGCGCTCCTGAACGACATCAGAGACCGGCATCAGCGGCGCGGCAGGGGCAGAAGACGGGGAAGAAAAAGCGGTGTGCATCGGGCTACCTCACAAAGTCCATACAGTGCCGGTCGTGTCCATCCGGCTTCGGGTAGCTCTCTATTTTGTGAATATTTTCCCTCAGGGCAACAAGTCATTTTGTAATGGCTCACCACACTACAGGCTAATTTTTATACAGCAGCAAACATTGGCAATGTTTTGGTACAACGTGGACATTTTGTGGCACATTCTGGCTCATTCACATATATCTGTTACATCTAATCCCACAGTTTAAATATAAATAAAAAGTCTAAGCAAGCAGCCCAGTCAAAATCAGAAGGGTGAACAGTGGTGAACAGACGGTGAACAGTCAGACCCTCAACTGTTCACCCTTTATCTTACTGTATTACTTATCTTTTTATTTAAGGTGAACAGTGGTGAATAGTTATAAGTAAAAAAACAAACGGTGAGTAAGGTTTTGCTGAGACCTTTCTCTGGCAAGCCGGGTTTTAAGTGGTGTTTGTGCCAGAACTGCCACAACTGCAATGAATCGAGATGTTGTGTGATGAAGAGCAGAATCATTTCATGTTGAATAAACGGAGAGCCTGAACATGAAACCCGAAACACTCATCACCGCCCTGCAAGATGTTGCCGCCAAGCAGTCCGCAGAGAACAGCCAGCACATCACCAACAAGCTGAGCGCATTCACTGCGGCCAGAGACACCCACGCGGCCAGCATGCAGGTACTGAAAGAGATTGATAAGTCCATTGAACGCTGTAAGCAGGAGCGACAGACCGCCCTCAATGAGAGCGCAGAGGCTGAGCAGGACTGGCGCAGCCGCTTTCGCACCCTGCGCGGCAGTCTCACCCCTGAAATGAAAGCTGAGCACAGCAGGCGTATCGCCAGTCGCGAGCTGGCCGACGAGTTCACCGGTCTGATAGCGGAGCTGGAGAACGACCGGACACGCGCCATGCTGAATGCCTGCTCCACCGGCAATAAATACCTTTCAGCGCATGAAGATGCCTTTACCGCTTACGCCGGTGCGGAATGGGCTCAGGCTGTCAATGCGGTTCCTGTCGCCCTCATCCGCGCTTTCCTGCTGCGCATTCGTGCCCTCGAAATGAAGGGAGAAAGCGCCCCGCAGTCCGTGGCCACTGGCGAACTGCGCGATGCGCTGAGCCGTCAGGGCAGCCTGTATCACTTCGATATTACGCAGGAGCCGGTGTTGTCCGTGACGGGCATGCACCGGCCGCAGATTACTGACGTTGATACGGAGCTGTTACGCAGCCCTGCGAAGAGAATGATGCTCGCCAAAAAACTGGCTGAAAATGGCGAGGCAAAAGCGGAGGAGTAAGCATGTTTCACTGTCCGTTCTGCAAAACCAGCGCACATTCCCGCACAAGTCGGTATCTGTCCGATAACGTCAAACAGCGCTATCACCAGTGCATGAACATCGAATGCTCGGCCACGTTCCGCACGCTTGAATCCATCGACGGGGTTATTCGTTCACCGGCAACAGAGCCGGTTATCCCTGTACCCGCACCGGCGGCCATCGTTAACCGTGCCGGTGCGTAAGCACGGCCAGTCATCAGGAGAAACATACGTGACCACACTGACGCTACAGAAAGCCTTTGAGGCCTGTCAGGCAAACAAATCCGCCTGGCTGCAACACAGGGAAGAACTGACGCAGGCCGAGCAGGCATACCGCGAACAGCTTGCCGGCAGCGGCCACAGCGGCCGGAGCCTGCAAACGCTGCGCGAGATTATCGACGTGAAAAAGTGGGAAATTAATCAGGCTGCCGGTCGCTATATCCGTTCGCATGAGGAGGTGCAGCGCATCAGCATCCTCGACCGTTTAAATGATTTTATGCAGGTACACGGCGCGGAGCTGGCCGCCGCCCTTGCCCCTGAACTGATGAATTATTCCGGGCAACACTCCGCCGTTCAGCGCTGCGCCATGCAGCACTCACTCGACTATCTGCGTGAGGCGCTACAGCTCTGGCTGGTCGCCGGTGAAAAAATTAATTATTCGGCGCAGGATAATGACATTTTAACGGCCATCGGATTCAGACCTGACGCGGCTTCGTGCGATGATAGTCGTGAAAAATTCACGCCTGCACAGAACCTGAATTACACCCGCCGCCGTGCAGAACTGGCCGTGCAGTAGTCCGCTTAAAAATCCCCGAAAATCCCGCCATTTTTACGTATAAAAGCCATGCATGCATAGGTGCATGGTTTTGCATGCGTTTTACAGACACTGAATCCCCCGCCAGCGCCAGCACTGGCGCGCCCTGAGGCCGGTCATGCACCTGCATTAAAAGCGCCCCCTTAAGCGGGCAGGCGTGGCGGGGAGAGCATTGCGCGCTGACGTTAGTTCCAAATTTATTTAATTTTAGAAAGCTCAGTGAATATGTTGAAATATAATTGTCGTTCAAGGGGGGTAGCATAGATGGGATGTGTTAGGTTTACGGGGTAATAATTAATTTAATCATAGGAGGCATGAAAAGCCTCCTGAATATATGGCTTTGGTATTGTGCTTTACCAGTTTTGCGACTCTTTTAAGTTTTCTATCCTATGCTCTTCAACCTTTTCAACCAAAAGTCTCAATGATTCAGTTAACTCTGAATGACCATTATCAGGTGAATAGGGTAAGAATTTTATTCTCATAGACTTTGATGCAATATCCAATAAATCATCATGTACTTCCCCATTTGGAAGCGTCATGTAATGATAAGGCATTCTGCCATGGGCAAATTGAATATCTTCGAATAACATTCGGATGTCAGGGTCGTCCGTACCACAACCAAGGAATAAAAAAGTATGGGTCAATGCTAATGCTTTTATTATTTCATAAAATAAAACATGTTTTGTTCTGGCTTCAGCATAGTCGCGACGAGTAAATATTATATTTTGAGGGTCATTTGCAGAACCATGAGTTTTGAGTAGCAGTCTTGTGTCACCACCATGCAAATAGTTGGCTGTATCTATGCTAGTATGATCTTTTATTATTAGAGTACCATCTGAGACGACACGGGCATAGGAATCATAAATAGTGTCAAAATTCGGGCTGGCGACTATCGATGCGTCAAGATTATATATGTGCTCATGGATTTCAGCATGCCTGTAACCTGCTCTTTGATACTCTGTTTGAACCTTGTCGATAAACACGTCTCTTGTGAGTTTTTCTTTAATTATCTCACACGCACTTAAATAGTCTTTTTGATCTAATAATTGAGTGATACAACCTTGATCTTGAATCTCATCTAAACATGTCCTGAGAAACTCTTCCCAAGTTGCAGGTCTTTTCCCAGTATTATTGGCTGAGTTTTTTGAAACTCCAGCACCTATCATAATCACGCTGCGGCGTCGCGCTATAGTGTCAATCAAAGACTCTGGCCATGAAATCATTTTTCGAAACGCTCCAGGAGATTAGATGCAATATTATGGAAGAATGCCGCAGCTTCCGATACACGAGTATACTGAGATCCAACAATACCATCTTTTGCAGATAATTCAAAAATAGGGGCGTGAGCTTGTTGGGATAGAGGTACCACACTACTGAGGGTCGGAATTTCACCTAGATTAAGTTTATTAATATCTGAGCTGAAGAAATTACAAAGCTCAACTAACTCATCTTTTTGTTTGCTAATTATTCGCTCAAAGGCAGCAACTGGCTCACGTACTCCGCCTTTGCTTTTAGCTCTATATTGTTGCATGACATAGCCAGCAAAGTCTAAATCCCATTTGACTGGTTTGTCTGAGATTGTGAATTCGTTACCCTCTTCATCTTTATATTTTTGAATGGCATCACAAAGTGCAGACTTCCAGTTGTTGAAGGATTTAATAATATTCTCAACGGCCATCATACTAAATATATCTACTGAAAGAGGCATTAAGAATGTATCAACACCAAGAATTACAGCTCTGTTCAACGCTCCCAGAGATGGTCCCATGTCAATCAGGATTATATCGTAAGCATCTAACCTAGAAATTAATTCTTTGAATACATAGGTAGTTTGGAAGCCTCGGTGTTCACCGTTTCTTGTTGCAGCCCAATCTGTTGCTAAAAGGTCCTCTCTGATTGACAGTTTTGGGCTTCCTACAATCAAATCAACATTAAATCTTTGACTTCTGACGATTTCAGGCATTTGCTGAGGATAGCCTTGTCCTCTTCGCACTGGATCAAAAAAAGAATCGATGCTGTAAAAATCGGTATTTAAGAAAATCTTTTCAAGATCGTCTTCACCAAGTAGGTAAGCAGAGGCATTGCATTGTGGATCAGCGTCAATAACTAAAACTTTTTTTCTGTGCTGGATAGCCAATGAAGCAGCAACATTACACAATAGAGTTGTTTTACCAACGCCGCCTTTATTATTGAAAAAACCTATACTTTTCACAGTAACTCCGGATATGGAATGATTTTTTATAGTATCAGCTTACCTTTGCAAGGCTGATGTCCAAACTACCTAAAGATTTCTGCCTCACTACTTAACTAAGGCGCTGCTTTTAGAAACTATACCCCACCAGTTCATTAGTTCAACTCTCTTATCAAGGTAGGTAGAGCGATTATAAGCTCTTCGCACTTCATCCTTGTCGGAATGTGCAAGGGCTGATTCAATAACATCAGCATTAAAACCCGCCTCGTTCATAGCTGTGCTGGCTATTGAACGTAAACCATGTGCTACTAATTTACCACCATATCCAATACGCTTTAAAGCAGCATTAGCAGTCTGGCTATTCATCGGTTGTTTTGGATCGTTCCTGCTCGGGAAGACATGTTCTCGATGGCCACTAACGGCTTTCATCACTTCAAGAATATCCAATGCCTGAGTAGACAAAGGCACTATGTGCTCACGTTTAGCCTTCATTCGTTCGGCAGGAATCGTCCAGAGCTTTGCATCCAAGTCGATCTCAGTCCAGCGAGTGCCTGAAGCCTCTGACGGGCGAACGAGCGTCAGAAGTTGCCATTCAATTAGGCAGCGAGTCGAAACAGATAGATTCGACATCACCAAAGAGCGCATTAGTTTTGGCAATTCTTCTGGCCGCAGTGTCGGCATATTTTGCTTCTTGGGTTTCTCAAAGGCCATACCTACACCTGATGCTGGGTTCGCATCAATCAGGCCAGTGTTGACGGCGTAGACCATGATTTCGTTAATCCGTTGTACGAGGCGGCGAACCGTCTCTAATGCACCACGCGCTTTAATTGGCTCCAATGCTTCAACAATCATTCTCGCCTTAATCTCCTGAACAGGTATCGCGCCTATTGCGGGGAACACGTCCTTATCAAGAGAGCGCCAAATATCTTTCGCGTAGTCCTCTGTGACGCTTTTGCTTTTCATTTTGAACCAGTTGGCAGCCACAGTTGAGAAAATACTATCTAGCTCAATCTGACGTTGCTCTGAAGCTTGTTCTTGTTGCTGTTGTGGATCTATCCCTTGCGCGAGCACAGCTAAATGTTGGTCGCGTATCTGGCGAGCTGCAGCGAGAGTAAGAGCAGGGTATGAGCCGAGACTCAGATTCGTTCGGCTATTACTTCCCGGACGTTGGTATCGGAAGCGCCATAGCTTTTTTCCAGATGTTTTGACGAGCAAGAACAGGCCATCACCATCATGAAGGGTGAAGTCTTTTTCACGAGGTTTAGCTTTGAGGATTTCGTTGTTAGTGAGAGGGCGTGTGATGCGCGCCATGTCTGGATCCCTTCCGTAATTGGTACACGTTTAAGGGCCACAGTATAGCGTGTACCTAAATGTGTACCAATTTTCTCTGGATTTAGCCGGATGTTCTCGGACAACGACAAACACAAAAAAGCTCGCAGGGCTTGCGCCATGCGAGCTTTCTGTACTTCACCGGACGTATCCGGATCATGATTTGGTGGAGCTGGCGGGAGTTGAACCCGCGTCCGAAATTTCTACATCCTCGGTACTACATGCTTAGTTTGTCTTTACATTCGCACGTCAGCTGCGGACAAACACGCCACTAACGAACTAGCCTGATTAGTTTTAACGCTTCAACCCCAGGCAGGGCTTCCACGCGATCTCTTTTGGGTTTGACCTCTCTTTGATCCCCGTCTTAAGAGCGGAAGCTAGGGAGAGAGGGCTCTTAGCAGGTTATTAAGCTGCTAAAGCGTAGTTTTCGTCGTTTGCGACTATTTTTTTGCGGCTTTTAACGAGGCAAACCGCCCCTCGGCATGCACCTTGGGTTTCGCAAATCCCGTCGAATCCAGAATCAGCCCCAATAGTGTTGAACTCAGTATACCAGATTTTACTTCCTCGATACCAGCCCGAAACGCTAACTTATTGAATAGTACAATAAGTGCGCAGAATCAACGTCCTGCATTTTTCATGATACGTGCTTTGTCGAGCTGCCACTCGCGTGCTTTCAGGTCAGTACGCTTGTCATGCTGTTTCTTACCTTTCGCAACGCCGATTTTCACTTTGCACCAGGCGTTTTTCCAGTACAAAGAGAGCGCAACCACGGTAAAGCCTTCCCGGTTGATGCGTCCGTAGAGGGATTCCAGTTCGCGCTTGTTCAGCAGCAGCTTGCGGGTGCGGGTTGGATCGCAGACGTAATGTGAAGAGGCGACGGTCAGCGGCGTAAAGTTCGCGCCGAACAGGAAGGCCTCACCGTCTTTCAGGATCACGTAGCTGTCGCCAATGTTGGCTTTCCCGGCACGCAGCGATTTTACTTCCCAGCCCTGCAACGCAAGGCCGGCCTCGAATTCTTCTTCGATGAAATACTCGTGGCGAGCACGCTTGTTGAGCGCAATGGTCGCCGAACCAGGTTTATGTGCTTTTTTCTTCGTCATAAGTGTCGTAAAGCCGTCGGTAATCTGATTTTAAAAAGTCACCTCATTGCGTCCTGTGAGGTCTAACGCGCTATCTTAGCACGAGATAAGGCTTAGCGTTTTTTTAACAGGTGATAAATGTTATTATTTGTCTGTTGTGTGACCATGGAAAATGCTATGCCTCAGATTAGCCGTACTGCGCTTGTACCCTACAGCGCGGAACAAATGTATCAGTTAGTGAACGACGTTCAGTCCTATCCGGAATTTATACCGGGATGCACCGGGAGCCGGGTGCTGGAATCCGGCCCGACGCAGATGACTGCGGCCGTGGATGTCTCCAAAGCGGGGATCAGCAAAACGTTCACCACGCGCAATACCCTGACGAGCAATCAGAGTATTTTGATGCATCTGGTGGATGGTCCGTTTAAAAAACTGATGGGAGGGTGGAAGTTTACGCCGCTGAGCGCGGACGCCTGCCGCATTGAGTTCCATCTGGATTTTGAATTTACCAATAAGCTGATCGAACTGGCGTTTGGCCGTATCTTCAAAGAACTGGCCTCGAATATGGTTCAGGCGTTCACCACGCGCGCCAAAGAGGTTTACAGTGTCGCATAAGATTGCTGTTGAGGTGGTGTATGCGCTGCCGGAGAAGCAGTATTTGCAGCGCGTGACGCTTGAGGAGGGGGCCACCGTTGAGGCGGCTATCCTGGCGTCCGGCATTCTTGAGCTTCGCAGCGACATTGATCTGGCGAAGAATAAAGTCGGCATTTATAGCCGTCCGGTTAAGCTCGGTGATGTGCTGAAAGAGGGCGACAGGGTTGAAATCTATCGTCCGCTGATTGCCGACCCGAAAGAGTTGCGCCGTCAGCGAGCAGAGAAATCCGGTAAATAGCCAATAAACGTATACAAAAAAGGTGCTCATTGAGCACCTTTTTGCGTTGCTGACGCCTGATTATTTGGTTAGGGCAGGCTTGTTGTCGATATTGGTCAGCACACCAGCGCTGCTGAAGGTCAGCGTCAGGGTTTGCTGGCTCACGTCTTCATGACCAGGCTGCTGGCGGAATACATAGAACCAGGTATTTGTACCGAACGGATCGGACATCATCGGGGTTCCCAGTGCATAAGCGACCTGCTGTTGTGTCATTCCCACACGGATTTTGGACACATCGTTAGGGGTAAGGTAGTTCCCCTGGTTGATGTCAGGACGGTAAACCACTTTCTCCAGAGTGGAACAGCCTGCGGTCAACATCAGAAGAACCGCTGCGGCAGCGGTCAGCGTTTTACAGCGCATAGTGATTTGATTCCTTTTCGGGCCCGAGCAGTACGCGGCTCATATGTAATATGCCGATGATAATAGACCTTGCCCCACTTTGAAACCGGTCTGGCGGCGTTTTTGTTGTTCTGTATGACCCTGAGATCCCGAAAAAGTTTATGCCGCCAGCAGTTCTTTCGCATTCGCGAGCGTATTGCGCGTGACTTCACTGCCCCCGAGCAGGCGTGCCAGCTCCTGCAAGCGTGCGCGTTTATCCAGCGGCTTCATGTGTGTTTCCGTCATTTCGCCGTCGGTTTCTTTACTGACGATAAAGTGATGATGACCACAGCCGGCTACCTGAGGCAGGTGTGTCACACACATGACCTGCGTCGATTCACCCAGCTGACGCAGCAGTTTGCCGACAACGGCCGCCGTCGGGCCGCTGATACCCACATCCACTTCATCGAAAATCAGCGCCGGGGTTTCCATTTTACGGGCGGTGATCACCTGGATGGCCAGGGCGATGCGCGACAGTTCACCGCCGGAAGCCACTTTCGAAATCGCCTGTAAAGGCTGGCCCGGGTTGGTGGTGACGCGGAATTCAATGCGGTCTGCGCCTTCCGCCGTCAGGTGATTCTCTTCAAAGCGAACGTCAATGGTGAACACCCCGTGCGGCATCGCCAGCGTATGCATGCTGTCGGTAATGTGCTGGCTAAGCTCCAGCGCATAGTGTTGGCGCACGTCGTGCAGCCGTTTCGCCGTTTCCAGCGCCTGCTGGTGATGCAGATTTACCGCCAGAGACAGGGTTTCGAGGGAATCGGCCTGGTCGTCCAGCTGTTGTTGTTCTTCCAGCAGAGACTGATAGTAATTCGGCAGTTCTTCCGGAGTAACGTGATGCTTACGCGCCAGTGAAATCTGACGGGAGATACGTTGCTCAAGTTCGAACAGACGGTTCGGGTCGAGATCCAGCCGTTCACAGTAGTGGCGCAGTTCATCCCCGGCCTCTGAAATCTGAATCGCGGCCTCTTCGAGCATCTCCAGTACGCCAGACAGCTTATTGTCCATGCCGGTCAGCTCGGTAACAAGCTGGCGAACGTTGTACAGCTGGCTCTGCAAGTTCACATCCTCGCCATCCGCCAGCATGTTCAGGGCATTCTGGCTGGTGGAAAGCAGCTGACCGCTGTTGGCCAGACGCTTGTACTCCTCGTCGATTTGCTCAAATTCCCCCGCCTGCGGGTTAAATTCGTTCAGCTCTTTCAGCTGATATTCCAGCAGTTCGGCGCGGGCGGTACGCTCCTGGCTTTGCTGCTGATGCTGCGCAAGTTCGCGGCAGCTTTGATGCCACTGACGATAGTGCTCCGCCATCAGTTGAGTAAGCGCATACTCACCTGCGTAGCCATCAAGCAGGGCTTTCTGTTGTTCGGGTTTGATTAACTGCTGATGCGCATGCTGACCATGGATCTGGATGAGCAACTGGCCCAGCTCGCGAAGCTGGGAAAGAGGGACCGCCGTGCCGTTGATAAAACCACGGGAGCGGCCATCACTGCTGATGACGCGGCGAAGTAAACACTCACGTCCGTCTTCCAGCTGGTTTGCTTCCAGCCAGCGCAGGGCGGCAGGCGTGTCTTTTAACGAGAAGCGGGCGCACAGGTCTGCACGGGCTGCGCCTGTGCGCACCATATCGCCCTCTGCACGACCACCGAGGCACAAGCCGAGGGCATCAATGGCAATGGATTTACCTGCGCCGGTTTCACCGGTAATCGCCGTCATTCCGCTATGGAAGTCGATCTCAAGCTCACGAACAATGGCAAAGTTGCTGATGGTCAGTTGTGCCAGCATAATTGTTTTCCTGTATGAAAAACCATAACTGTGTTTGCATACAGTATAAACTGGTTTTATATACAGTAAAGTGCTGGATACAAAATCAGAACAATTTTTTTGACCAACCAAGCTTGGAGCTTAATGTATTGAAATAGCTGTAATCTTTCGGGTGAATGAGGTTCAGGTGGTAATCGCAGCGGCGAATGAGTACATTTTCACCTTCCTGAATAGGAAGCGCAATCTGGCTGTCGCAGCTGATCTCCAGGTCGCTGCGGCGATGGGAGAAACGCAGGCGGATGGTGCTGTCGCCGTTGATCACCAGCGGACGCGCCGAGAGCGTGTGCGGGAACATCGGCACCAGGGTTATCGCATCCAGCGATGGCGTCAGGATTGGGCCTCCGGCTGAAAGCGAGTAGGCGGTTGAGCCGGTCGGTGTTGAAATAATCAGCCCGTCAGACCGCTGCGAGAACGCGAAGATTTCGTCGATATAGACTTCGAACTCGATCATGTGCGCCACTTTACCGGGGTGGAGAACCACCTCGTTAATGGCGGTGCTGATGCGCTTCTGGCAGTCCTGTTGACACACCTGGGCTTCCAGCAAAAACCGTTTTTCACTGATGTAGTGGCCTTCCAGCACGTCCGCCAGCTGCTGCTGCGCATTGTCCGGGTCGAGGTCGGTCAGGAAACCGAGATTGCCACGGTTAATACCAATCACCTTAATATCATAGCGAGCCAGCGTTCGCGCCGCGCCCAGCATATTACCGTCGCCGCCGACCACCACGGCGAGATCCGCCTGCTGACCAATTTCCGCCAGCGTGCCGGTTCTGACGCTTTTAAGCTGCAACTCCTGGGCGATTTGCTGTTCGACCATCACTTCATAGCCTTTACCACTCAGCCAGCGATACAACATTTCATGTGTCGTCAATGCGGTAGGGTGACGCGGATGGCCGACGATCCCAATACACCTGAAATGATTATTCATGTTCTGGAGGTCCTTGTGCCTGATGAATGATGACAATCTGCCTTGTTCCCTTGAATCCAGGAAACTGATCCCCATAATAAGCGAAGTTAGCGAGATGAATGCAGAAAAACGCGGAGAAATTCATGAGTAGTAAAGAACAGAAAACGCCTGAGGGGCAAGCCCCTGAAGAAATTATCACGGAACAGCACGATGAAGTTGAGGCAGTAGAGCCAGACGCGTCTGCTGAGCAGGTGGACCCGCGCGATGAAAAAATTGCCAACCTGGAAGCTCAGCTGGTAGAAGCGCAGAATCGCGAACGCGATGGCGTACTGCGCATCAAAGCGGAAATGGAAAACCTGCGCCGTCGTACCGAGCTGGACGTTGAAAAGGCGCACAAATTTGCGCTGGAGAAATTCGTCAACGAACTGCTGCCGGTGATCGACAGCCTGGATCGCGCGCTGGAAGTGGCGGATAAAGCTAATCCGGATAACGCGGCGATGATTGAAGGCATCGAGCTGACGCTTAAATCCATGCTGGATGTGGTGCGTAAGTTCGGTGTTGAAGTGATCGCCGATACGGATGTTCCGCTGGATCCAAACGTTCACCAGGCCATTGCGATGGTTGAGTCAGAAGACGTTGCCGCGGGTAACGTGCTGGGCGTGATGCAGAAAGGGTATACTCTGAACGGTCGTACTATTCGCGCTGCGATGGTCACCGTGGCGAAAGCGAAAGCCTAATTTGCTACCTGTAGTGCCGGGTGGCGGCGTTCGCCTCACCCGGCCTACCTTCTATTCGGCAATACTTTCCCGAAGTGGCGTAACGGGCAGGACTTTCACCTGCTTAATCATGTTGTCCTGAACGTCCAGAATATCAATATCATACTGTTCAATACGCACACGCGTACCTGCCGCCGGGATCTCTTCCAGCGCTTCCAGAATCATGCCGTTCATCGTCCGCGCTTCGTCTTCCGGTAAATGCCAGTTGAACGCTTTATTGATTTCACGAATGTTGGCGCTGCCGTCGATAAGCACTGACCCGTCGTTTTGCGGGGTAACCTCTTCTGCAAGGGAAGGCGACATCGACGTGGTAAAGTCCCCGACAATCTCTTCCAGAATATCTTCCACCGTTACCAGCCCCTGGATGTCACCGTATTCATCCACCACCAGGCCGACTTTCTTCTTGTTGCGCTGGAACTTCACCAGCTGCGTGCTGAGCGGCGTGCCTTCCGGTACGTAGTAAATTTCGTCGGCGGCGCGCAGCATTACCTCTTTGGTGAACTCGTTTTTCTCAGTCATCAGGCGATAGGCCTCGCGCACGCGCAGCATGCTGATGGCATCGTCGAGGGAATCGCGATAGAGCACGATGCGCCCGTGCGGGGAGTGCGTCAGCTGGCGGACGATCGCCTTCCAGTCGTCGTTAATATCGATTCCGACGATTTCGTTTCGCGGCACCATAATGTCGTCAACGCTGACCTTTTCCAGATCCAGAACCGACAGGAGCATGTCCTGATTGCGGCGGGAGATCTGCGAACGGGATTCGTTCACGATGGTACGCAGCTCGTCTTTACTCAGCGCGCTGCTGATGGTGACGTCGGCCTTGATACCGACCATGCGCATCAGGACGCGGGTCACCATATTCAGCAGCCAGACCAGCGGCATCATCAGAATAAGCAGCGGCGCTAGCAGGAAACTGCTCGGGTAGGCGACCTTCTCCGGATAAAGCGCCGCGATGGTTTTGGGCAGCACTTCCGCAAACACCAGCACCACAAACGTGAGCACCCCTGTGGCAATCGCCACGCCGGCGTTGCCGTACAGACGCATCCCGACAATGGTGCCCAGCGCAGAGGCGAGAATGTTGACCAGGTTGTTACCGATAAGCACCAGGCTAATCAGGCGGTCTGGCTTACGCAACAGCTTTTCGACACGACGCGCGGCACGGTTACCCTGCTTGGCCCGATGACGCAACCGGTAGCGGTTCAGCGTCATCATGCCGGTTTCAGAGCCAGAGAAATAAGCGGAGATGACCACCATGATGACCAGAATGACGATCAGCGTGGTGGTAGAGATGTGTTCCAGGGGGAACTCCTTTTGTTACTTAGCCAGCAAATTGCTGTATGAAGCGGCTACCAAAATAGGCAAGCGTGAGAATGCCGGCACCCGCAACGTTGAACCAGACCACGCGACGACCGCGCCAGCCTTCATGATAATGGCCCCATAACAGGACAATATAGACAAACCACGCAATGATGGAGAGGACTGCTTTATCGATATTCTCCACGCTGAACAGGTTCTTCATATAAAACAAACCCGTGCACAGCGTCAGCGTCAGCAGAACCACGCCGACCTGGGTGATGTGGAACATCTTACGCTCAATCACCATCAGCGGCGGCATTTCGTGGTTAAACGCCAGCTTTTTATTTTTCAGCTGGTAGTCAATCCAGGCGAGCTGCATGGCGTAAAGGGCGGCAATGATCAGCGTCGCGTAGGAGAAAAGCGACAGGCCAATATGCACCAGCATCCCCGGCGTGGCTTCCAGATGGGTAATAAACTCATTAGGCATGAACGTGGCTAACGCCAGGTTGATCAGCGCAAAGGCGTAGATTATCGGCAGCAGCAGCCAGCCGCGGTTTTTAGACGCGACAATGGTCATGACCGTACAGATCATCAGGCTGACCAGCGAGCCGACGTTCAGCACGCTCAGGTTTTGCACGCTGCCGTCGCCGGGAATGATGCGTGATTCCAGCGCAAACGCGTGGCTAATCAATGCGATCACCGCCGAAAGAATAGCCATGCGCCGCCAGCCGCTGTTTTTTTGCAGCAGGCCAGGAATGATCAGCGCGAGGCTGACAGAGTAGGCAACAAGGGCGATCAGTGCGAAAACAGGCATATAGGCGTCGACAGTTGTCTTAATAAGAAAGAGAAGCAGTATAACGTTACGTGACGCCTGCTCCAACCGTTGCATAACAACAAAGGCGCCTTCATGTTATACTCCGGCAAAATTCTGTGTATGTGTCGCCCAGGCGACCTAACGTTTCTACCCCAGGCGAGAGACAATGTTTGATAATTTAACCGATCGTTTGTCGCGCACGCTGCGCAACATCAGCGGCCGTGGACGCCTCACCGAAGAGAACATCAAGGAAACGCTGCGCGAAGTGCGCATGGCGCTGCTGGAAGCAGACGTTGCGTTGCCGGTCGTCCGTGATTTTATCAACCGTGTGAAAGAGAAAGCGGTTGGTCATGAAGTTAACAAGAGCCTGACCCCGGGTCAGGAGTTCGTCAAAATCGTTCGTAACGAACTGGTTTCGGCGATGGGCGAAGAGAACCAGGTGCTTAACCTGGCGGCCCAGCCGCCTGCCGTGGTGCTGATGGCGGGTCTGCAAGGTGCAGGTAAAACCACCAGCGTCGGTAAGCTGGGGAAATTCCTGCGCGAAAAGCACAAGAAAAAGGTGCTGGTGGTTTCGGCGGACGTCTATCGCCCGGCGGCGATCAAACAGCTGGAAACGCTGGCTGAGCAGGTTGGCGTGGACTTCTTCCCGTCCGATGTGGCGCAGAAGCCTGTCGATATCGTGAATGCCGCGCTGAAAGAGGCGAAGCTGAAATTCTACGACGTGCTGCTGGTGGATACCGCCGGTCGTCTGCACGTCGACGAAGCGATGATGGACGAGATCAAGCAGGTGCACGCCTCTATCAACCCGGTAGAGACCCTGTTTGTCGTTGACGCCATGACCGGTCAGGATGCGGCGAACACCGCGAAAGCGTTTAACGAAGCCCTGCCGTTGACCGGTGTGGTGCTGACCAAAGTGGACGGTGACGCCCGCGGCGGTGCGGCGCTGTCTATTCGCCACATCACCGGTAAGCCGATTAAATTCCTCGGCGTGGGCGAGAAAACCGAAGCGCTGGAGCCGTTCCACCCGGATCGTATTGCTTCCCGTATCCTCGGCATGGGCGACGTGCTGTCGCTGATCGAAGATATTGAGAGCAAGGTCGACCGCGCGCAGGCGGAAAAACTCGCCAGCAAGCTGAAAAAAGGCGACGGCTTCGATCTGACCGACTTCCTTGAGCAGCTGCGTCAGATGAAAAACATGGGCGGCATGGCCAGCCTGATGGGCAAGCTGCCGGGCATGGGGCAGATCCCGGACAACGTTAAATCGCAGATGGACGACAAAGTGCTGGTGCGTATGGAAGCCATCATCAACTCGATGACGCTGAAAGAACGTGCGAAGCCAGAAATCATCAAAGGGTCGCGTAAGCGCCGTATCGCAGCCGGCTGCGGCATGCAGGTGCAGGACGTTAACCGCCTTCTCAAACAGTTCGACGACATGCAGCGTATGATGAAGAAAATGAAGAAAGGCGGCATGGCGAAGATGATGCGCGGCATGAAAGGCATGATGCCACCAGGATTCCCTGGGCGTTAATCGGCCTTTTACAGCAGACTGATCAACTGCTGATTGCATTTTCCCCAAAAATCAGTAAAATTTTCGGGCTTTTAATATGACACCCGGGCTCCGTTCCTCGATGGGGCCCGGTTGTTTTATTCACACAAGAGGATGTTATGGTAACTATTCGTTTAGCACGTCACGGCGCTAAAAAGCGTCCGTTCTACCAGGTTGTTGTGACTGACAGCCGTAATGCACGCAACGGTCGCTTCATTGAGCGCGTTGGTTTCTTCAACCCACTGGCCTCTGGCGCAGAAGAAGAAACCCGTCTGGATCTGGATCGTATCGCTCACTGGGTTGGCCAGGGCGCTACTGTTTCCGATCGCGTTGCTACGCTGATCAAAGCAGCAAACAAAGCAGCTTAATCTGTCACGGTGGTCATGATGAGCAATAAAGCACCTGTTGAACCGATCGTATTGGGAAAAATGGGTTCTTGCTACGGTATCCGTGGTTGGCTCAGAGTGTTTTCCTCCACTGAAGACGCTGATAGCATTTTTAATTACCAGCCCTGGTTTATCCAGAAAGCCGGTAAGTGGGAAGAGGTCGAGCTGGAAAGCTGGCGTCACCACAATCAGGACATCATCATCAAGCTGAAAGGCATTGACGATCGTGATGCCGCGAATGCGCTGACTAATTGTGAAATTGTCGTGGATTCGTCGCAGTTGCCGCAGCTGGAAGAGGGCGACTACTACTGGAAAGACCTTATGGGTTGCCAGGTAGTGACCACTGAAGGCTACAGCCTGGGGAAAGTCATCGACATGATGGAAACCGGGTCAAATGACGTTCTCGTCATTAAGGCAAACCTGAAAGATGCATTTGGCATCAAGGAGCGGCTGGTCCCGTTCCTCGATGGACAGGTTATCAAGAAAGTCGATCTCGCTACTCAAACCATTGAAGTAGATTGGGATCCTGGTTTTTAATTCTCCGGATAAACGGTAAAAGACGGCGCTATGTGGATTGGCATAATTAGCCTGTTTCCTGAAATGTTCCGCGCGATTACCGATTACGGGGTAACTGGCCGGGCAGTAAAGAATGGCCTGCTGAGCATCCAGAGCTGGAGTCCGCGTGACTTCACGCATGACCGGCACCGTACCGTGGACGATCGTCCTTACGGCGGCGGACCGGGGATGTTGATGATGGTGCAACCCTTACGGGACGCCATTCACACAGCAAAAGCCGCGGCAGGTGAAGGCGCGAAGGTGATTTATCTGTCACCTCAGGGACGCAAGCTTGATCAAGCGGGCGTGAGCGAACTGGCGACGAATCAAAAGCTGATTCTGGTCTGTGGTCGTTACGAAGGGATAGATGAGCGCGTAATTCAAACCGAGATTGACGAAGAATGGTCTATCGGCGATTACGTTCTCAGCGGTGGTGAGTTACCCGCAATGACGCTGATTGACTCCGTTGCCCGGTTTATTCCGGGTGTTCTGGGCCATGAAGCTTCGGCAACGGAAGATTCCTTTGCCGATGGATTGCTGGACTGTCCACACTATACTCGTCCTGAAGTGTTAGAAGGGATGGAAGTACCGGCAGTGTTACTGTCAGGAAACCATGCCGAGATACGTCGCTGGCGTTTGAAGCAGTCGCTGGGCCGAACCTGGCTTAGAAGACCTGAACTTCTGGAAAACCTGGCTCTGACTGAAGAGCAAGCAAAGTTGCTGGCCGAGTTCAAAACTGAACACGCGCACCAGCAGCATGAACATGATGGGAATGCGTAATACGCTCCCGAATATCAGTTTACCCAGGATAAGAGATTAAATTATGAGCAACATTATTAAGCAACTTGAACAAGAGCAGATGAAGCAGGACGTACCTTCCTTCCGTCCAGGTGACACCGTGGAAGTGAAAGTATGGGTTGTTGAAGGTTCCAAAAAACGTCTGCAGGCATTCGAGGGCGTGGTTATCGCTATTCGTAACCGCGGTCTGCACTCTGCATTCACTGTTCGTAAAATTTCCAACGGCGAAGGCGTTGAGCGTGTCTTCCAGACTCACTCTCCGGTAGTTGACAGCATTGCTGTTAAACGTCGTGGTGCTGTACGTAAAGCTAAACTGTACTACCTGCGTGAGCGTACTGGTAAGTCTGCTCGTATTAAAGAGCGTCTGAACTAAGATTCGCTTAAGCGACATCCTGTTAGAAAGGGCTGGCCGAAAGGCTGGCCCTTTTTTTATCCCATCGCACCTCTCGCGTTAACCCTTCCGTTATAAATCATTTACAATATGCGCCTCTTGGATGGAGGGTAAGTGGATAACGTACTGCATCAGCATAGCTGGAAACGCGCAGCGGCATTGACCGCGCTGTTTGCGATCCTGCTGATCGTCGTGGCGCCGCTGATCTCCGTCTCGCTGCAAAAAGATCCCATGAGCGCGATGCCTGGCATGCATCATGACATGAGCATGATGTCGATGGACGAGCATCACGACGATATGCCACACACGATGCCGGTTGACCATGCGGAGGCGTGCGGCTACTGCGTGCTGCTGGCGCACGTGCCGGGCGTGATGCTGGCGCTTATCGTTCTGCTCAGCGTGGTGTTGCAGCGGCTGCGGCTGAAGCCGCCACGTCAGGCGGTCAGCCACTGGCACTTCTTCCCCTGGCTTTATCCTGATACCCGCGCGCCGCCGCGGCGGTCTGCTTTCTCCCTTTAAAACAAAATCACTCACTTTTTGCCTTAAAAAGGAAAAGTATGACTACCTGCACTCCGCGCGCGGCATGGGGAAACCTGCTGCGTCGCCTCCATTTCTACATCGGGCTGTTTGTCGGTCCGTTTATCTTCTTCGCCGCGCTGACCGGTACGCTGTATGTGGCAACGCCGCAGCTTGAAAATGCGCTGTACCGTAACGCACTCCATACGGATGCCGTGGGTGATGCGCAGCCTCTTGCTGAACAAATTGCCGTGGCGGAAAACGCCGTGGGTTCAGCGCTGCGTTTACATGCCGTTCGTCCGGGGCTGGAAAAGGGCGAAACGACCCGCGTGATGTTTGTCGACCCGAAGCTTGGTCCCTCCGAGCACCGGGCGCTCTTTGTTGATCCTGTCAGCCTTGAACTACGCGGGGATATGACCGTGTACGGCACCAGCGGGATTTTACCGCTGCGCCAGACAATCGATTATCTGCATACCTCGCTGATGCTGGGCAACTTCGGGCGGCTCTATAGCGAGTTAGCCGCCTCCTGGATGTGGGTTGCTGCCCTGGGCGGTATCGCGCTGTGGTTCTACACCCGGCCAAAGCGCCGCATTAACAACCGTTTCCAGAATCGTCGTCGCCTGCATGTGATGTTAGGCTGGACGCTGCTGGCGGGAATGCTGCTGTTCTCAGCCACCGGTTTAACCTGGTCACAATGGGCCGGGGGTAACGTTGACAAGCTGCGGGCAGAGATGAACTGGCTGACGCCGCAGGTTAATACCCAGCTTTCCGGTGCGCCGGAAATGATGGATGAACACGCCGAACACCGTGGCCATCACGGTGCAATGACGATGCCTGACATGCCGGTCGAGCTGTCGCTTTTTGACAGCGTGTTGCAGGCTGCTCGCCAGTCGGGGATTGATGCGAACAAAGTTGAGATCCGCCCGGCAAAAAGGGCTGACCAGGCATGGACGGTGACGGAAATCGATCGCCGCTGGCCGACGCAGGTTGATGCCGTTGCCGTGGAGCCCCACTCTCTGAAGGTGCTGGACAGCACTCGCTTCGAGGATTTTCCGCTGATGGCGAAACTCACCCGCTGGGGCGTGGATTTCCATATGGGGATCCTGTTTGGTCTGGTAAATCAGCTGGTGCTCATCGCGTTTGGTGTTGCGCTGTGCGTGCTGATTATCCTGGGATACCGGATGTGGTGGATGCGTCGGCCTGCAACGTCAGCCGCGAACCCGGTCCAGACGCTCTGTCAAAGCTGGCTGGCATTGCCGCTGTGGGGAAGGGGAGTGACCTTGCTGATAAGCGTTCTGCTGGGGCTGGCGTTGCCGGTGATGGGCGTCAGCGTGGCGGTATTCATTGCGATCGACTGGCTGCGCTGGCGAGCGGCTTCAGGCGTGTCGCTCGCCGGATCATCCGTTAAATAGCCTTATGGCGTGCTGATGACCACCGCAACCCGGCGGTTTTCAGCACGCCCTTGCGCAGTGCGGTTGCTGCTGACAGGGTATTTTTTACCTAAGCCCCGCGTGGTGAGGTTGCTGCGCGGGATGTTCGCGCCCTTCGCCCAGGCATCCGCCACGACGTTGGCGCGTTTTAACGAAAGCGCTTCGTTGTAGCGCTCTTCACCATAGTTATCCGTATGTCCGTCCATCCGGGCGTGATTCAGACCGGTTGCCGCCAGACGTGAGGCCATAGTCTGGATCTGCGTTTCACTTTCCGGGCGCAGTCTGGCGTCATTTTTATCAAACAGGATCTTATCCGACAGGCCCAGAGACCAGTCGCCGTTCAGTTCGTTAAAGCCGTAGGACTTCATGGCCGCAATTTGTGCTGGTGTGAATTTACCGTCCGGCGTCTGACACCCGGACATAGCCAGAGATGCCATTAATAACGGCGCAAAGTATCGCTTTAACATATCGTCTTCCTTTCAGGATATTGTTTTCGAACGCTGGTTCTTGACCAGATACATATTGCGATCGGCTTGCTCCAGTAATGCCTCAACGGAGCCATTTTCCCACGCCAGAGCAAAGCCAATGCTGAGTGACATTGATGCTGTGTGCCCGTTATGCAGATCAAACGGACGAATAAATTGCTGCGACAGCGCGGCGCAAATATATTCCACCTCACGCTCGGTATGGACGCCGTACAGGATCATGGCAAACTCGTCGCCGCCGAGACGGTAAGACTGATGACGCTTTTCGCCAAACTCGACCATCCTTTTTGCGGCTTCGATCAGGACGCAGTCACCCGCGGCATGACCCCAGGTGTCGTTGATAAACTTGAAGTTATCACCGTCCAGGAAGAGCAGGGCAGAATTGGTTTTTGCCGAAGCGTCATTCATCAAGGCCGCAATGTTGTTGCGAAACGCGGCGCGGTTTGCCAGCCCCGTGAGCGGATCGTGCATAGCGGTACGCAACAGCTGCGCGTTTTTGGCCTGTAGCTTGAGCTGCCACTCCTCCATTTCATCCAGCAGGCTGTTGAAGTCTTCTCCAAACTGGTGGAACTCTTCAATCCGGCCTTCCGTTACCCGGCGAGAGAAGTTGCGGTTGGTGCGGACATCATGCACAACGTCAGTAATGTTTTGCATTTCAGCGACCATGCCATGGTGTAGCGAGCGGGTGATGGTCAATGCGACGGCAGAGGCAATAAGAATGCAGCCGGTGAGAACCGCAAATGACAGCCAGATAAAGTGGCTAATCAGGCTGTCTCGTGCGGTAAGTCGAATTTCGCCAATCACATTGCCGTTATGCATGATGGGCTGTGCGACAGGAAGAGGGAACAACCAGCGGCTGACCAGCGCGCCCAGCGTGTCGGTATTATCCGCCGGGTTCCATGACCACCAGGCAAACCGTTTATGATGCGCGTTAAGCACTTCCGCCACGGCAAACTGCCCCTGCTTACCGAGGGTCGCGAGCGTTTCGTTTGCCGCCACGGCATCGTTGAACACCAGAGAGGCTTCAAGGCTGTGGCTCATGGTGGCGCCGGTGAGCTCGAGGTTTTTTTGCGCGTATTGCTTTAATGTCACTACGGAAGCGAAACACAGCAGCAGCCATATAAACGTCATCGTTATAACGACGCTTATCATGCTGATTCGCCGCAACGTTCTTTTAAACGTCGGACGCGGTGTTGATATGACATCCTTATTCATGCTTCTTATTCCGCGCGAGCATTAATACATCCGGATTGACTCTTACGCCACTGCGCGCCAGCGCGTCCAGATTGACGGAAAACCTGACCTGGTTGAACTCTATTATCAGACAAAATGCGCTGCCAATAACGCATTCAGGATTTTGCTCTGACATTAATAGCAACGCATGGCCTTGATATTGATTTATTATTTCCTGTTGAGTTGCCGGCGACTCACTCCCGAAATAGAGGGCATCACACCTTGCCGCGAGCGCTTCCCGATCGCTATGCACAATGACAGGAGTATAGGGCAACGGGTTATTTACATCTTCACTGCTGAGCGCCTGTCTGTAACGGGAAGAGGCATAAATACAGAGCTTCGGCTGGCCGGACAGTGCTGGCCATCGGGTGTAGCTCACAATACCGGAAACAATCGAACGTACCGATTTATCCGTTTCCGTAAACGAGCCTGCCCTTGCAGGACTCACTAAAATGAACAGCATTAGCGCCAGGGGGAGGTGAAGCAAAGCGATCAAGAATGTATTTCTCATCAGAATCCGCCAAACCGCCCCGGAAATAGATGTCCTTAAGAATTTCCGGCAGAATACCATTGTTTCTTAAAGCCGTCATTATGTCAGAAATATCCCTGTATTGACCTAAGCTAAATCTTAGGGCGAACTATATTCCCGAGAATAAAGCCAGTTTCGATTAAGTCTGCTGGAATTCATAATTTCCTTCATTCTTTGTTGCCTGAATACATGTGCCACGCAAGTTTCCCTTCGATTCATCAGAGAGTTATTAAGCTCACGGCCAGCGCCTGGATAGTGTTCCTTGCGTGAGCGTAGACGTGCAGTAAATGCGCATGTGTAATTTTATGTTTACGTTTTCAACCTGAGTTTTTGGCATTAAAATGGCTTCTGTAAATTAAAGTGTACGTTTTTTGGATTGAAATCTTTACTTGTTGTGGTATCGTTGTGTCACCTCCTTGAGGAAAACCACTATCGCAAACGAGTTTTACAGGATCGCAATCATGCAAAAAGACGCGCTGAACAACGTACATATCACTGACGAACAGGTTTTAATTACCCCGGATCAACTGAAGGCGGAGTTTCCGCTGAGCGCCGCGCAGGAAGCTCAGATTGAGCATTCTCGCCAGACCATTTCTGACATTATCGCTGGCCGCGATCCGCGTCTGCTGGTGGTATGCGGCCCTTGCTCTATTCACGATCCTGAAACCGCCATTGAGTACGCACGTCGATTTAAAGCATTAGCGGAGGAGGTCAGCGATAGCCTCTACCTGGTGATGCGCGTCTATTTTGAAAAGCCACGCACGACGGTTGGCTGGAAAGGATTGATCAACGATCCGCACATGGATGGCTCGTTTGACGTGGAAGCAGGGCTGAAAATTGCGCGTCGCCTGCTGGTGGAACTGGTCAGCATGGGCCTGCCGCTGGCAACCGAAGCGCTGGATCCGAACAGCCCGCAGTACCTTGGCGATCTGTTTAGCTGGTCCGCGATTGGCGCGCGCACCACCGAATCACAAACCCACCGCGAGATGGCGTCTGGCCTGTCTATGCCGGTTGGTTTTAAAAACGGTACCGACGGCAGCCTGGCGACGGCGATTAACGCCATGCGCGCCGCCGCAATGCCGCACCGTTTTGTTGGGATCAACCAGGCGGGCCAGGTATGCCTGCTGCAAACCCAGGGCAACCCGGACGGTCACGTGATCCTCCGCGGCGGTAAAGCACCGAACTACAGCCCGGCGGACGTTGCGCAGTGTGAAAAAGAGATGGAACAGGCAGGACTGCGTCCGGCACTAATGGTAGATTGCAGTCATGGTAATTCGAATAAAGATTACCGTCGCCAGCCAGCGGTTGCAGAATCTGTGATTGCACAGATTAAAGATGGCAACCGTTCAATTATCGGCTTGATGATTGAAAGTAATATTCATGAAGGCAATCAGTCATCGGAACAGCCGCGCAGCGCGATGAAGCCCGGCGTCTCCGTTACGGATGCCTGTATCAGCTGGGAAACCACCGATGCGCTGCTGCGTGAGATCCACAAAGATTTAAACGGCCAGCTGGCGACGCGTCTGGCTTAAGAGGGTAGTTATGGTTGCTGAATTGACCGCACTGCGCGATCAAATTGATGAAGTGGATAAGGCGCTGCTGGATCTTCTGGCGCGCCGCATGGCGCTGGTTGCTGAGGTCGGCGAAGTGAAAAGCAAATACGGCCTGCCGATTTACGTTCCGGAGCGCGAGGCCTCTATGCTCGCCTCCCGCCGTAAAGAGGCGCAGGCTCTGGGCGTTTCACCTGATTTGATTGAAGACGTCCTGCGCCGCGTGATGCGCGAGTCCTATTCCAGCGAAAACGACAAGGGCTTCAAAACCCTCTGTCCGTCGCTGCGTCCGGTGGTTATCGTCGGTGGCGGCGGGCAGATGGGGCGTCTGTTTGAAAAAATGCTGACGCTCTCTGGCTATCAGGTGCGTATTCTGGAGAAAGAGGACTGGCCGCACGCGGCGGAGCGGATGAAAGACGCCGGTATGGTTATCGTCAGCGTGCCGATCCACGTGACGGAGCAGATCATCGGTAAACTTCCTCCCCTGCCGGAAGATTGCATTCTGGTGGATTTGGCCTCCGTTAAAAATGGTCCGCTACAGGCCATGCTGGCGGCACACACCGGCCCTGTGCTTGGGTTACATCCGATGTTTGGCCCGGACAGCGGCAGCCTGGCGAAACAGGTCGTGGTTTACTGTGACGGACGGCAGCCGGAAGCCTACCAGTGGTTCCTGGAACAAATTCAGGTCTGGGGGGCGCGTTTACACCGCATTAGTGCGGTAGAGCATGACCAGAACATGGCGTTTATTCAGGCGCTGCGCCACTTTGCAACTTTCGCCTACGGGCTGCACCTGGCGGAAGAGAACGTTCAGCTTGAACAATTGCTGGCGCTTTCCTCGCCAATCTATCGTCTCGAGCTGGCGATGGTCGGGCGACTGTTTGCGCAGGATCCGCAGCTTTATGCCGACATCATTATGTCGTCTGAAAACAACCTGGCACTGATCAAACGTTATTATCAGCGTTTTGGCGAAGCGATCACCTTGCTGGAGCAGGGCGATAAACAGGCCTTTATCGACAGTTTCCGTAAAGTGGAGCACTGGTTCGGTGATTACGCCACGCGATTCCAGAGCGAAAGCCGCACGCTGTTGCGCCAGGCAAATGACAGTCGCCAGTAATCGGATGATGTATATACTGAAAGCCAGCAATGCTGGCTTTTTTCATTTTGGGGATCTGTTATGGCTGAACCGCAGCTGCTGTTGAACTATACCGGGCATCTGCCCGAATGCCCGACGTGGAGTGCAGAAGAAAATGCGCTCTACTGGGCAGATATTCTGGAAGGGGAGATCCATCGGTATCATCTGCCCACCGCGGAACACTCGGTGCTCTCATTCCATGAAGAAGTCGGGTGTTTTGCCCTGCGTGAACGCGGCGGATTTATCGTCGCGATGCGTAACGCCATCTGGCTGGCCGATAAACACGGCCTGCTCCAGCGTAAGGTTTGCGATAACCCGTCTAATCCGCTGCTTGCACGCTTTAATGACGGTGGCACCGACCATCAGGGACGGTTTTACGCGGGCACCTTCTGGGGACCGGGAGATTATAACGGCGCCATGCTGATGCGTATCGACAACGACCTGACGCCGAAAGTGATCCAGTGCGATATTCAGGGGCATAACGGTTTAGCGTTTAGCCCTGACAAACGGTGGATGTTTACCTCTGATACGCCGAACGGCGTGATCTACCGTATGCCGCTTGATGAGCAGGCTGAACCCGGAACGCGCGAAGAATTTCGCCGTTTTAGCGAGGGAGAAGGTATTCCCGACGGTGCGGCAATGGATGAAGAAGGCTGCTACTGGAGCGCGCTGTTTGACGGCTGGCGTATAGCGCGGTTTTCCCCGCAGGGAGAACAGCTGGAAGAGCACCGGCTGCCGGTACGTTGCCCGACAATGGTCTGCTTTGGCGGCGACGATATGAAAACGCTGTTTATCACCACCACGCGGGAAAACATGGAGGCGGAGGAACTGGCAAAATTCCCGCTTTCCGGGGCTATCTTCACCCTGCCCGTAAATGTGGCAGGGATGAAGAAAAGCCGCTTTATCGAACGTTAAGCAGGATCGACCGGGACCACGTTTTCGCTCGGATAGCATCCCAGCACTTTCATGGAGCGGGTGATCTCGCCCAGCTCGCGCAGGGCTTTCTGCATGGATGCAGATTCCAGGTTGGCCTGAACGTCGAGATAAAACATCTCTTCCCACGGATTGCCGTGGATTGGGCGGGACTCCAGCTTCGTCATGATCAGGTTGTGATTACGCAGCACCAGCAGCGCTTCAACCAGCGCGCCCGCCTGCTGGCCGGTCGCCATCAGCAGGGTGGTTTTCGCCGGTACCTGATCGGACACGTTGATGGCCTTGCGGGCCAGAACCACGAAACGGGTGATATTCTGCGTCTGGTTAGCCAGATTGCGCTCCAGCACCTGTAAGCCATACAGTGCGCCGCCCGCTTCGCTACCGAGTGCCGCGACGGCAGGGGAGTTTGCCTGCGCCACTTTTTCCATCGCCGCCGAGGTGCTCTCGGTGTACTCAATTTTCCAGTGCGGATAACGGTTCAGGAACTGGCTGCACTGCTGGAACGGCTGCGGGTGGCTGTAAACCGTTTCTATCTGACTCAGGTCCGTTGAGCCGGCGACCAGCACGCAGTGATCGATAGGGATAGTCAGCTCACCGACCAGCGACAGGCTGGTGTGCTGGAGCAGATCGTAAACATCGTTGATGGCGCCGGAACTGGTATTCTCGATAGGCACCACGGCGTAATCCGCCTGGCCGGTTTCGACCTGGTTGAAAATGTCTACAAATTTCGCACAACCGCTCTCAATAAACTCTTCGAAATGGCGGGCGGCGTACTGGCGAGCCGCCAGATGAGAATAGGAGCCTTTCGGGCCGAGAAATGCGATGCGCGCAGAGTGCGGGTTAGTTTTGTTCAGATGCTGCTGGAGCAAGGCTTGCTGCGTCAGAACGGAATCTTCGATGATGAGCTGGAACAGGCGGGTGATGTAGTGGGCATCCAGATGATGCGCTTTACCGAGCTGAATCAACCGTTCCAGTAAATCACGTTCGCGATCGATATCGCGTACCGGCCGATGGGAATCCAGCTTGGCTTTGCCCACTTCAACGGCGAGGGCGCGGCGTTCTGCCAGCAGGGCCAGTAATTTTTCATCGAGAGCGCTGATCTTTACGCGCAAATCCAGGAGCGGGTTTTCCGGTGTCATAGTGTTGTCTGTCTCAATTTATCGTTATCAATAAAAAAGGCCTCCCGGTGTGGGAGGCCTTGTTGTTCGTCTTCGCATTCTTTATCACACGACGAAACGCCTCCCGGTCAGGGGAAGGTAAAAAAGAATGCGAAGAAAAACGGCGTCTGTTTCATAAGGTCGTCCTTAAATTGATAGGGTTAAAGTACCTGTACTGTTTTGATCCTGTCAATAAAAAACGCGCCCGGAGGCGCGTTGTCGGTACACTCAATTTTAGAGGATTACTCTTCTTCAACTTCTTCCGCGAAGCTGGCGTCTTTCACCGACGTTGTGGCGCGACGGGCTTCACCTTTGTGTTGCACTTTATTGAGCTGCCGTTCCAGCTTGTTGATCAAATCGTTAATTGCGGTGTACATATCCTCGTGTTTTGCGCTGGCGACCAGATGGCCGTTTGGAGTATTGATAGTTGCATCAGCGATGAAACCCTGCGGCTCCTTGGACAGGATGATATGTGGGTTAATCAAATGTGTTTGCCATTTATCCAGTTTGGCGAGACGGTCTGCGACGTGCTGGCGGATTGCCGGAGTAATTTCCATTTGTTTACTGGTAATGTTCATTGTCATAAATTTTACCTCTTGTCTTTCCGTCTTGGTGATTCCAGCATACCCGACCTAATGTCAAAATGTGTGATTTAGATCACGTTATTTTGTCGGTTTTTGTCAGGGAATCTTTTTTGTGAGGCAGGGCAGGAAGAGGTGAGATTTACCTTGTCGAAGCCAGCAATTGCGGTCATAGTTGACTGGATGTATTGAGGCTAAACCGCTTCAGCGGAAGTCTGGATGAATAAAAAAACGGCAGCCTGCGGGCTGCCGTTTTGCGTTGTAGCGGTATCAGGTATTGCTGCTGTTCGCGGCAATAATTTTCGCCACTTTGTCAGCCTGAGCCGTCATCTGCATCTGGCGATATGCATTCTCCATCAGCTTCAGGCCATCACGCGTGGCCTGTGTATCCGGATAATCGCGCAGCATGCCTTCTACACGGTTAACCACGGCAACCCATGCGCCGCGACGGGTGTAGTATTCCGCAACGGAGTACTCGTATTTCGCCAGACGATTTTTCAGGAACACCAGACGCTTAGTGGCATCGGTAATGTACTGGCTGTTCGGGTAGCTACGCACCAGTTTGGAGAAGTCATTGAAAGCATCACGCGCATGTTGCGGGTCACGGTCAGAACGATCCACCCCGAAGAAGCCCTGCAATGCACTGTCATCCAGCGCCATGTTAGTCAGGCCGCGCATGTACATCACGTAATCGATGTTAGGATGGGTAGGGTTCAGACGCATGAAACGATCGATGGTTGCCTGAGCCAGCGGCAGATCGGCGTTTTTGTAGTAGGCGTAGATGAGATCTAACTGTACCTGCTGCGAATACGGACCAAACGGATAGCGATTATCCAACGCTTCCAGTTGCGTTATCGCCTGTTTCCAGTTACCGTCCTGCAACTTTTGTTGTGCAGTCGCATAGATTTCATTCGGCGGATTGTCAGGGACCTGTTCATTCGAACCGGAGCAGCCCACCAAAGCCAGGCTCAACGTGGCCGCTGCCACCAGATATTTCATGCGCGTCATGACGTTTTGACTTTCCTCAAATGTTTGTCCGGGAGAAACTCAGTTCCTGCTCCCGATTAAGACCAGCTACAATAGCACACTATATTAAACGGCAAAGCCGTAAAACCCAACGTTAAACGAAGAAGCAGTTTATGGCACAACGAGTAGAACTCACCGCAACAGTCTCCGAAAATCAGCTCGGTCAACGCTTAGATCAGGCTTTGGCCGAATTGTTCCCTGATTATTCGCGTTCACGCATAAAAGAATGGATCCTTGACCAGCGCGTGCTGGTAAACGGCAAGATCTGGGACAAACCTAAAGAGAAAGTGTTTGGTGGGGAAGCTGTCGCCATCAATGCTGAAATCGAAGAGGAAATTCGCTTCGAACCGCAGGATATCCCCCTGGAGATCGTCTACGAAGATGACGATATTCTGGTCATCAACAAGCCGCGCGATTTTGTTGTTCATCCGGGCGCGGGCAATCCTGACGGTACGGTTCTTAACGCACTCCTTCATTATTATCCGCCAATTGCTGACGTACCGCGTGCCGGTATCGTTCACCGTCTGGATAAAGACACTACGGGTCTGATGGTGGTGGCGAAGACGATTCCCGCACAGACTCGCCTGGTGGAATCTTTACAGCTGCGCGAAATCACGCGTGAGTATGAGGCGGTGGCCATTGGTCATATGACCTCTGGCGGCACGGTGGAAGAGCCGATTAGCCGTCACCCAACCAAGCGTACGCATATGTCCGTGCACCCGATGGGTAAACCGGCGGTGACCCACTACCGCATCATGGAGCATTTCCGTATTCATACGCGCCTGCGTCTGCGTCTGGAAACCGGGCGTACCCACCAGATCCGCGTGCACATGGCGCATATTACCCATCCGCTGGTGGGTGACCCGGTTTACGGCGGTCGTCCGCGTCCACCAAAAGGGGCGTCGGATGAATTCATCTCCGTGCTGCGTAAATTCGATCGTCAGGCGCTGCATGCGACGATGCTGCGTCTTTACCATCCCATTACCGGAATTCAGATGGAATGGCATGCGCCGATCCCACAGGATATGGTGGAACTTATCGACGCGATGCGCGCAGATTTCGAAGAACATAAGGATCACGTGGACTGGTTATGACCAAGCTGATTGTCCCGGAGTGGCCGCTGCCTGAAGGCGTGGCCGCCTGTAGTTCGACCCGTATCGGTGGCGTGAGCCAGGGCGCATGGGAGTCTCTGAACCTCGGCGCGCACTGTGGCGATAACCCGGAACACGTCGAAGAGAACCGTAAGCGCCTTTTTGCTGCGGGAAACCTTCCTTCAAAACCGGTCTGGCTTGAGCAGGTGCACGGTAAAGCGGTGCTGACGCTGTCGGGTGAGCCTTACGCGTCTAAACGCGCCGATGCCTCGTACAGCAATACGCCGGGAACGGTTTGCGCGGTGATGACCGCCGATTGCCTGCCTGTGTTGTTCTGCAATCAGGCGGGAACTGAAGTGGCTGCTGCCCATGCCGGATGGCGCGGGCTGTGCGAAGGCGTGCTGGAAGAGACCGTCGCCTGCTTCCGGGACACTCCCGCGAATATCATTGCCTGGCTTGGCCCGGCGATTGGCCCGCAGGCGTTTGAGGTAGGCCCTGAAGTGCGCGAAGCCTTTATGGAAAAAGATCCGCAAGCGGTTGACGCGTTTGTGGCTTCCGGTGACAAATATCTGGCCGATATTTATCAGTTGGCCCGTCAACGTTTGAATAACGTTGGGGTGACGCAGATCTTCGGCGGCGATCGCTGTACCTTCACCGAAAAGGGTGATTTTTTCTCCTATCGCCGCGACAAGACGACAGGCCGTATGGCAAGTTTCATTTGGCTGATATAACCTAAAGAATCAAGACGATCCGGCACGCGCCGTTTTCTTTTCACATAATTCAGGTTATTAACCTTGAATAATTGAGGGATGACCTCATTTAATCTCCAGTAGCAAATTTGACCTGTTATGGGAGGAGTTATGCGTCTGGATCGTCTTACTAATAAATTCCAGCTTGCTCTCGCCGATGCCCAGTCCCTCGCACTGGGGCACGACAACCAGTTTATCGAACCTCTTCATTTAATGAGCGCCTTGCTGAATCAGGAAGGGGGATCGGTACGTCCTTTATTAACATCCGCTGGCATTAATGCCGGCCAGTTACGCACCGCCATCGATCAGGCGCTGAGCCGTTTACCACAGGTAGAAGGTACCGGTGGCGACGTCCAGCCGTCGCAGGATCTGGTGCGCGTGCTGAACCTTTGCGACAAGCTGGCGCAAAAACGTGGGGACAACTTTATTTCGTCAGAGCTGTTTGTTCTGGCGGCGCTTGAATCACGCGGTACCTTGACCGACCTGCTGAAATCCGCCGGTGCAACCACCGCCAATGTGACCCAGGCGATTGAGAAAATGCGCGGAGGTGAAAGCGTGAACGATCAGGGAGCCGAAGACCAACGTCAGGCCTTGAAGAAATTTACGGTCGACCTGACCGAACGTGCCGAGCAGGGCAAGCTTGACCCGGTGATCGGCCGTGACGAAGAAATTCGCCGGACTATCCAGGTACTGCAACGTCGTACCAAAAACAACCCGGTGCTGATTGGTGAGCCCGGCGTCGGTAAAACCGCCATCGTTGAAGGGCTGGCGCAACGTATCGTTAATGGTGAAGTGCCTGAAGGGCTGAAAGGCCGCCGGGTGCTGGCTCTGGATATGGGCGCGCTGGTGGCCGGGGCGAAATATCGCGGCGAGTTCGAAGAGCGTCTGAAAGGCGTGTTGAACGATCTGGCGAAACAGGAAGGTAACGTCATCCTGTTTATTGACGAACTGCATACCATGGTTGGGGCCGGTAAAGCTGACGGCGCAATGGATGCCGGGAACATGCTGAAACCTGCGCTGGCGCGTGGTGAACTTCACTGCGTCGGTGCCACCACGCTGGACGAGTATCGTCAGTACATTGAAAAAGATGCCGCGCTGGAGCGTCGTTTCCAGAAGGTGTTTGTCGCTGAACCAAGCGTTGAAGATACCATCGCTATTTTGCGCGGTCTGAAAGAGCGCTATGAACTGCACCATCACGTGCAGATCACTGACCCGGCCATCGTTGCGGCGGCGACGCTTTCGCATCGTTATATCGCCGATCGTCAGCTGCCGGATAAAGCCATCGACCTTATCGATGAAGCCGCGTCCAGTATCCGCATGCAGATTGACTCGAAGCCGGAAGAGTTAGACCGACTCGATCGCCGCATTATCCAGCTCAAGCTGGAACAGCAGGCGCTGAACAAAGAGTCTGATGAAGCGAGTAAGAAACGCCTCGATATGCTCAACGAAGAGCTGGATGAGAAAGAGCGCCAGTATTCTGAGCTGGAAGAAGAGTGGAAAGCTGAGAAAGCCTCCCTCTCTGGCACCCAGACAATCAAGGCTGAGCTGGAGCAGGCGAAAATTGCCATTGAGCAGGCGCGTCGCGTAGGGGACCTGGCGCGGATGTCCGAGCTACAGTACGGCAAGATCCCTGAGCTGGAAAAACAGCTTGAGATCGCCACGCAGTCGGAAGGCAAAACCATGCGTCTGTTGCGTAATAAAGTGACGGATGCCGAGATTGCCGAAGTGCTGGCGCGCTGGACGGGTATTCCTGTGGCTCGCATGATGGAAAGCGAACGCGAGAAACTGCTGCGTATGGAGCAGGATCTGCATCAGCGCGTTATTGGCCAGAACGAAGCGGTCGAAGCGGTATCTAACGCCATCCGTCGTAGCCGTGCAGGGCTGTCCGATCCGAATCGTCCAATCGGCTCGTTCCTGTTCCTGGGGCCAACCGGTGTCGGTAAAACCGAGCTGTGTAAAGCGCTGGCTAACTTTATGTTCGACAGCGATGACGCAATGGTGCGTATCGATATGTCCGAGTTTATGGAGAAACACTCCGTCTCGCGTCTGGTCGGTGCGCCTCCGGGATATGTCGGTTATGAAGAGGGCGGTTACCTGACGGAAGCGGTTCGCCGTCGTCCTTATTCCGTCATCCTGCTGGATGAAGTGGAAAAGGCACACCCTGACGTATTTAACATCCTGTTGCAGGTACTGGATGATGGGCGCCTGACGGACGGGCAGGGGAGAACGGTCGACTTCCGTAACACGGTGGTGATCATGACCTCTAACCTGGGTTCCGATTTAATTCAGGAACGCTTCGGTGAGCTGGATTACAGCCATATGAAAGATCTGGTGCTGGGCGTGGTCAGCCAAAACTTCCGTCCGGAGTTCATCAACCGTATTGATGAAGTGGTCGTGTTCCATCCGCTGGGTGAGAAACACATCGCGTCGATTGCACAGATCCAGTTGCAGCGTCTGTACAAGCGTCTGGAAGACCGTGGGTATGAAATCCACATCTCGGATGATGCGCTGAAACTGCTGAGCGAGAATGGTTACGATCCTGTTTATGGCGCGCGTCCGTTAAAACGTGCTATCCAACAGCAGATCGAAAACCCGCTGGCGCAGCAAATTCTCTCCGGGGAGCTGATTCCGGGCAAAGTTATCCGACTGGAAGCCAACGACGATCGCATTGTGGCAGTGCAGTAAGTCACAAAACGCAAAAACGGGCCGCTTGCGGCTCGTTTTTGTTTAAAAACTAGGCGAAAATTGAGGTCTGAAGAGTGATTTGCCTGGAAAGTGAGCGGTCAGTAAATAATTTTCACTTTACGCTTGCAGGTTCAGAATT
>NZ_SJON01000018.1 GCF_004331385.1 Enterobacter quasihormaechei
CGGCCTACAAATGGCACCATCACGAAGGTCGGGTCCGGTGAAGCCGCCACCCGACGTTAACCCAACCGATAGTGCATCAAATAATACTCTCCATCCGGAGAATCACCCGTCGCCTCAATGTGCCAGCCGTGGCGTTGGTAAAACGCAACCGCCCGCGCATTCTTCACCAGACACTTCAGCGCGCCTGTACTGGTAAACGTCTTCTGAACCTGTTCAAGAAGCCGGCTCCCGACCCCGAGATGTTGATACTGCGGGTCGACAAACAGGTTGTGCAGAAAGTTATCGTTTACCCAGACGGAGGCGAAACCCACTCTGTGACCGTCGTGGATCGCAACCCAGATCTGCTCGTCACGCGTTGCGGCGTCAAAATCCTCAAGCTGCCATTCAGAACCGTCCAGCCATGGCCAGGCAGCGCGTCGTGCATGCAGGTACAGCGTGCGCAGAAACGGCCGATCGTCTTCCTGCCAGGGCCGGATCATGGTATCAGCGGTGATAGAAGATATCTCCGTTATAGGCTTTATGGATTTTGCCATCCGCATCGCCAATCAGAACGTAGTTTTCGCCCATGTAGGTCCAGTGCGTACCGGCATCCGGCGCGGGAAGGTTACGCAACTGGTACTGTTTGATGGTGTACTCAGGCGTCTGATACTGCGCGGGCGCCGTATCGCCAATCTTAAATTTGGTGAAGTCGGCGATGAACTCCTGCTCTTCATAAGCCTTAATGCCGGAAGGCGCGGCGGCCGTTTGCGGGGCTGCGAATGCGGAGCCCGCCAGAGACAGTAATACACCCAGAAGCACCAATTTACGCTTAGCCATTTTTTCTCCAGTGATATCGTTACGGATACGCTTGTCTGCGGAGGACAGTGCGGCAGACAGCCCATTTTAAGTATCAAAACAGGGTGTGTTTGAAAAAAAATGTAACAAAAGTGAACGGTTTTGTGTAGTGCCAGCGGTTGTGAGTATTATTGATATGAATGCATGCTGGTGGGAATAATTCATTGTAATTATCGTTTTGCTGAATTAATTCTGAAAATACATTGTTGCCGTAATTTTATAAACTGTAGATCGTGCATTTTTTTACAGCAGGCTTTAAGATTTTCAGGAAGATTATATTTTAATTAATTGCCCGTCACGGATCGGACAATTCGTTACTTCACTTTTAGATTACGTTTAAGTATTCCCTTGAAAAGACAGTTATTTCAAGCGTGGGTTAGCGCAGGGCTGCGCCCCGTCGGGCGTTCGCCACGAGCAGGGATGATAAGTATATATAAATGAAAAACACAACAGCATTATCTGTAATATTCTTAGCAATAAGTCAGTTGGCGGGATGCGTAATTTCTCCTGGCCAAACGTTAAGTTCCGCAGGCAAAAAAATAATCGCGCCGGCCGATCTTAATAATAGCTTAGATAAACAAATCGAAATTTATCCACTTACGCCCGGATTAATTGAGAAACTACGTCCAGCAGCGGCAAAATCTCAGGCAAATCCTAATCTTGATGAGCAGGTCAAAAACTGGGAATACCGTATTGGAATCGGTGACATCCTGACGGTCACCGTCTGGGATCACCCGGAGCTTACTACGCCCGCAGGACAGTATCGCAGCGCAAGCGATACGGGAAACTGGGTCAATGCCGACGGCACGCTCTTTTACCCTTACGTGGGCAAACTGCACGTGGCGGGAAAAACGGTTTCCGAAGTGCGCGAGGAGATCACCGCGCGGCTGGATAACGTCATTGAAAGCCCTCAGGTGGACGTCAGCGTTGCCGCTTTCCGTTCGCAAAAAGCCTACGTCACGGGAGAAGTGGCGAAATCTGGCCAGCAGGCCATCACCAACATTCCGCTGACGGTAATGGACGCCGTTAATGCCGCCGGTGGGCTTACTGCCGATGCGGACTGGCGGAACGTGGTGCTGACTCACAACGGTCAGGACTCCCGACTTTCCCTGTACGCCCTGATGCAGCATGGCGATTTAACCCAGAATAAGCTGCTCAACCCTGGCGACATCCTGTTTATTCCCCGCAACGATGCGCTGAAAGTATTCGTGATGGGCGAGGTTGTTAAACAGAGCACGCTGAAGATGGATCGCAGCGGCATGACGCTGGCCGAAGCGCTCGGCAATGCCGGTGGCCTGGACCAGAATATGGCCGATGCCACGGGTATTTTTGTTATTCGCTCGGTACGCGAGTCCGGGAAAATTGCGAATATCTATCAGCTGAATGCAAAAGACGCTTCGGCCATGGTGCTGGGCACAGAGTTTCAGCTTGAGCCTTATGACATTGTGTATGTCACCACCGCACCGCTGTCACGCTGGAATCGCGTGATAACGCAGCTTGTACCAACGATTAGCGGGGTGCATGACCTCACCGAAACGGTTCGTTACATCAGATCGTGGCCGCAATAATGTTCAAATCGATATTGGTGGTTTGCACCGGAAATATCTGCCGTTCCCCTATTGGAGAACGGCTTTTACGCCAGTACTTGCCCGACAGAGACATCACCTCGGCGGGAATATTTGGCCTTGAGGGTTGCCCGGCGGATGACTGTGCCCAGGACGTAGCATGGCGACACGGGATTTCCCTGGACGGCCATGTGGCACGCAGGTTGACGCCCGGTCTGATGCAGGAGTCCGATCTCATTCTGGTTATGGAGCCGAAACACCTTCACTTTATTTCCGCCATGGCACCGGAGATCAGGGGCAAGTCGCTGCTATTCGGGCAATGGCTGGAGCCGCAGGATATCCCCGATCCCTACCGTAAAAGCCGTGAAGCGTTTGAATATGTGTTCGGACTCTTGGGTAAAGCCAGCCAGGAATGGGCACGTCGATTGGGTCAGAAAGGAATGAAGCATTAATGTCGTCTTACACAACAGACAATTATGGTGCAGCGGCACCGCAACAAAGTGAAATCGATCTTGTCCGGTTGCTCGGCGAAATGATCGACCACCGCGCGATGATTATGTGCGTGACTTTCATTTCTATCTTATGCGCGGGCCTCTATGCCTGGGTTACGCCGCCTGTTTATCAGGCGGATGCCATGGTGCAAATAGAAAGCAAACAGGATAACAGCCTGCTTAAAGGGTTAAGCCAGCTGGGCTCCGCTGTTTCAACGGATGTAGCCCCTGAAATTTTACTGCTGAAATCACGCATGATCCTCGGCGAGACCGTCGACGACTTAGGTTTGACGTTTCAGGCGAAGCAGCGCGTTTTGCCTGTTGTGGGGCGTCTCTGGCAACGCCTGCAAGGGCGGGGGCAGGGCAAAATAACCTTAGGCGAACTCCAGATCCCGCAGGTGGAGGGCAATGCGCAGGAACTCATACTGACCGTACAGGAAGCAGGAAAGTATCACCTGACGGGCGAAAACATTGAGGCTGACGGTTCGGTCGGAAAAATGCTTGTTACGCAAGGGATCGTTTTGCTGGTGACCTCGATTGACGCTGAGCCTGGCACGCAGTTTTCGCTTAAAACGCTGACGCGCCTGGAGACAATCAACGCCCTGAAAAAGAGCCTCACGGTTGCGGAGTCGGTGAAACAGAGCGGTATCGTGACCTTAACCCTGACTGGCGACGATCCTGACAAAATTGCCAGGGTGCTGAATACGATTGCTGAGAATTATCTCCAACAGAATATCGCGCGTCAGGAGGCTCAGGATTCTCGTAGTCTGGCTTTTTTACAAAAGCAGTTGCCCAAGATCAGAACGGAACTGGATCAGGCTGAAGCGCGGCTGAATGCCTACCGGGCGCAGCGCGACTCGGTGGACCTCTCTTTAGAGGCAAAATCCATACTGGATCAGGTTGTTAACGTCGAGAATCAGCTAAATGAGCTGACGTTCCGTGAGGCAGAGATCTCGCAGCTCTTCAAAAAGAATCACCCCACCTACCGTGCATTGCGTGAAAAGAGACAAACCCTTGAGCGGGAACGCGAGCGTCTGAATCAGCGGGTATCAGCAATGCCCTCCACGCAGCAGGAGATTTTACGCCTGAGCCGGGACGTTGAGTCAGGCCGCACGATCTATTTACAGCTACTGACGCGCCAGCAGGAGCTGAATATTTCCCGCTCCAGCGCTATCGGGAACGTGAGGATCATTGATAAGGCGGTTACGCTCCCGGATCCAATAAAGCCGCGAAAAGCGTTAATCATCGTTCTTGGCGCACTGTTCGGGCTCATGCTCTCAATGGGCGGCGTGCTGGTACACATGGCGTTTAAACGTGGGATTATGCTCTCCGAACAGCTGGAAATGCATGGAATTCCGGTTCTGGCTACGTTGCCTCGTTCCCAGTGGCTGTGGAAAAAAACGCATTTGCGCAGAAAAATTCCGTTTACCCGTCACTGGAAGCACAAAACGCTGGACGTGCCGTTCCTGCCTGTCGATCGGCCTGCTGATATGTTTGTCGAAGCGGTTCGGGGGCTGCGCACCAGCCTGCATTTCTCCATGATGGAGGCTGAGAATCGTATCGTGATGATTTCTGGCCCTACTCAGGACTGCGGTAAAACGCTGGTGGGGACGAACCTGGCGGCTATTGCCGGACAGAGCGGTCAGCGGGTGCTGTTTATCGATGCGGATATGCGCCAGGGCTATGTTCATAACATTTTTGGCCTGGATAACCGCCATGGGCTGTCCAGCGTGCTTGAAGGTAAATGCGACTGTACAGAGGTAATTCAGCGCTTCGAGAAGGGGGGAATCGACGTCATTACCTGCGGCCCGGAACCGCTGCGACCGCTGGAGATGTTGTTAAGCGAACGGTTCCTGGCCGTTATGTCATGGGTTAACGAGCATTATGACATCGTCATCATCGATACCCCGCCAGTGCTGGCCGTCACCGATGCGGCGCTGGTTGCCAGAGCAGCCGGAACGACGCTGATGGTGGCCCGTTTCGATAAAACCAGCGTGAAAGAGATGGAGAATACCATTAAACGTCTGCACCGCGTTGGCGTAAAGGTCAGCGGAACCATTCTTAACGATATTGTTAAGTCCGCAGCGCTGTTTTACGGCTCTGAGTGTAGCCAGTATGAATATGGTTATGGTTCGAAGAAAAAGCGGGGCGAGCATTAAGGCAGGGAAAATAATCCCTCTCCCGGGCGGGAGAGGGATAGGCATTACTTCGCCAGGACTTCCTCTGCGGTACGCTCAACCAGAGACAGCAGGACTTTGATGTCCTCCAGCGTCACGGTTGGGTTCAGCAGGGTCAGCTTCAGGCAGGTGACGCCGTTATGCTCGGTCACACCGACGTTTGCACGGCCAGACTCCAGCAGCGCGTCACCAATTTTCTGGTTCAGCAGGGCGATACCCGCGTCGTCCATCTGCACCTGTCCACGGAAGCGGAACAGCACGCTTGCCAGCTGAGGCTGCATCACCAGTTCCAGAGCAGACTGCTCTTTAACATAAGCCGCAACCTGCTGTGCCAGCGTCACGCCGTGGTCGATGATGGCCGCGTATTGCTCCTGACCCAGCGCTTCCAGGCTCATCCACAGTTTCAACGCGTCGAAACGGCGCGTGGTTTGCAGAGACTTGGAGACCAGGTTAGGCACGCCCGCTTCTTCATCGAACTCAGAGTTCAGATAAGCCGCCTGATAGCGCATCAGCTCATAATGACGCGCTTCTTTCAGCAGGAACGCGCCGCAGCTGATGGTCTGGAAGAACTGCTTGTGGAAGTCCAGGGTTACGGAATCCACCAGCTCAATGCCGTCCAGGTAGTGGCGATACTGCTCAGACATCAGCAGCGCGCCGCCCCAGGCCGCATCAACGTGCACCCAGATATTCTGCTTCGCAGCCAGCTCAGCAATGGCACGCAGCGGATCGATAGCACCCGCATCGGTCGTGCCGGCGGTGGCTACAATCGCCAGGATCTGCTCGCCGTTCGCGTTGCACTGCTCAATTTTCGCCGCCAGATCGGAGAGATCCATGCGGGAGAATTCGTCCGTTTTCACCTGCACCACGGACTGGTAACCCAGACCCATCAGCGCCATGTTTTTCTGCACGGAGAAGTGTGCGTTTTCCGAGCACAGGACGCGGATTTTACGCAGATCGCCTACCAGACCGTCCTGCTGAACCGAGTGGCCCTGACGGGCGAAGAACGCGTCGCGCGCCAGCATCAGGCCCATCAGGTTGCTCTGGGTGCCGCCGCTGGTGAAGACGCCCGCGTCGCCAGCCTGATAACCCACGCGGGTACGCAGCCATTCGATCAGTTTGATCTCAATAATGGTTGCGGACGGGCTTTGATCCCAGGAGTCCATACTCTGGTTGGTGGCGTTAATCAGCACTTCCGCCGCCTGGCTAACCACCAGGCTTGGGCAGTGCAGGTGCGCCACGCATTGCGGGTGATGAACGGACAAACTGTCTTTCAGGAAGAACTCCACGGCGCGTTCAATCGCCGCTTCGTTGCCCAGCCCTTTCGGGTTGAAATCCAGCTTAATACGGTCGCGCAGCTCCGCGACCGTTTTGCCCTGATACATCTCAGGCTGTTTCAGCCACTGCATCACAGCCTGAGTGCTTTGTTCAATCGCCTGCTGGTAAGCTTCAATGCTCTGCGCAGAGGAGAACAAAATTGGGTTTGAATCAGACATCGTATTCAACAACTCCGGTTACGCCGGGCGAACGCCCGCAGCAAGCAGCGCCTGCTCGAATTTATCCAGGAAGATTTTCAGCTCTTCGTCGCTGATCAGCAGAGAAGGCAGCAGACGCAGAACGATACCGTTACGGCCGCCACGCTCCAGAATCAGACCGGCTTCGAAGCACTTCTTCTGGATCAGCGCAGACAGCTCGCCGTCGCCAGGGAAGCAGCCCATGTGGTCAGCGGCTTCGTGCGGCTTAACGATCTCGATACCGATCATCATGCCCAGACCGCGAACGTGGCCGATGACCGGATAACGTTTCGCCATCTCTTTCAGCTGGCCCTTCAGCCATTCGCCCTGTGCGGCCACTTTGCCCGCGATGTTCTGGTCTTTCAGGATCTTCAGCGTCGTCAGGCCGGTCGCCATTGCCAGCTGGTTGCCGCGGAAGGTGCCGGTGTGGTGACCAGGTGCCCATGCATCGAACTGCTTCTTGATGCCGAGTACAGCCAGTGGCAGACCACCGCCAACCGCTTTAGACATCACGATGATGTCTGGCTCGATGCCTGCGTGCTCGAAGGCGAAGAATTTACCGGTACGGGCAAAGCCAGCCTGAACTTCGTCGAGGATCAGCAGAATGCCGTGTTCCTGAGTCACTTTACGAATGCGCTGCAACCACTCAGCCGGAGCCGGGTTCACGCCGCCTTCACCCTGAACGGCTTCCAGGATCACCGCAGCAGGTTTACGCACGCCGCTTTCGACGTCGTTAATCAGGTTATCGAAGTAGTAGGTCAGCGCCTTCACGCCCGCTTCACCACCGATACCCAGCGGGCAGCGGTACTCGTGCGGGTAAGGCATGAACTGGACTTCAGGCATCATGCCGTCAACCGCTTCCTTCGGAGACAGGTTACCGGTGACGGACAGCGCGCCGTGGGTCATACCGTGGTAACCACCAGAGAAACTGATGATACCGCTACGACCGGTCACTTTTTTCGCCAGCTTCAGCGCAGCTTCAACGGCGTCAGCGCCGGATGGGCCAGTGAATTGCAGGCAGTACTCTTTGCCCTGACCAGGCAACAGAGAGAGAAGATATTCTGAAAACGCGTCTTTCAACGGCGTGGTCAGATCCAGGGTATGTAACGGCAAGCCGCTGGTAATGACATTTTGGATGCTTTTCAGCACATCAGGATGATTGTGGCCAAGCGCGAGGGTGCCTGCGCCTGCTAAACAGTCAAGGTATTCTTTATTATCTGCATCGGTGATCCACACGCCTTCTGCTTTCGTGATCGCTAAAGGCAGTTTGCGCGGATAACTCCTGACGTTAGATTCAAACTCGGCCTGACGGGCCAGATAGGTTTCGTTGCTTTTGTGGGCATCTACGGTGTCAATACGGACTTTATCCGTCATCATATCACTCCTACAACCGCCGCTTCGTTATGAGCAACGATTGAATAAAAAGTTAAAAAACAGATGGGGCCTGAAAAAAACGCCGCCAATATAGAGCCTTTTGTCACCGGGCTCAATGGTTAATTTGTTTACTGTTTTGTGACACAGGGCACAGGGGAGGGGGTAACCTCATTTTCTGGCAAAAACTTGCAGTTTATAGCGAGTAAAAACAGTGGCTTAGATATGAATTGTCAGCATTGTAAAATCAGACAAAAGAGTGTGGCAAATTGTGCGACTGGCAGGCTAAAAGGAGGCGGGGAGCCTCCTTACGCTGTTTATTTCTGGGTAATGCTTAAAATGCCGTGTTCGCGTCCCTTCGTTTTATTCCACGACGCGTCCGTAATGCCGTTCTCATCCAGGCTTAGCGATATCACAAAACCATTACCGTGAATTTCATAAAAATTGGCGTTCAGGCGTTTAACGCTGGCTTTTTTGGCGCATTTTCCGCTTTGGTTTGCTGATATCACACGAGCCATTGCCAGCGCTCATTTGCGTGCACCCCGAGCGCTCTAACTGAGCGCGATAGTGTGCGCTAATGGCGTGTGTAGGCGAAACTGCTTTAAATACTTATGCATAGTTAGGAAGTTGTTATATGAAGTATAGAGTTTAGAAGAGGGGCCATGATAGCCCCTAAGACTTAGAATTGTCGTGAGAGAATGATGTAACCGTTAAATCTAATGCTACATTCATCCTTGTTCATTAAACTGGATGCAATGAATACATCCTTTTTAGCATCCTTATTGATATATGTGTATTTTGCTGTAATTGTTTTCACGTCGTTTTCAAAATAACTGGGTAAGTAAATTTTTTTATATATAGCTAATGTTTTATCCTTGCTCTGATCTTTAGCATAATCAATTTTTGCTAAAGATTCTGCATAAATTTTTGAGACTGGGGAAACGTCTATCAGTTCTACCTTTGCTTTGGTTTCATCTATAGTACTCGTATCAATTTTTAACTCATTTGATAGAGCATCAAACAAGGTTGATTCCATAAACAAGCCAATTGCAGCACAACCAGGAGATTTGGCATGGACTAAAATAGGTAGTAACATTAATGAAAATATTAACTGTTTTTTGAACATAGTTAATCTTCCACTACTAATATTTTATCTTTGCTTGCTGCAATAATTTTTCTGTACGGAAGATTTAAAACGATACAACCATCTGAAGCTTCTCCCGGATGCGCTGAGCTATCGCCGTGTATCATGAACCCATCACGCCCACACATCTGATTTTCTACATAGGGTGTAAGTCTCATTGTCCAGCCTTTGGTTTTGCGGTGATAGAAAGCCGATCCGAATGCATAAGTTCTATGATTTCAATCGAACCCTCCCGACCTTTTACATCAACAGAGCCTTTAATCTTATTTCCAGTATCGTCTGTTAACCACAGATAAACAGCTACAGCCATTTAAAATCCCTCTTGTTATTTATTGATATTGAACGCCAATCGTACAGCGCGTGACAGAAGGGAGGAAGTAATTTATTCAGTAAAGCATTTATAGTCAAAAGAATGGCTAAATATATCAAGCTTCGATTTAGATCATAAAGTGAATAGGCCGAGAAGTAAGGTTAAGTGAATAAGTGAGCGATAAAGTACATGCATTAAATACTTTCAACAATATTTTAGTACATTGTTATATGTTTTATTTATCTATCGCATCCTAACTGCCTTGCGTAAATCATTTCAAAAAATCTTGCACCTTACCTGCGGCCCCGGTTACACTAAACACCTAAAATTATTTATGATTAAATAATTGTTTTATAAGTAATTTGACTCGGGGTGCCCTTCCTGGTGAAGGCTGAGAAATACCCGTATTACCTGATCTGGATAATGCCAGCGTAGGGAAGTCAGATGCCTACCCGGTCATCGCTTCTTCACGTACGGCAGGAGCGAAACCATGCAGCCTGACCTGCTCGATTCACACGTTTTATTTCAATTCCGAACCCGTTCCCCGCTCACGCACTGTATGACTAACGATGTCGTACAGGCCTTCACCGCCAACGTTCTGCTTGCGCTCGGTGCGTCCCCGGCAATGGTGATCGAAGCCGAGGAAGCGGAACAGTTCGCCACGCTTGCCGATGCTCTGCTCATCAACGTTGGCACGCTCACCGCGCCGCGCGCCCAGTCGATGCGTCGGGCCATTGAGAGTGCGGTTGCTGCGGGCACCCCCTGGGTTCTGGACCCGGTCGCGGCTGGCGCGCTGGCGTTCCGCACCCGTTTTTGCCAGCAAATCGTATCGCTTAAACCTGCTGCCATTCGCGGCAATGCCTCCGAAATCCTGGCCCTTGCCGGGATGAGTGCGGGCGGTCGCGGGGTAGACACCACCGATACGGCTGCAAGCGCCTTGCCCGCCGCGCAGGCGCTCGCCCGCCAGACCCACGCCGTTGTGGTGGTCACAGGGGAAGTGGATTACATCACCGACGGGCAGCGAACCCGTACGGTCGCGGGCGGCGACCCGCTGATGACCCGCGTGGTGGGAACAGGCTGCGCGCTCTCGGCGGTCGTCGCCGCCTGTTGCTCACTGCCTGGCGACAGGCTTGATAACGCGACGGCAGCCTGCGGTTTTATGAAGCGTGCAGGATCGGCTGCTCTGTCTCAAAGCCAGGGGCCCGGCAGCTTTGCCTCTGCGTTTCTGGATGCGCTTTACGCGCTGGAGGCACAGGCATGAATCGCATCAATGCCCTGACTATTGCGGGAACCGATCCAAGCGGCGGAGCGGGGATCCAGGCAGATCTGAAAACTTTCTCTGCGCTCGGCGCTTACGGCTGCTCGGTTATCACCGCGCTGGTGGCGCAAAACACGCGCGGCGTACAGTCGGTGTATCGCATTGAGCCGGATTTTGTTGGCGCGCAGCTGGATTCGGTATTCAGCGACGTACGTATCGACACCACCAAAATCGGCATGCTGGCAGAAGCAGACATTGTTGAAGCGGTTGCTGAACGTCTTAAACATTACCGGATAAAAAACGTAGTGCTCGATACCGTAATGTTAGCCAAAAGCGGCGATCCGCTGCTCTCCGCTTCTGCTGTCGACACGCTGCGTAAAAAGCTGCTGCCGCAGGTGGCGCTGATCACGCCCAACCTGCCCGAAGCCGCCGCGCTTCTGGAAGCGCCGCACGCGCACAACGAACGTGAAATGAAAGAGCAGGGGAATGCGCTGCTGGCGATGGGGTGTAGCGCGGTGCTGATGAAAGGCGGTCATCTTGATGATGCAGAAAGCCCGGACTGGCTCTTCACTCGCGATGGCGCGCAACGTTTCACCGCGCCGCGCGTACAGACGAAAAACACCCACGGCACGGGCTGTACGCTCTCTGCCGCGCTGGCGGCGCTGCGTCCCCGTCACGCGAACTGGGCGGATACGGTGCAGGAAGCGAAGGTCTGGCTCTCGGGCGCGCTGGCAAAAGCCGATTCTCTGGAAGTGGGTCACGGTATTGGGCCGGTTCACCATTTTCATGCATGGTGGTAAGCCGTATACTGGCATGAAACCTCATGCCAGAGAAAAACAGAGATGGAACAAGCGCATACCCGGTTAATTGCCCAGCTCAAGGAACGAATTGCCGCACCGGACAACACGCCGCTGTATCTGAAATTTGCCGAAACGGTCAAAAACGCGGTGCGCAGCGGCGTGCTCGCTCACGGGAATATTTTGCCCGGCGAACGTGACCTGAGCCAGCTTGCCGGCGTATCGCGCATTACGGTGCGTAAAGCGATGCAGGCGCTGGAGGAGGCCGGGGTCGTCACCCGGGCGCGCGGCTACGGCACGCAAATCAACAATATCTTTGAATATTCGCTGAAAGAGGCTCGGGGGTTTTCCCAGCAGGTGGTACTGCGGGGCAAAACGCCCAATACGCTGTGGGTGAATAAACGTGTGGTGAAGTGCCCGGAAGAGATCGCCCGCCATCTTTCCCTTGCGCCGGAAAGCGACGTGTTTCTGCTTAAGCGCATCCGCTATGTGGACGACGATGCGGTATCCATTGAGGAGTCCTGGGTACCGGTAGGGTTAATTCCCAACCCGGACGATATTGGCGTCTCGCTTTATGATTACTTTCGCAGCCAGAATATCTTTCCGCAGCGCACCCGTTCCCGCGTCAGCGCCCGGATGCCGGACAGCGAGTTTCAGACGCATATAAAGATGGACGATAAGATACCGGTGCTGGTGATCAAACAGGTCGCGCTCGATCAACAGCACCGTCCCATTGAGTACAGCATCAGCTACTGCCGCAGCGATCTATACGTCTTTGTGTGCGAGGAGTAGTGCGTCGCGCGTGGGGGCGCAGTCTCCACCGCGATGGCTGACGACCCAGGCGGCTACGGCATTGCCAAGCTGCACCGACTCCGGCAGTGACCATCCCGCTGCCAGCCCGGCAAGTGTGCCTCCCGCATGGCTGTCACCCGCGCCGATGGTATCGACCACATCAGCAGGAAACGCCGGAACGTGTCCGGAGGCGTCACCGTCATACCAGATCGCCCCGTCTTTATCCTGGCGCACGATCAGCGCAGCGCTAAAACGCTGCTGCCACTGTTTGCCGAGCTGCTCCACGTTCACGCCAAGCCATTCAGCGGCAAGCTCTGCCTCCTGACGATTAAGCGAGACAATCGGTTTGCAGGCCATCATCCGCGCCATCAGCGGGTCGGGGATATCCGCAATACGCGGACCGAAATCAATAAAGAGCGTTACATCCTGAAGACTTTCCACCCAGGCCGTCAGCAGCTCGCCGCTGGGCGACGCCAGCTGGTAGCCGGACAAATAGATCAGGCTTTTCTCCGGCACGCTTAACCCGTCCAGCCAGCGCTGCTGCCACTGATTCTCCACGCCGCTGAACGACATAAAGGTGCGTTCACCGTCAGGCTCCACCAGCGCCAGACACCAGCCGTTATCGCCCGTTTCCGCTTCCACGGTGCTGTGCAGATCCTGCTTCGCCATGGCGTTACGGATAATATCGGCCCATACGCCGTGGCCCACGGGAAGCGCGTTTTGCGCAGCAATGCCGAGCCGCTTGAGGGCGATGGCGATATTCAGCGCGCAGCCGCCAATATTCACGCCCTGTTGCTTCAGCTCGATATCACACCCGCGCCAGGGCAGGGCGTAGGCGTCGGCAATCACGTCGATCACCGCCGCGCCCAGCACCGTTACCGGACGCGTGGCGTGAAGCGTTTCGAGACGGCGGGCAAAAGCACTCATACACCCTCCCTTTGCTCCCGGAAGTGCAGCAGCTTGTCGCAGTAGTGGCCGAAATCAAGCCGGTTGACGGCATCCAGTTCGCGCCTGAGCGCCGGATCAATGGCCTGTATACCGTGCAGCGCGCCGCAAATGGCGGTTGCCATCGCGCCGATAGTGTCAGTGTCACCCCCCAGGTTGGCGCATAAAAACGCGCAGCGGTTCGGGTCGGTTCCCGCCAGTTCGACCATCGCAATGGCCGCCGGAACGGACTCCAGGGTACTCGTGCCCGCGCCAATAAGCTGATAGATCTGCTCGCTGGCGGATTCCGTACCGTTGGCTTCGCGCACGGTTTTCAGGGCCAGCTCAATGCGTGCCGAAAGCGAGGCGCTGAAGGTGGTCGTGTTGGCCTCCTGGGCCGCGCGGGCAATACCCGGCAGGGCATCAGCGATGTTCTGCCAGCGCTCGCCGTCGATAGCGCGCGAAACCGCCCACGCGATGACCACCGCACCGGCGATGGCGAGATCCGATTTATGGGTCGGGCTGGAGGCTAACGCAACCTGTTCCACAAAGTGCGTCAGACGCGTAGCCGGCAGCAGACAGCCCAGCGGGGAGGCGCGCATCGCGGCCCCGTTGGTGACGCCGTTATTTTCCAGCTCGCTCACCGGCCTGCCGTCACGGATGGCGTTCAGGGCAATTTTGGAGGTCGGGCCAAGCACATTCTTATTGAATGCGTCGAAATCCAGCGCCCAGTTCAGAATATGCTTACCGATAACGTCAGGATTAATCTCCCCGTCGCATTCGATAATCGCATCGGCCAGGCACAGCGCCATGGATGTATCATCGGTAAACTCCGCCTGCCTGAAGTAGCAGGCGGCATTATTCTCGGCCGGGCCGGGTAAGAAACGGTCGATCCAGCCGAAGTGTGCTTTTACCCGCTTGCGCGGCCACAGCTCCGACGGCATTCCCATCGCATCCCCTAACGCCTGCCCGTAAAGGGCACCGAGAATACGGTCTTGTTTCATTTAACTTCCCCTCGTGTCAGCGCGGTATCGCCATCAACCACCTCAATTGCGGTGATCTCTTTATCCGATTCGCGGAAAAACAGCATAAACAGCACGGCAATCACCACAATCATGATTGCACCAAACGTCCACATTCCGGCCCAGTTGAAGGTCAGCCCATTCACCGGCTCTTTATATGCGAACATTTTTTCCATCATCACGCCGCCGAGACGGTAACCCAGCAGGCTACCAAAGCCCTGACAGCACAGCGTGATCAAGCCCTGCGCCGCGTTGCGCATATGCACGGGCGCTTTTTTATCCACGTAGATGTAGGCGGTGACGTAATAGAAGTCATAGCTCACGCCGTGCAGCAGAATGCCGAGGAACAGCAGGGCGTAGGTGAAGTACTGCTCGGCGCCACCGTAAACAAAGAAGCCGTAGCGAATGGCGGCGGTGATCAGGCCCAGCAGCAAGACCTTCTTAATACCAAAGCGTTTGGTAAAGAACGGCAGGGCGAGCATGAAGAAGATTTCAGAGAACTGGCCGAGGGTCATCCAGCCAGTGGCATTTTTCATCCCCACTTCGGTGAGATAGCCGTTGGCAAAGATGTAGTAGAAGGCCAGCGGCATGGCGAACAGGAACGAGCAGAAGAAGAACACCAGGAAGTTTTTGTCGCGCAGCAGGATCAGCGCGTCCAGCCCCAGCATGACTTTGAAATCCAGCTTGCCGGTGCTCTTCGGCGGGGTATTCGGCAGGAACAGCGCGAAGACGCCGAGCAGAAGGGAGCTGGCTGCGGTCATCAGCAGGGGAATATTGGTGTCGGAGATGTCGCTATAGCCCATCATCTGCGGCAGGAAGCCGCACGCCAGGCCCGAGGCAATCCAGCCGATGGTGCCCATCACGCGGATGCGCGGGAAATCGGCCTCCACGTCATCGACGTTCGCGAAGGCGATACTGTTGGTCAGCGCGATGGTCGGCATATAGGTCAGGGAGTAGGCCAGCAGCAGCGGGAAGAAGGTGCTGAACTGGGTTTGCTGTGCGGCGAAGTACATCAGGATCGCGCCGGCGAACATCAGCACCGCCAGCACCTTCTGGGCGGCGAAGAAGCGGTCCGTCAGCGAGCCGACCAGGATGGGCGAGAGGATCGCGGCGATGGCGGTACAGGCATACGACCAGCCGATTTCGCCGGCAGTAAACCCGCTCTTGCTCAGCCACAGCCACAATGGCACAAACCACGCGCCCCAGATAAACCATTCAACGAACATCATGAATGACAGTTGGACTTTCGTTTTCATTTTTTAATCCTGCATGTCAGAGGTACGCGGTTAACATACCATGTGATAATACCTTTTAAATACCTTTAAGGCGATTGTTTGATCAGTGTAACAAAAATGTTGTACACGAAACGAGCCAGCAGATTGTGCTTAAAAAAGTTGCAAATGGTGGAAAATAGAGTAAGTCGGTACCAGGCTTAGTCTGCCTGCAAAAACGTGGGTTTGGATCACACGCTCCGACATCACGTCGGACTTACGGGAGCATCACTATGACTGATATTGCGCAGTTGCTTGGCAAAGACGCCGACAGCCTTTTACAGCATCGTTGTATGACCATTCCAGCCGACCAGCTTTACCTGCCTGGCCATGACTACGTTGACCGCGTCATGGTCGACAACAACCGTCCGCCTGCCGTACTGCGAAACATGCAGACGCTTTATAATACCGGACGCCTGGGCGGAACCGGGTACCTCTCTATTCTGCCCGTTGACCAGGGCGTTGAACACTCTGCGGGGGCGTCGTTTGCCGCGAACCCGCTCTACTTCGATCCGAAAAACATCGTCGAGCTGGCGATTGAGGCGGGCTGTAACTGCGTGGCCTCCACCTACGGCGTGCTGGCCTCCGTGTCGCGTCGCTATGCCCACCGCATTCCGTTCCTCGTCAAGCTGAACCATAACGAAACCCTGAGCTACCCAACCGAATACGACCAGACGCTGTACGCCAGCGTCGAGCAGGCGTTCAATATGGGCGCGGTGGCGGTCGGGGCGACGATCTATTTCGGCTCTGAACAGTCGCGTCGTCAGATAGAGGAGATCTCCGCAGCGTTCGAGCGCGCCCACGAGCTGGGCATGGTGACCGTGCTGTGGGCCTATCTGCGCAACGGGTCGTTCAAGAAAGACGGCGTGGATTACCACGTGTCTGCGGATCTGACCGGTCAGGCCAACCACCTGGCGGCGACCATCGGCGCGGACATCGTGAAGCAGAAAATGGCCGAGAATAACGGCGGCTATAAGGCGGTGAATTTTGGCTATACCGACGACCGGGTCTACAGCAAGCTGACCAGCGACAACCCGATCGATCTGGTGCGTTACCAGCTGGCGAACTGCTACATGGGCCGCGCCGGGCTAATTAACTCCGGCGGTGCGGCAGGCGGTGAAACCGACCTGACCGATGCGGTGCGCACGGCGGTGATAAACAAACGCGCGGGCGGCATGGGGCTGATCCTCGGCCGTAAGGCGTTCAAAAAATCCATGGCCGACGGCGTGAAGCTGATCAACGCGGTTCAGGACGTCTATCTGGACAGTAAAGTCACGATCGCTTAAGTCTTTTTCCCCTCACCCTAACCCTCTCCCCAACGGGGAGAGGGGACGGTTCCGCGCATACGGGAAATGGGCCGCCACCCGGCAACACATCAGCGCAAAAGTTGACAGTCCGGCGGCAACCGGCACTGCAACGCGCCGGGCAAAACTTCGATGCGGAATCGCTCACCGCTGAGCGGCTCTCCGTCAAGGTTAAAGGTCATGCCGTGGGGGGCGATCACCTCAAACCACGCGGATGTGCCGTCGATGATGTTAGGGCTCTCCTCCGGCTGCGTCAGCGTCGTAAACAGCGCGGGCAGCAGCCCGTCGCCGGTAAAAATGCGCAGCTGAAGTTGACCGTCATTAATCAATGCTTCCGGGCAAAGCTGCTGTCCGCCGCCCGCCTGCCGCCCGTTGCCGATACCAATCACCAGCGCGTTGCCCTGCCAGTGGAAGTTCTCACCGTGGATTTCACAGCTGTCCGGCTTGAGCGTGTCCATGCGCATCAGGCCGTGAATGAGATACGAGACGCCGCCCAGCGCGGCCTTCAGCTTTTCCGGCGTTTCGCTGGTGATCCGCGTGCCGAAACCGCCCGTCGCCATATTGATAAAGCAGGTTTTTTCATTCACCTGAGCGATATCGACGGGGGTCGCTTTACCGAGGATGGCCAGTTGCAGCGCTTTTCCTAAATCCTCAGGTATGCCGGCGCTGGTGGCAAAATCATTGGCGGTACCGAGCGGTAAAATGCCCATCACCGGGCGTTCTGCTGTGTTGAGGTCAATCAGCGCGCCGGCGATTTCGTTGATCGTTCCGTCGCCGCCGCCGGAAATAATGGTTTCAGCGCCTAACCTGATGCCCTCGTCGATATAGCGTGCCGCATCGCCTTTTTCAAAGGTCACCCGCACGTGAATGCGCGCGCCATCTTCACGCAATTCGGTAATCGCCTGGCGCAACAGATCGTTGCCTGCACTTTTGCCGTTGAGAATTAATAAACTGTCTGGATAGGTTGCCATCCGGTTTGCTCCCTTTTTTAACTATAGAAAGAGTGTATCCCAGAGAAGAACAAAGCGGGTAAGAACAGGATGAAAGGCAAAAAATAAGCCCGCGTAAGGGAGATTACGCAGGCTAAGGAGGTGGTTCCTGGTACAGCTAGCATTTATGGGTTATGTTTTTCAGCGGGGGGATAATACCCGTATTGAACGAAGCGGTATGTGATCCGATTCTAAGAATTATCCCAGCGTGAAAAAATCCCGTTGATTGACTATTTGCCGTGTGGATTTCGGGTATTTTCACCTTCAAAATTACGCATCAGCAGCGCAAACTCCAGCTCTACCTCTTCAGGTACCGGCAGCCAGACCACATGGCCATCGCCCGGTGCGACCTCAATCGCCTCACCTTTTTTGTTTTCCAGGTGCTCCAGGCGGAAGTTCATGTTGCCCTGCGGCGTCATCAGCTCCAGGCTGTCGCCTTTGGTGAATTTGTTTTTTACGGCGACGGCAGCCAGCGGGCCTTTACGCTCGCCGGTGAAGTCACCGACAAACTGCTGGCGTTCAGAAATCGAGTAGCCATGCTCGTAGTTCTGGTAGTCGTCGTGGGTGTGACGACGCAGGAAACCTTCGGTATAGCCGCGATGCGCCAGACCTTCCAGCGTTTCCAGCAGGCTGGTGTCGAACGGTTTACCGGCGGCGGCATCGTCGATGGCTTTGCGATACACCTGCGCGGTGCGGGCGCAGTAGTAGTAGGACTTGGTGCGGCCTTCGATTTTCAGCGAGTGCACGCCCATCTGGGTTAAACGCTCCACGTGTGCGATGGCGCGCAGATCCTTCGAGTTCATGATGTAGGTGCCGTGCTCGTCTTCAAAGGCGGTCATGTACTCGCCCGGACGTTTGGCTTCTTCAATCATAAACACGCTGTCTGTCGGCGCGCCGATACCCAGCGTTGGCTCAACGTTGGTGACCGGGATCGGCTCGTGTTTATGCACGATGTTCCCGATCTCATCCTCTTTGCCTTCCTGAACGTTATATTCCCAGCGGCAGGCGTTGGTGCAGGTGCCCTGGTTCGGGTCACGCTTGTTGATATAGCCAGAGAGCAGGCAGCGGCCGGAGTAGGCCATGCACAGCGCGCCGTGGACGAAGATTTCGATCTCCATATCCGGCACCTGGGTGCGGATCTCTTCGATCTCTTCGAGAGACAGCTCGCGAGACAGAATGACGCGGGTCAGCCCCATCTGCTTCCAGAATTTCACCGTCGCCCAGTTGACGGCGTTAGCCTGCACCGAAAGGTGAATGTCCATCTCCGGGAAGTTCTCCCGAACCAGCATGATTAAACCCGGGTCCGACATGATCAGCGCGTCCGGCCCCATCTCCACGACCGGCTTCAGGTCGCGAATGAACGTTTTCAGCTTGGCGTTGTGCGGCGCGATGTTCACCACCACGTAGAATTTTTTGCCCAGGGCATGCGCTTCGTTAATGCCGAGCTGAAGATTCTCGTGGTTGAATTCGTTGTTACGCACGCGCAGCGAGTAGCGCGGCTGGCCCGCGTAGACGGCGTCGGCACCATAGGCGAAAGCGTAACGCATATTTTGCAGCGTTCCCGCCGGGGAAAGGAGTTCCGGTTTAAACATGTTTGTTCTCGTTCTGATGACAGGTCAGATCCGCATACACCTGGTGCAGCGGTAAGGGGAGATCCCCCACTTTAAGGGCGGGCATTGTAGCGCTGCGGGGCGGGGAGGTAAAGTTCTTGTGCCGGGTGACGGCTTCGCCTTACCCGGCCTGGATTGTCCCGCAGCTGACTAGGCAATCCTGCACGCGTCCGCTTCCCATCGATACCCCACGCCGTACACCGCACGAATAAACGACTGGTCGGCATCCAGCGACTCCAGCTTGCGGCGCAGGTTTTTGATGTGGCTGTCGATGGTGCGGTCCGTCACCACGCGGTAATCGTCATACAGATGATTGAGCAGCTGTTCGCGGGAAAACACTTTCCCCGGCTCGTGGGAGAGCGTTTTCAGCAGGCGGAACTCCGCAGGGGTGAGGTCCAGCAGCTTGTTGCGCCAGCTCGCCTGGAAGCGGCTTTCGTCGACAATCAGCGGGCTTTGCGCATCCAGCACCTGCAATTCACGCTGCGGCTTGCAGCGGCGGAGGATGGTTTTCACGCGAGCAACCACTTCGCGCGGGCTGTAAGGCTTGCAGATATAATCGTCGGCGCCGATTTCAAGCCCCAGCAGGCGGTCGATCTCTTCAATTTTGGCCGTCACCATCACGATGGGTACGTCGGAGAAACGACGAATTTCACGGCACAGGGTCAGGCCGTCAGTACCAGGGAGCATCAGATCCAGCAGGATCAGATCCGGCGGCGTCTGGCGCACGTAGGGCAGCACCTGGTCGCCGTGGCTGATAAGCGTGGGCGCGTAGCTCGCGGTACGCAAATAGTCAATCAGCAGTTGCCCCAGTTTAGGTTCGTCTTCCACGATCAAAATGCGCGGTGTGTTGTCGTCAATCGGTAACTCGGTCATGCTTCCCTCGATAAATCCCGTTCCAGAGGTAACTCTACTGTAATGCTAACCCCGCCAAAAGGCGAATGGGCGGCGCGGATGGTGCCGCCGTGGGCTTCCACAATGTTAACGCAAATCGCCAGCCCAAGGCCGGAACCGCCGCTGGCGCGGTTGCGGGAACCTTCGGTGCGATAGAAGCGCTCGAACAGTTTTTCCAGCTGCGCATCCTTCACGCCAGGGGCGGAGTCCGCGAAGGTCAGGGCAAAGCGCCCGTTTTCCTGCTTGCCGGAGATATGCAGCGCGCCGCCGCCGTCGGTATAGCGAAGGCTGTTCTCCAGCAGATTATTGAATAATTGCATCAGGCGATCTTTGTCGCCAAACACCACCGCGCTGTCCGGCAGCGAGAGGTTGATTTTCAGGTCACGGCTGGCGAAGCGTTCGCGGAACGCGCCGGTCACGACTTCAAGAATATTGATCACGTCGATTGGAGCTTTCTGGTAGGCCAGGGCGCCTTCGTCGGACATGGAAAGCTGATGCAGATCGTCCACCAGCTTGGTCAGCGTACCGACTTCCGCCTGTAACGAGGCCACGGACTCGGGAGTGAACTGCCGCACGCCGTCCTGAATCGCCTCCAGCTCGCCGCGCAGCACCGCCAGCGGGGTGCGCAGCTCGTGCGAAATGTCGGCCATAAAGTCGCGGCGCATCTGCTGGTTTTTCTCCAGCGTGCTGGCGAGCTGGTTAAAGTCCTGCGCCAGCTTGCCCAGCTCGTCCTGACTGCGGGTGTCCACGCGGGTCGAGAAATCACCCGCCGCCAGCTTGTGTGTGCCCTCAACAAGGCGCTTAACCGGCGCCAGCAGGCCGCGCGCCAGCGGGAAGGTGGCGAGCGCGGCAAGCAGGGTAGAGAGCGCGACAATCAGCCAGCTGGTCTGACGCTGCTGGCGGTCAAAGTTGATGTCGGTGTTGCGCGTCAGCCGCTCGACCGGCGAGGCGATAACCCAGCCCACCGTGGCACCGTTCGAGGTGATGGCGCGCTTTGTGCCGTCCGGCGGTACCGGCGAGCGCGGGCCAACGAGCACGCGCATCTCCTGATCAATCACCCAGAACTGGGTGCGCCAGCCGTGCGGCGGCATCCCCGGCCCCGGGCGGTCGTCGTCATTATCGTGCTCCAGCGAGCGCAGAATTTGAAATATAAAGCGGTCATTATTGCGCAGAAAACGCCAGTTACCGTGCAGGCTGTACTGCTCGCCCAGCGCGTCGCTTAAGCCCTGTAAGCGCTGTTCGTTACCGTGCTTGATGTAGTCAATAAACCCGCGCTCAAAACTGACCCGCACCGCCCAGTGCATGGTTATCAGCAGGACAATACAGGTGGCGAAAATCGCCACAAAAAGCTTACCGGTGATCCCCGGACGCCAGAATTTCATGGTGCACTCCTTTTGCCGCGTCGGAGCACGACATTTTTGGTCGTGTCATTCGGTACTCTGGCAAAGATAAAAGCGGGCAGGGCGACGATCGCCGCCATGCTGAGGTAGGTGTATAAAAAGACCTGATGCGCGACGGGGGTGTCGACGCTGAGGTGGTGCTGGCCGTACATGCCGAGCAGCAAGCCGGCCACCGTGACCCCCACGCTCATGGAGAGCTGCATGATCATCGACAGCAGGCTGTTACCGCTGCTCGCCAGCTCGTCCGGCAGATCTTTCAGCGTGAGGGTGTTCATCGACGAGAAGCGCATGGAGTTGACGATCCCCTGGCAGAACAGCACCAGCGGCAGGACGTAGTACCAGCCCATCAGCGCCACGGTCATAAACAGCAGGGTGACCAGCGCCAGCCCGAGCGTGGCGGCCACCAGCACGCGGCGGTAGCCAAAGCGGTTTACCACCTGCACCACTATACGCTTCATCCCCATGCTGCCGAGCACCATCGGGATCATCATCAGCCCCGCGTGGAACGGCGAAAAGCCCATCCCAATCTGTAAAAATACCGGCGTCATAAACGGCAGCATGCCGCTGCCGATACGTCCGGCGAAGCTGCCCAAAAGCCCCAGACGGTAGGTTGGGGTGTTAAACAAGTTCAGGCTGAACAGCGCCCTGTCGTTGCCTCTGGCATGCCACAGATACCAGAGAATAGCGGTGACACCCAGCGCCACCAGCAGGGCGAGCGACAGGGACGAAATCCCCAGCCCTTTTTGCCCGTCCAGCGCCAGGGTGAGCGTCGCCATGCCGGCGGCCAGCAGGATGAAGCCAAAGAAATCAAAGCGCCGGGTCTGCATTTTATAGTTCGGCATCAGCGTCAGGGTGGCAATCGCGCCGATGATACCGACCGGCAGGTTAATCAGGAAGATCCAGTGCCAGGAAGCGTACTCCACCAGAATACCGCCCAGCGCCGGGCCAAGCAGCGGGCCGACCTGACCGGGCAGGGTGACAAAGGTCATCGCTGCCATATACTGCGCGCGCGGAACAATTTTCATCACCGTTAGCCGCCCGACGGGCACCATCATTGCGCCGCCGACGCCCTGTAGCACGCGCGCCATCACCAGCTGGTCAAGAGTATTGGCCTGAGCGCAAAACAGCGACCCGGTGGTAAACAACACGATGGCGGTGAAGAAGATGTTCCGCACGCCGACCTTATCCGCCAGCCAGCCGCTGGCGGGCAGCATCACGGCGACCGTCAGCACGTAGGCGACAATCACCATATGCATATGCAATGGGCTCTCCCCCAGGCTTTTTGCCATCGAGGGGAGGGCGGTGTTCACGATAGTCGTGTCCAGCGACTGCATAAAGAAGCCGAACGCGACTATCCACAACTGCCAGCGAACGTTACCGGGAAGGTCGGTCATTTACTCGGTCACCGTGGTTCTCTTTTTACGCGAAAAACGCAGCCGCAGCCGGTCGAAGAACAGATAGACCACCGGCGTGGTGTAGAGCGTCAGGAGCTGGCTCATCACCAGGCCACCGACGATCGTGATCCCCAGCGGCTGACGCAGTTCAGAGCCGTCGCCGCCGGAAATGACCAGCGGCAGCGCGCCGAAGAGTGCCGCCAGCGTGGTCATCATAATCGGGCGAAAACGCAGCAGACAGGCCTGGAATATCGCCTCGTCCGGCGTCAGGTTGCCGTTGCGCTGGGCGTCCAGCGCAAAGTCGACCATCATTATCGCGTTTTTCTTCACGATGCCAATCAATAGCATGATCCCGATGAGCGCGATAAGACTGAATGGGGCACCGAACAGCTCCAGCGCCAGCAGTGCCCCCACGCCCGCAGAGGGAAGCGTGGAGAGAATGGTCAACGGATGCACGTAGCTTTCATACAGCACGCCCAGCACGATATACACCGTGGCAATGGCCGCCAGAATCAAAATGACCTGCGAATTCATGGTGTCCTGGAACACCTGCGCTGTACCGGCAAAACTGCCGCGCACGGAGGAGGGTACCCCGAGCTGGGTCATGGCGCGGTTAATGGCATCGCTGGCCTCAGACAGCGACGAGCCGGTTGGCAGGTTAAACGAGACGGTCGAGGCGGCGGAAAGCCCCTGGTGGTTCACCGACAGCGGCGCGTTCGAGGGCTGCCAGCTGGCGAAGTACGACAGCGGTATCGCCTTACCGTCATCATTGATCACAAACATCTTATCCAGCGCGCTGATGTCCTGGGTGTAGCGCGGATCCACCTCCATCACCACCTTGTACTGGTTCATCGGCTGATAGATGGTGGAGACTTCACGCTGCCCGAAGGCGTTGTTCAGCAGGCTGTTGGCCGCCTCCACGTTAATGCCCAGGCGGGCCATGGTTTCACGATCGTAGGTGAGCGCCATCTCCGCACCGTTGTTTTGGCTGTCAGAGTTCACGTCAGCCAGCTGCGGCAGAGCGGCCAGCGCTTTTCGGATCTTCGGCTCCCACTCGCGCAGGGCAGCTAAATCGTCCGAGAGCAGGGTGTACTGATAGCTGGCGTTGGCCTGTCGTCCGCCGACGCGGATATCCTGAACGGCCATCAAAAACAGGTTCGCCCCCGGCTCTTTGGCGAGCTTCACCCGCAGACGGTCAATGATCTGCTGCGCCGTTTCGTGACGTTCACCGCGCGGCTTAAGGGTAATAAACATCATCCCGCTGTTAACGCGCGAGCCGCCGGTAAAGCCGGTGACGTTGTCTACGGCCGGATCCTCACGGATGATTTTCATAAAGTCCTGAAGCTTGCCGCGCATCGCCTGGAACGAAATGCTCTGGTCCGCCTGAATACCCCCCATCAGCACGCCGGTATCCTGCTCCGGGAAAAAGGTTTTCGGGATGGTGATGTACATCCAGACGTTGAGCACGATGGTGCCCATCAGCACCAGCCCGACAATACGCGTGTGGTTCAGCACCCATTTCAGCGATTTGCCATAGCCTGACTGCATTGCCATCAGGACGCGGCCAAAGCCTTTCCGGCGCGGCTGCGAGTGCGGTTGGCTGCGCTTGAGCATCCAGCCGCACATCATTGGCGTCAGCGTTAGCGAAATCACCAGTGAGATACCGATGGCGACGGAAAGCGTGACGGCAAATTCGCGCAGCAGTCGTCCCGGCAGGCCGCCCATCAGCAGCAGCGGCAGGAACACCGCCACCAGCGACAGGCTCATGGACAGTACCGTAAAGCCCACTTCACGCGTACCCTGAAGCGCCGCCTGGAGCGGCTTCATGCCCGCTTCCAGATGGCGCGAGATATTTTCCAGCACCACGATGGCGTCATCCACCACAAACCCGGTGGCAATCGTCAGCGCCATCAGCGACAGGTTGTTAAGGCTGAAGCCGCACAGGTACATGGCGGCAAAGGTGCCAATCAGCGACACCGGGACCGCCACCGCCGGGATCAGCGTGGCGCGACCCGATCGCAGGAACAGGAACACCACCAGGATCACCAGCGCGACGGAAATAATCAGGGTCTGCTCCACCTCTTCGAGCGAGGCGCGGATGGTAGGGGAGCGGTCCTGCGCAATCTGGAGATCGATCGCCGCCGGAATGGTTTCCTGAAGCTCCGGCAGCCGCTCGCGGATGCTGTTCACCGTCTGGATGATGTTGGCTTCCGGCAGCTTGCGGATCATCAGCAAAATGGCCGGTTTGGCGTTGGTCATCCCGGCGTTGCGCACGTCCTGCACCGAATCGGTAACGCTGGCGACGTCGCTCAGGCGCACCGCCGCGCCGTTGTTGTAATGAATAATCAGCGGCTGATACTCGGCGGCGGTTTTCAGCTCGTCGTTGGTCTGGATCTGCCAGCGGTGGCTGCTGTCCTCAATCGCCCCCTGCGGTTTACGCACGTTGGCGTTGCTGATGGCGGAACGCACGTCGTCCAGCGACACGCCCTGGTTAAAGAGCGCCTGCGGATTCAGGCCCACGCGCACGGCGGGCAGAGAGCTGCCGCCGACGTCCACGTCGCCCACGCCGTCAATCTGGGCAATGGTCTGCGCCAGTTGCGTGGAGGCAAAATCGTACAGCTCGCCCTGGGAGTAGGTCTCCGACGTGAGCGTCAGGATCATGATCGGCGCATCGGACGGGTTGGCCTTGCGGTAGGTCGGACGGCTCGGCATGCCGCTCGGCAGCAGGCTTTGGGCGGCGTTAATCGCGGCCTGCACGTCACGCGCCGCGCCGTTGATGTCCCGGTCGAAGTTAAATTCCAGAATGATGCGCGTGCTGCCCAGCGAACTGCTGGAGGTCATCTCGTTAACCCCGGCAATTCGCCCAAGCGATCGCTCAAGCGGCGTGGCCACCGATGAGGCCATGGTTTCCGGCGATGCACCCGGCAGCGAGGCGCTGACCATGATCACCGGGAAATCCACCTGCGGCAGCGGCGCCACCGGCAGCAGGCGGAAGCCCAGCACGCCGCACAGGGTGATGGCGACGGAGAGTAAAATCGTCGCCACCGGACGGTAAATGAAGAGGGCGAAAAACTTCACTTACGCCTCCTCTTCACGTTTCGGGAAGCGGCTTTTCGTCCACAGCGCCAGACGGTCGAACAGCAGGTAGATGACCGGCGTGGTAAACAGCGTCAGCACCTGGCTGACCAGCAGGCCGCCCACCATGCCGATACCCAGCGGACGGCGCAGCTCTGCCCCCACGCCGGTGCTCAGCATCAGCGGCAGGGCGCCCAACAGGGCCGCCAGGGTGGTCATCAGGATCGGACGAAAACGCAGCAGGCAGGCCTGGAAAATGGCCTCGCGCGGCGCCATACCCTGTTCGCGCTCGGCGGCCAGCGCAAAGTCGATCATCATGATGGCGTTTTTCTTCACGATCCCGATAAGCAGGATGATGCCAATGATCGCAATCACGTCCAGCTCGCTCCCCGCCAGCATCAGCGCCAGCAGCGCCCCCACGCCCGCCGTCGGCAGGGTGGAGAGGATGGTGATCGGGTGGATAAAGCTTTCATACAGCACGCCAAGCACGATATACATCGCCACCACCGCCGCGACGATCAGCCAGACGGTGCTGCCCAGCGCGGCCTGGAACGCCAGCGTACTGCCCTGGAACTGGGTCTGAATATCGGACGGGAAGCTCAGTTCCTTCTCCGCGCCCAGAATGGCCTCCACCGCTTCGCCCAGGGAATAGCCGTCCGGCACGTTGAACGAAATGGTGGTAGACGGGAACTGATCGAGATGGTTAATCGACAGCGGGGCGTGACGCTCTTCCACCGTGGCAATCGCGTTGAGCGGCACAATACCGCCATCTTTGCTGGTCAGGCGCACCGAGTCCAGGGCGGCCAGCCCCGGCGTGTTCTCGGTGTTGTGTTCCAGCACCACGCGATACTGATTCGCCTGGGTGTAAATGGTGGAGATCAGACGCTGGCCAAAAGCGTTATACAGCGCGTTATCCACGTCGGACATGGTAATGCCCAGACGGCTGGCGGTGTCGCGGTTGACGTTCACGTACGCCGCCAGCCCTTTGTCCTGCCAGTCGCTGCTGACGTCAGAAACCTGCGGCAGCGCTTTCAGCTTGTCCACCAGCTGCGGCACCCAGGTGCTGAGCGCATCAAGCGAGGTGGCCTGAAGCGTGAACTGGTACTGCGTGCGGCTCACCTGCGTATCAATGGTTAAATCCTGAATCGGTTGCAGGTACAGCTGAATGCCCGGCACGCGCGCCACGGCGCGTTGCAGGCGCTCGATCACCGCGTTGACGCGATCGTCGCGGTCATCAAGCGGTTTGAGGTTAATTTGCAGGCGGGCGCTGTTAAGTGATGGGTTGGTGCCGTCCACGCCCACGTAGGCGGTCAGGCTTTCCACCGCCGGATCTTTCATGATGATTTCCGACACCTGCTGCTGGCGCTGCGCCATATTCGCGAAGGAGACCGACTGCGGGGCCTGGAGCGTGCCCTGAATAATGCCGTTGTCCTGAATCGGGAAGAAGCCTTTCGGAATGAAAATCCACAGCATGACGCTGAGCGCCAGCGTGCCGAGGGCCACGCCGAGCGTCGCCCACGGATGGTTCAGCACTTTTGCCAGCACGCGACCGTAGGCGGCAATGATGCGCTCGAACATCCGCTCGGAGGCGCGGGAGAAGCGGTTTTGCTTGCGCAAAGAGTCATGGCTCAGCATGCGGGCGCACATCATCGGCGTCAGCGTCAGCGACACCACGGCAGAGATCAGAATGGCGACGGCCAGCGTCACGGCAAATTCGCGGAACAGGCGACCTACGATATCCCCCATAAACAGCAGCGGGATCAGCACCGCAATCAGCGAAAAGGTCAGCGAGATGATGGTAAAGCCAATTTCTCCCGCGCCCTTCAGCGCGGCGGCTAACGGCTTTTCACCTTTTTCGATATAGCGCGAGATGTTCTCGATAACGACGATGGCATCGTCCACCACGAACCCGGTGGCGATGGTGAGCGCCATCAGCGTCAGGTTGTTAATCGAAAAGTCGAGAAATACCATTACCGCGAACGTTCCCACCAGCGAGAGCGGCACGGCAACGGCGGGAATGATGGTTGCCGGAACGTTGCGCAGGAACAGGTAGATGATCATGACCACCAGCGCAATCGCCAGCATCAGCTCGAACTGCGTGTCCGATACCGAGGCGCGAATGTTGGTGGTGCGATCCGACAGCACCTTCACGCTGACCGATTTCGGCAGGCTTTCCACCAGCTGCGGCAGCATGGTGCGAATGCTGTCGGCAGTATCAATAATGTTCGCGCCCGGCTGGCGCTGAACGTTCATGACGATCGCCTGCTGCTTATTGGCCCACGCCCCGAGCCAGCTGTTTTCAGCCCCTTGCTCAACGGTGGCAACGTCCCCGAGGCGGATTGGCGCGCCGTTTTGATAGGCCACAATCAGCTGGCGGTATTCATCGGCGGACTGCATCTGGTCGTTGGCGGAGAGCGTGACCGCGCGGGTTGGGCCGTCCAGCGAGCCCTTCGCTGAGTTAACGTTGGCGCTGCTGATGGCGGTGCGAATGGTTTCACTGGTTAACCCCAGCGCGGCAATGGCCTGGGCATTAAGCTTAACGCGCACGGCGGGGCGTTGTCCCCCTGCGAGCGTCACCAGCCCGACGCCGGTCACCTGCGAAATCTTTTGCGCCACGCGGGTTTCGACCATGTCCTCCACCTGCGTCATCGGCATGGCGGAGGAGGTGACGGCAAGCGTCATGATCGGCGGGTCTGCCGGGTTCACCTTGCTGTAAACCGGCGGGTTCGGCAGGTCAGACGGCAGCAGGTTGGTGGCGGCGTTAATGGCGGCCTGCACCTCCTGTTCCGCGACGTCCAGCGACAGCGCGAGCTGGAACTGAAGCGTGACGACGGAGGCGCCGCCGGAGCTCTGGGAGGACATCTGCTTCAGGCCAGACATCTGGCCGAACTGACGCTCCAGCGGGGCGGTGATTGCGGACGTCACCACGTCCGGACTGGCGCCCGGATAGAGGGTGACAACCTGAATCGTCGGGTAGTCTACTTCCGGCAGCGCCGACACGGGCAGAAAACGGTAGCCAATGATCCCGGCCAGCAGGATCGCCACCATCAACAGGGTCGTCGCAACCGGACGTAAAATGAACAGGCGTGATGGCCCACCTGTAGAGCTCGGCGGCATCACCTGCATCAGGCTTTTGCTCCTGTAGTCTGAGCTTCCACCACCTCGACCTGCGCCCCTTCGGTCAGACGGTCAATACCGTCGGTCACGACGCGGTCGCCTGCGGACAGCCCGGCGTCGATCACCACCGTCTGGCTGTCCTGGATGCCGGTTTTCACCAGGTGTTTGCTGACCTTGTTTTCACTGTTCAGCACCCAGACAAAGTTGCCTTCACTGCCCATTTGCAGAGCCGCCGTCGGGATCACTACCGCGTTTTCTTCGGTCGCGACCAGCATACGCGCGTTGACGAACTGATTCGGGAACAGGGCATCGTCCTGATTGTTGAAGCGCGCCTTCAGCTTGATGGTGCCGGTGGTGGTGTCGATCTGGTTATCCAGGCTCAGCAGCGAACCTTCGCTCAGCTTCTGCTTGTTGGTGCGATCCCAGGCCTCCACGACCAGCCCTTTACCGGCTTTCTGCGCCTGGACCACCGTCGCAATGTCGCTTTCCGGCAGGGTAAAGACGAGATCGATAGGGTGCGTCTGGGTGATCACCACAATGCCCGTGGTGTCGCCGCTTGAGATTTGGTTGCCGATGTCCACCTGCCTGAGGCCGACGCGCCCGTCGATGGGGGCAACGATCCGGCTCCAGTCCAGCTGGAGCTGGGCGCTGGCGACCGCGGCTTCGTCGGCTTTAATGGTGCCCTGCGATTCGCTGACCAGCGACTGCTGGGTATCCAGCTCCTGGCGCGACACGAGGTTGGTTTTTACCAGCTGCTGATAGCGGGTTAAATCGCGGCGGGCGTTGGCGAGGGTGGCTTTGTCTTTCGCGAGCTGCCCCTGCGCCTGCGCCAGGGCCACCTTAAACTGGCTTGGGTCGATTTCCGCCAGCAGATCGCCGGCTTTGACCTGCTGCCCTTCCTGGAAATGAATGGCCATCAGCTGACCGTCCACGCGGCTGCGCACCGTCACGGTGTTAGCGGCGGTGATGGTTCCCAGCCCGGAGAGATAACGAGGTACCGCTTTAGTCACCGCCGTTGCCGCCTGCACCGGCGCCAGCGCGCCGCCGCGCATGCCGTGGCGACCACTGCCCGCAGGGCGCTGTGAGGGGCTACTGGCGCCAGCCGGTGCCGGGGAATTCGCGGACTGACTATGCCAGTACCAGGCGGCGGCAAGGACCACCACAATCAGACCAGCGGCGATTGCCCAGCGGGATTTGTTACTGCCTTTCATCGTTATACGTTCTCATCCTGAAACTCTTTCGGGGAATGATACTAGTTTAGTCAGCTAACACAGCGGAAAAATGAAGGAAATATGGAAGACTGTCAGGAATGGTCTGAGTGTGGCGCGCTGTTTCGCCGGGTGGCGGCTTCGCCTTACCCGGCCTACAAGATCCTCGAAACGTAGGCCGGGTAAGCGCAGCGCCACCCGGCACAACCGCATTAGCTAAACACCACCTGCGCCCAGCGCGCCAGCCCTGCCGTAACGGAGCCAAAGTCATCGCCGCCGGCAATGGGGATCCCCGGCAGCTGTTCCGCCAGCGCCTTCTTGATCAGCGGTGAACGGGCGCTACCGCCGGTCAGGTAAATCACGTCCGGTTTCTCTTTGCCGTTCTCCAGCGCCAGCTGTACCTGCTCCAGAATACGCTGTAGCGGCTGGGCCAGCGCCAGTTCCAGCCCTTCCCGGGTAATGGTCGTTGCCAGATTGTCGCTAATAAACGGCAATGAAACGGCCTGCTTCGGACGATCGGAAAGGGCAATTTTGCTCTCTTCTGCGGTGCGCACGACCCGATAGCTCAGGCGCTGGCGCCACACTTTATAGAGCAGGGCGACCTTCCCGGCATCCTGTGCGTCGCGCACCAGATCGTTGAGGTAACGGCCATTCGCGGTGCTGTAAAAATCACTCTGCGCAGGGACGTCGTTGATGGCAATCGCGTTCCACCACGGCAGGATCGGCAGGGCGATGCCTTTCTCGGTTTGTCCGCCCATGCCGAGCAGCGGCATCAGGCTCTTGAACGCCAGGGCGATATCCAGATCGTTACCGCCGACGCGGCAGCCGCTGTGCCCCAGCAGGCTGTTTTCACGATCGCGACGGTGATGCCATTGCGGCCCCATGAGCAGCAACGAACAGTCCGTCGTACCGCCGCCGATGTCCACTACCAGCACCCGCTTCTCTTCCGTCAGCGTGGCCTCAAAATCCAGCCCCGCCGCAACCGGCTCATACTGGAACACCACGTCGCTAAAGCCCGCCCGGTGCGCCGCACGCTCGAGGATCCCCTGCGCCTGCTGGTTGGCTTCATCACCGCCCAGCCCCTGGAAGTTGATCGGGCGACCAATCACCGCCTGGGTGATGGTCTCCGGCACCTGCGACTGCGCCTGATTGCGGATATGCAGCATCATCGCGCAGACCAGATCTTCAAACATCGCCACCTGCTGCGGCTTCAGGCCGCTGGCGCCGAGAAAGGATTTAGGCGATTTAACGAAGTAAATCTCTTCCGGATCGTCAATGTACTGCCCGAGCGAAGAGAGGCCGAACTGCACGCTGGAAGGGGTAACGTCGATATCTTCCTCGCGGTTAAAACTGACCGCACGGCGCAGCAGCGCCTGTGATTCTGCCGCCGTGGCCGGAACCTGATGATGGCGGAACAGCCACTCGCTCACCGCTTCACGCGTGGGCGCGCAGAGCATTGACGGCAACAGCGTACTGCCGTTTTCCATTTTCAGGAGCTGCGGTTGTCCGTTTTGCATTATCGCAACCGAGCAGTTTGCGGTGCCGTAGTCGAATCCAATAAACACAATAAATCCCCATGCCGGTGAGAAGGGGCGAGACTTTAGCGAAATGTCTGCCAGGCGACAACAGGAATATGAAAGCAAGGCGCAACGCTATCTTTCGGTTTATGCTGAGATAAATAAAAAAGGAGAGACGATGTACACCCTGAACTGGCAACCGCCCTACGACTGGCAGTGGATGTTTGGCTTTCTTGCCGCGCGTGCGGTCACCGGGGTAGAGACCGTCACGGAGGCTTACTACGAGCGCAGTTTTGGCTATGCGGGGCAGCAGGGCGTTTTTCGGGTTACGCCGGACAGCGCAACCCATACGCTGGCGGTGTCGCTCAGCCCTGGCCTGATCCCAGTGGCGGACATCTGTCTCGACCGCATTGCCCGCCTGTTCGATCTTGATTGCGATCCGCAGCAAATTGCGCAGACGCTGGGCGATCTCGGCGCGGCGCGTCCGGGGTTACGTTTGCCGGGGGCGATGGATGCATACGAACAGGGCGTGCGCGCCATTCTCGGGCAGCTGGTGAGCGTGGCGATGGCGGCAAAACTGGCGTCGCGGGTGGTGGCGCTGTGCGGTGAACCCATCGAGGATGCGCCGGGCTACCTGTGCTTTCCTCCGCCAGAAGCGCTGGCCGCGGCAGATCCGCTGGCGTTAAAAGCCCTCGGGATGCCGCTCAGGCGTGCGGAGTCGCTGATTCATCTGGCGCAGTCGGTGGTGGACGGGGAATTCCCGCTGTTCCCGCCTGCGGACGTGGAGGCCGGGATGAAGGCGCTACAGCAGCGGCCCGGCATCGGACGCTGGACCGCTAACTATCTGGCCCTGCGCGGCTGGCAGGCAAAGGACGTTTTCCTGCCGGATGATTATCTGATTAAGCAGCGTTTTGCCGGCATGACGCCCGCGCAGATCCGTCGCTATGCCGAGCGCTGGCAGCCGTGGCGCTCGTACGCGCTATTACATATCTGGTACACCGACGGCTGGTCGCCGTCAGTTGATGGCGAAATAGCTGGTATTCAGCAGTAAATCGAGCGGCTGCGCTTCCCCGATGGTATCGCCGTAAATAAAGTCAACGCCGATGCCCGACAGCGTATCCATCATGATCGACTGGTGGCACGGCCCGGCAATGGTTTTTAGTCCCAGACGCCGGGCGTGGCCCTGAATGATAGTTACCATCATCTCGTCCATCAGATTGCCGTGGACGTTGGTCACCACGTCTGCATCCAGCAGCAAATAATCAGCGGTGGTGGCGCTGAGCTGACTGAAGACGTTCATGTCGCGTCCGACGCGGGTCAGCACCACGCGGCAGCCGGCATGACGAAGCTTTTGCAGACCCTGCTGCACGTTTTCATCCGTGTTGTTCAGCACATCGACGGCGATTGCCAGATGCAGCAGCCGCGCCGGCATCGGGCCTTTGGTAATCAGGTCGAGCAGTTCATTTACCAGCGTGACGCTGGCTAACCCCGCCTCTGAGAGCGGCAGCGCGACGCCCATACCTTTGGCCGCCACCTGCGCGGCATAGGTACGGAAAAACTCGCTGAATATCCGTCGGTCAAGGGCGTGCAGCAGCTCCGCCTCTCCGAGCCCGGCGCGGAAGGCATGCTCTTCCAGCACTTCTCCCTGGCTGGTCCACAGCCGCAGGGAAATCAGCCAGAAGCTGCTGCTCTCGGGAATGCGCGGCGAGGCGACGCTGCGCGCGATCATCAGCAGATGATTATCTTTAATCATGTGCCACTGCTCATCCAGCGACATCATGCTGCGCGTGCTGTGGATCCGCTCCTGCTGGGGTTCATAGACGGTGACCACGCCGCGCCCGCTGTTTTTCGAGGCGTAACAGGCAATGTCGGCCTGAGACATCACTTCCGCAGCCTGATAATTGCTGTCGTCAATCAGCGTGATCCCCGCGCTGGCGCCAATGCGGTGCAGGCGTCCTTCCCAGGAAAAATGGTAACTGTTGATGGCGTCAATCAGCCGGCCCGCAATGTAGCGTGCACTTTCGACGTTGCAGTCCGGCAGCAGCAGGCCAAACTCGTCGCCGCCCAGACGCGCCAGCACGTCGCTGGAGCGCAGCATGGTCAGCATTAGCGAAGAAAGCTCGCGCAGGAGGGCGTCGCCCGCCGCGTGGCCTGCCGTATCGTTTACCGCCTTAAAGCGGTCAAGGTCGAAAAAGACCAGCGCGTGACGCTGGTGGGTCTCCTGGACCGTCTGCAACAGGCGCTTCAGGTGATTTTCGAAGCTGACGCGGTTCGCCAGGTGGGTAAGGGCATCATGGGAGGCGCTGTAGCTCAGCTGGCGCAGCATTTTGCGCGATTCGGTTACGTCCTGAATCACCAGCACCGAGCCGATAGTATGGCCGTCCAGGGTGCTGAGCGGGGTAATGCTGTAGTGAATGTCGAAACTGCCGCCGTTCCGGCAGTTAAGCACCACGTCCTGTTCGATATCGGTACGGGACATGTCGCCGCTGTGGATGTTTTCCATTAACGGTCCCTTCTCGCCGAAGGTAATGTGCAGCACCTCCAGAACGGGCTGACCCAGCGCTTCGCTTTGCGACCAGCCGCTCATCTTTTCGGCGACCGGGTTCATAAAGGTGATGTTCATGTCGACGTCGGTACACAGCACCGCTTCGCCGATGGAGTCGAGGGTGATATGCAGGCGCTCTTTTTCCTGGAACAGCGCCTCGTTCAGCTGCTTCACCTCGGTCATATCCATGTTGATGCCTAACAGCCGCTCCACTTCGCCCTGTTTGTTCAGCACCCGGTTTGCCAGGGAACGAATGTGGCGAATGCCATCCTTGACGCGAATGCGAAATTCCAGCTTGAAGGGCACCCTGGCCTGGAGTGATTCACGCAGCACCCGTTCGGCGTTCGCGCGATCTTCAGGCACGATGGCGTCATGCCAGAGCTGCCAGGAGGGCTTTATGTGCGCAGGGATCTCGTACAGCTCAAACATTCGTTTATCCCAGCTAATCACGTCTGGCTCAAGATCCCACTCCCAGATGCCAATCCCACCGGCTTCGTTAGCGAGGGTGATACGTTCCATCAGGCGCTTATTCACCCACTCGGTCTGTTTCAGGTCGTTAATGTCTTCAATCTGAGCAATAAAGTAGAGCGGCGTACCGTCGGCATGTCGCACGACGGAGACGGCCAGCAGCGCCCAGACCACCTCGCCGTTGCGGGTGTAGTAACGTTTTTCGAGGCTGTAGGTGTTGATCTCGCCGTGGATCAGCTGTTCGAGCTGTTCCAGGTCGGTATTTAAATCTTCCGGCCAGGTTAACTGCTGGAACGTGAGCGACTGGAGCTCCGACTGGCTGTAACCGAGGAAATTGCACAGCGCCTTGTTGGCCTGGAGCCACTGGCCCTCAATGCTCACCAGCGCCATGCCTATCGCGGAATATTCCATCGCATTACGAAAACGCTCTTCGCTTTCCGTGATGTGTTTACGCTCGGCCCGGAAGGCATACATCACCATCGTCATAATGTTGGCGGGAAGCAGCATCATCAGGAAGGGGAGCCAAGGCGCGTTGAAGGTGACGATCATGCTGGAGGGCGTCATGGAGAGCGGGTTTCGCGCCATCATCAGGGATACCATCATGATGGTGAATAAAAAGATCAGGAACGCTTCCATACGCGGCAGGCGCACCGCGCTCCACATCAAAAGAACGATGATGCAGGTGAACGGCCACGGCAGCCAGGTAATTGCCGTCCAGCTCAGAACCAGCGTAACGACCAGGGTCACCAGCGTTTCCAGCAGCAGTTTTGGGTTGCGATGGCGCAGCAGATAATGCGGCTTAAACAGCAGACCTAACGGCACCAGCGCCAGTGCGCCAATGGATTCTGAGAGAACCCAGAAAAGAAAATTACGCAGCGGCTCTGCGCTCGGCACCAGAAAATGCACCAGAATGCCGCCCACCAGCGGCGGCACCACGGCACTGCCGAGGGCGAGTCGGACCCAGTCGTTGAGGTTTTGCAGCGGGTTATACCACGGGAGAAGCTTACGCAGTAACAGCGCGCCGATTGTGGCTTCAATGATATTGATCGCCGTGTAGGTGATGCTGATCGATTCCCATGAGAACAGCATCCACGAGGCAAAAATATTGCCAAAGGAGCAGGCGAGCGCAATGCCGGGCCACATTTTTCCCGCGTGGCGGTAAAACGCCACCATCATGATTGAGGTCGGAAACCACAATGGCGCCAGCAGCGTACCGAAGCGAGTCAGTTCAAGGGAAAATAAGGTGAAGATGAACGTGACCAGACCCAGACAGACAAGCCGCAGTAAAGGATGTGGGGTAGTGACCAAAACCCGCTGGTATTGTTTATTCATTACCGCTCTATCCAGGGACGCCGTGTTGTCAGGAGCCAGGTCCGGACGCGTAAAAGTAATAATTTGGTTTATGCTAGTACAAACATTTTACAATTCATATGCTGAGTGCTCAGATTTTGACTTCATAGACTTATAAAATAGTGACTCTGCGAAGAAGGGGGTGGAAATGGCGATTAAACGCGCGTAAAAATTTCGCTAAAGGCGAGAAGGGGCGCTTTTCAGCCCGCCTCGCATAACCTGCGCATTCGACTGGTATCACGCCCCCGAAATCCCTATAATTGCCGCGTTTGACGCTCCGGCGTCGTCCTTCCTTACATCCAGGTTAATCAGGTCGCTAAATTTATGACTGATAAGTCTCATCAGTGCGTCATCATAGGCATCGCCGGCGCATCGGCTTCAGGTAAAAGTCTTATTGCCAGTACGCTTTATCGCGAACTGCGTGAACAAGTGGGTGATGAGCATATCGGTGTTATTCCCGAAGACAGCTATTACAAAGATCAATCCCATCTTTCGATGGAAGAGCGCGTAAAAACCAACTACGACCATCCCAGTGCGATGGATCACAGCCTGCTGTTCCAGCATCTGGAAGCGCTGAAGCGCGGCGAGGCGATTGAACTGCCCGTCTACAGCTACGTGGAACATACCCGCACTCAGGAAACGATCCGCATCGAGCCCAAGAAAGTCATTATCCTTGAAGGGATTTTGCTGCTCACCGACGCCCGTCTGCGCGAATCAATGAACTTCTCGATTTTCGTCGACACCCCGCTGGATATCTGCCTGATGCGGCGTATCAAACGCGACGTTAACGAACGCGGCCGTTCCATGGACTCGGTGATGGCGCAGTATCAGAAAACCGTTCGCCCGATGTTCCTGCAATTTATTGAGCCTTCAAAACAATACGCCGATATTATTGTTCCTCGCGGCGGTAAAAACCGTATTGCTATTGACATCTTAAAAGCGAAAATCAGTCAGTTTTTTGAATAAGCCGCGTGAATTGTGTACCGTTCAGAGATAACCTGGTTTTGCCCTGATGCCGTAAAGCTTCAGGGCGCGATGCACGAAAGGAGAAAGTGCCATGCGTCTTTGTGACCGCGATATAGAAGCCTGGCTGGATGAAGGCCGCCTGTCTATCACCCCGCGTCCGCCGGTTGAGCGTATTAACGGCGTGACCGTCGATGTGCGTCTGGGGAATAAATTCCGCACCTTCAGCGGCCACACGGCACCGTTTATCGACCTCAGCGGGCCGAAAGACGAAGTCAGTGCGGCGCTGGATCGCGTCATGAGTGACGAAATCGTCATTGAAGAAGGCGAGGCGTTTTATCTCCATCCTGGCGAACTGGCGCTGGCGGTGACCTTTGAGTCCGTCACGCTGCCGGCGGATCTGGTGGGCTGGCTTGACGGACGCTCTTCCCTGGCGCGTCTGGGCCTGATGGTGCACGTTACCGCGCACCGTATCGATCCGGGCTGGTCTGGCCGTATCGTGCTGGAGTTCTTTAACGCCGGTAAACTGCCGCTGGCGCTTCGCCCGGGTATGATGATTGGTGCGTTGAGCTTCGAACCGCTGACCGGCCCGGCAGACCGTCCTTATAACCGCCGTCAGGACGCAAAATATCGCGACCAGCAGGGTGCGGTTGCCAGTCGTATCGATAAAGACTGATCTGTGAGTTCACTGAGGAAGCCATGAGAAGAGTTCTGACAACGCTGATGATTTTGCTGGTGGTGCTGGTGGCTGGCCTTTCAGCGTTGGTGCTGCTGGTTAACCCGAACGACTTCCGGGCCTATATGGTGCGACAGGTTGAAGCGCGCAGCGGGTATGAACTCAAGCTGGACGGGCCGCTGCGCTGGCACGTCTGGCCTCAGCTCAGCATTCTCTCCGGACGCATGTCACTTACCGCGCCGGGCGCCGCGCAGCCGCTGGTGACCGCGGATAACATGCGTCTTGATGTCGCGCTCATCCCGCTCTTGTCCCATCAGCTCCAGGTCGAACAGGTGATGCTGAAGGGCGCGGTGATCCAACTTACGCCACAAACCGAAGCCGTTCGTCAGGCGGATGCCCCGGTCGAACCGCATGAAAACACCTTGCCTGACGTCCCGTCTGACGCTGGCTGGTCGTTCGATATTGGTAGTCTGAAGGTCGCTGACAGCGTGCTGGTTTTCCAGCATGAGGACGACGAGCAGATCACCGTACGCAATATCAACCTCAGGATGGAGCAGGACGCCAGCCATCACGCCACCGTGGAGTTCTCCGGGCGGATCAACCGCAATCAGCGCGATCTCAACCTGTCGATGAACGCGAACGTAAACGCTTCGGACTACCCGCATCAGCTGACGGCGGATATTCAGCAGCTCAACTGGCAGCTGACCGGCGCGGATTTACCCACAAAAGGGATCGCTGGCCAGGGTACGATGCAGGCGGTCTGGCATGAAGAGCGCAAACAGCTGGAACTGAACGCGCTAAACCTCCAGGCGAACGACAGTACTCTTAAAGGACAGGCGAGCGTTACGCTTGATGAAAAACCTAAGTGGGTGCTGGATCTGCAATTCGACAGGCTGAACCTTGAGAATCTGCTCCCGTCGCAACCGGTGAACGCAGCCGATGAGGGAGTCACGCAGGTAGGGCAAAGCCAGGTCACGCAAACGCGTCCGGTGATCTCCTCCAATCTCGATCGGCCTGACTACAACGGCCTGCGAGGCTTTACCGCCGACATCCTGCTAAAAGCGAATAGCGTGCGCTGGCGTGGGATTGATTTTACCGACGTCAGCAGCCAGATGTTCAACCACAATGGCCTGCTGGTTATCTCTGAGCTCAGCGGAAAAATGGGGGCCGGGAATCTCTCCCTGCCGGGCACGCTGGACGTACGCAAAGACGTTGCCAGCGCCGCGTTCCAGCCGCGTCTGGAAAACGTTGAGATTGGCACCATCCTGAAAGCCTTTAACTATCCGATTGCCCTGACGGGGCAGCTGTCGCTGGCGGGGGATTTCTCCGGCACGAAGATCGATGCGGACGCCTTCCGCCGGAGCTGGCAGGGGCGGGCGCACGTTGAGCTGAAAGATTCGCGCATGGAAGGGCTGAACTTCCAGCAGCTGGTGCAGCAGGCGGTAGAGCGCAGCAGCAGCGTGAAGGCAAATGAAAACTACGACAGCGCCACCCGTCTCGACAGCTTTACCAGCGAGCTTGCCCTCGACAACGGTCAGCTCTCGCTCGACGAGATGCAGGGAACCTCGTCTCTGCTGGCGCTGACCGGAAACGGTGCGCTGGATCTGGTGAAAGAGACGGCTGACACCCGCTTCAACGTCCGCGTGAAGGCCGGCTGGGAAGGTGAAGGCCAGCTTGTTGAGTTCCTGAAAGAGACGCCAATACCGCTGCGCGTCTACGGAAAGTGGCAGGCGCTGAACTACAGTTTGCAGGTCGATCAGATCCTGCGTAAGCATCTTCAGGATGAAGCGAAACGTCGGCTGAATGACTGGGCGGACCGCAATAAAGAGTCCCAGTCAGGTAAGGACGTGAAAAAGCTGCTCGATAAGCTCTGATGCCTGTTGTGCCGGGTGGCGGCTTCGCCTTACCCGGCCTACAAAAGCCAGACACCGTAGGCCGGGTAAGCGAAGCGCCACCCGGCTTTTTTACACCTCAAAATCCCTCTCATCGTCACCGCGCAGCGGGATCAGCTGCACCTTCTGCACGCGATGGCTTTCCACCTGCAAGGTTTTAATCATGTAATCCCCCACCTGAACCTCTTCGCCCGGCTGCGGAATACGTTGCAGATATTCCATCAGCAAACCGGCGATGGTGTGGTATTCGCGCTTCTCGTCCAGCGGAAGCGGAACGAACTGCACCAGATCTTCAAGCGGCATGTGGCCGTTAGCGGTCCAGCTGCCGTCGGCGTTTTTCTGAATATCGTGGCGCGCGTCGATCTCATCCACCTCATTTGGCAGATTACCGGCGATGGTTTCCATAACGTCGCTGAGCGTCACCAGCCCTTCCACAGAGCCAAATTCATCCACGACAAATGCGAAGTGGGTACGCGCGTTACGGAACTGTTCCAGCGCGGAGAGCAGCGGCAGCGCTTCCGGGAAAACCAGCGGCTGGCGGACCAGCGCGCGCAGGTTGAGCGGCTCACCGTGAAGCTGCTGTTGCAGCAGGTCGATCACGTGCACCACGCCCAGCAGCTCTTCTTCCTCGTCCCCGCCGGTGACGACCACGCGGGTGTGCTGGTTTTTATCCAGCAGGGCGCGGATCTGCTCTTCCGGCGCCGTCAGATCTATATGCTCAATGTCGTGACGGGAGGTCATGATGCTGCTGACGGAGCGCTGGTTGAGATTGAGCACGCGCTCTATCATCCGGCGCTCCTGCGGGTTGAAGATCTGCCCGTCGCTATGGTCGGCAAGCATCGCCGCGGACTCGGCGTCCAGCTCGGCATCCTCTTTCCTGCCGCTCAGCAGGCGCATCACCGTATCGGCGGTGCGCTGTCGCAGCGTCTGGTTTGCGGAGAGAAAGCGGCGGCGGTTGAAGATGGCCAGCTGGTTCAGGAACTCTATCAGCACCGAGAAGCCAATTGCGGCGTACAGGTAGCCTTTCGGGATATGGAAGCCGAAGCCATCCGCAACGAGGCTAAAGCCAATCATCAGCAGGAAGCTGAGGCACAGGATCACGATGGTCGGGTGGCTGTTTACAAATCGCGTCAGGGCCTTGCTGGCGAGCACCATCAGGGTGATGGCGATGATCACGGCGGCCATCATCACGGCCAGGTGGTCAACCATCCCGACGGCGGTGATCACCGAGTCGAGAGAGAAGACGGCGTCCAGCACCACGATTTGCGCGACCACCGGCCAGAATTTGGCGCCGCGTCGCTGGGTGGGGTTTTCGCTGTCTTTCCCCTCCAGCCGCTCGTTAAGCTCAACGGTGGCCTTGAACAGCAGGAACAGCCCGCCGAAAAGCATGATCAGATCGCGGGCGCTAAAGCTCAGGCTCTGAACGGTGAAAAGGGGTTTGGTCAGCGTGACCAGCCAGGAGATAGAGGCCAGCAGCAGCAAACGCATCACCATGGCGAGCAGAAGGCCCGTCACGCGGGCGCGGTCGCGCTGCGAGGGAGGCAATTTATCCGCAAGGATGGCGATAAACACCAGGTTATCAATCCCGAGCACTAATTCAATGACGACGAGCGTCACCAGCCCGGCCCAGATTGATGGATCGGCAATCCATTCCATAGTAAACGCAATACCTTCTGTTATATGACGAATGTCACACTTCGATCATGGATAAAGCCGACCAAAATTGCAATGCCGGGGTGAGATTTCTCTTAATGCTACACTGAGGTAAAACCGCTTTAGGGCGCGCTGTAAATAAGTTAATTGCGAAGATTTAATTACAATGAACGATATTTAGGATATATCGCAGTAAATGGTTTGGCGCGCAATTTTGTCAATATAAAGAAAATCCGAAAACCTCAAAACTTTGCTCTTAATATTAATCTTAAAAACGAATATTAGGACGGTTGTCTCCTTGCCTGCTATTAGGTTAGCTGCAACAATTCTCCCAGCATCAAATGTTAAATTTCCTTGTTGCTATTTTTGTTTCGGTCTTTAGTGAAGGTAATTCATTATCAACCGTGCCTTTGACGTGGTTGATATATTCTACAAAAGGCCATGTTCAGAAGGGTGTCTATCCATAACGCATTGTTTAGTCAGTGTATTGGTAACTGAAAGCCAAGGGCGGTAGCGTGCCTGAAAGCGTGTGAATCAGCCTCAATTATTCTGTCAATAGCCAACAGATGAATAAGCTTACTTTAGGACTGATGCCAGTTATATTGCTAAATGATTAACTGCATTCTGATTGTCACCACGACCCGCGCTTATTTAAATTGCACAGGATAATTACTCTGCCAAAGTGATAAATAATCAATGATGAAATCCAAAATGAAATTGATGCCATTATTGGTGTCTGTGACCTTGATGAGTGGTTGCACGGTCTTTCCCGGCAGCAATATGTCAACAATGGGCAAGGATGTGATTAAGCAGCAGGACGCTGACTTTGATCTCGACAAAATGGTGAATGTTTACCCATTAACCCCACGTCTGGTAGAACAATTGCGCCCGCGTCCAAACGTTGCTCAGCCAAATATGTCGCTGGACCAGGAAATTGCCTCTTACCAGTACCGCGTGGGGGCGGGTGACGTTATTAACGTGACCGTCTGGGATCACCCGGAACTGACCACGCCTGCGGGCCAGTACCGCAGCTCAAGCGATACCGGTAACTGGGTCCAGTCCGATGGCACCATGTTCTATCCGTACATTGGTAAAGTGCACGTTGCGGGCAAAACGCTTGCTGAGATCCGTAGTGATATTACCGGCCGCCTGGCGCAGTACATTGCTGACCCGCAGGTGGACGTTAATATCGCCGCGTTCCGCTCCCAGAAAGCGTATATCTCCGGCCAGGTTAACAAATCCGGCCAGCAGGCTATCACCAACGTACCGCTCACCGTTCTGGACGCGATCAACGCCGCGGGTGGTTTAACCGACGGCGCCGACTGGCGCAACGTGGTGCTGACCCACAACGGCAAAGAGCAGCGCATTTCGCTTCAGGCGCTGATGCAGAACGGCGACCTGACCCAGAACCGCCTGCTTTATCCGGGCGACATTCTTTACGTGCCGCGCAATGACGATCTCAAAGTGTTCGTGATGGGCGAAGTGAAGAAACAGAGCACCCTCAAGATGGACTTCAGCGGTATGACCCTGACCGAAGCGCTGGGCAATGCGGAAGGCATCGATCTGACCGCCTCCAACGCCAGCGGCATCTTCGTGATCCGTCCAATCAAAGGCGAGAACGCGAAGGGCAAGATTGCCAATATCTACCAGCTGGACATGTCCGACGCGACGTCTCTGGTCATGGCAACGTCGTTCCGTCTCCAGCCATACGATGTGGTCTACGTCACCACCGCGCCGGTTGCCCGCTGGAACCGTCTGATCAACCAGTTGCTGCCTACCATCAGTGGCGTTCGCTACATGACGGATACGGCGAGCGACATTCATACCTGGTAAGCCGCGATGTTTAACAAAATTCTGGTGGTGTGCGTGGGGAACATTTGCCGTTCCCCCACGGCTGAAAGGCTGCTGAAGAATTACCAGCCTGCGTTAACGGTCGACTCCGCAGGGCTTGGCGCGCTGGTTGGAAAAGGTGCCGACGAGCGTGCATCGAGCGTAGCCCTTGAACATAACCTCTCACTCGACGGGCACGTTGCCCGTCAGGTCTCTGGTCGGATGTGCCGGGAATATGACCTGATCCTCGCGATGGAAAAACGCCACATTCACGCGCTGTGCGATATCGCACCGGAGATGCGCGGCAAGGTGATGCTGTTCGGTCACTGGGATGGTGAGCGCGAAATTCCCGATCCGTATCGCAAGAGCCGCGAGGCCTTTGAGGCGGTATACACCTTACTAGACCAGTCTGCCCGCCAGTGGGCGCAGGCACTGAAAGCTCAGCAGGGATAACAATGACAGAAAAAACAAAACCTTCTGCCGCCCCGACGTCGGGCAGTGATGAAATCGATATCGGTCGTCTTGTCGGGACCGTTATTGAAGCGAAATGGTGGGTGCTGGGTATTACCGCCGTTTTTGCCGTGGCGGCGATCGTTTATACGCTGTTCGCGACGCCGATTTATAGCGCCGATGCGCTGGTGCAGATCGAACAAAACACCGGTAACTCACTGGTTCAGGATATCGGCTCGGTGCTGGCCAATAAGCCACCGGCGTCGGAAGCCGAAATTCAGCTGATCCAGTCGCGCCTGGTTCTGGGCAAAACGGTTCACGATTTGGGGCTGGATATTGCGGTCACCAAAAATACCTTCCCGGTGTTTGGCGCAGGCTGGGATCGCCTGATGGGGCGCAGTAACGATACGGTAAAAGTCACCGACTTCGTGATTCCCAAAGGGGCAGGGGACCAAACCTTTACCCTGACCGTGCTGGGACCGAAACAGTATCAGCTGACCAGCGACGCGGGCTTGAGCGTGCGCGGTGAGGTGGGGCAGATGCTGACCAAAGACGGCGTGAGCATCCGGGTTGGCGCCATCCACGCGCACGAGGGCGGTGAGTTTACGGTCACCAAGTTCTCCACGCTCGGGATGATCAACAATCTGCAAAACAACCTGACCGTTACCGAAAACGGCAAGGACACCGGTGTTCTGAGCATGACCTTCACCGGTGAAGATAAGGATCAAATCCGCGACATCCTGAACAGCATCACCCGCAATTATCTTGAGCAGAATATCGAGCGCAAGTCTGCGGAGGCCGCGAAAAGCCTGGCGTTCCTCAGTAAACAGCTGCCGGAAGTGCGCGCCCGTCTGGACGACGCCGAGAACAAGCTGAACGCGTACCGTCAGGATAAAGACTCCGTCGACCTGCCGCTGGAGGCGAAATCGGTTCTCGACTCCATGGTCAATATCGACGCGCAGCTGAACGAGCTGACCTTCAAAGAGGCGGAAATTTCCAAGCTCTACACCAAGCGTCACCCGGCGTACCGCACGCTGCTGGAGAAACGCCGCACGCTGGAAGAAGAGAAGGCGAAGCTGAACGACCGCGTGACCGCGATGCCGAAGACGCAGCAGGAAATCGTGCGTCTGACGCGTGACGTGGAATCTGGCCAGCAGGTGTATATGCAGCTGCTGAACAAACAGCAGGAGCTGAAAATCACCGAAGCCAGCACCGTCGGCGACGTGCGTATCGTTGACCCGGCGATCACCCAGCCGGGCGTGCTGAAGCCGAAGAAGGCGCTGATTATCTTCGGCAGCATTATTCTCGGCCTGATGCTCTCCATCGTCGGCGTGCTGCTGCGCTCCCTGTTCAACCGCGGTATCGAAAGCCCGCAGGTGCTGGAAGAGCACGGTATCAGCGTTTACGCCAGCATCCCGCTCTCCGAGTGGCAGAAGTCGCGTGACAACGTCAAAACCGTTAAGGGCGTGAAGCGTTACAAACAGAGCCAGCTGCTGGCCGTGGGTAACCCGACCGACCTGGCGATTGAAGCGGTGCGCAGCCTGCGTACCAGCCTCCACTTCGCCATGATGCAGGCCAAAAACAACGTCCTGATGATGACCGGTGTGAGCCCGTCAATCGGTAAAACCTTCGTCTGCGCCAACCTGGCGGCGGTGGTGAGCCAGACCAACAAGCGCGTGCTGCTGATCGACTGCGATATGCGTAAGGGCTACACCCATGAGCTGCTGGGGACCAACAACGTTAACGGCCTGTCCGAAATCCTGCTCGGGAAAGGGGAAATCAGCGAGAGCGCCAAGCCGACGTCGATTCCGAAATTTGACCTGATCCCGCGCGGTCAGGTGCCGCCGAACCCGTCTGAACTGCTGATGAGCGAGCGCTTCACGCAGCTGATCGAGTGGGCGAGCAAAAACTATGACCTGGTGCTGATCGATACCCCGCCAATTCTGGCCGTCACTGACGCCGCCGTCGTGGGGCGTCATGCGGGCACCACGCTGATGGTTGCACGCTATGCGGTGAACACCCTGAAGGAAGTGGAAACCAGCCTGAGCCGCTTCGAGCAGAACGGCATTGAGGTGAAAGGGGTCATCCTGAACTCCATCTTCCGCCGCGCGACCGGGTATCAGGATTACGGCTATTACGAGTACGAATACAAGTCTGACTCTAAATAACAAAACACACCCCACACCCCACACCCCTCACCCCGGTCCTCTCCCCTCAGGGGGGAGGGTTAGGGTGAGGGGTGGGGGCAGGAGGAATACATGAGCACACAACGCCCTTTGATTTCTATCTATATGCCGACATGGAATCGTCAGCAGCTGGCGATCCGCGCGATTAAATCGGTCCTGCGTCAGGATTACGATAACTGGGAACTGATTATCGTGGATGACTGTTCCTCCTCTTACGAACAGCTGCAAAAATTTGTTGAAGACCTTAACGATCCGCGCGTGGTGTACACGCACAACGCCATCAACTCCGGGGCGTGCGCGGTGCGCAATCAGGCGATTATGCAGGCGAAAGGGCAGTATCTCACCGGTATCGACGACGATGACGAATGGACGCCAAACCGCCTGTCGATTTTCCTGTCGCACAAGGCGCAGCTGGTGACTCACGCGTTTCTCTATGCCAACGACTACGTCTGTCAGGGCGAGGTGTATTCGCAGCCGGCCAGCCTGCCGCTGTATCCGAAATCACCCTATTCCCGCCGCCTGTTCTACAAGCGCAACATTATCGGTAATCAGGTGTTTACCTGGGCCTGGCGCTTTAAGGAGTGCCTGTTCGATACCGAGCTGAAGGCCGCGCAGGATTACGACATCTTCCTGCGCATGGTGGTGGAGTACGGCGAGCCGTGGAAGGTGGAAGAGGCCACGCAGATCCTGCACATCAACCACGGGGAGATGCAGATCACCTCGTCACCGAAAAAATTCTCGGGCTACTTCCATTTTTACCGCAAGCACAAGGACAAGTTTGACCGTGCCAGCCGGAAGTATCAGCTCTTTACCCTCTATCAGATCCGCAATAAGCGCATGAACTGGCGCACGCTGCTGACGCTGCTGTCGGTGCGTAACGGCAAGCGTCTGGCTGACGGGCTTCGGGGGAAATAATGTTTCTGGAAGATTGCCGCGCAAACAGCTGGAGCCTGCGTCCGTGCTGCATGGTTCTGGCCTACCGTATTGCGCACTTTTGCTCGGTGTGGCGCAAGAAAAACGTACTGAACAATATCTGGGCCGCGCCGGTGCTGGTGCTGTATCGCATCATCACCGAATGCTTTTTTGGCTATGAAATTCAGGCCGCGGCCACCATTGGTCGCCGCTTTACCATTCATCACGGCTATGCGGTCGTCATCAACAAATTCGTGGTCGCGGGTGATGATTTCACCATTCGCCACGGGGTGACCATCGGCAACCGCGGGCCGGACAGCCTGGCCTGCCCGGTCATCGGCAATAACGTCGAGCTGGGGGCGAACGTGGTGATGATTGGCGATATTAGCGTAGGCAATAACGTGACGATTGGCGCAGGCAGCGTGGTGCTGGACAGCATTCCGGACAACGCGCTGGTGGTGGGTGAAAAAGCCCGCGTGAAGGTGATTAAATGAACATTCTGCAATTTAACGTGCGCCTCGCAGAGGGCGGGGCGGCAGGCGTAGCGCTGGATCTGCACCAGCGTGCGCTGCAAAAAGGACTCCAGTCGCGCTTCGTTTACGGTTACGGCAAGGGCGGCAAGAAAAGCGTCAGCCATGATAACTATCCGCAGGTGCTGAAGCAGACGCCGCGTCTGACCTCCATCGCCAATATTGCGCTGTTCCGCCTGTTTAACCGCGATCTGTTTGGCAACCTGAATAATCTTTACCGCACCGTCACCCGCACCAGCGGCCCGGTTGTGCTGCACTTCCATGTGCTGCACAGCTACTGGCTGAATCTGGATGAGGTGGTGGCGTTTTGCGGCAAGGTGAAGGCGCACAAGCCGGATACCCGGTTCGTCTGGACGCTGCACGACCACTGGAGCGTGACCGGACGCTGCGCGTTCACCGACGGATGCGAGGGCTGGAAAAACGCCTGCCAGAAATGCCCCACGCTCAGCAACTACCCGCCGGTGAAGGTGGATCGCGCGCATCAGCTGGTTGAGGGCAAGCGTCAGCTGTTCCGCAATATGCTTTCGCTCGGCTGCACGTTTATCTCTCCAAGCCAGCACGTGGCGGATGCTTTTAACAGCCTTTACGGGGCAGGGCGCTGCAAGATCATCAACAACGGTATTGATGTGGCGACGGAAGAGATCCTGGCCGAACTGACGCCCGTGGCCGTTACCGCCGGCAAGCCGAAAATTGCGGTCGTCGCCCATGATCTGCGCTACGACGGCAAAACCAACCAGCAGCTGGTGCGCGACATGATGGCGCTCGGCGACAAAATTGAACTGCATACCTTTGGCAAATTCTCGCCGTTCGAAGGCGCTAACGTGGTGAATCACGGGTTTGAAACCGACAAGCGCAAGCTGATGAGCGCCCTTAACGGCATGGACGCGCTGGTGTTCAGCTCCCGCGTGGACAACTACCCGCTGATCCTGTGCGAAGCGCTCTCCATTGGCGTGCCGGTGATTGCCACCCACAGCGACGCGGCGCGGGAAGTGCTGGAGAAATCGGGCGGTAAAACGTTCGCCGAGCAGGAGGTGCTGCCGCTGGTGCAGCTGTCGAAGGCCGATATTGCGCAGGCCGTTTTTGGCACGGACCTGGAATCGTTCCGCAACCGCAGCCGCAAGGCATACAGCGGACAACAGATGCTGGAGGAGTATGTCTCGTTCTATCAGAATCTGTAGTTATCTGCTGCTGCCGCTGATCTACCTGCTGGTCAACGTTAAGATTGCCCAGCTCGGTGAAAGCTTCCCGATCACCATCGTCACCTTCCTGCCGGTTCTGCTGCTGCTGTACGTTGACAAGCTTAACCTCAAAAAGCTGATGATTGCGCTGGGGATCGGGTTTGGCCTGACAGCGTTTAACTACATCTTTGGTCAGTCGCTGGATGCCAGCAAATATGTCACCTCCACCATGCTGTTTGTTTATATCGTTATCATTATTGGCATGGTATGGAGTATTCGCTTTAAAACTATTTCTCCGCACAATTATCGGAAAATCCTCAGGTTCTTTTATATTGCCGTTGGGCTGATTGTTATGCTTGCGGCAATGGAGATGGCGCAAATTATTCTCACGGGCGGCAGTAGCCTGATGGAAATAATTTCGAAATATCTTATATACAGTAACAGCTATGTACTGAACTTCATTAAGTTTGGTGGCAAGCGTACTACCGCGCTCTATTTTGAACCGGCGTTTTTTGCTCTGGCATTAATCTCAATTTGGCTCAGCATCAAACAGTTCGGTATCAAAACCCCCAAGACCGATGCTATGATTCTTGCAGGAATCGTTCTGTCTGGGTCGTTCTCAGGGGTAATGACGTTTATCCTGTTTTACCTGCTTGAATGGGCGTTCCAGTACCTGAACAAAGAGGCGATTAAGAAAAAACTGCCGCTGGCGATAATCTCTCTGACGGTATTTTTAGTGGGCGTCATATTCGCGTTTCCGTACATTTCAGAACGTCTGGGTGATTTGGGAACGGAAGGTTCGTCGTCCTATTATCGCATCGTGGGTCCACTGGTGATGGTGGGTTATTCCTTAACCCATATTGATGGCGTAGTAAGATTCGGCTCACTTTACGAATATGTTGCATCATTCGGAATCTTTAACGGTGCGGACGTCGGAAAAACCATAGACAATGGTCTGTATCTGTTAATTATTTATTTTTCCTGGTTCGCCGTACTATTGACACTGTGGTATCTGTTTAAAGTTTTCAAAATGATGATTAACGCGTTTGGTGATAACCAGAACTTTCGCGTGCAACTTTATCTGTTCACACCGGTGTCGCTGTTTTTTACCGGGTCAATATTTAGCCCGGAATATGCTTTCTTAATTGTCTGTCCGTTTATTTTGCGCAAAGCGCTCAATATTACGCGCGTATGACGAAATGAGGTGATTTATGTTTCTTAGCGTCATTACTGTCGCCTTTCGTAACTACGAAGGGGTGGTAAAAACCTGGCGCTCGCTGCGCAACCTGGCGCGCGATCCGAGCCTCACGTTTGAGTGGATCGTGGTCGATGGCGGCTCGAACGACGGCACGGCGGAGTTTCTGGAAAAACTCAACGGCGAGTTCAACTTACGTTACATCAGCGAGAAAGATAAAGGCATTTACGATGCGATGAATAAAGGCATCAGCATGGCGCAGGGGCGCTACGCCATTTTCCTTAATTCCGGCGACGTGTTCCATGAGGATGTGGCGCTGTTTGCCCGCCAGCTGGCGCGCCAGAAAGAAGATGCGATGTTTATCGGCGATGCGCTGCTTGATTTCGGTGAAGGGAAAAAAGTGCTGCGCGGCGCGAAGCCAGGCTGGTATATCTACCACAGCCTGCCGGCCAGCCATCAGGCTATTTTCTTCCCGATGAGCGGCCTGAAAAAACAGCCTTACGATTTGCGCTATAAAGTGTCATCAGATTATGCCCTGGCCGCCAGCCTGTACAAATCCGGCTACCCGTTCCGTCGAATTAAAGGACTGGTATCTGAATTTTCAATGGGCGGCGTGTCAACTTCAAATAATCTGGAATTGTGTCAGGATGCCAAAAACGTGCAGCGTAAAATATTACGCGTGCCGGGGTTCTGGGCGGAATTATCTTATTTCTTACGTCTGAAAACGACGGGTAAAGCGAAAGCCTTATATAACAAAGCCTGAGATATAAGGAAACGTAATGCAGGAATTAAATGGATTCTCCGTGCCGAAAGGTTTTCGGGGCGGGAGCGGTATTAAGGTTCAACTGTGGTGGGCCGTTCAGGCAACGTTATTTGCCTGGTCCCCGCAAATACTGTACCGCTGGCGCGCATTTTTACTGCGCCTGTTTGGGGCAAAAATAGGAAAAAACGTAGTCATTCGTCCTTCGGTGAAAATTACTTATCCCTGGAAATTAACGCTTGGGGATTACGCCTGGGTAGGGGATGACGCAGTGTTATATACCCTTGGCGAGATTACGATTGGCGCAAATTCGGTGGTGTCACAGAAGTGTTATTTGTGCACCGGCAGCCACGATTTTATGAGCCCGCATTTTGATATTACCGCTACGCCTATTGTAATCGGTGAAAAATGCTGGCTGGCAACGGATGTTTTTGTTGCACCCGGTGTTTCTGTTGGCGATGGCACGGTAGTCGGTGCCCGCAGCAGCGTTTTTAAATCGCTACCGGCAAATAAAGTTTGCCGTGGCAACCCCGCAGTGGTGATACGCGAACGCGTTGAAACTGAAAAACTTTGATAAGTACAGAGGAATATAAACATGTCTAAAGTCGCTCTCATCACCGGCGTTACCGGACAAGATGGTTCTTACCTGGCAGAATTGCTGCTGGAAAAAGGGTATGAAGTTCACGGTATTAAGCGTCGTGCCTCTTCATTCAACACCGAGCGTGTCGATCACATTTACCAGGATCCGCATGCGGCAAACCCGAAATTCCATCTGCACTACGGCGACCTGACCGATACCTCCAACCTGACCCGCATCCTGCAAGAAGTGCAGCCGGATGAAGTGTACAACCTGGGGGCGATGAGCCACGTTGCGGTTTCTTTCGAGTCCCCGGAATACACCGCCGACGTGGATGCGATGGGTACGCTGCGTCTGCTGGAAGCGATTCGCTTCCTCGGTCTTGAGAAGAAAACCCGCTTCTACCAGGCATCCACTTCCGAGCTGTACGGCCTGGTGCAGGAAATCCCGCAGAAAGAGACCACGCCGTTCTACCCGCGTTCCCCGTACGCTGTGGCGAAACTGTACGCTTACTGGATCACCGTGAACTACCGTGAATCCTACGGCATGTACGCCTGTAACGGCATTCTGTTTAACCACGAATCTCCGCGTCGCGGCGAAACCTTCGTGACCCGCAAAATCACCCGCGCAATCGCCAACATCGCTCAGGGCCTGGAGTCTTGCCTGCACCTCGGCAACATGGATTCCCTGCGTGACTGGGGCCATGCGAAAGACTACGTGAAAATGCAGTGGATGATGTTGCAGCAGGAGCAGCCAGAAGACTTCGTGATTGCGACCGGCGTGCAGTACTCCGTACGTCAGTTCGTTGAGATGGCTGCGGCACAGCTGGGCATCAAGCTGCGCTTCGAAGGCACCGGCGTGGAAGAGAAGGGCATCGTTGTTTCCGTGACCGGCCACGACGCACCGGGCGTGAAGCCAGGCGACGTGATTGTCCAGGTTGATCCGCGCTACTTCCGTCCTGCTGAAGTGGAAACCCTGCTGGGCGACCCAACCAAAGCGCACGAGAAGCTGGGCTGGAAACCAGAAACCACCCTGCAAGAAATGGTATCCGAGATGGTGGCCAAAGATCTTGAAGCAGCGAAAAAACACTCCCTGCTCAAGTCTCATGGCTACGAGGTTGCCATCGCGCTGGAGTCCTGAGAATGACAAAACAACGTATTTTTGTCGCCGGTCATCGCGGAATGGTGGGTTCCGCGATTGTTCGCCAGCTGGAACAGCGCGGCGACGTCGAGGTGATTGTTCGCACGCGCGACGAGCTGAACCTGCTTGACAGCAAAGCGGTGGAGGATTTCTTCGCCAGCGAACGTATCGACCAGGTGTATCTGGCGGCGGCGAAGGTGGGCGGCATTGTCGCTAACAACACCTACCCGGCAGATTTCATCTACGAGAACATGATGATTGAGAGCAACATCATTCACGCGGCGCATCTGCACAACGTGAACAAGCTGCTGTTCCTCGGTTCATCCTGTATCTACCCGAAGATGGCGAAGCAGCCGATTGCCGAAAGCGAACTGTTGCAGGGCACGCTGGAAGCCACTAACGAGCCGTATGCGATTGCCAAAATTGCCGGGATCAAGCTGTGTGAATCCTACAACCGTCAGTATAACCGCGACTATCGCTCGGTGATGCCGACCAACCTGTACGGACCGCACGATAACTTCCACCCGAGCAATTCCCACGTGATCCCGGCGCTGCTGCGTCGCTTCCACGAGGCGACTGCCGAAAACGCCCCGGACGTGGTGGTGTGGGGCAGCGGGACGCCAATGCGCGAGTTCCTGCACGTGGACGACATGGCGGCTGCCAGCATTCACGTGATGGAGCTGGATCGCGAGGTGTGGCAGGAAAACACCGAGCCGATGCTGTCGCACATTAACGTCGGGACCGGCGTGGACTGCACCATTCGCGAGCTGGCGCAGACCATCGCGCAGGTGGTGGGCTACAAGGGCCGCGTGGTGTTTGACGCGACCAAACCGGACGGCACGCCGCGCAAGCTGCTGGACGTGACCCGTCTGCATCAGCTGGGCTGGTATCACGAGGTCTCACTGGAGCAGGGGCTGGCCAGCACCTACCAGTGGTTCCTGGAAAACCAGCACCGCTTCCGGGGGTAATGATGTTTTTAAGTCAGGAAGATTTTGCCACGGTGGTGCGTTCCACTCCGCTCATCTCAATTGATTTGATCGTGGAGAACGAACGCGGCGAGTTCTTGCTGGGGAAACGAACCAATCGTCCTGCACAGGGCTTCTGGTTCGTGCCCGGCGGGCGCGTGCAGAAGGATGAGACGCTGGCAAATGCCTTCGGGCGTCTCACTCTGGCGGAACTGGGCCTGCAACTGCCGATGGCAGCGGGCCAGTTTTACGGGGTCTGGCAGCACTTCTATGACGACAACTTTTCAGGCACCGGCTTCACCACGCACTACATCGTGCTGGGGTTCCGCCTGAAGGTGAGTGAGGCAGACCTGCGTCTGCCTGATTCTCAGCATGACGATTACCGCTGGTTAACGCCAGAGGCGCTGCTGGCAAGCGACAACGTCCATGACAACAGTCGGGCGTACTTCCTCGCGGAACGTCAGGCCGAGGTGCCAGGCCTATGAAAATCCTCGTCTACGGAATTAACTACTCGCCGGAATTAACCGGTATCGGGAAATACACCGGCGAGATGGTCGAGTGGATGGCGAGCCAGGGACATGACGTGCGGGTGATTACCGCCCCGCCGTACTACCCGGAGTGGAAGGTAGGCGAACGCTATTCCAGCTGGCGCTATCGCCGCGAAGAGGGGGCCGCGACCGTCTGGCGCTGCCCGCTCTACGTGCCGAAACAGCCCTCGACGCTGAAACGTTTAATTCATCTGGGCAGCTTTGCCCTGAGCAGTTTCTTCCCGCTGATGGCGCAGCGTCGCTGGAAGCCGGATCGCATCATCGGCGTGGTGCCGACGCTGTTCTGCACGCCGGGCATGCGCCTGCTGGGAAAACTCTCCGGCGCGCGCACCCTGCTGCACATTCAGGATTATGAAGTGGACGCCATGCTCGGTCTGGGGATGGCCGGGAAAGGCAAGGGCGGCAAGGTGGCGAAGCTCGCTAGCGCCTTTGAGCGCAGCGGCCTGCACAACGTGGATTATGTTTCGACCATCTCGCGCTCGATGATGAACAAGGCGCAAGAGAAGGGCGTCCCGGCGGAAAAGGTGATCTTCTTCCCGAACTGGTCCGAAGTGGCGCGCTTCCGCGATGTAACAGAACACGATGCGCAGGCGCTGCGCGCGAAGCTCGGCTTGCCTGCGGAACAAAAAATTATTCTTTACTCAGGCAACATCGGTGAAAAACAGGGGCTGGAGAGCGTGATTGACGCCGCGCTTCAGCTGAGCGAACACCCGTGGATGTTTGTGATTGTCGGGCAGGGCGGCGGTAAGGCGCGGCTGGAGAAAATGGCCAGCGAGCGCGGACTGACCAACATCCGCTTCTTCCCGCTTCAGTCTTATGACGCGCTGCCCGCGCTGCTGAAAATGGCGGATTGCCATCTGGTGGTGCAAAAACGCGGCGCGGCGGATGCGGTGCTGCCGTCCAAGCTGACCAATATTCTGGCAGTGGGCGGAAACGCGGTGATTACGGCAGAAGCCGGAACCGAATTAGGCCAGCTGTGCAACAGCTACCCGGGCATTGCCGTTTGCGTGGAGCCGGAATCGGTCCCTGCGCTGGTAACCGGAATTGAGCAGGCACTCGCCATGCCAAAAGAGAACACGGTGGCACGTGAATATGCCGAACGCACGCTCGAGAAAGAGAACGTGCTGAGCCAATTTATTGCAGATATACGGGGATAAATCATGAGTCAAACCACTTTGTATCCGGTCGTAATGGCGGGTGGATCCGGGAGCCGGTTGTGGCCACTGTCCCGCGTGCTTTATCCAAAACAATTTCTGTGCCTGAAGGGCGACCTCACCATGCTGCAAACGACGGTTAACCGTCTGCACGGCGTGGAGTGCGAAAGCCCGGTGGTGATCTGCAACGAACAGCACCGCTTTATCGTTGCCGAGCAGCTGCGCCAGCTGAACAAACTGACCGAAAATATCATTCTGGAGCCTGCCGGTCGTAACACCGCGCCCGCTATCGCCCTTGCGGCGCTGGCGGCGAAACGCAGCAGCCCGGACTGCGATCCGCTGATGCTGGTGCTGGCGGCTGACCACGTTATCCAGCAGGAAGACGCCTTCCGCGACGCGGTTCGGGCGGCCATTCCTTATGCAGAAGACGGCAAGCTGGTGACCTTCGGCATCGTGCCGGACCTGCCGGAAACCGGCTATGGCTACATTCGCCGCGGCAGCGTAACGCCGGGCGAGGGCGACAGCGTGGCCTTTGACGTGGCGCAGTTTGTCGAGAAACCTAATCTGGAAACCGCGCAGGCGTACGTGGCCAGCGGTGAATACTACTGGAACAGCGGCATGTTCCTGTTCCGCGCCGGGCGCTATCTGGAAGAACTGGAAAAATACCGTCCGGATATCTTAAGCGCCTGCGAAAAAGCGATGGCGGTGGTGGATCCGGACCTCGATTTTATCCGCGTGGATGAAGACGCCTTCCTCGCCTGTCCGGAAGAGTCCATCGACTATGCGGTGATGGAACGCACGGCAGATGCGGTAGTGGTGCCGATGGATGCGGGCTGGAGCGACGTCGGCTCCTGGTCATCACTGTGGGAGATCAGCGCGCATACCCCGGAGGGTAACGTCCATCACGGTGATGTTATCAGCCACAAAACGGAAAACAGCTACGTTTACGCCGAGTCTGGCCTCGTCACCACGGTCGGGGTGAAAGATTTGGTCGTGGTGCAGACCAAAGACGCGGTGCTGATTGCCGACCGTAACGCCGTGCAGGACGTGAAAAAAGTGGTGGAGCAGATCAAGGCCGACGGCCGTCACGAGCACCATATCCATCGGGAAGTCTACCGTCCGTGGGGGAAATATGACTCCATCGACGCGGGCGAACGTTACCAGGTGAAGCGCATTACCGTGAAGCCGGGTGAGGGCCTGTCGGTGCAGATGCATCATCATCGCGCCGAACACTGGGTCGTGGTGGCGGGTACCGCCAAAGTGACCATCGACGGTGAGGTGAAGCTGCTCGGCGAAAACGAGTCCATTTATATTCCGCTGGGGGCAACGCACTGCCTGGAAAACCCGGGGAAAATTCCGCTCGACTTAATTGAGGTGCGCTCCGGCTCCTATCTGGAGGAGGACGACATCATCCGCTTCCAGGATCGCTACGGGCGCGTGTAGCACTCCGCATCATGCCCGGTGGCGCTGCGCTTACCGGGCCTACGAATGACAAAAATAAATTTGGCCATTAATTGGTCAGGGCCAACTGTTGCCTGAAAAAGGGGTCATCATGGAAAAATTAACCTGTTTTAAAGCCTACGACATTCGCGGCAAGCTGGGCGAAGAGCTGAATGAAGACATTGCGTGGCGCATCGGCCGCGCCTACGGCGAATACCTGAAGCCACAAACTATCGTGCTGGGCGGCGACGTGCGTCTGACAAGCGAATCCCTGAAGCTGGCGCTGGCGAAAGGGCTACAGGACGCGGGCGTCGACGTGCTGGATATCGGCCTTTCCGGAACCGAAGAGATCTATTTTGCCACCTTCCACCTCGGCGTGGACGGCGGTATCGAAGTGACGGCCAGCCATAACCCGATGGACTACAACGGCATGAAGCTGGTGCGCAAGGGCGCGCGTCCTATCAGCGGCGACACCGGCCTGCGCGACGTGCAGCGTCTGGCCGAGGCCAACGACTTCCCGCCGGTGAATGAAGCCAGCCGCGGCAGCTATAAGCAGATCAACCTGCAAAAAGAGTACATCGACCACCTGCTGGGCTACATCAACGTGGCAAACCTCAAGCCGCTGAAGCTGGTGATCAACTCCGGCAACGGCGCGGCAGGCCCGGTTGTCGATGCACTTGAAGCCCGCTTCAAGGCGCTGAACGTGCCGGTAACGTTCGTCAAAGTGCACAACACGCCTGACGGCAACTTCCCGAACGGTATTCCTAACCCGCTGCTGCCGGAGTGCCGCGACGACACCCGCAACGCGGTGATCGAGCACGGTGCCGATATGGGTATCGCCTTTGACGGCGACTTCGACCGCTGCTTCCTGTTCGACGAAAAAGGGCAGTTTATCGAAGGCTACTACATCGTTGGCCTGCTGGCGGAAGCGTTCCTTGAGAAAAACCCGGGCGCGAAGATCATTCACGATCCGCGTCTTTCCTGGAACACCGTTGACGTGGTGAAGGCCGCGGGCGGCGAGCCGGTGATGTCCAAAACCGGTCACGCGTTTATCAAAGAGCGCATGCGCGAGGAAGACGCCATCTACGGCGGCGAGATGAGCGCGCACCACTATTTCCGTGATTTTGCCTACTGCGACAGCGGGATGATCCCGTGGCTGCTGGTGACCGAACTGCTGTGCCTGAAAGGGCAGAGCCTGGGTGAGCTGGTGCGCGACCGCATGGCGGCATTCCCGGCCAGCGGCGAGATCAACAGCAAGCTGGCACAGCCCGCCGAGGCCATCGCCCGCGTTGAACACCACTTTGCCCTTCACGCGCTGGAGATTGACCGTACCGACGGTATCAGCATGGCGTTCCCGCAGTGGCGCTTCAACCTGCGCTCCTCAAACACCGAGCCGGTGGTGCGCCTGAACGTGGAATCCCGCGCTGACACGGCGCTGATGGAAGCCCGAACGAAGGACATTCTGGCGCTGTTGAATCAGTAAAAACTGCCCCTCACCCCAGCCCTCTCCCCAAAGGGGAGAGGGTGTTTAAGTTCCCTCTCCCCTTTGGGGAGAGGGGTAGGGTGAGGGGAAAGGTTTAGAACTAAAGGAACAACGATGACAAATCTAAAAAAGCGCGAACGAGCGAGAACGAATGCATCGTTAATCTCAATGGTGCAGCGTTTTTCTGATATCACCATCATGGTCGGCGGACTGTGGGCGGTGTGTTGGGTCAGCGGGCAGTCGTTCTTCTACATGCATTTGCTGATGGCGTTGATCGCGCTGGTGGTGTTTCAGATGATTGGCGGCATGACCGATTTTTATCGTTCATGGCGCGGCGTCAAAATGACCACCGAACTGATGCTGCTGCTCCAGAACTGGACCTTAAGCCTGATTTTCAGCGCAGGCCTGGTGGCGTTCAGCCATGATTTTGATAACCGCCTTGTGACTTATCTCTGCTGGTATCTGTTGACCAGCGTTGGCATGGTGGTTTGCCGCTCGCTGATCCGCTTCGGCGCAGGCTGGCTGCGCAACCGCGGCTATAACCGCCGCTTCGTTGCCGTGGCGGGGGATCTGCCGGTCGGGCAGGTGCTGCTCGACAGCTTCCGCAAAGAGCCGTGGTTAGGTTTTGAAGTGGTCGGAATTTATCACGACGCGAAGCCCGGCGGCGTGCCGTCCGACTGGGCGGGCAACTACGAACAGCTTATCGACGACGCCAAAGCCGGCAAAATTCATAACGTCTACATCGCCATGCAGATGAAGGATGAATCCCGCATCAAGAAACTGATGCGCGAGCTGGCGGATACCACCTGCTCGGTGATCCTCATCCCGGACGTGTTCACCTTCAACATTCTTCACTCCCGTATTGAAGAGGTAAACGGGGTGCCGGTTGTTCCGCTGTACGACACGCCGCTGTCGGGGATCAACCGCGTGCTGAAGCGCGTGGAAGACATTGTGCTGTCGTCCCTGATCCTGCTGCTGATCTCCCCTGTGCTGTGCTGCATTGCGCTGGCGGTGAAGATCAGCTCGCCGGGGCCGATCATCTTCCGTCAGACCCGCTACGGCATGGACGGTAAGCCGATCATGGTGTGGAAGTTCCGCTCCATGAAGGTGATGGAGAACGACAAGGTGGTAACCCAGGCGACGCAGAACGATCCGCGCGTCACCCGCGTGGGCAATTTCCTGCGCCGTACCTCGCTGGATGAGCTGCCGCAGTTCATCAACGTGTTCACCGGGGGGATGTCCATCGTCGGGCCACGTCCTCACGCCGTGGCCCATAACGAGCAGTACCGTACCCTGATTGAAGGCTACATGCTGCGCCATAAGGTGAAGCCAGGCATTACCGGCTGGGCGCAGATCAACGGCTGGCGCGGCGAGACCGACACGCTGGAAAAAATGGAAAAACGCATCGAGTTCGACCTGGAGTACATCCGCGAGTGGAGCCTCTGGTTCGATATCAAGATTGTTTTTCTGACCATTTTCAAAGGTTTCGTGAACAAAGCGGCGTACTAAGATGAGCTTACGAGAAAAAACCATCAGCGGCGCAAAATGGTCAGCCATGGCCACCATCGTCATCATCGGCCTCGGGCTGGTGCAGATGACGGTGCTGGCGCGCATTATCGATAACCACCAGTTTGGCCTGCTGACCGTCTCGCTGGTGATTATCGCGCTGGCCGATACGCTGTCTGACTTCGGTATCGCCAACTCCATTATCCAGCGCAAAGAGATCAGCCATCTGGAGCTGACGACGCTCTACTGGCTGAACGTTGGGCTGGGCATCTTCGTCTTTGTGCTGGTCTTTCTCCTGAGCGACGTGATTGCCAGCGTGCTGCATAACCCGGACCTGGCGCCGCTGATGCGCACCCTGTCGTTTGCTTTTGTGGTGATCCCGCACGGGCAGCAGTTCCGCGCGCTGATGCAAAAAGAGCTGGAATTCAACAAGATTGGCATGATCGAGACCAGCGCCGTGCTGGCGGGCTTTACCTTTACCGTGGTGAGCGCCCATTTCTGGCCGCTGGCGATGACCGCCATTCTTGGCTACCTCGTTAACTCTGCCGTGCGCACGCTGCTGTTTGGCTTCTTTGGCCGCAAGATTTATCGCCCGGGGCTGCACTTCTCGCTGGCGTCTGTTTCGTCCAACCTGCGCTTTGGCGCATGGCTGACGGCAGACAGCATCATCAACTACGTGAATACTAACCTCTCCACGCTGGTGCTGGCGCGCATTCTGGGCGCAAGCGTCGCGGGCGGCTATAACCTGGCGTACAACGTCGCGGTTGTCCCGCCGATGAAGCTCAACCCAATCATTACCCGCGTGCTGTTTCCGGCGTTTGCCAAGATTCAGGACGATACCGAGAAGCTGCGCGTGAACTTTTACAAACTGCTCTCCGTGGTGGGGATCATCAACTTCCCGGTGCTGTTGGGGCTGATGGTGGTCTCCAGCAATTTCGTGCCGCTGGTGTTTGGCGAGAAGTGGAACAGCATCATCCCGATCCTGCAACTGCTGTGCGTTGTGGGGCTGCTGCGCTCGGTGGGGAACCCGATTGGTTCTCTGCTGATGGCGAAGGCGCGCGTGGATATCAGCTTCAAGTTCAACGTGTTTAAAACCTTCCTGTTTATTCCGGCAATTATTGTGGGCGGCCACACGGCGGGCGCCATTGGCGTGACGCTCGGCTTCCTGCTGGTGCAGATCGTCAATACCGTGCTGAGCTACTTCGTGATGATCAAACCGGTTCTGGGCTCCAGCTACCGTCAGTACATTCTCAGCCTGTGGCTGCCGTTTTACCTCTCATTACCGACGCTTGCGGTGAGCTACGGTCTGGGCGTGGTGCTCAACGGGCATCTGCCGCTGGCGGCGCTGCTGGCGGTGCAGGTGGCGGCCGGCGCGCTGGCGTTCGGCGTGATGATTGTGCTGTCCCGCAATGCGCTGGTGGTCGAGATGAAGCGCCAGTTTTGCCGTAACGAAAAAATGAAAACGCTGCTTCGCGCAGGCTAATTTTACGAGGCCATTATGAAATTACTTATTCTTGGCAACCATACCTGCGGCAACCGTGGCGACAGCGCCATCCTGCGCGGTTTACTGGATGCAATTAACACCCTTAAGCCTGAGACAGAAGTGGATGTGATGAGCCGTTATCCGGTCAGCTCATCCTGGTTACTGAACCGCCCGGTGATGGGCGACCCGCTCTACAGCCAGATGAAACAGCACAACAACGCTGCGGGCGTGATGGGGCGCGTGAAGAAAGTGCTGCGTCGTCGCTACCAGCACCAGGTGCTGCTTTCCCGCGTCACCGATACCGGCAAGCTGCGCAACATTGCCATCGCGCAGGGCTTTACCGATTTCGTGCGTCTGCTGTCCGGCTATGACGCCATTATTCAGGTGGGCGGCTCGTTCTTCGTCGACCTGTACGGCGTGCCGCAGTTTGAGCATGCGCTTTGCACCTTTATGGCGAAAAAGCCGCTGTTTATGATCGGCCACAGCGTCGGCCCATTCCAGGATCCGCAGTTTAACCAGCTGGCGAACTATGTCTTCGGCCACTGCGACGCGCTGATCCTGCGTGAATCGGTCAGCCTCGACATGATGAAGCGCAGCGAAATCGACACCACCAAAGTGGAGCACGGCGTAGACACCGCCTGGCTGGTGGATCATCAGGATGACAGCTTCCAGGCCAGCTACGCGGTACAGCACTGGCTGGACGTGGCGGCACAGCAGAAAACCGTCGCCATTACCCTGCGTGAACTCGCCCCGTTCGATAAACGCCTCGGCACGACCCAGGCGGCGTACGAAAAAGCCTTTGCCGACGTAGTCAACCGCGTGCTGGACAGCGGTTACCAGGTGCTGGCGCTCTCAACCTGTACCGGTATCGACAGCTACAACAAGGATGACCGCATGGTGGCGCTGAACTTGCGCAACCTGGTGAACGATCCGTCCCGCTACCACGTGGTGATGGACGAGCTGAACGACCTGGAGATGGGCAAGCTGCTCTCCGCCTGCGACCTGACCGTGGGCACGCGTCTGCATTCGGCGATTATCTCGATGAACTTCGGTACGCCGGCCATCGCCATCAACTACGAGCACAAGTCCGCGGGCATTATGCAGCAGCTCGGTATGCCGGAAATGGCCGTCGATATTCGTCATCTGCTGGACGGATCGCTGGGTGCAATGGTGGGCGACACGCTCGGCCAGCTGCCTGCGATCAACGAGCGTCTGGCGGTGGCGGTGAAAGCCGAACGCGAAAAGGGCATTGGGATGGTGAAATCCGTCCTCGACCGCGTCCGGGAGGGGAAATGAAGGTTGGTTTCTTCTTACTGAAATTCCCGCTGTCGTCTGAAACTTTCGTGCTGAACCAAATCACCGCGTTTATTGATATGGGATATGACGTGGAGATTATCGCCCTGCAAAAGGGTGATACGCAGAACACCCATGCGGCGTATACCCAGTATGGGCTGGAGGCGAAAACCCGCTGGTTGCAGGACGAACCCGCCGGACGGATGAACAAACTGCGCCATCGCGCCGGCCAGACGCTGCGCGGCCTGCATCGCACGTCGACCTGGCGGGCGCTGAATATGTCGCGCTACGGGGCGGAGGCCCGCAACCTGATCCTCTCCGCCATTTGCGGGCAAACGGCCCAGCCGTACCGCGCCGACGTCTTTATCGCCCACTTCGGACCGGCAGGCGTAACCGCCGCGAAACTGCGCGAGCTGGGGGTGATTGAGGGCAAAATCGCCACCATTTTCCACGGTATCGATATCTCCAGCCGGGAAGTGCTGAACCACTACACGCCGGAATATCAGCAGCTGTTTCGCCGTGGCGACATGATGCTGCCGATAAGCGATCTGTGGGCCGGACGCCTGAAAACCATGGGCTGCCCGAGCGACAAAATCACCGTTTCACGCATGGGCGTGGATATGGAACGCTTCACCCAGCGACCAGTCAAGGTGCCGGGCAAGCCGCTGCAAATTATCTCTGTGGCCCGTCTGACCGAAAAGAAAGGGCTGCACGTGGCCATCGAGGCCTGTCGCCAGCTGAAGGCGCGTGGCGTGGACTTCCACTACCGCATCCTGGGTATCGGACCGTGGGAGCGTCGTCTGCGCACGCTGATTGAGCAGTATCAGCTGGAAGACGTGGTCGAGATGCCCGGCTTTAAGCCGAGCCACGAAGTGAAGGCCATGCTCGATGACGCCGATGTGTTTCTGCTGCCCTCCGTGACGGGGGCCGACGGCGATATGGAAGGCATTCCCGTGGCGCTGATGGAGGCGATGGCGGTCGGCATTCCGGTGGTTTCGACGCTGCACAGCGGGATCCCGGAGCTGATCACCTCTGAACATTCCGGCTGGCTGGTCCCCGAAAACAACGCGCTGGCGCTGGCGGACCGTCTGGCCGCATTCAGTGACATTGATCGGCAGACGCTGATCCCCGTGCTGCAAAATGCGCGGCAAAAAGTTGAAGCAGAATTCAATCAGCAGGTGATTAATCGCCAGTTAGCGAGCCTGCTGCAAACGCTGTAACGCTGAGGTTGTATGCTGAAAAAGATTACCCGACGCCGATTTGTCTCTTCATTATCCGTCCTGGCCGCCATGCCGCTGCTGTCGCCCCGCGCTGCGCGGGCGGCGACCGGGAAGACGGTTTCTGTCGATCGCTACAACAATAACGACTGGATCGCCGCCTTTAAGCAGGCCTTTACCGAGGGCGATACCGTTATTGTTCCCGCCGGGTTAACCTGTGAAAACATCAATACCGGCATTTTTATTCCTGATGGCAAAACCCTGCTGATCCGCGGCGCGCTGAAGGGCAACGGACGCGGACGGTTTGTGCTTCAGGAAGGCTGCAAGGTCATTGGGGAAGGAGAAGGGCGCACGCATAACATCACGCTGGACGTGCGTGGCTCCGACTGCGTCATTAAAGGGCTGGCGATGAGCGGCTTCGGCCCCGTCACCCAGATCTACATTGGCGGCAAAAAGCCGCGAGTGATGCGTAACCTGCTTATCGATCGCCTCACCGTGAGCCAGGCCAACTACGCCATTCTGCGCCAGGGATTCCATAATCAGGTGGACGGTGCGCGCATTACCAACTGTAAGTTCAGCCACTTGCAGGGTGACGCGATAGAGTGGAACGTGGCGATTAACGACCGCAACATCCTGATTTCCGACCACGCCATCGATAATATCAACTGCACCAACGGCAAGATCAACTGGGGCATAGGCATTGGGCTTGCCGGCAGCACCTATGATAACGACTATCCGGAAAAGCAGACCGTTAAAAACTTCGTTGTGGCAAATATCACCGGCAGCAACTGTCGGCAGCTGGTGCATGTCGAAAACGGTAAACACTTTGTGATCCGTAATATCAAGGCCAGCAATATCACTCCTGACTTCAGTAAAAAGGCCGGAATTGATAACGCGACGGTAGCTATTTATGGCTGTGATAATTTCGTTATTGATAATGTCGATATGGTAAACAGCGCCGGAATGTTAATCGGGTATGGCGTGATTAAGGGCGATTATCTGTCGATACCGCAAAACTTCAAGCTTAACGATATTCATCTGGATAACCGACAGCTTGCCTATAAGCTGCGCGGAATTCAAATTTCTTCAGGCAATGCCACGTCGTTTGTCGCCATTACCAACGTTGAGATGCAGCGAGCCACGCTGGAGCTGCACAACAAACCGCAGCACCTTTTCCTGCGTAATATCAAGGTGATGCAGGAGTCTACGACGGGGCCCGCCCTGAAGATGAACTTCGACCTGCGCAAAGACGTGCGCGGGAAGTTTATGGCTAAAAACGAGACGCTGCTGTCGCTCGCGAACATAAAAGCGGTTAATGAAAAGGGACAGAGCTCGGTGGATATTGATCGGGTCGATCAACACGTGGTGAATACGGAACGGTTGAATTTTGCGCTGCCACACAGGTAATCACACAGGCTATTTTGCGACTATTCCTGGAACAGAATCGCGATCTATTCAGATTACAACTACTGTAATTTGTGGTGGGGTGACCTAGGATTACGTCATATTTACGGCAAAACATGCTGGCGAAAACAGGTTTAAAAGCTATAATTCGTCAACCATTTTAAGGTGGAAGAAATAATGATTAATTTGAAAGCAGTCATACCGGTAGCGGGTCTGGGCATGCACATGTTGCCAGCCACAAAGGCCATTCCTAAAGAGATGCTGCCGATCGTTGACAAGCCGATGATTCAGTACATCGTCGACGAGATTGTTGCTGCGGGGATCAAAGAAATCGTTCTGGTAACGCACTCTTCAAAGAATGCGGTAGAGAACCACTTCGACACCTCTTATGAACTCGAAGCGCTGCTTGAGCAGCGCGTTAAGCGTCAGCTTCTGGCAGAAGTTCAGTCTATCTGCCCTCCTGGCGTGACCATCATGAACGTGCGTCAGGCACAGCCGCTGGGCCTGGGACACTCCATCCTGTGCGCGCGCCCGGTCGTGGGTGACAACCCGTTCATCGTGGTTCTGCCGGATATCATCATTGATACCGCCTCTGCCGATCCGCTGCGTTACAACCTGGCGGCAATGGTTGCACGCTTCAACGAAACGGGCCGCAGCCAGGTGCTGGCGAAACGTATGAAGGGCGATCTCTCTGAGTACTCTGTCATTCAGACTAAAGAGCCGCTGGAGACGGAAGGGCAGGTGAGCCGTATCGTTGAGTTTATTGAAAAACCCGATCAGCCGCAGACCCTGGACTCCGACCTGATGGCGGTAGGCCGTTATGTGCTGAATGCGGATATCTGGGCTGAGCTGGAGAAAACCGAGCCGGGCGCCTGGGACCGTATCCAGCTGACCGATGCGATTGCTGAGCTGGGGAAAAAGCAGTCCGTTGATGCCATGCTGATGACCGGTGACAGCTATGACTGCGGTAAGAAAATGGGGTATATGCAGGCGTTTGTGAACTACGGTCTGCGTAACCTGAAGGAAGGGGCGAAGTTCAGAGAAACTGTAGTCAAGTTGCTTTCCTCTTAATAATTTGTTAGAGCTAAAATTTGATTATTATTTAAGCTAATAGTTCTATGTAAGGAACCATTAGTAACATAGTGTAGCACTGGCTGAAGTTTAGCCAGTGCGGTAGCGTGCCTACTAATTATAGTTTTATATTAAAATCTGAGTAAAAAATGATCAGATGTGGTCATTTATTTGAGTGACCAGTTCGATATAGTTTCTAAGTTACAATAATCCGAGTACTCAAAATGTTAACACTAGGGTTGGTTTTTTTTATCTTTTTGATTTTTTTAAGGACAAAAAATAGCAATTACAGCATTTACTACATTTGTTATATTTCTTTTTTTATAATATGCCATTTCGTGTATTTTATAAGCAAGGATGGTTTTTTAGACATTAATTTGAATGACTCAGAGTGGCAAGCTTTTTGGCAAACTGTCATATTATTATTAGTGACAGTTGTAACCTATCGTTTTGCATCTGTCATTATTAAAATTGGTCCACCTCAAATCGATGTTCTAAAATTTAATGTAGGTCATCGGTTTCTTCTTTTGTTATATTCAATTGGAGTTGTTATTTACACTCTGCAAAATGGAATCGCACTTGGACTGTCTTATAATGAACGCTTGACTGCAAATACAGGCGGAGGTTTGTCCATCATATTAATGTACGCATATATACCGGCAATGATTTTAGCATATATAAGTATGCCTAACAGAAAGAATCTATTTCTTTGTCTTTGCTTGAGTACATTATGTGGCATTATATACTATATTGTTATTGGCGGTTCCCGAAACGTATTAGCGGCAGGTGTGTTTTCTTTAATTTATCTGGCACTTTTATATAAGAATATAAACAAGAAACAACTCTTTTTGGCACTGGCCATAGGGGTTATGACATTGATGCTCCTGGAGTTATATCGTTATGTAAATAATTTTTCTGACGCATTAGATTTTATCCTCAATGGAGGAGTCCAGGTCATCTTATTTGCGTTTGAGTCTTTTTCCCCTATGCATGCAGTATTGAATATAAATGATGCATTAACAAAGAATTATTTCGAGATTCAATATGCGACCACTTTCTTAAATGAATTTTCGATAATTATTCCTAGGTTTTTATGGGAAGGGAAACCTATCAATGTTTACAATAATGGCTATTTTTACACAGCCGAAATATTAGGCTTAGATACAAATCTGACAATGTCACCTACTTTCTTAGGAAGTTGTTTGATTATGTTTGGGCAGACGTTCTATTGGATTGGCGGTATCCTATGCGGTTTGATTATTTTTATATTTGATAAAATAATATCGTCTTCAAAAACACGCTACATAAAACTATTATTGTTAAGTAGTATTGGATATCTGTTCTTCTGGGTGCGGGACGGATTTGAAGTATATTGCTATGTCTTGATAAAGTTCGGGATAATAATGATGATTATGTATGCTTTTAATTCATTTATGAGTTCGTTGATTATAAGAAGATGAATAGAATAAACTTAATTTTCTCAATGATTGTTAGCGATAAATTTTGGTCACTGCTTTTTACGGTTTTGCCTGGTGTAAATAGAGTGGTGTTGTTCTTTATCGTATCGCACGTAGTTACAACACATACTTTTGCGCTTTTCTCTTCCGTATATTCTATCGCTGTTATTATATCAATGATTGGTGGAGTTGGTGTTGGAACAGTAATATTAAAAAATAATACCGAATTTGGTATGCTGGGCTTCGTTAAAGCTACAATAATTGGTTTCGTGACTAGCCTATGTTCAGCGCTAATTATTTTATTTTTCTTTAAAGATCTTTTATCATCAAGTTGGCTAGGTTTAATTATTTTATCTGTTGGTTTGATTATGAATCAAATACTCAGATATATGATCATCCTGAACAAAAAATTTAAAATAGGCGCATTAAACGAATTAGTCCTTATGTTGCCATCTTTGATTTTTTTGATGATGAGTCGAATGGACTTGATTTCTATTTTAGGAATAATGTATATCATACAATCGTTACTCATTGTTCTAATTTGTTTCAAGAATTCAAATAACCCTAAACTGAGTTACTTCAAAGGAACTTTTTATATAGGTAACTCAAATCTTATCTCTTCAGGTATTCTATATTTCCTACCAATGATTGCGTTTTCATTGTCTGGAGCGGAGATAACGTCAATCATCTCCCTAATGGTTACGGCTGCTGGGATAATTACTGTTTTTCCAAGAGCTATGCTAAATTTGAAAGTAAAAGATTTTCATTTAATACTCTTAAATAATAAAGAACAATATCATGAGCAATCAAGAACATTCAAAAAACAGATACTATATATTATGATGTTGGGATTCGTTGCTATGATCAGCTATGTTTACATCGCTGCTAAAGACGCTTCTACTATTGAGATTTTGATCGTAGGTTTATGTATATTTTCATTTATCTCCGTTGGCCAATATTCAATTATTGAATCGACATTAATAAATCTTGTCGGAAAAGAAAAACTATCATTATTATTAAATGCTATTACGTTTACAATTTTTATTATTATATATTACGTTATGCATAAATTTATATCGTTCCCACCTTTAATAGCTATTGTTATTTTAAGTGGTACAGTTCTTATAGCTTACTATATAAGATATTTTATTATGAAGAAGGTATTGGCGGAGGTCTAAGGTGTCTTTTTTAACTTATAACAGCAACATAAATTTAGAGTTTGATAATTTTATACGCACCTCAAAAACATCATATAACTTTACTCTAGCTAATGAGGAAGGCTGTATATATTATGATTCAAGCGATTGGTTAGATGTACCCCATATCAAATCTAACAAAAGTGAGATAATTGTTTCAGGTTGGTTTGTTAATGACAAATATGAACGTAATAACATACATTGGTTAAAAAAATGTCTTGATGAAGGTGAGGCGTTTGCAACTATAACTAAAAAAATAATTTCCGGCATGTTTATAGCTTTCTACCACGATAAAAATGTTGGTAAAGTTAAGGTCTTCACTGATCCTTTTTCGCTATCACCTCATTATTACAATGTTTCTGACGGCAGTCTTCATATTTCTCCATGCGCAGCAGTATTCTCTCAGCCAAAAAACAAAAAAATTGAAGAAATCCTTTTAGCACAGGGACATCTTTTCGGTAACTATACAATTTATGAGAATGTGTATCGCTTTATACCCGGAGATATAATTGAAATAGAAAATTCTAATATTAAGATTTCTAACTATGGCTATGAAATTGATGCAGCTAATATTGATGTGATTCAGGAAGCAAGAGCCCTTTTGTCAACCACACCTTCTGATTTACAATCTATAGCATTATCAGCAGGATTCGATTCGAGATTTATTCTCTCAGTTTCAGAACCTCAATTTGCGTATACTTGGGGTCCCGAGAATTCTGCTGACGTACAGAATGGTAAAAAATTAGCTGCATTCCGTAACATTAAATTCGAGTCTTTTAGGTTTAAAAGTAACCCAGTTACCGAAATCGATAAATCAATTTGTAAACAGCTTTTCAGTGGAAGTGTCAAAGCATATAATCCCCAATTTTTTAGTAACTATCGCCATGCTGCCAGTTTATCGGAGAAAAACACCATTGCTCTTGATGGCTATTTAGGAGATGTATTGCAGCGAGGTGTTTATATGTCCTTTGGAGGAAAGTTAGGTGAGTTTTATAAACTTTTCCCGTTTTTATCCTCTTCTTTTTTAAAGCCTGAGTATTTGCTAAGAAAGCGTTACAAAAAATTGAACAATGCGCAGTTTAAATATGTTTTAGAAGATTTTTATAGTAAAACCTCAAAAATAAATGCCATTGATTCTTTACAAAAAGTTACATACTATGAGTTTATTTATGGCAGAGGACTTCGTTTTATTACTAGTGGGGCTTTAGTAATGAATCTTTGCTTTAAAACAACTATTCCCTTATTCGCCTCGCGCAATATATTTAATTACTTTATTAATCAAAAAGCTTCAGATATATTAACGTATAAAACTTTCTACAAAGTTTGGAAAAATCAAGATGACTTTTACAGGAACATGAAATCTGAGGGTGCCTACAGTCCTGGAACAAATCCAAATCTAGTGCCTTTTTTAAATCTTTTCGGAAGAGTTATTACAAATTTCCATCCGAAATTTAAAAATTATACAAAGGAATAAGAATGAATATTCTTTTGATCAGTAACATGTATCCTTCAAAGAAACATCCTGATTTTGGGGTTTTTGTAGAAAGAATAGTAAAAGAGCTTGAAACCAACAATAATAATATTCACTTGTGCGTGAGAGATAGTAAAGGTAAAAATAAACTTGCCAAAGTTGTAAGCTACCTTACCCTATATTTTAAAACGATCTATAAATTATTGTTTAATAAATACGACTTCATTTATTGCCATTATGTATCTCATACAGCATTGCCAATTATAATTGCTTCATCTTTCGGTAAAAAAATGAATATTGTAAGCCATGTACATGGCGGTGATATTAAACTCTTGAAAGGAAGAAATAAATTATTCCATCGATTGAAAAATCAACTTACTACATCAATTTTTAAAAAAAGCTCCACAATAATATGCCCTTCACCCAGTTATTCAGAATTCTTGCTCGCAAATTTTAAAGCAAACGATAAAAATATTGTCGTATATCCTTCTGGAGGCGTAGATAGGTGCTTTAATTATAAGGGGGCAGTTCTAAAATCCAAAGATGAAATAGTGATTGGATATGCTGGAAGGTTGGTTCAATCAAAAAATGTTGATCTGATAATCAAGGCAATCAAAGGAACTGAAAAGTTAAAGTTATCAATTGTAGGAGACGGTGAGCAGAAAAATGAGTTGATGGCGATCAGCAAAGATGCAAATGTAGAATTCATCAAACCATTACCTCATACCGAACTTGCTTCTTGGTTTAAAAAAATCGACCTGCTAATTTATCCTTCTGAAAGTGAAAGCCTTGGATTAGTTCCTTTGGAGGCTATGGCTTGTGGAGTATATTGTGTTTTAACAAAAATACCTGCTTTCAATGAATTCAAAAGCCAGGGGTTGAATTTCTTACAAATTAATGATTTTGAATCTGACGCGATTCGAGACGCTATTGTGAAATTTTCCCAGTTTGGGGACGATGAATTAAATAATATTAACAAATGCAATAGTGAAATCGTTATTCAAAAATATGGGGCGGATAATGTTAAAGAGGTGCTAAAAGGTGTTTTTCAATAAAAAAACTAAGCAAGTATTGATGTTTGTTTATGGCGAAGGTGGGCATGAAGCTCAAATGAATAGATTTGCGCCGAACCTGTTAAATAAACTTGATAATTACTATGCTATAACATTATCTGATTCTAAGAAAAAGCCATTATGGGCAGATGAGCATTTTATTACTCAAGAATTCAGAAATAAATATGCTTGGGTAAATGTCCTGAAAAATTTAGGGCCGTTGAACATTTTTTTAAAGACTTTCTTAATTATACGTCGGACTAACTGTCGTGCAATTGTTACTACAGGTCCCGGTATTGCGATTTCTGCTGCAATTGCAGCGAAACTACTAAATGTTAAAATCATTCATATCGAAACATGGTCACGCTTTACAACACGCTCATTTTCAGGACGAATTATGTATCATTTGGCTTCAAAATTTTATGTTCAAAATGAGTCTTTATTGCAATTATATCCTAAAGCAATTTTTTCAGGAAGATTATGAAGGTTTTTGTCACAGTAGGTACAACTTCTTTTGATTCAATGATTAAAAGAATTGATGAGTACTTTTTTGGACGAAAAGACTATGAGGTAACGTTCCAGATGGCTGATGGAAAATATATGCCTCGTAGCGGTGAGTACTTTGGTTTTACTGATGATATCCAAAGTTACTATATCAATTCTGATTTAATAATTACCCACTCCGGAGCTGGTACTATTTATTCTTTGGTTGAACAACGAAAGAAAATTATAGCTGTTCCAAATTTAGAAAGGATAGACAAGCATCAGAGTGACTTAGCATGTTATATGGAGAAATTCGGTTATCTCTTAGTATGGTGGGATTATATCAACTTTGAAGATTTAATGAAAAGGATCGAAACTTTTGTACCTAACGAATATCAAAAGATCCCTTTCAATAAGTATGACGCAATAGCGGATTATATTAACTCGTTGCCTTAACTATATTGATTATCATAGTCTTTGTGGCACATCAAAATTTGTATATACTCATAATAAAACCTAAGTTAAGATATTTATACTTTCAAGCCGCGCACAGTCGCGGCGACCACACCTGACAGGAGTATGTAATGTCCAAGCAACAGATCGGCGTTGTCGGTATGGCAGTGATGGGGCGCAACCTGGCGCTCAACATCGAAAGCCGTGGTTATACCGTCTCCGTTTTCAACCGCTCCCGTGATAAGACCGAAGAAGTCATCGCTGAGAATCCAGACAAGAAACTGGTTCCTTTCTACACGGTTAAAGAGTTCGTTGAGTCTCTGGAAACACCTCGTCGTATCCTGTTAATGGTGAAAGCGGGCACAGGTACCGATGCAGCCATCGACTCCCTGAAACCGTATCTGGATAAAGGCGACATCATCATTGATGGCGGTAATACCTTCTTCCACGACACCATCCGTCGCAACCGTGAACTGTCTGCTGAAGGCTTCAACTTTATTGGCACCGGCGTATCCGGCGGTGAAGAGGGCGCCCTGAAAGGTCCATCCATTATGCCTGGTGGACAGAAAGAAGCATACGAACTGGTCGCGCCAATTCTGACCAAAATCGCAGCCGTTGCTGAAGATGGCGAGCCGTGCGTGACCTACATCGGTCCTGACGGTGCTGGTCACTATGTGAAGATGGTTCACAACGGCATCGAATACGGTGATATGCAGCTGATTGCTGAGGCATACTCCCTGCTGAAAGGTGGCCTGAATCTCACCAACGAGGAACTCGCAGAGACTTTCACCGAGTGGAACAAAGGCGAGCTGAACAGCTACCTGATCGACATCACCAAAGATATCTTCACCAAGAAAGATGAAGAAGGTAAATATCTGGTTGATGTGATTCTGGATGAAGCGGCAAACAAAGGTACCGGTAAATGGACCAGCCAGAGCTCTCTGGATCTCGGCGAGCCGCTGTCCCTGATCACTGAATCCGTTTTCGCGCGTTATATCTCTTCTCTGAAAGAGCAGCGCGTTGCGGCATCCAAAGTGCTGTCCGGCCCGCAGGCTAAACCAGCCGGTGACAAGGCTGAATTCGTTGAAAAAGTCCGTCGTGCACTGTACCTGGGTAAAATCGTCTCTTACGCGCAGGGCTTCTCTCAGCTGCGCGCAGCGTCAGATGAGAACAACTGGGATCTGAACTATGGCGAGATAGCGAAGATTTTCCGTGCCGGCTGCATCATTCGCGCTCAGTTCCTGCAAAAAATCACCGATGCCTATGCAGAAAATGCGGGTATCGCCAACCTTCTGCTGGCGCCATACTTCAAACAGATTGCAGACGAATACCAGCAGGCGCTGCGTGATGTCGTTGCGTACGCCGTGCAGAACGGTATCCCGGTTCCGACCTTCTCCGCTGCGGTGGCGTATTACGACAGCTATCGTGCTGCCGTACTGCCAGCAAACCTGATTCAGGCACAGCGTGACTACTTTGGTGCGCATACCTATAAGCGTACCGATAAAGAAGGTGTGTTCCACACCGAATGGCTGGATTAATATTTGGTTAGCCATGCCATCAAGCCCGGTAGCGATACCGGGCTTTTTTATCTTGCCCGTCCACCTACTGTTTAATGGAATAGATTGCGTGAAAATTCTAGTTACTGGCGGCGCCGGTTTTATCGGTTCCGCGGTTATCCGACATATTATTAGCAATACTCGGGATAGCGTTGTTAACGTTGATAAATTGACCTATGCCGGTAATCTGGAATCCTTGCGTGAAGTGAGTGATAGCGAGCGCTATGTTTTTGAGCATGCAGATATATGTGATAAAGAGGCAATGGCGCGTATTTTTGCTACCCATCAGCCTGATGCGGTAATGCACCTGGCTGCCGAGAGCCATGTCGATCGTTCTATTACCGGGCCCGCTGCGTTTATTGAAACCAATATCGTTGGCACGTATATCCTGTTAGAAACAAGCCGTGCTTACTGGTCTTCACTGGACGAGGCAGCAAAATCTACCTTCCGTTTCCATCACATTTCAACTGATGAAGTTTATGGCGATCTGCCTCATCCCGACGAATGTCATGATTCTACCCCGTTACCACTGTTTACCGAGAAAACAGCGTACCAGCCCAGTAGCCCTTATTCAGCGTCAAAAGCGTCCAGCGATCATTTAGTTCGTGCCTGGATACGCACCTATGGTTTACCGGGGATTGTGACGAATTGTTCAAATAACTACGGACCCTACCACTTTCCTGAAAAGCTGATTCCTCTCGTCATTTTGAATGCGCTGGATAATAAATCATTGCCGATTTACGGTAAGGGCGATCAAATCCGTGACTGGTTATACGTTGAGGATCATGCTCGTGCGCTGTATACGGTTCTCACCAAGGGTAAACCGGGAGAAACGTATAATATCGGCGGTCATAACGAGAAGAAAAATATTGAGGTCGTCCAAACCATTTGCGATCTGTTAGACGAAATGGTACCGAAAGAAACATCTTACCGCGCGCAAATTACCTATGTGGCGGACCGTCCTGGACACGACAGACGTTATGCAATTGATGCCCATAAAATTAGCGACGAGCTCGGATGGACTCCTATGGAAACCTTTGACAGCGGCATTCGTAAAACGGTTGAGTGGTATTTGAATAACCAGGAGTGGGTTTCGAACGTGAAAAGCGGCGCCTATAAGAGCTGGATTGAGCAAAATTATGGGGAGCGGAACTGAATGACGAAACGTAAAGGTATTATATTAGCTGGCGGATCGGGTACACGTCTTTATCCCGTCACAATGGCCGTAAGTAAGCAATTGTTGCCAATTTACGATAAACCAATGATCTATTATCCACTTTCTACGCTCATGCTGGCAGGTATACGGGATATTCTGATTATCAGCACGCCTCAGGATACTCCCCGTTTTGAACAACTGCTCGGAAACGGTAGCCAGTGGGGATTGCATATCCAGTACAAAGTGCAGCCGAGCCCGGATGGCCTTGCTCAGGCGTTTATTCTGGGTGAAGAGTTCATCGGTGAGGATAATTGTGCGTTGGTATTAGGCGATAACATTTTCTACGGGCACGATCTTCCTCGCCTGCTTGAAGGCGCAGCAAGCCAGCAAGAGGGGGCGACCGTCTTCGCTTATCACGTCAGCGACCCGGAACGCTATGGCGTCGTTGAGTTTGATAAAGACGGTACCGCGATTGGCCTTGAGGAGAAACCTCAACAGCCCAAGAGTAATTACGCAATAACCGGTCTCTATTTTTACGACAACGATGTTATTGAGATGGCCAAAAGCTTAACGCCGTCCGATCGTGGTGAACTGGAAATTACCGACATCAACCGCATCTATATGCAGCAGGGACGATTGTCCGTCGCGATGATGAGACGCGGTTACGCCTGGCTTGATACAGGCACGCACCAAAGTATGATTGAGGCGAGCAATTTTATCGCCACTATCGAAGAGCGACAGGGTCTCAAGGTTTCTTGCCCTGAAGAGATCGCATTTCGTCGAGGCTTTATCGATGCTGAACAACTTCGTGTGCTTGCTGAGCCACTTAAGAAGACCGGATATGGTCAATATCTGCTGAATCTGACCAAGGGATTAGTCTGATTTGACGCAGTAAGCAGTATTCATCTGCGGACTGGCGAGTGCCCTTTAAGGTCTTATTGTCCCTGAAAAACAGGTACTTTGCTTAGTGTGGCGATAAGCCGTTATGGTGAGCAAAAACATTTTTCAAAAATCCTGAAACCTTGACAGTGAATAAGTATTAGCGCTAAAAAACTCCTGGTTAATCATTGTGGTGGCCGGAATAAGGCCATCAAAAACTCAAACGTGTAAAAGTAAAACAAATGAAAATAACTATCTCCGGAACAGGCTATGTTGGTCTTTCAAACGGTATCCTGATTGCACAAAACCATGAAGTGGTTGCGCTGGATATCGTGCAGGCAAAAGTGGACATGCTTAACCAGAAGAAGTCCCCAATCGTCGATAAAGAGATTGAAGAATACCTGGCGACCAAACCGCTGAACTTCCGCGCAACCACGGACAAAGAAGACGCATACCGCGATGCGGATTACGTCATCATCGCCACGCCAACCGACTACGACCCTAAAACCAACTACTTCAACACCTCCACCGTTGAAGCGGTGATCAAAGACGTTACGGCAATCAACCCTAACGCAGTGATGATCATCAAGTCGACGATTCCAGTGGGCTTCACCAAATCTATCAAAGAAGAGTTGGGTATTGATAATGTCTTCTTCTCGCCGGAATTTCTCCGCGAGGGCAGGGCGTTATACGATAACCTGCACCCATCCCGTATCGTGATTGGCGAGCGTTCCGAGCGTGCGGAGCGTTTTGCTGCACTGCTTCAGGAAGGCGCAATTAAAAAAGATATTCCGGTGCTGTTCACCGATTCCACTGAGGCAGAGGCGATAAAGCTTTTCGCTAACACCTATCTCGCTATGCGCGTGGCCTACTTCAACGAGCTGGACAGCTATGCTGAGAGCTTAGGACTGAACACCCGTCAGATCATCGAAGGCGTGTGTCTTGACCCGCGTATCGGTAACCATTACAACAACCCGTCATTTGGCTACGGCGGTTACTGCCTGCCAAAAGATACCAAGCAGCTGCTGGCAAACTATCAGGCGGTCCCGAACAACCTGATTTCTGCCATTGTGGACGCCAACCGCACGCGTAAAGATTTCATCTCGGATTCCATTCTCGCGCGCCAGCCGAAAGTGGTGGGCGTGTATCGCCTGATCATGAAGAGCGGTTCCGATAACTTCCGCGCCTCTTCCATTCAGGGGATCATGAAGCGTATTAAGGCGAAGGGCGTGCAGGTCATTATTTATGAACCGGCGATGCAGGAAGACGAGTTCTTCCACTCTCGCGTCATTCGCGATCTGGATGCGTTCAAGAAAGAAGCGGACGTCATTATCTCCAACCGCATGGCGGAAGAGCTCGCGGACGTGAAGGATAAAGTCTATACCCGCGATTTGTTCGGCAGTGACTGATTTAAATTTTGATATAAAAAACCCGGCAATTAGCCGGGTTTTTTGTTTTAAACGTTATAGAAGTTGCGGTACCAGTCGACAAAGTTTTTCACGCCCTCTTTAACGGAGGTCTGTGGTTTAAACCCAATGACGTCGTACAGCGCTTTGGTATCTGCACTGGTCTCCAGTACGTCACCCGGCTGGATCGGCATCATATTTTTCACCGCTTCTTTGCCCAGCGCCTCTTCAAGCGCGGTGATGTAATCCATCAGTTCGACAGGTGAACTGTTACCGATATTATACACGCGATACGGGGCAGAGCTGGTTGCCGGCGAACCGGTTTCGACTGTCCAGTCGGCATCGGCCTGAGGAATGACGTCCTGCAAGCGAATAATTGCCTCTGCAATATCATCGATATAGGTGAAGTCACGTTTCATCTTACCGTAGTTGTATACGTCGATGCTGTTGCCTTCAATCATGGCTTTGGTGAATTTGAACAGCGCCATATCCGGGCGTCCCCACGGGCCATATACGGTAAAGAAGCGCAGGCCAGTTGTCGGCAGGTTGTACAGATGGGAATAGGTATGCGACATCAGCTCATTGGCTTTCTTGGTTGCCGCATACAGGGATACCGGATGGTCCACGGAGTCGTCAGTAGAAAACGGCATCTTACGGTTGAGGCCGTAAACGGAACTGGATGACGCATACAGAAGATGCTGAACCTTGTTGTGGCGACAGCCTTCCAGCACGTTCAGGTGACCTACCAGGTTAGCATCCGCGTAGGCATGCGGGTTTTCCAGCGAGTAACGCACACCCGCCTGTGCAGCAAGATGGATCACGCGGTCAAACTTCTCATCAGCGAAGAGGTTTGCCATGCCCTCGCGGTCCGCTAAGTCCAGCTTATGGAAGGTGAAATTCTCGGATTTGAGCAATTCGAGGCGAGCAAGCTTGAGGTTAGGGTCATAGTAATCATTCAGGTTATCAATCCCAACAACCTTATGTCCTGCATCAAGCAGGCGCTTGCTGACATGAGAACCGATAAAGCCCGCCGCGCCAGTTACCAGAAATTTCATAGCTTCCCTCATTCACAGTGTTCTTGTTGATGCCCCAGAGCATCAGAATCCGACTATGATAGCGCGTCGCCTTGAACTTACATAACCCATCTTTCCGATATAACTCATCGGATTCTTATAGAAAATTCCGCAGCAACGGATACACTAGGTAAACAAGATTATGTTTGCCCTTTTTCATCTGTTAGGGATTGTATGACGCAAAACAACAATAACCTGGTCGCACGTAACAATGACCCGGAGCAAATTGATTTACTTGATGTAATGTTACAGCTGTGGCGTGGTAAGTGGGTGATAGGGGCTTTTATTGCTGCTTTTATCGTTCTTGCTGGCGTTTACATCACTGTAGCCAAAGAGAAATGGACGTCATCTGCCATCATAGCCCAGCCTGATGCGGCTCAAATTGCCACCTATTCCAATGCATTGAATATCCTCTATGGCGGGGCAGCACCTTCCATGTTGGACATTCAGAATCGTGCTATTGGTCGTTTTAATTCCTCCTTCTCGGCATTAGCTCAGGCGCTGGAGAATCAGGAAGATCCGGAAAAACTGACTATTGAGCCTACCGTTAAAGGACAAAGTTTGCCTTTAACCGTTAGCTATCAGGGCGAATCCGCTGAAGCCGCTCAAAAGCAATTAGCGCAATACATCCAGCAGGTTGACGAGCAGACAGCAAAAGAACTGACGCTTGACCTCAGAGACAATCTCAAGCAGCAGATTACCACCCTGAACGACTCCCTCCAGAACCAGGAGAAGGTCGCACAGGAGCAAAAAGACCTGCGTATCAAGCAGATTACCGAGGCGCTGAAGAATGCAGAAGCTGCGAAGATCAGCACTCCGCAGCTTCAGCAGACTCAGGATGTTACTCAGGAAACCATGTTCCTGTTGGGTACCGTAGCGCTGAAATCAATGGTTGATAACGAAGCGTCTCGCCCTCTGGTGTTCTCAGGCGCTTACTACCAAACGAAACAGAATTTGCTGGATATTCAGAACCTCAACGTTAACCCAGAGACTATTCACGTCTATCGTTACGTTATGAAGCCAAATCTGCCTATCCGACGCGACAGCCCGAAAATTGCTATTACCCTCATCCTTGCCGTTCTCCTCGGTGGGATTATCGGTTCAGGTGTCGTCCTTGGCCGTAACGCGCTGAGAAACTACAAGCCAAGATCCTGATTTACAGATAAAAAAAGACCGGGTTTCCCCGGTCTTTTTTATTTATGCCGTTTCCGCAAGTTCTCAATCACCGTCGTTAAATCCAGCTCCTGATCCTGAAGCAGCACCAGCAGGTGATACATCAGATCCGACGCTTCGTTCGTCAGCTCCTCCCGGTCATGCACGGTGGCCGCCAGCGCCGTTTCAACCCCTTCCTCACCCACTTTCTGCGCAATCCGTTTGGTGCCGCTGGCGTACAGCTTCGCCGTGTACGAGCTCTCAGGATCCGCTGATTTACGCCCTGCCAGCAATTGTTCCAGCTGATAGAGGAACAGCCACTGGTGGCTCGCCTCGCCGAAGCAGCTGCTGGTGCCTTTATGGCAGGTTGGCCCAATCGGGTTGACCAGCACCAGTAGGGTGTCGTTGTCGCAGTCTGGCGTAATACTGACCACGTTCAGGAAGTGACCCGAGGTTTCCCCTTTTGTCCACAGGCGCTGTTTGGTTCGCGAGAAAAACGTCACCTTGCCGCTGTCGATCGTTTTCGCCAGCGCCTCCTGGTTCATGTATCCCAGCATCAGCACTTCGCCTGAAACGGCATGCTGTACAACCACCGGCAGTAAGCCGTCAGTTTTTTCCCAGTCCAGCTGCGCCTGTTGTTGTTCTGTTAACATACCCTGATCTCCACGCCCTGGTCGGCCAGGTACGTTTTTAACTCACTAATATTGATAATCTGTTTGTGGAACACGGAGGCTGCCAGCGCGCCGTCCACGTTCGCATCTCGGAAGGCTTCCAGGAAGTGTTCCATGGTGCCCGCGCCGCCGGAGGCAATCAGCGGAACCTGGCACACCGCGCGCACCTTTTTCAGCTGCTCCAGGTCGTAACCGTTACGTACGCCGTCCTGGTTCATCATGTTCAGCACAATCTCACCCGCGCCGCGTTTTTGCACTTCCTGCACCCAGTCCAGTGTCTCCCACTGGGTTACGCGCGCGCGGCTTTCGTCGCCGGTGTACTGGTTGACGTGATATTTGCCCGTCGCGGCATCAAACCAGGTGTCGATCCCGACGACGATGCACTGCACGCCGAAGCGATCCGCCAGACGCGTAATCAGATCCGGGTCGGCCAGAGCAGGGGAGTTAATGGAAATTTTGTCTGCACCGAAAGAGAGAATTTTCGCCGCATCGTCAGCAGATTTAATTCCGCCCGCCACGCAGAAGGGAATATCAATCACCTCGGCCACGCGCGCCACCCAGCTTTTGTCCACCACGCGGCCATCGCTGGAGGCGGTGATATCGTAAAATACCAGCTCGTCTGCGCCTTCATCGGCATAGCGTTTAGCCAGCGGAACAATGTCGCCAATGATCTCATGGTTGCGGAACTGCACGCCTTTCACAACCTGACCGTCGCGTACGTCCAGGCAGGGTATTATCCTTTTTGCCAGCATTGAATCGCCTCCTTCACCGTAAATTTGTCTTCCAGCAGCGCACGGCCTACGATCACGCCGCGCACGCCGGTTCCGCGCAGAGCGGCGATATCCGCCAGGTCGCCGATACCGCCAGAGGACTGAAACGCCACCTGCGGATAACGCGCGCAAACCTCTTCATACAGCGAGACGTTCGAGCCTGCGAGCGTACCATCGCGTGAAATATCCGTGCATAGCACGTGCTTCAGCCCCACGGGGAGATAAATTTCGACCAGCTCTTCCAGCGTGACGCCGGAGTTTTCCTGCCAGCCGCTGACCGCGACCTGCTTGTTACCCTGCTCGTCGATGCGCACATCCAGCGCCAGCACCAGCGCATCCGCGCCGAAGCGGCGGAACCAGCCCTTGACCATCTCAGGATCTTTTACAGCAGTCGAGCCGACCACCACGCGCGCTACGCCCGCGTCCAGTAAGGCTGCAACATCGGCTTCCGTACGTACGCCGCCGCCCAGCTGCACCGGGACGTCCACGCCAGCCACCAGCTTTTTAAGCAGTGGGATCTGGCGCTTAGCCGGATCTTTCGCGCCGGTGAGATCGACCAGGTGCAACACCTCAGCCCCCTCGGCAGCATAAGCCTGTAAGCGCGGCAGCGGATCGTTACCGTAGTCGCGCTGCTGTCCATAATCGCCCTGATGGAGACGAACAACCGTGCCGTCAATTAAATCTAAAGCGGGAATTATCATCACATCTCCAGGAAATTTTTCAGCAGCTGCGCGCCGGCGGCGCCAGAGCGTTCCGGGTGAAACTGCACGCCGTAAAAATTATCTTTTTGCACCGCGGCGGTGAACGCCTCGCCGTAATTGCACTGGGCGATGGTGTAGGTATTCACGGGCATGGCGTAGCTGTGGACGAAGTAGAAGTACGCGCCGTCTTCAATACCCTGGAACAGCCTGTTGCCCGCTTTCGGATAAACGCGGTTCCAGCCCATGTGCGGCAGCGGCAGGCCGTGGTCGCTCATTTTCGGCACGTCTTCTTCTATAATGCCCAGCAGCTCGACGCCGTTGCTCTCTTCGCTGCGGCGGCCAAGCAGCTGCATGCCGAGGCAAATGCCCAGCACCGGTTGAGTACAGGCTTTGATGAGATCCACCAGCTCGCGCGCGTGGATCTGATCCATCGCCGCCTGAGCGGTGCCCACGCCCGGCAAAAAAAGTTTATCCGCGCGCAGCACCACGTCCGGGTCGCGGCTCACTACCGGCTCGTAGCCGTGGCGCGTAATCGCCGACCGTACGGAGTTCAGGTTGGCGCATCCGGTATCCAGAATCACCACGTTCATTACAGCACTCCTTTCGACGAGGGAAGGGCATCACCTTCAACGCGGATCGCCTGGCGCAGGGTACGGCCAAAAGCTTTGAACAGGCTCTCGACGCGGTGGTGATCGTTTTTGCCTTTGGTTTTCAGGTGTAGCGTCAGGCCCATGGTGTAAGAAAGCGAGCGGAAGAAGTGCTCCACCATTTCGGTGCTGAGATCGCCCACGCGCTGGTAGGTAAAGTCGGCTTTATATTCCAGGTGCGGACGCCCGGAGATATCCATCGCGCAGCGCGCCAGGCACTCGTCCATCGGCAGGACAAATCCAAAACGGTTGATGCCGCGCTTGTCGCCGAGCGCCAGCTTCAGGGCTTCGCCCAGCGCCAGGCCGGTATCTTCTACGGTGTGGTGATCGTCGATATACAGGTCGCCCTTAACGGCGATCTCCATGCGGAAACCGCCGTGGGTGGCGATTTGATCCAGCATGTGGTCGAAGAAACCGACGCCGGTGTGGATCTTGCTGCCGCCTTCGCGATCGAGCCAGACCTTCACGTCGATCTGCGTCTCTTTCGTGTTGCGTTCCACGTGCGAATAGCGGTCGCGTTTGGTCAGCTGCTCGCCAATCATCGCCCAGTTAAGCGCGTCCCGGCTGTAGCGCAGGCCCGCAATGCCCATGTTTTCCGCCAGCGTGATATCCGTGACGCGATCGCCAATCACATAGCTGTTGCCTTTATCCAGCGCCTCTTCCGCCAGATAGCGTTCAACAAGCTTCACTTTTGGCTTGCGGCAGTCGCATTCGTCGGCAGGCATGTGCGGGCAGATCAGCACCTCGTCGAAGGCGATGCCCTGAGAGGTCAGCACCTGCATCATCAGGTTGTGCGGGCCGTCAAAGTCTGCCTGCGGGAAACTGTCGGTGCCCAGACCATCCTGGTTGGTGATCATCACCAGCTTATAGCCCGCTTGCTGAAGCTTCAGCAGCACCGGGATCACGTCGGGTTCAAACGCCAGCTTGTCGAAACGATCGACCTGAAAATCGCTGGGTGGCTCCGATATGAGGGTGCCGTCACGATCGATAAAGAGATACTTCTGACTCATACTTTCTCCGCTTTCAGGGCGTCAATCACGCGCTGGCTCTCCGCGCGGGTGCCGACGGTAATACGCAGGCAGCCGCTCAGGGTAGGTTGTTTATTCTGGTCTCGTAAGATAATGCCCTGATCCCACAACGATTTAAATATCGCGCTTGAGGCGGTGAAGCGCACCAGGATGTAGTTGGTTTCCGAATCGAACACCTGCTCCACGCACGGAATTGCTTTCAGGGCCTCGACAAGATACTGACGCTCTTCCAGGATTTGCGCCACCCGCTCGCGCATCGCGCTGATGCCCTGCGGGGCCAGCGCCTGAGCCGCAATATCGGCAACCGGCGTCGAGAGCGGATACGGGGCGATCACTTTCAGCAGCAGGTCGATAACCGCTTTATTTGCCAGCGTAAATCCGCAGCGAAGGCCGGCGAGGGCGAACGCTTTCGACAGGGTACGCAGCACGACGAGATGCGGATACTCTTCAAGCCAGCCAGCAAGCGTGGCCTGCGGGCAAAACTCAATATAGGCTTCGTCGGCCACGACCAGCGCTTTGCCGCGCGTCATTTCCAGCAGGGCACGAATATCCTGCGGATTGATAATCTGCCCGGTCGGGTTGTTCGGGCTACAGACAAACACCACCTTCACCCCGTCGAGGTTATCGGCGATGCCCTGCAAATCCAGCTGCCAGTTGTCGAGCGCCTGCACGTTGCGGCAGGCCACGCCGAAGGTTTCGGCGCTGACGCTGTACATGCCGTAGGTCGGCTGGCAGTACATCACCGCATCTTTGCCCGGCTCGCAGAACGCGCGGATCAGCAGCTCGATCCCTTCATCCGCCCCGCGGCTGACCAGAACCTGCTCAGGCTTCACGCCCGCGTACTGCGCGTAGTTCTCGATCACCGCTTTCGGCTGACACTCCGGGTAGCGGTTCAGCGTCTGCTGCGACAGCTCGAAGGCCACCGCCGTGGGATATTCGTTAGCGTTCAGCCAGACGTCGCCGTTCCCGCCCAGACGACGCGCAGACTGATAGGGCGTCAGGCGACGGACATTTTCGCGGGCTAATTCTTCGATGTTCATGCTTGCTCCTTCAGGGCGGCAACGCGCAGCGTCACGGCATTTTTATGGGCAGTCAGGCGCTCGGCGGCGGCAAGGGTTTCAATGGTCGACGCCAGCGAGGCAAACCCTTCACGGGAGAGTTCCTGCACGGTCATGCGCTTCTGGAAATCCGCCAGCCCCAGGCTGGAGCAGGTTGAGGTATAGCCATACGTCGGCAGCACGTGGTTGGTGCCGGAGGCGTAATCCCCGGCAGATTCCGGCGACCAGTCGCCGAGGAACACCGAGCCTGCGCTGGTGATGCTGTCGACCAGATCGCGCGCGTTGCGGGTCTGAATGATCAGGTGCTCGGGGCCGTACTGATTAGAGATGGCGATGCACTGGTCGAGATCGCGGGCCACAATCAGGCGGCTGGCAGACAGCGCCTGGCGCGCTGTTTCCGCACGCGGCAGGTCGGCCAGCTGACGCTCAACGGCTTCGCCCACGCGTTGTGCCATGTCGGCATCCGGCGTCAGTAAAATCACCTGCGAGTCCGGCCCGTGCTCGGCCTGCGAGAGCAGGTCAGAGGCGACGAAATCCGGCGTGGCGCCGCTGTCGGCAATCACCAGCACCTCAGACGGCCCGGCAGGCATATCAATGGCCGCGCCGTCCAGACGCTGGCTGACCTGGCGCTTCGCTTCGGTCACATACGCATTACCCGGACCAAAAATTTTGTCGACTTTGGGAATGGACTCGGTCCCGAACGCCAGGGCGGAAATCGCCTGCGCGCCGCCCACTTTATACACCGCCTGCACGCCGCAGAGTTTTGCCGCGTAGAGGATCTCATCGGCGATCGGTGGCGGAGAGCAGAGCACCACGTTCTGACAACCGGCAATGCGCGCCGGGGTAGCCAGCATTAATACGGTCGAAAACAGTGGGGCGGAGCCGCCGGGAATATACAGGCCGACGGACGCCACCGGGCGCGTCACCTGCTGGCAGCGCACGCCGGGCAGGGTTTCGACATCCACCGCCTGCAATGTCTGCGCAGTGTGGAAGGTATCTATATTTTTCACCGCGACGGCCATCGCCTGCTTGATGTCGTCACCAAGACGACTACTGGCATCAATGATTTCCTGCTCGGTAACCTGTAAAGCGCCGACTTCCGTCTTGTCAAACTTCGCACTGTATTCACGCAGGGCGTCATCGCCACGGGCCTTCACGTTATCGAGGATCTCCGCCACGGTGCGGGTGATGCTCTCCGAGGCGGAGATTGCCGGGCGCATCAGCAGTTCGCGCCGTTGCGCGTCGCTACAGGTATTCCAGTCGATGATTGTGTTAAAGCTCATGGTCGTTACTCCATCATCTTTTCAATTGGCAGCACCAGAATGGAGCTTGCGCCCAGCGCCTTCAGTTTTTCCATGGTTTCCCAGAACAGGGTTTCGCTGCTGACCATGTGCATCGCCACGCGCTGCTGGTCACCCGCCAGCGGCAGAATGGTGGGGCGCTCTGCACCCGGCAGCAGGGCAATGACTTCCTCGAGACGCTCGGTTGGCGCATGCATCATGATGTATTTGGATTCACGCGCCTGAATCACGCCCTGAATGCGGGTCAGCAGTTTGTCGATGAGCTGCTGTTTGGCCTCTGCCATCTCACCGTCGCGCTGGATAAGGCACGCTTTGGAGCGGTAAATCACCTCCACTTCGCGCAGGCCGTTCGCTTCCAGCGTGGCGCCGGTAGAGACGAGGTCACAGATGGCATCGGCCAGGCCCGCGCGCGGCGCCACTTCAACGGAGCCGTTCAGCAGACAGGATTTAAACTGCACGCCTTTTTGATCGAGGTAACGCTTCAGCAGGTGAGGATAAGAGGTGGCGATACGTTTGCCGTTCAGCGCGGCCGGGCCGTCCCAGGCTTCATCGACCGGCGTGGCCAGCGACAGGCGGCAGCCGCCGAAGTCCAGACGACGCAGGGTAAAGTAGCGGGGATCTTCGCCCTGCGCGCGGCGGGTTAATAGCTCTTCTTCCAGTACGTTTTCGCCGATGATGCCGAGGTCAACGACGCCATCCATCACCAGGCCCGGGATATCGTCATCGCGTACGCGCAGAATGTCGATCGGCATATTTTCAGCCAGGGCAATCAGGCGCTGGGTGTGCAGGTTGATTTTAATCCCGCAGCGGGCCAGCAGTTCGCGTGAATCGTCGCTTAAACGGCCTGATTTCTGAATAGCTATGCGTAAACGTGAGTTATCTAACATTCTGTGTTCCTCGTTAACCTGTTTTAACCTGTCTGAATGCGGTCCAAAAAAAAAAGCCCCCGGAAGATGATCTTCCGGGGGCTTTTTCATGCGTTCATGCACCACTGGAAGATCCAAACGTCTTCCAGCACACATCGCCTGAAAGACTAGTCAGGATGATGGTGATGATGGTGGTTTTTAAAAGGAACGCGTGTCATATAAATTCTCGTTGAATGCTTATGCATTTGATGTCTTTTAACCTAAACCAGTTATACGCCATAAAGCAAGGGCTTTTTTTGATCATTAATTCATTTCATATTGATGGTATGAATTGTGCGTTCCACAAGGCTGGCGTAGCCTTATAACAGGGGTAGTTAAGCGGAGAATGTACATGAAAAAGGTCGCGATTGTCGGGTTAGGGTGGTTAGGAATGCCGCTGGCGATGTCATTAGCCGCGAAAGGCTGGCAGGTGACAGGGAGTAAGACCACCCGAGATGGGGTTGAAGCGGCACGCATGTGCGGCATTGACGGTGTCGAGCTGCGCCTCGAACCCGAGCTTATCTGCGATACCGACGAGCTGGACGAACTGATGAATGTGGATGCGCTGGTCATCACCTTACCGGCGCGACGCAGCGGGCCGGGCGAGACGTTTTACTTGCAGGCGGTGCAGGAGATTGTCGACAGCGCCCTGGCGCACCATGTTCCGCGCATTATTTTCACCAGCTCGACCTCCGTCTATGGCGATATCGACGGTACGGCGAAGGAGAACACCGAGCGCCGTCCGGTGACCGCCAGCGGTCGGGTACTGAAAGAGCTGGAAGACTGGCTGCACAATCTGCCCGGCACGCAGGTGGATATTTTACGTCTGGCCGGGCTGGTGGGGCCGGGGCGCCATCCGGGGCGCTTCTTTGCCGGTAAATCCGCGCCGGATGGTCAGCACGGGGTTAACCTTGTGCATCTTGAAGATGTTGTCGGCGCAATAGAACTGCTTTTACAGGCTCCGAAAGGGGGGCACATCTATAATATATGTGCGCCTTCGCACCCGGCGCGCAGCACCTTTTATCCGCTGATGGCCCGCCAGCTTGGCCTGGCGCCGCCGGTGTTCAGTGATGCGCAGGGGGAACGCAAAGGCAAAATTATTGATGGCAATCGTATTTGCCATGAACTGGGATTTGAGTATCAGTATCCCGATCCGCTGGTTATGCCCATGGAATAACTGCATCAGCGGAGACAATCGCACACCGCAAGGGGGCGAAGATGAAACCGCTGCTGGATGTTCTTGTTATTCTGGATGCGCTTGAAAAAGAGGGGAGCTTTGCCGCCGCCTCGGCGAAGCTCTATAAAACGCCTTCGGCTCTGAGCTATACCGTGCAAAAGCTTGAAAGCGATCTTAATATCCAAATCCTTGACCGTTCCGGGCATCGTGCGCGATTCACCCGTACAGGGCAGATGCTGCTGGAAAAAGGGCGTGACGTGCTGCATGCGGTGCGCGAGCTGGAAAAGCAGGCCGTTAAGCTTCACCAGGGCTGGGAAAACGAGCTGGTGATTGGGGTTGATGATACTTTCCCTTTTTCACTGCTTACCCCGCTTATCGAGACGTTTTATCAGCGCCATAGCGTTACGCGTCTGGTTTTTATCAACGGCGTGCTGGGCGGTTCATGGGACGCCCTGACGCAGGGCAGGGCGGATATTATCGTTGGAGCCCTGCATGAGCCTCCTCAGCTGAGTGAATTTGGTTTCGCCCGGCTGGGCGTACTGGAGCAAATTTTTGCCGTTGCGCCTCATCATCCGCTGGCGAATGAACCGGAGCCAGTTTCAAGACGCGTCATCAAAAACCATCGCGCCATTGTGGTGGGAGACAGCTCGCGTCCCGAGTGCGGTATTTCATCGCAGCTTCTGGATGAGCAGGAGGCCATCACCGTTTTTGATTTTAAAACCAAGCTGGAGCTGCAAATAAGCGGCCTCGGGTGCGGTTACCTTCCCCGTTATTTAGCTCAGCGGTTCATAGACAGCGGCGCGCTGGTGGAAAAACAGGTTTTAGCGCAGAGCAGTAACGAATCGGTATGGGTAGGCTGGAATGAACAAACCGCCGGGCTTGCCAGCGCCTGGTGGCGGGACGAAATTTTAGCAAATAGTGCTATCGCGACAGTTTACACTCAGGCAGGTGATGGTAAATCAACCAGTTAGAAAAATTATTTTATGGGCACGTTTCTCAATGTATTGCCTTTTGTATCTTGAATAGGGCAAAATGCCGCCGCTGCAAACAAATAAATAATCGACGATATAAAAGGCGTCGGTTATTTTTTTTTGCATGTACGAAACGAAACTAAAAACCAAGAGGCCGGGCTTCGTACCGGATAGATACTTACTAAAATCCGACAGTTGTTGTCGCTGAGGAAGAAAGAAATGGGGCAATTTTTCGCTTACGTGGCGGTTATCACCGTAAAGGAGAATAACTATGTCGCATAACGCAACTCCAAACACCTCTCGCGTGGAATTACGTAAAACGCTTACGTTGATTCCGGTTGTCATGATGGGCCTTGCCTATATGCAACCGATGACGCTGTTCGATACATTCGGTATCGTATCAGGCCTCACGGACGGTCATGTGCCGACGGCTTACGGCTTTGCACTGATTGCGATCCTCTTTACCGCGCTCAGCTACGGTAAACTGGTGCGCCGCTATCCGTCTGCCGGTTCCGCCTACACCTATGCCCAGAAATCCATCAGCCCGACGGTCGGCTTTATGGTGGGCTGGTCTTCGCTGCTCGACTATCTGTTCGCGCCGATGATCAACATTCTGCTGGCAAAAATCTATTTTGAAGCGCTGGTGCCATCGATTCCATCCTGGATGTTCGTCGTGGCGCTGGTGGCCTTTATGACGGCCTTTAACCTGCGCAGCATCAAGTCCGTTGCCAACTTTAACTCCGTTATCGTTGTGCTTCAGGTTGTACTGATTGCCGTGATCCTCGGCATGGTGATTTACGGTGTGTTCCACGGCGAAGGCGCGGGCACTCTGGCGAGCAGCAAGCCGTTCTGGTCTGGTGATGCGCATGTGATCCCGATGATTACCGGGGCGACGATTCTGTGCTTCTCCTTTACCGGTTTTGACGGTATCAGCAACCTGTCTGAAGAAACGAAAGATGCAGAGCGCGTGATTCCGCGTGCAATCTTCCTGACGGCGCTGATTGGTGGCCTGATCTTTATTTTCTCGACCTATTTCCTCCAGCTGTACTTCCCGGATATCTCTCGCTTCAAAGATCCGGATGCTTCTCAGCCGGAAATTATGCTCTATGTGGCGGGTAAAGCGTTCCAGGTCGGCGCGCTGATCTTCTCCACCATCACCGTACTGGCGTCCGGTATGGCCGCGCATGCAGGCGTTGCGCGTCTGATGTACGTTATGGGCCGCGATGGCGTATTCCCGAAAAGCTTCTTCGGCTACGTGCATCCAACATGGCGTACCCCGGCGATGAACATCATTCTGGTCGGTGCGATCGCGCTTCTGGCGATTAACTTTGACCTGGTGATGGCAACGGCGCTGATTAACTTTGGTGCGCTGGTGGCGTTCACCTTTGTTAACCTGTCGGTGATCTCTCAGTTCTGGATCCGTGAAAAGCGTAACAAGACGCTGAAAGACCACTTCCAGTATCTGTTCCTGCCGATGTGTGGTGCTATGACCGTGGGCGCGCTGTGGGTTAACCTGGAAGAGAGCTCAATGGTGCTTGGCCTGATTTGGGCAGGTATCGGCCTGGTTTACCTGGCCTGTGTGACGAAGAGCTTCCGCAACCCGGTTCCTCAGTACGAAGACGTCGCGTAAGACTGTGTCGGGTGGCGGCTACGCCTTACCCGACCTGAATACCCCGTAGGCCCGCGTAAGCGAAGCGCCACCGGGCAAAAAAAACCGGAGAAGATGGTCTCCGGTTTTTTTATCTCTGCATTTCAGATGAGCTCTTGCGCATACTGGTATAGCGCTTTCAGCAGCGCCTGTTTCTCGGCATTCCCTTCATACTGGCCGTAAAGCATCTCCAGCTCCTGAGCGTAGCTGTTGAGAAATTCCGGGGTAAAGACGTTGCGTCGATGCTGTAGCCAGCGCTCCTGCTCAGCCTCATCCAGCGTGCCTGGATAGTTGCGCGCCCGGTAGTTAAACATCAGCTTCTCAATGCGCGTGTCCGCAAAGGTGATATCCAGCGCGGGCAGATTCCGCGGGTCGGTTTGCAGCACGATATTCATCGCCGCGCGGTCGGCGTCGCTGAAGAAGCCGTTATAAAGCTGCGCATCCACGTTTTCAGACGGCACAAACGGCTCTGCTTCGGCAAAAATGGCGACGACTTTCTCGCGCACCTGCGGGTTGTCGCGCAGCACTTTCAGGTTATCGAGGCAGTGCTGACGGTTAATCCCCAGCCGGTCGGCGTCTTCCGGGCGCAGCGTATTGGCCTGGGCCAGCACCGGACATTTATTGATGTGCACCAGTTTAACCGGTACAGCGGGCAGGTCACCCAGCGCCTCTTTCGGCGTATACAGCCGTTCACGCAAGGTGTCGCTGTCAAGCTCAAGCAGCGGGGAGATATCCCCGGCAAGATCCACCATGATGACGGCGTTACGGTTATCCGGGTGCCAGGCGAGGGGCGCTACCCAGCTCGTGTTCCCGCGCCACGCCCCGAACATCCCTGAAATATGCACCAGCGGTTTCATCTGCGGCACATCAATCAGCGTCATCAGCTTCTGCTTGCTGCGGTGGCTTAACAGATACTCAAACAGGCGCGGCTGCGCGGTTTTAACGAGTTTCGCCATAGCGATGGTCGCGTAAACGTCTGCCATCGCGTCGTGGGCATTGCTGTGCTCGATGCCGTTGGCGCGCGTCAGGTGCTCGAGCCTGAAGCTCGGCAATCCGTCGTCGTTCTCCGGCCAGTGAATCCCTTCCGGGCGCAGCGCATAACAGGCGCGCATAATATCCAGCAAATCCCAGCGTGAATTGCGGTTCTGCCAGCTCCAGGCGTACGGATCGTAGAAGTTGCGGTAGAAGATATTACGCGTCACTTCATCGTCAAAGCGGATGTTGTTGTAACCCACCACGCAGGTATTGGGCACCGTGAACAGATCGTGGATGCGACGGGCAAATTCCGCTTCGCTAACGCCTTTATCCCGCGCTTCCTGAGGCGTAATGCCTGTCACCATCACCGCGCCCGGCTGCGGCAGATAGTCATCGGCGGGCTTGCAGTAAAACACCTCGGGTTCGCCGATGATGTTAAATTCGTCATCGGTACGGATAGCCGCAAACTGCGCCGGTCGGTCCAGCGCCGGATGGGTGCCAAAGGTTTCGTAATCGTGGAACAAAAAAGTCGGGCGCGCGGCAGAGTCAGACACCAGTAATCTCATCCTGTTAAAAATTGACGTCTCTATGGTAAACGATTGGGGTGAGCAGTCCGAATAAAAAGCACGGTCAGGCAAGAAATTTGCGAGATTCGTTCCAGAAAAATTTGCGCGTTGTCACATTTTTTTGCAATTAAGGCAGGTAACGACATCAGAACTGCCGTAAAAAGGTCATCGATTTTTACTGACCTGAGGATATACCGTTGAAACGCCGTCTGTTTATTGCTGTTTCTTTACTCGCTTCGAGTATTTCATCCGCGCTGGCTGCCGAGCCGCTGGATTTTTCACCTCAGCCGCCTGCCATTCAGGCAGGATCCTGGGTATTGATGGATTACACCACGGGTCAAATCTTAACGGCGGGCAACGAACATCAGCAGCGCAATCCGGCGAGCCTGACCAAACTGATGACGGGGTACGTTGTCGATCGCGCCATTGATAGCCACCGTATCAGCCCCGATGACATTGTGACGGTCGGACGTGACGCCTGGGCAAAAGGCAATCCGGTCTTTGACGGTTCATCGCTGATGTTTCTGAAGGAGGGCGACAGGGTTTCCGTGCGCGATCTCAGCCGCGGCCTGATTGTTGATTCCGGCAATGACGCCTGCGTAGCGCTGGCGGATCACGTGGCGGGCGGTCAGCCACAGTTCGTCAGGATGATGAATGACTACGTCGAAAAGCTAAACCTGCGCGATACCCACTTCGAAACCGTACACGGGCTGGATGCACCGGGTCAGCACAGCTCCGCTTACGATCTCGCCGTGCTTTCCCGTGCCATCATTCACGGCGAACCTGAGTTCTACCACATGTACAGCGAGAAAAGCCTGACCTGGAACGGCATTACCCAGCAGAACCGTAACGGGCTGCTGTGGGATAAGACCATGAACGTGGATGGCCTGAAAACGGGGCACACGTCGGGCGCGGGCTTCAACCTGATTGCCTCCGCGGTGGACGGTCAGCGTCGGCTGATTGCGGTGGTGATGGGCGCAGACAGCCCGAAAGGGCGTGAAGATCAGGCGCGCAAGCTGCTGCACTGGGGACAGCAAAATTTCGATACGGTGCAGATCCTGCATAACGGCAAAAAAGTGGGTACCGAACGCATCTGGTACGGCGATAAAGAGCAGATCGCGCTGGGCACGGATCAGGATTTCTGGCTGGCCTTGCCCAAAACGGAAGTGCCGAATATCAAGGCAAAATACGTAATGGATAAAAAAGAGCTGGAAGCGCCGATTGCCGCGCACCAGCGGGTAGGGGAGATCCAGCTGTACGATCGCGACAAGGTGGTTGCGCACTGGCCTCTGGTTACGCTGGAAAGCGTTGAAAAGGGCGGCCTTTTCTCCCGTCTCGGTGATTATCTGCATCATAAGCTCTAACCTTTCGGGCAGACTGGCAGTGTTGCGAGTCTGCTCGCATAATAAACACTCCCGGTTTGCCGATAATCGCGATTCTGCTTTATAGTGTATGTATATACAGTGATAAACGGAGGCAGCATGGACTACAGCGTCAGGCAGCAACAGAAACGTAAAATCGCAGGCTTTCATCTCGTGGGGCCGTGGGAAAAAACGGTCAAGCAGGGGTTCGAACAGCTCGTGATGTGGGTAGACGGGCGTCATATTCAGCCGCAGGAATGGGTAGCCGTTTATTACGACAACCCGGATGACGTGCCGGCGGAAAAGCTCCGCTGCGATACCGCCGTCACGGTCGCTGATGATTTCACTGTACCTGAGAACAGCGAAGGGGTGATGATGACCGAAATCGCTGCCGGGGACTATGCTATCGCCGCTGCCCGTGTGGAAAATCATGATTTTGCCACCCCCTGGAACCAGTTCTTCAACTCCCTTCTCCAGGACAACGCCTACCAGATTGCGCCAAAACCGTGCTTCGAACGTTATCTGAATGATGGCAATACAGACGGCTACTGGGACATTGAGATGTTTGTACCGGTAGAACACAAGGTGGGATAAGCCTGCGAAACGCAGGGTTTTTGAGGCGGTTGTGATCCACCCGCCTCAAAACACAGTACAATTGTGGTTTGCCGTAAAGCTGGAGACGGGTGTGCGCCCCGACAAGTCATTAACCCCATTTGAAATTCGGTTATACAAACATTATCGCGTGGTGCACGGTTGCCGCATTGCGCTGGCGTTTGTGTTGACCTTCGTACTGGTTCGTTTGCTGGATATCCCGGAAGGAACGTGGCCGCTGATCACGCTGGTGGTGGTGATGGGGCCGATCTCATTCTGGGGGAACGTGGTTCCTCGTGCCCTCGAACGCATAGGCGGCACCGTTTTAGGCTCGGCGCTTGGGCTTATCGCCCTGAAGCTGGAGCTGATTTCGTTCCCGATCATGTTGCTGTGGTGCGCGGGGGCAATGTTTCTTTGCGGGTGGCTGGCGCTGGGCAAGAGGCCGTATCAGGCGTTGTTAATTGGCATAACGCTTGCGGTTGTGGTCGGCGCGCCGGCGGGCGATATGACTACCGCACTGTGGCGAAGCGGGGACGTGATCCTCGGCTCGTTGCTCGCCATGCTGTTTACCGGCATCTGGCCGCAGCGCGCCTTCCTGCACTGGCGCATTCAGATGGCAAACTACGTGACGGCATTTAACCGCGTCTACCAGGCCGGGTTTTCACCGAATCTGATCGAACGCCCGCGGCTGGAAAAGCATCTGCAAAAAATCCTCAATGACGTGGTCAAAATGCGCGGGTTGATTACCCCGGCAAGCAAAGAAACGCATATCCAGAAAGCCATTTTTGAAGCCATTCAGACGGTCAGCCGTAATCTGGTCTGTATGCTTGAACTGCAAATCAATGCCCACTGGGCTTCACGCCCCAGCCACTTTCTGATGCTCAACGCGCATACGCTGAAAGAGACGCAGCAGATGACGCAGCAAACCCTGTTGACCATCGCCCATGCGCTCTACGAAGGGAATCCACAGCCCATACGGGCAAACAGCGAGCGGCTGAACGAAATCGTCGCCGAGCTGAAACAGCTGATGAATGAGCGTCAGGCCGACAATGTGGCCGAAACGCCCATCCACGGCTATGTCTGGCTGAGTATGGAGCTGGCACGACAGCTGGAATTATTATCGCAGCTGATTTGCCGGGCACTGCGCAAATAAAAAGCGTACGTGATGCCTGCTGCTTCGATTCAGCAGCAATTAGGGTTATGATGGTTTTAAACGATATACTCATTGTCATTCGCAGCCGCTGTCTGTTAAAACGGTTGCCTTAACGAATCCGAATCTCACATTATCAGGGGTGTAAAAATGGAAACTATTAAGCCTTCGTTCCAGGATGTTCTGGAGTTCGTCCGCCTGTTCCGCCGCAAAAACAAGCTACAGCGTGAAATCCAGGACGTAGAGAAGAAGATCCGTGACAACCAGAAACGTGTCCTGCTGCTGGACAACCTGAGCGACTACATCAAGCCGGGGATGAGCGTTGAAGCTATTCAGGGCATCATCGCCAGCATGAAGAGCGATTACGAAGATCGCGTTGATGACTACATCATCAAAAATGCTGAGCTGTCTAAAGAGCGTCGCGATATCTCCAAAAAGCTGAAGGTGATGGGCGAAATCAAAAACGTCGACGCTAAAGGCGAGTAATCGCGCAATCTGTTGCCCGGTGGCGTTGCGCTTACCGGGTCTGCGATTCCGTAGGTCGGGTAAGGCGTAGCCGCCACCCGACAATTTTACCGAACGCAGAAAAGCAAAAAGCCTGCTTTGAAAGCAGGCTTTTTAAATGTGGCTCCTCTGACTGGACTCGAACCAGTGACATACGGATTAACAGTCCGCCGTTCTACCGACTGAACTACAGAGGAATCGTTGTGGAGGCTTATCTTAGCGGCGAAAAAACTTTTGTCAAACCTCATCTTAGGCAAAAGTGACTGATTGATGATTCTGTCGTCATTTTGTTGCCATTTCAGACATAATTTAATGGAAAATACTTTGCAGGATATGCATTTCTGCCCCATCATTTGAAATGGAGTTTCAACTTTCTCGCTAAGGTCCATTTTGAACGTCACCGCACCCATACGCCAGGCGATTATGCGCACGCCCTGGTATGCCAAACGTAAAAGTTATCGAGTTCTGTTCTGGCGTGAAATCACCCCCCTTGCCGTGCCTATTTTCCTGGAGAATACCTGCGTCCTGTTGATGGGCGTTCTCAGCACCTTCCTGGTGAGCTGGCTCGGCAAAGAAGCGATGGCCGGGGTAGGGCTGGCGGACAGTTTCAACATGGTGGTGATGTCCTTCTTTGCCGCCATCGATCTTGGCACGACGGTGGTGGTAGCGTTTAGCCTCGGCAAACTCGATCCGAAACGCGCCAGGGAAGCGGCCAGACAGTCGCTGATGATCATGACGATTTTCTCGATCGTTCTCGCGGCGGTCATTCATTACTACGGGAAAGAGATCATAGACATCGTCGCCGGCGAAGCGACCGGTGAGGTGAAGGCGCTGGCGCTCACCTACCTTGAAATGACGGTGCTGAGCTATCCGGCGGCAGCCATCGCGCTGATTGGCAGCGGCGCGCTTCGTGGCGCAGGCAATACCAAAATTCCGCTGCTGATAAACGGTGGGATGAACATCCTGAACATTATCATCAGCAGCGTTTTGATTTACGGCGTCTTCTCCTGGGATGGCCTGGGCTTTGTCGGTGCCGGTTTAGGGCTGACGATTTCCCGCTATATTGGTGCGGCGGCGATCATTGGCGTCCTCATGGCGGGCATCACGCCGTCGCTGCGCCTCACGCTGAAAAGCTATTTCCGTCCGCTTAACTTCGCCATTATCTGGGAAGTGATGGGCATCGGGATCCCGGCCAGCATCGAATCCGTGCTGTTTAACGGCGGGAAACTGCTGACGCAGATGTTTGTTGCCGGGATGGGCACCGACGTCATCGCCGGCAACTTTATTGCCTTCTCCATCGCCTCGCTGATTAACCTGCCGGGTAACGCGCTGGGCTCGGCGTCGACCATCATTACCGGTAAACGCCTCGGCAAGGGGCAGATAGGGCAGGCGGAACGGCAGCTTCGCCACGTCTTCTGGCTTTCAACCATCGGGCTGACCGCGATTGCGTGGGGCACCGCGCCGTTTGCCGGACTGATGGCCTCGTTTTATACCCACGAAAACGACGTAAAAGAGGTGGTGAAGGTGCTGATTTGGCTCAACGCGGCGTTTATGCCGATCTGGGCCGCGTCCTGGGTACTTCCTGCCGGGCTGAAAGGGGCGCGCGACGCCCGCTTTGCCATGTGGGTCTCTATGCTCGGCATGTGGGGCTGCCGCGTCGTGGCGGGCTACACGCTGGGGGTGATGCTAGGTATGGGCGTGGTCGGCGTCTGGCTGGGGATGTTCCTTGACTGGGCCGTGCGCGGCGCGCTGTTCTACTGGCGCATGGTGAGCGGACGCTGGCTGTGGAAATATCCGCGAAAAAAAGCGGAACAGGCGGTTTCGGAAACCGCAAACGCCTGACAAATGCGCGAAGTGGAGAATAAATCGGCAAACGATTGAAAATCTGCATTCACCCTTTGACATCCTCAGGGCGCA
>NZ_SJON01000019.1 GCF_004331385.1 Enterobacter quasihormaechei
GCCGGTGGCGGCTGCTTTATAAAGATAAGGGGTAGAGCTATCCACCTCTTTTTCGATCCTCATGGAAGAGTGCTGACGTGTACCGGTTATCGCTCCGTTTGCGCTGTTAACCGGAAGATTGATACCGTGACTTAAACCGATTATCTCAATGCTTCCTTCGCAGTCCTGGACATCTACTGAGCCTTTGATATCCGCGCCGCCGTCGTCTTTGAGCCACATATAGGGAGGGATTGGCATGTTATTTGTTCCTTTTTTTGTTAAATAACTTCATTGTTAAGAAATAGAAGACCGTTGTGAGAGTAACCAGGATTAAAATATCGGCGTTTATATATGTTTCGTACATTGTCTCCGCATTCACATCATCATAGATGAATTCGCAAATAGCAGTCGCAATGTCATGATTAATGTAAGCTGTTGAAGGACCCAGAGTGCGACCTACCAGGAAGCTAATTAAAACAAACCAGACGGCCTTTAGCAGCCTTGAGGCCCATTTACGGGCAGGTGTAGCTATATCCACTGCCAATAACCTCAATGCAACCGCGAGCCATGAGTGAACGCATACACGGGATTTGAATAAGCTCTGTATTCATCAAAGCGCTATGAATCGCTGCATAATCGGAGTTATGAGCGATTGTTATACATCCTTCTGACACTGTACCCGGATGGAGTCTGAACAGCCCGCGATAGACGTGTTCAACCCATGTTCCATCGTCGATCCCCCAATCATCCCTATATAAAGCAAACCACTCATCACGGCCAAATTCCGCACCGGATCTTATTTTGTTCCACTGGTCCTGAACATGAGCCTTTATTGAAGATAAGAAACCGCCTGAACCTCGATCGACAATCCAATATTTACCTGGGGGAATTGGGCCTGCACCTTGTATTGCGCCGCAGGCTCCTTGATTACGGTAAGCTCCCTGACCGGAATGCGCCATAAAGATGCCAACCCCATATAGATTAAATGGGGCGTAGTCAGCACCGTTTAGCGTCATTGTTCCATTTATAGCCATACATATCCGCCTTTCGTTTTAGCGACGGATTTGATGTCTGGCATGTACTGCGCCTTTTTATCAGGGCTCAAACAAGTATATGGGGAGACCGATGTTACCTGCGTTATTGACATTACTGCGCTTAAAAACTCCATTCCTTTTCCTGCCATCAGGTGGTTTATTCGTTACAGCTTATGCCCGCTGCCTGTATGGAAGGTCAAACCCGATCATGTTTCCGCTCAATTGGTGTTCTTTTAAGATATTGACCAGGCAAATTTTAACCGCATGAGACGATCAGCGATGCCGCCACGCTGTCGCCATGGGCATAAAGGTAGGGTTATAAGCAACTGATTGGGAAGGGGATGAATTTCAGGCAACAAAAAACCCATCAACCTTGAACCAAAACGGCGGGGTTGATGGGCTCCACAAATTGGGGACATCAAAGAAAAGCAGTGGCAATAGTTATGACTGTGACCTGTGTAAAAAGTTCTGCGCGTAACGAAAATTTTTTCAGCCACGCGCAAACTTGAGACTTATCCGAGTCCAGGCCAGATAATGACGATCAGCGTACCTGCCAGCGTCAGCAGCACGTTTGCGATCGCGTACGTGCCTGCATAGCCCAGCGCCGGAATATTGCTGCGCGCGGTGTCGCTGATGATTTCCATCGCCGGTGCGCAGGTACGCGCGCCCATCATCGCGCCGAAGAGCAGGGCGCGGTTCATGCGTAGCACGTAGGCACCGAACAGGAAGCAGATCACCACCGGCACCAGGCTGACGACAAGTCCGGAAAGCAACATTTGCCAGCCGACAGCGCCCAGGCCGTTGCCAATGCCGCTCCCGGCGCTTAAGCCGACACCCGCCATAAAGACCATCAGGCCGAACTCTTTCACCATGTTCAGCGCCCCCTGAGGGATATAACCGAAGGTCGGATGGTTCGCTCGCAGGAAGCCCAGCATGATCCCGGCGAACAGCAGGCCGGCAGCGTTACCGATGCCGAAGCTAAAGTTGCTGAACTGGAAGGTGATCATCCCAATCATCAGGCCGACAATGAAGAAGGCGCAGAACGCTAACAGGTCCGTCACCTGGCTGTGAATGGAGATAAAGCCGATACGATCGGCAACGGTTTTGACACGTCGGGCATCGCCGCTGACCTGCAACACGTCGCCTTTGTTGAGCACAATGTTATCGTCGATAGGCATTTCAATCTGGCTGCGGATAACGCGGTTGAGGAAACAGCCGTGGTCGGTCAGCTTCAGCTGCGCCAGACGGCGGCCCACGGCGTTGTGGTTTTTCACCACAATCTCTTCGGTGACGATACGCATGTCGAGCAGGTCGCGGTCGAACACCTCTTTCCCGTTGCGGAAGCTGGGATCGAGACGCGCGTGGGCGTCCGGGTAGCCGACCAGGGCGATGTCATCGCCCATCTGGAGCACCGCGTCACCGTCCGGGTTAGCCAGAATACCGTTACGACGAATTCGTTCGATGTAGCAGCCGGTCTGACGGTAGATCCCAAGTTCGCGCAGGTTTTTCCCGTCAGTCCAGGCAACCAGCTCCGGGCCGACCCGGTACGCGCGGATCACCGGCAGGTAAACCTTACGTTTGGAGTCCGTGTCCAGGCCGCGCTCACGGGCAATGGTCTGGGCGCTGGTCTGGAGATCCTGATGCTGAAGTTTCGGCAGATAGCGCGCGCCAACAATCAGGCTTACCAGACCAATCAGATAGGTCAGGGCATAGCCCAGGCTCAGGTTGTCCAGCGCGACGGAAAGCGGCGTGCCTGCCATGCCAGAATGACGAAGCGTGTCCCCGGCACCCACAAGCACCGGCGTGGAGGTCATCGAGCCGGCCAGCATACCGGCCGTTAAGCCAATGTCCCAGCCAAACAGTTTGCCCAGCCCTAACGCAATCAGCAGCGCGCTGCCGACCATCACCAGCGCCAGCATCAGATAATTTTTGCCATCACGGAAGAAAATCGAAAAAAAGTTCGGGCCGGCTTCCACGCCTACGCAAAAAATAAACAGCATGAAACCTAAGTTAAGCGCGTCCGTGTTAATACTGAAATGTTGCTGACCTAATAACAGCGAGACGACTAAAACGCCAATGGAATTACCAAGTTGAACTGAACCCAGGCGCAATTTACCCAGACAAAGGCCCAGTGCCAGTACCACAAATAATAACAGGATGTAATTCCCATTTAACAAGTCTGCGACGTTTATATTCACGGAGGCTAACTTCTTGTTTACCAGTAAGTTGTTGAATGAAAGGACTATTTGGGCTACTGTTTTCAGAGTCAGGGAATCACTGAGAACCTCCCTGCTTCCTGATAAATACCCTAAACACTAGCAGGCGGTTAGTTTAATCGTAATAGCTACCGACAGCCACCTATTATCGCACGACTTCCGTGCGTGTTTTGGCAAGGATTGCCGCAATGCTTTATCTGACTGGGCGTCCACCGGACGATTTTTGTATTTGATAGAGATAAGTCAGGAGGATAGTTTGAACTTTAAACGAAACTGGGCTGGCGTCATCAGCTGTTTTTTGCTGTTTACGGTCGTTTGCATGTCGCTTGCATTTAACGTGAAGGGCGCCTTCAGAGCGTCCGGTCATCCGGAGCTGGGCCTGCTGTTTTTCATTCTGCCGGGGGCTGTGGCCAGTTTTCTCTCTCGCAAAGGCGAGGTGGTGATGCCGCTTCTGGGGGCAATCCTTGCGGCGCCCATCTGCTTGCTTCTGATGCGCGTGCTGTTTCTCTCGTCGAGAAGCGTCTGGCAGGAAGTGGCGTGGTTGTTGAGCGGCGTTTTCTGGTGTGCGCTGGGCGCGCTGTGTTTCTTATTTACGCGCAGCCTGCTGCAACAGCGGAAGCACCGTAAATAAAAACGCCCTCAGGGTGAGGGCGTCTTCGCATTGCCTTACTGAGCGGCAAACAGGCCAAGGTGCTCTTTGGCGTAGGCTTCAAAATCGGTGCAGCCGCCGATGTGTTTCTGGTCGAGGAAGATCTGCGGCACGGTTTCAACCGGTTTACCCACGGTTTTTTCCAGATCGGCTTTGCTGATGCCTTCCGCGTGGATATCCACGTAGCGGAAGTTAAAATCATCACGTTCTTCAGTCAGTTTCTCAGCCAGCTCTTTCGCGCGCACACAGTAAGGGCATCCTGGACGACCAAAAATTACTGCAAACATTTCTCTCTCCTCAAAAAACAAGCCTGACGGCGAATAATGCCTATAGTGCACGATAACCTGTCGTCATGGAAAGAAGGTTTCACCTGTCACTTTGATACAGTCAGGCTATGTTTCGCCAATTACATCATGGGGATCATTGCCTATACTGGCTGCCATACGTTTTACGCAATACAAAGAGAGATAAAATGACGCCAACCATTGACCTGCTTCGTTCCCACCGTTCCATTCGCCATTTTACCGATGAGCCAATTACTCAGGCGCAGCGTGAAGCGATCATCGACAGCGCGCGCGGTACCTCCAGCTCCAGCTTTTTGCAGTGCAGCTCGATTATCCGCATCACCGATCCGGCGATGCGTGAACAGCTGGTGACGCTCACGGGTGGACAAAAGCACGTTGCCCAGGCGGCCGAGTTCTGGGTGTTCTGCGCCGATTTTAACCGTCACCTGCAAATCTGCCCTGAGGCGGAGCTGGGGCTGGCGGAACAGCTGCTGCTGGGCGTGGTCGATACGGCGCTGATGGCGCAAAACGCCTTCACGGCGGCGGAATCGCTGGGGCTTGGCGGGGTGTATATCGGCGGGCTGCGCAACAACATCGAAAGCGTGACCGAGCTGCTGAAGCTGCCGAAACACGTGCTGCCGCTGTTTGGCCTGTGCCTCGGCTGGCCGGCGGACAACCCGGATCTGAAGCCGCGTATTCCTGCCGCGATGCTGGTGCATGAAAACCACTACCAGCCGGTCGACCAGGACGTTCTGAATCAATACGACGAAGAGCTGGCGAACTACTACCTGACGCGCGACAGCAACAACCGTCGCGACACCTGGAGCGACCATATTCGTCGCACCATTATCAAGGAGAGCCGCCCGTTCATTCTTGATTACCTGCACAAGCAGGGCTGGGCAACGCGGTAGTCCATTCCTCCCGCGCCTCGTGTATGATAGGCAGGCTTTTACCATGTCTTTAGAGAGGTGCAGGGTGAAGATTGCCATATTGTCCCGGGATGGAACGCTCTATTCATGTAAACGTCTGCGAGAAGCGGCGGCGAAGCGCGGGCATCAGATTGAGATCCTCGATCCGATGTCCTGCTATATGAACATCGACCCTGCGGCGTCGTCGATTCACTACAAGGGCCGCAAGCTGCCGCACTTCGATGCGGTGATCCCCCGCATTGGCTCCCAGATCACCTATTACGGCACGGCTGCGCTGCGCCAGTTTGAAATGCTGGGAAGCTATCCGCTCAACGAGTCCGTGGCGATTTCCCGCGGCCGCGATAAACTGCGCTCGCTACAGCTGCTGGCGCGCCAGGGGATCGATCTGCCTGTCACCGGGATTGCCCACTCCCCGGACGACACCAGCGATTTGATCGACATGGTGGGCGGTGCGCCGCTGGTCATAAAGCTGGTGGAGGGCACGCAGGGAATCGGGGTGGTACTGGCGGAGACGCGTCAGGCGGCTGAAAGCGTGATTGACGCGTTTCGCGGTCTGAATGCCCATATTCTGGTGCAGGAATATATTAAAGAGGCCAAAGGGTGCGATATCCGCTGCTTTGTGGTGGGCGATGAAGTGGTGGCTGCCATTGAGCGGCAGGCGAAAGAGGGCGACTTCCGCTCGAACCTGCACCGCGGCGGCATTGCGCGGGTGGCCATTATCAGCGAGCGCGAGCGCGCGATCGCGGTGAAAGCCGCACAGACGTTAGGCCTGGACGTTGCGGGGGTCGATCTGCTGCGCGCCGAGCGCGGGCCGCTGGTGATGGAGGTCAACGCCTCGCCGGGGCTGGAAGGGGTGGAAAAAACCACGGGCGTCGATATTGCAGGTAAAATGATCGCGTGGATTGAACGTCACGCGACGCCGGGATTTTGCCTGAAAACGGGCGGTTAAATGGATCGGCGCGCACTTTTTGCGTAATCTGGACAACGTTTTTATTTAAGAGGCTGCACAGCGATGGATTTACAGGTCGTACCTACACTGGATACGTTACGTCAATGGCTCGATGATGCCGGTATTACTTTCTTCGAATGCGACTCCTGCCAGGCGCTGCATCTGCCTCACATGCAAAATTTCGACGGCATTTTTGATGCCAAAATCGATCTGATTAACGACGTCATTCTTTTCTCGGCGCTGGCCGAAGTGAAGCCTTCCGCGCTGCTGGCGCTGGCGTCCGATCTGTCTGCAATTAACGCCAGTTCTCTGACGGTCAAAGCGTTTCTCGACATACAGGATGATAACCTGCCGAAGCTGGTGGTTTGCCAGTCTTTATTCTCCGGCGCCGGGCTCTCCTTCAAGCAGTTCGCCTGGTTTATGCGCCTGAGCGAAGAGCAGATTTCCATGGTAATGATGGAAGCCAACGCACACCACCTGCTGTACAGCGCGGAAGATGATGCTGAGAATAATGATGCATCTCCCAATTTTCTCCACTAAGGCTGTCTGACTTTTGCGCAGTCGCTGCCAGAGCGGCTGCATAACACCGTTTTTTCTGCTGCTTTTAACCTTTCTTTAAAGAATTTTTCACCTCCTCTCAGGCCGTTTCGGCTTATCACGTAGACATAATCTGCATAAAAAATTGATAAAAGGCGTTTTTACGTCTGGGCTATAGCCGGAGACACGGGCTACAGTTATTCTTGCGATGCTTAAAAAAGCGAGCGGATCCTGCCGGAAAAAGGGGGTTATATTTATTTCGGGCAGAGCGACAAACTATGCATGATTATTGCATATCTTCAGGCTGCACAGTTTTGGTTCGTTTGTTAACGAGCTTTCAGAAGGAATAACAATATGATCGCCTTGAATAAAAAATGGTTATCGGGTCTGGTTGCGGGTGCTCTGATGGCCGTCTCTGCCGGCACGCTCGCTGCGGAACAAAAAACGCTGCACGTCTATAACTGGTCTGACTATATTGCGCCGGACACCGTCGCCAATTTTGAAAAAGAGACCGGCATTAAAGTGGTCTACGACGTATTCGATTCCAACGAAGTGCTGGAAGGCAAACTGATGGCGGGCAGCACCGGCTTTGACCTGGTTGTGCCGTCGGCAAGTTTCCTTGAGCGTCAGCTGACCGCCGGCGTTTTCCAGCCGCTGGATAAGAGCAAATTACCCAACTGGAAAAACCTCGACCCGGAGGTGCTGAAGCTGGTGGCTAAGCACGATCCGGAGAATAAATACGCGATGCCATACCTGTGGGCGACCACCGGCATCGGCTTTAACGTGGATAAGGTCAAAGCCGCGCTGGGCCCGGACGTCAAGCTGGACAGCTGGGACGTGGTGCTGAAGCCGGAAAACCTTGAAAAGCTCAAAAGCTGCGGCGTCTCTTTCCTCGATGCGCCGGAAGAAATTTTTGCCACCGTGCTTAACTATCTCGGCAAAGATCCCAACAGCAGCAAGGCCGACGACTACACCGGCCCGGCAACCGACCTGCTGCTGAAGCTGCGTCCGAATATTCGCTACTTCCACTCCTCTCAGTACATTAACGACCTGGCGAACGGCGATATCTGCGTGGCAATCGGCTGGGCGGGTGACGTCTGGCAGGCGGCGAACCGTGCGAAAGAGGCGAAAAACGGCGTGAATATTTCCTACTTCATTCCGAAAGAGGGCGCGCTGGCGTTCTTTGACGTCTTCGCCATGCCGGCTGATGCGAAAAACAAAGAGGAAGCGTATCAGTTCCTCAACTACCTGATGCGTCCGGAAGTGATTGCCCACATTAGCGACCACGTTTACTACGCTAACGGTAACAAGGCCTCCGTGCCGATGGTCAGCGAGGATATCCGCAATAACCCGGCGATCTATCCGCCAGCGGACGTCTTTGCCAAGCTGTTCACCCTGAAGGTGCAGGAGCCTAAGATCGACCGCGTGCGTACCCGCGCGTGGACGAAGGTGAAAAGCGGTAAGTAACGGCGTTTGATATCGTTGCCCGGTGGCGCTAACGCTTACCGGGCCGACACAACCCGTAGGCCGGGCAAGCGTTAGCGCCGCCCGGCGATGCGCACCCTGACGGTGCGTTTGCACCAGTGTTGATCTATGCCGGAGAGCACCCCGTGAATGACGCGATCCCCCGCCCGCAGGCGAAAGTCCGTAAAGCGCTGACCCCGCTTCTTGAAATTCGTAACCTCACCAAATCCTTCGACGGCCAGCATGCCGTGGACGACGTCAGCCTGACGATCTACAAAGGCGAAATATTCGCTCTGCTCGGCGCATCGGGCTGCGGTAAGTCCACGCTGCTGCGCATGCTCGCCGGGTTTGAACAGCCGACCGCCGGACAGATAGTGCTGGACGGCGTTGATCTCTCCAGCGTGCCGCCGTACCAGCGGCCCATAAACATGATGTTTCAGTCCTACGCGCTGTTTCCGCACATGACCGTCGAGCAGAATATCGCCTTCGGCCTGAAGCAGGACAAGCTGCCGAAAGCCGAAATCACCGCGCGCGTGGCGGAGATGCTGAGCCTGGTGCACATGCAGGAGTTCGCGAAGCGCAAGCCGCACCAGCTTTCCGGCGGCCAGCGTCAGCGCGTGGCGCTGGCAAGAAGCCTGGCGAAGCGTCCGAAGCTGCTGCTGCTCGACGAGCCGATGGGCGCCCTGGATAAAAAGCTGCGCGACCGGATGCAGCTGGAAGTGGTGGATATCCTCGAGCGCGTGGGCGTGACCTGCGTGATGGTGACTCACGACCAGGAAGAGGCGATGACCATGGCCGGGCGCATTGCGATCATGAATCGCGGTAAGTTCGTGCAGATTGGCGAGCCGGAAGAGATCTACGAGCACCCGACCACCCGCTACAGCGCGGAGTTTATCGGCTCGGTGAACGTCTTCGAAGGGCTGCTGAAGGAGCGTCAGGACGATGGCCTGGTGATTGAATCGCCGGGGCTGGTGCACCCGCTGAAGGTTGATTCTGACAACTCCGTGGTGGACAACGTGCCGGTCTACGTGGCCCTGCGCCCGGAAAAAATCATGCTCTGCGATGAGCCGCCCGCCGATGGCTATAACTTTGCCGTGGGCGAAGTGGTGCACATTGCCTATCTCGGCGACCTGTCGATTTATCACGTTCGCCTGAAAAGCGGGCAGATGCTCAGCGCCCAGCTACAGAACGAGCACCGGTATCGCAAAGGACAGCCAACCTGGGGCGACGAAGTGAGCCTGTGCTGGGATGCGGACAGCTGCGTCGTACTGACGGTATAAGGAGCGGCCATGAGTACACTTGAACCTCCAGCCCGCGTCAAAACACCGGGCGGCTTCGCGCGCTGGCTGGCGCGCGTGCAGATGGCGCATGGCCGCAAGCTGGTCATCGCCATGCCGTATATCTGGCTGATCCTGCTGTTTCTGCTGCCGTTCCTGATCGTCTTTAAGATCAGCCTGGCGGAGATGGCGCGGGCGATCCCGCCGTACACCGATCTGTGGGAGTGGGCCGACGGACAGCTGACGCTGACGCTGAATCTGGGCAACTTCCTTCAGCTCACCGAGGATCCGCTCTATTTCGAAGCCTATTTACAGTCGTTGCAGGTGGCCGCCGTCTCGACGATATGCTGTCTGCTGATGGGCTACCCGCTGGCGTGGGCGGTGGCGCACAGCAAGCCGTCAACGCGAAACATTTTGCTGCTGCTGGTGATTTTACCGTCGTGGACGTCGTTCCTGATCCGCGTATACGCCTGGATGGGGATCCTGAAAAATAACGGCATCCTGAATAACTTTCTGCTGTGGCTTGGCGTCATCGACCAGCCGTTGACCATCCTGCACACCAACCTCGCGGTGTATATCGGGATTGTTTACGCCTACCTGCCGTTTATGGTGCTGCCGATTTATACCGCCCTGACGCGCATTGACTACTCGCTGGTGGAAGCCTCGCTGGATCTCGGCGCGCGGCCGCTGAAGACCTTCTTCAGCGTGATCGTGCCGCTGACCAAAGGCGGGATCATTGCCGGGTCGATGCTGGTGTTTATACCGGCGGTCGGGGAGTTTGTGATCCCGGAACTGCTTGGCGGACCGGACAGCATCATGATTGGCCGCGTGCTGTGGCAGGAGTTCTTCAATAACCGCGACTGGCCGGTGGCCTCGGCGGTGGCGATCGTCATGTTGCTGCTGCTGATCGTGCCGATCATGTGGTTCCACAAGCATCAGCAGAAACAGATGGGAGATCGCGGATGAACAACTTGCCGGTAGTACGCTCTCCGTGGCGCATTCTGATCCTGGTGATTGGCTTCACCTTCCTGTACGCGCCGATGCTGATGCTGGTGATCTACTCGTTCAACAGCTCAAAGCTGGTGACCGTCTGGGCGGGCTGGTCAACGCGCTGGTATAGCGCGCTGTTCCACGACGAGGCGATGATGAGCGCGGTCGGATTAAGCCTGACCATTGCAGCGCTGGCGGCGACGATGGCCTGCGTGCTGGGCACGATTGCCGCGCTGGTGATGGTGCGCTTTGGCCGCTTCCGCGGGGCCAACGGCTTTGCGTTTATGATCACCGCGCCGCTGGTGATGCCGGACGTGATCACCGGCCTGTCGCTGCTGCTGCTGTTTGTGGCGCTGGCGCACGCCATCGGCTGGCCGGCGGATCGCGGGATGCTTACCATCTGGCTGGCGCACGTGACCTTCTGTACGGCGTACGTGGCGGTGGTGATCTCCTCGCGTCTGCGCGAGCTGGACCGCTCCATTGAAGAGGCGGCGATGGATCTCGGCGCCACGCCGCTGAAGGTTTTCTTCATCATCACGCTGCCGATGATTATGCCGGCGGTCATCTCCGGCTGGCTGCTGGCGTTCACGCTCTCGCTCGACGATCTGGTTATCGCCAGCTTTGTCTCGGGGCCGGGCGCGACGACGCTGCCGATGCTGGTCTTCTCCAGCGTGCGCATGGGGGTAAATCCGGAGATTAACGCTCTGGCGTCTATCATCCTTGGCGTGGTCGGAATTGTCGGATTTATCGCCTGGTATTTGATGGCGCGCGCGGAAAAGCAGCGCGTTCGCGATATCCAGCGTGCAAGACGCGGCTGAAGGAATTATTATTTCCAGTGATGTGCCGCGTATGACGCGGCACTGTTTTTCAGGGAAGTAAAAACATTGGGATTCTTGCAAAAAACACGTCATTCGCACGCCCGTCCGAACGTCCCTGCGCTGGTTCAGGTGGCGGCGCTCGCCATTATTATGATCCGCTGCCTGGATGTGCTGATGATTATGAACACGCTGGGCCCGCGGGGCATGGGGGAGTTCATTCATCGCAGCGCGCAGACGTGGAATCTGACGCTGGTGTTTCTCAGCAGCCTGATGCTGGTGTTTATTGAGATCTACTGCGCGTTCTCGCTGGTAAAGGGGCGCAACTGGGCGCGCTGGGTCTATTTTCTTACGCAGATCACCGCTGCCAGCTATCTGTGGGCCGCCTCGCTGGGCTACGGCTATCCGGAGCTGTTCAGCATTCCCGGCGGCTCCCGCCGCGAGATTTTCCATTCCTTAGTGATGCAGAAATTGCCGGACATGCTGGTGCTCTGCCTGCTCTATGTTCCCGCCTCCAGTCGGCGGTTCTTCCGCCTGCAATAATGTGTATAATCGCAGCCCTCGTTTTCCTTGAGGTTTTCATATGCAGTGCGCACTCTATGACGCCGGTCGTTGCCGCTCCTGTCAGTGGATAGAACAGCCGGTCTCTCAACAACTCACCGCCAAAATGGCCGATTTACAGCAGCTGCTTGCCGGTCACGCGGTGGGCGAGTGGTGCGCACCCGTCAGCGGGCCGGAGCTGGGCTTTCGTAATAAAGCCAAAATGGTGGTCAGCGGCAGCGTCGAAAAGCCGCTGCTGGGCATGCTGCACCGTGACGGCACGCCGGAAGACCTCACCGCCTGCCCGCTGTATCCCGCTTCGTTTGAACCGGTGTTTGCCGCACTGAAGCCGTTTATCGCCCGCGCGGGGTTAACGCCCTATAACGTTGCCCGCAGGCGCGGCGAGCTGAAATACCTCCTGCTGACCGAAAGCCAGATCGACGGCGGCATGATGCTGCGCTTCGTGCTGCGCTCAGAGAGCAAGCTGGAGCAGCTGCGCGCAGCGCTGCCGGCATTGCAGGCCCAGCTTCCGCCGTTGCGGGTGATCACGGCCAACATTCAGCCGGTGCACATGGCGATTATGGAAGGGGAGAAAGAGATTTTCTTCACCGAACAGCATGCGCTGGCGGAGAACTTTAACGGCGTGCCGCTGTGGATCCGTCCGCAAAGTTTCTTCCAGACTAACCCCACCGTCGCCAGCGCGCTGTACGCCACCGCGCGCGACTGGGTGCGCGCGTTACAGGTTCATCACATGTGGGATCTGTTCTGCGGCGTCGGCGGCTTTGGCCTGCACTGCGCCACGCCGGACATGCAGCTCACCGGCATTGAAATCTCCGCCGAAGCGATTGCCTGCGCAAAGCAGTCCGCCGCGGAGCTGGGGTTAACCAATCTGCACTTCCAGGCGCTGGACTCCACGCAGTTCGCGACCGGGGAGGGCAACGTGCCGGAGCTGGTGCTGGTGAACCCGCCGCGCCGGGGCATCGGCCAGGCACTGTGCGACTATCTGAGCCAGATGGCGCCTAAGTACATCGTTTATTCCAGCTGTAACGCACAGACCATGGCGAAAGATATCGCTAATCTGCCGGGTTACCGCATTGAGCGCGTTCAGCTCTTTGATATGTTCCCGCACACCGCGCATTACGAAGTGCTGACGTTGCTCGTGAAATCTTAAACAAAATGTGAACTCTTCATCCCTGCGAAATCAGGTAAGCTTACGTCATAAAAATTGAATAAAGGCTTACCGATGAAGCAGATCCTGCTGGTGGAAGATGACCACGATATTGCGGCGCTCCTGCGCCTCAACTTAGAAGACGAAGGCTACACCATTACCCACGAGCCGGACGGGGGGAAGGCGTTACCGCTTCTGGAAAAACAGCCGTGGGACGCGGTGATCCTCGATCTGATGCTGCCGAACGTCGACGGCCTGGAAATTTGCCGCCGTATCCGCCAGATGACCCGCTACCTGCCCATTATCATCATTAGCGCCCGCAGCAGTGAAACCGATCGTATTACCGGCCTGGAAACCGGGGCGGATGATTATCTGGCAAAACCGTTCTCGGTGCAGGAGTTGATTGCCCGCATTAAGGCGCTGTTCCGCCGTCAGCAGGCGATGGGGCAGGCGCAGACGGACGGCATTATCCAGGCGCACGGCCTGACGATCGATCCGCTGGCGCGCAGCGTGCGTCTCAACGGGCAACACGTCGATCTCACCCCGCGCGAATTTGAGCTGCTCTATTTCTTTGCCCGCCATCCCGGCGAGGTCTTCTCGCGGCTGGCGCTGCTGGAACAGGTGTGGGGCTATCAGCACGAAGGCTACGAGCACACCGTCAATACCCACATCAACCGCCTGCGCATCAAAATTGAGAAAGATGCCGCCGAGCCGGAAATCATTCGCACCGTCTGGGGCAAAGGCTATAAGTTTGCGGAGCGTAACCATGATGCGTCGCTTTAGCCTGAGCCAGCGCCTGACGCTGCTGTTTACGGCGTTATTGCTGCTCTGCGCTACCGTTGCCTGTGCGGTGCAGCTTTACAGCAGCATGCAGTACGGCAACGCCATGGTGCAGCGGCTCTCCGGCGGCCTGGCGCAGCAGATCGTCCAGCGGGAACCGATTCTGGACGCGCAGGGCAGGGTGGATCGCAGTGCCTTAAAGCCCCTGTTCGACCGGCTGATGACCTTTAATCCGAGCGTCGAGCTGTATGTTGTCTCCCCGGATGGCGATATCCTGGCTGATGCCGCCCCGCCGGGCCACATCCAGAGGCAAAAAATTGACCTTGCGCCGATTCAAAATTTCCTGAGCGGGACGGTGATGCCGGTGCTGGGCGACGACCCCCGCAGTCAGAATAAAAAGATCTTCAGCGCCACGCCGCTGCGTCAGGACGGCGAGCTGAAAGGCTATCTGTACATTATTTTGCAGGGGGAGGAGTTCAACGCGCTGGCGGAGACGGCCTGGCACAAAGCGCTCTGGAGTACGGCGCTGTGGTCCATGCTGCTGGTGGCGCTGTTTGGCCTGCTGGCGGGGGTGCTCATCTGGTACTGGGTGACGCGTCCGGTCAAACAGCTCACGATGGACGTGGCCGGGCTGGAGCAGGACAGCATCAGCGCGATCAAGCAGCTGGCGGCCCAGCCGCTGGCGCCTGCCGGCCAGGATGAAGTGGCGATCCTGCGCAATACCTTTATTGAGCTGGCGCGCAAAATCACCTCTCAGTGGGATCGGCTGGCCGACAGCGACCGTCAGCGGCGGGAGTTTATCGCCAATATTTCACACGATTTGCGCACGCCGCTGACCTCGCTGCTGGGGTATCTGGAAACGCTGTCGCTGAAATCCGCGACGCTGACGCCACAGGAGCACCAGCAGTACCTCGCCACCGCGCTGCGTCAGGGGCAAAAGGTGCGCCATCTGTCGCAGCAGCTGTTTGAGCTGGCGCGTCTTGAGCACGGCGGCATCAAGCCCCAGCGCGAGCGTTTTGCCATGGCCGAGCTGATTTCCGACGTGGCGCAGAAGTTTGAGCTGGCCGCCCGCACGCGGGAGTTAAATCTGCATATTGATGTGCCGGGTCCGCTGCCGCTGGTGAACGCCGACGTCTCCATGATTGAACGGGTGGTGACGAATCTGCTGGATAACGCGATACGCCATACGCCACCGGGTGGAGACATTCGTCTGGCGGTGTGGCAGGAGAACGACCGGTTGCAGGTTGAAGTGGAAGATAACGGCGCGGGTGTCGATGCGGCCTTGCGGGACGATCTGTTCCAGCGGCCTTCAGCGTTAAATCCTCAGGCGTCGCGGGACAACCGGGGCGGATTAGGGCTATTGATCGTGAAAAGAATGCTGGAGCTGCACGGCGGGGGGATCCGGTTGATGGAGTCCGTAAGCGGGGCGCGGTTCAGGTTCTTTGTGCCGCTGTGAGAAATTGCCGGGTGGCGCTGCGCTTACCCGGCCTACAGACCACCCCCGTAGGCCAGACCACCCGGCAAAAAGCGATTACTGCGGGAACCACTGCTCGCTGATTTTCTGGTACGTACCGTCAGCCTTGATCGCTTTCAGCGCGCCGTTCAGTTTCTCCAGCAGGGCTTTGTTATCCGGGCGTACCGCGATGCCGAGGCCAGTACCGAAGTACTGCGGATCGGTCACTTTCTCGGTCGCCGTCCCCAGCTGCGGGTTGGTTTTCAGCCATTCGTTCACCACGGCGGTATCGCCGAATACGCCGTCAATACGGCCATTTTTCAGGTCGATAATCGCGTTCTGATAGCTGTCATAGGCTACGGTTTTGACTTCAGGGTGCTTGTCCTGGAGGAATTTCTGGTGCGTGGTGCCGTTTTCCATGCCGATGCGCTTGCCTTTCAGCTGGTCAAAGGAGGTGTACGCGCCTTTCTTCGCAATCACCACCGCAGAGTTGGCGTAGTACGGGTCGGTGAACGCGACCTGCTTGCTGCGCTCTGGGGTGATATCCATACCGGAAATCACCGCATCGTATTTTTTGAACTTGAGGGACGGGATCAGGCTGTCAAACGCGTGGTTAGTAAAGGTGCAGTCGGCCTGCATCTGCTTGCACAGCGCTTTCGCCAGGTCGATGTCGAAACCGACGATCTGGTTGCTGGCATCCAGCGATTCAAACGGCGGATAGGTGGCAGAAACGCCGAAATTAATTTTATCTGCGGCTGACGCGCCAGCGGCGAAGGTTGCCAGTAATGCGGCCAGAACTAACTTTTTCATTGTGTTGCTCCCGTCTGTAGGTCTTATGAACGTACAATGCCATTTAATGAATTTATATGCAATATAAACGATTAAATATTAAAAGGTAGGCAAAAAAAAACGGATAACCAAAAGGTTATCCGTCACGTGTATTCACGTTTATGCATTTTCTGCCGGGCGGGCCCGGCCTACGATCTCCGCTCGAATGCCAGCGCCTTACGCTCGATCAGGCGCATCATCAGCGTCAGCAGGCCGTTGACCACCAGATACACCAGCCCGGCCGCACCGAACACCATCACGTCGTAGGTGCGTCCATACAGCAGCTGCCCGTGGCCCATCACTTCCATCAGGGTGATGGTGTAGGCCAGAGAGGTGCTCTTGAACACCAGAACGACTTCGTTGGAATAGGAAGAGAGCGCGCGCTTAAAGGCGTACGGCAGCAGGATCGCCAGCGTGTCCTTCTTGCTCATGCCCAGCGCGCCGCAGGACTGCCACTGGCCTTCCGGGATCGCGCGGATTGCACCGTAAAACAGCTGCGTGGTGTAGGCGGCGCTGTTCAGCGAGAGGGCAATCAGGGCGCATAGCCACGGCTCAGAGAGCAGGTGCCAGAGCACCGGGTATTCCTGCAACGACGGGAACTGCCCCGGACCGTAGTAAATCAGGAAAATCTGCACCAGCAGCGGCGTACCGGTAAACAGCGTAATGTAACCGCGTACAATCCACACCAGCACCGGCGTTTTCAGCGTCAGGACGATGGTGAAGATCAGCGCCAGAATCAGCGCCACGATGATGGACGCGACGGTCAGCGTCAGGCTGGTGTGCAGCCCTTTCATCAGTTCGGGTAAATAGTCCAGCATCAGCCTGGTCTCCGTTCAAAACGCGTTGCACGCAGATCAATACGCTTAAGAACGTACTGGCTCAGCAACGTGATCGCCAGGTAGATCGCTGCCGCCACAATGTACCAGGTAAAAGGCTCCTGCGTACGGGTGGCGATGCTTTTGGTTTGCAGCATCAAATCGTTCACGCTGATCAGGCTCACCAGCGCGGTATCTTTCAACAGGACCAGCCACTGATTACCCAGCCCCGGCAGGGCATGACGCCACATCTGCGGCATCACCAGGCGGAAGAAGATCGCCGCTTTCGACAGGCCCAGCGCCTGGCCGGATTCCCACTGACCCTGCGGCACTGCCTTCAGCGCGCCGCGCAGCGTTTGTGACGCATAGGCCGAATAGAGCAGGGAGAGCGCAATCACGCCGCACAGGAATGGGCTGACGTCAAAGTTCTCGATCTGCATCTGCACCGGGATCTGCGCAACGCCGAGGTTAAGGGTAAAGCCGTCCGACAGCGTGAGCAGCAGCTGTGAGGAACCGAAATAGATAAACAGGACCACCAGAATTTCCGGTAGCCCGCGCAGCACGGTTACCAGCGCTGAACCGAGCCATGCGACAGGGCGCCACTTAACGGACTCCCACACCGCAAAGAACATCGCCAGTACCAGGCCGATAATCAGTGCACAAACGGCAAGGCCGACGGTCATCCCGGCGGCGCTTGCTAAAGGAAAAATTTCATTCATCAGGAATTACTTCTGGAACCATTTTTTGTAGATGGTTTCGTAGGTGCCGTCTTTCTTCACTTTTTCCAGCGCAGCGTTGAATTTCTGCTGCAACTCGGTGTTGCCCTGACGTACAGCAATACCCAGACCTGTACCGAAGTAGTCTTTATCGGTCACCTTGTCACCCACGGCGGCCAGCTTGTCGTTCGCTTTCAGCCATTCAGTCACAACAGCCGTGTCCCCGAAGACCGCATCGATACGACCGTTTTGCAGGTCCAGCTTCGCGTTCTGGTAGCTGTCATACGGCACGGTGGTGATTTCCGGATGCTTATCCATGATGAATTTCTGGTGCGTGGTGCCGTTTTGAACGCCCACCTTCTTGCCTTTCAGCAGATCGACAGAAGCGTATTTGCCTTTCTGACCGATGAACAGGGCAGAGTTGTCATAGTAAGGCGCAGTGAACAGAACCTGCTTTTCACGCTCCGGGGTGATGTCCATGCCGGCCATCACCGCGTCGATGCGGCGGAACTTCAGGCTCGGGATCAGGCTGTCGAACGACTGGTTGCTGAAGGTGCAGGTCGCGTCGATCTCTTTACACAGGGCGTTGGCCAGGTCCACGTCGAAGCCAACAATTTTGTTGTTCGCATCGATGGATTCAAACGGAGGATAAGACGCTTCGGTGGCGAAACGGATGGTCTGGGCTGCGGTAGCGGAAAGGCTGACGCTAGCGAGCAGCGCGGCAATCAATACTTTTTTCATTATAATTTCCCTAACACGTCAGTGAGATAAGTAATTTTTGAAGGCATCGGTTTGCGGGTTGGTGAAGCAGCTCGCGTCACCTTGCTCAACGATATACCCGTTTTCCATGTAGACCACGCGGCTGGCGGTTTTGCGCGCCACTTCCACCTCGTGGGTCACGATGACCTGGGTAATGTTGGTTTCCGCCAGCTCGCGAATAATACTCACGATCTGAGCAGTAATTTCCGGATCCAGCGCCGCGGTCGGCTCATCAAACAGTAGCACCGCCGGCTCCATCATCAGCGCACGGGCAATCGCCACGCGCTGCTGCTGACCACCGGAGAGGTGAAGCGGATAGCGGTCGCTGTAGGGCTTCAGGCGCAGACGTTCCAGCAGCTTGTCGGCACGCGCCATCGCCTGATCCTTGCTTAAGCCGAGCACGCGGCACGGGGCTTCAATCAGATTTTGTACCACGGTCAGGTGCGGCCAGAGATTGTATTGCTGAAAAACCATGCCCACGTTTTGACGCAGTTCACGAATCGCTTTATCAGAAGGGGTTTTCGCAAAATCAAAATGGTTACCGGCAATGGCCAGCGTGCCCGAGCGGGGCATTTCAAGCAGATTCAGAACGCGCAGAAGGGAGCTTTTTCCCGCGCCGCTTGGGCCGAGCAAAACCAGCGTTTCGCCCTCCGGGCAGCTCAGCGTAATGTCGAACAGCGCCTGGTGTGCGCCGTAGAAGCAGTTAATGCCGTTTAGTTTAATACTCATCGGGGCAGTCTTTACTCATCCAGGCAATCTATAGCAATTGAGGCCGCAGATAGTACCGTTGACAGAATAGTTATGCAATATTTCTGCGTTAAAAGTTAAATATAACCCGTTTTTCTTCTTAAACATAGCACAAAATAGCGAAGGGGGAGGGGGGCGAGAATAAATGTCGGCATTCCGCCTGAAATGCCGGACATTTTACGGGGTTAACGTTTATATCACCGCTGCGTTAGCGGTTTTCAACGGACTGGCGCAGGGTGCCAGCCGGGGCATGAACGCTGCCGCCAATGTAGCGAACATCATCGATGGCCCAGCACTGTCCTTCACGGATCATCAGCACTTCATCCTGCCAGGTCTGGGTGCCCTGCGTCAGCTTCACGCGCAGCGGAATATTGCGCGCGTCGGTGTTCGGGATGGTTGACGCGCTGGCAACCTCGGCGCTGTCGGGCAGCGTCGCGCGGCTGGAGAACGGATCGGCAGACAGCAGCGCGTTATGCTGCGGATCGCGCGAGGCGTCGTTAAGCAGTTTCGCCAGGTTATCGCTCAGGTACGGGCGCAGGGCGGTGAGGTCATTACCGCGATGCTGAATGCGATAATCATAGAACTGTTGCGCCACGGCGTCCGGGCCGCCCTCGATGCAGGGGCCGCTGCGGGAACCGATATCCTTAAAGGCTGGCGTGACCGGCGTAGTGCAGGCGCTGAGCACCAGCGCGCAGGGCACTAAAAGCGTTAAAGCAGAGTAGCGCATGTTGATTTCCTTATTTATTAACTATCCTTTCAATCATAGCGTAACGAACCGATAATGCAGTTGCTAACGCATTGAACGCTAAAGAAGGAGAGAAAGTATGCAGTTTTCAACGACCCCAACCCTGGAAGGGCAACCGATCACCGAGTACTGCGGCGTGGTCACCGGCGAGGCGATCCTTGGCGCTAACGTCTTCCGCGACTTTTTTGCCGGCATTCGCGACATCGTCGGCGGGCGCTCCGGCGCGTATGAAAAAGAGCTGCGTAAAGCGCGCGAGATTGCGTTTAAGGAACTGGGCGAGCAGGCCAAGGCGCTGGGCGCGGATGCGGTGGTGGGCATTGATATCGACTACGAAACGGTCGGTAAAGATGCCAGCATGCTGATGGTGAGCGTAAGCGGCACGGCGGTGAAGATCCGTTGATGATGCGTTCGCTCCCAGCCGTCCTGCTGGCGCTGCTGCTGGCAGGATGCGCCACGGAAAAAGGCATCGTTGATAAGGGTGCTTACGAGCTGGATACGCGCCATCAGGCGCAGGCGGCCTACCCGCGTATAAAGGTGCTGGTTATTCACTACACCGCAGACGATTTTGACACCTCGCTTGCAACCCTGACCGATAAAAACGTCAGCTCCCATTATCTCATCCCCGCCAGGCCCCCCGCGCCGGACGGTAAACCACGCATCTGGCAACTGGTGCCGGAGAGCGAGCTTGCCTGGCATGCGGGCATCAGCTTCTGGCGCGGCACCAACCGCATCAACGATACCTCCGTGGGGATTGAGCTGGAGAACCGCGGCTGGCAGAAAGTTGGAGGGGTAAAAACCTTCGTGCCCTTTGAACCGGCACAAATCGCGGCGCTGATCCCTCTCGCTAAAGACATCATTGCCCGCTACGACATCAAACCGCAGAACGTGGTGGCCCATGCCGATATTGCCCCGCAGCGTAAGGACGATCCCGGCCCGCTGTTCCCGTGGCGCGAGCTGGCGCAGCAGGGGATAGGCGCGTGGCCCGATCCGGCGCGCGTGGCGTTCTATATGAACGGGCGATCGCGTTATGAGCCGGTGGATACCGCAACGCTGCTCGATCTGCTGGCCCGCTACGGCTACGAGGTGCCCGAAGACAGCACCCCCGCGCAGCAAAAACGCATCATCATGGCGTTCCAGATGCATTTCCGCCCGCAGCTGTGGAACGGTGTAGCCGACGTTGAATCCCTGGCTATCGCCGAAGCGCTGTTAGAGAAATACGGACAGGGGTAATCCTTCAGAATACCCCCGAATAGGTATATTCTCCTTACTTGTCATGAGATTAATCTTAAGTACATCGTCAATTAACTTTTAGTAAATTGACTTAAAATTATCCGGATTTAAGATAGACACATAGCTTGCTAACTAAATTGGCAAATAAATAAAAGCATTATTCTTTCTTTTTTTTCTTGAGAATTTCATCAGGACTCATATTCAGGTTCCGGCAACAGGCCGGGGCCATTATTAATCATTAAAATCTTAAATCGGGTATAACAATGTTAAGAATCTACGCTAATAAATTACGTCCGCAGGCCGAGATGGAAAAAATTATCGCTGCCACTTCCGGCGTTGAGGAAAAAACGCTGAAGAAATGGCAAAAAATCTCTACGGCTGATTTCGAATACATCCATATTATCGTCAGCGGTGAGGTAGAGTTTCGCCGTGAGTCAGACGAGCTGTGTATGTTCAGCGTAACGGGATACTGCATATTCGGCCTCTCCTCAATGTACTACCAGTCCGCCCATATGTACGGCCTTGTGCGGGCGAATACCGTGGTTCGCTCCATTAAGAAAGAGGATTTCGCCCGGCTGATGACCGAGAAAAACCTGTGGCCTGAACTGACGAAGGTGCTTTCCTGGTATATCTGCATGCTGAGCAAACGCGATGATGTTCTGGTTGCCCGCAGCGCGTATTCCGTTGTCCGCGAATTTTTATATGAAATAAACGATCTGATTGTCCAGCATCAACGCGATATCAACGTTTATGATTACATTCAGGAATATACTAACCTGGCGCGCAGCACCATTATTAAAATCCTCTCCGACCTTAAAAAAGGCCAGTATATTGTGGTGGAAAAAGGTCGACTGCTTAATCTCACCTCTCTGCCTGAAAAATATTAATGCTGCACCCGCCGGTCTCCTGATTCATCTGACGGACGCCGGCTATTATCGCTCTGTTTTACGCTTGCCTGCGTATTATCCTGCGTTTCGTCTACCGGCGGCGCGGGTATTTTTCCCTGCGAATAATCCTGCTCCTGTTCTTTCAACGCCTGCTTAAGTAATTCTTCAAGAGACGCATCGTTGCTGCCTGCGCTGGCGGGCGCGATGTCGCGTTCGTGCGCCTCGGTTCCCGGCAGGGTATCCCGCGACGTGTCCTGCGGCACCGCGCCGTCGGGCGCCTGCTGCCAGTCGGCATCATCGCTGTTTATGGGCAGGTCCTGCATGGGCGGAACATCAACATGCACCGGCGCAGGTTTAGGCTGCGGATGCGGGAACGGTTTACTCACATACACGTAATGCATATCTGAAAGCTGCGTTTCCGGCTTCGCCACGCTGGCTTTGACCGGTTCGGGCGACGGGTGGCGGAGGTGCCAGTACACATGTGCATACAGGCCGGCAACCAGCATGGCGCAAAGCCCGAACGCCCATAACACCGTTTTGCCGAATACGTTTTTCAGGCTGGGGAGACGGTACGAGAACCAGACCGCCTCTCCGGTTGAGTAGCTGCGCTGGGCCGCAAGACAGATGGTCGACATTAGGCTTTTTTCTCCTGCGTTTTCGCGTCCGCAGTGGTGCGGACGGCCTGAATCAGTACGCTCGGCGTGCTGTTGGTCACGCGCATTAATTGCATCAGCGTGTCTTCTCCCGGGATGCCGTCCACGTGCAGTTTCATTTGTTGCTGGAACTCGCGGGTGCGTTTCATCATCTCTGCGGTCCAGATCCGGGCGTGCGTTTCCGGCTTGCTGAGCGCGAGGCTTAACTGCTGATCGAGCCAGGCCATGTCTTTACCGTCGCTGGCGGCGCCGATCGCGTCCTGGCCTTCCGGCGTCAGGCGGTGCAGCTGAGTGAAGTTGCCGGTCGCATGCTGGTTAAACCAGCTGCGGCTCACCTGCCAGGTCCGGTTATTCATGAGCAGGTCAATCGACGTGTCGCCGACGCGGGCGACAACCGCATAGTTAAGGTGACCGCCGGTTTTGAGCTCGCTGACCCACGGATACCCCTCCCGCGCCAGCGCGTCCGGCGACGCGTTCCCCTGCTTACACATCAGGTTCACCTTCGCGGCGTTATGGCACAGGGCCTCTTCTGCCGAGGCGTCATACCCCCACATCAGATAAAGCTGGTGCATCGCATCCGGCTGATTCACCATTTCGTTGTCGATAACCGGCACCACGGCTGCTTCAGGTTTTGGCGTCGGCTGTTTCCAGCTGACGGGGACCGGCAGCGGGATGGGAAGGTGCGCGTTGATCGACGAGGTCAGATACCAGCCGCAGGCCGCAAACAGCACCGACGCGAACAGCCCCACGGTCGCCAGGCGCTTACCCTGTTTTTTGGCGGGCAGGATCTCTCCCGCCGCCAGGCGTAAATGACGCGGGCTGACCTGCGCCGCGCGTTCCGTCCAGGCGGCGAGCATTGACAGGTGTGCCAGAGCATTCAGTTTGCTGATGTTGCCTTTGGTCAGCGCGTGCATTTTGCGCACGCGGGCCGGCGTTAACGGCGAATTTTCACAGCCGTGTTCTTCGCACTGCGCCTGCACGTAGCTCAGGTATTCGCGGCAGGTCAGGGGGCGCAGAACGTGATGGGTGTGCATATATTCGCGCAGTTCAGGTTGCTTAATCAGGCTTTCCCGATCCGCTGCGCCCATTAGCACCACGGACAGGCGGACGTTCAGCTCCTGGGCACGCGTGAGCAGCGTTCCCAGGACTTCCAGACAGCCCTCTTTCATGGCTTCGCAATGGGCGATGGTCAGCACTCTGGATTTCGCTTTTCCCTCCTGCCACTGGCGCAGTACGGCATCCACCGCCTGCATGCGGTTGCCGATCGCTTTCGCTCCCGGGTTGAGCTTGTACAGCAGGCTACTGGCACTCAATTTTGGAAACGCGCTGATGGCAAGCACGTTGCCGCTGCTGGTTTTCAGCGCATCGCTGAAGTGAGCCAGGAGCGGCGCGTCGTCGCTAAAGAGCCCGATAATGCCCGCCTGCTGGGTTTTCTCTTTCAGCAGGTTAAACACATCCTGATGATAAGGCACCAGAAAATCCCCGGATAAACGGGCGATCGTCCTGAATGGCGGGTTTTTAAAATTAAAGTGGCTCTGATACATAACGACTTACCGTCTCTGATTAGGAATAGCAACAGCACCAGAAAGTAAGTTAATGCTCTGAGGTGGTCAATTTGCAGACAGGGTAAAAATATCCTGCTGGCAGCGCCTAACATCTGGATTTTATACGGTCAATATTTTTCTTTATGAAAGTTAGCGGCAAAGTCAGTGGTCGCATTTGCAACAGCTTATTACTATTTTCATCCATATTGGCGCAGTATGACGCTGCTTATTTTTGCTTTGCTATAGGCCGGATAAAAAATGAGGTTCTCATTTCTGTCACGGTGGATAACGCCTTGTATTATGTTTGTGCTGCTGATTTTTTGTGGACAGCAAGGGTATCTCACCTTTAAAGATTATAAAAAAGTTACGAATAAGTTGGCTAATTCTGACGAGCAGCCGCTGAAAACCTTGCGTGAGGAAAAAGTCTTTACGCTATTCACCGCGGCCGTGCGTCAGGATAACGTGCCCGCGGCGGTAAAAGCCCCGCTGGCGGCGGAAATCGAGGGCATCGTGAGCAGCGATGACGCCTGGCTCTCCTTTGCCGTCATCAAGACGCCGGGCGGCCAGAAAAGCTACCGCGAGGGCGAACCGCTCACCGGCTTTAACGACGCATTTATTCAGGAAATTAATAAAGATAATGTGGTTGTTAATTATGAAGGTGCTACGCAGGTACTGGCATTAAATAAGCCGGACTATTTCAAGGGCGGCACAGAAAGCGGCCCGGTGACCAAATCGACAAAAGATCCCGGTGCAGACAGTTTGCATCTGGATGATTATCTGGTGTTAAAGCCGTTAATAGAAAAGGGCCAGCTGGAAGGCTACAGGATCAACCCACGGAATGCCTCCTCGTTCTACAGCCAGTCTGGTCTGGAAAAAGGGGATGTGGCGGTGAAAGTCAATTCTGTCGATATGACTGATGAAGCAAAAGCGAAAAGCATTATTGCTAACTGGTCGAAAATGAAAGAGGCGGAGGTCGTGGTTCGGCGTCACGCTCACCTTGAAAATATTCGGGTCAATGTTCTAAACAATTAACAAGTGTACAGACATGAAGAAATTTCCATGGGCGTGCGTGGCGCTGACCGCATTGTCGTTATATTCCAGTTCGCTGCTTGCAGCTAACTTTAGCGCGAGTTTTAAAAATACCGATATTCGCGAGTTTATCGATACGGTAGGCCGCAATCTCAACAAAACCATTCTGGTCGATCCGTCCGTTCAGGGCACCGTCTCGGTCAGAACCTACAACGTGCTGACGGAAGATGAATATTACCAGTTCTTCCTGAGCGTGCTGGACCTGTACGGCCTGTCGGTGATCCCGATGGACAACGGCATGGTCAAAGTGGTGCGCTCCAGCGTGGCGCGTACCGCCGGTGCGCCGCTGGCGGACAGCAAAAACCCGGGCAAGGGTGACGAGATCATCACCCGCGTGGTGCGGATGGAAAACGTGCCGGTGCGCGAGCTGGCCCCGCTGCTGCGCCAGCTGAACGATGCCACCGGCATCGGTAACGTGGTGCATTTTGAGCCGTCCAACGTGATGTTGTTAACCGGTAAGGCCTCGGTGGTGAACCGTCTGGTGGATCTGGTGCAGCGCGTTGACAGAGAGGGCGTTCAGCGCCGCGAAATCGTGCCGCTGCGCTTTGCCTCTGCCAAAGATCTCTCCGACATGTTGAACAACCTCAACAATGAAGAGCAGAAGGGGCAGAACGCGCCGCAGCTCGCCACCAAAGTGGTGGCGGATGACGAAACCAACAGCCTGGTGATCAGCGGTTCGGAAGATGCGCGTACGCGCACCCGCTCCCTGATTAACCAGCTCGATCGCGAGCAGAACAACGAGGGGAATACCCGCGTCTTCTACCTCAAGTACGCCAGCGCCACCAAAGTGGTTCCGGTGCTGACCGGTATTGGCGAGCAGCTGAAAGACAAGCCGGGTACGGCCAAAGCGAAAACCGCGAGCGCCGCGACGGATCTGAATATTACCGCCGACGAGTCAACCAACTCGCTGGTGATCACCGCCCAGCCTAACGTGATGAATTCCCTGGAGAAGGTGATCGACAAGCTCGATATTCGCCGTCCGCAGGTGCTGGTAGAAGCGATCATTGCGGAAGTGCAGGACGGTAACGGCATGGATCTCGGCGTGCAGTGGACCGGCAAGCACGGCGGCGTGCAGTTCGGCGCCACCGGCTTACCGATTAGCCAGATCAAGAACGGCACCATGAAGGGGGCGAGCTTCACCGGCCTGGCGACCGGCTTCTTTAACGGCGACTTCGGCGCCCTGGTGACCGCGCTCTCCACCGACGGCAAAAACGACATCCTCTCCACGCCGAGTGTGGTCACGCTGGATAACAAAGAAGCGTCGTTTAACGTGGGTCAGGACGTGCCGGTGCTTTCCGGCTCGCAGACCACCAGCGGCGACAACGTCTTTAACTCCGTTGAGCGTAAAACGGTCGGTACCAAGCTGAAAATTGTGCCGCAGATTAACGACGGCGACATGATCCACCTGAAGATTGAGCAGGAAGTCTCCAGCGTTGACAACAGCGCGACGGAAGACGCCAGCCTCGGCCCGACCTTCAACACCCGCACCATCAATAACGAGGTGATGGTCCACAGCGGTCAGACGGTGGTGCTTGGCGGCCTGATGGAAAACGTCACCAAGCAGTCGGTCTCTAAGGTGCCGCTGCTCGGCGATATCCCGCTGGTCGGCCAGCTGTTCCGCTACACCTCGCAGGATACGTCCAAGCGCAACCTGATGGTGTTTATTCATACCACCGTCCTGCGTGACGACGACAACTACAGCGCGGCGTCGAAGGAGAAATATGACCAGATCCGGGTGCGCCAGATGCAGCGACTGGAAGAGAAAAAGCTCGGCATCATTGCGCCGAGCGACAATGCCGTCCTGCCCGCGTTTCCTGTCGACGCCAGCGCCGCGCCGGTGAAAACCAGCGCCACGCGCAATCCGTTTAAAGAATAGTGCGGAGGGGGCAATGTGGACGAACTGAGTAAAGCGCTGTGCAGCAGCAGCTACGCAAAGGATAACGGCGTTCTGTTTTATAACAACGAGGTCTTTATCCGTGAGGACACCCCGGCGTATGCACTGCTGGAGGTGCGCCGTGTACTGGGACGTGCGTTCGTTCCGGTCACCCTGACGCCGGAAGCCTTCGATGAGCTGCTGGCCAAAATCTGGCAGCAGAGCAGCGGCGTTTCGCAGCAGCTGGTGGACGATATGGACGCGGATATCGACCTGATGGCGCTAACCGAGGAGATCCCGGATAACGAAGATCTGCTCGATAACGACGAAAACTCGCCGGTGATCCGCCTGATCAACGCCATTCTCAGCGAGGCGGTGAAGGACGGCGCGTCGGATATTCATATCGAAACCTTCGAGCGCACGCTGAGCATTCGCTTCCGCGTCGACGGCGTGCTGCGCCCGGTGCTACAGCCGGCGCGCAAGCTCGCCCCGCTGCTGGTGTCGCGCATCAAGGTAATGTCGAAGCTGGACATCGCCGAGAAGCGCCTGCCGCAGGATGGCCGTATCTCCCTGCGCATCGGGCGCAAGGCGATCGACGTGCGCGTGTCGACCATTCCGTCCCAGTACGGCGAGCGCGTGGTCATGCGTCTGCTAGACAAAAGCAACCTCAAGCCCGACATCAACAAGCTTGGGCTGATTGATGAAGAGCTGGAGAAGTTAAAAGGGCTGATTGACCGCCCGCACGGCATTATCCTGGTCACCGGGCCGACAGGTTCCGGTAAAAGTACCACTCTGTACGCCATTCTTTCGGCGCTGAACGGCCATGAACGCAACATCCTGACCGTGGAAGACCCGATTGAATACGAGCTGGAAGGGGTGGGGCAGACGCAGGTGAACCCGCGCGTGGACATGACCTTTGCCCGCGGGCTGCGCGCCATTCTGCGTCAGGACCCGGACGTGGTGATGATCGGGGAAATTCGTGACGGTGAGACCGCGCAAATTGCGGTGCAGGCGTCGCTTACCGGTCACCTGGTCATGTCTACGCTGCACACCAATAGCGCCGCAGGGGCGATTACCCGCCTGCGGGATATGGGGCTGGAGTCGTTCTTAATCGGTTCATCGCTGCTCGGCGTCATTGCCCAGCGTCTGGTGCGTCGGCTGTGCACGTACTGCCGGACCACCAGTCCGCTGGACGCCAATGAAAAAGCGCTGTTCAGCTTTATGGACGCGCCGCCAAAAGCGATCTACCGCGCGGTGGGGTGTGAACACTGCCGCCAGAGCGGCTATCAGGGCCGCGCCGGTATTCATGAATTTCTGGTGGTGGACAGCACCATGCGCCGCGCCATTCATGAAGATAAGGACGAAATGTCCATCGAAACGCAGCTGTTTAAGCAGGCCTACAGCCTGCGCGAAAACGGGCTGCTGAAGGTGATTAGCGGCGTGACGTCTCTGGAAGAGGTGATGCGCGTTACCGCCGAGCGTGGGGGGGATGCGTAATGGCCTTCTACGCCTGGACGGCGACGGATGCTGCCGGAAAAACCCAGCGCGGGACGCTACAGGCCGAGGGGCAAAAGCAGGTTCGCCAGACGTTGCGCGAACAAAAGCTGATGCCCGTCAGCATCACCGAAACCCGCGAGGCGGCGGCAGCCGGAAAAGCAAAAACCGGGGCGAAGCTCTCCACGCCGGTGCTGTCGATGTTTACCCGCCAGCTCTCGACGCTGGTGAACGCCGCGCTGCCGCTGGAGAGCGCGCTGAAGGCCATCTCTAAGCAGACGGAAGACAAAAAGCTGGCGGCGATGGTGGTGGAAATTCGCGAAAAAGTGGTGGAAGGGCATACGCTGTTCGACGCCTTCAGCCAGTTTCCGCGCACCTTCGACAAGCTCTACTGCACGCTGGTGATGGCCGGTGAAAAGACCGGTCACCTGGGCGACGTGCTGGAAAAGCTGGCGGAGTACAACGAGCAGCGTCAGAAGATGAAAAGCAAGCTGACGCAGGCGATGGTCTACCCGATTACCCTCACCGTGGTCGCCATCGCGGTCATCAGCATTCTGCTGGTGGCGGTGGTGCCGCAGGTGATTGAGCAGTTTACCCACATGAAGCAGCAGCTGCCGATCACCACCCGCACGCTGATTGCGGTCAGTGATTTCCTGCAAGCCTGGGGCATCTGTATTGCCGGCAGCCTGGCGGGGGCGTTCGTCGGCTTTAAAACCTGGGTGCGAAACGTGAAAAACCGTTTTCGCTGGCACAGCTGGCTGGTGAACGGCTCGCCGATTAAAAAGCTGGTGTGCGCCATCAACAGCGCCCGCTATATCCGTACCCTGAGCATTTTGCAGGCCAGCAGCGTGCCGCTGCTGGAGGGCATGTATATCGCGATGGACGGGATTGAAAACCTCTATGCCCGGCAGGTACTGGAGCAGGCCGCCGACACCGTGCGCCAGGGGGCGTCGCTGTATGCGGCGCTGGAACAGGCGAAATTATTCCCGCCAACCATGCTGTATATGATTGCCTCCGGCGAAGAGAGCGGGGAATTAGGTAATTTAATGGATCGCGCGGCGGAAAATCAGGAATCGGCTTTACAACATCGAATTACATTAACGCTGTCGGTTTTTGAACCGGCGCTGGTGGTATCCATGGCGACGATTGTTTTATTCATCGTGCTGTCAATATTACAACCGCTTCTGCAACTTAATAATATGGTAGGTTAAATCATGGCTTTAAAACGTAAAAACCTGGCTCGCCAGGCGGGCTTCACCTTGCTCGAATTAATGGTGGTCATTGTTATTCTCGGCGTTCTGGCAAGTATGGTGGTGCCAAACTTAATGGGAAATAAAGAAAAAGCGGATGAGCAAAAGGCCACCAGCGATATTGTCGCGCTCGAAGGCTCGCTGGATATGTACAAGCTGGATAACCACCGCTACCCGACCACTGAACAGGGCTTGCAGGCGCTGGTGACCAAGCCTGAAATCGCGCCCATCCCGAACGGCTACCGCGCGGACGGCTATATCCGTCGCCTGCCGCAGGATCCGTGGGGCGGTGATTATATTCTGGTTAGCCCGGGTGAACACGGCGCGGTGGACGTTTTCTCCGCCGGTCCGGACGGCGAAGCGAATACCGCCGATGACATTACCAACTGGTCTCTGGATAAGAAAGAGAAATAATGAAAAATCAACGCGGCTTTACGTTGCTGGAAATTATTCTGGCGCTGGTGATATTTGCCAGTTGCGCCATGATGGTGGTGTCAACCATACCTTCACGCAGCGGTGCGGATATATTTGGCCAGCAATTAAAAGCCCTCGTTGATTACGGTTCAGACCGCGCGGTCATGGACGGAAATATTGTCGGGCTGGTGATGACCACGGATAAATATCAGCTGGTGACGATCGACGATAAAAATGGCGAATGTCACTGGGTGCCATTATCCGCCGGACGTATTACCACCAAAGGTCATTTCCCGGAAGAGATGCACGTCTCGCTCTCGCCGCAGCGCCTGGCCGCAACGGTGGCGTCCGAGCCGCAGGTGATCTTTTTACCGGACGGTGAAATCAGCCGCTTTACGCTGACGCTGCAAAGTTTCGACAAACAGCACCATTTCCGCGTGGTGTCGCAGGGTGCGGCACCGGTATCGGTAGAAAACGATGACTAAGGGCAACAAAAAGCAAAAGGGGATGACGCTGCTGGAGGTGATGGTTGCCCTGGTGATTTTCTCCACTGCCGCGCTGGCGTTGATGAACTCGGTCTCCCTGAACGTGCGGTTTACCCATGGTCTGGCCGACACCTTGCAGGCCAGTTGGGTAGCGGAAAACCAGCTGGCGGAAGCACAGCTTACCAAAACCGACTTCCCGGATGCCGAGCAGCAGGGGACGGAGATGATGGGCGGGCGCAGCTGGAACTGGCGCAAGCAGCGGGTGAAAACCGCCGACAACGTCTGGGCGAACGCCATTCGCGTCTATGCGGAAGGTGACGAGAGCCAGCCGGTCATCTCCCTGCACGTCATTCCGCCGGGAGAGAGCAAGTGAAAAAAACGCGACGCCAGCGCGGGTTTACCCTGCTGGAGATCATGATTGCGCTGACCATCTTCGCGGTGATCAGCACCCTGGCCTGGCAAATTCTGGACGGCGCGATGCGTACCAGCTCGGCGACGGATGCCAGCGCCGCCGGCTTCAACCAGCTTCAGCGCGCCTGGAGTCTGATGGAGCGTGATTTTTTCCAGCTCCAGGCGCGGGCCCCGCGCAATGAGCCGGAGCTGTTTCGTCAGGAGGGCGATGCCCTTGAGCTGACCACCCTGAACGGCGTGAGCGGAACAGTCCAGCTGGAGCGCGTCCGCTGGCGGCTGGAGGAGGGGCGTCTGTATCGCGACGTCTGGCCGGTGATTGACGGTCCGGCAGACGTGAAGCCCGACGACGTGCCGATTGTCACCGGGGTGAAAACGTTACGGTGGCAGTTTTATCGTCAGGGCTGGATGAAGTCCTGGCCCGACGCCGCCCATCTGCCGGACGGCGTGGAGGCGACGCTGACGATGGATAACGGGGAGACCTGGCGCTGGGTGTTTACCACGCCGGGCGATATGCCGGAGGTGGCCGCTGCCGAGGGGCCTGAGAAGGCCGCCGACGCGCCGGCGGCGACCCCGGATGCCGCCCCTTTGCCGGAGGCCAAACCATGAGCCGGATCCGTCAACAAAAGGGCGTTGCCCTGCTGGTGGTGCTGATTTTACTGGTGATGATGTCCGCCCTGGCCGCCAAAATCAGCCAGCAGTTCTGCCGAAATTTGCAGAAAACACATTATCAGGTAAGCCAGCAGCAGCTGCGCTGGGCGATGCAGGCCCAGGAAAAAGTGGTGAAGGACCGGTTGCAGACTGACGCCAGCGGCGAAAGCAAGCCGCTGTCGCTGGACGGCGACTGGCATCAGCCGCTGGAGACCAGGGGTGAAGACTACACGGTCGTGAGCCAGGTGGAAGATGCCCAGGTCTGCCTTAACGTCAATAACCTGTTGACCGCCGACGTCGCGCCCCAGGCGCAAAATGCGCCCGCCGTGGTGGAAAAACCGCGTAAAGAGCAGAGTGTCGAACAGCTGCTGACGGAGAGCGGCCTCAGCCAGAGCACGGCGGAGGAGGTCTATTTCCAGCTGGTGGATTATCTCGATGGTGACAGCACAACGGCGAAAGAGGGCGCCGAAAGCGACGCGTGGGCTGGCGTCGTGCCCGCGCGGCAACCGGCAAACCAGATGATGCGCAGCATCGCGGAAATCAAGCTGCTGCCGGCGTTTCCTGCTTCGGCCTACCCGAAGGTCAGCAAGCTGCTGTGCGCGCTGCCGGACGCCGCCAGCAAGATTGACGTGAACACCCTGCAACCGGAACAGGCCGCCGTGCTGGCGGCCATGTTCCCCGGAAAACTCACGCAGGATGACGCCGTTCGCCTGCTGGATTCGCGGCCTGAATCGGGCTGGGAAAATATGGAAGCGTTCAGCAAAGCGCTGGAGCAGACCTTCCCGCAGGTCAAAGACGATCTCCCGCAGGTGGCCGATCGCTTTTCTGTAAACAGCCGGTACTTCCGCGTGAACTACAGCGGCAATACCGATGAATTAACGCTTCGCGTGGTCAGCCAGCTTCAGATTAATAACGAAGCCGGCGAGATCGTGACGTGGCAGCGCCGTTACCGAATGATTGAATAAGAAAAGTAGAACGTTATGAAACAGGTACTTTTTGTTCGTCCCGACAGCCGCGAGGGCGGGAAAATAATGGGGTGTGTCTCCGGCAGCCAGCAGGTAGAGACGCTGGAGAGCCTGGACGCGCTGGCGGACCATCCGCTGGCGGCCCGTGTTTGTCTGCTGCTGCCCGCCAGCAGCATGATCTTCCGCCATTTTACGCTGCCGAAGAAAGTCGCCTCTCAGGCGACGGCGTTCTCCTGGATGGCGGAAGAGACGCTGATTGGCGACGTGGATAATCTCCACTGGACGGTGCTGAACAAAAAAGGCGCCGAGGTGGATGCGGTGGCGATAGACGCCGACAATCTGCGCGGGTGGTTAAGCCGCTGTCAGGAGGCGGGGTTAAAGGTGATCCAGGTGCTGCCGGATGCCTGGCTGCTGCCCGTGACGGCTGGCGGAAGTACCCTTGTCGCCCAGGACGACGGCTACTGGCTACGTTTATCACCGCATGTTGCCAGCGAAATGGAGGCGAGCCTGCTGCCGCTTCTGATGCATAAGGCCGGAGAGGGGGAGGTGTGCTGTTACGGCGACGCGCCTGCAAACGTCACCGTTGACGTGCAGCATGCCTGGCAGCATCCGCTGGTGCTGATCCAGCCGCAGTGGCAAGCCTGTCGCGTGAATCTGCTTCACGGTGAATTCAGCCTTAAGGCCGGTAACGGGCGCGTCGCAAAACGTATGAAAGCCGCAGCGGTGGCGGCGGGCCTGCTGTCCGTTGGCCTGCTGCTGGGGCCGCGCATTGCGATGGCCTGGATGCTGGTGCAGCAGGAAAACCAGATACAGGAGGAGATCCTCCAGGTGTACCAGCACCATTTCCCCAGCATGCGTCACCAGACCAACATCAAATATCACTTTGGTCAGAACGTCAAAAAACAGAGCAAGGGGATCTTCCTTCAGCTGGACGAGCTGGCCGCCGCCCGGCAGTCAGTCCCTGCGATGGAAATCGACCTGCTGGAATACGATGCGCAGCAAAACACGCTAACGCTTAGCGTCAGCGCGCAAAACCAGCCCGCGTTGCAGGCGTTTGTTAATCAGACCCGTGAGAATTTCGATTTTACCTTACAGCCTGTTTCAACCACCGAACCGTATACCGCCATGATCGCAGGGAAACATAAATGAAAGAGCGAATCGCGCAGCTGAAATCACGCTATCAGAATTACAGCGCCCGGGAGAAAGTTATTTTAAAACTCTGCATCGTCGCCCTGCTTGGGGCTGCGGTGTATTACGCAGGAGTCATCCCTTTGGATAATATGATTCAAAATAGTAAATCGACGCTTAAACGACAAAAAGAGACGCTAAACTGGATGCGCAGTGAAATTAATAAAAATCATCTTCAGGTCCAGTTAGTCAAAACGGATAATCCACGTACGGTGGTTGAGAAAAGCGCCCATGAAATTAACCTTTCACTGACGGACGTGCGTCAGGAGGGACAAACGTTATCGTTCGTGGTGAGTCGGGTAAATGTGTATGAATTAAAAAACTGGCTGCGCGAAATTAATCAGACCTCCGGCGTCAGGTTGCAAAAAATAAACCTCACGCCGGTTGACCACCTCAGCGATGTGAAAGCGCAGGTGCAGCTTACCTGGGCAAAAAACGCATGAATACCGTCTCGCTGATCCGGGAAGCCTGTCCGGTTAGTTTCGCGATGATGAGTGCGATCCTGGGCGGGATTATGGGCAGTTTTCTGGGCGTTGTGGCCGAGCGCCTGCCGGGGATGATGATGGACGAGGAGGGGAGCGGCAATCTGCTCTTTCCTGCCTCGCACTGCCCGGTGTGCCAGCACACGCTGGCCGCATGGGAAAATATTCCTCTGGTCAGCTGGCTATTATTACGGGGGCGCTGCCACCAGTGCAGCACGGCCATCCCGCTGCGGTTATTTTTGGTCGAATTGTTCTCCGCGCTGTTTTTTGGCGTCACGGCCTGGTGCATGCCGGACGTTCAGGCGCTGTTTTCCCTTTGGTTACTGGCGCTCTTTTTACTGCCACTGGCGATGATCGACTGGCAGCACCAGCTTCTTCCGGACTGTCTGACCCAGCCGCTGCTGTGGGCAGGTCTCTTGCTCCATGCGTTTGACCACAGATTGCCGTTGCACGACGCGCTGTTCGGCGCGGTAGCGGGCTATCTGTCGCTCTGGCTGCTCTACTGGGCCTTTCGTTTGGTCACGGGGCGGGAAGGCCTGGGCTACGGCGATTTTAAACTACTGGCGGCGCTGGGCGCCTGGTGTGGCTGGCAGGCGCTGCCCACCATTGAGCTGGCGGCAGCGTTAAGCGGTATTGTCGGTTATTTCATCCTGAATAATGTAAATAAAAATAACCTCACTATTTCTTTCGGACCGTATCTCGCCTTTGCTGGAATAATTGTGTTTATCAGCCAGCAACTGGTTTCCACATTTTAAATATAGCGGTCAAGTTATTTTATAAATTTTTTTGACGGTGGAAGAGAAGGACGTCTCTTTACGCCCGGTGTATCGTAAGGGATATAAGCTAGACGGAATTCAGGCTTGTATCTTTTTATGGAGGAATACAACGCAGTAAAAAGCTTTTTTTCACGGCATTCAGGTTGGTTAAATACGCATTATGCGAAGCGCATCCATGATCTCACGGAAGACATGGATTATTAACGTTACGAATAAATTTATCAGGAAATAAAAATGAAATTTATGAAGCCTAAATATCTGGCGCTTTTTGTTGCAGCCGCAACGAGCTCGGTATTTGCAGCGGCACCGGGTACACCGTCAATTACATCAGGCAACGATAAGTTTGCGCTGGTAGAGGTGGATCAGGCGGCACAGGACTACAACAACCTCATCAAAGTGCACAAAGATGGCGTTGACGTGAAGGTTGAGTGGAACGTGTGGAGCGGCGACGCCCCTACGTCGGCAAAAGTGCTGCTGGACGGCCAGACCGTCTGGACCGGAGCGGGCAGCACCGCCGGCTCTGCGACGTTCAAAGTGAAAAAAGGCGGACGCTATCAGGAACAGGTCGAGCTGTGTAATGACAGCGGCTGCACCAAAAGCGCCAGCAAGCTGATCATCGTGGCGGACACCGACGGTAGCCACCTGCTGCCGCTCAACACCCCGCTGCTGGAAAACAACAAAGCGTTCGCGCAGCACACCGATAAAGTGGTTGGCGCTTACTTCCCCGAGTGGGGCGTGTACGACCGTAACTTCTCTGCGGACAAAATTCCGGCGGCGAACATCAACCACCTGCTGTACGGCTTCATTCCAATCTGCGGCGGCGACGGCATTAACGACAGCGCCAAATCCTCCGGCGCGCTGGAATCTCTGAAGCGCGCCTGCCAGGGCCGTCAGGACTACACCGTGGCGATCCACGATCCGTGGGCGGCGTTGCAGAAACCTCAGCAGGGCGTGACCGGCTGGGATGAACCGTACAAAGGCAACTACGGTCAGCTGATGGCGATGAAAAAAGCCCATCCGGACCTGAAAATTCTGCCATCCGTTGGCGGCTGGACCCTGTCCGACCCGTTCTATCAGATGGATAACAAAGTGCTGCGCGACCGCTTCGTTGCGTCCGTGAAAGACTTCCTGACCACCTGGAAAGTGTTCGACGGCGTGGATATCGACTGGGAATTCCCGGGCGGCGGCGGTGAAAACGCCAAGCTGGGTAACCCGCAGACCGATAAAGCGACTTACACCGCGCTGATGCACGACCTGCGCCAGATGCTGAACGAGCTGTCTGCGGAAACTGGCCGTACCTACGAGCTGACCACCGCTATCGGTGCAGGCAAAGATAAGATCGAAGACGTGGACTACAACACCGCGCAGCAGTACATCGACCACATCTTCCTGATGAGCTACGACTTCTACGGCGCGTGGAGCAATACCGACCTCGGCCACCAGACCGCGCTGTACGGTGCGTCCTGGAAACCAGACACCAACTACACCACCGATAACGCGGTGAAAGCGATGCTCGAGCAGGGCGTACAGCCAGGCAAGATCGTGGTTGGCGCAGGCATGTACGGGCGCGGCTGGACCGGCGTTCACGGCTACACCGGCGACAATCCGTTCACCGGCACCGCCACCGGCCCGGTCAAGGGCACGTGGGAAAACGGCATCGTTGACTACCGTCAGATTGTGAACCAGATGCTGGGCAAACCGGGCTGGGAGTACAAATACGACGAAGCGGCAGAAGCGCCGTACGTGTTCAACAAGTCTACTGGCGAGCTGGTGACCTACGATAACGCCCGTTCCGTGAACGCGAAGGGCAAATACGTACTGAACAAAAACCTGGGCGGCCTGTTCGCGTGGTCTATCGAATCCGATAACGGCGACATCCTTAACGCCATGAACGAAAGCCTGCTGGGCGGCAGTTCAACGCCTGTTGAGCCGGTTGTAACCAACCATGCGCCGGTCGCGTCTGCTACCGACATGACGGTAACGGGCCCGGCGACGGTCACGCTCGACGGCTCCGCCTCCAGCGACCAGGACGGCGATGCGCTGACCTACAAATGGACGCAGGTTTCCGGCGCCACCGTGACCCTGGCGAACAGCACCAAAGCGAAAGCCAGCTTCAGCGTACCGGCTGTGACCAGCGATCAGAACCTGGTGTTCCGCCTGACCGTGACCGACGCGAAAGGCCTGAGCAACGCGATCGACGTGCAGGTCGTGAACAAAGCGCCGAAAGCGAACCAGGCGCCGGTGATCAATGCCATGGACGCCGTTACCGTTGAGTCCGGTGAAGCGATTTCTCTGCATGCACAGGCGACCGATCCAGACGGCGACGCGCTGACCTACAGCTGGAGCGTACCGGCAGACATGAACGCAACGGGGACAAATACCGCCAACGTTCGCATTACTGCGCCAGAGGTCAACAACACCTCTTCCTACACCCTGAGCGTTGTGGTCACCGACGGCAAAACCAGCGTGCAGTCTAACGTGCAGGTAACGGTGAACCCGAAAGCGGCCCCGGCCCCGGCGCCTGTGGACGAAGACACCACCCCGGCCGACGAAGGTAACGTGCCGTCTGACGAAGGGAATACCCCGTCTGACGAAGGCACTACCCCGGCGGATCAGGGTACGGCAACCGGCAGCTGTGATGCGCCAGTTGATCCGGCAGCCAGCCAGCATGCGGTTTGGGAATCCAGCAAGGTCTACAACGGTGGCGACATCGTGAGCTTCGACAACCTGGTGTGGAAAGCGAAGTACTGGACTCAGGGCAACCAGCCTGGCTTCGGCGCAGAAGCGTGGGAGCTGGTGAGCCAGGTGAAATTCAACTGGCGTTCCGATGTGGTCTATAACGGCGGCGAAACCACCACGTACGAGGGCAATGTTTATCGTGCGAAATGGTGGACCCGCGGTGATAACCCTGCGAACAGCGATGTATGGGTGAAAGAAGGCGCAGCACCAGACTGCAAATAATCTGACCCGATAAACGCTCACCGCGCCCGTCACGGTGCGGTGAGCGATTTAAATTCATTTTACAGGATGTGGGTAAGGAGAAATAACCGATACTGTCAGCAGGTAAAAATGAAAAAGCTCATTTTGTTATTGTTAATAATAAGCCAAAGCGCACTGGCGAACTGTTGGGATAAAGCGGCGCATTATTATCATGTCGATCCTTATTTATTGTATGCCATCGCCAATGTGGAATCTGGAATGAATCCGTATGCGGTTGGACAAAACCGCGACGGCACGCGTGATGTTGGACTGATGCAAATTAACAGCACGCATTTTACCGCGCTGGAAAGCCGGGGCATCGATGAATATCGCTTAATGACGGAGCCGTGTACGTCCATCATGGTGGGCGCCTCGATTCTCTCCGGCATGATTAAAGTGTATGGCTATAACTGGGAGGCCGTAGGCGCCTATAACGCCGGGTTAAAAAAAGAGAATTATCCGCAGCGCATGAAATATGCCCATAAGGTCTGGGCGAAATACCAGCAACTGAAATTAGCGGCCCGGTATTAACGTTTTTTATTTTTGAAGAATTCCTGAAGGTGTTCTTCGAAAAGTGAAAACAGCTGAATGTGGTTTATGTATTAACGGAATAATACCTAAGCCGGGTTTTTAACGTTTAATCTGAAATAAACAGGAATACTGAAATGAACAAAAGGACGTTATTGAGTGTACTCATTGCGGGAGCCTGCGTGGCGCCATTGATGGCCCAGGCTGCAAATCTGAAGGAAACCAGCAGTGAGCCGTACACCATGAAAGCCAGCGATCTGGCGAAGAAAGAAAAAGAATTAACCGATTTCCCGCTCATGACGTCGGTTAAGGAGACCATCAGGACGCTGGATAACGCGCAGGTTGAAATGATTGAGCCAGGCCGCGCGGCGAACCCGGAAAACGTTAAGCGCGTCGAAGGGATTGTGAAAGCCAGCGACTGGGAATATCTCTTCCCGCTGCGCGCTCAGGCCTATACCTACAGCAACTTCCTGAAGGCCGTGGGTAAATTCCCGGCGCTGTGTAAGACCTACGACGACGGTCGTGACAGCGACGCCATCTGCCGTAAAGAGCTGGCCACCATGTTTGCCCACTTTGCCCAGGAAACCGGCGGCCACGAAAGCTGGCGTCCGGAAGCCGAATGGCGTCAGGCGCTGGTTCACGTGCGCGAAATGGGCTGGAGCGAAGGGCAGAAGGGCGGCTATAACGGCGAGTGTAACCCGGACGTCTGGCAGGGTCAGACCTGGCCGTGCGGTAAAGATAAAGACGGCGACTTCCTGAGCTACTTCGGTCGCGGCGCGAAGCAGCTGTCCTACAACTACAACTACGGTCCGTTCTCCGAAGCGATGTATGGCGACGTGCGTACCCTGCTCGACAAGCCTGAGCTGGTGGCGGACACCTGGCTGAACCTGGCGAGCGCGATCTTCTTCTTCGCCTACCCGCAGCCGCCAAAACCAAGCATGTTGCAGGTTATCGACGGAACGTGGCAGCCGAACGATCACGATAAAGCCAACGGCCTGGTGCCGGGCTTCGGCGTCACCACCCAGATCATTAACGGCGGCGTTGAGTGCGGCGGTCCAACCGAGATTGCCCAGTCTCAGAACCGTATTAAGTACTACAAAGAGTTCGCCAACTACCTGAAAGTACCGGTTCCGGCAAACGAAGTGCTGGGCTGCGCCAACATGAAGCAGTTCGACGAGTACGGTGCGGGCGCCCTGAAGATTTACTGGGAGCAGGACTGGGGATGGAGCCCGGATACGCCAAATGGTTCGACCTACGCGTGCCAGCTGGTGGGCTACCAGACGCCGTTCAGTGCGTTTAAAGACGGTGACTACACCAAGTGCGTGCAGAAGAACTACAAGGTGAATATCGTGAACGATGACGGCTCTGCCGACACGCCGGTGACCCCGGCGCCAACGCCAACGCCAGCACCGACGCCAGCCGAGGATGAAACGCCGGCCCCTGCGCCAGCGCCTGTTCCGGATGAAACGCCGGCAGAGCCTGTCGTGGTGAACCACGCGCCGGTTGCGCAGATTGCGGGCCCAATCGGTGCCGTTGAAGCGGGCGCGCAGGTTTCGCTGAGCGCTGAAGGCTCTACCGACGCAGACGGCAACACGCTGACCTATACCTGGCGTGCTCAGGACGGTCAGACCGTGGCTGGCGAAGACAAAGCGGTAGTGACCTTCACTGCACCGGAGTCTGCAACGGCGCAGCAGTATGAAGTGAGCCTGACCGTCAGCGACGGCGAGCTGAGCAGCACCACGACTTACCTGCTGAACGTGAAGGCGAAAGCGTCTACGCCATCCGAAGAAGACACGTCGTACCCGGCGTGGAGCGCGAACAGCAAGTACAACGCGGGTGATATCGTGAACAACCACGGTAAGCTGTTCCAGTGCAAACCGTTCCCGTACAGCGGCTGGTGTAACAGTGCCCCGTCGTACTATGAACCGGGCGCAGGCCTGGCATGGGCTGATGCCTGGACGGCGCTGTAAAAGCAAACGGCAACCCTCGGGTTGCCGTTTTTGTATTTGCTCTATCCCCTCACCCTAACCCTCTCCCCAAAGGGGCGAGGGGACAGTACGGTGCAGTTGTAGGCCCGGTAAGGCGAAGCCGCCACCGGGCAAAAAGGCTAGCGATGAAGCTTCCCGTGATCCCGTAACCACGCCGCCGTACGCACAATCCCTTCATCCAGCGATACAATCGGCTTGTACCCCAGCTCGTTCTCCGCGCGTGAGATGTCCAGCGTAAAATCAAAGTTGAGCTTCGACACGCCGTAATGGGTCAGCGCAGGCTCCTTCGCCGATTTACTGCCAAAGCGCTCCATGCTGCGGGCGATCATGTCCAGCATCGGGTAAGGCACGGAACGAATGCGGCAGTCGATTTTCAGCTCGTCAATCAGCCTTTGCACAATGCTGCGCAGGGTGCAGGGTTCGCCGTTGGTGATGTTATACGCGCGGCCCGACACCAGCGTATCGCAGTCCGGCTGGCTCGCCAGCCACATGGCGTGAACGGCGTTCTCGTAATAGGTCATGTCCACCAGTGCATCGCCGCCGCGCGGTAACAGCACGCTGCCGTAGTGGTGCATCATCTGGGCCAGCCGCGGGATGAATACTTTGTCGTGCGGCCCGAACAGGCTCTGCGGGCGCAGCACGGTAAAACGGGTATGCGGGTTTGACTGGGCCAGCAGGTCGATCACCTCTTCGCCAGCCGCTTTGCTGCGGGCAAACTCACAGGCGAAGCGCGCCGGGCGGAAATCTTCCTGAATATCGCGGTGGTGGTGGTAGTCAAAATAGAGCGACGGGGAGGAGATATGAATAAAGTTACGCACGCCCCAGGCGACGGCCCATTCGCCCAGACGGCGCGTGGCGCGCACGTTCGCGAGATCGAAGGCTTCCTGGGTCCCCCACGGGGAGGTAAAACTGGAGCAGTGCCACAGCGTATCGATACCGGCGAGCATCACCTTAGCCTGAGAGGAGACCAGCTCCGTCAGGTCGGCATGGACAAATTCAGCGCCCATTTTTTGCAGGAGCTTGCCCATCGCCTCGTTGCGACCGGTGGCCCTGACGCTGATGCCTTTGTTGCGCAGAAATTCGACCGCATTTCGGCCTAAGCCGCTGGTCGCCCCGGTAACCAGTACCTTCATAACAATCCACTGTGTTGAAAAGAATTTCGTGCGCATTCTTTCGTGAATTACGATGTGTTGCAATGGGAAAGGTGAAAGAAAAAGGGTTTTATTTACTTACCTTCCCGCTTTTCTTCTGCCAGTTGCGCAATCCGTTTCGCCATTCCACGGAAGATAAACAGGTGTGCCGGGATCATCAGCAGCCAGTAGAACAGGCCCGGCATGCCGTGCGGGTGCCACCACGCCCGAACGTCCAGTTCACGGTGGTCGCCGTGGTCCTTAAGGGTGAAGCAGAGCCGCCCCAGCCCCGGCGCCTTCATGCCAAACAGCAGTGCCAGCTGTTTTTCTGGCTCAACGATGATCACCTTCCAGCTGTCGACCGTATCGCCCACGTTCAGATACGGGGCGGCAGGGCGGCCTTTTGCCAGCCGGTGACCCACCAGCAGATCCAGCGCGCCGCGCGTCTGCCAGAGGATATTGCCGAAGAAAAAGCGCTCTTTGCCGCCAATATGGTTCACCACGTCCCACAGCGCGCTAAGGCTGGCCGAGGTTTTTACCGTACAGCCCGCCTGTTTCGGGTAATAGCCGTACTCGGGCCGCCAGCGGGCAAAGGCCTGCGCGTCGTAGCCCCAGTCGCTGGAGTTCACCAGCTTCTCTTCTTCTTTCAGCGTATTGCGCACCGCGTCGTCAAAGCGGATCAGTTCCTGCGGGATCAAGGCCCGCAGCGCGCGATCGTCCGCCAGCAGATCGTGCTTCAGTCCCTGGATCAGCGCCTTCGCGGTTGTCGGAGGAACAGAGGTAATGACGTTTAAAAACCACACCGAGATCCAGCGGGTCGGGAAGGGGATGGGCACCAGCCAGCGTTTGCGACCGCTCACCCGCATAAAATGTTCGAACTGCTCCTGATAGCTCAGTACCTCCGGGCCTGCCGCCTCCAGCACGCGGTGTTGCTCCGCCGGGTGATCCAGCAAAGCTACCAGATAGTGGAGCAAATTCTCCAGCGCAATGGGCGTGGTGCGCGAGCGTACCCAGCGCGGCGGCGTCAGCACCGGCAGGTTATAGACCATATCGCGCATTACCTCGAACGCGGCGGAACCCGCGCCGACGATGATCCCGGCCCGCAGCTCGGTAACGGGAATATTCGCGCCGCGCAGCGTGTCCGCCGTCAGCTGGCGGGCGCGCAGGTGATCGGACTGCTCGTTCTCAGGGGCCTGGAGCGAGCTTAAAAAAATCACCTGCTTCACCGGCGTTTGCAGCAGCGCGTCGCGGACGTTCATCGCCACCTGACGCTCGTGGGCGATAAAATCCCCGCCTTCGCCCATGCTGTGCACCAGGTAGTAAAGCGTGTCCACCCCTTCCAGCAGCGCGGGAAGCGCCTTCGGCCAGCTAAGGTCAAGAGGGTGACAGGTTACGCCAGGCAAATGGCGATTTTGCAGGCGCTCAGTGTTGCGTGCCGCTGCCAGCACCTGATGCCCCTGCTGGCTTAACGCAGTGGTCAGATGCTGACCGATATACCCGCTGGCACCGAGAACCAGAATACGTTGCGGCACGGTATGCTCCTTAACGCTGTAAAAACGCCTGCCAGTGTTTCACCACGTCTGTTAACTGTTCGCGGTTAACGTCCAGATGCATCACCAGACGCACAACCGGGGAGGCGTTGATCAGCACGCCGCGCGCTTTCATAAATTCGCCCAGCGCAGCGTGTTCATCGCCGACGCGGACAAACAGCATGTTGGTGTCGTGACGCATTACGTCAGCGCCGATCTCCCGCAGCTGTGCCGCCATCCACGCAGCATTGTCGTGATCGTCCTTGAGGCGCGCCACGTTATTTTTCAGCGCGTACAGTCCGGCAGCCGCCAGGATCCCCGCCTGACGCATCCCGCCGCCGGTCATTTTGCGCCAGCGGTTGGCGCGCTTGATGTAGTCAGTGCTGCCGACCAGCAGCGAACCCACCGGTGTACCCAGCCCTTTTGAGAGGCAGATGGTGAAGGAGTCGCAATATTGGGTGATGTCCTTCAGCTCGCAGCCATACTCCACCACGGCGTTAAAGATGCGCGCGCCGTCCACGTGCAGGCCGAGGTTGCGCTCGCGAGTGAATTCCCACGCTGCTTTCAGGTATTCTCGCGGCAGGACCTTGCCGTTGTGGGTATTTTCCAGACTGAGCAGCTTAGTGCGGGCGAAGTGAATATCGTCGGCTTTGATTTTCGCCGCGACCTTATCCAGCGGCAGCGAGCCGTCCGGCGCGGCATCGATCGGCTGCGGCTGGATGCTGCCAAGCACCGCCGCGCCGCCGGCTTCGTACAGGTAGTTATGCGCGCCCTGGCCGACAATATACTCTTCTCCGCGCTCGCAGTGGCTGAGCAGCGCCACCAGGTTAGCCTGGGTGCCGGTGGGCAGGAACAGGGCGGCCTCTTTGCCGCCAAGTTCGGCGGCATAGCGTTGCAGTTCGTTGACCGTCGGGTCATCGCCGTAGACGTCGTCCCCGACCGGGGCGGCCATCATCTCTTCGAGCATGGCGCGACCCGGGCGGGTAACGGTATCACTACGTAAATCAATCATTTCACATCCCTTTACTTTAAGAGGTCATGTGAAATGTTTTACCTGAGCCAGTTGGTTTTTGCCAGTTCGATCACCTCGTCACCGCGCCCGCTGATGATAGCGCGCAGCATGTAGAGGCTGAAACCTTTGGCCTGTTCCAGCTTGATTTGCGGCGGGATCGCCAGCTCTTCTTTGGCCACCACCACATCCACCAGCACCGGGCCGTCGATGGAGAAGGCGCGTTGCAGGGCATCGTCCACCTCAGAGGCTTTCTCCACCCGAATGCCGGTGATGCCGCAGGCTTCGGCAATGCGGGCGAAATTGGTGTCGTGTAGCTCGGTACCGTCCGTGAGGTAGCCTCCGGCCTTCATCTCCATCGCCACGAAGCCCAGCACGCTGTTGTTAAAGACCACGATTTTCAGCGGAAGCTTCATCTGCGCCACCGACAGGAAATCCCCCATCAGCATGCTGAAGCCGCCGTCGCCGCACATCGCTACCACCTGACGTTCAGGTGCCGTCGCTTTTGCGCCCAGCGCCTGCGGCATGGCGTTCGCCATCGAGCCGTGGTTGAACGAGCCAAGCAGGCGACGCTTACCGTTCATCTTCAGGTAGCGTGCGGCCCAGACGGTGGGCGTACCCACGTCGCAGGTGAAAATGGCATCGTCGTCGGCGAAGTGACTGATCTGCTGCGCCAGATACTGCGGGTGAATGGCTTTCTCGCTCGGTTTGGCGAGGTCGTCCAGCCCCTTGCGCGCATCGCGGTAATCGCTCAGGGCTTTATCGAGGAATTTGCGGTCCGTTTTCTCTTCCAGCAGTGGCAGCAGGGCGGCGAGGGTGGATTTAATATCGCCGATAAGCGCCATATCCACCTTGCTGTGCGCGCCGATACTGCCAGGGTTGATGTCGATCTGAATAATTTTGGCGTCCGTCGGGTAGAACGCGCGGTACGGGAACTGGGTGCCGAGCAGGATCAGCATGTCGGCGTTCATCATGGTATGGAAGCCGCTGGAAAAACCGATCAGCCCGGTCATGCCGACGTCGTACGGGTTATCGTACTCAACGTGCTCTTTCCCGCGCAGGGCGTGGACGATTGGCGCCTTCAGCTTAGCGGCAAATTCCACCAGCTCATTATGCGCACCGGCACAGCCGCTGCCGCACATCAGGGCGATATTGCTGGAGTATCGCAGCAGCTGCGCCAGCTTTTTCAGCTCTTCTTCAGCGGGGGTGACGGTCGGCTGCGGCGCCGAGCACCAGTGGGTGGTGGCGGTTTCAGGTGCGGCCTTCAGCGCCACGTCGCCCGGCAGGACGACCACAGAAACCCCACGATTCAGGACCGCCTTACGCATGGCTATCGCCAGCACCTGCGGGATCTGCTCCGGCGAGGAGACCAGCTCGCAGTAGTGACTGCATTCACGGAACAGCTCCTGGGGATGCGTCTCCTGAAAATAGCCGCTGCCGATTTCGGATGATGGAATGTGTGCGGCAATCGCCAGCACCGGCACATGGTTGCGGTGACAGTCGAAAAGACCGTTGATAAGGTGAAGGTTTCCTGGCCCGCAGGAGCCGGCACAGACGGCGAGTTCGCCCGTGAGCTGCGCTTCGGCTCCCGCGGCAAAGGCGGCGACCTCTTCATGGCGGGTGGGCATCCATTCTATGGTCTTCATCTTGTTAAGGCTGTCGCTGAGTCCGTTCAGCGAATCGCCGGTGACGCCCCAGATACGCTTTACGCCAGCCTGCTCAAGGGTTTTCGCTATGTATGCAGCCACGGTTTGTTTCATGGTTGTCCTTCTCCTTTATGTGATATCGCTTACAAGCTTAGAAGAAAGTGACTGTATTGCCTGTGCAACAACCTGCATTTAACGATGGCTTTCACTGCAATGGAATGCGTGTGGCGAACCCGGCAAACTCTTGTTACGACTTGCCTTACAGGCGGCAGGCACAACGCAGGCCGGGTAAACGCACTGCCACCCGGCAAAAAGCCCGGTGGCGCTGACGCTTACCGGGCCTACAAGGCTTGCAGAGACAAATGTGCGGGACCGGCTAAAAGCCCGGTGGCGCTAACGGTTACCGTTTATGCGAGCACCAAATCCCCCTGCGGATGACACGAGCATGCCAGCACGTAACCTTCTGCAATTTCCGCGTCGGTCAGCGTCATGGTGCTGGTGACGGTGTACTCACCGGAAACCACTTTAGTCTTGCAGCATCCGCACACCCCAGCGCGGCAGGCTGCCGCTACCGGCACGTTGTTGCTTTCCAGCGCTTCAAGAAGCGTGGTGCCCACGCGGCCAAAGAAGGTCTGCGCCGGTTGCAGCTTCGTGAACTTCATCCCGCTGGTTGCCGCTTCCGCCACGGGCGTGAAGAACTGCTCTTTGAAGAAGCGGGTCACGCCCAGCGCTTTCACTTCTTTCTCCACACTCTCCATGTACGGCGCCGGGCCGCAGGTCATCACGGTACGGTTCGCAATGTCCGGCACGCTTTGCAGCAATTCGCGGCTCAGGCGGCCCGCGATAAACCCGTGCGTAGCATTGTTCTCCGCGACCAGCGTCACCGGATAGTTGCGCCATTCTTCGGCAAAAATCACATCTTCCGGGGAGCGCACGCTGAAGATCGCCTGCACGTCGGCCTGCGGACGGTATTTCGCCAGCCAGCGACGCATCGACATAATCGGCGTCACGCCACAGCCCGCCGCCAGCAGCAGGAATTTATCTTCCGTCTTATCGTCACAGGTGAACTCGCCCTGTGCGTCAGACAGCCAGATATAATCTCCGCGCTTCACGTCACGGGTCAGCCACTGGGAGCCTGCGCCGTCATCAATGCGGCGGACGGTGAGCGTAATGTATTCGCTCACGCCCGGCGTTGAGGAGATCGTGTAAGCGCGCAGGGTGTCCGCCGAATTGCGGACGCTGACCAGCGCATACTGACCCGCGCGGTACGGATAGTAGTCATGGCACAGCAGCGACAGCGTCCACACATCCGGCGTCTCCTGATGTATGTGATGTACCTGCATCCGCCACGGACATTGTGAGGTTGGCATGGTCATGAATTACTCCTTACGCGCTCAGCAGCTGTTTCATATCATCTTCAACATTGGTCACGGAACGCAGACCAAATTTCTCGTTCAGGATGGCCAGCAGGTCCGGCGTCAGGAAGCCTGGCGCGGTCGGCCCGGTGACGATGTTGGTCACGCCGAGAGAAAGCAGGGTCAGCAGGATGACGATCGCTTTCTGCTCGAACCAGGAGAGCACCAGCGACAGCGGCAGATCGTTCACGCCGCAGCCGAGTTTTTCCGCCAGCGTGACCGCCAGAATGATGGCCGAGTAAGCATCGTTACACTGGCCGGCATCCACCAGGCGCGGCAGACCTTCGATGTTGCCGAAGTCCAGCTTGTTGAAGCGGTACTTACCGCAGGCCAGGGTCAGGATCAGGCAGTCATCCGGCACGCGGGTGGCGAAATCGGTGAAGTAGTTACGTTCGCCGCGCGCGCCGTCACAGCCGCCGATCAGGAAAATGTGGCGCAGTTTTTCACGGCTGACGAGGTCAATCAGAGAATCTGCCGCCCCCAGCAGCGTTTCGCGGCCAAAGCCGACGGTGATCAGATGTTCGATTTCACTGTACGGGAAGCCCGCCATCTGTTGCGCCTGGGCGATAACCGGACCGAAATCATCGCCTTCAAGGTGGCTCACGCCCGGCCAGCCGACGATGCTGCGGGTCCAGATGCGGTCATCATACGCGCCCACGGTAGGGTCGATGATGCAGTTAGAGGTCATCACAATAGGACCAGGGAAGCGGGCGAACTCCACCTGCTGGTTCTGCCAGCCGCTGCCGTAGTTACCCACCAGATGACTGAACTTGCGCAGTTCCGGGTAGCCGTGGGCGGGCAGCATTTCGCCGTGGGTATAGACGTTAACCCCGGTGCCTACGGTCTGCTTCAGCAGGTTGTAGAGATCTTTCAGGTCGTGGCCGGAGATCAGGATGCATTTGCCTTCGGTCGCTTTGACGTTGACCTGCGTCGGGGTTGGGTGGCCGTAGGTGCTGGTTTCACCGGCATCCAGAATGCTCATGACCTTGAAGTTCATCTGGCCGATTTCCATTGCGCATTCGAGCAGGGCGTTCATGTCGGAAGGCCAGGTGCCGAGCCACGCCATGATTTTGTGGTACTGGGCGTAGATATCGTTGTCGTACTGACCGAGCACGTGCGCGTGTTCCATATAGGCCGCTGCACCTTTCAGGCCGTACAGGCACAGCAGACGCAGGCCGAGGATGTTCTCGCCAATCGCCGCTTTGTCCTTATTGGGGGTAAATTCTGCGGCCTGGCGCTGTAGCTCGCCCAGGTCGTCGCTCACCAGCTGAAGCTCCGCCATTGGGTTGTCCACGCGGGCACTGGCATCGGCATTCAGGCACTGCACTTTCAGAGCTTCACGCAGGGCAATCGCTTCGCGGGCATAGCCCACAATACGTGGAGAATCGAAGTTAACGTTGGTCAGCGTGGAGAAAAATGCGCGCGGCGCAAAGCTGTCGACATAGTGATCGACAATGCCATATTCACGGGCCTTGAAGGCCCAGGCGGACAAGCCTTGTAGCGCTGCAATCAGCAGATCCTGAAGATCGGACGTTTCTGCGGTTTTACCGCACATACCCTGCGCGTAAGAGCAGCCGTTGCCTGCCGGGGTACGGATGGTTTGTTCACATTGCACACAAAACATAATCACACCTGTTAAAGTTATATTTGAGATACATGTTTAAGGTTATGCCTGTGCCACAGCAGAGAAAAGTGCTTTCTTGTACTAAGTGAAGGGTTATTGATTTAGCGCAATTTTGACGGCAGGGTCACTACCGCCAAAGCAGTATCAGGCTGAGAAAAACGCCATCAGAATGGGCACCAGCAGGCTCAGAATAAAGCCGTGTACGATGGCGGCAGGGACCATCTCCAGCCCCCCCGAGCGCTGTAGCACCGGCAGGGTAAAGTCCATCGAGGTGGCGCCACACAGGCCCAGCGCGGTAGAGCGGCTGCGGCGTACCAGACCGGGGATCAGCATGATGGCTATCAGCTCGCGCGCCAGATCGTTAAAGAAGGCGGCGCTGCCAATCACCGGGCCAAACGATTCGGTCAGCAAAATACCGGAGAGAGAATACCAGCCAAACCCGGATGCCATTGCCAGGCTGGTTTTCAGCGGCAGGTCGAGAATAAAGGCGTTAATCACGCCCCCGGCCATTGAGCTGACCACAACGATAACGGCAACAATCATTCCCCGGCGGTTAAGGACAATCTGTTTCAGCGTCATGCCGTTATTGCGCAGCTGAATACCGATCAGGAATAGCAGGAAAATCAGCGTATATTCGCTGGCTTCCGTTGCGTGCTGTAAAAATGCCCATCCGGTCAGCCCCAGTAAAAAACCAAGCACCACAACGCCGCACAGCTTTAATGATTCCAGCGCCATCGCAATTCGGGAGGGAAGCTTTTCCTGATGGTGGTGATTTTTCCAGGGAATAGTGCGTTCCAGCCACAGTAGCGCGGCAATATTGCACAGCAAAATAACCACGACCGTGACCGCAGAATAATGCAGGATGGAAAGTAAATTTGTCGCCAGATTATCCAGGAAGGCCAGGCTGATCCCCATAAAGAAAAGAATGACGTAAACAATCCAGCTGAGAAAACGATTAATGAGCTTTAAGGCCGATTCATGACGCAGCGGAATAAGGTAGCCCACAATCAGGGGCAGAAGAATGATGAGGAGTCCTGAGAACATGAACAGCCGGTCCTTTTGAGTTTTCGTTAAGCGCCAGAGACACTACCCAATAAAGGCTGTACAGTAAAGCGGCAAAAGAAAGCCGGGTGGCGGCTGCGCCTTACCCGGCCTACAAAGTGCACACTCACGTAGGTCGGGTAAGCGTTAGCGCCACCCGACATTACAGGCCGCACTTAATTAATCGCGTTTTTCCAGCAGGGTGCGGTACAGCACGCCGCCCAGAATACCGCCGATAACTGGCATCACCCAGAACAGCCACAGCTGCTCAAGCGCCCATCCGCCCTGGAAAATGGCGACGGCGGTGCTGCGTGCCGGGTTTACGGAGGTGTTGGTCACCGGAATGGAGATCAGGTGGATCAGCGTCAGCGCCAGGCCAATCGCGATAGGGGCGAAGCCGGCAGGCGCATGTTTGTCCGTCGCGCCGTGGATCACCAGCAGGAAGCCAGCGGTGAGGACAATTTCAATCACGATGGCAGACAGCATTGAGTAGCCGCCCGGAGAGTGTTCGCCGAAACCGTTCGAGGCAAAACCGCTGGCCGCTGCGTCAAAGCCCGCTTTACCGCTGGCAATTACGTACAGCACCGCCGCGGCAATAATACCGCCAATAACCTGAGCAATAATATAGCCAATAATGTCTTTCGCCGGGAAACGTCCGCCCGCCCATAAGCCTAACGTAACGGCCGGGTTGAAATGTCCCCCGGAAATATGCCCCACGGCGAAGGCCATGGTTAATACCGTTAAACCGAATGCCAGCGCAACGCCGACAAATCCAATACCTAATTCCGGAAATGCGGCTGCCAGTACTGCGCTACCGCAACCACCCAATACCAGCCAGAATGTACCAAAACATTCTGCCGCTAATTTTCTGAACATAACCACCTCAAAAATAAACCTCCGCACACAGCTTTGCGCGCGGTTTATATCGTCATAAAGGGATGACGACGCAAAGAGCCAGTATTTTGAAACCATCAACTTTCCTTCGCCACTCAAATAAATTCACTAAATTTGATTTAAGGCAATGTGATGTCATTCCTTGTTCAGAACGGAGGGAACCGCGCATGGCCCAATGATTAATCGGGCATATATTCTGCTGTCGTGACACATAGCCTGCCGCTATACTGCTGATAACGTGAAGGAAAAAGTGGCCGAAATGCGGGGGATGTATGCTACTCGAACGTGTGGAGATTGTCGGGTTCCGCGGGATTAACCGCCTGTCACTACAGCTGGAACAGAACAACGTCCTGATAGGCGAGAATGCCTGGGGTAAATCCAGCCTGCTGGATGCCCTGACGCTGCTACTTTCGCCCGAAGAGAACTTGTACCACTTCGTTCATGACGACTTCTGGTTTCCGCCGGGGGATGTCAACGGACGAGAAAAACATCTGCATATCATTCTGACCTTCCGCGAATCCGAGCCCGGTCGCCATCGCGTGCGCCGTTTTCGTCCGATGTCCCCCTGCTGGGTGCCCTGTGAAGACGGTTTCCACCGTATTTTCTATCGCCTTGAGGGCGAAATGGCGCAAAACGACGGGGTATTAACCCTGCGTGAATTTCTTGATGAGAAAGGAAATCCGATCCCGCTCGAACATATTGACGATCTTGCCCGTCATCTGATCCGCCTGTCTCCCGTGCTGCGCTTACGTGACGCGCGCTTTATGCGGCGGATCCGTAACGGCACCGTGCCGAATATGCCAGAGGTGGAGGTGACCGCCCGCGAGCTGGATTTTCTCGCCCGGGAACTGGTTTCGCGGCCGCAGAACCTCACCGACGGCCAGATCCGCCAGGGGCTTTCTGCCATGGTGCAGTTACTGGAGCACTACTTTTCCGAGCAGGGAACGGGCCAGGCACGCCACCGCCTGATGCGCCGCCGCTCGCACGATGAGCAACGAAGCTGGCGCTATCTCGATATCATCAACCGCATGATCGACCGCCCCGGCGGACGCACGCATCGGGTGATCCTGCTGGGACTTTTCTCCACGCTTTTACAGGCGAAAGGGACGGTGCGTCTGGATCGGGACGCGCGCCCGCTGCTGCTGGTGGAAGATCCGGAAACGCGTCTGCACCCGATTATGCTTTCCGTGGCGTGGCATCTTCTGAATCTGCTGCCGTTGCAGCGTGTCACCACCACGAATTCCGGCGAGCTGCTCTCCCTGACGCCGGTAGAGTACGTCTGCCGCCTGGTGCGTGAATCGTCGCGCGTTACCGCCTACCGGCTCGGGCCCGGCGGGTTAAATGCCGAAGATGGCCGTCGAATTGCGTTTCATATCCGTTTTAACCGCGCCTCTTCCCTGTTTGCCCGCTGCTGGCTGCTGGTGGAAGGGGAAACCGAAACCTGGGTGATAAACGAGCTGGCTCGCCAGTGCGGACACCACTTTGATGCTGAGGGGATCAAGGTGATCGAATTTGCCCAGTCCGGCTTAAAGCCGCTGATCAAATTTGCACGCCGGATGGGGATCGAGTGGCACGTGCTGGTAGACGGCGATGAGGCGGGGAAAAAATACGCGGCGACCGTGCGCAGCCTGCTCAATAACGATCGTGAAGAGGAGCGGGAGCATCTGACCACGCTGCCCGCGATGGACATGGAGCACTTCATGTACCGCCAGGGATTTGACGACGTTTTTCACCGCGTGGCGATGATCCCGGTAGACGTGCCCATGAATATGCGTCGGGTGATTGCCAAAGCCATCCAGCGGTCGTCGAAGCCGGATTTGGCCATTGAAGTGGCGACGGAAGCGGGCAGGCGGGGCGTGGAGTCGGTGCCGATCCTGCTGCGTAAAATGTTCTCCCGCGTGCTCTGGCTGGCGCGCGGGAGGGCAGATTAGCGGGCGGTCGCCTGCGAAACCTGCTGGATCAGGCTATCAAGCAGGGCATAGCGGCGGCGGTATTCGGCCCGTTTTTTACTCGCAATCTCTTCCATCGGTTTACGGGGCATGGTTAAAGGCAGAGCAAAGTTGCCATTCTCCTGCTGCTGTCCGCCAAGAGAGCGCCAGAAGCTGTCGTAGTCAGCCAGCAATTTTCCCTCTTTTTTCTTGCGATAGCGCCAGCTGCGGTAGATGTGGGTGGCGTTGCTCACCGCGAGGATCTGCTCGACCGGGAAAGCGTCTGCCAGCGTCATGACCGCTTCCACCAGCAGACGTTTTGGGAACAGCCCGTGGCAGGCTTTTGTCGCAAGCTGAATGTGCTCGTGCGGGACATGCGCTTTCGCTCCCTGCATTCCACCGATAAACAGCGTTGTCTTGCCTTCATATTTGCACAGCGTAAAGGTCAGTTCGGCCAGCACCGTGTTCTGGTGGTCGCAAAACGTAAGGGTCGCTTCCCCTTCTTTATCCAGAAACGCATCCGCGCTCAGGCGAATGCTAAAATGCTGCTCCTCTTTGCCCGTTAACGTCACCAGCGTGATGCCCTGGCTGGAGAGGTAGCCGTTCAGCAGCGATGCCGGAAGATGGCGGTTCATCATCTGATAGTGATCGTTCAGTGCCTCCAGCGTATGCTGACGGTCCATATTGACGGTCAGCCACGGTCGGTGCAGGCGGCACGGCAGGCCGGGCTGCACGCGCAGGAGCTGCATCAGACGGGGCTGTTTCGCAAGGTCCGCGAGCAGGCGAGCAGTGGTCAGAGGCGTTGCCAGCGAGCGCAACATAAACTTACGTCGATAGGCCGGATTTTGCCACGCCAGCCCCGGCGTGAGGGAACCCGATGCCAGGCTTTTGAACAGTTGCCAGCCCGATTTAGGCTGGGGCAGGGTTGAATAGGGTGTATCGACGATGGAAGACATGTTAGATCCTGCTTCTGGTGGAATGTCGCTATTTCAGCAGGCGCTTTATCAACATCGGGTAAACAATTCCCGACGATTACGGGGATCGGGGGTTTCGTTGAGGAGTGGTTTAGATAAAATCAACGTTGATGGTAGCCAGAACAACTATTTGGAATATTTATGAACCTGAAGGGAAAACGCAGAAAGCTGTTTCTGCTGCTGGCGGTAGTGGTGCTGGCGGGCGGATTCTGGTTATGGAAGGTGCTGAACGCGCCGGTACCGCAGTATCAAACGCTGATTGTCCGTCCGGGCGAGCTGCAACAGAACGTGCTGGCGACGGGGAAACTGGATGCTCTGCGTAAAGTTGACGTGGGCGCGCAGGTCAGCGGCCAGCTTAAAACCCTGTCAGTTGAGATTGGCGATAAGGTTAAAAAAGGCCAACTACTGGGGGTGATCGATCCTGAGCAGGCGCAAAACCAGATCCGCGAAGTGGAAGCGACGCTGATGGAGCTGCGCGCGCAGCGCGCTCAGGCTCAGGCGGAGCGTAATCTTGCCCAGGTCACCCTGACGCGCCAGCAGGCGCTGGCGAAAACGCAGGCCATCTCGAAACAGGATCTGGACACTGCCGCCACGGAGCTGGCGGTGAAGCAGGCGCAGATTGGCACCATCGACGCGCAGATTAAGCGGAATCAGGCCTCGCTGGATACGGCGAAAACCAATCTCGATTACACGCAAATCGTTGCGCCTATGGCCGGGGAAGTGACGCAGATCACCACCCTGCAAGGCCAGACGGTTATCGCCGCACAACAGGCGCCGAACATCCTGACTCTGGCAGACATGAGCACCATGCTGGTGAAAGCTCAGGTGTCCGAAGCGGACGTCATTCACCTTAAGCCGGGGCAGAAAGCCTGGTTTATGGTGCTGGGCGATCCACAAACCCGCTATGAGGGCGTGCTGAAAGATATCCTGCCGACGCCGGAAAAGGTAAACGACGCCATCTTCTACTACGCGCGTTTCGAGGTGCCAAACCCGCAGGGCGTGCTGCGTCTGGACATGACCGCCCAGGTGCATATTCAGCTGACCGGCGTGAAAAACGTGCTGACGGTTCCGCTCTCCGCGCTGGGCGAATCCGCCGGGGATAATCGCTACAAGGTAAAAGTGCTGCGCAACGGCGAAACCCGCGAGCGGGAAGTGGTGATTGGCGCGCGTAACGATACTGACGTGGTGGTGGTGAAAGGGCTGGAAGCGGGTGAGGAAGTGGTTACCAGCGAAAGCCTGCCCGGAGCCGCGCAATGACGGCGCTGCTTGAGCTGAATGACATTCGCCGCAGCTACCCGTCCGGCGACGGGCCGGTGGAGGTGCTGAAGGGCATCTCCCTGCGCGTGGAAGCCGGAGAAATGGTGGCGATTGTCGGGGCGTCGGGCTCGGGTAAATCAACGCTGATGAACATTCTCGGCTGTCTGGATAAACCCACCGGCGGCACCTATCGCGTGGCCGGTACAGACGTGTCCACCCTGGACGGGGACGCGCTGGCGAAGCTGCGCCGCGAGCATTTTGGCTTTATCTTCCAGCGCTACCATCTGCTTTCACACCTGAGCGCGGCGCAGAACGTGGAAGTGCCGGCGGTGTATGCGGGCGTGGAGCGGAAAAAACGCCTTGAGCGCGCAAAGGCGCTGTTAACGCGTCTCGGGCTGGCGGAGCGGGTGGATTATCAGCCCTCGCAGCTTTCCGGCGGTCAGCAGCAGCGCGTGAGCATTGCCCGCGCGCTGATGAACGGCGGACAGGTGATCCTCGCCGATGAGCCAACCGGGGCGCTCGACAGCCATTCAGGTGAAGAGGTGATGGCGATCCTCCACCAGCTTCGCGATCAGGGGCACACGGTGATTATCGTCACCCACGATCCGCAGGTGGCGGCACAGGCCGAACGGATCATTGAGATCCGCGACGGGGAGCTTGTCAGCAACCCGCCGCCACGTCAGTCCAGAGCGGCCGCACCGAAGGAAGCCTTGCCCGCGTCTGGCGGCTGGGGACAGTTCTCCAGCGGCTTTCGCGAGGCGCTGACCATGGCCTGGCTGGCAATGGCGGCCAATAAAATGCGCACCCTGCTGACCATGCTCGGCATCATCATCGGTATTGCCTCGGTGGTGTCGATTGTGGTGGTGGGCGATGCGGCGAAGCAGCTGGTGCTGGCGGATATTCGCGCCATCGGGACCAACACCATCGACGTCTATCCCGGCAAAGATTTTGGCGACGACGAGCCACAGTATCAGCAGGCGCTCAAGTATGACGATCTGGCGGCTATTCAGAAGCAGCCGTGGGTTAATTCGGCTACGCCTGCCGTCTCGCAAAATCTGCGTCTGCGCTACGGCAACATCGACGTGGCGGCCAGCGCTAACGGCGTCAGCGGAGATTACTTCAACGTCTACGGCATGACCTTCAGCGAAGGGGCGACCTTTAACGCCGAACAGCTGGCGGGCAGGGCGCAGGTGGTGGTGCTGGATGCTAACTCGCGCAGGTAGCTTTTCCCTAATAAAACGAACGTAGTGGGCGAGGTGATACTGGTCGGCAACATGCCTGCCACGGTGATTGGCGTGGCGGAGGAGAAGCAGTCGATGTTTGGCAGCAGCAAGATCCTGCGCGTCTGGCTGCCGTACAGCACCATTTCCGGGCGCATTATGGGCCAGTCCTGGCTCAATTCCATCACCGTGCGGGTGAAGGAGGGCTACGACAGCGCGCTGGCGGAACAGCAGCTGGAGCGGCTGTTAACCCTGCGCCACGGGAAGAAGGATTTCTTCACCTGGAACATGGACGGCCTCTTGAAAACGGCGGAAAAGACCACACGTACTCTTCAGCTATTCCTGACGCTGGTGGCGGTGATTTCGCTGGTCGTCGGCGGGATCGGGGTGATGAACATTATGCTGGTGTCGGTGACGGAGCGTACGCGGGAGATTGGCATCCGCATGGCGGTCGGGGCCAGAGCCAGCGACGTGCTTCAGCAGTTTTTGATTGAAGCGGTGCTGGTGTGTCTGGTGGGCGGTGCGATGGGCATTGCGCTCTCGATGATGATCGCCTTTGCGCTCCAGCTCTTCTTACCGGGCTGGGAAATTGGCTTTTCGCCGATGGCGATCCTGACGGCGTTTTTATGTTCCACCTTCACCGGTATTCTTTTCGGCTGGCTGCCGGCGCGAAACGCGGCGCGGCTCGATCCGGTGGATGCGCTGGCGCGAGAATAACCCGAAAATAAAAATGCCAGCCGATCGGGCTGGCATTTTGCCTGCGGGGTGTACACAATGAATCAGAGAGCTATGCAACCGTTTCTGCTTCAACGGGCACGATAAGACTGGCGTGATTGCCTTTTGGCCCCTGGTGTACATCGAACCGGACGGACTGCCCGGCTTTGAGCGTCCTGTAACCATCCATCTGAATGGTGGAATAGTGAGCGAAGATATCCTCGCCGCCGCCTTCGGGGCAGATGAAGCCAAACCCCTTGGCGTTGTTGAACCACTTAACAGTACCCATTTCCATGCTTCGACATCCTTCGTAAATCTTATAAATTAAGATGGAATGAACCGGTGGTGGAGTGGGGGCTGTTCAAAACCTCGCCAACTCACGCTTGTACAATTTAGAGAATCGGAAGACGCCGTCAAGCGTTTGGCGCTGGAGTTGGGACAATAATCAACCAAAATTTGAGGCAGTTAACGCTATTGCAACAGTTTGTGACAGACATCGCGGATGACAGTAATAGATGATTGTTATCTAACATCTGAGGTAGATTCAAAGTGGTTATGCATCATGGGTAAGACCAACGACTGGCTGGATTTTGACCAGCTGGCGGAAGATAAAGTGCGCGACGCGCTAAAACCGCCATCTATGTATAAAGTTATGTTAATGAACGATGATTACACGCCAATGGAATTTGTTATTGACGTGCTACAAAAGTTCTTTTCTTATGATGTTGAACGTGCAACGCAACTGATGCTTACCGTTCATTATCGTGGCAAAGCGATCTGCGGCATCTTCACTGCCGAAGTCGCGGAGACCAAAGTAGCGATGGTGAACGACTATGCAAGGGAGAACGAGCATCCGTTGCTGTGTACGCTGGAAAAGGCCTGATAAGGCATAAAATTGGGGGAGGTGCCTATGCTCAATCAAGAACTGGAACTCAGTTTAAACATGGCTTTCGCCAGAGCGCGTGAGCACCGACATGAGTTTATGACCGTCGAGCACCTGCTGCTCGCATTGCTTAGCAACCCATCTGCCCGCGAAGCGCTGGAAGCCTGCTCCGTGGATCTGGTGGCGCTACGTCAGGAACTCGAAGCCTTCATCGAACAAACCACACCGGTGCTGCCCGCCAGTGAAGAAGAGCGCGACACGCAACCGACGCTCAGCTTCCAGCGCGTATTGCAGCGCGCGGTTTTCCACGTCCAGTCTTCCGGACGTAGCGAAGTGACTGGCGCAAATGTCTTGGTCGCCATCTTCAGCGAACAGGAGTCCCAGGCGGCCTACCTGCTGCGCAAACACGAAGTCAGCCGTCTCGACGTGGTCAACTTCATCTCTCACGGAACGCGAAAAGACGAGCCTAACCAGGCGTCGGATCCCAGCGGGCAGATCAACAACAGTGAAGAGCAAGCAGGCGGGGAGGATCGTATGGAAAACTTCACCACCAACCTTAACCAGCTTGCTCGCGTCGGCGGTATCGACCCGCTGATTGGCCGCGACAAAGAGCTGGAGCGTGCCATCCAGGTGCTGTGCCGTCGCCGTAAGAACAACCCGCTGCTGGTGGGGGAATCTGGCGTGGGTAAAACCGCGATTGCCGAAGGGCTGGCCTGGCGCATTGTGCAGGGCGACGTGCCGGAAGTGATCGCTGACTGCACCATCTACTCGCTGGACATCGGTTCGCTGCTGGCGGGCACTAAATACCGCGGTGATTTTGAAAAACGTTTCAAAGCGCTGTTAAAACAGCTGGAGCAGGATACCAACAGCATCCTGTTTATCGATGAGATCCACACCATTATCGGCGCAGGGGCGGCCTCCGGTGGTCAGGTGGATGCCGCCAACCTGATCAAACCGCTGCTCTCCAGCGGCAAGATCCGCGTGATGGGCTCCACGACGTACCAGGAGTTCAGCAACATTTTCGAGAAAGACCGTGCGCTGGCGCGTCGTTTCCAGAAAATCGACGTCACCGAGCCGTCGGTTGACGAAACGGTGCAGATCATCAACGGCCTGAAAACGAAGTACGAAGCGCACCACGACGTGCGTTACACCGCGAAAGCGGTGCGTGCGGCGGTGGAGCTGGCGGTGAAATACATCAACGATCGTCATCTGCCGGATAAAGCGATCGACGTGATTGATGAAGCGGGTGCGCGTGCGCGCCTGATGCCGGCCAGCAAGCGTAAGAAAACCGTGAACGTGGCGGATATCGAGTCCGTGGTCGCCCGCATCGCGCGTATTCCTGAGAAGAGCGTTTCTCAGAGCGACCGCGATACGCTGCGTACGCTCGGCAATCGCCTGAAAATGCTGGTCTTTGGTCAGGATAAAGCCATTGAGGCCTTAACCGAAGCGATCAAGATGGCTCGTGCTGGTCTGGGGCATGACCACAAGCCTGTTGGTTCCTTCCTGTTCGCCGGCCCGACCGGCGTGGGGAAAACCGAGGTGACGGTTCAGCTCTCCAAGGCGCTGGGCATCGAGCTGCTGCGCTTTGATATGTCCGAGTATATGGAGCGTCACACCGTCAGCCGTTTGATTGGTGCCCCTCCGGGATACGTGGGCTTTGACCAGGGTGGCCTGCTCACCGACGCGGTGATCAAGCATCCGCACGCGGTACTGCTGCTCGATGAAATCGAGAAAGCGCACCCGGACGTGTTCAACATCCTGTTGCAGGTGATGGACAACGGGACGCTGACCGATAACAACGGGCGCAAGGCGGACTTCCGCAACGTGGTGCTGGTGATGACCACCAACGCCGGGGTGCGTGAAACCGAGCGCAAATCCATCGGCCTGATCCACCAGGATAACAGCACCGATGCGATGGAGGAGATCAAGAAGATCTTCACGCCGGAGTTCCGTAACCGTCTGGACAACATTATCTGGTTCGATCACCTGTCTACCGAGGTGATCCATCAGGTGGTGGACAAGTTCATCGTCGAGTTGCAGGTTCAGCTGGATCAGAAAGGCGTGTCGCTGGAAGTGAGCCAGGAGGCCCGCAACTGGCTGGCTGAGAAAGGCTACGACCGTGCGATGGGTGCACGTCCGATGGCACGCGTGATTCAGGATAACCTGAAGAAACCGCTGGCGAACGAGCTGCTGTTTGGATCGCTGGTGGACGGCGGCCAGGTGACCGTGGCGCTGGATCAGGCGAAGAACGAGCTGACGTACGATTTCCAGAGTGCGGCGAAGCACAAGCCGGAAGCGGCTCACTGAGTTGTAAGGTAAAAGCAAAACGGCAACTTCGGTTGCCGTTTTTAGTTTTTGCAAGTAAAGAGACGTATGGGCACATCAGAAAAAGGGCTCTTCGGAGTCCCTTTTTTATGCGACTGCTCTTTCATTCCATGAGTCTTTGAACATTATGTTCCCATCAAAGTAAATCCATTCTATTGATTCATAGCGTATTTCGATTTCTTCCATATGCTTACTTGCGACTCCTATTGGAAATAAAATTGGAGAAATTCTTGTAATCTTTACGTTTTCCAATTTTATATTAAAGTATTCTACTTCTATTCCTGCTTCATTAATTCTGTACATTTTAATTAAAGCTTTTTTAAATGTTCTACCCTGACATACCGCCCTGAATAAATAGGGGGTGAGGCGATCTATCTCTTTTTCAAATGTAATGGGAACATGTAGGCGTGTTCCAGTAAGTTTTCCAGTGTTGTAATCTGTAGGAATCCATACAGAATGGTTGAACGATTTAAGTTCTGTAGAACCCAATCGTGTAGGCATTAAACATTCTCCTGTTATAGGTGAGTTATTTTCATCAGTAAGCCACATATGGGCCGGTATTGTCATTTTTTATCCTTTGTCTCTGAAGCGGAAAGCAATTACAAATACGGTAATAAAGATGCCTAGAATAATTTCGTGAGCTATTTTAATATTATCTATATTGACTGCTACTATACCTGAAAGAAAAGCGGAAAAGATAAATACACCGTACCAGTAAATATCATTAAAACAATCCTGTATAACACTATCAAAGAATTGTTTTAAAAATTTCATTATTGACTTTAACATGATTACATCATTCTTTTTAGTGCGTTAGTAATTTCAATATCAGATGCTGTGTTTATGTTTAAGTATCCAGCCTTCATAATAATTGGCTCAATAAGAAAATACATCATCTCAAGTTTTTCAACATAAAGTGCATGATGAAATTGTGGCATAAAAGTTTTTAATCTATTTGCACTTTCAGAAGCCTTGTTAACAATGCCATAAAGGTTCAATGCGGTAATCGGAATGCCAACGCGTGTGCCCATTTTTTTAACAAAAGCAGCTTCAATGGAGGCATTCATTTTATTACCATAACAAATGTAAGATACAACGGAATAAATTAAGGCAGATTTTGATAAAGTTTTTATGGAAATGTTTTTAGTGAATGGTGTTAATCTTTCAAGGATGCTTTTCTTTTCTACTTCATTTTTGCTTTTAAGAACCGTTTCTATATAAATCTTAATCATCCTGAAAATTAAATTCCGATGTAAAACCAACTCGCCTAACCCCTGCACGAATCTGACATCTTCATCCTTTAATCGGGTGCAAACATCATGATAATTTTTCGTTAAACATGATGAATAGTATAACAGGCGCGTTGCTGCATCCCCGAGGTTATTTAAATAATCAATAACTCCCTCTTTGACCCCGCTCATAGCCTTGTCTAATCTTATGGCTAATTCTTTGTCGGTTCCTATTTTATTAATAATATCTTCACTGTAATACATAATGCATTCCTTTTATTTAATGCGTACATCATCTTATATGGAGCGCTTTGAACAAGTGATCGTGATCTCACTTTTGTTAAATAAGAAAAAATGTAGACTTGATATTAACTTGATAGATGAATGGACTTAAATAATTAATGTGATGAATATATGAGTTATTGGCTATTTCTATCAGCTTCATTTTCCATTTTAAAACATGTCATTGAGAATGGATCTTATATCTTTTGATGTGATTTCATTAGCAATATTTTTTTCGGGTGGAAGGTCGCTAGAGACAACTGTAAAGCGCAGTGTTTTATAGTGATGATACGAAAGCTTGCCGGACGCTATAAAATTCGCTTTATGAGCATCAAACAGACGTGCAAGCGTACTGCTTATTTTTGTGACTTTGTTCACTACAGAACAAGGGGTAAATTAAATTTCATTATTGTTTGATCAATTTTTGATGTCCTTACCAGTGGGAGAAGGGGAGGCCTCGAGGCCGTAGAGGAATTTTGCGAGGCGCTTTCCAGTTTCGTTAGAAGTTGATTGCTGGATAAATCCACAGTAATAAAATGGCGGCGCACCTGCAAAATCAGGTGTCGGGATTGGCGTCCTGATTACACACATATGGAAAGATGTTGCTAACGCAACGTCACTTGTTTCGTTCACTCTTTATTTAGCTACGGTATAATCCGTATCTTCAAATATGGTGGGCTGAACCGGAGCTTCTTTTGAAGCGCCGATTTTCCATATGGTCGGTACGCCAAACCGGTTCAGTCTGCCACCCGAAGTTGGCGTTTCTGGTGGTAGTTTTCAGCTTTAAATATGGAAATTATGAATATGGAAAACCAGTCTATCTCCCAGCTCTATAGCGAGCTCTCCCTCAACCCCGATCTCCCAACCCTTGCCGAACGCTGCAACCTGCTCACTGAAATCCTGCTCGACTGTCATTCGCTCCCACAAACGCAGCCCGTTTGCCGCTGTCTCGGAGCTTATCTGGAAGAGGTAAAATCCGGCCTCGCAGAATCCATGCGTGACTTTCAGGTGGTGGAATTTGAGGACGACGCGGAACAGCCGCGACAAAAAGAGTGGTTGCTGGAAGATACCGAAACGAAATGCGACTACTGCCTGGCATTAAACCACGTGCTGCTGGTTTCGCATTTTGACCGCGATATGCTGCCGCACCTGACGGGACTGCTGCATGACATTACTCATTCTATGGCCGCTGATGTCGTTGCACCTCCACGTGTAGAATCGGTAATTCACATTATTTCCTGAGTGGAATCCGAGGCGTCGGGGGCAGGCCTCTAACGCCGCTGGCTTGACCCTTTTTTTTGATGTTTACGTAACGTATTGATTTATATAATGCGAACTTACGTGCCAGAAAAAAGGGTTTTATGCGCGAAAGTTGATTATTTTGTTTTCAAACAATAAGATGGCGTGGTTTTCTTTCAGTTCACTGCCGTACAGGCAGCTTAGAAAGTAAGTCGCTGCAAGAAGTGGGCGGATATGGAGTTCACTGCCGTACAGGCAGCTTAGAAATGGAACGCGATGAAATTCTCAGGCAATTACGTATTCACTGCCGTACAGGCAGCTTAGAAAACTATGGATTTCAACACCTGTAGGCAGTGACAGTTCACTGCCGTACAGGCAGCTTAGAAATACTAAAATTAAGGGGTATGAATGGAATTAACGTTCACTGCCGTACAGGCAGCTTAGAAAAGCGGGATCGAAGTGTGGGCGGTGGCGCTTAAGTTCACTGCCGTACAGGCAGCTTAGAAAGTGCGGCGGGCAAAAAAAAGCCGGATTTACCGTTCACTGCCGTACAGGCAGCTTAGAAATTTCACTATTTCCCACGTCACGCGGACCTCCAGTTCACTGCCGTACAGGCAGCTTAGAAAGTTCTGGTGCACTGCGGCATAAGCGAGCGGCGAGTTCACTGCCGTACAGGCAGCTTAGAAACTGTCAGGCGTCGCGCCCTGAATAGCCGGAATCGTTCACTGCCGTACAGGCAGCTTAGAAAAATGAAGCCTGCGTGTTGAAGCATGAGACCGTGTTCACTGCCGTACAGGCAGCTTAGAAAAGAATCGCCTGCCGTCGGCTAGCATGAAGCTCGTTCACTGCCGTACAGGCAGCTTAGAAAACGTCATTAACGTGGCTATCGCCACCCTAAATGTTCACTGCCGTACAGGCAGCTTAGAAATTGAACGCGATGAAATTCTCAGGCAATTACGTGTTCACTGCCGTACAGGCAGCTTAGAAAGAAACAGCGTCTGATTATGGATGTTGAAATGGTGTTCACTGCCGTACAGGCAGCTTAGAAATGCCAGAACGACTCCAATCCCCGATTTATCATGTTCACTGCCGTACAGGCAGCTTAGAAAGCTGGTCGCACCGGTCGGGGTGTTGGTACCTGTTCACTGCCGTACAGGCAGCTTAGAAATCTTCGGCCTCTTCCTCTTCGGCTACATCGAGGTTCACTGCCGTACAGGCAGCTTAGAAAATCGGCAACCTGGCGTTTGCTTAACTATGGTGGTTCACTGCCGTACAGGCAGCTTAGAAACCGATCGCTCGCGTGTTCGAACAAAACACCGGGTTCACTGCCGTACAGGCAGCTTAGAAAGTAAGGCTGCGACTGAAGTTCATTAGCCTAGCGTTCACTGCCGTACAGGCAGCTTAGAAATAATAGCTTCCGCGCTGCTTCAAACCTGACTCGTTCACTGCCGTACAGGCAGCTTAGAAAAATGACTGGCCGTCGGCATGATATATGCAGACGTTCACTGCCGTACAGGCAGCTTAGAAACGTCATGATTGCGATCTGGACGAGCTGCTGAAGTTCACTGCCGTACAGGCAGCTTAGAAACAAAGCTAGCCGGCGTACAACGGAAAAAACCTGTTCACTGCCGTACAGGCAGCTTAGAAATGATGAATCGACCGGGATTTTAATCGATAGTTGTTCACTGCCGTACAGGCAGCTTAGAAAATTTCCTTTATCTCAAATGCGATCAACAATTCGTTCACTGTCGTACAGGCAGCTTTGAAAGAACACAGATAACACGGCATCTCTGACCGTCGGTTCACTGCCGTACAGGCAGCTTAGAAATTTTTAACAAGGGCAGTAGCCACCAGCCGTGCGTTCACTGCCGTACAGGCAGCTTAAAAATTAAACGTGCAAAAGTCCCCGTCGTTGTTCATGTTCACTGCTGTACAAGTAGCACAGCTAAACTCAATCTGTTCAAACATTCACTCTATCTATTGAAGATTAAATACCATCATACCTCCACCCCTGTTATTTTAAATTAAATAAAAAACCTATTCACACACCAATCATATTTCTAAATATATATTATCCACAAAAATAATAAATCAAAAGGAAAGGTCATATTTCATCCGCCTATTACAGTAATTACTATTCATTTGATACCCGTCACATTTGTCCTCATCTTATGTTCGATAACATACCAGCACTCAACGCATTGAACTAAAAGCCCTTTATATGTCTGTAAACAGCATCACCCCCACGGATTTAAAAACTATTCTGCATTCAAAGCGCGCCAATATTTATTATCTTGAAAAATGCCGTATTCAGGTGAATGGTGGACGCGTTGAATACGTCACTCAGGAAGGTAAAGAATCGTTTTACTGGAATATTCCCATCGCCAATACGACGGCGGTGATGCTGGGCATGGGAACCTCCGTGACGCAAATGGCAATGCGGGAGTTCGCGCGAGCGGGGGTGATGGTCGGTTTTTGTGGCACGGACGGCACGCCGCTTTATTCAGCGAATGAAGGGGATATTGATCTCTCCTGGCTGTGTCCGCAGAGTGAATATCGTCCAACGGGATATTTACAGAACTGGGTGTCATTCTGGTTCAACGAAGAAAAGCGCTTGCAGGCGGCAAAACAATTTCAGTTTATCCGTTTACAGCAAATCGAAAAACAGTGGACAGGGCTGCGTATGCAGCGGGAAACGGCCTTTCAGCCAGATAAAGATGCACTAAATATCCTGCTTGAGCGTGCCAGACAAGGCATGGCAAAAGCTCAGGACCACACCTCACTGATGCTCCAGGAAGCCCAGCTCACGAAATCTCTCTACAAACTCACCAGCCAGACGACGGGTTACGGCAGTTTTACCCGAGCTAAACTGGGAGGCGGGGTGGATATGGCAAACCGTTTTCTCGACCAGGGTAATTATCTGGCCTACGGGCTGGCGGCTGTTGCGGCTTGGGTGACGGGCATTCCGCACGGTCTGGCGGTGATGCATGGAAAAACCCGACGCGGCGGGCTGGTTTTTGATATAGCCGATTTAATAAAGGACGCGCTGGTCATGCCTCAGGCATTTATGGCCGCAATGGAAGGAGAAGATCATCAACAGTTTCGCCAGCGCTGCATCAACGCCTTTCAGCAGGCGGACGCGCTGGATGTGATGATTACCACGTTGCAGGAAACATCCCAGACACTGGCGGTAACCGCGCCATGAATGTTCTTATTATTTCCCGCTGCACGAAAAACGCCCGGGATGAAAGCTGTCGTATTATCGACCAGTTTGCAGAGCGCACGGGCGATGCGGCCTGGCAGACAACCATTACCCTGGATGGCGCTACCACGCTCAGAAAACTTTTGCGTAAAACGGCGCGGCGTAACACCGCCGTGGCCTGCCACTGGCTGAAGAAAAGCGGGGAAACAGAGCTGCTGTGGATTGTCGGAAACCTTCGTCGCTTCAATGCGCAGGGGCGCGTTCCCACCCATCGCACCACGAAAAATGTGCTTAAAAATGGTGATGAGCACCGCTGGAACAGCGCTGAAAGCATCGCGTTGCTGGCTGCTATCGCCGGGCTGTTCCACGATTTTGGAAAAGCAGGGATGTGCTTCCAGCAAACGCTGCTGAAAGAGAGTCAGCATCGTTTTCAGCCATACCGGCATGAATGGATCTCGGTGCGTCTGTTTCAGGCTTTTGTAGGGCAACAAACCGATGCGCAGTGGCTGGCATCGCTTGAGCATCTCAAGGCGGCTGACGAAAAAGGTATGCTGAAAGCCCTGACGATGGATACGCCGGAAAGAAGCAGTAGCCCGCTAGGTAACCTGCCCCCTCTGGCGCGAGTAGTGGCATGGTTGATGCTGTCGCACCACCGTTTACCGCAGTCCCGTTCGGCAGAGCCACAATTAATGTACTGCGATGGCTGGCTTGAGCGACAGCTGAATGCGGACTGGAACTCCCTGAATCACCGATCTGAAAAAACCAAATGGACCGAGCGTGATAAAAAGAATGTCTGGAAATTCCCTCACGGCACGCCGTTAAGAAGTAAAACCTGGCGCGAGAAAGCCCGACAGATTGGCAAACGTATCAGGAATACCCCCGCGTTATTTCACTTTGGATCGCTTGATAACCTGTTCACTATCCACCTTGCGCGTCTGTCGCTGATGCTGGCAGATCATTTTTACTCGTCGCAGCCTGCGTATTCAGGATGGCAGGACGAAGCTGTCCAGAGCTGGGCGAACAGTAATCCCGAGCCCAACCAAAAGCTGGATGAACATAACGTGGGCGTGGCGCATCATGCTCTGCTGATGGGCCGTTCTCTTCCCACTTTACGGCGCGCATTACCCGCCATTGCCCGACATAAAACGTTTCGGGAACGGGCGAAAGATCCGCGTTTTCACTGGCAAAACAGGGCCTGGGATGTTGCCTCTTCGCTACGGGCAAAAAGCGCTGATCAAGGCTTTTTTGGCGTCAATATGGCCTCGACCGGATGCGGTAAAACCTTTGCCAACGCCCGGATTATGTACGCCCTGGCGGACGAGCAGGAGGGATGCCGCTTCAGCGTCGCACTGGGGCTACGGACCCTAACCCTTCAGACGGGACATGCGTTGCAGTCTCGTCTGGGTCTTGACGATGACACGCTGGCCGTCGTGACCGGCGCGGCGGCGGTGAAGGAGCTTTACCAGGGCAACGACGCAGAAGATAACAACAGCGCCAGCGACGAAGCGTTTTTTGCCAGCCATCATTACGTCCATTACGAAGGCGCGACGAGCGGCGGCACGGCGCAGCAGTGGCTGGCGAAAGAACCCGCGCTTAATCGTCTGGTCAGCGCGCCGGTGCTGGTGACAACGATCGACCACCTGATCCCGGCAACGGAAGGCGTGCGCGGCGGCAGGCAGATCCCTGCCATGCTGCGCCTGCTGACCAGCGATCTGGTGCTTGATGAACCTGATGATTTTGACATTGATGATTTGCATGCCCTTTGTCGGCTGATGAACTGGGCGGGCATGCTCGGCTCTCGCGTGCTGCTTTCCTCTGCGACGCTACCGCCCGCGCTAACGGAAGCGTTGTTTGAAGCCTATCGGGAGGGGCGAAAAGCCTGGCAGGCTGCATGCGGTCAGTCTGACAGACCAATGAGCATCTGCTGCGCCTGGTTTGATGAGTATGGCGCGCAGTCGCAGGATGTGACCGACGACGCGCATTTTCGCCGGGCGCATGACGATTTTGTTCGCCAGCGAATCAAACGTCTGCCTGAACAGCCGCGGCTTCGTCTGGGAAAACTGGCTGCCGTGAAGCCGCACTCTTCAAGGTCGGCAGATGTTATCTCCGCGCTGGCACAGACGCTACACCAGCAAATTATCGCGCTGCATGGCCTTCATCACAGCACGCACAACAGCGGCAAAACTGTGTCGTTTGGTCTGGTACGGATGGCCAACATCAATCCGCTGGTTGCCGTCGCGCAAGCGCTGATGGCATTACCCTCACCGGACAACTTCTGCATCCATTATTGCGTTTATCACAGCCAGCACCCGCTGGCGGTGCGTGCGGCGATTGAAAAACGACTCGATTGTGCATTTACGCGGCACGAGCCGGATCTGGTCTGGCAGTTGCCCGAAGTTAAGCAGGCGCTGACGTCATCGGAGCAGCATCATCTTTTTGTCGTGCTGGGAACGTCTGTTCTTGAGGTCGGGCGCGATTTTGATGCCGACTGGGGGATTATTGAGCCGAGCTCAATGCGTTCACTTATTCAGTTTGCGGGGCGTATTCAGCGCCATCGTCAGATCGCTCCTGAGAGCGAAAACCTGGTAATTCTGGATCGCAACGTCCGCGCCCTTCGTGGGGAAAAGGTTGCCTACTGCCGACCCGGTTTTGAAACCGGGCAGTATCCGCTGCCTCATCACGACCTCCATGAACTGATCGATAAAGAGGGCTATCGCACCCTGAATGCGATTCCGCGCATCGCTGCGGGTATTCCAGGCAATGCTCTTGCGGCACTGGAGCACGCCCGGTTGCGTGCCGCGCTGCTGGACGGAGGCGACAAATCTGATGCGGTCGCCGCGTTGTGGTGGCGACGGCCCTTAACCTGGAACGGTGAACTTCAGAAACGTACGCCATTTCGGCGAGCTTCACCTCAGGCTTCTTTCTTTTTGCGTTTGGAAGAGGAAGGCGATGAACCTGAGTTTTGCCTGATGCAGGAAAACGGGGAGTTAAAACCTGCGGGACGTTTTTGCAAACAGCCGTTATCCGTGGCTGATGGCGTAGAGCCGTGGATTGCTATTGATTATGCCGAGGTATTACAGGTGCTGGCGGATATGAAGCAGCTAGAGCTGGCTGCGGTGTCGCGACGGTATGGTGAAATCACATTGAGAGTGACCAGGGAGGAGGAGACAGAGCAATGGCTGTATCACCCGGTATTGGGTGTGTTCAGGGAATATCTATAAAGAGCCAGGAGCGAGTATGTCAGTTGAAGCACTAAGCGCTTTCATCGCTGAGTACATTGCCGGACGACGGCAAACAAAGCTGGAAGCATTTGATAAAGAGGCCGCGAAGCGCAGCGATAAAGATAGCGCAACGCTTGCGGCCGAACGCCGGGAGCTGGAACTTCGCTATGAACCGAAAGCATGGCTGACGGATGCCGCGAAGCGGGCCGGACAAATTAACCTCGTGACCCATGCGGCGAAGTTTACCCACGGGGATTCAAAAAGCAGCAGTATCTACAGCGAGGCAGTGGCGCAGGAAGGGTATCTCAGCACCGCGACGCTGTCAGGTCTGGAACCGGATGCGGTGGGCAACGCCGCGGCGCTGGATGTCGCGAAATTAATGCAAACGCGGGTAGAGGGTGGCGACTCCCTTTTAGCAAGCCTGAAACGAGGCGATCGCGCTGCGCTGGCCGCTTTTACCGATGATGAAAATCAACTGAGGGAGTGGATTGACGGGTTTTCTCGTGCGTTAACTTCCGGAGAACCGGCTTCGCACAAGCTGGCGAAACAGGGATATTTTCCGGTAGGAGAAGGTTACCACCTCTTAAGCCCGTTATTCGCCACCTCGCTTGTTCACGCCATGCATCAGAAAATGATTGCCTACCGTTTTGGCGATGAGGTTAAAGCGATCTGGAAAGCACGACGCGAGAAAACATGGCATCCCACTCCGCTGACGCTCTTCCCAGATTCAGCGGAAATACACTTCGGTGGCACTAAACCGCAAAATATTTCCTATCTCAACAGCGTGCGCGGCGGACGTAGCTGGCTCCTTTCCTGCCAGCCGCCGCAGTGGAAAAGGGCAGAAAAGCCGCCAACGCATTTGCGTTCTGTTTTCGCCTCGGGTGGGCAATTTGACCGTCGTGCCAGGAATCACATTCAGCTGCTTGTTTCCTTGCTGACGAGAACGGGCGATTACACCAGCTTTCGTATTCGTGAAGCGCGTGATGGCTATATCAATATGCTTATCGATCTGCTATTCGAAATTGCATCTGAACTTCAACGTGAAGACTGGCAGAACTGGACGCTCAACAACACGGATCTGAAACCACATCAACAGCTCTGGCTCGATCCCTGGCGCACAAAAACAGATGAGGCCTTCCGACTTGAGCGAGAAAAAGACGACTGGCAGGACGCAGTGGCAGAAGATTTTGCCCTGTGGCTGAACGCTCGTCTGCGTAAGGCGATGCCGGATTTAGGCGCCGTGGAAAAACGTGAATGGGAAACCCGCGAACGTTTACGCTCCAACCTCCGCGAGATGGAAAAAATCATTCAGGAGGCGCTGAAATGAGCTCACTGATCCTGCTTCGTCGTATCAGAGTTGAAAACGCCAACGCCATTGCGGGCCTGACGTATGGTTTTCCTGCCATCACCCATTTTCTGGGATTTTCCCATGCGTTATCTCGCAAGCTGAAGGAAACGCACGGGCTAAACATTGATGGCTGTGCTGTCGTCAGCCACGAGCACCAGATCCATGCGCATACGTCCGGTCGTGATTATCAGTTTGCCCTGACGCGTAACCCGCTTACCCGGGACGCGAAAACGGCCTCCTTTAATGAAGAGGGGCGCATGCATATGACGGTTTCGTTGCTGCTGGAATGCCATGGGGAGATCCCTAATGGCGAATACGGGCAGCGCGACCTCGCAGAACATCTCCGGCAAGTTTGCCCGACGCTCAGGCTGGCGGGTGGCATTATCGTCGATATTCAGGCTATTACCGTCATGGCGATGCCGTCCAACAGTCGTGACCTGTGTCGGTTGCAGTGGCAACTGATGCCCGGTTTTTCCTTACGCGATCGCAGCGGCTGGCTGGGGGAACATTATCAAACGCTTCTGGAAAACGATCCCACCACCACGATGCTTGATGCCTGGCTCGATTTCGCTGCGCTGAAGTTTCAGGCTGAAACGCCGGAGGAGGGCGACATTCGCGAAGGCGAGCCGGCAAGCTGGCACTATGTTCCGAAACCAAACCCCGGTTATCTGGTGCCCTTAATGACTGGCTATCAGCGGATTTCCGAACTCTATTCCCCTGGCGTTGTAAGCAACGCACGTGATGCAGAAACACCATTTGCATTTACGGAGGCAGTGTATGGCGTGGGCGAGTGGTGCGGCCTGCACCGTATCCAGTCTCTTGATGAAATTTTCTGGCGTTTTCATACGACAGAAACCGGCTACTACTGTCAGGGCGCGGGCGCGCCGGTGACATCTGCACATTCAAAATAAAAAGGATTTAGCTATGGCAAAGGCTCCAACTGCCGTTAAAACGGCATCTGTACTGGCATTTGAACGTAAACTGGCGACGTCGGATGCGGTGATGTTTGCAGGAAACTGGCAGGGTAAGACCTGGCAACCGATACGCATTCAGGAAAAAGCGGTACGTGGCACCATTTCCAACCGCCTGAAAAATGCGCTCACCAACGATCCGGCAAAACTGGATGCTGAGATCCAGAAAGCTAACCTCCAGCGGGTGGATGTGGCGTCGCTGCCCGCAGACGCGGATACCTTACAGGTGAAGTTTACCCTGCGCGTGCTGGGAAATTTATCCACGCCTTCCGTATGTAATGACCGCGCCTATCAGGATGAACTTCAGCAGGTTATTGACGGCTACATCAGCGAGCATGGTTTTGCAGAACTGGCGCGCCGCTACGCAACTAACCTGGCGAACGGACGTTTTTTATGGCGTAACCGGGTTGGCGCTGAAAAAATCATCGTGAACGTGACGGGCAGTAAGGCGTGGACGTTTGATGCGTACAATTATGCGCTGCGAGATTTTTCATCCAGCGACGAGAGCCTAAACGCCCTGGCGCAGGAAATTGAAAAAGGGCTTAGCGGGGAAGGGTTTGTGCTACTTAACGTAGAGGCGCAGGTGCTTCTCGGTGCCGGACAGGAGATTTTCCCGTCGCAGGAGCTGGTCCTTGACAGCAACAGCAGTAAGAGCCGCCTGTTATATCAGGTGGATAATATCGCTGGCATGCACTCGCAGAAAATCGGCAATGCGATTCGGACGATCGATACCTGGCATCCAAAAGTGGATGAGCTTGGCGCGATAGCCGTTGAGCCGTATGGCTCTGTCACCAGCCGCGGCGTGGCCTGCCGTCAGCCGAAAGAGAAAATGGATTTCTACACGCTTCTCGATAGCTGGGTGACGAAAGGGCATAAACCCGACATTGAGCAGCAGCATTACGTGATGGCCGTGCTGATCCGGGGCGGTGTCTTCGGCGAGAAGGGCGAGTAAGGAGTGATTATGGATCACTACATTGAGATCCATGTCCTGCCCGACCCGGAGTTTAGCGAGGAGATGCTGATGGCCGCGCTGATGGCCAAACTGCATCGTGCGCTGAGCTTGCGGGGGAAGGGGGATATTGGCGTTAGCTTCCCTGCTCATGGCATCAAGCCTGGCGCGGTGTTACGCCTGCATGGCGATCGCCAGGCGTTAAGCGAACTCGAATCGCTGACATGGCGGAAAGGGCTAAACGATTACTGCCTGTGCACGGCAATTAAAGCCGTGCCAGAGGTAAATCGCTGGCGATGCGTATCCCGGATCCAGGTGAAAAGCAGCGCGCAACGGCTTATGCGTCGCTCGGTAAAGAAAGGATGGATAACCGAAGAAGAGGCGCAGGAAAGGGTACGTACAATGGAGGAAGCGCGGACCGATTTGCCCTGGCTTAATTTACGTAGCCTCTCAACAGGTCAGTCTTTCAGGCTCTTTATCCGTCATGGTGAGCTGCTTCCCGAACCTGTGGTTGGGCTGTTTTCGACTTATGGACTCAGCGCGACGGCGACAATTCCCTGGTTCTGATGAATCACAGCCGCATCAGCTTTCAGGGTGCGGTTTTTTCTGCAAGACGGGTATCAAAATTAAAAGGGAGTTGCTCAACAGAATTGAGTGCCTTGTGGAATGCAGGATGCAATGGATTGAGTATGGCATTGTTTTCATAGGGAATGATGCAAGAAGGTAAAATCAGGGCGAGGGCACTGTTAGCCTGCAACCAACCGGTTCCCAGGTCCATTGTCGATACCGGCGCCGGATTTTCCTGCCAGTCGTCCGGTAACCACGCTTTATCCAGGTAATCGATCTGATCGTCCGGGATATCAATGCTGAAAAGCTGGTACTGATTCAGCACGGTATCTTTTCTGACATGCACCAGAATTTCCAGTGAAGCCAGCGAGATGGAGGTGGAGACATACACGGTAGGGTGGCCTTTATGATTCCAGCGTCCGCCATACTGGTTAGCACCACTTCCACTCCATGCCTCGCTGGCATAACGTTCTGTCACCATACGATAAAAAATCATGCAAACACTCCGTGTTCCAGTCGACCAATCAGGTCGGTGACTTCCAGCGCCCCGGTTTCCGTAGCAATCAGGTCGACAGGCGCAACGTTCCCAAGTCCGCGCACCGGTAGCTGCAACCAGTTCCATGCCTCTTCTTTGCTGCCGAAATACTCGACAGCCGCATCCAGTACCCGAACGAAGCGTGCCACACGCTCGCTCTCGTCTGGCGTCAGCGTCCGGCCTGCGCTTTTGCGGCGGGCAACGTTACGCTCGTTGATTCCCGTGACGCGTAAAATCTCCGCTTTCGACATGTCCGTCCACTCGTGAATATTGTCGAGCACGCTGACGGGTAATCCTTGATTAAGATACTCAATCAGCCGCATACCTCTGTTTGCAGGTAAACCAGCGTAGCGCCACAGCGTGTTATCAGCAGGTTTTTGCGCGGGGACCCATGTTCTCATAATACCTCCCGAGTAATGTCATTTGTCATGGGTAAGTATAGTCATTTGTCAGGGGTCAGGGAATGGATATTTTTTGTGCTGAGTGGGTTATGAAAGAGTGGGTTTTGACCCTAATTTTCGATAAGAAGCTAATATATTGATTTTAATATGCATTTTTAATTGGCGAGAAAAAAGGGTTAGAGGAGGGCGTTTAGCTTTTTTTGTATGAAAATCATGATAGTGTGGAGCTATTATTCCAGTGCACTGCCGTACAGGCAGCTTAGAAAAAACCATTCCCTTCTGTAGATTGTTAAGCTCTGTGCACTGCCGTACAGGCAGCTTAGAAATGGGCCAGCGCGCAATGATTACGGAGACGTACGTGCACTGCCGTACAGGCAGCTTAGAAATAAGGCAGTGGATATGTCCCGGGCAAACAACCGTGCACTGCCGTACAGGCAGCTTAGAAATAAGGCAGTGGATATGTCCCGGGCAAACAACCGTGCACTGCCGTACAGGCAGCTTAGAAATGCCAGCAGCTTCATTTTTGCTTCTGACTGTTGTGCACTGCCGTACAGGCAGCTTAGAAATACCCGGGAAACAAAGCTCGTACTGCCCCGTGGTGCACTGCCGTACAGGCAGCTTAGAAAAGGAATGACTTCCTTCATTATCAGAATGATCATGTGCACTGCCGTACAGGCAGCTTAGAAAATGAAACCATTTCCCCCGGTTTTACCGAAGGTGTGCACTGCCGTACAGGCAGCTTAGAAATACGACATAGACGGGCCTGAAGGCGACAACTCGTGCACTGCCGTACAGGCAGCTTAGAAAAGGCTGGAAAATTCAAAGCCTTCCATCAGCGCGTGCACTGCCGTACAGGCAGCTTAGAAAAGGAATGGTTCGGTTGTTGTCTTTCCCGGAGCGTGCACTGCCGTACAGGCAGCTTAGAAAGTGATAACGCGGAACGCGATGATAACCGAGTAGTGCACTGCCGTACAGGCAGCTTAGAAATAAGCCGTGTACGGTTTTGAAACTCATTGTTTGTGCACTGCCGTACAGGCAGCTTAGAAATACGGTGATACAGCTCCAGTAATCAAAGTTGGGTGCACTGCCGTACAGGCAGCTTAGAAACATGTGGAAACCCGCTTAGGCGGGTTTTTTCGGTGCACTGCCGTACAGGCAGCTTAGAAATGTCGCAGGAACTGGTCAGGTGAGCCGCCAGAGTGCACTGCCGTACAGGCAGCTTAGAAAGCCAGAGTAACATCCTGCTGCTCGTTCTTTACGTGCACTGCCGTACAGGCAGCTTAGAAATGCCCCGCTCTCTTTGTTGACTCCAGGTAGTTCGTGCACTGCCGTACAGGCAGCTTAGAAAACTTACTTCATGCGTGCAGGGTCAACACATTAGTGCACTGCCGTACAGGCAGCTTAGAAATGGGGTGAAATGGGCGCGGAGGAAGTGAGCAAGTGCACTGCCGTACAGGCAGCTTAGAAAAGCTCCAAAAGCCTGCATATCTACATCCAAATGTGCACTGCCGTACAGGCAGCTTAGAAAATCCGCACCGACAATTTAACACTTGTGCAATAGTGCACTGCCGTACTGGCAGCTTAGAAAGCGAGCATGTCGTCACGTGTGATATAGATACCGTGCACTGCCGTACAGGCAGCTTAGAAATACTACATGAAAGCGTCAGAGACCATCTACCGGTGCACTGCCTTACAGGCAGCTTAGAAACGTTGTACTCGATAAGTTTGCTACAGGTGATAGTGCACTGCCGTACAGGCAGCTTAGAAATTGACGGGTAGTTCATGGACTTTGTCAGCCATGTGCACTGCCGTACAGGCAGCTTAGAAATACACCGATAACTTGTCGGCGCAGACGCTGGTGTGCACTGCCGTACAGGCAGCTTAGAAAAATCGTTCAAATAATCGACTGTCCTGACAAAAAAATAAGGCCGGGAATATCCCGGCCTTATTTAATATTCATCTGCCATTACAGGCAAAAACAATTAGCGACTACGGAAGACAATGCGGCCTTTGCTCAGGTCGTACGGGGTCAGTTCAACAGTCACTTTGTCGCCCGTCAAAATGCGGATATAGTTTTTGCGCATTTTACCGGAGATGTGCGCAGTTACCACGTGACCGTTTTCCAGTTCTACGCGAAACATGGTATTAGGCAACGTATCAAGTACGGTACCCTGCATTTCAATATTGTCTTCTTTGGCCATCTAATCCTCTGGGGTATCACTACCAAGTTTTGAACCGGCAAGATAATGCCGAAATTCATCAATTAAGTAAAGAATTGCGCGTTTAAAACGCAGCAAAACAATTTCAGCGTATTGCCCAAGCGTCACGGTACAACCGAACGGAAAGCGCATTCGTAAAGGGGAGACGACAGGATAAACGTCAGGACGTTATCTGAAGCGGGGGTCCCAAACGGCGGCGGGGCAACAGGCAGAAGCTACTCTGCGGCGTAATTATAACACCCTCATAAAAAATATGCGGAAAACATTTAGGCATTGGGCATAAAGAGCGTTCTGGGAACCCAAAAATCGCGCGGAAGGGTCTCCTGTCGGCACTGTTCGAGGTGTTCGATATAGCGTCGGCGGGAAATTTCCACGGCGCCCAGCGAGGCGGTGTGCTCATTCAGCACCTGGCAATCCATCAGCTGTCCGCCACGTTGGGCAAATTCCTCGCTAAACACCAGCAGCGCAGTTTTCGACGCATTCGTGGCGCGGGAGAACATCGACTCGCCGCAGAACAGCGTGCCCTGCGCCACGCCGTACATTCCGCCAACGAGGTCATCCTCTTTCCATACTTCGATGGAGTGCGCGTAGCCCAGCTCATGAAGCTGGTGGTAGGCGATAATGATGTCGCGGGTTATCCAGGTGCCTTCGTGACGATCTTCAGCGCAGCCTTCAATGACCTGCCCGAAGGCGTGGTTGAGCGTAACGCGATAGGGCGATTTTGCGTGAAAACGCTTCATGCTGCGGCTCAGGTGAAACTGCCCAGGCCACAGCACGGCTCGCGGGTCGGGAGACCACCATAAAATCGGGTCGCCGGGGGAAAACCACGGGAAGATGCCGCGCTGGTAAGCCATCAGGAGACGCGCCGGGCTGAGATCGCCGCCCAGAGCCAGCAATCCGTTAGGTTCACGCAGCGCCCCCTCCGGAGAAGGGAACGCAATATTATGGCGAGAAAGCTGCACCAGGCGCATGACAACAGAACTCCAGTACGCGAGAGAGGACGCTACAAATATAGTCTACAGGCGCTGTTTAAACTGGTAGTAGCGACCCTGTTTTGCCAGCAGCTCTGCGTGATTACCTTGCTCAATTATGTGTCCGTTGTCCATCACAATTATCCGATCGAAATTCACCAGTCCGCGCAGGCGGTGAGTGACCATCAGCACGGTTTTGCCTTTCATCACATTTGTCAGTAAATCAAGAATTTGACTCTCGGTTGTCGCATCCAGACCTTCTGTCGGTTCATCCAGCAGCATCAGCGGCGCATCGTGCAGCAGGGCGCGCGCGATGGCCAGACGACGCAGTTCGCCGCCGGAAAGCTGTCGACCCCCTTCACCCAGCCAGCTGTTTAACCCGTCGTCCTCAAGCAGCTTGTGCAGCCCAACCTGTTCCAGCATCGCCCGCAGCGTATCGTCGGAAGCGTCTGGTGCCGCCAGAAGAAGATTATCGCGCAGCGTAGCGCTGAACAGATGCACCCGCTGAGGCACGACGCTGACCGTTTTACGCAAGGCCGCTTCGCTAAAACCAGACAGCGGAATGTCGTTAAGCCGAATCTCGCCCTGCTGCGGATCCCACGCGCGCGTGAGAAGTTGCAGAAGCGTCGATTTGCCACATCCCGTACGGCCAAGGATCGCAATGCGCTGCCCGGCATCAACAGACAGGCTGACGTCTTCCAGCGCGTTTTGCGCCTGCTTGTCGTAGGCGAAGGTGACGTTGCTGAGCGTCAGCGCGACCTGCTCCGGCACGGCGGTTTGACCGGCGCTAAACTTCACTTCCGGCTCCTGCTCGGCAATGTCCGTAATGCGCAGCGCAGAGGCGATGACCTGGCCGAGATGCTGAAACGCGCCCGTGACCGGGGCCAAGGCTTCGAAGGCAGCCAGGGCACAGAAAACAAACAGCGCAATGAGCGGACCGGGCTGCGCGTTACCGCCCACGCCACCGGAGGCCATCCAGAGCATGGCGATAACGGCAATCCCACCAATTAACATCATCAGCGCCTGGGAAAACGCGGTCAGCTCAGACTGGCGACGCTGGGCTTCATGCCAGTTAAGTTCCGTATTTTCCATACGGGCGCGGTAGCGTTTACTGGCGCCAAAAATGGTGAGCTCGGCCTGTCCCTGTAACCAGGAGGTGAGCTGCTGGCGGTATTCTCCACGCAGACGCGTCAGGTTTTCCCCGGTGGTTTTACCTGCACGATAAAACAGGGGGGGCAGAATAATCAGCGTCATCAGCATGATGCCGCCGAGCGTCAGCGCAATAGGAACATCCAGGAAACTCAACCCCAGCGTGACCACGACAATCACCACAAACGCGCCCACCATGGGCGAAATGACGCGGAGATAGAGGTGATCCAGCGTATCTACATCCGCAACCACGCGGTTGAGTAATTCGCCCTGCCGAAAACGTGCCAGTCCGGCAGGGGAGAGGGGCAGCAGCTTACTGAACGTATAAATGCGCAGGTGTTGCAGCACGCGGAAGGTCGCGTCGTGGCTGACCAGACGCTCGAAATAGCGCCCGGCAGTTCGCGTAATCGCCGTGCCGCGCACCCCGGCGGCAGGCAGCATATAGTTAAAGCTGTACAGCCCGGCAAAGCCTGCGGCCGCAGACGCGGAGAGGAACCAGCCGGAAAGCGTAAGCAGGCCGATGCTGGCGAGCAGCGTGACGATCGCCAGCACAATCCCGAGCGTCAGCATCCATTTGTGGCGTTTATACAGTGCAAGATAGGGAAGCAGGGCGCGCATCAGATGTCCTCCTGACGATTCGCCAGCAGGTTCGCAAACGGCCCCTGCGCGGCAACAAGCGCGGCGTAATCGCCTTGCTCAACAATGTGTCCGTTTTCCATCACCCAGATCCGATCCCAGTCGGCAATACCTTCCAGCTGGTGGGTCACCATCAGGGTGGTTTGCTGGCGTGAGGCGGCGTTAAGCGCATCCATCACGCGCTGCTCGCTGTGTGCATCCAGGCTGGCCGCGGGTTCGTCCAGCAGCATTAGCGAACAGGGGTTCAGCAGCGCACGGGCAACCGCGACGCGCTGTGCCTGGCCCACCGACAGCCCGGCAGACTGATCGCCAATGACCGTATCGACGCCCTGCGCAAGCAGCGGCAGAAACTCGCTGACCCAGGCGCGGTCGAGGACCGATTGCAGCTCATCGTCACGCGCATCCGGACGTGCCAGCAGCACATTCTCGCGCAGCGTCGGGGCAGGCAGCTGCGGGTTTTGACCCACCCAGCTCAGCTGCTTACGCCAGGCATCAGGATCAAGCTCGCGCAGCTCCGTTTTGTTGATACGCAGCGATCCGGTGTAGGCCATAAAGCCTGATAGCGCATTCAGCAATGAGCTTTTACCTGAACCGCTGGTGCCCACCAGCACCACACGTTGCCCGGCGGGCAGGGTAAAGTTCAGCGGACCTGCCAGCACTTTGCCTTCAGGCGACAGAACAGAAAAATCCTGTGCTTCAATGGTCACCGGATCGTTCGTATTCAGCGTCACTTCACCACGCTCAGGATGCGCCAGCGGCGTTTCCATGAAGGTTTTCAGGCTGTCGGCAGCGCCAACCGCCTGCGCTTTAGCATGGTAAAAGGTGCCGAGATCGCGAAGCGGCTGGAAAAATTCCGGGGCCAGGATCAGCGCCAGGAACCCGGCGGAAAGCGTGACCGCCGTACCGTAGTGGCCAAAGTCCAGCGCGCCGAGGTAGGAGAAGCCAAAGTAAACCGCCACCAGCGCAATCGACAGGGAGGTGAAGAACTCGAGCACGCCGGACGAGAGGAAGGCCATGCGCAACACTTCCATGGTGCGCTGACGAAAATCCTGCGACGCCAGGCGAATGTTTTCGGTCTCCGCTTCACCGCGACCAAAGATACGCAGGGTTTCCATGCCGCGCAGACGGTCCAGGAAATGACCGCTTAACCGACCCAGCGCCAGGAAGTTGCGGCGGTTTGCGTCTGCCGCGCCCATGCCGACCATCGCCATAAACAGCGGGATCAGCGGGGCGGTCCCCAGCAGGATCAGCGCCGCCACCCAGTTAACCGGGAAGATGGCGATAACAATCAACAGAGGCACAAATACCGCCAGCGCCATCTGGGGAAGATACCGCGCGTAGTAATCGTGCATATCGTCGATTTGCTCAAGGATCAGCGTCGCCCAGCTGCCGGCTGGCTTACCCTGGATCCACGCAGGCCCGGCTTCCGATAGCCGATCGAGCACCTTGCGGCGAATCTCATAGCGGATGTGCTGCCCGGCATGGAACCCAACCCGCTCGCGCAGCCAGACCACCCACGCACGCAGAATGAAAACCAGCACCAGAATGATAAACGGCAACAGCAGCGCTTCGCGCGGAATGTTCTCCATGATCATATGATTGAGAATGCGGGCCAGCAGCCATGCCTGGGCAACAATCAACAGACCGCTGATGAATCCCAGAACGCGGGAAATCATAAGCCAGCGGCGGGATAGAACGCTTTGCTGTTTCAGCCAGCGTGTTAACTCTTGTTGACGGGTTTTTTCCATTGCGTACTTTGCAGGTGACGTTATAAGAAATTAGACCTCTGCATGTTACACGTGAGCAAAAATAAAGGCGACCAATGGCCGCCTTTATTTACGTTTGTTACTGACTTGTAAAGATTATTTACCTTGTTCAGCCAGTCCGTCCAGATAGCGTTCTGCGTCCAGCGCGGCCATACAGCCGGTGCCCGCAGAGGTGATCGCCTGACGATAAATATGGTCCATGACGTCGCCTGCCGCAAAGACGCCCGGAACGCTGGTCTGGGTCGCGTTGCCGTGAATGCCGGACTGCACTTTAATGTAGCCGTTTTCCAGCTCCAGCTGACCTTCGAAGATAGCCGTGTTCGGGCTGTGGCCGATGGCCACGAACAGGCCCGCTACCTCCAGCGTTTCGACGGTGTCGGTGTTCTGCGTATCACGAATACGCAGACCCGCCACGCCCATCTGGTCGCCGGTCACTTCTTCCAGCGTACGGTTGGTGTGCAGCACAATGTTGCCGCTCGCCACTTTATCCATCAGGCGTTTGATCAGGATCTTCTCAGCGCGGAAGGTGTCGCGACGGTGGATCAAGTGCACTTCCGAGGCGATGTTCGCCAGGTACAGCGCTTCTTCGACCGCGGTATTACCGCCGCCGATCACCGCAACTTTCTGGTTGCGATAGAAGAAACCGTCGCAGGTTGCGCAGGCTGACACGCCGCGGCCTTTGAACGCTTCTTCAGACGGCAGGCCGAGATAACGGGCAGAGGCGCCGGTGGCAATGATCAGCGCATCGCAGGTGTATTCACCGCTGTCACCCGTCAGGCGGAACGGACGGTTCTGCAAATCCACTTTGTTAATGTGGTCGAACAGGATTTCGGTTTCGAATTTGGCGGCATGCTCGTGCATGCGCTCCATCAGCAGCGGCCCGGTAAGGTCGTTCGGGTCGCCCGGCCAGTTCTCCACCTCCGTGGTGGTGGTCAGCTGACCGCCTTTTTCCATTCCGGTGATCAGTACCGGTTGCAGGTTAGCGCGTGCAGCGTAGACCGCTGCGGTATATCCCGCAGGTCCAGAACCAAGGATTAGCAGCTTACTGTGTTTGGTCGTGCCCATGAGATCCCCATTGTTGTTGGCAGGCAATGGGCTGGATTGTAGGGAATTTGTTGCCGTAAAAAAAGAGCACGGCAGTTTTGCTTCCGATATATGCAATAGCCGCGCCCTATGAATCAGATGCGTTCATATCACGTTCGCTACTGAAAATCGCGCGTTTATAAGGCAATAAAATGAGGATTAATACCCCTCCGTAATGAATATCCGGCATCTTGTACTAAAAATCGATGTTTTGCTTTGACAATCCCCTGCGCTTTTGCGAAAACATTCAAGGAAGAAAAAAAGACGCATGAACTGCATGCCGAATAGACATGCACGTAAATGCCATTTTTACCGGGTCAGTGAAATCTACGCATGGTGTGGACAGACGCCATACGTGATGTCTGTGACTGCTTTCGGGCAACGGTCTTCTTACCGCAGAACCCGAATCCACATCGCGTCAAATACATAACCAGGCGATGTGATGAATAACGGGTGCAGGCTCTGAACAGTGATGTGCACAGGGTCCAGGCAGGAGTAGGGAAGGAATACAGAGAGACAATAATAATGGTAGATAGCAAGAAGCGCCCTGGCAAAGATCTCGACCGTATCGATCGTAACATTCTTAATGAATTGCAAAAGGATGGGCGTATTTCCAACGTCGAGCTTTCAAAACGTGTGGGACTTTCCCCGACGCCGTGCCTTGAGCGTGTGCGTCGACTGGAAAGACAGGGTTTTATCCAGGGCTATACGGCTCTGCTGAACCCGCATTATCTGGATGCCTCACTTCTGGTATTTGTTGAGATTACTCTGAATCGTGGTGCACCGGATGTGTTTGAGCAATTTAACGCCGCTGTACAAAAACTTGAAGAAATTCAAGAGTGTCATCTGGTTTCCGGTGATTTCGACTACCTGTTGAAAACCCGTGTGCCCGATATGTCCGCCTACCGTAAGCTGCTGGGTGAAACCCTGCTGCGTCTGCCAGGCGTGAACGACACCCGTACTTATGTGGTGATGGAAGAGGTCAAACAGAGCAATCGTCTGGTTATTAAGACGCGCTAACACGGAACAGGTGCAAAATCAGTGTAGTTTGATTACACTCCTGTTAATCCATACAGCAACAGTGCCGGGGATACCCGGCGCTGTTGTCCGTTTTAGCACACAGGCAGGACATGCCTGATACCTGGAGAGCCTTTCTTGAGCCAGGAATACACTGAAGACAAAGAAGTCACACTATCGAAGCTAAGCAGCGGACGTCGTCTCCTCGAGGCTTTGCTGATTGTTATTGCCCTTTTTGCCGTCTGGCTGATGGCCGCCTTACTCAGTTTCAACCCCTCAGATCCCAGCTGGTCACAAACCGCATGGCATGAGCCTATCCATAACTTAGGTGGCGTTCCCGGCGCCTGGCTTGCGGACACGCTCTTTTTCATTTTCGGTGTGATGGCCTATACCCTTCCCGTCATCATTATTGGCGGATGCTGGTTTGCCTGGCGTCATCGACAGAACGACGACTACATCGATTATTTTGCCGTTTCGCTGCGCCTGATTGGCGCCCTGGCGCTGATCCTCACCTCCTGTGGACTGGCGGCGATCAACGCCGATGATATCTGGTATTTCGCCTCCGGCGGGGTGATCGGCAGCCTTCTGAGCTCCGCGCTGCAACCGATGCTTCACAGCAGCGGCGGCACGCTGGCGCTGCTGTGTATCTGGGCGGCGGGGCTGACGCTGTTTACCGGCTGGTCCTGGGTGAGCATTGCTGAGAAGATCGGCAGCTTTATTCTGACGCTGCTGACGTTCGCCAGCAACCGTACCCGTCGTGACGATACGTGGGTCGATGAAGATGAATACGAAGATGAGTATGACGAAGACGATGCGCCTGATGTGCGTCGTGAGTCTCGTCGCGCGCGTATTCTGCGCGGTGCCCTGGCGCGCCGCCAGCGCGTCGCTGAAAAATTTGCGAACCCGTTAGGCCGTAAAACGGACGCCGCGCTGTTCTCCGGCAAACGTATGGATGAAGACGAGCAGATTGAGTATCGCGGTGCAGCCGTCGATCCTGATGACGTGCTGTTCTCTGGTCATCGCGCCACGCCGGGTGAGTATGACGAATACGATCCGCTGCTGAATGGTCATTCCGTGACTGAACCGGTAGCCGCCGCTGCTGCCGCAACGACGGCGGCGCAGGCCTATGTTGCACCTGTTGAAGCCGTGATGCCGTCCTCGCCTGTGCCTGCCCCGGAGTCCGCGATCCAGCAACCGCAGGTAGACTGGCAGACTGCGCCTGGCGTCCATACGCCTGAGCCGACCATCGCGCCTGAGCCAGAAAGCTATATTCCCGTTCAGCAGGAGCAGTGGCAGCAGCCGTATCAGCCGCCTGAGCCTGTCACCGAGCCGCAACAACCGTATCAGGCTTATACGCCAGAACCCGTTGTACATGAACAGCCCTACGTTGCGCCGGAGCCTGAACCTGAAGTGGTCGAGGAAGCGAAGCCGTCTCGTCCGCCACTGTACTATTTTGAAGAAGTGGAAGAGCGCCGCGCCCGTGAGCGCGAGCAGCTTGCCGCCTGGTATCAGCCCGTGCCCGAGCCGGTACAGGAGCCAGTTGCAAAAGCGCCTTCGGTCAGCGTTCCACCTGTAGACCCTACGCCAGCCGTTGCGTCGGGTACTGAAGCCGTGAAGCAGGCAACGGCAACCGCTGCCGCGTCCGCTCCGCTATTTAGCCCTGCGACCGACAGCGCCCCGCGTCCTCAGGTGAAAGAGGGCATTGGTCCACAGCTGCCGCGCCCTAACCGCGTGCGCGTACCGACTCGCCGGGAGCTGGCCTCTTATGGCATTAAACTGCCTTCCCAGCGTATGGCGGAAGAGAAAGCGCGTGGTTCCGACTACGAAGATGATGCAGACGAACTGCATCAGGACGAGCTGGCGCGTCAGTTTGCCGCCCAGCAGAATCAGCGTTACGGCGACGAGTATCAGCACGACGTGCCTTCACAGCATGACGACGATGATGCGGCCGAAGCAGAGCTGGCGCGCCAGTTTGCCGCTACGCAGCAGCAGCGTTATTCCGGTGAGCAGCCTTCGGGGGCAAACCCGTTCTCGCTGTCGGATTTCGAATTCTCACCAATGAAAGATCTGGTGGATGATGGCCCAAGCGAACCGCTGTTCACGCCGAGCGTAATGCCGGAAGCGGAGCCGGTGCGTCAGCCGCCAGCGCCACAGGCTTACGCGCAGCCGCAACAACCGGCGCCGCAGGCGTATGCTCAGCCGCAGACGCCTGCCCAACCGCCACAGCCGCAGTTCCAGCAGCCGGCACCGCAGCCGCAGCCGCAGGAGAGCCTGATTCATCCGCTGCTGATGCGTAACGGAGACAGCCGACCGCTGCAACGTCCAAGCACGCCGCTGCCGTCGCTGGATCTGTTAACGCCGCCGCCGGCTGAAGTCGAGCCGGTTGATACTTTTGCCCTCGAGCAGATGGCCCGTCTGGTGGAAGCGCGTCTGGCTGACTTCCGTATTAAAGCGGACGTGGTGAACTACTCACCGGGCCCGGTGATTACCCGTTTCGAACTGAACCTGGCGCCGGGCGTAAAAGCGGCGCGTATTTCTAACCTCTCCCGCGACCTGGCGCGTTCCCTGTCGACCGTGGCTGTTCGCGTGGTGGAAGTGATCCCAGGCAAGCCTTACGTTGGCCTTGAGCTGCCAAACAAGAAACGCCAGACCGTCTATCTGCGTGAAGTGCTGGACAACACCAAGTTCCGCGATAATCCTTCCCCGCTGACCGTGGTGCTGGGGAAAGACATTGCGGGCGATCCGGTAGTTGCCGATCTCGCGAAAATGCCCCACCTGCTGGTTGCGGGTACCACCGGTTCCGGTAAATCCGTCGGTGTGAACGCCATGATCCTTAGCATGCTCTACAAAGCGCAGCCTGAAGACGTGCGTTTCATCATGATCGACCCGAAAATGCTCGAACTGTCCGTCTACGAAGGCATTCCACACCTGCTGACGGAAGTGGTCACCGACATGAAGGACGCCGCCAATGCACTGCGCTGGAGCGTCAATGAAATGGAGCGTCGTTACAAGCTAATGTCGGCGCTGGGCGTGCGTAATCTGGCCGGTTATAACGAGAAGATCGCCGAGGCGGCGCGCATGGGTCGTCCGATTCCGGACCCATACTGGAAGCCGGGTGACAGCATGGATGCCCAACATCCGGTGCTGGAAAAACTGCCTTACATCGTGGTGCTGGTGGATGAATTTGCCGACCTGATGATGACCGTTGGTAAGAAAGTGGAAGAGCTGATTGCACGTCTGGCACAGAAAGCGCGTGCGGCGGGTATCCACCTGGTTCTGGCTACGCAGCGTCCGTCCGTGGACGTTATCACCGGTCTTATTAAGGCAAACATCCCGACCCGTATCGCGTTTACCGTGTCGAGTAAAATTGACTCACGTACTATTCTTGACCAGGGCGGAGCAGAGTCGCTGCTGGGGATGGGTGATATGCTCTACTCCGGGCCGAACTCCACCTCGCCGGTGCGTGTTCACGGTGCGTTTGTTCGCGACCAGGAAGTGCACGCGGTTGTGCAGGACTGGAAAGCGCGCGGGCGTCCGCAATATGTTGACGGCATCACCTCCGACAGCGAAAGCGAAGGTGGCGGCGGTGGTTTTGACGGCGGCGAAGAGCTGGATCCGTTATTCGACCAGGCGGTTAATTTCGTCACCGAAAAACGTAAAGCGTCCATCTCGGGCGTGCAGCGCCAGTTCCGTATCGGCTACAACCGCGCAGCGCGTATCATTGAGCAGATGGAAGCGCAGGGCATCGTGAGCGAACAAGGACATAACGGTAACCGTGAGGTGCTGGCGCCACCGCCGTTTGAGTAACCTTCAGCGATTGCAAAGAAGGGTAAATCAGCAAAAATTAAGCATATTCTTCTGTCGCCTGCCTTCGGGCAGGTACAGAATAGAAACGGAACCCCCATATCGGGAAGACGTATTTTAAGGAATAACAATGAAAAAAATCGCCATCGCCTGTGCATTACTCTCCAGTTTTGTTGCCAGCAGCGTCTGGGCTGATGCAGCCAGCGACCTTAAAAGCCGACTGGATAAAGTGAGCAGCTTCCACGCCAGCTTCACGCAAAAAGTGACTGACGGCAGCGGCAACGCGGTGCAGGAAGGGCAGGGAGATTTGTGGGTGAAGCGCCCAAATCTGTTTAACTGGCACATGACCCAGCCGGATGAAAGCGTTCTGGTGTCTGACGGTAAAACCCTGTGGTTCTACAACCCGTTTGTTGAGCAGGCGACCGCCACCTGGCTGAAAGACGCGACCAGCAATACGCCGTTTATGCTCATTGCCCGTAACCAGTCCAGCGACTGGCAGCAGTACAACATTAAACAAAACGGCGACGAATTTGTCCTGACGCCAAAAGGCAGCAACGGTAATCTGAAGCAGTTCACCATTAACGTGAGCAGCAACGGCACCATCAATCAGTTTGGCGCGGTTGAGCAGGACGATCAGCGCAGCAGCTATCAGTTGAAGTCTCAGCAAAACGGCGCTGTTGATGCATCGAAATTTACCTTTACCCCGCCGCAGGGCGTAACGGTGGACGACCAACGCAATAAGTAAGAGGCATGAGTGAGCAATTTGTCGCTCGATTTTTCAGATAATGCGTTTCAACCTCTGGCCGCCCGTATGCGGCCAGAAAATTTAGCGCAGTACATCGGTCAGCAACATCTGCTGGCTGCGGGGAAACCCTTGCCGCGCGCCATCGAGGCCGGGCATCTGCACTCCATGATCCTCTGGGGGCCACCCGGCACCGGAAAAACCACGCTCGCTGAAGTGATTGCCCGCTATGCCAACGCGGACGTTGAGCGCATCTCGGCGGTCACGTCGGGGGTGAAAGAGATCCGCGAGGCGATCGAGCGGGCGCGACAAAACCGCAATGCCGGACGTCGCACCATTCTGTTTGTCGACGAAGTACACCGCTTCAACAAGAGCCAGCAGGATGCCTTCCTGCCGCACATTGAAGACGGTACGATTTTCTTCATCGGCGCCACCACGGAAAACCCGTCGTTTGAACTGAATTCTGCGCTGCTGTCCCGTGCGCGCGTGTATCTGCTTAAATCGCTGACCACGGAAGATATCGAAAAGGTTCTGACGCAAGCGATGGACGACAAAGCGCGGGGTTATGGCGGACAGGATATCGTTCTGCCGGACGAGACGCGTCGTGCGATCGCCGAACTGGTGAACGGTGATGCCCGTCGGGCGCTGAACACGCTCGAAATGATGGCCGATATGGCCGAAGTGGACGATGCGGGCAAGCGCGTATTGAAGCCTGAACTGCTCACCGAAATTGCCGGTGAACGCAGCGCGCGCTTCGATAATAAAGGCGACCGTTTCTACGACCTGATCTCGGCGTTACATAAATCCGTGCGCGGCAGCGCGCCGGATGCGGCGCTCTACTGGTATGCGCGTATCATCACCGCCGGTGGCGATCCGTTATATGTCGCGCGTCGCTGCCTGGCGATTGCGTCGGAAGACGTCGGCAATGCCGATCCGCGCGCCATGCAGGTCGCGCTTTCTGCCTGGGATTGCTTTACCCGCGTCGGGCCTGCGGAGGGTGAGCGCGCCATTGCTCAGGCGATTGTCTATCTGGCCTGCGCACCGAAAAGCAATGCGGTGTATACCGCCTTCAAAGCGGCGATGTCGGATGCACGTGAACGTCCGGATTACGACGTTCCGGTACACCTTCGCAATGCCCCGACTAAGCTGATGAAAGAGATGGGTTACGGGCAGGAGTATCGCTACGCCCATGATGAACCCAATGCCTACGCCGCCGGGGAGGAGTATTTCCCGCAGGAGATGGCACAAACCCGCTATTATCACCCTACAAACAGAGGTCTTGAGGGTAAGATTGGCGAAAAGCTCGCCTGGCTTGCCGGACAGGATCAAAATAGCCCTATAAAACGCTACCGTTAGTTCAATCGTTGCGGTAATGTTGGCAATATATCTCTGTGGCCGCAGGCTGTGGTCACTTTTTCCTTTTTTAATTCGATAAGCACAGGATAAGCATGCTCGATCCCAATCTGCTGCGTAATGAGCCAGACGCAGTCGCTGAAAAACTGGCACGCCGGGGCTTTAAGCTGGATGTAGATAAGCTGCGCGCTCTCGAAGAGCGTCGTAAAGTTTTGCAGGTACAAACTGAAAATCTGCAAGCAGAGCGTAATTCTCGATCGAAATCCATTGGCCAGGCGAAAGCGCGCGGGGAAGACATTGAGCCATTACGCCTGGAAGTGAACAAACTGGGTGAAGAGCTGGATAAGGCGAAAGCTGAACTGGACGTTCTTCAGGCTGAAATTCGCGATATTGCTCTGGCGATCCCGAACATTCCTGACGACAGCGTGCCTGTCGGCAAAGACGAAAACGACAACGTTGAAGTGAAACGCTGGGGTACGCCTCGCGAATTTGACTTCGAAGTGCGCGACCACGTGACGCTGGGCGAAATGCACGCGGGCCTGGACTTTGCGGCAGCGGTTAAGCTGACCGGTTCTCGCTTCGTGGTGATGAAAGGGCAAATTGCTCACCTGCACCGCGCATTGGCTCAGTTCATGCTGGATCTGCACACCGAGCAGCACGGCTACAGCGAAACCTACGTACCGTATCTGGTTAACCACGATACGCTGTACGGTACAGGCCAGCTGCCGAAATTTGCCGGCGATCTGTTCCACACCCGTCCGCTGGACGAGGAAGCAGACAGCAGCAATTACGCGCTGATCCCAACCGCGGAAGTGCCGCTGACCAACCTGGTGCGTGACGAGATCATCGACGAAGACGATCTGCCAATCAAACTGACCGCGCACTCTCCGTGCTTCCGTTCTGAAGCGGGTTCTTACGGTCGTGATACTCGCGGCCTGATCCGTATGCACCAGTTCGATAAAGTTGAGATGGTGCAGATCGTTCGTCCGGAAGAATCGATGGATGCGCTGGAAGAGATGACCGGCCACGCGGAAAAAGTGCTGGAGCTGCTGGGGCTGCCTTACCGCCGTATGGCGCTGTGCACCGGGGATATGGGCTTCGGCGCCTGCAAAACCTTCGACCTCGAAGTGTGGGTGCCTGCGCAGAACACCTACCGTGAAATCTCCTCCTGCTCTAACGTCTGGGATTTCCAGGCGCGTCGTATGCAGGCGCGTTGCCGCAGCAAGTCCGACAAGAAGACCCGTCTGGTTCATACCCTGAACGGTTCTGGTCTGGCGGTTGGTCGTACGCTGGTGGCCGTGCTGGAGAACTACCAGCAGGCAGACGGTCGCATTGAGATCCCTGAGGTGCTGCGTCCTTACATGAAAGGCCAGCAGTTCATCGGTTAATATTTTGCTTCAAAACAAAAAAGCGCCTCAGGGCGCTTTTTTTATATCCCTGATTTGATACGACGCAATACCTCCTCCCTCTAAAGTAGTAATACTCCTCCGAACGAAAGTTAGCATAAAACACCGATAACGTAGCTTTTCGTTATATATAAAACTACATAGCGGTTTGCACCGCCTCTCTTTTCTTTGTGAGCAACCAAAGTGAGTCTTTATGAAAATCAAAGCGCCTGAAGCGTTAATGGCTGCCGAGGTCACTCGCCGTGGGTTGATGAAAACCACGGCAATAGGCGGCCTGGCTGTTGCCAGCAGCGCCTTTACGCTCCCCTTTACCCGACTGGCGTCGGCGGCGGAGGCTCTGTCTCCCGCTTCAGCCCCGGAAAAAGTGGTGTGGAGTGCCTGTACCGTTAACTGTGGTAGCCGCTGCCCACTGCGTATGCACGTCGTGGACGGTGAAATCAAATACGTAGAAACCGACAATACCGGCGATGATAACTACGAAGAGTTACATCAGGTTCGTGCCTGTCTGCGTGGCCGCTCAATGCGCCGTCGCGTTTATAACCCGGATCGTCTGAAATATCCCATGAAGCGTGTCGGTAAGCGTGGGGAAGGGAAGTTTGAGCGCATTAGCTGGGACGAAGCCTACGATATTATCGCGACCAACATGCAGCGCCTGATCAAAGAGTACGGCAATGAATCCATCTACCTGAACTACGGCACCGGGACGCTTGGCGGCACCATGACCCGCTCCTGGCCGCCGGGTAAAACTCTGGTAGCGCGCCTGATGAACTGCTGCGGCGGCTATCTCAACCATTACGGCGACTACTCTTCCGCACAGATTGCCGCGGGCCTGAACTACACCTACGGCGGCTGGGCAGACGGCAATAGTCCGTCGGATATTGAAAACAGTAAACTGGTGGTGTTGTTCGGCAATAACCCGGGCGAAACGCGCATGAGCGGCGGCGGGGTAACCTATTACCTTGAGCAGGCGCGCGCCAAATCCAACGCACGAATGATCATCGTCGATCCGCGCTACACCGATACCGGCGCCGGGCGTGAAGACGAGTGGATCCCCATTCGCCCTGGTACCGACGCGGCGCTGGTCAATGCGCTGGCGTATGTGATGATTACTGAAAATCTCGTCGACCAGCCGTTCCTGGATAAATACTGCGTTGGTTATGATGAGAAGACGCTGCCAGCCAGCGCACCGGCTAACGGGCACTATAAAGCCTATATTCTTGGCCAGGGCAGCGACGGCGTGGCGAAAACTCCGGAGTGGGCATCCACTATCACCGGCATTCCTGTCGAACGTATTGTTCAGCTGGCACGTGAAATCGGTTCAGCCAAACCAGCTTATATCAGCCAGGGCTGGGGACCACAGCGTCACGCGAATGGTGAGATTGCCACCCGCGCCATTTCTATGCTCTCAATTCTGACCGGCAACGTCGGCATTCACGGCGGTAATAGCGGCGCGCGTGAAGGCTCGTATGAAGTACCGTTTGAACGTATGCCAACACTGGATAATCCGGTTCAGACCAGCATCTCCATGTTTATGTGGACTGACGCGATCGAGCGCGGCCCGGAAATGACCGCGCTGCGCGACGGCGTTCGGGGCAAAGATAAGCTGGATGTGCCGATCAAAATGATCTGGAACTATGCCGGTAACTGCCTGATCAACCAGCACTCCGAAATCAACCGCACCCACGAAATCTTGCAGGACGATAAGAAGTGCGAAATGATTGTGGTGATCGACTGCCATATGACCTCGTCGGCGAAGTATGCCGATATCCTGCTACCAGACTGCACCGCCTCCGAGCAGATGGATTTCGCGCTGGACGCCTCCTGCGGCAACATGTCCTATGTGATCTTCACTGACCAGGCCATCAAACCGCGCTTCGAGTGCAAAACCATCTATGAGATGACGTCCGAGCTGGCGAAACGTCTTGGCGTTGAGCAGCAGTTCACCGAGGGACGCACTCAGGAAGGGTGGATGCGCCATCTGCATGAGCTCTCCCGCAAAGCCATTCCAGACCTGCCTGACTTCGATACCTTCCGCAAGCAGGGGATGTACAAACAGCGCGATCCGGACGGGCATCACGTGGCGTACAAAGCCTTCCGCGAGGATCCGGTGGCCAATCCGCTGACCACGCCGTCGGGCAAAATCGAGATCTATTCGGAAGAGCTGGCAAAAATTGCCGCGACCTGGGAATTGCCGGAAGGGGACGTTATCGATCCACTGCCGATCTATACGCCTGGTTTCGAAAACTACAACGATCCGCTGACGGAGAAATTCCCGCTTCAGTTGACCGGTTTCCACTATAAAGCGCGTGTTCACTCCACCTATGGCAACGTTGACGTACTGAAAGCGGCCTGCCGACAGGAGATGTGGATCAACCCGATGGATGCGAAAGCGCGCGGCATCAGTAATGGCGATCGCGTACGTATCTTCAACGGGCGTGGCGAGGTGCATATCGAAGCCAAAGTGACGCCGCGCATGATGCCGGGCGTTGTCGCGCTGGGGGAAGGGGCCTGGTATAACCCGGATGCGAATCGCATCGATCAGGCGGGCTGCATCAACGTTCTCACTACGCAGCGTCCGTCGCCGCTGGCGAAGGGCAACCCATCCCACACGAACCTTGTTCAGGTTGAAAAGGCGTAAGGAGTAACCGATGACAACCCAGTATGGATTTTTTATTGATTCCAGCCGTTGCACCGGGTGCAAAACCTGCGAGCTGGCCTGCAAGGATTACAAAGACCTGACCCCGGATGTCAGCTTCCGTCGTATTTATGAATACGCGGGCGGCGACTGGCAGGAGGACAACGGCGTCTGGCATCAGAATGTCTTCGCCTATTACCTGTCGATTGCCTGCAACCACTGCGAAGATCCGGCCTGTACCAAGGTCTGTCCGAGCGGGGCAATGCACAAGCGCGACGACGGCTTTGTGGTGGTGGACGAGGACGTCTGCATCGGCTGTCGCTACTGCCACATGGCCTGCCCGTACGGCGCACCGCAGTACAACGCCGCTAAAGGCCACATGACCAAGTGCGACGGCTGCCACAGCCGCGTCGCGGACGGCAAAAAGCCCATCTGCGTCGAGTCCTGCCCGCTGCGCGCGCTGGATTTTGGCCCGATTGAGGAGCTGCGC
>NZ_SJON01000002.1 GCF_004331385.1 Enterobacter quasihormaechei
CGTAGGTCTGATGGTGATTTCGGTGGTATCGACACTCTCAGGCGCCTCGATGATATGGCGCACGGCGCGGGCGATATCAGCCGGTTTGAGGGCAATAGCCCGGTACGCATCCATCACCGCCATGGTTTCTTCGTGCGTAATGGTCGAGGCCAGTTCGCTTTCCACCACTCCGGGGTTGACGCAGGTCACGCGGATGTTCGAACTTTCCTGACGCAAACCATCGGAAATGGCCCGGACCGCAAATTTGGTTGCACAATAAACGGCGGCTGTGGGCACAACGGACAAGGCACCGATCGAGCCAATATTAATGATCTGCCCCGAGTTCTGGGCTTCCATAATTGGCAGAACCGCGCCAATTCCCCACAGTACGCCTTTAATATTCACGTCAATGGTGCGTTCCCACTCATCCTGCTTGCCTGCGGAAAGCGGAGAGAGGGGCATAATGCCCGCGTTGTTAATCAGTACGTCAATGCGGCCCCACTTTTCCCGTGCTGCCTGAACGAAGGCAGCCATCGACTGGCGGCGGGTTACATCTAATTCCTGCGCCTCTGCCTCCCCTCCTGCGCTGCGGATTTCTTCAGCCAGAGCGTGGATGCGATCCAGCCTGCGTGCCCCGAGGAATACTTTTGCGCCTGCCTTGCCCAGCTCTCTGGCAATACCTTCTCCAATACCGCTGGAGGCACCGGTAATTAAGATCACTTTGTTCATGTTTTACTCCTTCAGTTGAGTTCAAAGCAATCATAGAGTCTCAACATTGTTTCTTGTATCCTGCCTTTACTGGACTCACTGGTTAGCGATGTTAAACAATGAAAATTGATCTTAATTTGTTACCGCTTTTTCTGGCGGTCGCCGAGGAGCGCAGCTTTAGCGCGGCCGCCGGGCGGCTGGGCATCACCCGTTCCGCTGTCAGCCAGGGGATAAGACGTCTCGAAGATGGGTTTCAGACCCTGCTGGTGATGCGCACCACGCGCTCGGTAAGCCTTACCGAAGCGGGTGAACGGTTGCATAAATCGTTGCAGGGGCCCATCGCCAACATTGAAGCGGCTTTTGACGATGTCACGTCAGACAGCACACCGCGCGGACAGCTCAGGATCGCGGTCACCTCAATTGCGGAAGCGTTTCTTTCTGGCCCCCTGCTCGCCTCGTTTGCGGCAGCGCATCCTGCGGTATCGCTTGATGTCTTCGTGTCAGATGAGGAATTCGATATCGTGGCGGCGGGCTATGACGCAGGGGTGAGGCTGGGCGAAGTTATCGAAAAAGACATGATCGCCGTTCCCCTTACGGGCCAGCAGCGTGAACGGGTGGTGGCTTCACCTTCCTATCTGGCGACGCACAGCGCACCGGCGCATCCCCGAGAGCTGGTCGCTCATCGGTGTATCGGCTGGCGCCCTTCCCCGGACGTCGCACCCTATCGCTGGGAATTTGAAGAAGCAGGCGTCCCTTTCGATGTGGCCATTGAACCACAAATCACCACTAACGATCTGCGTCTTATGCTCAGTCTGGCGCTGGCGGGCGGTGGAATTACCTTTGCCACGGAGGATACCTTCGCGCCGTACATTGAATCAGGACAGCTGGTTTCCTTACTGGATGCGTTTCTTCCGTCTTTTCCTGGCTTCTATCTCTATTTTCCCCAACGCCACAATATGGCCCCCAAACTCAGAGCCCTGATCGAGCACATCCGCCAGTGGCGCCAGCTCCCCGCCACGCAACCTGCTCAGCGATAAACGGTTCCAGCCCTGGATGCAGATTTTCCTCAATCTACCGCGTCCTTTTGATGAGCATCAACGACAGCACAGCGTTACCATGGAAAATGACAAAGGACACGATGGGCAGGACTTTACACAAGGATGGAACCGTAAAAATGCACAGACCAATGGTCGTTATCCTCTTTATTCTTTTGACATTAGCCGCCCTCGTGGAAATCGGCCTAATTTCTTTCGGCTAAACCGGTTACTTCTGAAAGGCCACATTTGTGGCCATTTATTTATTAAACATGAGAAGAAATCACTTTATTTTTTGAGTAGCAGAAATTAAAGGCCCTATGAAAATATATTTTATAAATGAGATAATTTTAAATATATCATACACCAGATAATTTAACCTAACTTAAACCGCAATTAAGCAGCAATTAAACCTAACCAAAATTATATATATATCGCACATTTTAATTATTATTATCGCCCTGCCAGCCCCGTTTTAAGGGTTGCACCTTTTACGCCAAAACCCTTTCGCCACGCGCCCTTGTAGCGAACGAAATATATTCATGCTATCAATTAATTTCCCCTGCAATAACCGCGCTGGGTTTACGAACGCTTAATTTGCATATTCAGACATTTATAGCTATATCATTTTCATAACGAAATAAATCAATACCTGCACAAATAATAAGGCTTATAAATCGCAAATATATAAATAAACAACAGTTTCCTGACTAAATAATTAGCTTTGCCCTGAGGTTGCCACTTTTAATCCTGGCGGGCATCGGTCGTGCTAAAGAAAGTGACGGTAAATTCTGTTTTTTAAACAGTATTTTCGCCGGGAGCGCGCTCATCCCTTCAGAAACGATGGCCTTGTTTGACACGCCGTAACCAATAACTCTGCTGGAGTAATAACTGTATGAGCCAAATATCTGTTATATCTAAATTAACTGGCGTGGAAACGACCACGGAAGGGACACAGATAACACTCGATCACTCATCTGTCGTTAAGCTTAACGTGGATCGAGCCGACATCGCAGGTTACTCCCGCAGCGGAAACGATCTGGTGATCACCCTCAACTCGGGCGAAGTGATTACCCTGAAGAATTTCTACGTCACTGATGCGCAGGGCGTAAGCCAGCTGGTACTTGAGGAGAGTGACGGCGCGCTGTGGTGGATTGAAGATCCAACCGGTGCCGCGACCTATGAATCCATCGCCTCCACCGATGCATTACTGGCGGCGTCAGGGAGCGATGCCGGCGGCGCCGCAGCGTGGCCCTGGGTGCTGGGTGGCCTGGCCGTCGCAGGGGGGATTGCCATCGCGGCGGGAACCGGCGGTGGAGGGGGCGGAGATGACGATAACAACAACCCGAATCCTGGCAATCCGGGAAATCCTTCCGAACCTGATACTACGCCTCCGAATGCCCCCACCAATCTTCAGGTCTCACCTGACGGCAAAACCGTAACCGGTACGGCTGAACCGGGCAGCACGATTACCCTGAAAGATGCCAATGGCAACACCATTGGAACGGGCAAGGTCGGCAGCGACGGTAAATTCACTATCGATCTCGGTACGCCGCTCACCAACGGAGAGCAGATCACCGCCACCGCCACCGATCCGTCCGGCAATACCAGCCAGGGCGGTCAGGTCACGGCACCGGATCTCACCGCGCCGGATGCACCTGCCAATCTGGAGGTTTCACCTGACGGCAAAACCGTAACCGGTACGGCTGAGCCGGGCAGCACCGTGACCCTGAAAGATGCCGACGGCAACACCATTGGAACGGGCAAGGTCGGCAGCGACGGTAAATTCACTATCGATCTCGGTACGCCGCTCACCAACGGGGAGCAGATCACCGCCACTGCCACCGATCCGTCCGGCAATACCAGCCAGGGCGGCCAGGTCACGGCGCCGGATCTCACCGCGCCGGATGCGCCTGCCAATCTGGAGGTTTCACCTGACGGCAAAACCGTGACCGGTACGGCTGAGCCGGGCAGCACCGTGACCCTGAAAGATGCCAATGGCAACACCATCGGCACGGGCAAGGCGGGCAGCGACGGTAAATTTACTATCGATCTCGGTACGCCGCTCACCAACGGGGAGCAGATCACCGCCACCGCCACCGATCCGTCCGGCAACACCAGCCAGGGCGGCCAGGTCACGGCGCCGGATCTCACCGCGCCGGATGCGCCGCAGATTGTCACCGTCAGTGATAACGTGGGCACCGACGCGGGCCCGCTGAGCAACGGACAGCGCACGGACGATGCACGCCCGACGTTTAGCGGCATCAGCGAAGCTGGCACCGTCATTACCTTCTATGACAACGGCAAGCCGATCGGTACCGCCACGGCCGATGCCAGCGGTAAATGGAGCTTTACCCCGTCGACCAACCTGTCTGAAGGAAACCACGCTATTACCACCACCGCGACCGATGCCGCAGGCAATACCAGCCCGGCGTCCACGGCGGTAACTTTCGTGGTAGATACGGTCGCGCCGGGTGCCCCGGCGATCGTCAGCATAACCGATGACGTTGCGCCCAATACCGGCACGCTCGGAAGCGGAAGCACCACGAACGATCCGCGCCCGCAGCTCACCGGCACGGCGGAAGCGGGCTCTACGGTCACCATCTATGACAACGGCATTGCCATTGGCACTGCGGTTGTGGGCAGCAACGGAAGCTGGAGCTTTACGCCGTCGGTAAACCTGAGCGAAGGCAGCCACCAGCTTACCGTACGCGCCACCGACGTCGCCGGTAACACCGGTCCGGCCTCGCCGGCCTTTACCGTAACGGTGGATGTCACCACCCCGCCTACACCAACAGGATTTATCGTTAACGACGATACCGGAGGACTGAAAGGCGCGATTACCGCCGGACAGGTTACCGACGAGTCGCAGCCGCGGCTGACGGGCCGAGGAGAGCCGGGCAGCACGATTACGGTTTACGATAACGGCGTTGCGATTGGCAGCACCACCGTTCTGCCGAACGGTACCTGGAGCATCACGCCGACAACGCCGCTGGCAGAGGGTGCACACTCAATTACCCTGCGCGAAACCGATGCGGCAGGCAACCAAAGCGGCCTGTCTGAGCCGATCAACTTCACCGTCGATCTTACGCCGCCAGACATGCCGGAGGCGACGCTCAACTCCACAGGCACGCAAATCACCGGTACCGCCGAGCCGGGCAGTAAAATTGTCATCACCAACAACGCTGGGGTGCAAATCGGGACCGCCACTGCCGACAGCAACGGCAACTACGTCGCCAACCTCAACCCTGCACAAGTGAACGGCGAGATCATCTCCGTGGTCGCTTCCGATGCGGCAGGCAACCAGAGTTCACCGGCGCTGGTTAACGCCGCGGATATCACCCCTCCTGCCGCACCGGGTAACCTTGTGGTGGCAGAAGACGGGGCAAGCGTCAGCGGAACCGCCGAGCCAAACAGCACGATTATCATTAAAGCGCCAGACGGTACGACCATCGGCCAGGCCACCGCCGGCCCGGATGGCACCTTCACTATCCCGATTTCGCCAGCCCAGACCAACGGCGAGGCCCTTGAAGTGACGGCTACCGACGGCAGCGGCAACACCAGCCCGTCCGGCTTTGCCGACGCGCCAGACAGCACGCCGCCGCAGGCGCCGGAAAATGTGGTTATCTCTGCCGACGGCACCACGGTGACCGGTACAGCCGAGCCGGGCAGCACCGTGACCATTCGTGAAAATGGCGTGAAGGTCGGGGAAGCGGTTGCCGACGATCAGGGTAATTTCAGCGTTGATCTGATCCCGCCGAAAGCCAACGGCGAAGCCCTGACCGCCGATGCCACCGATACCGCCGGCAACACCGGCCCGACCACGCCGTTTGACGCGCCGGACATCACCGCAGCGCAAACCCCGGTCATCACCGGCGTGGTGGACGATGCGCCAGGCGATACCGGTCCCGTCAGCCAGAACGGTCTCACCAACGACAGCACGCCAACCATCAACGGAACGGGCGAGCCAGGCACCACCATCACCCTTTACAGCGGCACTACCGTCATTGGCACCGGTACGGTTGGGCCTGACGGCCAGTGGTCCATCACGCTGGCTACCGCGCTGCCGGACGGCGGGCACGTGCTGACGGCGACTGCGGTTGATGCCGACAACAACCTCAGCGTGACATCGAACACCTGGAGCATCACGGTGGATACCGCCGTTCCGGGCGCCCCGGCCATTACGCAGGTCGTTGATGACGTACCGGGCACTACGGGGGCGCTGGACAGCGATGGCATCACCAACGACACGCTCCCTACCGTGAACGGTACCGGCGAGCCGGGAACCACCGTAACGATCCGTCTGGATGGGCAGGATATTGGTACAGCCCTCGTTAACAGCGCCGGCGCGTGGACCTTTACGCCTGCCACGCCATTAGTGAACGGCCAGCATACCTTCACCGTCGTTGCGAGCGATGCGGCAGGTAATACCAGCGCGCCTTCTGGCGGCTTTACCTTTACCGTCGATACGACTCCGCCACTGGCGGCCACCATTGACACCGTCTCCGATAATATTGGTCCAGTACAGGTTCCGCTTAACAGCGGGGATACTACCGACGATACGCTGCCGCAGTTGCAGGGTACCGCACCGGCAGGCACCACCATCACTATCTACGACGGCACCACCCTGCTCGGCACGGCCGTGCTCGACGGCAGCGGCGGCTGGAGCTTTACGCCAACCACGCCGCTGACGGAGGGTCCGCATTCGCTGACGGTCCACGCCACGGATGAAGCGGGTAACACCACCATCTCGCCACCGTTTGAGCTGGCGATCGACACGACCGCGCCTGCAACGCCGGATATTCCTGACATTACCGTCAACCCGGACGGCGGCACGCCGGGTACTGCCCTGAATCCGGGGGAGACTACCCGCGATACCACGCCAACCCTGAGCGGCTCGGGCACGCCGGGGGATACCGTGAACATTTACGATGGCGCCACCAAAATTGGTGAAGCCGAGATCGACGGCGACGGCAACTGGACCTGGACTCCAACTACCCCGCTGCCTGACGGCACCTACGATCTCTCCCTGACGGTGACCAACCAGGACAGCGCCGGGAACGAAAGCGCGCCGTCCACGCCGGTGACCATTACCATTGACAGCGACGCCCCTGCCGCGCCGGGTGTTCCGGTGGTGACGGACAGCGTGAGCCAGATCACCGGTCCGGTGGCCGATGGCGGATCCACCAACGATCCGCGTCCGGTACTGAGCGGGACCGGTACGCCAAACGACGTCATTACCATCTATGACCAGGTGGGTACAGGCGCGCCGCAGGCCGTAGGCAGCGTTACGGTAGACGGTAACGGCAACTGGACCTGGCGTCCGGAGAGCAACATCGGCGAAGGGACGCACGAATACACGGCGACCGCCACCGATGAATCCGGCAATGAATCTTTGCCATCAGCCGGTATCACGATAACGGTAGATACCCTTGATCCGACTACCCCGGTCATCAGCGACATCGCTGGCGCGCAGAACGGCGGGTCTACTAACGACACTACGCCAACCCTGAGCGGCACCGGCACCACCGGCGAAACGGTGATCATCTACAACAACGGCGTGGAGGTGGATCGCGTTGATGTCGTTAACGGTCAATGGTCCTATACCCTGCCGACGCAAACCGATGGCCCGCTGAACATCACCGTTGCCGCGGTGGATGATGCGGGTAACCTTAGCCCGGTCAGCCCGGTCTTTAGCGTGACGGTCGATACCCAGACGCCAACCGTACCGCAAATTGACGCCGTCTCTGACAGCCAGCTGGCAAACAGCGTGCTTTACACCCGTGACGGCACACCAACCCTTACCGGGATCGGCGAGCCGGGTTCGAACGTAACGGTCACCGTTGACGGCGTCGCCTCTCCGGTCGTGGTGGTGGTTCAGCCGAACGGGACGTGGACCTGGACCGCCGACCCTGCGCTCGCGGAAGGGCCGCACACCTTCTCGGTCGCCGCGAGTGATGCCGCGGGGAATACCTCCGTCAGCTCCGGCGATCTCAGCGTGACGGTGGATACGCTGCCGCCTGCAACGCCAACGAATATCGACATCGCCGAGCAGGGTACGCCGCTGACCGGTACGGCGGAAGATGGCACCACCGTGACGGTACGTGACGCCAACGGCAATATCATCGGAACCGGCGTTGCGACGGGAGGTACCTTCACCATCGCCCTCTCGCCGGCCCAGCTGGATGCCACCACGCTGACGCTGATCGCCACGGACGCAGCAGGAAACGCCAGCCCGTCAACCACCTTTGACGTGCCGGAGTCCACGCTCGATCTGCCTGCGGTACCGGTGATTACGGCAATCAACGATGACGTCGATCCCGTCACGGGCGACGTGAAAGATAAAACCACCAATGACACCACGCCTACCCTTACCGGCACCGCCGATCCGGGCAGCGTGATCGCCATTTATCAGGATGGATCGCTGCTTCCGGTGACCACTGTCGTTGCGGATACCAACGGCAACTGGAGCTACACGCCGCTCCTGCCGCTGACGGAAGGGCCACATACCTTTGCCGTGACCGCCACGAATACCACCACCGGCGAGACCAGCGGGCAGTCGCCGATCGCGACCGTCACCGTCGACCTCACCGCCCCGACAGCGCCAGCCATCGGTGCGGTGACCGATGATGTGGGTCCGGTTACTGGCCCTATCGCCGACGGGCAGAGCACCAACGACAACCGTCCTACCCTCACCGGGACAGGCACGGCCGGGGACACCATTACGATTTACAATAACGGCGACCCGCTGGGCACCGTTCTCGTCGGGCCAACCGGCACCTGGAGCTATACGCCGCCTGCGCTGGATGACGGCAGTCACACCCTGACCGTCACCGCCACCGACCCGGCAGGGAATGAAAGCACCCCATCGGCAGGGATCACCATCGTTGTCGATACCGTCTCCACCACGCCGGTGATAACCAGCGTGACGGATAACGCGGGCAATGCCGCAACGCCTGTACCAAGCGGCGATCCGACCAACGACACCACGCCAACCCTGACCGGCACCGCAGAGCCGAACAGCGTCGTCGCCATATTTGATGGCACCACGCAGATTGGTACCGTGGCAGCAGACAGTACCGGCGCCTGGACCTTTACCCCGGAAACCGCCCTCGGCGAAGGGACGCATGACTTTACCGTCAGAGCGACGGATCCGCAGGGCAACGTTAGCCAGCCGTCCGGCGTCTGGAGCGTCAATATCGATCTGACGGCGCCACAGGTGCCGACGATCGATTCGGTCAGCGACAACGCCCCGGGTGGCGTAACCGGCCCGCTTTCCGCCGGGCAGGTCACCAATGACACCACGCCAACCCTTAGCGGCACCGGCCAGGCGGGCACCACCATTCACGTGCTGAATAACGGCGTGGAGATTGGTACCACCACGGTCGACAGCAGCGGCAACTGGACCTTTACGCCGGATCCGGTCCTGACGGACGGGACGTATAACCTGCGCGTTAACGCCAGCGATGACGTCGGAAACGTCTCCGCCAACTCGCCAGTGTTCGCCTTTACGGTGGATACCGCTGGCCCTGCGGCTCCGGTCGTCACGACGGTGATAGACGACGTGGGCCCGGGAACGGGAACCCTCGCCAGCAACGGGGCCACCAACGACACCCGTCCAACCTTCAACGGTACGGGGGAAGTGGGCGCAACGGTACACGTTATTGTTGATGACGTGGAAATTGGCACGGCGGTCGTCAACGCCCAGGGTACCTGGAGCTTCACGCCGACCACCGCGCTGAGTGAAGGGCCACACACCATTACCTTCAACGCCACCGACGCCGCAGGCAATACCGGCGACACCTCGCCGCCGTTCAACCTGACGGTGGATACGTCGGTACCCGTTGCACCGGTCTTTACGCCAGCCACCGATAACGTTGGCACCGTACTGGGCCCGGTCGCTTCGGGGCAAAGCACAGACGATACCACGCCAACGCTGAACGGCACCGCGGCGGCCAACGCGACCATCACCATTTATGAGAATGGTCAGCAGGTGGGCACCGCCGTGGCGGATGCCAACGGCGTATGGAGCTTCACCCCCGGCACGCTGGCAAACGGCAGCCACACCTGGACCGCCACGGCAACCGACGCCGCGGGCAACGTCAGCCCTGCCTCACCGGGCTTCACGCTGGTTGTGGATACGACCGTGCCTGTCGCGCCCGTTATCACGCAGGCGATTGACGATGTTGGCACCATCACCGGGGCGATCGGTTCCGGCCAGACCACCAACGATCCTCTTCCGCGCCTGGTGGGGACCAGCGAGCCGCTGGCAACCGTGAATATCTATGAGGGCAACACGCTGGTGGGCACCGGTACTGCCGATGCCAACGGCAACTGGACTATCGATATCACCGTGCCGCTGGACAACGGGCCGCATACCTTTACGGCAGAAGCCACGGATCAGGCGGGCAACACCAGCGCGCCATCCGGCGACTTCAGCCTGACCATTGATACCACGCCGCCAGCGCTGCCGGTGCTGACCAGCATCACCGATGACGTCGGTAACGCTGCGACGCCTGTCGCCAACGGCGGGTTAACCAATGATGCCCGACCAACGCTCACCGGTACGGCAGAAGCCGGCGCGACGATCACCATCTTTGATAATGGGGTACAGATTGGCACCGCTGTCGCCACCGGCGGCGCGTGGAGCTTTACGCCATCTACCCCGCTGGCTGACGGGCCGCACAATCTGACCTTCTCCGCCACCGACGCCGTGGGCAACGCCAGCGCGCAGACCGGCGGCTACACCATCAATGTGGATGCCACCGCCCCTGTCGCGCCGGCCATCACCTCGATTGTGGATGATGTGGGAACCGTCACCGGCCCTGTCACCGGCACCAACCCAACCAACGATACGCGTCCAACGTTAAGCGGCACGGCGGAAGCCAATTCCACCGTACGTATTTACGACGGTGCGACGCTGGTGGGTACGGTCACCGCGGATGCCAACGGCAACTGGACGCTGCCGCAAACCAGCACCACGCTGACGGAAGGCGCGCATAACTTCACCGCCACCGCCACCGACGCCGCGGGCAATACCAGCGTGGCATCACCGATTATCACGATTAACGTTGACCTGACGCCGCCACCAGCCCCGGCGGGCCTGGCGGTGATCACCAACGGTACGCAGGTGACCGGTACGGCGGAAGCGGGAAGCACTGTCACCATCACCAGCAGCACCGGAACCGTTCTTGGAACGGCCGTCGCTGACGGTAGCGGGAACTTTAGCGCCACCATCACCCCTGCCCAGACCGCCGGCGAATCCCTGATCGTCTTTGCTACCGATAAGGCCGGTAACGCGGGTATTACCACCTCCGTGATTGCTCCAGTCACGGCGATCCCGAACGCGCCGGTTATCGCCACCATCGACGATAACGTCGGGACGGTGACGGGCAACCTGACCAACGGAAAAACCACCGATGACACCACGCCAACCCTGAGCGGTACGGCGCAGCCGAACGCGACCATCACCCTGTATAACAACGGGGTGCTGATGGGCACGGTCACCGCGAATGCCAGCGGCAACTGGAGCTTCACCACGCCGGTACTGAGTGAAGGCCCGCATGCCTTCACCGCCACGGCGAGCAACGGCTCGGGCACCAGCCCGATTTCCACGCCGACGACCGTGATTGTCGATCTCACTGCGCCAACGGCCCCGACCGGGACCTTCAACGCAGACGGCAGCGTACTGACCGGCAGCGCCGAAGCGGGCAGCACCGTCACCATCCGCCTGGCGGATAATTCAACGGTCACCGCCACGGCGGACAGCAACGGCAGCTGGAGCTACACCTTCCTCAATAAACAGACGGAAGGCCAGACGCTGCAAATCACCGCCACCGATGCGGCAGGCAACGTCTCGCTGCCTGGCTCAGCCCTTGCGCCGGTGGTGCCGCTGTCGGCCAGCACCAACGCTGAGGAGCTTGCGCTGACGACCACCGCCACGGTGACCAACTCGCAGTACAGCGACTACGGTTTCCTGCTGGTGGGCGCCGTGGGTAACGTGCTGACGCTGCTCGGCAACGACACCGCGCAGGTAGGTTTCACCGTCGGCAGCGGCGGCACGGCGGATATTGCCGTGAACGCCAACGCCACGGGTGCCGTGCTTTCCCTGCTCAACACCCTTGAGCTGGTGGTGCAGCGCTTTGACGCCGTCAACAATACCTGGACTACCGTTGTGGATACCGGACAGCCGCAGTTCGCTGACCTGTTGACCCTCGGCGCGGCGGGGGTGTCGCTCAACCTGACCGGCCTGGCGAATGGCCAGTATCGCGTCCTGAGCTACAACACCAACCTGCTGGCAACCGGCTCCTACACCAGCCTCGACGTGGCGGTGAAAGAGACCAGCGCGGGTACCGTGTCCGGCGACACCAGCCTTGCGGGTAACGTGATCACCGACGTTGACCCAACCGCAGGCAGCGACAACGCCCCGGCGGGCACCACCGTCACCGCGGTCACCAACGCCCAGGGCACCACCACCAGCGTTACGGCTGACGGCACGGTGATTCAGGGGCAGTACGGCACGCTGACCATCAACCTGGACGGCAGCTATACCTATAACCTGACCAATACCAGCGCCTCGGTCATTGGCCGCACGGAGAGCTTTACCTACACCATCACCCACAACGGCACCAGCGCCTCGGCAAATCTGGTTCTGTCGCTGGGCGAAGGCGCCACCAGCAGCGGGATCGTGGCCGTGGACGATACCGCCTCGCTGACCTTCGACACGACCGTTGAGGCCATTAACAACGGTCCGTCGTCGCAGGGCGGCTTTACCCTGGTGGGCATTAACCTTGGCAATACGCTGGGGCTGAACCTGCTGGACGATCTGGCCAACCCGATCATCTATAACGTGGAAGAAGGCACCACCCGCACCATGACCGTTCAGGCCTCCGTGGGCGGCGTGGCGCTGGCCTCGGTGTTCGACCTCTACATCTATAAGTTCAACAATGCGACGCAGACCTTCGAGCAGATGCGCGTTGAACCGGGCTGGCTGCGCGCGCCGCTGCTGGGCGGCACCTCGCCGCAGCTGACGCTGAACCTGCCCGCCGGCGAGTACCTGTTCCTGCTGAATACGGCGGCGGGGATCACCGCGCTGACGGCCTACACGCTGAACGTCTTGCAGGATCATGTCTACAGCGTGGCAAGCGTGAGCGAGTCCACCACCGGAGATGTGCTGTCCGACGATATCGCACCGGCGGGTACCGTGGTCTCCGACGTTAACGGCGTGACGGTGAACGGTAATGGTCTGACGGAGATTACCGGCGAGTACGGTACGCTGCGGATCAACGCGGCCGGGGAGTACACCTACACCCTGAAGAGCGGGGTCGGTGCTGACAGCATCAGCACGCCGGATACCTTCGTTTATACCATCACCGCGCCGAACGGCTCGAAAGACACGGCATCGCTGAACATCACCCCAACCGCGCGGCCAATGGACGCGGTGAACGATGTCAGCACGGCGATGGACGTGAACTCGGTACACCGCACCGCAGCCTACTCGGATACCACCGTCGGCTCGGCGAGCTGGAACGCCGCGCTGCTTACCTCAACCCAGGGTACCGGCACCGGTACCTTCGTGGTGGATCCTAATACCGCGCTGCATAACGTGGTGCTGTCGTTTAACGTCGCCTCGCTGCTGACGCTTACCGGGTTAACGGTGGACTGGACGCTGACCAACGGCACCACCACCATCCGATCCGGCTCGTTCAACGGCGGGCTGCTGCTGGGCGGCAGGGCGACCATCAACCTGACGGGACTCGATCTGGAGGCGGGAACCTATACGCTGAACTATACCGGCAAAATGGGGCCACTGGGGGTGGGGAATATCACCGTTACCCCAAGCGTTACCGGCACCAGCTACTCGCTGTCGCAGTTCGACGCCACGGGCACCCACACCGTTGAAGGCAATATCTTCGACGGCACCGGCTCCGCAGGCGCAATGGACCAGCTGCACTCGGTGGATACCCGCCTCAGCATTACCGGCTACGACGGCGTGACCACCACGCTGGATCCGTACACCGGCAGCACGCAGGTGAACATTACGGGCCACTACGGCACGCTGGCGATTGCCGCAGACGGCAGCTACACCTACACGCTCAACCCGGGGATATCGTTCTCTACCATTACCAGCAAGGAGGTCTTTAACTACACCCTGACCGATGCCAACGGTAGTAAGGATACTGCGTCGCTGACCATCAACATGGCGCCGAAATTTGTCAGTTCGGAGCATAACGATCTCATCAGCGGCACGGCCTATGGCGACACGCTGATTTATCAGGTGTTGAACAATACGGCGGGTAACGCAACGGGGGGCAACATCACCAGCGCTGGCGGTGACCACTGGACGAACTTCTCCCTGGCGCAGGGAGACAAGATCGACATTGGCGATCTGCTGGTGGGCTGGAACGGTAGCGCGTCGACGCTTGGGAACTATGTCTCTGTTTCACAAAGCGGTGGCAATACTGTGATCTCCATCGACCGTGACGGCACGGGAGCCGCCTACACTAAATCTACGCTCGTTACGCTTGATAACGTTCAGACCACCTACGACGAGCTTGTAAACCAGCAGCACATCATTACCTGATAGCACGTGCAATAAATGACCCGGGCGCGCAGCGCCCGGGCATAAACAATAAAGCAGTACTCTTTTATTAGGGACAAGACATGGGAAAGAAGATGCCTTACTGGTGGCTCTCGTGCTGCCTGATATCTGTGCCCGCTATCGCGGCAAACCCTGCGGCGATGATTAATACCGGACAATTACGCGAAACGCAGGAACTCCCCTCGTTAAACGGTCGCGTGGCGCCCGTTGCCGGCAAGGCCGCCCCCGGCACGCTTCAGCTGAATGAAGCCGTTAACCGCGCCGTGACCTGGCATCCGGCCATCAGTGAAGCCGTCGGCAAGCTCTATCAGCAGAGCGAAAATGTGGACGTCGCCAAATCAAAATATTACCCACAAATCAACGCTGGCATGGATAACGGCTATACCCACGACGGCGACGATAACGGCTTTACCCCCTCGCTGGTGCTTTCCCTTTCGCAGATGCTCTATGACTTTGGCAAAGTCGCCAGCCAGGTGCGCGCTGAAAACGCGGGCGTCGCCCAGCAGCAGGCTAACGTGCTGGTAAGCATCGACACCATCGCCCACGATACCGCCATCGCCATGGTGCAGGTGCAAACCTGGCAGCAGATGGTCGAGACGGCCAAAGAACAGCTGGACGCCCTGACCTCCATCGGCTCGCTGACGAAGCTGCGTAATGACGAAGGCGCCACGTCGCTCTCTGACGTGGTGCAGACCGACGCCCGTATCGAAGGCGCGCGCGCGCAGCTGATGCAGTATCAGGCCAGCCTCGACAGCTCGCGCGCCACGCTGATGAGCATGCTGGGCTGGGACAGCCTGAACGCGGTCAGCAATGAGTTTCCGCAGAGCCTGGCCCGCAGCTGCGACATCGCCGAGCCGGACGATCGTCTGGTGCCCTCGGTGTTAGCCGCCTGGGCGCAGGCCAACGTCGCGCAGGCTAACCTTGACTACGCCAACGCGCAGATGACCCCTACCGTCTCGCTGGAGCCGGAGGTTCGCCACTATCTTAACGACCGTTACTCCGGCAACGAAACCCGCGACCGCACCCAGTACTCCGCGTGGATAAAGGTGCAGATGCCGCTCTATCAGGGCGGCGGCCTCACCGCCCGGCGTAACGCCGCCGGACACGCGGTGGAATCCGCCCAGTCCACCATTCAGCGCACCCGTCTTGAGGTGCGGCAAAAGCTGCTGGAGGCGCGCAGCCAGGTGATGAGCCTGATGAGCACGCTTCAGATCCAGGGCCGTCAGGAAGCGCTCAGCGCCCGCACCCGCGAGCTGTATCAGCAGCAGTATCTCGATCTCGGTTCCCGCCCGCTGCTCGACGTGCTTAACGCCGAGCAGGAGGTTTATCAGGCGCGCTTTACCCAGCAGCAAACTGCCGGACAGCTGCATCAGCTTCAGCTGAACTGCCTCTACCAAACCGGACGCCTGCGTCACGCGTTCGATCTTGAAAACCGCACCATCCAGACCGTGGAGATCCAGCCATGAAGCAACGCGATATCCCGCAGGGTGAAAACATGACGGATGAGGCGCTGGAGCAGTGGGCGCAGGCGTTTGGCTATGTGGCGACGCGCTATCGCGTTGCCTGCTCGCCAGGCTCGCTCGTCGCGGGCGCGCCGTGGCTGAAAGGCAAACCGATGGTGCCCGCGCTGACTCAGCTCGCCCGTGAAGCCGGGCTGACCTTCCAGTTGCTGACGGCCGACCAGCAGTCCATCAACAGCTGGCGTCTGCCGGTGGTGGTGGAGCTGAACGACGGCAAAATCGGCGTGATCGACAATTTCGACGGCGAGGATACGCTGGAGGTCAGCTTTTTCGACGACAACACGCACACCAACCGCCTGTCGATGAGCGCGATGCTGCCCGCCATCCGCCACGTTATTGCCCTGCGTCCGCTGGCGGCGCTGAAGGACAGCCGCGTGGATGCCTATATCTCAAAATACCGCCCGGACTGGCTCTACCGGCTGGTGATGCGCGACCTGCGCCCTTACAGCTGGGTAATGCTTGCGGCGCTCTTTATCAACGTGCTCTCCCTTTCCGGCATTGTGTTTTCCATGCAGGTGTACGACCGGGTGATCCCCGCCCAGTCCTACCCGACGCTCTACGTGCTGACCATTGGGGTACTGATCGCCACCCTGTTTGGCTTTGTGCTGCGCGTGGCGCGCGGGCACATTATGGATCTGCTGGGCAAGCGCTCGGATCTGCGCGTGTCGGATCGCGTGTTTGGCCACGCGCTGCGGCTGCGCCACAGCGCCATTCCGCGATCGACGGGAAGCTTTATCTCCCAGCTGCGCGAGCTGGAGCAGATCCGCGAGATGGTCACCTCCTCCACCATTTCCACCATCGTCGATCTGCCGTTCTTTATCCTGTTCGTGATCGTGCTGGCGATCATCGCCCCGCAGCTGGCGTGGATCGCCCCGGTCGCGGCGCTGATCATGGTTCTGCCCGGCCTGCTGCTGCAAAAGAAGCTGGCGGAGCTGGCGAAGCAGTCGGCGCATGAATCCACCCTGCGCAACGCGGTGCTGGTGGAGAGCGTGCAGGGGCTGGAGGACATCAAGCTGATGCAGGCGGAGAACCGCTTTTTGCAGCAGTGGAACAGCTATATCCAGATCACCGCCGAATCCGGTCTGCGCACCCGCGAGCTGACCCAGAACCTGATCAGCTGGGGGATGACCATCCAGAGCCTGGTCTATGCCGGGGTGATCGTGGTGGGCGCGCCGATGGTGATCGACGGCACCTTAACCACCGGTTCGGTGGTGGCCGCCTCGATGCTGGCCTCGCGGATGATCGCCCCGATGGCGACGCTGTGCGGCGTGCTGGCCCGCTGGCAGCAGGTTAAAGCGGCCAAAGAGGGGCTGGACAGCATTATGCAGCTGCCGACCGAGAACCAGCGCGAAGAGACGCCGATCCGCCAGGACGTGCTGCGCGGCCACTATCTTTTCGAGCAGGCGCAGTTCCGCTATCACCCGGAAGATCCGCGCATGGCGCTGCGCATTAACCGCCTGGAGATCAAAGCGGGCGAAAAAGTGGCGATCCTCGGGCGCAACGGTGCGGGGAAATCAACCCTGCTACAGGCGATGGCGGGTGGAATGGATCTGGCGGGCGGCGAGCTGCGGCTCGACAACCTCAGCCTGCCGCATCTGGACGTGGCGGACGTGCGGCGAAACGTCGGCTTTATGACCCAGAACGCGCGGCTGTTTTACGGCACTCTGCGCGAAAACATCACGCTCGGCATGCCCCGCGCCACCGACGAAGAGATCTTCGAGGTGCTGGAGATGTGCGGCGCGGCCAGCTTTGTGCAGAAGCTACCAAAGGGGCTGGATTACCCGATTATGGAGAACGGCGTCGGGCTGTCCGGCGGGCAGCGGCAGTCCATTCTGCTGGCGCGGATGCTGCTGCGCGACCCGAATATCGTGCTGATGGACGAACCGACCGCCTCCCTGGATGAACACACCGAGCGGGAATTTATTCAGCGTCTCGGGGCGTGGCTTGGCAACCGTACGCTGGTGGTTGCTACCCACCGCGTGCCGGTGCTGGAGCTGGTGGAGCGCGTGGTGGTGCTTAAAGACGGCATGCTGGTGATGGACGCGCCAAAAGCGCAGGCGCTGAACAACAGCCGTATGCAGCAACAGCAGCAGGCAACCGGACGGGAGTGGAAAAATGAAAATCAGTCAGCGTGACGTCGCCGCAGTAGAAGATCTGGATAACGCGCTCGATTCCGAAAGCGGTTATACCGGCGCCCGGCGCATCGTTTTCTTCTCCCTGGTGATGTTTGTGGTGCTCGGCATCTGGGCGTGGTTCGGAGTGCTGGACGAAGTCTCAACCGGCACCGGAAAAGTGATCCCCAGCTCGCGCGAGCAGGTGTTGCAGTCGCTGGATGGGGGGATCCTCACCGAGCTGAACGTGCACGAAGGCGATCAGGTGCAGGCCGGACAGGTGCTGGCGCGGCTGGATCCTACCCGCTCGGAATCTAACGTTGGCGAAAGCGCGGCGCGCTACCGCGCGTCGCTGGCCTCCAGCGCGCGCCTGTACGCCGAGGTCAACGACCTCCCGCTGAAATTCCCCCCTTCGCTGGCGAAATGGACCGACCTGACCGCCGCCGAAACGCGGCTCTACAATTCGCGTCGCGCCCAGCTGGAGGATACGCAGCGTGAACTCCGCTCCGCGTTAGCGCTGGCCAATAAAGAGCTGGCGATCACCCAGCGGCTGGTAAAAACCGGGGCCGCCAGCCACGTGGAGGTGCTGCGCCTGCAACGGCAGAAAAGCGATCTGGAGCTGAAGCTCACCGACGTGCGTTCTCAGTATTACGTGCAGGCCCGTGAAGCGCTGTCGAAGGCCAACGCTGAGGTGGACATGGTGTCAGCGATCCTGAAAGGTCGGGAGGATTCCGTTACCCGCCTGACGGTGAAATCGCCGGTGCGCGGGATCGTGAAAAACATCAAGGTGACCACCATCGGCGGCGTTATACCGCCCAACGGCGAGCTGATGGAAATTGTGCCGGTGGACGATCACCTGCTGATTGAAACCCGCCTCTCGCCGCGCGACATCGCCTTTATCCACCCTAATCAGGAGGCGCTGGTGAAAATCACCGCCTACGATTACGCGATTTACGGCGGGCTGCACGGGGTGGTGGAAACCATTTCGCCGGACACCATTCAGGACGAAGCGAAGCCGGAGGTGTTCTATTACCGCGTATTCATTCGCACCAGCCAGGATTATCTGGTGAACAAGGCGGGCAGGCATTTTTCGATTGTGCCGGGGATGATTGCGACGGTGGATATTAAGACCGGAGAGAAAACGGTGCTGGATTATATGATTAAGCCGTTTAACCGGGCGAAAGAGGCGCTGAGGGAGCGGTAGTTAAACGCCGGGCGGCGGCTACGCCTTACCCGGCCTACATTTTCGTAGGCCCGCGCAAGCGCAGCGCCGCCGGGCATTAATCCGCACGCAAGACGTGGAATCCGCCTCGAAGAATTAACCTTTAGTCATGCATCACACTTCCCTTCAGCCATGACCAGGGTAATATTACTCGCAAACAAAATGCACTTGCGCACAGTGCAGGAGTGCATTACTATCCACATAGCTTCATGGACTGGAGCTCATAAGCACTATGATTAATCATTTTCGTGATCAATGGCTTAAGGATTTTTTTCTGTATGGGAAATCCAGCAATGTAATCCCTTCTAGCCTTGAATCAGCCTTAGCGAGGAAGCTGGATATGATCAACGCTGCCACCTCGCACCGGGATCTGAGATCCCCGCCGGGCAATATGTATGAATTGCTGAATCCCCCGCTTGCAGGGTACTCGGCGATTCGCGTGAACAGGCAATACAGGTTGGTATTCAGGTGGTCAGAGGGCAAAGCAGACGATCTCTACCTCTCTCCGCACAAATACACGCCATACAAATGAGGCATTACCTATGACTCTTCAACAGGCTCTACGCAAACCCACCACGCCGGGCGACGTGTTGCAGTATGAATATCTTGAGCCGCTCAATCTGAAAATTAGCGATCTTGCGGAAATGCTTAACGTGCACCGTAACACCATCAGTGCTCTCGTTAATAATAATCGTAAACTGACGGCCGATATGGCATTCAGATTGGCCAAGGCATTTGATACCACCATTGAATTCTGGTTGAACCTACAGCTAAACGTCGACGTCTGGGAAGCGCAAACCAATTCCCGGACTCAGGAGGAGTTGAGCCGTATAAAGACGGTCGCGGAAATTATGGCAAAAAGGAAATCAGGCCAGCCGGATGTGGCCTGATCGGTCGTTTTCCCCGGTACGATATTGACCGCACCGGGTTTCACGCATATTTACAGGGAGATTTTCAGGCGTCGAACCGCTTCTTTCAGCTGTTCATCCGTTGGGGTAACGAACGACATGCGCAGCGTTGTCTGGTCCGGTTCGTTGCAGTAGAAGAACTCACCCGGCACAAACACCACGCCGTTGCTCAACGTTTTTTCCAGCCATTTCGTCGTATTCATGCCGTTGTTCATTTTTGCCCACAGGAACATCCCGCCCTTCGGCTTGTGGAACGACATCACATCGCCCAGCTCGGCTTCCAGTTCCGCTGCAAACGTCTGGTATTTCTGGCGATAGGCCTCGCGGATCATTTTAATCTGGTTCGCCAGACGCCCGGTTTTCAGATACTCGTACGTCATCAGCTGCGACAGCGTGCTGGTGTGCAGATCGGTGGTTTGCTTGAGGTTCACCACCGCGCGCTTCAGCCATTCCGGCACCAGCACCCAGCCCACGCGGGTGCCCGGCGCGAGGATTTTGGAGAAGGTAGAGGTGTACACCACGTTATCCTCATTGCCGATATCTTTCGCATGGGCAATCAGCGGGCGGAACGCTTCGTCAGTGTAATTGATCTCGCTGTACGGGTCGTCTTCGATGATCACGAAGTCGTAGCGCTTCGATAATTCCACCAGCTGTTTACGGCGCGCTTCGGAGAGCGTCACGCCGCCGGGGTTACCGAAGGTTGGCACGATATAGACCGCCTTGATGGTTTTCTTCGCCACCAGCGCTTCCAGCTCATCCACTTTCATGCCGTCGCCGTCGGTGCCGACGGATTCAAAATTCGCCTGTGCCAGGCCAAAGACCTGCAACGCGGCGAGGTAGGTAGGACGCTCAACGACGACCGTATCGCCTGGGTTAATTAACGCACGCGCCAGCACGTCCAGAGACTGTTGCGAGCCCGAGGTGATGACCACGTCATCGGCTTTACAGGCGATGCCGCGTCCTTCGCAGATACGCTGGATCTCTTCGCGCAGCCCCGGGACGCCTTCCGTCAGGCCGTACTGGAACGCTTCGCCAAAATGCTGAGACAGCACGGCATCAGCAGCGATTTTTAAACCTTCGTGATCGAACAGGTCCGGGTTAGGAATACCGCCACCCAGCGAAATCACGCCTGCCATTTTGCTATGTTTTAATAATTCACGAATGGCAGAGGATTGCAGGCCCTGCGCGCTGCTGGCGAGTTTGTTTGCAGACATTCTTTGCTTACCTTCTTTTTTTATAGTGTGCCCAATCTTAGCAGAATATGCGCAATAAATTCCGTTAGCTTAGGCAGCGGACGCAAATCCTGACGCCACAGTAAATGCACCGGCCTCGGCGCGGGTGTGAATGCCTCCAGCACCCGTACCAGCCTGCCGCTCGCCAGCTCTTCCGCCACCAGCACTTCCGGTTGCAGCAACAGTCCAGCCCCGGCTCGCGCCGCCATGCGTAACCCGTAGCCGTCATTGCACCTTAAGACGGCATCCCGCTTCCAGCGCACTTCGCCTTCAACACCCGGCAGCCGCCACTCGTTACGCGCCGTCCATACCGTGTGCGACAGGCACAGATGATCCACCAGATCGGCTGGCGTTTGCGGCGTACCGTGGCGCGCCAGATAATCCGGCGAAGCGCAGATCGTCATGTTGTAAGGACACAGGTATTTCGCCACCAGATCGTCATGACGAATCTCACCGATGCGAATGGCCAGATCGACCCCTTCTTCTACCAGATCGACCATTCGATTGGTGAGATCCAGCTCGATGCGCACTTCCGGGTAGCGCTGTAAAAACGAGGCGGTCAGGGGCGCGATAACGCAGCCGCCAAACGACGTGGGGGCCGTCACGCGCAGGGTGCCGGCAGGTGCGGCACGCAGACGTTCAACCGCGTTTTCGGCAATCGAGACCTGCTCCAGCACGCGCCTTGTCTCTTCATAATAAACGCGCCCGGCATCCGTCAGGCTCTGGCGGCGGGTGTTGCGCTCCAGCAGCCGCGTGCCGAGCTGCGATTCCAGCTGTGCAATATACTTCCCGACCATCACCGCCGACATCTCCAGCCGCGACGCCGCGCCGGTAAAGCTGCCGCTCTCTACCACCGCGATAAACGTCTCCATCCCGCGAAGCTTATCCATATTCCAAACCTTTGGTTAGTAATCATCTAACTTTATCCCAGTTTATCTGACTTTTTATTTATTAAAGAATGAGGGCTTACAACATGAGGAGTCGGATATGAAAATCGTCATTATTGGTGCCAGCGGTACGGTCGGTCGTGCAGTCGCAGAAGAGTTAAGCCAACGCCACGAGACGATCCGCGTGGGTCGCACGCAGGGCGATCGTCAGGTGGATATCACCTCTCAGGCGAGCGTACAGGCGCTGTTCGAAAAAATCGGCCCGGTGGATGCGATCGTCTCCGCAACCGGAGGGGTGCACTTCGGCCCGCTCGCAACTATGACCGACGGCGAGTTCAACCAGGGCTTGCAGGATAAGCTGCTGGGGCAGGTTCGTCTGGCGCTGACCGGCCAGCACTACCTGAACGAAGGCGGTTCGATTACGCTGATAAGCGGGATTGTGGCGCACGAGCCGATTGCACAGGGCGTCAACGCCACCACGGTAAACGCGGCGCTGGAAGGGTTTGTCCGCGCCGCGGCCTGCGAACTGCCGCGCGGTATTCGCATTAACCTGATCAGCCCGACGGTGCTGACGGAATCCGCCGAAGCGTATGAGGGCTTCTTCCCCGGCTTTGTAAGCGTTCCCGCCGCGAGCGTGGCGCAGGCCTACCGCCGCAGCGTGGAAGGGGTACAGAGCGGTCGGGTATATAAAGTCGGTTATTAAGCCTTACGGGCGGCGATGAGCACCAGCATCGGGCGCTCCGCCTCTTCGGCCAGCGCGGGCCAGGCGTCAACCTGCGCCTGCGTTGGCCCCCACTCATTGACTTCACTTATCGTTAATCCCGCCTTGACCAGCGCGTTGAGGACCGTACCCAGCGTGCGGTGATATTTGATGACCCCCTCTGCCAGCCAGTTGCTGACGCGCTTGCCTTCGTCCTGATAATGGTTAACGCCCCAGAACCGCTCACCGTTGTCATCGGTGAGCCAGCCCTGACGGGTGGCGCAGGTGTAAATCGGGTGTTCCATCGAGAAGACCAGGCTGCCGCCGGGTTTGAGCGCGCGCTGGACGTTGGCGAATAATATGTCCAGTTGCGGCAGGTAGTGCAGCGCCAGCGAGCTGTAGACCAGATCGAAACTGTTTTCGCGAAGCTGAAGAGAGTCGAGATCGCGACGCTGATAGTGAATCTGCGCGTCATCCGTCAGTTCAGCCGCGCGGGCCAGCATTTTTTCTGAGATATCGACGCCCGTAACCTCGCAAGCGCCCAGCTCGCGCGCCACGCGGCAGAACCAGCCGTAGCCGCAGCCGAGATCGATAACCGATTTTCCGGTTAAATCCGGCAGCATCGCCTTAAGCGCAGGCCACTCCGGCGCGCCGTCCAGCCCCTGCACCGAGCGCGGAAGCTGAGCGTAGCCTTCGAAAAATGCCGGATTGTCGTAGATGTTTTGTGCCATGGCAGATCCCTCTTTAAGAATGTGCCTGGCAGTATACTGCATTGTCGGGTGGCGGCTTCGCCTTACCCGACCTACAAATCTCCGAACCGTAGGCCGGGTAAGCGCAGCGCCACCCGGCTCGCTTTTAGCCAACAACGCCCCAGACAAGGTTCCCCTTGTGGAACGTTGCGGTGCGCGGAGAAATGCGCGCCACCGCCTCGGCGGAGCAGGAGGCGTCCACCAGCACAAAGCTGGCTTCATCCTGCGCTTTCGGCCATACGCGTTCACCTTTATCGTTCAGCGGCAGCACGTCGCCGGTGGCGATGCCGAGCGCGCGGGAGAGCGTCTGCTCGTTCGGGCGAATATAGAGCTGGGCATACAGATTGGCTTTCTCCAGCATGTCCCCCAGACCGTACGGCGACCAGTGGTCGATCACGCTGTCGGTGCCCGTCATCACGAACACGCCCTTCTCCCGCAGCTGCTTCAGCGGCATGTGCAGGGTGCCAATCGGCACGGTGGAGGCGATGGTCACCTGCTGCGCCGCCATGCGGGTGGCTATCTCATCCACCTGCTGCTCGTTGAGCGTCGCCAGCGCGAAGGCGTGGCTGATGGTCAGCTTCCCCTTCAGCTCCGGCGTTTTCTCCACGGTTTCCACCATGTAATTCACCGCCGCCACGCCCGCCGGGCTGGTTTCATGCAGGTGAATATCCACCCCTTTGTCGTAGTCCAGCGCAATCTGGAACATGGTATCGAGCGATTTTTCCATCGCGCCGTCAACGCTGGTTGGGTCCAGCCCGCCCACGTAGTGCGCCCCGGCCTGCATCGCCTCGCGCATCAGCTTTTCAGAGTTGGAGAGCAGCAGACCGTGCTGCGGGAAGGCAACGATTTCGCAGTCGAAACCTGCGCTGCGGCGCGCCAGCACCGCCTGCAAATTCTCCAGGTTTTTCAGGCCGGAAACCGGCTCAATATTGCAGTGGCTGCGGGCAATCGTGGATCCTTTCGACTGGATCAGGTCGATCAGCTTTTCCGCGCGCGCCTGAGTGTAAGGCTGTAACTCCGGCAGCAGCTTCTGTTCCAGGCGGATCATATCCTGAATAGTGGTTCCCGCCGGGCGGTTGAGCGACCGCCACGGGCCGCCGTAAAAGGTTTTATCCAGATGAATGTGCATGTCGCGCATCGCCGGAAGCATCAGTTTCTTACCCGCGTCGTAGTGCGGCAGCGCGGCGTCGGCGTGGCTGTTGTTATCGCGAAGGGCGACGATTTTACCGTCTTTGATCTCCAGCGTTTTCAGCTCGGTGCGAGTGCTTGTCGCCACGCTGCCGTCGACGTTGAACCCGGCCTCCAGCAGCACGTTGTCCAGATAGTAATGTTTTGCGGTGATGTTCATCGGTTTCCCCGTCTCGCAGGTTGCCTTTGCAGAGTCGGCAGCATACGCGACGGAGCCGGTTGCGCCAAACAGCGCGCAGGCGGTGACCATTTTGCCGCTCTGGCTGATAAACTCGCGGCGGCTTTTGTTTTCACTCATCTTATCTTCCTTCATTAACAATGTGGGTACCCGTTTCACCGCGCAGCGCCGCGGGCAGGCAGTCCGGCGAGGTGATGATCACGCGCCTGCCGCCGTGGCGTAAAAACGCCAGCGAGGCGACGATTTTGGGCAGCATGCTGCCCGCCGGGAAGTGGCCTTCGTTCATGTAGCGCGTCATCTGCGCCACGCTGACGGTGTCCAGCGCCTGCTGGTCTGGCTTGCCGAAGTTAACGCAGACATTCTCCACGCCGGTGGTTATCACCAGCACGTCGGCGCAAATCTCACGGGCCAGCAGCGCGGTGGAGAGATCTTTATCAATCACCGCATCGACGCTCTGATAGTCCCCATGCTCGCTGCGCACCACGGGAATGCCTCCGCCGCCCGCGCCGATGACCACAAAACCCTTCTGCGTTAGCGCCTTAATCGCATCCGCCTCGACGATGCGCAGCGGCTGGGGTGAGGCCACCACGCGGCGATAGCCCCGGCCTGAATCCTCGACAAAATGCCAGTCCGGGTGCGCGAGCTGTAGCTCGTCGCGCTGCGCCTCGCTGAAGAACGCGCCGATCGGTTTTGTCGGGTGCGTAAAGCCGGGATCGTTTTTATCCACCTCCACCTGGGTAACGACCGTGACCGCCTTCTGCTCGCCGCGCGCCGCCAGGCGGTTGTTGAGCGCCTGCTGGATGAGGTAGCCGATACCGCCCTGGGTATCCGCCACGCAGTTTGCCAGCGGGGTCAGCGGCAGCCCTTCCCGCTCGTGGGCGATCTCGGCGCGGCGCAGATCCAGCCCCACCTGCGGACCGTTGCCGTGGGTGAGGACGATGTCATAGTCGGAGGCCAGCATTTCGAGCACCGACTCGGCCACCGCTTTGACCGCCTGCGCCTGATGTTCAACCGACTGGCTGGCGTTGTCTTTGATGATGCTGTTGCCGCCGATGGCGACGACCATAAGCTCTTTCATACGTTTTCCTTCGCAACGGTAACTTCAGCGCTCGCAGCTTCACGGCTGTCGAGGAAATGCTTCACCACAAACATCCCGCCCATCATCAGGTAGGCCGTGACGAACATCAGGGAACTGCCCTCGGCAAAGCCCACAACCGGCGCGTGGATCACGCCAAACAGCGCCAGCAGCGCCCCACCTGCGGCGGCGACGGCTCCGCGCAGCGGTTTGTTGATGATGGCGAAGATAGCGATACAGCCCCAGAGCATGCTGGCGAGCGGCGCGCCGTTGCCGAGGTGCATCAGCCCCTCGTAGTAAATCCCTTTGCTGTGCAGCACGTCGGTGCCAATTTTCGCCGCGCTGGTTCCCGCCGCGCTCATCACGCTGTTCATCATGGTCAGCGCCCAGTTAGCGATCCACGGGAACAGGCAGATAAAGATGACGGGCACCTCCACTTTCGGCGTTTCCCGCACCACCTGGTTGGCGGTGACGACGCCGATAAACACCAGAATCGGCACGATAGCGGTCATCGGTATGATGGCGAGCATAAACGCCCCCAGCCCGAACAGCGGCACGATAAACATGGTTACGCCGGACGCCAGCGTGTAGCCGATGCTCGCCCCCATCGCCTTCCAGCCGGGATGGCCCACGTAGACCGTGACCGGGAACGGGTTGCCCATCAGGCAGCCGAGCATGGAAGCCAGGCCGTTCGCCAGCATTACCTTGCGGGTCGGGTACTCATCCCCCGCCGCGTGGGCGCTTTCGATGTTCTCCAGGTCAAAGATGTAGTTCGCCAGCCCCAGCGGCACGGCGGACGCCAGATACGGCAGCGCGTGCGGCAGGCCCTGCATAAAGCTGTCCACGTGAACCTCCGGCGGGTTAAAGCCGAAGGAGGACATAGACGCCTTGATGGCATCCGGGCTTTGCAGTCCGGAAATCCACGCTAATGCCGTTCCGGCAATCAGCAGCAGCAGGCCGGTCGGGATTTTGGCGAAAATCGGCTTTTTACCGAACCAGTTAATGAAGATCAGCAGCAGGACGATGAACGACACGGTGGGCGCTTCGAACGCCTGCAACATCGGGTTCATCGCCAGCAGCAGCAGGCCAAGACCGGACAGGCACGACAGCAGCACGGTACGCGGGATCATCTTGCGGATGGTCTCACCCAGGAACGAGCCGCCCGCGAGGATCATCGCTTCCACGAAGCACCACACCAGGCCAATCTGAATCGCGAAATCCGCATCCCCGGTTTGCTGATAAACCGGCATCAGCACCAGGAAGGTCACGGTAAAAATCGAGGGTGCGCTCGGGCCGGACGGCAGCGCGGTGACGTCCGTACGTCCGGTGGCGCGCGCCATTTGCAGGCCAAACCATGTGTAGCATAAGCTCGCTACCAGCACCGCCAGCCCGAAGGCCGGCGCGATGCGTCCATAAACAATCTCCTTCGGGATGCCGACGACAAAAATGAGCAACCCCATCATGGTCAGCAAATTAGTCAGGTTGTTGGTCATCAACCCGAAATAGGCCGCCCAGTCACCTCTTTTCCACTCCAGTTTCATGTTTTTCATGGATGCATGCCTTATAGAACGTAGCGATCGCGGAAGGTCAACAGCGCCTTTTCAAAACAGCTAAACGGCGGGTGAACGATGCCCGCCCCAATCATGCCGATGCCCGCGTCCTTGTGGGCTATGGCGGTATTGATCACCGGCAGAATGCCGCTGCCCGCCACTCTGGTGATGTCGATGGCGGTTGGAATGCCCATAAACGACAGCAGCGGAATGGTGACGTTCGGATTCTCGCCGAGGGTGATTTCGCGCATCTGGCGGGAGAAGTCGATGGCTTCCTCCACCGTGCCACCCACCAGCGCAACGATGGCCGGCGCCGTCGCCATCGCAAAGCCGCCGATGCCGTAGGTTTCGGTGATGGCGCTATCGCCAATGTCCAGTCCGGAGTCTTCCGGCTTATAGCCTGCGAACATCGGGCCAATCACCTGCTGCGCCGGACCGGTAAACCACTGCCCCGGCAGGCCGGAAACGCGCAGGCCGAACTCGTAGCCGTTGCGCGCCATGGTCGTCACGACGGTGCTGTACTCAATGCCGTGAGCGGCATCCAGCGCGGCTTTACACATCGCCATCCACGTCGGGCCGGAGAAGTAGTCGCTGCTGGCGACAAACTCAAACACCTCGCGCTGCTGCTCCACCGGGTAGCCCGCCTGAATCAGCCCCGGCGTCAGGGCCTGGATCAGCAGCGTGGTGCCCGCGTTGTTGCGGTTGTGGCACTCGTCGCCCATGTGCAGCGCCTGGGCCAGCATCAGGCGCAGGTCGATTTCGCCGATGATGTTTATCGCGTCGCGCAGCATCGGGCCGAGCACGTCGCGCATCCAGTTCAGGCGGTCGATCACGCTCTGGTCGTTAGCCCCCATGCGCAGGATCTTCGCCATCTGCTCGCTGAGGTTGGTGAACGCCCGGTTGCCGTAGGTTTTGTTCTCAACGATGTGCATAAACATCGACGCGGAGGTGACGCCCGCCATGGAGCCCACGCAGTCGTGCTCGTGGCACGGCGAGAAGGTGATGTCGCCTGAAGCCGCCAGCCTTGCCGCGTCCTCCAGATCCGTCGCCAGCCCTTCAAACACCAGCGCACCGGTAACCGCGCCCTTCATCGCCCCGCACATGTTTTCCCAGGCGACGGGTGGACCAGCATGCAGAATGGTGGTGCGGGTCATGCCCGGCACCACGTTAATCGCCTGGTCATAGCCCACCAGCACCGGATGGGACTGGATGATGCGCTCAAGGGCAATGTGGTTCGCGGCGGCGATCTTCTCCGCCAGCGGTTTCTCTGCCAGCTGGTCGAGCGCCTCCACCACCTGCATATTGCCCTGCCCCGGCGGCGTCCAGTCGAGCTGGGTCACGGGAACGTGCTGCTTTTTGAGGTCGTCGCTGAACATAGCAATGCCGACGTTAATGACGTTAAGCGGCTGGTTGAATAAAGTGGTCATTATGCTTTCTCCCCTTTGCAGACAAATTCGCGTGCCAGTAATCCGGTGTTGGTGCTGCTGCTGGCCCAGATGACGCCTGCATCGGTAAGCCGCTGGCACTGCTGCGCCAGCGACTGCGGATCCTGGTCGGTGCCGAGCACGTAGCCGAGGATCTCCAGCGGACGGTTATCGGCTTTCGCAATGGCCTGTGCCTCTTTGATCGCCTCGATCATCACCCCCACCGGATCCTCGTGTGCGCCAAAGCCGAGCACGAAGTCCATCACGATGACGCCCACCTGCGGATCGCGCGCCTCCTGTAGCAGGCGGCTGATGCGGTTAGTCGGGTCAATCATTGGGTGCGGTTTGCCGTTAGTGAAGTCGTCGTCACCGAAGTCAAGGAAGGTGTGGGCCTGGCTGACGCTGATGTCCTTCAGGCGCTTAGCCGGATCGGGCTGGATATTGCTCCAGACATCGTCGAATTTCGCAAGCGCGGCGAACATCGCCTCATCGCACAGGGTGCCGCCGCAGAACAGGCCGCGAATGTACTTCTGCTGCGGCGTCAGGCGGGCGCGCACCTCTTCAATCAGCGGCCAGTTGAGCGGATGTAAATCCAGCGACTCTTTTTTAACGCCGGTAAGCAATACCGCTTTCAGTGCCGCCTCTTTGGTGCCACGGGCAAACTGCAAGCCGTCTTCATCGGCGGGTGGGTCGTTGCGGCCAAGGAAACAGACGACCACGGGCTTGCGGCAGGCGCGCGCGCGGGCCAGCACTTTCCCGGCAACCGCGGGTGCAGGCGGCTTGGAGATGAGCGCAATCACCTGGGTGCCCTCATCCGCCTCAAGCATGTCGATGGCGTCGAGCATCATCAGGCCGCCGATTTTCTCGCTGAGATCGCGCCCGCCGGTGCCGATCAGCTGCGACACGCCGCCGCCGAACTCGTGAATGCGTACGCTCAGCTCCTGGCTGCCGGTGCCGGAGGCGCCCACAATCCCAATCGTCCCGCGACGGACCGCGTTGGCGAAGCACAGCCTCGCACCGTTGATGATGGCGGTCCCGCAGTCTGGCCCCATCATCAGCAGCCCTTTCTCATGCGCCAGCTGCTTCAGCGCCAGCTCGTCGTCGAGCGACACGTTATCGGAGAACAGCATCACGTTAAGATCGTTTTCCAGCGCCTGACGCGCTTCGCGGGCGGCAAAGGTGCCGTTGACGGAAATCACCGCCAGGTTGCTGTCCGGGCGATGGGTTTTGGCGCTGGCAATCGTCGCGTAGCGTGCTTCGTGGCCGCCGCTGCTCGCTTTGCGGGTAAATAAGGCTTCTATTTCCGCCAGCGTTTCATCATTCGCCGCGTCGCCTTTAATCACGATCATCAGGTCGCCATTTTTAGCTTCTGCTAATTCCGGCGTGAGCAGCCCGAGATTTTTCAGAACGCCTTTATTCATTTCCGTCGCCATCGCCACAAATGCCTGTTCGACGCCCGGCAGTTTATTGGCTTTGGTGGAGACCGACATTAAGGAAACCGAATCGAAATACGTGTTCTTTTTTATGACGATTTTGGTTGGCATTATTTTCACCTGTTTAAGATAAAAGGGGGCCGCCGTCGTGCTAATAGCACGTCGGTAACAATGCGTTTTTGATTAATGGCCAGCCGGAACAGGCTGGCCAATTGCGCTATGCGCCTGCCGCCAGCAGCAGGTCTGCTATCGCGTTGAAGCCTTTTTCCCGCGCCAGTTCGAGCGGGGTTTTGCCGTATTTATCGGTCATGTACGGATTCGCGCCGTGATCCAGCAGCAGCTTCACAATTTCCTGCTGCTTTGCGCCGCCGTCGTTTAACACGATGGCTTCCAGCAGCGGCGTCCAGCCGACAAAATTGGTGTGGTTGACGTTAATATCGGTTTTTTCCAGCAGCTCGCGCACGATTTCAACGTGCCCTTTTTCACTGGCAGGGGTTATACCCACGCCGCCAAAACGCGTCAGACGGTCGAGATCCGGATCCGCCGGAAGAACAATGCGCAACAGGGTTAAATCATTCGTCAGGCAGCTAATCAGGAAGGGGTTAAAGCAGGTCTGGTCCTGTTTATCAATATCCGCCCCAGCGGCAATTAAAAATTCCACGCAGGCGTAATGCTTTTTCAGGCTGGCAATAATAATGGCGGTTCTTTTCTGGCGGTTGGTCGCGTTAATATCCACGCCTTTCTTCAGGCAGGCTTTTAGCGCATCGATATTGCCCTCTTCTGCCGCCAGCAGAAATTCTGTAACCAGTGCAGTTGCAGACATATTAAGACTCCCTATGTGTCACTTCTGATGACCTGAGAATAGCAACAGGCTGTTCATAAAAGAATCCGCTTAAAAATGATTCATCGACACGCAATTCATTGTTGAGTTAAATTCAACGGTCAGGCAAAAACGTGCGTCTGTGCAACCTTTTTCTTATGTTTTACCGCGTTCAGGCACCTCAGGCTGCATTATCCTTATGGCTGAAAAAGCCTTACATGACGCGGCCCTGCGTAAAAAGCCAGAACTGTGACCGGCATCAAATTTGATGTAACGTCGTTGTTAAAATATGTTCAAAACTGATGGTCACCCGGAGCCATAATATGAATTCCATCTTTACCGAAGAGAATTTGCTGGCCTTCACCACCGCGGCGCGTTTTGGCAGTTTTAGCAAAGCTGCTGCCGAGCTGGGCGTGACCACCTCCGCCATCAGCTACACCATTAAACGCATGGAGACCGGGCTGGACGTGGTGCTGTTTGTACGCAACACGCGCAGCATTGAGCTGACCGAATCCGGCTTTTACTTTTATCGTAAAGCGACCGACCTGCTGAATGACTTTCACGCCATCAAGCGCGGGATTGATACCATTTCGCAGGGCATTGAGACGCGGGTGCGCATCTGCATTAATCAGCTTTTGTATACGCCACGCCATACCGCGCGTTTGCTCCAGGTGTTGAAAAAACAGTTTCCCACCTGCCAGATCACGGTGACGACCGAGGTGTACAACGGCGTCTGGGATTCCATCATTAATAATCAGGCCAACATTGCCATTGGCGCGCCGGATACGCTGCTGGACGGCGGCGGCATCGATTACACCGAAATAGGCGCAATCCGCTGGGTATTTGCCATCGCCCCGACGCATCCGCTGGCGTTCGCCCCTGAGCCCATTTCTGAAAGTCAGCTGCGTCTGTATCCCAATATCATGGTCGAGGACACTGCGCACACCATCAACAAGAAGGTCGGCTGGCTGCTTCATGGCCAGGAGGCGATTCTGGTACCGGACTTCAACACCAAATGTCAGTGTCAGATCCTGGGGGAAGGTATTGGATTTTTACCGGAGTATATGACGCGGGAGGCGGTAGAGGACGGGCTGCTGGTGACGCGGCGGATCAATAATCCGCGCCAGGACTCGCGCATGCTGCTCGCCACGCAGCATGCGGCGACCGGTCAGGTCACGCGCTGGATCAAACAGCAGTTTGGCCCCGAGGGCGCGCTGACCCGGATCTACAGTGACTTACTGTGGCGTATTTAGCTTTTCGTCTGAACCCAAAACGCGTGGATAAGGCCCGGGAAGTAACCCAGGATGGTCAGAAGAATATTCAGGATAAACGCCCAGCCCAGTCCCTTGCCAAGCAGCACGCCCAGCGGCGGGAGAATAATCGTAAAAACAACACGCCAAAAACCCATAAAAACTCCGTGCAAGCTAACCAATTGAAAAGTATAAAAGACACAACTCTAAGCGTAGCCAGTTTACGGGTAACTGCCATTCGGCACTCGCGCTTTTACCTGCCTTTACCCTCTTTACACTGGCTTAAACCTTGCCTTAAATGCTCTACTGTTCTGAAAATGACCGTAAGGAAACACAATGTCCCTTCCCCTTATTACGCCCCGGCAGGCAAGCACGATGATTGCAGAGGGCGCTAAACTCATCGATATTCGCGACGCCGACGAATTTGCCCGCGAGCATATTCCGGCGGCGCACTCCATCCCGCTGGATTCGTTACCCGGCGGGCTAAACCCAGCACCGGGAGAAACGGTGATTTTCCACTGTCAGTCCGGCGCGCGAACCTCAAACAATGCCGCTCGTCTTGCCCGGGCAGCCTCCCCTGCAAACGCCTTTGTGGTTGAGGGGGGTATTCAGGGCTGGAAGCAGTCCGGGCTGCTGACCGTTGAAGACAGATCGCAACCCCTTCCGCTGATGCGTCAGGTGCAGATCGCCGCCGGGCTGCTGATCCTCTGCGGTGTGGTGCTGGGTTACAGCGTCTCCAGCGCCTTTTTCCTGCTGAGCGGTTTTGTGGGCGCCGGGCTGCTGTTTGCCGGTGTGACGGGTTTTTGCGGCATGGCGCGACTGCTGAAAGTGATGCCGTGGAACCGGCGTACCTGATAAGGGGTATTTGCAAGATTAGACTGTACCCCGCCCCAGGACGTGGGCTATGGTGAAGATCATAACAACGTAAGGAGGTGCTATGTTTTCTGTCGGCGATTATGTTCAACCGCGTCAGGGCGGTCCGAAACTGAAAGTACTCGAAGTGAATGGTGAAAATATTGTGGCCGTACAGGCCAGCAATGAGCAGGGCGAGAATTATAACCTGAAAGCGGCGGACGTGGTTCTGTACTCCGAAGAAGGTGACTTTGGCGTCTGCTGAGTCAATAACCGGGCGGAATACACCGCCCGAATTATCATCAGATCAGAAAATCGTCCAGAGATTTACCGTTTGCCAGCGCGTTCGCAATGGGCTTTGGCGTACGTCCCTGACCGGTCCACGTTTTCTCTTCACCGTTCGCATCGATGAAACGATATTTCGCCGCACGCGCTTTACGTTTTTTAGCCGGCTGGCCCGCATGAGCCAGTTCACCGCCTAACAGATCGCTCGGGGAAATACCGTCAGCCTTCATCAGTTCCAGCAGAGCATTAATTTTTTCCTGCTGCTCAGCGCGTTGACGCTCTAATTCAGCCTGCTCGCTGCGTTTTTCTTCCGTGACCATCCGGACTTTTTCCAGCATTTCTTCCAGAACATCCATGGATAATTCACGCGCCAGCGCCCGGAGCGTACGGATATTATTAAGATTCTGTAACGTTAAAGCCATAATAATGAGAAACCTTTCTTCGTGTGTATAACATAAATCAGGCAACAGAATAATTGATTTTTGTTCTGATATCTACCCACCCTGTCGTTTTGACATTATTGTAAATGTTTTAGAATATCCCGTTAATATAACCCGGAATTATCCGTCAGTTATAATGCGTAATATACCGTCCTGCATCTGGTCAAAAACGCCTGTTTAAAACCGTTCAAAAAACCGTCCTTAAACGCTCGTACAACAAACGTTTCACGCGTGCTCAGATAAGCTAATGGATTGATTTCTTTTAACAAAAACGTTGATGGGAAAGAAAATAACGAAGCGCGCAAAAAACAGACGGCTTTAGAGAATTTTATGGACAAAGCGCCACTAAATAAAGATTAATCACTACTTGTTAGTTAAAAGCCAGAGAGATACGCTATACACTCAAAACAAACCAACCTAAAGCACTAAACGCCGCAGGTAAAACGCCACTTTTTTGTCCTGTTCGAGGAGTTCAGACATGTTCTCACCGCAGTCTCGCCTGCGCCATGCGGTAGCGGATACTTTCGCGATGGTCGTTTACTGTTCCGTCGTGAACATGCTGATTGAAATTTTTCTGTCGGGAATGTCCTTTGAGCAGTCCCTCTCGTCGCGCCTGGTGGCCATTCCGGTGAATATTATGATCGCCTGGCCGTACGGACTGTATCGCGATGCGGTGATGCGTTATGCCCGGCGTATTAGCCCGGCAGGTTGGGTAAAAAACCTGGCTGACGTTCTGGCCTATGTAACGTTCCAGTCCCCGGTGTATGTGGTTATTTTGCTGACGGTGGGCGCAGACTGGCATCAAATTGCCGCCGCGGTAAGTTCGAATATCGTGGTATCAATGCTGATGGGTGCGGTGTACGGTTACTTTCTGGACTACTGCCGTCGCCTGTTTAAAGTCAGCCCCTATAGCCAGGCCAAAGCGTAAGGTGAGGCGACTGGCACATGCCAGTCGCAGAGTTATTGTACGTCGCCAAACAGCCCTTTCAGGAACCGCTCCAGCGCCATACGCGAGCTGAAACCGTGCGGAATACCATAATGTTCATGCGTCTCGCCGCCTAAATAGAGCGGAAATTGCTGATAATGATCGCAGGTTTTAATATCCGAGGCGGGCTCAGCAAATGACAGGCTTCTGTCTTTCAGTGTCGGGTGAATAATGAGAGCAGTACGCCCCATTCTTGCTTCACGGTTAACGTAAACATAATTCTCGCCACGGCGATATCCGTACGCTTTTGATGTTACCTCATCCATGGTGAACCCTTCTTTTTCAAGAACGCGCGCCACCTCATCGGGTCGTAAATACATATCTCTTCCTCATTATCATACCTGCCGGGCAACCTTACAGTATTCAGCATTAGCAGGGCTTTCAGAATATTCCATAAACTGCCCGATAACCCGTGACTGGCTTCAGATATTAAATTTCTGAACTAAACTAAACGGGAACACAAATTATGGAGGATCGTATGTTTAACAGACCGAACCGAAACGATATTAACGACGACACCCAGGATATTCGTAATGATGTCAGCCAATTAGCGGATACGCTGGAAGCGGTGCTGAAATCCTGGGGCTCTGATGCGAAGGATGAAACAGATGCCGCGAAACGTAAGGCTCAGTCTCTGCTGCGTGAAACGCGCGCAAGGATGAATGGCCGCTCACGTACCACCCAGGCGGCCTGCGACATGGCCAGCTGCGCCACCACCTTCGTACGTGAAAAACCGCTGTGTACGCTGGGAACGGTGGCGGCGGTCGGCATTTTTGTCGGCGCCCTGCTTAGCCTGCGTAAGTAAGCGCGAGTTCTTAGCCCCGGTTGCCCCTGGCGCCGGGGCTTTTCTTTGCCGGAAAGCCTGAAGAACATGCACAGCCCGCCCTGCCCCGCCGGGCTCATCATTAGGGCCTTATTAATCCAAATTTCCCATATCTTGTGTGGTTGAAACTTAACGCAACTACATCTAGTATTCCTTTTAGACAGACACACACAACATGACGCGTTTACTCGCGCCGTTCTCTCATTCTAAATGGAAATACGAATCATGAGCATTATTATTTACACTCGTAACGATTGTGTTCAGTGCCACGCCACGAAACGGGCGATGGAGAGCCGCGGCGTGGCTTTTGAGATGGTCAATCTTGATCAGGTGCCCGACGCGGCTGACATCCTGCGGGCGCAGGGTTTTCGTCAGCTTCCGGTGGTGGTTGCCGGTGATACCAGCTGGTCTGGCTTTCGCCCGGATATGATCAACCGTCTTGCCGCTCAGGCCGTCAGTGCATGAGCAGGCTGGTCTACTTTTCCAGCAGCTCGGAAAACACGCTTCGGTTTATGGAGCGCCTCGGGCTGCCTGCGATACGCATCCCGCTGAACGAGCGGGAGCGTATTCAGGTAGACGAACCTTACATACTGGTGGTGCCGAGCTATGGCGGCGGTGGCACCGCGGGGGCCGTTCCCCGTCAGGTGATCCGCTTTCTGAACAATCCCCATAACCGACAGCTGATTCGCGGCGTGATTGCGGCGGGCAATCGTAATTTCGGCGAGGCCTTTGCCCGCGCCGGGGATGTCATCTCTCAAAAATGCGGCGTGCCGTATCTCTATCGTTTTGAACTGATGGGGACACAGCAGGACGTAGAGAACGTGCGTAAAGGAGTGAACGAATTTTGGCAACGACAACCGCAGAACGCGTGATTCAGGCGACGCCGGATTACCACGCATTAAACGCAATGCTTAACCTCTACGACCGCGAGGGGCGCATTCAGCTTGATAAAGATCGTGAGGCGGTGGACGCCTTTTTTGCCGCCCACGTACGCCCGAACAGCGTTACCTTTGGCAGCCAGCGGGAACGTCTCGACTATCTGGTAAAAGAGGGATATTACGAAGAGCGCGTCCTGACCCGCTACGATCGCGCCTTCGTGGAGGCATTGTTTGCACGTGCGCACGCCAGCGGTTTTCGCTTCCAGACGTTTCTTGGCGCATGGAAGTATTACACCAGCTACACCCTGAAAACCTTCGACGGCAAACGCTATTTAGAAAGCTTTGAAGATCGGGTCGTCATGGTGGCCCTGACGCTGGCGCAGGGCGATGAAGCTCTGGCCGAAAGGCTGACGGAGGAGATCCTCTCAGGCCGCTTCCAGCCTGCCACGCCAACCTTCCTTAACTGCGGCAAAGCCCAGCGCGGCGAGCTGGTCTCCTGCTTCCTGCTGCGTATTGAAGACAATATGGAGTCGATTGGCCGTGCGGTGAATTCGGCGCTACAGCTGTCGAAACGCGGCGGCGGCGTGGCGTTTCTGCTCTCAAACCTGCGGGAAGCGGGCGCGCCAATCAAACGCATCGAAAACCAGTCTTCCGGCGTCATCCCGGTGATGAAGATGCTGGAAGATGCCTTCTCCTACGCCAACCAGCTTGGCGCGCGTCAGGGCGCGGGGGCGGTTTACCTGCACGCGCACCACCCGGACATCCTGCGTTTTCTGGATACCAAACGTGAAAACGCCGACGAAAAAATCCGCATCAAAACCCTGTCGCTCGGTGTGGTTATCCCGGATATCACCTTTAAGCTGGCCAAAGAGAATGCCGACATGGCGCTGTTCTCGCCGTATGACGTTGAACGTGTCTACGGCAAAGCGTTTGGCGACGTGGCGATAAGCGAGCTTTATGACGAGCTGGTTGCAGACGATCGCATCCGCAAGAAGTACATCAACGCCCGCGATTTCTTCCAGACGCTTGCGGAAATTCAGTTTGAGTCCGGCTACCCGTACATCATGTACGAGGATACGGTTAACCGCGCCAGCCCGATTGCCGGGCGCATCAACATGAGCAACCTGTGCTCGGAGATTTTGCAGGTCAACAGCACCTCCACCTATGACGAAAACCTCGACTACGCGGACATCGGCAAAGATATCTCCTGTAACCTCGGGTCGCTGAATATTGCCCACACCATGGATTCGCCAGATTTTGGCCGCACGGTGGAAACCGCCGTTCGCGGGCTGACGGCGGTATCGGACATGAGCCACATCCGCAGCGTGCCGTCCATTGAGGCGGGCAACGCCGCGTCGCACGCCATCGGCCTGGGGCAGATGAACCTGCACGGCTACCTGGCGCGGGAAGGCATCGCCTACGGCAGCCCGGAAGGGCTGGATTTCACGAATCTCTATTTCTACACCATCACCTGGCATGCGCTGCATACCTCAATGATGCTGGCGCGCGAGCGCAGCCAGCGGTTCGCAGGCTTTGAGCAGTCGCGCTACGCCAGCGGGGAATATTTCAGCCAGTATCTGGAAGGCGACTGGCAGCCGAAAACCGAAAAAGTGCGCGCGCTGTTTGACCGCGCCGGCATTACCCTGCCGACGCGCGAGATGTGGCAGCAGCTGCGCGACGATGTGATGCGCTACGGCATCTATAACCAGAACCTTCAGGCGGTGCCGCCGACCGGCTCTATTTCCTATATCAATCACGCCACGTCGAGCATTCACCCGATCGTGTCGAAGATTGAAATCCGCAAGGAAGGCAAAACCGGACGCGTCTACTACCCTGCCCCGTTTATGACCAACGACAATCTGGCGCTCTATCAGGACGCCTATGAGATCGGGCCGGAGAAAATCATTGATACCTACGCCGAGGCGACAAAGCACGTGGATCAGGGGCTATCGCTGACGCTCTTCTTCCCGGATACCGCCACCACGCGGGATATCAATAAGGCGCAGATTTACGCCTGGAAGAAAGGCATCAAAACGCTGTACTACATTCGCCTGCGCCAGCTTGCGCTGGAAGGCACCGAAATCGAAGGCTGCGTGTCCTGCGCGCTGTAAGGAGAAAGGATGAAACTGTCACGCGTGAGTGCCGTTAACTGGAACAAGATTCAGGACGATAAAGACCTGGAGGTGTGGAACCGCCTGACCAGCAACTTCTGGCTGCCGGAAAAGGTGCCGCTTTCCAACGATATTCCGGCCTGGCAAACGCTCAGCCACGCCGGGCAGCAGCTGACAATCCGCGTCTTTACCGGCCTGACGCTGCTGGACACGATTCAGAATACCGTGGGTGCCCCCGCGCTGATGAGCGATGCGCTGACGCCGCACGAAGAGGCGGTGATGTCGAATATCAGCTTTATGGAGGCGGTCCATGCCCGCTCCTACAGCTCGATTTTCTCGACGCTCTGCCAGACCAGAGACGTGGACGCGGCCTACGCCTGGAGCGAAGAGAGCGCGTCATTGCAGCGGAAGGCGGAGCTGGTGCTGGAGTATTATCGCGCCGACGAGCCGCTGAAGAAGAAGATCGCCAGCGTGTTCCTGGAATCTTTTCTCTTCTATTCCGGCTTCTGGCTGCCCATGTACTGGTCGAGCCGGGGCAAGCTCACCAATACCGCCGATTTGATTCGCCTCATCATCAGGGATGAAGCGGTACACGGGTATTACATCGGCTATAAGTACCAGAAAGGGCTGGAAAAAGTCAGCACAGCGAAGCAGGAAGAGTTGAAGGGATTTGCGCTCGATTTGCTGATGGATCTGTACGACAACGAGCTGAGCTATACCGAAGAACTGTACGCCGGAACGGGCTGGGAAGAGGACGTAAAAGCGTTCCTCTGCTACAACGCCAATAAGGCGCTGATGAACCTGGGCTACGAGGCGCTTTTCCCGCCGGAGATGGCGGAGGTGAACCCGGCGATCCTCGCGGCGCTGTCGCCCAACGCGGATGAAAACCACGACTTCTTTTCCGGGTCCGGCTCATCGTACGTGATGGGTAAAGCGGTGGAGACGGAAGATGAGGACTGGGATTTTTAATGAGTGAATTAACGTTCGTTAATTAAATATAAAGTTCATTATTCCCGGCCGAATATTTCACTACGTACTACACTGTAATTTCCACGTCATATTCGCCTGAATCACACCGATTCAGGCGGAATTTCCCCATGCAGCAGCAAAAAATTGAGAAAAATTCAAACCGCCCTCAGCCCTTTATTCATGGGAAATTCAGCCGTTTCGCTTGTGGCAAAATTCCGACCTCATGCCCGCTCAGGGTTGTCTCAGATTCTGAGTATGTTAGGGTAATGCCAGTTAACTATTTACCATGGTAATCATATCGACATAAACAAATAACAGGACACTCTCTATTGCATGGCAATTAAATTAGAAGTGAAAAATCTTTATAAAGTATTTGGCGAGCACCCGCAGCGTGCTTTCAAATATATTGAGAAAGGCCTTTCGAAAGAGCAAATTCTGGAAAAAACAGGGCTATCGCTTGGCGTTAAAGACGCCAGTCTGGCCATTGAAGAAGGCGAGATTTTTGTCATCATGGGATTATCCGGTTCGGGTAAATCCACTATGGTTCGCCTTCTCAATCGCCTGATTGAACCCACCCGCGGACAGGTGCTGATTGACGGCGTGGATATCGCCAGAATCTCAGACGCAGAACTCCGCGAGGTGCGCAGAAAGAAAATTGCGATGGTGTTTCAGTCATTTGCGCTGATGCCGCACATGACGGTGCTCGATAATACCGCCTTCGGCATGGAGTTAGCCGGCACGCCCGCTCAGGAACGTCAGGAAAAAGCCCTGGATGCGCTGCGTCAGGTTGGGCTGGAAAATTACGCTCATGCCTACCCGGATGAGCTGTCAGGCGGCATGCGTCAGCGCGTGGGATTAGCCCGCGCATTAGCCATTAATCCAGATATTTTATTAATGGACGAAGCTTTCTCGGCGCTCGATCCCTTAATTCGTACCGAGATGCAGGATGAGCTGGTAAAATTACAGGCCAAACATCAGCGCACCATCGTGTTTATTTCTCACGATCTGGATGAAGCCATGCGTATTGGCGATCGAATTGCCATTATGCAAAATGGCGAGGTGGTGCAGGTCGGTACGCCGGATGAAATTCTCAATAATCCGGCAAATGATTATGTGCGCACCTTCTTCCGCGGCGTGGATATTAGCCACGTATTTAGCGCGAAAGATATTGCCCGCCGAACGCCAAACGGCATTATTCGAAAAACGCCAGGTTTCGGCCCGCGCTCCGCGCTGAAGCTGTTGCAGGATGAAGATCGTGAATACGGTTATCTGGTTGAACGCGGCAATAAATTTGTCGGCGTTGTCTCCATCGACTCTCTGAAAACCGCCCTGAGCGAAAACCAGGGAATCGATGCGGCGTTGATTGACGCTCCGCTTGCCGTGGACGCCGAAACGCCGCTCAGCGAGTTGCTCTCTCACGTGGGTCAGGCGCCTTGCGCCGTGCCGGTTGTCGGGGAAGAGCAACAGTACGTTGGCATCATCTCAAAACGGATGTTGCTACAGGCTTTAGATCGCGAGGGGGCAAACAATGGCTGATCAATCAAACCCATGGGGTACCACTGACGCTGCGGACAGCGCGGCGCAATCTGCCGATGCGTGGGGTTCCACGCCCGCACCTGCCGACGGCGGCGGCGCGGCGGACTGGCTCAACAGCGCACCTGCGCCTGCGCCAGAGCATTTCAATATTATGGATCCGTTCCACAAGACGCTGATCCCGCTGGACAGCTGGGTGACGGAGGGGATCGACTGGGTCGTTACCCACTTCCGCCCGGTGTTCCAGGGGATCCGCATCCCGGTGGATTACATCCTGAACGGTTTCCAGCAGCTGATGCTGGGCATGCCTGCGCCCGTGGCGATTATCCTGTTCTCGCTGATCGCGTGGCAGTTCGGTAGCGCGGGGATGGGCGTCGCCACGCTGATCTCTCTGATTGCCATCGGCGCGATTGGTGCGTGGTCTCAGGCGATGATTACCCTGGCGCTGGTGCTGACCGCCCTGCTCTTCTGCATTGTCATCGGGCTACCGATGGGGATCTGGCTGGCGCGCAGCCCGCGGGCCGCGAAAATTATTCGCCCGCTGCTGGATGCGATGCAGACCACGCCGGCGTTCGTTTACCTGGTGCCTATCGTCATGCTGTTCGGTATCGGTAACGTGCCGGGGGTAGTGGTGACCATAATCTTCGCCCTGCCGCCGATTATTCGCCTGACGATCCTGGGCATTAACCAGGTGCCTGCGGATCTGATTGAGGCCTCGCGCTCGTTCGGCGCCAGCCCGCGTCAGATGCTGTTCAAGGTTCAGCTTCCGCTGGCGATGCCGACCATTATGGCAGGCGTGAACCAGACCCTGATGCTGGCGCTGTCCATGGTGGTAATCGCCTCGATGATTGCCGTTGGCGGTTTAGGCCAGATGGTACTGCGTGGTATTGGCCGTCTTGATATGGGGCTGGCGACCGTCGGCGGCGTCGGGATTGTGATCCTTGCCATCATTCTTGACCGCCTGACCCAGGCTGTCGGTCGTGATTCACGCAGTCGCGGCAACCGTCGCTGGTACACCACCGGCCCTGTCGGGTTACTCACCCGCCCCTTCACAAAATAAGGAACAACGATGCGACATAACGTACTTTTTGCCACAGCGTTTGCGACCCTTGTCTCCACCAGCGCGTTTGCCGCTGACCTGCCGGGCAAAGGCATTACCGTGCAGCCGGTGCAAAGCACCATTTCGGAAGAGTCCTTCCAGACGCAGCTCGTCAGCCGCGCGCTGGAGAAGCTGGGCTATACCGTAAATACCGCCAGCGAAGTGGATTACAACGTGGGCTATACCTCGATTGCCTCCGGTGATGCCACCTTTACCGCCGTGAACTGGCAGCCATTGCACGACGATATGTTTGCTGCCGCAGGCGGTGACAAGAAATTCTACCGCGAAGGCACCTTCGTGACCGGCGCGGCACAGGGCTATCTGATCGACAAGAAAACCGCCGACCAGTATCACATCACCAATATTGAACAGCTGAAAGATCCGAAGATCGCCAGACTGTTCGACACCAACGGCGACGGCAAAGCGGACATGATGGGCTGTTCACCGGGCTGGGGCTGTGAAGCGGTGATCAACCACCAGAACAAAGCGTTCGATCTGGCGAAAACCGTCGACGTGAGTCACGGCAATTACTCCGCGATGATGGCCGACACCATCGCCCGCTTTAAAGAAGGCAAGCCGGTGATCTACTACACCTGGACGCCGTACTGGGTGAGCGACGTGCTGAAGCCGGGCAAAGACGTGGTGTGGTTGCAGGTGCCCTTCTCCTCCCTGCCGGGCGAGCAGAAAGATATCGACACCAAACTGCCGAACGGCATGAACTATGGCTTCCCGGTGAACACCATGCATATCGTGGCGAACAAAGCCTGGGCAGAGAAAAACCCGGCTGCGGCGAAATTGTTCTCGGTGATGAAGCTGCCGCTGGCGGACATCAACGCTCAGAACGCGATGATGCACGCGGGTAAATCGTCCGAAGCCGATATTAAAGGCCACGTGGATGGCTGGATCAAAGCCCACCAGCAGCAGTTTGATGGCTGGGTGAAAGAGGCGCTTGCGGCGCAGAAGTAAAAATACAACATAACCTTACCCCTCACCCTCTCCCCAAAGGGGAGAGGGCTGGGGTGAGGGGATTAACCGCACAAACACACACATAACAATCCCCCAACATTCTCAATCATTGGTTATTATGTTTCCGGAAAAATAATCACTTAACTCACGATTCCTGAAACTAATGACAAAAACATCTCAGGGGCTTAGCCCTGCACTCATCCTTTTAATGTCCGTGGCAACGGGTCTGGCAGTCGCCAGCAACTATTACGCGCAGCCTCTGCTTGATACTATCGCGCGCGCCTTCGATCTTTCCGCCAGCTCCGCCGGCTTTATCGTCACCGCTGCGCAGCTCGGCTATGCGGCAGGGCTGCTGTTCCTGGTGCCATTGGGCGATATGTTTGAGCGCCGGATGCTTATCGTCTCTATGACGCTTCTGGCGGCAGGCGGGATGCTGATCACTGCCAGCAGCCAGTCGTTAACGATGATGATTATTGGCACCGCGCTGACTGGCCTGTTCTCGGTGGTGGCGCAAATTCTGGTTCCCCTTGCCGCTACGCTGGCGTCCCCGGAAAAACGCGGCAAAGTGGTCGGCACTATCATGAGCGGCCTGCTGCTGGGCATCCTGCTGGCGCGAACCGTTGCCGGGCTGCTGGCGAGCCTCGGCGGCTGGCGCACCGTCTACTGGGTGGCGAGCGTGCTGATGGTTATCATGGCGCTGGCGCTGTGGCGCGGCCTGCCGAAAGTGAAGCAGGAGAATCACCTGAACTATCCCCAGCTTCTCGCCTCCGTTTTCAGCCTCTTTACGCAGGATAAACTCCTGCGCACGCGCGCCATTCTGGGGTGTCTTACCTTCGCCAACTTCAGCATCTTATGGACGTCGATGGCATTTCTGCTCGCCGCACCGCCGTTTAACTACTCAGAAGGGGTGATTGGCCTGTTCGGGCTGGCAGGCGCGGCTGGTGCGCTGGGCGCACGCCCGGCCGGTGGGCTGGCCGACAAAGGCAAATCGCATATGACCACCTCCGCCGGGCTGGTGTTGCTCCTGCTCTCCTGGGCGGCCATCTGGTACGGACACGTCTCAGTGCTGGCGCTGATCGTCGGTATTCTGGTGCTCGACCTCACCGTGCAGGGCGTACACATCACCAACCAGACCGTTATTTACCGCGTGAAGCCGGACGCACGTAACCGTCTGACGGCCGGATATATGACCAGCTACTTTATCGGCGGCGCGGCGGGCTCGTTGATCTCAGCCTCCGCCTGGCAGCATGCGGGCTGGACGGGCGTATGCGCCATCGGCGCCATCGTCGCGGCGATAAATCTGCTGGTGTGGTGGCGCGGCTACCACCGCCAGGAAGCAATTCACTAAGTTTTACATTGCTTTGGGCCCCCTGGGGTGTAAAGGGGGCCTGCATCTGTTAATGTAACGGTAATCATTTATCCCAGAAATTTTACTGTGGGTGACATATTTACTACCGGCATGAATAGTTCAGACCCCTGTCCTCACATCCCCTCTTTCGCGGGTATACACCCCACGCTTTCTGTGCTCACCGGGTCACGGATTTACCCGGCGCTTTCTGATGGTGACATTCGTTTGGCGGATATAACCGCACAAATAATTCATTTACATTATTTGTCACTATCGTTACTATATCGGCTGTAATTAATGAGGTTATGCCCAAAATGGATAGTTCGTTTACGCCCATTGAACAAATGCTTAAGTTCCGCGCCAGTCGTCATGAGGACTTCCCGTATCAGGAGATCCTGCTGACTCGCCTGTGCATGCACATGCAGGGTAAGCTGCTGGAAAATCGTAATAAGATGCTGAAAGCGCAAGGGATTAACGAGACGTTATTTATGGCGTTGATTACGCTTGAGTCTCAGGAAAACCACAGCATTCAGCCGTCTGAACTGAGCTGCGCGCTGGGTTCATCCCGTACCAATGCCACCCGTATTGCTGATGAGCTGGAGAAGCGCGGCTGGATCGAACGCCGTGAAAGCGATAACGATCGCCGCTGCCTGCATCTGCAACTGACCGAGAAAGGTCACGAATTCCTGCGCGAAGTGCTGCCCCCGCAGCATAACTGCCTGCACCAGCTCTGGTCCGCCCTCAGCACCGCCGAGCGCGACCAGCTTGAGCACATTACTCGCAAGCTGCTCACCCGTCTGGATCAGATGGATGAAGATGGCGTCATTCTTGAGGCGCTGCGCTAACGCGACGATCCGCTCAACCATCCAGATTTCAAAAGAAAAACTGACAGGCCAGCACGTGAAACTGCTGGCCTTTCTGACAACAGGTCGGCTCAGCCGATGTGAAAATAAAAAGATCGTGGAGAACAACAATGAGCGCAAATGCGGAGAACACTCCCCCGCAGCAACCGGTTAACAAGAAGGGCAAACGTAAGAGCGCCCTTATTCTGCTGACCTTGCTCTTTATTATTATTGCCGTGGCATATGGGATTTATTGGTTTTTAGTATTGCGTCATGTTGAAGAGACAGACGATGCATACGTGGCAGGAAATCAGGTTCAAATCATGGCACAGGTGTCGGGCAGCGTGACGAAAGTCTGGGCTGACAACACCGACTTTGTGAAAAAAGGGGATGTGCTGGTCACGCTCGACCCGACCGACGCCCAACAGGCGTTTGAAAAAGCACAGACGGCGCTGGCCTCCAGCGTTCGCCAGACCCGCCAGCTGATGATCAACAGCAAACAGCTTCAGGCCAGTATCGACGTGCAGAAAACGGCCCTGGCCCAGGCGCAGAGCGACCTTAAGCGTCGTGTTCCTCTCGGCACCGCCAACCTGATTGGCCGTGAAGAGTTGCAGCACGCCCGCGATGCGGTGGCCAGCGCACAGGCGCAGCTGGACGTGGCTATTCAGCAGTACAACGCTAACCAGGCGATGGTGCTGGGCACCTCTCTGGAAAACCAGCCGGCGGTGAAACAGGCGGCGACCGAAGTGCGCAACGCATGGCTTGCCCTGCAACGTACCAAAATCGTCAGCCCGATGACCGGCTACGTTTCCCGTCGTTCCGTACAGCCCGGCGCGCAGATTGGCACCACCACGCCGCTGATGGCGGTCGTTCCGGCGAATAATCTGTGGGTGGATGCGAACTTCAAAGAGACCCAGCTGGCGCATATGCGTATCGGCCAGACCGCAACCGTGGTCAGCGATATCTACGGCGATGACGTGAAGTACACCGGTAAAGTGGTCGGTCTGGACATGGGGACCGGCAGCGCGTTCAGCCTGCTGCCTGCGCAGAACGCCACCGGCAACTGGATCAAAGTGGTACAGCGCCTGCCCGTGCGTATTGAACTGGACGCCAAACAGCTGGCGGACCATCCGCTGCGAATTGGCCTTTCCACGCTGGTGACGGTTGATACCGCCAACCGCGACGGTCAGATCCTCGCAAATCAGGTGCGCAGCACGCCAGCTTATGAAAGTAACGCCCGTGAAATTAGCCTCGATCCGGTTAATAAGCTGATCGATGACATCGTGAAGGCAAACGCCGGTTAATTCGAAGGTGAGCGTTATGCAACAGCAAAAGCCGCAAAAACCGCTGGAGGGGGCGCAGCTGGTCATTATGACCATTGCGCTGTCGCTGGCGACATTCATGCAGGTGCTGGACTCCACCATCGCAAACGTGGCGATCCCAACCATCGCCGGGAACCTTGGCTCATCGCTGAGCCAGGGAACCTGGGTCATTACCTCGTTCGGGGTGGCGAACGCCATCTCCATCCCCATCACCGGCTGGCTGGCGAAGCGCGTCGGTGAAGTGAAGCTGTTCCTCTGGTCGACGATCCTGTTCGTGCTGGCCTCCTGGGCCTGCGGGATGTCCAGCAGCCTGACGATGCTGATATTCTTCCGCGTCATCCAGGGGATTGTCGCCGGGCCGTTGATCCCGCTGTCGCAGAGTTTGCTGCTGAACAACTATCCGCCCGCCAAACGCTCCATCGCGCTCGCTCTGTGGTCGATGACGGTGATTGTCGCCCCGATTTGCGGGCCTATCCTCGGCGGTTACATCAGCGATAACTATCACTGGGGCTGGATCTTCTTCATCAACGTGCCCATCGGTGCGCTGGTGGTGCTGATGACGCTACAGTCTCTGCGCGGTCGCGAAACGCGAACCGAACAGCGGCGGATCGATGGTATCGGTCTGGCGCTGCTGGTGGTCGGCATCGGCAGCCTGCAAATCATGCTCGACCGGGGTAAAGAGCTGGACTGGTTCGCCTCTACGGAAATCATCGTGCTGACGGTGGTCGCCGTGGTCGCCATTAGCTTCCTGATTGTCTGGGAGCTGACGGACGATAACCCGATAGTCGATCTCTCGCTGTTTAAATCGCGAAACTTCACCATCGGCTGCCTCTGTATCAGCCTCGCCTATATGCTCTACTTCGGCGCGATTGTTCTGCTGCCGCAGCTGTTGCAGGAGGTGTACGGCTATACCGCAACCTGGGCGGGGCTGGCCTCCGCGCCGGTGGGGTTAATTCCGGTTCTGCTGTCGCCGATTATTGGCCGTTTCGCCCATAAGCTCGACATGCGCAGGCTGGTGACGTTCAGCTTCATCATGTACGCCGTGTGCTTCTACTGGCGCGCGTATACGTTCGAACCGGGAATGGACTTTGGCGCCTCCGCGTGGCCGCAGTTTATTCAGGGCTTTGCCGTAGCGTGCTTCTTTATGCCGCTGACCACCATTACGCTTTCCGGCTTGCCGCCAGAGCGGATGGCGGCGGCATCGAGCCTGTCGAACTTTACCCGTACGCTGGCGGGCTCCATCGGGACCTCGATTACCACCACGCTGTGGACCAACCGGGAATCGATGCACCACGCCCAGCTGACCGAAGCGGTGAACCCGTTCAACCCTAACGCTCAGCAGATGTATAGCCAGCTTGAGGGGATGGGCATGACGGAGCAGCAGGCGTCCGGCTGGCTTGCCCAGCAAATCACCAACCAGGGGCTGATTATCTCGGCAAACGAGATATTCTGGATATCGGCGGGGATCTTTATCGTCCTGCTGGGGCTGGTGTGGTTTGCCAAACCACCGTTTGGTGCCGGTAGCGGCGGCGGCGGTGCGCATTAACCCTGTTTATGGGTTGCCGGGTGGCGGCTACGCCTTACCCGGCCTACGATAACCGGGCCTCTGTCCGGCCCGGTTGTCCACGATTATCAGTACCGATAAAGGATTGTAGGCCCGGTCAGCGAAGCGCCACCGGGCATCCACGGGCACAATACTAAATGTGCAGTTCCTGAAGTTTTTCTTTTGGCAGGGCCAGCTCGTCGTTGCTGTTTACACGAACATCACGTTCGATGATATGACGGGCAATGTCCTGGGCTTCTTCCAGAGAGTGCATCTGGTAAGTGCCGCACTGGTAAACGTTCAGCTCAGGGATCTGGTTCTGCTCTTTCACCTTCAGCACGTCTTCCATCGCCGCTTTCCACGCATCCGCAACGCGTTTCTCTTCCGGCTGACCAATCAGGCTCATGTAAAAACCGGTGCGGCAGCCCATCGGAGAGATATCGATGATCTCCACGCCGTTGCCGTTCAGGTGGTCGCGCATGAAGCCAGCAAACAGGTGTTCCAGCGTGTGAATGCCTTTCTCCGGCATCACTTCTTTATTCGGCACGCAGAAGCGCAGGTCGAAAACGGTGATCGTGTCGCCGTGCGGCGTGTTCATGGTCTTCGCCACGCGGACTGCTGGTGCTTCCATACGGGTATGGTCGACAGTAAAGCTATCTAATAACGGCATACGTCACCTCCGATAGTGATTTTTTTAAAATAAACTGAACTCTTCTACAGAATGCGCGTCTGAGTATATGAAAGACGCGCATTTGTTATCATCATCCCTGAATTCAGAGATGTATATTTTGGCCACAGCGATGTGGCCTTTTTCTTTTGGTTCAAGCCTGCTTCGCCAGAAACGCCTCAAACGACTCCGTATCCGCCGCTTCGATCGCTTTCTGACGCACAACGGATGCATCGCGCTCCGCCACAAAATCCGCTTCGCTCAGAACCTCTAACGGCTCCTGCATAAGCATCTCACGGTACTCCGCTGACAGTGAACGTCCTGTGCCGCCAATTCCCTGCTCAATCATAGAACGCAGAATGCGTGCCGAGAACGTCAGTTCCGGGTTATCAAAGCTTTCAACCAGTTCGTCGCAGACCTTCTGGTATGCTTCGCCGCCGTACACGCTATCCAGCGTCTGGGCAACGCGCTTCAGGTCATTGAACAGATCTTTCCCCACCTTAGAGAGCGGGAACTGCGCCGTTTCACAGCCAATCCCTAACGTCAGGCCCGGCTTACGCCCTTCCAGAATCACGCGATTCCAGTTGGTACGGGTACACAGCAGCTCGTCGGAACTCATTTCCGGCGCATCCGCCAGGACGCACCAGACCATAAACAGGTCGAGGAAGCGAACCTGCTGCTCGTCAACGCCAATCGGCGAGAACGGGTTGATATCCAGCGAGCGCACTTCAATGTATTCAATCCCGCCGCGCTGTAGCGCATCCGACGGCGTTTCACCGCTGCGCGTTACGCGCTTCGGACGAATCGGCGCATACAGTTCGTTCTCAATCTGCAATACGTTGCTGTTGATTTGCAGGCGCTTGCCGTCTTTTTCGAGGCCGATTTTTTCGTACTCTTCCGACGGAGTTTTGATCGCCCGCTTCAAGCCTGCCACATAGTCGTGCAGATCGTTAAACGTAATTCCGAGATTGCTTTGCGATTTATTGGTATAGCCAAGGTCGCTCAGGCGAAGAGAGGTCGCGTACGGCAGGTAATACATGCCACACTCGGTCTTCTCGAACGGCAGCGTGGTCGGTTTCCCTTGCAGGAACGATGAACAGATGGCCGGCGACGCGCCAAACAGATACGGAATAACCCAGCCAAAACGGTAATAATTGCGGATCAGGCGGAAGTAGCCCGCAGAGATCGCGTCTTTATCCGTTTCACCGCATTTCGCCTGCCAGAACGCCATCGGCAGAGAGAAATTGTAGTGCACGCCAGAGATCGTCTGCATCAGTGCGCCGTAGCGGTTTTTCAGGCCTTCACGGTACAGCGTTTTCATCCGCCCCACGTTAGAGGTGCCGTACTGCGCCAGCTCGATATCCTGCCCCTGCTCGATATAGCACGGCATGCTGAGCGGCCACATACGCTCGTCGCCGAGGTTGCGGGCGGTAAAGCGATGCACATCGCGCATGATCGTCAGCATATGATCAATATCACCGTCTACCGGCGTGATGAACTCCAGCAGCGCTTCGGCGAAATCGGTTGTGATCCATTTATGTGTCAGCGCCGAGCCTAACGCCTTCGGGTGTCCCGTTGTCGCTAAGCTACCATCCGCATTTACGCGCAGCGTTTCGCGCTCAAGCCCACGCTGAATCCCCTTCAGTGCCTGAGGGTGGTTTTCCAGCCAGGCCAGCGCCTGTGATACGTCCGGGATCAATTTGACCTCCCGCCTGTCAAAAAATTGTCACTCAGCATAATTGTAATGGTTGACGATTGAAGGTCGCGAATTCATTCCACCAATTAGTGCCACCACGTCATACCCTGTAGTGTTACCCATGCCAATAAAACATAGCGTAACGCCTTGCCAAGGCACAAAAAAAAGAGCACCGGTCCCCAGGAGATGCGCATCCATCCCGCCAGCAGACACAGTAAATCGCCTATTACAGGCATCCAGCTTAATAACAGCGTGGCAGCGCCATAGCGTTTTAGCCAGCCCACTGCCTTTTCCTGCCAGCGAGATTTTTCGCGTAGCGGAAAGAAACGTCCAAGAATAACGTTAGTCAGCCCTCCAAGGCTATTACCCATTGTTGCTATTAAGACCAGCAACCAGGGCTGACTCACGCCGGACAACAGCATCGCCACCAGTACCACTTCCGAATTCCCCGGCAAGAGGGTGGAGCTTAAAAAACTGCTGGCGAATAATGAAGCAAGTGACAGCGCGTCACTCACAGTAAGCGAACGTCCACCGCCGCCATTCCGGCATCACGCGCGGCCTGAATACCAAAGTCGGCATCTTCAAACACAACGCATTTTGCAGCCGGGACACCCATTAATTCTGCGCAGAGCAGGAAGGTGTCCGGAGCGGGTTTGTGATTTTTAACGTGATCGGCGGCCACGACCGCAGAAAAATAGTGGCGCAGGCCAAGATGGTTGAGTAGCGCTTCAGCAATCGCGCTCTCGCTGCCCGTGCCGACAGACATAGGACGACGCCCGTGCCACGCTTTGACGACGTCAATGAGCGGTAATGGCTGCACGGTGTCCAGCAGTATGGCTTTTACCGCGTCGGTTTTTTCACGCGCGAGCAGGTGCGGGTCGAGATCGGCCTGATTCAGCTCAATCACGGCCTGTGCGATACGCCAGGTGGGCGATCCGTTGAGGGCAATCATCGCCTGTAGATCGAAACGCATACCGTAACGGGCAAGAACGTCGGTCCAGGCCTGGCGATGCGTGGGTTCGGTATCCAGGAGGGTGCCGTCCATGTCGAAGATCAAACCGTCATACTGTGCGTACATCGTGCTCTCGCTAACCGATTAACAAAGCATTACTTTATCGTAAAAGGGGATTTTTGTCGCTGATTGCGAAGTGATAACAACGAGAGTGATTAAGAACTAAACATTGAAGGGGACGACAAGAAGAGATGGTGCATCCGGGAGGATTCGAACCTCCGACCGCTCGGTTCGTAGCCGAGTACTCTATCCAGCTGAGCTACGGATGCATCGGGAAATGCTTTTAGAAACAGTAAATGGTGCATCCGGGAGGATTACTCGGCTGCGCCTCGCCCTGCGGGCCGTTGCTAAAGCAACGTTATCCTCCCTGGTGCTTGCGATTAACTCGCAGACCTTGAAACAACAGCATCGCTGTTATCTCGGAGAATATGGTGCATCCGGGAGGATTCGAACCTCCGACCGCTCGGTTCGTAGCCGAGTACTCTATCCAGCTGAGCTACGGATGCATCAGGGAACTGCTTTCAGAAATAGTAAATGGTGCATCCGGGAGGATTCGAACCTCCGACCGCTCGGTTCGTAGCCGAGTACTCTATCCAGCTGAGCTACGGATGCATCGGGATTTACTACTGTACTGCTCGATATTCATATCACTTCGAAAGCAATATGAAGTAATAGATGGTGCATCCGGGAGGATTCGAACCTCCGACCGCTCGGTTCGTAGCCGAGTACTCTATCCAGCTGAGCTACGGATGCAAAATGGCGGTGAGGCGGGGATTCGAACCCCGGATGCAGCTTTTGACCGCATACTCCCTTAGCAGGGGAGCGCCTTCAGCCTCTCGGCCACCTCACCACACAACGCCTCTTTCGAGTGCTTCGAGTAACTCGTTAAGAGCTTCTCGTCGCTGCGTGGCGCATATATTACTTTCTGGGACTTATAAGTCAAACAATTTTCCACATGCTTTTTTCGTTTGCACAATTCGCACGCAATTCGCATGTAAAAGCCGCAAAGAGAGTGTTTTATAAGCGGATTTTGCAGGCATCTTCACAGAAATCTGTTGAGAGAAGCGGGTCATTTCGACGAGATAAGATTATGAGAGTGGTCAAAAACGAAGCGTTTGAAATAGAACGGTAACTTTATGCAGGAAAAATAGCAGGAGGGTTGCGTCTCGCCCGACAGCGAGACGCGACAATATCAGTAACTGGACTGCTGGGATTTTTCAGCCTGGATACGCTGGTAGATCTCTTCACGGTGGACAGATACTTCTTTAGGAGCGTTAACACCAATACGTACCTGGTTACCCTTTACCCCTAAAACTGTCACGGTGACCTCATCCCCAATCATGAGGGTCTCACCAACTCGACGAGTCAGAATCAGCATTCTTTGCTCCTTGAAAGATTAAAAGAGTCGGGTCTCTTGTATCCCGGCATTATCCATCATATAACGCCAAAAAGTAAGCGATGACAAACACGTAAAGTGTAAGCAGTCACGGCATCACATTCTGTTAAACGTAAGTTTAGCCGATATACACAAACTCAACCTGACTTTATCGTTATCGATAGCGCAGTGAGCAAGACGCCATAACGTTACCGTTATGGCGTCTGCTTGTGCTTTTTAGTTATTACAGTTTCGCGCTTACCCAGCTTTCAACGCTGGCCAATGCCGCGGGAAGTGCCGCCGCATCCGTACCACCGGCTTGCGCCATGTCCGGACGACCGCCACCTTTGCCACCCACCTGCTGGGCGACCATGCCAATCAATTCCCCTGCTTTAACACGGTCTGTCACATCCTTAGAGACGCCCGCAATCAGAGAAACCTTACCCTCTGCGACCGTTGCCAGCACGATAACCGTTGAACCAAGCTGGTTCTTCAGATCGTCGACCATCGTACGCAGCATCTTAGGCTCAACGCCCGCCAGATCGCTGACCAGCAGTTTGACGCCCTTAATGTCTACCGCTTTGCTGGAGAGGTTTGCGCTCTCCTGCGCCGCAGCCTGTTCTTTCAGCTGCTGGAGCTCTTTTTCCAGCTGACGGGTACGATCCAGCGCGACACGCACTTTCTCGCCCAGGTTCTGGCTATCGCCTTTCAGCAGCTGCGCGATCTCATGCAGCTGGTCGCTCTGCGCGTGCAGGCTGGCGATGGCGCCTTCCCCGGTCACCGCTTCGATACGACGAACGCCCGCCGCGGTGCCTGATTCAGAAACGATACGGAACAGACCGATATCGCCGGTGCGCGATGCGTGAGTACCGCCGCACAGTTCGGTAGAGAAGTCGCCCATGCTCAGCACGCGAACGCGGTCGTCATATTTCTCGCCAAACAGCGCCATCGCGCCTTTCTTCTTCGCGTCCTCGAGATCCATAACGTGGGTTTCGATTGGCAGATTACGACGGATCTGGGCATTCACCAGATCTTCCACCGCACGGATTTCAGACGGCTTCATAGCTTCAAAATGCGAGAAGTCGAAACGCAGCATTTTGTCGTTAACCAGTGAACCTTTCTGTGCAACGTGAGTACCCAGCACGTCGCGCAGGGCAGCGTGCATCAGGTGGGTTGCCGAGTGGTTCAGACGAATGCGCGCGCGGCGAGCTTCATCAACGTTGGCCTGAACGCCCTCGCCCACTTTCAGAGAGCCGGAAACCAGTTTGCCCTGGTGACCAATCGCCTGGCCGTATTTCTGGGTGTCGCTTACGCTGAAGCTAAAGCCATTGCCCTTCAGTTCGCCTTTATCGCCAACCTGGCCGCCGGATTCCGCATAGAATGGCGTTTTATCCAGGATAACAACCGCTTCCTGGCCCGCGCTAATGCTGTCTACGGCTTTCCCGTCAACAAACAGCGCGGTCACGTTGCTGGTCAGGGCCAGCTCTTCGTAGCCTTTAAATTCAGACGCGCTATCAACGCGGATCATTGCATTGTAGTCTGCGCCAAAACCGCTGGATTCACGCGCACGACGACGCTGCTCTTCCATTGCGGCTTCGAAGCCGGCTTCGTCAACTTTGATGTTGCGCTCGCGGCAAACGTCAGCCGTCAGGTCAACCGGGAAGCCATAAGTGTCGTACAGGCGGAAAGCCGTTTCGCCATCCAGCGTGTCGCCCTTGAGTTTCGCCAGCTCGTCGTCCAGCAGCGCAAGTCCGCGCTCCAGCGTACGGGCAAACTGCTCTTCTTCGGTTTTCAGAACCTGCTCGACCTGCGCCTGCTGGCGTTTCAGCTCTTCGCCGGCAGAGCCCATCACGCCAATCAGTGGCCCAACGAGCTTATAGAAGAAGGTGTCCTTCGCGCCCAGCATGTTGCCATGACGGATCGCACGACGAATGATACGACGCAGCACATAGCCACGGTTTTCATTCGACGGGATAACGCCGTCGGCAATCAGGAACGCACAGGAACGAATATGGTCTGCGATAACGCGCAGAGACTTGTTGTTCAGATCGGTTGCGCCCGTCACGTCGGCAACGGCTTTGATCAGGGTGCTGAACAGGTCAATCTCATAGTTAGAGTTGACGTGTTGCAGAACGGCCGCGATACGCTCCAGACCCATACCGGTATCGACGGATGGTTTTGGCAGCGGCTCCATGGTGCCGTCGGCCTGACGGTTAAACTGCATGAAGACGATGTTCCAGATCTCAATGTAGCGATCGCCATCTTCTTCCGCGCTGCCCGGAGGGCCGCCCCAAATATGGTCGCCGTGATCGTAGAAGATCTCGGTGCACGGACCGCAAGGGCCGGTGTCGCCCATCTGCCAGAAGTTGTCGGACGCGTAAGGCGCGCCTTTGTTGTCACCGATACGAATGATACGTTCGCGAGGGATACCCACTTCTTTTTCCCAAATGTCGAACGCTTCGTCATCGGTCTCGTACACGGTCACCCACAGACGCTCTTTCGGCAGATTGAACCAGTTTTCACCGGTCAACAGTTCCCACGCGTATTGAATGGCGTCGTGTTTGAAGTAGTCACCGAAGCTGAAGTTACCCAGCATTTCGAAGAAGGTATGGTGGCGCGCGGTGTAACCGACGTTTTCCAGATCGTTGTGTTTACCGCCCGCACGCACGCAACGCTGTGAGGTTGTAGCGCGGGAATAATTACGCTTGTCGAGACCAAGGAATACATCCTTGAACTGGTTCATCCCGGCGTTGGTAAACAGCAGAGTCGGGTCATTGTTCGGTACCAGGGAGCTGCTGGCAACAACCTGGTGTCCCTTACTATGGAAAAAATCGAGAAACGCCTGACGGATCTCAGCGGTGCTCTTGCTCATAATTATCCTGAAATCAAGCTAACGAAATGTCGCAGCAGATCTGTATCTGTAAACAGTTGGACGGACCAGCTACTGGAAAAAGTGGGAATAAGATAAGTTTTCTTTAGTGGGAAGTAAAATCCCGCATGCGTTCAATCGGTAAAATTACGCCAGATATCCTGAATATCTTCCATCAGGAAGCCGCGGTAGAGCAAAAAGCGCTGGATTTTAACTTTTTCTGAAAATTCACGCGGCAGCGGCTCTCCGTATTTACGTACTGCCTGTTCACGCGCCAGTTCGCACCAGTCGATTTCGCTTTCACGCATGGCTTTTTCAATCGATTCACGGGCTACGCCTTTCTGGTTCAGCTCCTGGCGGATACGCGCGGGGCCGTAACCTTTGCGGCCGCGGCTGGCGAGAAAGCGAGCGGCAAAATGGCCGTCATCCAGATAGTGATGCTCATAGCACCAGGCAACCACACGGTCATAATCCTCTGCGGTGGCATCAATGTCTTCTGGCCCATTTTTGCTCATGACGGGCGCTGACAGTTTCCGCCGTAGCTCCTGTTCGCTATGGTCACGCACGGCAAGAATTCGCACGGCCCGATCCAGCAAGCGCGCGTAAGCTGGTCGGCGTGATGTCGGTTCACTCATAAAAAAACCTGTCGATTCAGAAATGCAAAAAGGGCCGCATCAGCAGCCCTTCATTTTTATCCGAGAGGATTAAAAGTCTTCGTTGGTTTCTTCAGCATCCGCGCCATCGACCACGAAATCAGGTTTGGAGTCCTGGTTGCTCAGCAGGAGTTCACGCACCTTCTTCTCAATCTCTTTCGCCGCCGCCGGGTTCTCCTTCAGCCAGGAGATTGCATTCGCTTTACCCTGACCAATCTTGTCACCGTTGTAGCTGTACCATGCGCCCGCTTTTTCAATCAGCTTCTCTTTCACGCCCAGGTCAACCAGCTCGCCGAGGAAGTTGATGCCTTCGCCGTAGAGGATCTGGAACTCAGCCTGTTTGAACGGTGCTGCGATTTTGTTCTTCACAACCTTCACGCGGGTTTCGCTACCGACTACGTTATCACCCTCTTTCACCGCGCCGATACGGCGGATATCCAGACGGACAGAAGCGTAGAATTTCAGTGCGTTACCACCGGTGGTGGTTTCCGGGTTACCGAACATCACACCAATTTTCATACGGATCTGGTTGATGAAGATCAGCAGCGTGTTGGACTGCTTCAGGTTACCCGCCAGCTTACGCATCGCCTGGCTCATCATACGTGCCGCGAGGCCCATGTGAGAGTCACCGATTTCACCTTCAATTTCCGCTTTTGGCGTCAGCGCCGCAACGGAGTCGACGATGATCACGTCAACCGCACCTGAGCGCGCCAGCGCATCACAAATTTCCAGCGCCTGCTCGCCGGTATCCGGCTGGGAGCACAGCAGGTTGTCGATATCAACGCCCAGCTTACGGGCATAGACTGGGTCCAGCGCGTGCTCGGCATCGATAAACGCACAGGTTTTACCTTCGCGCTGTGCCGCCGCAACAACCTGCAACGTCAGAGTGGTTTTACCCGAGGATTCCGGACCGTAGATTTCTACGATACGGCCCATCGGCAAACCGCCAGCGCCCAGTGCGATATCAAGAGAAAGCGAACCGGTGGAGATAGTTTCCACGTCCATGGAACGGTCTTCACCCAGGCGCATGATGGAGCCTTTACCGAATTGCTTTTCGATCTGGCCCAGTGCTGCCGCCAACGCTTTCTGTTTGTTTTCGTCGATAGCCATTATTACTCCTGTCATGCCGGGAGAAGCAACTGCGCTTCACCATGGACTTCTGTTCTGTTGAGGCAATTATACTGTATAGTCATACAGTATCAAGTATTTTGTAGAAATTGTTGCCAGAGCGTTTTTAACGCGTATTCCGTTGCCTGACGACGCACGCTTTCGCGATCGCCGCTGAAGCATTCCCGGCGGGTGATCCCTTCACCTTTTGAGGTGGCAAAGCCAAACCAGACGGTGCCGACAGGCTTCACGTCGCTGCCGCCGTCCGGCCCCGCGATGCCGCTGATTGAGATAGCGTAATCTGCGCGCGCCTCTTTCAGCGCGCCAATTGCCATCTCGATCACCACCGGCTCGCTGACCGCGCCATGCTGTTCGAGCGTGGCTTCACGCACGCCAATCATCTGCGCTTTAGCCTCGTTACTGTAGGTCACAAAGCCGCGTTCAAACCAGGCGGAACTGCCGGCAATATCGGTAATCACTTTCGCCACCCAGCCGCCGGTGCAGGATTCTGCGGTCGTGATAGTCGCGCCGCGCTGCTTCAGCGCCAGCCCTACCACTTCGCTAAGCTGCATCAATTCATGGTCAGTCATTCTCGCTCCAGGCCTTAGAAAAACATGCAGCACAAGATAGCACTTTCTCGAAAGATATGGGGATGCGCGTCGGGTTTTACGAGGGGGCTTCAGAAAATAGCCGGTGCGGGCGCACCGGCTGTGGAGAAGGCAATTACTGGCTGAACGGTGACGCCGCCGGCACGCGCGCCTGGGACACCGCCAGGCCCAGCTGCCACACCGCCATCGCATAGTGCGTACTGTGGTTGTAGCGGGTAATGGTGTAGAAGTTCGGCAGTCCGAACCAGTACTGGTAGCCCGTTCCGACATCCAGGCGCAGCAGGCTCACCTGGTCAACGTTACCCAGCGGCTGCGACGGCGTTAAGCCTGCCGCTGCCAGCTGTGCAACGCTGTATTTGGTCTTAAATCCGTTTTCCAGGCCGAACGCCTCGCCGTTCGCCTGCACCGCCACCTGGCCGCCCGGCGTCCAGCCGTGCGCTTTAAAGTAGTTGGCCACGCTGCCGATGGCGTCTTCGGGATCCCACAGGTTGATGTGACCATCCCCGTTAAAATCTACCGCGTACTGCTTATAGGAAGACGGCATAAACTGGCCGTAGCCCATGGCTCCGGCAAACGACCCTTTCAGATCCAACGGATCGTCCTGTTCGTCTCGCGCCATCAGCAGGAAAGTTTCCAGCTCGGAGGAGAAATACTCCGCGCGGCGCGGGTAGTTGAAGGAGAGCGTCGCCAGCGCGTCGAGGATGCGGGTTTTGCCCATAATGCGGCCCCAGCGGGTCTCTACCCCAATAATCCCGACGATAATTTCCGGCGGCACGCCGTAGACCTGCCAGGCGCGGTTCAGGGCGTCTTCATACTGATTCCAGAACGCCACGCCGTTCTGCACGTTGTCCGGGGTAATAAACTGTTTGCGGTAGCGCAGCCACGCGCCGTTTGGCCCGGTCGGCACCTGGGCCGACGGTGCCTGCCTGTCCATCAGGCGCAGCACGTAGTCCAGACGCTTCGCCTGAGACAAAATGGCATGCAGCTGCTGGCGGTCAAAACCGTGCTTGCTCACCATTTTATCGATGAACTGTTCGGCCGCAGGGTTATTCGCGAAGTCGCCGCCCATCTGCATCATATTATGCTGTGGTTCCAGCAGGAACCCGCCGGAAGGCGCGCCAGCCGTTGGCTGAACGGCTTCAGTTTTGGGTTTGCTACTACAGGCGGACAGAAGAATAAGCGCAGGTAACAGCGCTGCATAACGACGCTTGAACATGTGGCATCCATTTAACGAGTTCGGTAAGAACCCAGTATGGTAAAGCATCCCCGACTCCTCAAGGAAGCGGTTATATGACCGTAAGCAAAATCTTTATCATTGACCACGGTCTGCGCAGGGAGAATGCATTATGATAAGCGCCCCTTCTGTCAGAGGGGGGATGGGAACGATCGTAACCGGAGAGAAAAATGAGTGATTTTCTGTTAAACGCAGGCCGTCAGACCCTGCTGCTGGAACTCCAGGAAGCCAGCCGCCTGCCGGAGCGTCTGGGTGAGGATTTTGTTCGTGCAGCCAACGCTATTATCCACTGCGAAGGCAAGGTCATCGTGGCGGGTATCGGTAAATCCGGCCATATCGGCAAGAAGATTGCCGCGACGCTTGCCAGCACCGGCACTCCGGCGTTTTTCGTTCACCCTGCCGAAGCGCTGCACGGCGATCTGGGGATGATCGAAAGCCGCGACGTGATGCTGTTTATCTCCTACTCCGGTTCAGCCAAAGAGCTGGATCTCATCATCCCTCGCCTGCAAGAAAAATCGGTAGCCCTGTTAGCGATGACCGGAAAACCCCGCTCGCCGCTGGCGCTGGCCGCGAAAGCAACGCTGGATATTTCCGTTGAGCGCGAAGCCTGTCCGATGCACCTGGCCCCCACCTCCAGCACCGTCAACACGCTGATGATGGGCGACGCGCTGGCCATGGCGGTGATGCAGGCGCGCGGTTTTAGTGAAGAAGATTTTGCCCGCTCTCACCCTGCGGGCGCGCTCGGCGCACGTCTGCTCAACAAGGTTCACCACCTGATGCGCACGGACGATGCCATTCCGCAGGTCAAGCTCGACACCAGCGTGATGGACGCCATGCTGGAGCTGAGCCGCACCGGGCTGGGGCTGGTTGCGGTGTGCGACAACGACCGCCAGGTGAAGGGCGTCTTCACCGACGGCGACCTGCGCCGCTGGCTGGTGGGCGGCGGCAAACTGGAGGCGCGGGTATCCGAAGCAATGACCCAGGGGGGGCTGACGCTGAATGCCGAGAGCCGCGCCATTGAAGCCAAAGAGGTGCTGATGAAGCGTAAAATCACCGCCGCACCGGTGGTGGACGGGCACGGCAGGCTGTGCGGCGCGATCAACCTGCAAGACTTCTACCAGGCGGGAATACTTTAACCCTTAAGCCCCAGACGTTTCGCCAGCCTGTGGAGGTTGGCGACGTCCATCTCCAGCGCCCGCGCGCACGCCGCCCAGCTGCGGTTATTCTGCTCCAGCGCGCGGGTAATCATCTGGCGCTGGAACGCATCCGTCGCCTCGCGCAGGTTTTCGTTCACGCTCTCCGGTAAAACTGGCTTAACGGACGGCGTCATTTCCTCATGCAGCGCAAAATGGCGCGCATGAATAACCACTTCATCCCCCGAACGCGTTGCCCGCGCCAGCACCACCGCACGGTGGATCGCATGTTCCAGCTCACGCACGTTACCCGGCCAGCCGTAGCTCAGAAGGTGCGTCCTCGCACCGGGGCTTAGCACCACGCGGGAGAGCCCCATTTTGAGCCGACACTGTTCGCAGAAAAAGCCCGCCAGCAGCACCACGTCGTCGCCCCGCTCGCGCAGCGGCGGCACCGTGAGCGGAAATACGCTCAGGCGGTGGAACAGATCGGCGCGGAAATTCCCCGCCAACACTTCTTCGCGCAGATCGCGGTTCGTCGCCGCCAGCACGCGCACATCCACGCGTAAGCTGCGATCGTCACCCACGCGTTGAATATCGCCATACTGCAACACGCGCAGCAGCTTGGCCTGGAGCGAAAGGGAGAGCTCGCCAATTTCATCCAGGAACAGCGTGCCGTTGTCGGCCATTTCGAACTTGCCGCTGCGGTTGCTGATCGCCCCGGTAAACGCCCCTTTGACGTGACCGAACAGCTCGCTTTCCGCCACGCTTTCCGGCAGCGCCGCACAGTTGAGGTACACCAGCGGGTTCACCGCGCGCGGCGAGGCTTCGTGGATCGCTTTCGCCACCAGCTCTTTACCGGTGCCGGTTTCCCCGAAGATCAGCACGTTTAAATCAGACGCGGCGACAATCTCAATCTCTTTTTTGAGCTGCTCCATGCCCGGTGAAAGGCCGATCATCTCGGTGTGCGCCACCTGCTCAAACGCCGTCGGGCTACCGGGAAGAATATTCTGGCTCTCCAGCTGTTCTATCAGCAGGGCATTGTTCAGCGCCCCGGCCGCCAGCGCGGCAATCAGCCGTAGCTCTTCGTCGCTGAAGGTATCAAACTGATCCGGCGACATGCCGTCGAGGGTTAATGCGCCAATCAGATTCTGCCCGGCGAACAGCGGCAGGCCAATACAGGCGTGCACCTTCAGGCTCTCCTGCCCCGGAATCAGGCCGTCGTACGGATCGGGCAGATCGCTGTCTGCCGGGAAACGCACCACATCGCCCGCGCGGGCAATGGTTTCCAGACGCGGGTGGCCCTCCAGCGTAAAGCGCCGCCCGAGTACGTCCTTCGCCAGGCCGTCGATAGCCAGCGGAATAAACTGCCGCCCTTCGTAACGCAGCAGCGCCGACGCATCGCAATCCAGCACGTGGCGCAACGTGGAGATCAGCCGTTGAAAGCGGTCCTGATGACCAATACCGGTTTGCAGTTCTATGGCGATTTTCGCCAGGACGTCTACGGAAAAGCTCATGTCTGCCTCACTGTCATTTTGACAATACATAATGTCATATTGACAATTTTTAAGATAGTCATAATGACTATCCATTATGGGCCACAAAACAATAAACACTTCAAATTCAATAACATAAAAAGTTGGCACGCAACTTGATATAAGCAAACCATCTTATTTGAAAACGCTGTATTAAGTTGAGGTTGCTATGTCTATTCTGGTTAAAAATAACATTCATTGGGTGGGTCAACGTGACTGGGAAGTACGTGATTTTCACGGCACGGAATACAAAACGCTGCGCGGCAGCAGCTATAACAGCTATCTCATCCGTGAAGGTAAAAACGTCCTGATCGATACCGTCGATCACAAATTCAGCCGTGAGTTCGTGCAGAACCTGCGTGGTGAAATCGACCTGAACGACATCGATTACATCATCATCAACCATGCGGAAGAGGATCACGCCGGGGCCCTGACCGAGCTGATGTCTTATATTCCGGATACTCCGATCTACTGCACCACCAACGCCATTGACTCCATCAACGGTCACCACCACCATCCGGAGTGGAACTTCCACACCGTGAAAACCGGCGATTCGCTGGATATCGGCAACGGCAAGCAGCTGATCTTCGTGGAAACACCGATGCTGCACTGGCCGGACAGCATGATGACCTACATGACCGGTGACGCGGTGCTGTTCAGTAACGACGCCTTCGGCCAGCATTACTGCGACGAACGTCTGTTTAATGATGAAGTGGATCAGACCGAGCTGTTCGAACAGTGCCAGCGCTACTACGCCAATATCCTGACCCCGTTCAGCCGTCTGGTCACGCCAAAAATCACCGAGATCCTCGGCTTCAACCTGCCGGTAGATATGATTGCGACCTCCCACGGCGTGGTATGGCGTGAAAACCCCACCCAGATCGTCGAGCTGTACCTGAAATGGGCGGCGGATTACCAGGAAGACCGCATCACCATCTTCTACGACACCATGTCCAACAACACCCGCATGATGGCGGACGCGATTGCCCAGGGCATCAACGAAGTTGACCCGAACGTGGCGGTGAAAATCTTCAACGTGGCGCGTAGCGATAAAAACGAAATCCTGACCAACGTCTTCCGCTCCAAGGGCGTGCTGGTGGGTACCTCCACCATGAACAACGTGATGATGCCGAAGATTGCCGGACTGGTGGAAGAGATGACCGGCCTGCGCTTTCGTAACAAACGCGCCAGCGCCTTTGGCTCTCACGGCTGGAGCGGCGGCGCGGTAGACCGTCTCTCCACGCGTTTACAGGATGCCGGCTTTGAGATGTCCATGAGCCTGAAGGCGAAATGGCGCCCGGACCTCGACGCGCTGGAAGTCTGTCGCCAGCACGGCCGCGACATTGCACGCCAGTGGGCGCTTGCGCCGCTGCCGCAAACCGCCCCCGCCGCGGCGGTTGCGCCGGAAGCCGTAGCAGAAGCCGCCCCTGCCGCTGCCGACCTCGGCCCTTGCATGCAGTGCAGCGTCTGCCAGTGGATTTACGATCCTGAACTGGGCGAGCCGTTGCAGGATGTCGCGCCGGGTACGCCATGGAGCGAAGTGCCGGACAACTTCCTCTGCCCTGAATGTTCCCTCGGGAAAGACGTCTTTGATGAACTGGCAACGGAGGCAAAATGAGCCACGGCATCGTCATTATCGGCTCGGGTTTTGCCGCCCGCCAGCTGGTGAAAAATATCCGCAAACAGGATACTAACGTGCCGTTGACGGTGATCGCCGCCGACAGCATGGACGAGTACAACAAGCCTGATTTAAGCCACGTCATTAGCCAGAATCAGCGCGCCGAAGATCTCACCCGCCAGACGGCGGGGGAGTTCGCAGAGCAGTTTAACCTGCGTCTGTTTCCGTACACCTGGGTTACGGATATTGACGCCGACGCCCATGTGGTGAAAGCGAAAGAGCATACCTGGCAGTACGACAAGCTGGTGCTGGCAACGGGCGCCTCTGCGTTTGTGCCGCCGGTTGAGGGCCGCGAGCTGATGGTCACGCTCAACAGCCAGCAGGAGTATCAGGCCAGCGAAACCCGGCTACGCGATGCCGCCAGAGTGATGATTGTCGGCGGCGGGCTTATTGGCACCGAGCTGGCGATGGACTTCTGTCGGGCGGGTAAATCCGTCACCCTGGTTGACCACGCGGCCAGCATTCTGTCGGCGCTGATGCCGGCAGAAGTAAGCAGTCGCTTACAGCATCGTCTGACCGACATGGGCGTGCATCTGCTGCTGAAATCGCAGTTGCAGAGCCTGAGCAAAACCGAAACCGGCGTTCTTGCAACGCTCGACCGCAACCGCAGCGTGGAAGTGGATGTGGTTATCGCGGCGACGGGTTTGCGCCCGGAAACCGCGGTGGCGCACCGCGCAGGGGCCGAAATAAACCGCGGCGTGAAGGTAGACAGCTACCTGCAAACCACCCAGCCGGACATTTATGCCCTGGGCGACTGCGCGGAAATTAACGGAAAGGTGCTGCCGTTCCTGCAACCGATTCAGTTAAGCGCCATGTTCCTGGCGAAAAACCTGCTCGGCGGCAGCGCACCGGTGAAGTTACCCGCCATGCTGGTGAAAGTGAAAACGCCGGAATTACCGCTGCATCTCGCCGGTGAAACGCAGCGTCAGGATCTGAACTGGCAAATAGCCATTGATCCCCAGGGCATGGTGGCGCGCGGTACGGATGCTGAGGGTCAGACGCGCGCCTTTGTCGTCAGCGAAGACAGAATGAAGGAGGCCTTCGCGCTGCTGAAATCGCTTCCTGCTTAACCCTCGTAATGCCGGGTGGCGCTCCGCTTACCCGGCCTACTCAACACCAAAACGGCAAACCTTGTAGGCCCGCGCAAGCGCAGCGCCGCCGGGCAAAAACAGGGCTAAGTGGTTCAGGACCGCACCACCAGCCCGTCATAGCCGCGCCAGCGGTAGTTCACCATAGAAATCAGCCAGCAGGCGACAAACAGCCCGACCACCACAAACCCGGCGTCGCCCAGGTTGTCGTTCACCGCGCCAATCAGATCCCACACGCCGCCGCTGAGGGCGAACTTGTCCATCAGCAGACCCAGCGCTTCCAGCCCGCCGATAAACAGCGCCACCACCACCGAGGTGCCGGTGATGGTCATGTTGTAGTACAGCTTGCGCTGCGGCTTGTTGAACGCCCAGCCGTAGGCGCCCACCATCAGCAGGTTATCGAGCGTATCCACCAGCGCCATGCCGCTGGCGAAGAGCGCCGGGAAGATCATGATCGACCACACCGACATCCCGCTGGAGGCGCTGGCGGCGGAGATCCCCAGCACGCCAATTTCGGTGGCCGTGTCGAAGCCCAGGCCAAACAGGAAACCCACCAGATACATCTGCCAGCTTTTATTGACGAGGCGGAAGGTTTTGCCGAACAGCCAGTTCATGACGCCACCCTGCGCAGGCAGCGTAATGTCACCCTGCACGGGCCTGCCGTTTTTCAGCGACTGGAAACTGCGCCAGACGCCGCGCAGGATCACCATATTCACCAGCGCCATCGCCAGCAGGAAGGTGGCGGAGACGGCGGTGCCAATCAGGCTGCCGGTTTCGTGGAACCACGCCATATTTTTTTGAAACGCCGTGGCGGTCGCCGCAATGGCGATGGACGCCAGCACCACGATGGTGGAGTGTCCGAGGGAAAACCATGCGCCCACGCCGGACGGGCGTTTGCCCTGCTGCATCATCTTACGCGTGACGGTATCAATCGCCGCGATATGGTCGGCATCCACCGCGTGGCGCAGCCCGTAACACCAGGCCAGCAGGCTGGCCGCCATCAGCGCCGTACTGCCGCTAAAGGTTTGCCACGCCAGCCCCCAGGCCAGCAGATTAGCCATCACCAGAGCCAGCAGCAGGCACGCTGCACGAGGTTCATTGCGTAAAAGTCGTAACATTTTAAATCCTTTGTGAACATGACCGGGCGGCAGCAATCACCGCCTGCCCGAAGGAGATCGCTCCGTCACCTGCGGGCAGGCGCGAAGGAAACAGAAGCGTGAAATCAGAAAGGTAATGACGAAGGCGCGCGCGCAGCAGGCGATTGTGAAGGACGCCTCCGCTGAAGCACACCGTAGAGAGCGACAGTCGGCGCGCATGCGTTGCCGCCAGTTCACTCAGCCCCTTCGCCAGCGCATCGTGAAATGCCCAGGCGCGCTCGCCGGGTTCCGCCCGCCAGGCCAGCCACTGCTGCCAGAACAGCGTGAGGTTATCCGCCTGTAGCGTCACCGGATGATCGACTCCCGCGCACCGTTCGGCCAGCGCCTCCAGCCGGCACGCGGCTTCGCCCTCATAGCGCTGCGTTTCAATGCCCAGCGCACAGGCCACGGCGTCGAACAGCCGACCACAGGAAGAGGCCAGCGGCGCATTGATACCGCGTGACACCGCCGTTGCCAGCAGCGGCCAGTTTTGACGCTGTACCGCCTCTGTTTCCGGGTACTGCTGCCAGTCGGGTACGAACGCCAGACAGTGGGCGAGCAAATTGCGCCACGGCTGTTTCGCTGCCAGATCGCCCCCGGGCAGCGCGACGGCTGGCAGACCGCCCAGCCGTTCGCAGTCGAGATAGTTCACCCGCAGACACTCGCCGCCCCACAGCGCGCCATTCTCGCCCATGCCTATCCCGTCCAGCGTCAGGGCAATAGCATCCCCGCCGTCCAGCGGCCAGCCGTTCTCCGCCAGACACGCTGCCGCATGCGCGTGATGATGCAGCACGGTTGCAACGGGCAGCCCCTGCGCCTGCGCCCACCGCTGGGCGTGATATCCCGGATGGGCATCGCACACCACGCGTTCCGGCTGAAAAGCGTAAATCTGCTGCATCAGCGCCAGCGCCGCGCGCCACTGGGCGTCAACGCCCTCGTCGCGAAGGTTGCCAAAATGCTGGCTCAGCACCGCCTGGCCGCCGCGCACCAGGCAGAAGGTATTTTTCATGTCCGCGCCGGTGCACAGCATGGGAGGGATATCGCGAAATCCGGCGGGTAATGTGATGGCATCCGGCACAAAACCCCGCGCGCGACGCAGCATTGCGCCCTCCTGATCCATCACCGAATCATCCATCCGTTGCAGAATGTCGCGGTTGTGCAGCAGGAAACCGTCAGCCACGTCGCGGAGCGCTTCCAGCGCCTGCGGGTTGGTGATGGCGGGCGGGCGACCGCTGAGGTTACCGGAGGTCATCACCAGCGGGCGCCGGCACGCCATCACTAACAAATGCTGGATCGGGTTCGCGGGCAGCATCACGCCGACCGTATTGAGCCCCGGCGCAATCTCCTCAGGAAACGCGGGAAGAAAGGCTTTTGGCGTCAGCACAATCGGCGCAGCGGAAGAGCGTAACCGCGTCTGAATGGCCTGCGGCAGATCATCCGCATGGGGGATCATCACCGCCAGCGGCTTCGTCGGGCGCTGCTTGCGTGCCCGCAACGTCTGTACCGCCCGGGGGTTAAGCGCGTCGCAAACCAGATGAAATCCCCCCAGCCCTTTAACCGCCACGATCCCGCCGTTTTTCAGCCTCTCCACCGCCGCGTTTAAGGCCGATTCGCGAGTGGCAACAGTGTCTCCGGCTCGCCACTCCAGCTGCGGTCCACAGTCCGGACAGGCCACCGGCTGGGCGTGAAAACGGCGATCGGCCGGATTGCGGTATTCCGTTTCGCACGGCGGACAGAGGGGAAATGGGGCCATCGACGTGGCCGGTCGGTCATACGGCATGGCGCGGATGATGGTGAAACGCGGGCCGCAGTGGGTGCAGTTAATAAACGGGTAGCGATAGCGACGTTCGCGGGGATCGCGCATCTCCGCCAGGCATGCGGGGCAGGTGGCGGCATCCGGGACGATTTGCGTGTCCATCGCCCCGCTCTCGCTGTGGCGGATGACAAACGCGTCCGGCAGCGTCGTCCAGCTGAACGGCTGCGTTTCAACGTGATCGATACGCGCCAGCGGTGGGCAATCCTGGCGCAGTCTCGCGGTAAAGTCACCCCCACTGCCCACGAGACGCACCAGGACCCCCTCTCCGTCGTTGCACACGTCGCCTGTCAGCTTGAGCCGATGCGCCAGCTGCCAGACGAAGGGCCGAAACCCTACGCCCTGTACTTTGCCACGCACCCGAAGTTGTACGCCGTTCACGCGCATTGCAGCTTAAAACAGCAGCGATGACGAGGTGTCGAACGCCGCGCGGCGGCGTTTTTCGGCACTCATCTGTTCGAGCTTGTCGCGATCGACGCAGACCAGCGCATGCGTCGGACAGGCTTCCATACACGCCGGACCGGCGTCGCGGTGGTAGCAGAGGTCACATTTATTGGCTTCGGCTTTCTCCGCGCGCACGCTCAGCCCGATACCGCTGTTGCGCACCACCGGGCGAACCACCACCTCCATCGCGCCATACGGACACGCCACCACGCAGGTTTTGCACCCAATGCAGCGCTCCTGCATCACGTGCACAAAGCCCTTCTCGCGCTTAATCGCGCCGTTCGGACAGACGTTGGCGCACGGCGCATCTTCGCACTGGCGACAGATAGCGGCGGTGGAAATATTCACGCCTTTAATGACGTGAATGCGCGGCAGGAAGGTGTCGGGAGTCAGAGCGGCGCAATCCTGCTCTGCCTGATGGGACACCACGCACGCGACCTCACAGGTACGGCAACCAATGCATTTACTGGCATCGGCCATAATAAAACGGTTCATCTGCTTCTCCGGCATAACTGTTATGCGCGAAGCTATTCATAAACCGTGCCAGTTTTTAATTTATTGATTTAAAAGAAGATAAATAACTTTGGTCGCTGTCATCGTCATTAGTGACGATGACAGATGTCGACGTCAGCGATGCGGGCCGTCAGTAACGGAGTCGCGCAGGACAAGCTCGCCGGAGAAGGTTTGCTGGTATTTAAACGCACCGCCGTCGAGCATGAAAATCAGGCGGCTGATGGTCTCCTGGATCATCGCCGTCACCGGAATGCGCACGCTGGAGAGAGACGGCACGATGTAGGGCGCAATCGCCACGTCGTCAAAACCGATGACGGACACCGCGTCCGGCATGGCGACGCCGCTCTCGTGCAGCTGCTTGATGGCACCGATCGCCATATCGTCATTGCTCGCCACCAGCGCGGTAAACGCTTCGCCACGGCTGAGCAGCTGTGTGACCGCCGCCGCGCCGCTGGCCGGGCTCCACTTCCCTTCGGCGATCAGCGCGTCGCGCAGGGCAATGCCGTGCTGCGCCAGGGCGTCCCGGTAGCCGGAGAGACGCTCCACGCCGGTCGGTGAATCCAGCGAGCCGGTGATAAACGCAATGTCCCGGTGGCCTTTCGCGATCAGCTGCGAAACCGCGTCCTGACACGACGCTTTATGATCGGACCAGACGCTGTGGCTGCTGTTTTTCCGCAAACGGCGGTTGAGCACCACGATCGGCTGCTCGCATTTGTCGATAATCTCGTCCAGCTCTTCCACGCTCAGAAAACGCGGGTAGATGATCACCGCATCGCAGCGCATATCCAGCAGGTACTGGATCGCCTCGCGCTCTTCTTCGGCGCTGTGTTTACCATCCGCCAGGATCAGCTGACGGCCCTTCTCTTCCGTCATCCGCGCGGCGTTAAACAGCAGCTCGCTAAAGTAGACGCCGTGGTAAAGGGTGTTCGTCACCACCAGCCCCAGTGTCTGGGTGCGTTTGGTCGCCAGGTTACGCGCCAGCAAATTGGGGCGATACCCGCTCTCTTCAATGGCCTGAAAAACCCGGTCTTTGGTCTCCTGGCTAACGTAGCCGTTTCCCGACAGCACCCGGGAAACCGTCGCTTTCGACACGCCCGCCCGCTTCGCCACTTCCAGCATCGTGGTCATAGTGTTATTCCCTTCAAAACCGATGAGCCGCAGTGTACTTCACCGCAGAAAAATTGTCGCAGCAGCGTTGTCACGCTTTTTACGGCCACGAGTGATCGTCATCACGAAACGAAAAAATGCATAAAAAGCGATCTTGTGCGTTCAAAAGAAACTCATGATGATTATGTGAAACCGGTTTCCTACATTTCACACAACGATAACAGGAACATTTCCGATGGCCAAAAACTACGCCGCGCTGGCAAACGACGTTGTCAGCGCGCTGGGCGGCAAAGACAACATCGTCGCCGTCACCCACTGCATGACGCGCCTGCGCTTCGTTCTGAAAGACGAAAACCTTACCGACGCCGCGCGCCTGAAAAGCATCAGCGGCGTGCTCGGCGTGGTGCGCAACGACAACCAGTGCCAGGTGATTATTGGCAATACCGTATCCCAGGCGTACCGTGAAGTGGTGAACCTGCTGCCAGCCAACCTGCAACCTGCCGTACCGGAAGGTCCACAGAAACTCACGCTGCGCCGGATTGGCGCGGGGATCCTCGACGCGCTGATCGGCACCATGTCGCCGCTGATCCCGGCGATCATCGGTGGCTCGATGGTCAAACTGCTGGCGATGATCCTCGAAATGACCGGCGTGCTGGAAAAAGGCGCGCCGACGCTCACCATTCTGACGGTCATCGGCGACGGAGCCTTCTTCTTCCTGCCGCTGATGGTGGCGGCTTCCGCAGCGGTGAAGTTCAAAACCAACATGTCGCTGGCGATTGCCATTGCGGGCGTGCTGGTTCACCCGAGCTTTATCGAGCTGATGGCGAAAGCCGCGCAGGGCGAGCACGTTGAGTTCGCGCTGATCCCGGTGACGGCGGTGAAATACACCTACACGGTGATCCCGGCCCTGGTCATGACCTGGTGCCTGTCGTATATCGAACGCTGGGTGGACAGAATTACCCCGGCGGTGACGAAAAACTTCCTGAAGCCGATGCTGATCGTGCTGATTGCCGCCCCGCTCGCCATCGTGCTGATTGGCCCGCTGGGGATCTGGATCGGTAGCGCCATCTCGGCACTGGTCTACACCATCCACGGCTATCTGGGCTGGCTGTCCGTTGCCATCATGGGCGCGCTGTGGCCACTGCTGGTGATGACCGGGATGCACCGCGTCTTTACGCCAACCATCATCCAGACCATTGCCGAAACGGGCAAAGAAGGGATGGTGATGCCATCGGAAATCGGCGCTAACCTGTCGCTCGGCGGCTCGTCGCTGGCGGTGGCGTGGAAAACGAAAAACCCGGAGCTGCGCCAGACGGCGCTGGCGGCAGCGGCCTCCGCCATCATGGCGGGGATCTCTGAACCGGCCCTGTACGGCGTGGCGGTACGTCTGAAGCGCCCGCTGATTGCGAGCCTGATCAGCGGCTTTATCTGCGGCGCGGTCGCGGGCATGGCAGGCCTTGCCAGCCACTCAATGGCGGCGCCGGGGCTGTTCACCAGCGTGCAGTTCTTCGATCCGGCCAACCCGATGACCATCGTCTGGGTGTTTGGCGTAATGGGGCTGGCGGTTGTGCTGTCGTTTGTTCTGACCCTGCTGTTAGGGTTCGAGGATATTCCGGTTGAAGACGAAGCCGAAAAAGCACGCGCCCTGCAAACCGCACCGGTACAGAACAAAGCAGCAGAAGCATAAACTGAAAGCGAGGTAAGAATGTCTGTTTTTCCACAAGGATTTTTATGGGGCGGCGCGCTTGCCGCAAACCAGAGTGAAGGTGCTTACCGTGAAGGCGGCAAAGGACTGACGACGGTCGATATGATCCCCCATGGCGCACACCGTCTGGCGGTAAAGGTCGGTAAGGAAAAACGGTTTTCGTTGCGTGACGACGAATTTTACCCGAGCCACGAGGCGATTGATTTTTACCATCGCTACAAAGAAGACATCGCCCTGATGGCGGAGATGGGCTTTACGGTGTTCCGCACCTCGATTGCCTGGAGCCGCCTCTATCCGAACGGCGACGAGCCGCTGCCAAATAAAGAGGGCATCGCCTTCTACCGCGCGGTGTTTGAGGAGTGCAAAAAGTACAACATCGAGCCGCTGGTGACCCTGTGCCATTTCGACGTGCCGATGAACCTGGTGACGGAGTACGGCTCCTGGCGCAACCGCAAAATGGTGGATTTCTTCGCCCGCTACGCCCGCACCTGCTTCGAGGCGTTTAACGGGCTGGTGAAATACTGGCTGACCTTCAACGAAATCAACATCATGCTGCACAGCCCGTTCTCCGGCGCGGGGCTGGTGTTTGAGGAAGGTGAAAACGAGGATCAGGTGAAATACCAGGCCGCACACCACGAGCTGGTGGCGAGCGCGCTGGCGACCAAAATCGCCCACGAGGTCAACCCGGAAAACCAGGTCGGCTGCATGCTGGCGGGCGGCAATTTTTACCCGTACTCCTGCAAGCCGGAAGACGTGTGGACGGCGCTGGAGAAAGATCGCGAGAACCTGTTCTTCATCGACGTGCAGGCGCGCGGCAGCTATCCGGCCTACTCTGCCCGCGTGTTCCGCGAAAAAGGCGTCGTGATTGTGAAAGATCCCGGCGACGACGAACTGCTGAAAAACACCGTCGATTTTGTCTCGTTCAGCTATTACGCCTCGCGCTGCGCGTCGGCGGACATGAACGCGGGCAACACCAGCGCGGCGAACATCGTGAAGTCCCTGCGTAACCCGCACGTTCAGGTAAGCGAGTGGGGCTGGGGTATTGATCCTCTCGGCCTGCGCATCACCATGAACATGATGTACGACCGCTACCAGAAGCCGCTGTTCCTGGTGGAAAACGGCCTCGGCGCGAAGGACGTCATTGATGAAAACGGCGAGATCCACGACGACTACCGCATCAGCTACCTGCGCGAGCATATCCGCGCGATGGGCGATGCAATTGCGGACGGCGTGCCGCTGATGGGCTACACCACCTGGGGCTGCATTGACCTGGTGTCTGCCTCAACGGGGGAGATGAGCAAGCGCTACGGGTTTGTGTACGTTGACCGCGATGACGCCGGCAACGGGACGCTGGAGAGAAAGCGTAAGAAATCGTTCTGGTGGTATAAGAAGGTGATTGCGAGTAACGGGGCGGATCTGGCGTAGCCTGTTGCCCGGTGGCGCTACGCTTACCGGGCCTACGGTTTTGTAGGCCGGGTAAGGCGTAGCCGCCACCCGGCACTGCTCAGAGCGGAGAAAACCCGCCGTCCCCAACCCACCCCGCCAGCCGCGAATACACCTCCTCCACCGCCGCCTTCACCGGCGGCGTCATCGGGTAATAAAACCCGACAATGTCCGGCTGGATACCCAAAAACAGCACCTCGCCCACGTCGTCTTTAATCTGATCGACAAGGTAGTTCAGCGGCATATTGTGGGTAGTCATCATAAACATCTCGGCGATGTCGTCCGGGTCAATCAGGCGGATTTCGCCCGGGTTCAGCCCCATATCGGTGGCATCGACAATCAACAGCCTTTCCGGGTGCAGCTCGCGAATGGCCACCACGTCGTTTTCCGGCGCGCTGCCGCCGTCGATTACCACCCAGTCGCCCTGCGGTTTTGCGCCACACATCTCCGCCAGCAGCGGGCCCGCGCCGTCGTCGCCCATCATGCTGTTGCCGACACACAGTAAAACGTCAGTCACGTAATCTCCTCACCATCAGGTAGATGGCGCTCTCCTGATGAATATCGTGCAGCATGCCGAGCAGCGTTTTGCTCCACGCCTGCTGCGCCGGGGTTTGCCTGCCGAGCGCCGCGTCAAAGGCGTTGGCGAGCATCGTGATATGGTTGGCGTCAATAACGATCTCGCCGTACTTCGGTACGCCCTCCATCTTGCGCCGCGCCGGGCTGCCCTCCTCCAGCGTGGCGATCCACGCCAGATATTCCGGCCACGGGCAGCTGAGCGCCGCCTCAAGGCAGTCGATCACCCCGAGGTGGTGCCCAATCGCCAGGCTGTAATAGACCACCTGCTGCGCCGCATCCGGCGTGGCGTCGTTCTCATCAATAAACTTACGGCTCAGCTGGCTGAACACCACCGTTTCACTCATCGGATACGCGCCTCATCCACAATGCTGTTCAGGTTCGCCACGATCTCATTGAGACGCGGATCGTTTTCCGCCTCCAGCCAGCGCGCCACCTGATGGTCGCCCTGGCTCAGCAGGCGCAGGTAATCGTCGGCAATCTGACGCCCGTAACGGTAGCCTGCCAGCCTGCGCGCCGTGCGGTCCACCTTCACGCGCAGCGGCTGCACCATGTCCGGATGCAGAATGGCCGCAGGCTGGTTGTCGATCTCGCCAGGGGCGCGGGCGTGGATCTTCTGCTCCAGCAGGCCGAGCGCCATCGCAAAGCCGTACAGCGTGGCGGCGGGCGTCGGCGGGCAGCCCGGAATATAGACATCCACCGGCACGATTTTGTCGGTGCCGCCCCAGACGCAGTAAAGATCGTGGAAGATGCCGCCGCTGTTGCCGCAGGCGCCGTAGGAGATGCAGATTTTCGGGTCCGGCGCAGACTGCCAGGCGCGCAGCGCGGGCGATCGCATGGCGCGGGTCACCGCCCCGGTAAACAGCAGAATGTCCGCATGTCGCGGGGACGGCACCACTTTGATGCCGAAGCGCTCGGCGTCAAACAGCGGCGACAGGGTGGCGAAGATCTCGATCTCACAGCCGTTGCAGCCGCCGCAGTCCACGCGGTAAACGTAGGCCGAGCGTTTGATTTTTTTCAGCAGCGACGCCTTCATGCTGGCGATGGACTCCTCCACCGTCAGCGGCACCGGAATGCCGTTATCGTCGCGCGGGCCGAGTAAGTTTTCCATCAGCTGGCCTCTCTCATATGGCGGGTTAAATCGATGCGGTCAGACGGCAGCAGGCACTTTTGACGCTTACACTCCGGGCAGGTTTCGAAACTTTCACGGTGCTGCTCCGCGCGGGCGTCGCCGTTGTGCTTCAGCAGCGCGATAGCGTAGTCGATCTCTTTTTGCACGGCGAACGGACGCTTGCAGACGCGGCAGGTGCACAGGGCAAAACGCGACTGCTGGAGAAAATCCTCTTTTTTCCACACCGCCAGCTCGTACTCCTGAGAAAGTCGGATGGCGACCGTCGGGCAGACCTCCTCGCAGCGGCCGCAGAAGATGCAGCGCCCGAGGTTAAACTGCCAGGCCAGCTCGCCGGTTTTAAGATCCGTTTCCACCGTTAAGGCGTTCGACGGGCAGGCGTTGACGCAGGCCGCGCAGCCGATGCACTGCTGCGGGTTATGCTCCGGCTTGCCGCGAAAGTTTTTATCCACCGGGATCGGCTCCAGCGGATAGCTGCTGGTCTGCGCGCCGGTTTTGATCGCTTTTTTGATAAAGGTAAACATGGCGAGTCCTTATTTCAGCGGCGAGTTCTTGCGCTCAATGCTGTAACGCTCAAGCTCTTTGTACGGCACCACCTGGCTTTTCTTCTTACGCACGTCCACCACCGTCATGCGGTCGGTGCAGGAGTAGCACGGATCGAGGCTGCCGATGATCAGCGGCGCGTCAGAGACCGTGTTGCCGCGCAGCATATAGCGCAGGGTAGGCCAGTTGGCGTAGGTCGCCGCACGACAGCGCCAGCGGTAGAGCTTCTGATTGTCGCCGGTCATGCTCCAGTGGATATCATCCCCGCGCGGCGCTTCGGCAAAGCCGAGGGCAAAGCGGTTTGGAATATAGGTGAAGCCTTCCACCATCAGCGGACCGCCCGGCAGGTTGTCCAGGCCGAAGTCGATCATGTTCAGGGCGGTGTAGACCTCGTTGATACGCACCTTGAGGCGAGAAATCACGTCGCAGCCCTGTTCGCTGTGCACGGTCATCGGCAGCAGGCCGTAGCCGACGAACGGGTGATCGGCGCGGGTGTCGCGGGCGTGGCCGCTGGCGCGCACCATCGGGCCGACGTTGCTGAAGTCGCGGGCAATTTCAGGATCAAGACGACCAATCCCGACGGTGCGCTGCTCGATGTTTGGCGTGCTGAGCAGCATGTCCACCAGTTCCTGCACGTCGCGACGCATCTGCTGCGCCAGCTGGCGGGTCTTGATCATGTCGTCTTTCAGCAGGTCGCGGCGGATCCCGCCGATCAGGTTCAGGCCGTAGGTTTTACGCGCCCCGGTGAGAATTTCCGCCATTTTCATCGACGCTTCGCGCACGCGGAAGAACTGCATAAACCCGGAGTCAAAACCGACGAAGTGGCAGGCCAGGCCGAGGTTCAGCAGGTGCGAGTGCAGGCGCTCCACCTCCAGCAAAATAGCGCGGATCATCTGCGCGCGCTCCGGCACCACGATCCCCATGCCGTTCTCCACCGAGGTGGTGTAGGCGGTGCTGTGGGCGAAGCCGCAGATGCCGCACACGCGGTCTGAGAGGAACGTGACCTCGTTGTAGCCCATGCGGGTTTCCGCCAGCTTCTCCATGCCGCGGTGGACGTAGAACAGGCGGTAGTCGGCGTCGATGATGTTTTCGCCGTCAACGAACAGGCGGAAGTGGCCCGGTTCATCGGAGGTGACGTGCAACGGGCCGATCGGCACCACGTTGTTCTTCTTGCTGCCCAGCTCGTTGATGAACTCGTAGGTTTCGCTGTCGGTGGTCGGGGCCGGACGCTGGCGGTAGTCCATGCTGTCCTTGCGCAGCGGATAGAGTTCATCCGGCCAGTCATCCGGCAGCACCAGACGACGCTCGTCCGGCAGGCCGACCGGCACCAGGCCGTACATGTCGCGCACCTCGCGCTCGCCCCAGACGGCGGCAGGTACGCGCGGCGTCACGGACGGGTATTCCGGCTTATTCGGGTCGACCTCGACGCGCACGGTGAGCCAGCACTTCTCGCCCTGCTCCATCGACATCACGTAATACACCGCATAGTTGCCGCAGAGCTGGCGCTCGTCGTTGCCGAACAGCACCGACAGCCACCCGCCCTGCCGGTAGTAAAGAAACTCCACCACTTCCGGCAGATAGTTCACCTTTACGGTAATGGTTACCTGGTCTTTGGTTTGCCAGGATTCCTCCAGCACCACGCCGGGGAAGGCCTGATGCAACGCGGCGAGATACTGCTGACCTTTCTTTTCTTCAGACATAAATACTCTCTTTAATCACGCCACCAGCAAGGAGACGAACGCTAAAAATGCAAAACCAAAACCGGCCCAGGTGATGCGCGAGGTTGCCGCAAAACGAAGACGCGCCATGCTGTTCTCAAACAGGGCGATGACCAGCACGCCGATAAGCAGCTTGAGCGCGGCCACCACCACGGCCAGCAGCAGGCCGCCCACAGAGAAGTGCGTCATCTGCCCCCACGGGAAGAAAACGCCCACGAACATTTGCAACACGACGAGCTGCTTAAGGCTGATGCCCCACTTCAGTACCGCAAAGCCGTAGCCGCTGTACTCGGTAAGCGGCCCTTCCTGTAGCTCCTGCTCCGCTTCCGCGAGATCGAACGGCAGCTTGCCCATCTCAATAAACGTGGCGAACGCGCAGGCGCAGAGTGCCAGCACGAGCGGGATGGAGCGGGCCACCGGCCAGTGGTACACGGTGTCGGTGATAAAGCTGATGTGGGTCGAACCTGCAACCTGCGCGGCCACCCACAGCCCCAGCAGCAGGATCGGCTCCACCAGCACGCCGAGCATCGCCTCGCGGCTGGCGCCGATGCCGCTAAACGGGCTGCCGGTGTCCAGGCCCGCAATCGCAAAGAAGAAGCGCGCGATAGCGAAGAGGTAGATGAGCGTGATCAGATCGCCGAGCACCGGCAGCGGCGAGCCTACCGTGATCACCGGCAGCGCGGTGGCGATGGTCAGCATCACGCCGACCATCACAAACGGCGTCAGGCGGAACACCCAGCCTGCGGCATCCGGTGCGACGCTCTGGCGGGAGAGCAGCTTGAAGAGATCGCGGTACTCCTGGAGCACGCCAGGCCCGCGACGGTTGTGCATTCGGGCGCGCGCCACGCGCGTGATGCCCGACAGCAGTGGCGCGGCGGCGAACAGCACCAGCGCCTGAAGAATTGCCAGTAACAGACTCATGTCAGGCTCCTCGTGAAATCACAATCACCACCAGCACCGCCAGCTCGATCAGCGCCAGTCGGCGGAACAGCACGGGCACGGCAGCGCTCTGCCAGCCCGGCACCCAGCCCTGCGGGTTAAGCCACTGGCGCAGCTTCAGCACGGCGGCAAAGTTCTCCTTCACCGGCATGGCAAAACCGTGGGCGGTGATAACCATCGACGGCTCGTGTTCGTAACCGCAGGCCCACGCCGCGCCGCGCGAGCGGGAGGCGAGACGGTCACGTCTGAAGAACAGCATCAGCACGAACGGCAGCAGCGGTGCGGCAATCAGCAGCAGCGCCATCATCGGCTGGGAGACAACGGTATGCGCCGTCGCCAGCGGCAGCGGAATGGCGTGGCCCAGCAGCGGCAGCAGCCATGGCGCGGCAACCCCGCCCGCGATGCAGCACAGCGCCAGCGCGACCACGCTGGTGGCCATCAGTACCGGGGCGCAGCAGGCGTTTTCCGCTTCGCGGGTGCGCGGCGCGCCGAGGAAGGTGACGCCGTAGACCTTCGCCATGCACATCACCGCCAGCGCGCCGGTGATCGCCAGGCCCACCGCCAGCAGCGGGCCGAGTAAACGTCCGATAAACGCGTCGCTCTGGCCGAGCGCGAAGAAGGACTGGTAAATCACCCACTCTCCGGCAAAGCCGTTCAGCGGCGGCAGCGCGGCCATCGCCATCAGCCCCACCAGCATCGCTAGCGAAATGACGGGCATCTTTTTACCCATGCCGCCGAGCTTTTCGATATCGCGGTGCCCGGTGCGGAACCAGACGCTGCCCGCGCCGAGGAACAGGGTGCTTTTAAACAGGCTATGGTTGACGAGGTGATACAGACCGCCGATAAACCCGGCGGCAATCAGCGCCGGCTGGTTGAGCGCCAGCCCGGTGACGCCCGCGCCCATGCCGAGCAGGATAATCCCGATGTTTTCCAGGGTGTGGTACGCCAGCAGGCGCTGGATGTTGTGCTCCATCAGGGCGTACAGCCCGCCGACAAAGGCGGTGATCATCCCCGCAATCAGCAGCGCCACGCCCCACCACAGCGGCGGCTGACCGCCCGTCAGGGTTATCATAAGGACGCCGAACAGACCGACCTTCATTACCACCGTCGAAAACAGCGCGGCGGCGGGCGCAGAGGCGTTCGCATGCGCCTGCGGAACCCAGCCGTGCAGCGGGATAATCCCGGCCAGCAGGCCAAAGCCGACGACGCCCAGCAGCCAGACGTCGTTGCCCAGCGTCTGGCCGTTAAGCGCGGCAAAGTCCAGGGTGCCGAAACGCTGCCACACCAGCCAGCAGGCCAGCGCCAGCAGCAGCGTGCCGAGGCGTCCGAGTGCAAACCACAGCTTGCCGGAGGCGCTGCATCCGGTCAGGAACACGCCGCACAGCGCCATGATTTCGGCCATCACCACCAGCGCGCCAAGGTTGCTGGCGATAACCGTGCAGACCGCGGCGGCCATCAGCAGGTTAACCAGCAGGCCGTTCGCTTTGGTCTGCTGATGGCGGTGCCAGTCGATATTAAACAGGCTGATAAACAGCCCGCACAGGCCAAAGGTCACCAGCCAGATGGCGTTCAGCGGCGTGAGTTCAACGGCGTGGTGAATCAGCGGAAGGGTTGTGTCGACGGGTTGGCCGTCGATCAGGACAACGCCGCCCGCCGCCAGCGTCATCAGGCTGCCGACCGCCCCGCCGATGCCGGCGATCCAGCCGCTCAGCGTTTTATGGAAGGAGACGATCGGCGCCAGGACCGCGGCGGCGGCAAACCAGGCCACGCCGCTGGTCATCATTACTATCGCGTTCATTTCGCCCCCTCGTTTAGCGCCCGCAGCAGCGAAAGATCGCCGACGTCGGTATTAATGGTCAGCTCGCGCTTACGCTTGCTGGTGCGGGCAATATCGCGAATGTTAACCAGGACCAGCGCCCGGGTCGGGCAGGTCCGCACGCAGGCCGGACCCTGCTCATCAAAGCTGCACAGGTCGCACTTCACCGCGACGGCGCGCACGCCCGGCACCCAGTCCAGCAGCGTGCTCACGCGTGCCGGAGCCGGTGGCGCAGGCGGCGCTTTCGGGGGGTTGGCATTCGCCGGAATATGCAGCGGACGGCTGCCGGAAAATTCAATGGCACCGAACGGACAGGCGATGGCGCACAGCTTGCAGCTCACGCACAGGCTTTCGTTCAGCTGCACTGCGCCATCGACGCGGGTGATGGCGTTGACGGGACAGACGCCCGCGCACGGGGCATCTTCACAGTGGTGACAGAGCTGCGGGGCAGACTCTTTCTCATTACGCATGACGCGCAGGCGCGGCATGGACTGGAGCCCGTGCAGGCGGTGCGTTTCCGAGCACGCCGCCTCACAGGTCCGACAGCCAATACAGACCGTCGAGTCAGCAATTACAAAACGGTTCACCGGGCAATCCTCTGGTGATGGTCATTTTTGACGAAAAAAACTGTCTTATCGACACTTCTCGACACGCGTTTTTCAGGCCACGTTCGCTGAGGATTTTCCGTCGATCAGCTGTTTCAGGTTGATTGGCCGATCATGCTCAACGGCGGCGTAGAGGCCGTTGTAAACCGGCGCGATTTTCTCCAGATAGTGCTCCAGCACCTGCTGGCGATCGCGGTTGCTGACGTGACCGTCCACCATGCCGTCGGCCATCAGCTGCGCCCGGGCGATGCAGTGCCTGTCGCCCTCTTTCGTCTCGACGTAGTACTCAATCGTGTGGCTGTTGAAGGTCTCCGCCAGGGTGACGTAAATCGTAAAGTGACCGAACAGCACAAAGCGCATGTCCCCCTGCGCTGCACAGCTCATGGCGTGATGCAGGTGGGCCTTCGACAGCGTAATCCCCTGGATCAATGAATTGCAGTACAGGTGCCATTGCTCCTGGAGCTGCTGATGACGTTGCGCGATGTAATCCGCTTTTTCGCTAATTTCCCAAATAGTCATAAAAGGTATCCGGTTAATGGAGTTAGCGGCTGTTAAGCAGATTTCGTGCCAGTTTTTAATTGCTTGATTTAAATGAATTTTACAGGAAAGCATACTGTCACCGCCGCGGTGTCGACGTGTCATTTCGACAGCGTTGACATCGTCACGCCGTAGCAAAAACCAAGCTGGCACCGTTATTGCATTGAAGGGGCAATTCATTAAGGAGGCGTCATGCACGAAATCACCCTCTGCCAGCGAGCCCTGGAACTTATCGAACAGCAGGCTGTGCAGAACCACGCAAAACGCGTGACCGGCGTCTGGCTGAAGGTCGGCGCCTTTTCCTGCGTCGAGACCAGCGCCCTCACCTTCTGTTTTAAACTGGTGTGCCGCGGCACGCTGGCGGAAGGCTGCGCGCTGCATATCGAGGAGCAGCAGGCAGAGTGCTGGTGCGAGCAGTGTCAGCAGTACGTCACGCTGCTTTCATCGAAGGTGCAGCGTTGTCCGCAGTGCCAGAGCAGCGGGCTGCGCATCGTGGCGGATGACGGCATGCAGATCCAGCGCCTCGAAATCGAGAAGGAGTAAGTTATGTGTAGTACCTGCGGTTGCGCCGAAGGCAACCTGTATATAGAAGGGGATGAACACCGTCCTCACTCCGCGTTTCGCTCCGCGCCCTTTTCCCCTGCCCCGCGTCCCGCGGCGGCACTGACCGGCATCACCTTTGCGCCGCAGCGTTCCGACGCGGGCGACCTGCATTACGGCCACGGCGAAGCGGGTACCCACGCGCCGGGCATGAGCCAGCGCCAGATGCTGGAGGTGGAGATCGACGTGCTGGACAAAAATAACCAGCTCGCCGCCCGCAACCGCGCCCGCTTTGCGGCCCGTCAACAGCTGGTGCTCAACCTGGTCTCCAGCCCCGGCTCCGGTAAAACCACCCTGCTGACCGAAACCCTCAAACGGCTGAACCAACGCATCTCCTGCGCGGTGATCGAAGGCGATCAGCAAACCGTTAACGACGCGGCGCGCATCCGCGAAACCGGCACGCCCGCCATTCAGGTTAACACCGGCAAGGGCTGTCACCTGGATGCGCAGATGATTGCCGACGCAGCCCCTCGCCTGCCGCTGGAAGCGCACGGCATTCTGTTTATCGAAAACGTCGGCAACCTGGTGTGCCCGGCAAGCTTCGACCTTGGCGAACGGCATAAAGTGGCGGTGCTCTCCGTTACCGAAGGAGAGGACAAGCCGCTGAAGTATCCGCATATGTTTGCCGCCGCCTCCCTCATGCTGCTGAACAAAGTCGACCTGCTGCCGTACCTCAACTTCGACGTGGATAAGTGCGTGGCTTACGCCCGGGAAGTGAACCCGGACATTGAGATCCTGCTGGTTTCCGCCACGCGCGGTGACGAAATGGACGCCTGGCTGAACTGGCTGGAGAGCGAACGATGTGCATAGGCGTTCCCGGACAAATTCATTCCATTGACGGCAATCAGGCCAGGGTGGAGGTCTGCGGCATCCTTCGAGATGTCGACCTGACGCTGGTGGGCAGCCACGACGAAACCGGCGCATCGCGTCTCGGTCAGTGGGTGCTGGTCCACGTGGGGTTTGCCATGAGCGTGATTAATGAGGAGGAAGCCCGCGACACGCTGGACGCGCTACAGAATATGTTCGACGTTGAGCCGGACGTGGGCGCCCTGCTGTATGGGGAGGAACGATAACACATGCGTTACGTTGATGAATATCGCGCACCTGAGCGGGTGTTGCAGCTTATCGATCGCCTAAAATCCCGCGCGTCGCTGCTGGACTATACGGCAGACCGGCCGCTGCGGATCATGGAAGTCTGCGGCGGCCACACCCACGCCATCTTCAAATTTGGCCTCGACCAGCTGCTGCCGGAGAACATCGAGTTTATCCACGGCCCCGGCTGTCCGGTGTGCGTGCTGCCGATGGGGCGCATCGACAGCTGTCTCGACATCGCCAGCCGGCCCGGCGTGATTTTTTGCACCTTTGGCGACGCGATGCGCGTGCCGGGGAAAAATGGCTCGCTGCTCCAGGCAAAGGCGCGGGGCGCGGACGTGCGGATTGTCTACTCCCCGATGGATGCCCTGACGCTGGCAGAGGCTAACCCTGACCGCAAGGTCGTCTTTTTCGGGCTGGGTTTTGAAACCACCATGCCCGCCACCGCCATCACCCTCCAGCAGGCGAAAGCCCGCAACGTCACTAACTTTTTCTTTTTCTGCCAGCACATCACGCTGATCCCCACGCTGCGCAGCCTGCTTGACGCGCCGGATAACGGCATCGACGCGTTTCTGGCGCCGGGCCACGTCAGCATGGTCATCGGCACAGACGCCTACGGTTTTATTGTTGAACAGTACAATCGTCCGTTAGTGGTGGCTGGATTCGAGCCACTTGATCTACTGCAAGGCGTGACCATGCTGGTTGAGCAGAAAATAGCGGCCCTGAGTGCGGTGGAAAATCAGTATCGCCGCGTGGTGCCCGATGCCGGAAATAGACGGGCACAGCAGGCGATAGCCGACGTGTTTAGCGTGGAAGGCGACGGCGAATGGCGCGGGCTGGGGCTGATTGCGGAATCCGGCGTGCACCTGACGCCTGCGTATCGCGCCTTCGACGCCGAAGCGCATTTCCGCCCGCAGCCGCAGCAGGCGTGCGACGATCCCCGCGCCCGCTGTGGCGACGTGCTCACCGGCAAATGTAAACCTCATCACTGCCCGTTATTTGGCAACGCCTGTAACCCGCAAACCGCGTTTGGTGCGCTGATGGTCTCCTCCGAAGGGGCATGCGCCGCGTGGTATCACTATCGCAACCAGGAGTGTGAAGCATGAACACGGTGGAAATGGCGCACGGAAGCGGTGGACAGGCGATGCAGCAGCTGATTAACCGGCTGTTCATGGAAGCCTTTGATAATCCCTGGCTCGCCGAGCAGGAGGATCAGGCGCGCATCGCGCTCTCAACCCTCACCGCACACGGTGACCGGCTGGCGTTCTCCACCGACAGCTACGTGATTGACCCGCTGTTCTTCCCGGGCGGCGATATCGGCAAGCTCGCCGTCTGCGGCACGGCAAACGACGTGGCCGTCAGCGGCGCCATTCCGCGCTACCTCTCGTGCGGGTTTATCCTCGAAGAAGGATTACCGATGGAGACGCTCGCGGCAGTGGTCAACAGCATGGCGCACACCGCCCGCGAGGCGGGGATCGCTATCGTGACCGGGGATACCAAGGTGGTACAGCGCGGCGCGGCGGATAAGCTCTTCATTAACACCGCCGGCATGGGGGCTATCCCTGCCGACATTCACTGGGGCGCGCAGCGGCTTTCGGTGGGCGACGTGCTGATCGTCAGCGGAACGCTGGGCTGCCACGGGGCAACCATCCTGAACCTGCGCGAAGGCCTGGGGCTGGACGGCGATCTGCGCAGTGATTGCGCGGTCCTCACGCCGCTGATCCAGACGCTGCGAACGGTGCCCGGCGTAAAAGCGCTGCGCGACGCCACCCGCGGCGGTGTCAATGCCGTGGTGCATGAGTTTGCCGCCAGCAGTGGCTGTGGTGTTGAGCTTAACGAGCGCAGCCTGCCCGTCAGGCCTGCCGTTCGCGGCCTGTGCGAACTGCTGGGACTCGACCCGCTTAACTTTGCCAACGAGGGCAAGCTGGTGATTGGCGTGGAACGCCAGTCTGCCGGGGCGGTGCTGGAGCAGCTACGTGCCCATCCTTCAGGGAAAGAGGCCGCCATTATAGGTGAAGTGGTTGAGCGCAAAGGGGTGCGCCTGACCGGGCTATACGGCGTGAAGCGCACGCTGGATCTGCCGCACGCTGAACCGTTACCCCGAATTTGCTAGACCGCGCCAAAAGCGGTCAGCGCTGACGTTTTTTTTGCCAGTTTCTATTGGAAAGCAATAATGCCGTATACACCGATGAGCGATCTTGGACAGCAGGGCCTGTTTGACATCACGCGCATACTTTTACAACAGCCCGACCTTGGCGCATTGAGCGATGCCCTGACCCGGCTGGTCAGGCAGTCAGCGCTGGCGGACAGCGCCGCCATTGTGCTCTGGCATAGCGCAACCCACCGCGCGAGCTATTTCTCAACGCGTGATAACGGCAAAATCTTCGAATATGAAGATGAAACGTTTCTGGCCCACGGCCCGGTGCGGCGTATTCTCTCCCGCCCGGAAGCCCTGCACTGCAATTTTGACCAGTTTCGCCAGGCCTGGCCGAAGCTGGCAGAGAGCAACCTTTATCATCCGTTCGGCCACTACAGCATGCTGCCGCTGGCGGTGGAGGGACAAATTTTTGGCGGCTGCGAGTTTATCCGCACTACCGACCAGCCCTGGACCGAGGCGGAGTACGAGCGGTTGCATACCTTCACACAGATTGTGTCCGTCGTGGCAGAGCAGATCCAAAGCCGCGTCACCAATAACGTGGATTACGACCTGCTGAGCCGCGAGCGCGATAACTTCCGTATTCTGGTCGCCATCACCAATGCCGTACTCTCGCGTCTCGATATGGACGAGCTGGTGAGCGAAGTCGCCAAAGAGATCCATCACTATTTCAGGATCGACGCCATCAGCATCGCGCTGCGCGGGAACCGGAAAGGCAAGCTGAACATCTACTCCACCCACTACCTTGATGAAGCTAACCCGGCGCACGAGCAGAGCGAGGTGGACGAAGCGGGAACCTTGTCTGAACGGGTATTTAAAAGCAAAGAGATCCTGCTGCTGAACCTGAGCGAGCAGGATCCGGTAGCGCCCTACGAGCGGATGCTGTTTAACACCTGGGGCAACAAGATCCAGACCCTGTGCCTGCTGCCGCTGATGTCCGGCAACACCATGCTCGGCGTGCTCAAACTGGCGCAGTGCGATGAAGCCGTATTCACCACCGCCAACCTGAAGCTGCTGCGCCAGATCGCCGAGCGTATCTCCATCGCGCTCGATAACGCCCTCGCCTATCAGGAGATCCACCGCCTGAAAGAGCGGCTGGTGGACGAAAACCTGGCGCTGACCGAGCAGCTCAACAACGTGGACAGCGAGTTTGGCGAAATCATCGGGCGTAGCGATGCCATGTACAGCGTGCTTAAGCAGGTGGAGATGGTGGCCCAGAGCGACAGCACGGTGCTGATCCTCGGTGAAACCGGCACCGGGAAAGAGCTGATTGCCCGGGCGATCCACAACCTGAGTAACCGCAACAGCCGCCGGATGGTGAAGATGAACTGCGCGGCGATGCCAGCTGGCTTGCTGGAAAGCGATCTGTTCGGCCACGAGCGCGGCGCCTTTACCGGCGCCAGCAGCCAGCGGCTGGGCCGTTTTGAGCTGGCGGATAAAAGCTCTTTGTTCCTCGACGAAGTGGGCGATATGCCGCTGGAGCTTCAGCCTAAGCTGCTGCGCGTTTTGCAGGAGCAGGAGTTTGAGCGTCTCGGCAGCAATAAGCTGATCCAGACCGACGTGCGTCTGATTGCCGCCACCAACCGCGATCTGAAAAAGATGGTCGCCGACCGCGAGTTTCGCAGCGATCTTTACTATCGCCTGAACGTCTTCCCGATTTGCCTGCCGCCGCTGCGCGAGCGCCCGGAAGATATCCCCCTGCTGGTGAAGGCCTTTACCGCGAAGATTGCCCGCCGGATGGGGCGGAATATCGACAGTATTCCTGCCGAAACGCTACGTACTCTTTCGGCGATGGAGTGGCCGGGGAACGTGCGCGAGCTGGAAAACGTCATTGAGCGCGCGGTACTGCTGACGCGCGGGAACGTCCTTCAGCTCTCTTTGCCTGAGGTCACCCATCAGGAAGCCCCCACGCTTTCGGCAGAAGTCGCGCAGGAGGGCGAAGATGAATATCAGCTGATTTTGCGCGTGCTGAAAGAGACCAACGGTGTGGTGGCCGGACCGAAAGGCGCGGCGCAACGGCTGGGGCTGAAGCGCACCACCCTGCTCTCGCGCATGAAGCGTCTGGGAATTGATAAAGAGAGCCTGATTTAACCCGTCATTCCGGCGCCGTTCATGGCGCCGCTTTTCATTACTCTGCGTAATTGTTCCACGTTGACACAATATATTTTCCTCTGTATAAAATTCCGCCTTAATAATGCGTTTCATTTGCATCAACATAATTTTAATGAAGGGTAGCGTTTAATGAAAAAGGTTCTCTGTGCGTTAGGCCTGACGGTTGCATCAATGAGTACAGCTCTGGCTACCACGTACCCGCTCACGATAGAAAACTGCGGGTATAAAGAGACATTCACCAAAGCGCCCGAGCGCGTCGTTGCCCTGGGTCAGAATACCGTTGAGATTTTGTTGCTGCTGGGTCTGGAAGATAAGGTGAAAGCCAGCGCGTTCTGGCCGACCAAAGTCTTGCCGCAGCTGGCGGAGCAAAATGCCAAAATCAACACCCTGACGGTAGAAATCCCGACCCTTGAATCCATCCTTTCGCAAAACCCCGACTTCGTACCTGCTCAGCTGCCGCTGCTGCTCGGACCGGAAAGCAAGGTTGCCAAACGAGAAGATCTGGCGACCGTGGGGGTAAACAGCTACCTGTCGCCGGGCATGTGCGCCACCAAAAAAGCAGCGGGCGACATGTACGGCAGTCGTCAGAAGCTCTGGGACATGACCTACCTTTATAAAGAGATCGAAGATTTCGCTAAAATTTTCAACGTCGAAGCGCGCGGCCAGGCCGTTATCGCCGATTTCAAAAAACGTGAAGCAGACCTGCGCCAGGAATTTGGCAAAAACAAAAAAGACCTCTCCTTTGTTTTCTGGTTCTCAAGCTCCTCGCCTTCGGCTGACGCCTATGTAGGCGGTAAAAACAGTGCCTCCGGCTTTATTGCCAACGTGCTGGGCGGCCATAACGCCATTACCTCTGAGACCGAATGGCCGACCGTGGGCTGGGAAAGCATTATTGCCGCCAATCCGGACGTGATTGTGGTTTCAAGCCTGGATCGTAACCGCTGGGCACTGGATAACGCCGAAGAAAAAATCAAATTCCTGAAAAGCGATCCTGCCGTCAGCCAGCTCGACGCGGTGAAGAAAGGTCATATCGTGATAATGGATGGTCAGGCCATGAACCCGACGATCCGCACGCTTTACGGTGCTGAACAGGTCGGCGAACAGCTCAGAAAACTGGGACTGAACTGATGACCACCGCCGTACTTCAGATGCGTCAGGGCGTATTCCTGACCGCATCGTGCCTGCTCGCGTTCGTGCTGCTGTTTCTGGCGATCGCCTTTGGCGTGAGCCTCGGCGAGCTGTCTATCCCGCTGAACAACGTGTTCTACGCCATCAGCAATAAGCTGGGGCTGACCGACGTTCCGCTCAACCGCATCTATGAGAGCGTGATCTGGGACTTTCGCCTCAGCCGCGCGCTGGTGGCGGCGTGCTGCGGCGCCGGGTTAGCCATTTGCGGCGCCGTGCTGCAAAGCCTGTTGAAGAATGCGCTGGCGGAACCTTACGTGCTCGGCGTGTCGGCGGGGGCGTCAACGGGCGCAGTCTCGGTCGTCGTGTTGGGTCTCGGCACCGGCGCGGTGTCCCTTTCTGCGGGTGCGTTTGCCGGGGCGTTCGCCGCCTTTGCGTTTGTCGCCTTTCTGACGAACGGCGCGCGCGGCGGCAATGAACGTACCATTCTGGCGGGCGTGGCGGCCTCTCAGCTGTTTAACGCCATCACCGCCTATACCATCAGCACCTCTGCCAGCGCACAGCAGGCGCGCGACGTGATGTTCTGGCTGCTGGGCAGCTTTAGCGGCGTACGCTGGCCTGAGTTTCAGCTGGCGCTGGTGGTCGTGCTGGCGGGGCTTGCCGTCTGTCTTTACTACTCCCGCGCGCTGGACGCCTTTACCTTTGGTGATGATGCCGCCGCCTCGCTGGGCATTGCCGTGCCCTGGGTGCGCCTGGCCTTGTTCACCACCACGGCCCTGATCACCGCGACCATTGTCAGTATGGCGGGCTCGATTGGTTTTGTGGGGCTGGTCGTGCCGCACGTTATGCGTTTCCTGTTCGGGCCGCTGCACCGCACGCTGCTGATTGCCAGCGCGCTGGCGGGGGCGATCCTGATGGTGCTGGCCGACATCGCCTCGCGGATGCTGATTGCCCCGCAAAGCCTGCCGGTTGGCGTCGTTACCGCGCTGGTGGGCGTACCGTTCTTCGCCGTGATTATCTACCGCTCAAGGAATAAATGATGAGCATCTGCGCCAACAATATCACCTGGAAGGTAGGTAAAAAGGTTATCGTGAATAATGTTTCGCTGAAGGTTTCCCAGGGCGAAACGGTGGGTCTGCTTGGCCCTAACGGCTGCGGTAAATCCTCGCTGTTGCGCATTCTGGCGGGCCTGCGTCGCCCGGATGCCGGATGCGTAACGCTCGACGGACAGGACATTGCCCGCATCGCCAAAAAGCAGCTGGCGCGCCGCGTGGCGTTTGTTGAACAGCACGGAATGACCGACGCCAATATGCGCGTGCGTGACGTGGTCAAACTGGGGCGTATTCCGCACCACTCCCCCTTCTCGAACTGGAGCGCGCAGGATGACGAAACCGTCACCGCCGCCCTGCAACGCGTGGATATGCTGGATCGCAGCGAACAGGGCTGGCTGAGCTTATCCGGCGGCGAGCGTCAGCGGGTACATATCGCCCGCGCCCTGGCGCAAACGCCTACCGAGATCCTGCTGGATGAACCGACCAATCACCTGGACATTCATCACCAGATGCAGCTCATGCAGCTCATCAGCGAGCTGCCGGTAACCAGCATCGTCGCCATTCACGATCTGAATCACGCGTCCATGTTCTGCGATTCGCTGATCGTGATGCAGCAAGGGCAGATTGTAGCGACCGGAACCCCGCAGGCCATTTTATCCGAGGAACTCCTCTGGAACGTATTCAGAGTGAAAACCAGAATTGAGATCTCGCCGTACCACGGCAAAAAGCACATTCATTTTATCGTGTAGGGACAAGTTAAAATGATGCCTCTTCGCCCTGCCACCACCCTCTGGCCGCCCGTTCTGCTGGGCAGCCAGTTTGTGTTTAATATCGGCTTTTACGCGGTCGTTCCCTTCCTGGCGATCTTCTTACGTGACGATATGCTGCTCTCCGGCGGGCTGATCGGGCTGGTGCTGGGGCTGCGCACCTTCTCCCAGCAAGGAATGTTTATTGTCGGCGGCGCGCTTTCAGACCGGTTTGGCGCGAAGAGCGTGATCCTCAGCGGCTGCATTGTCCGCGTGGTGGGTTATCTGCTGCTGGCCTTTGGGCAATCGCTGTGGCCCATCATTCTGGGGGCCTGTCTGACGGGCATTGGCGGCGCGCTGTTCTCACCGTCAATAGAAGCCCTGCTGGCAAAAGCGGGAACGCAAAGTGAGGCAACGGGTAAACGCAGCCGTGCGGAGTGGTTTGCGCTGTTTGCGGTGTGCGGTGAACTCGGCGCTGTACTCGGCCCGGTGATGGGTGCCCTGCTGACGGGGCTGGGTTTTCGCCAGGTTGCGCTCGCTGGCGCAGGGATATTTATCGTTGCGCTGGTGGTGCTCTTTTTCTCCCTGCCTGCGGCGCCCCACAGCACGAAGCCGCTGAAAATTCTGCCCTGGTGGACGACGTTCCGTCAGCCGCGTTTCGTCGCCTTTATCATTGCGTACAGCTCATGGCTGTTAAGCTATAACCAGCTTTATCTGGCGCTGCCGGTGGAGATCCAGCGCGCCGGTGGCAGCGAGAAAGACCTGGGACCGCTGTTTATGCTGGCCTCAGTGCTGATTATTGTTCTGCAATTGCCCCTCGCCCGCTTCGCCCGAAAAGTGGGCGCGGTGAGGATTTTACCGGTGGGCTTTTTGCTGCTCTCCGCCTCGTTTGCCAGCGTGGCGCTCTTTGCGGCGACTGAGCCACCGGAAGGCTGGCTGCGCCTGCTGCCCTCCGCAAGCCTCGTCACTCTGTTAACGCTCGGACAGATGTTGCTGGTGCCGTCGGCAAAAGATTTGATCCCATATTTTGCCGAGGAGTCGACGCTTGGGGCGCACTATGGCGCGCTCTCCACCGCCGGCGGCGTTGCGGTGCTGGCGGGGAATTTTGGGTTAGGCAGTCTGCTGGACAAGGCGCTGGTGCCCTCAACGCAAGCCATTTACCCCTGGCTGCTGCTGGCGGTATTTCCGCTGTGCAGCGCCGTCGCCCTGAGCGTGATTTGTCGCCCATTGCAGCGCTGAGTCAATTATTTTTTGGGCCGATACTTTTCCGGTAATTCCGGCACCGGACGGCGATCGTCGATCAGATGACGGATAGTCAGAATCGGATGACGCCATAACATTCTTGGCCCTGCCCAGCGCATCACCTGCTTCATCTCTTCCCGTCTGGCGGGCTGATAGCAGTGTACAGGGCACTGTTTGCAGGCGGGCTTTTCCTCACCGAACACGCATTTATCCAGCCGCTTATCGGCATACGCCTTCAGCGCCTGATAATGTCCTTCTTCCCTTGAAGCCTCAGGACACTGGCGTTCATACAGCGCGATCATTCTGGCGATCGTCTTTTTCTCGCGTGAAATACGTTTACCGGACATGACGTCGTCCTCACCAATAAAGTGCATTTATAATACCTTTTTATCTGCGCATTTTCAGTCATTGCATTCCAATTTCTGAAGCGTCCTTCCAGAATTACCCGTCCACCCGCTGCTTTTTACTGGTATTTTATACAGGCATGAAGTACCACCTTTGCCCTGTTCACCGGAGAGCCTATGCAGCAGATCGCGATCGCCAAACCCTATCGTCACTTAAAAGTGGGTTACTTCAGAAAACGCCATGAAGATCGTAAAACGAAAATCCCAAAACGCTACAGCGTACACGCCGCGCTGAGCCTGAAGGGCGACTGGCTTGAAAAGGCGGGGTTTACCACCAACTCTCAGGTTCGGGTGGGCGTCGAGCACGGGAAAATCGTCATTGAGTTGATGGCGGAAGATGCCTCGTAAAGTCGTGACTTTTTTCTGCGCCGCACCTTTTTTTCATGCGACAATAGAAGGAACAATCGGCCATTGAGCCGCTCAAAGCGTAATATTTTCAAAGAAATGGATATCATAACTCCATGAGCACAATCGACAATTTCGACGCACATACGCCGATGATGCAGCAGTATCTGAAGCTGAAAGCACAGCATCCGGAAATTCTGCTGTTTTACCGTATGGGCGACTTTTACGAGCTTTTTTATGACGATGCGAAACGTGCGTCTCAGTTGCTCGACATTTCCCTGACGAAACGTGGCGCGTCGGCAGGTGAGCCAATCCCGATGGCGGGCATCCCGCATCACGCGGTTGAAAACTATCTGGCGAAACTGGTGAACCAGGGCGAGTCTGTCGCCATCTGCGAACAAATTGGCGACCCGGCAACGTCGAAAGGCCCCGTTGAGCGCAAGGTCGTGCGCATCGTCACGCCGGGAACCATCAGCGATGAAGCCCTGCTTCAGGAGCGCCAGGATAACCTGCTGGCGGCCATCTGGCAGGACGGTAAAGGGTTTGGCTACGCCACGCTGGACATCAGCTCCGGTCGTTTTCGCCTGAGTGAACCGGCTGACCGTGAAACCATGGCGGCCGAGCTACAGCGTACCAATCCGGCAGAACTGCTCTACGCAGAGGATTTCGCCGAGATGGCGCTGATCGAAGGCCGCCGCGGCCTGCGTCGTCGTCCACTGTGGGAGTTCGAAATTGATACCGCGCGCCAGCAGCTGAACCTGCAATTTGGCACGCGCGATTTGATTGGCTTTGGCGTGGAAAATGCACCGCGCGGGCTGTGTGCAGCAGGCTGCCTGTTGCAGTACGTGAAGGATACGCAACGTACCGCCCTGCCCCATATCCGTTCTATTACCATGGAGCGTCAGCAGGACAGCATCATCATGGATGCCGCCACGCGCCGCAACCTGGAGATCACACAGAACCTCGCTGGTGGCATTGAAAACACGCTGGCGTCGGTTCTCGACAGCACGGTTACTCCAATGGGCAGCCGTATGCTTAAACGCTGGCTGCATATGCCGATTCGCAATACCGAAACGCTCATCGGCCGCCAGCAAACCATTGCCGCATTGCAGGATCGTTACACCGAGTTGCAGCCGGTGCTGCGTCAGGTGGGTGATCTTGAGCGAATCCTTGCACGTCTGGCATTGCGCACCGCGCGTCCACGCGATCTCGCCCGTATGCGTCACGCTTTCCATCAGTTGCCGGAACTGCGCGCTCAGCTGGAAGAAGTCGACAGCGCGCCGGTGCAAAAGCTCCGCGAAACAATGGGCGAATTTAACGAGCTTCGCGAGCTGCTGGAACGCGCCATCATTGATGCGCCACCTGTTCTGGTGCGCGATGGCGGCGTCATTGCCCCGGGTTACAACGAAGAGCTGGACGAATGGCGCGCGCTGGCCGATGGCGCGACGGATTATCTGGATAAGCTGGAAATCCGCGAGCGTGAACGTCTGGGGCTCGATACCCTTAAAGTCGGTTACAACGCCGTACACGGCTACTATATCCAGATCAGTCGTGGCCAGAGCCACCTGGCACCGATTCACTACGTTCGCCGCCAGACGCTGAAAAACGCCGAGCGCTATATTATCCCCGAGCTGAAAGAGTACGAGGACAAAGTTCTCACGTCGAAAGGTAAAGCGCTGGCGCTGGAAAAACAGCTTTATGACGAGCTGTTCGATATCCTGATGCCGCACCTGGCTGACCTGCAACAGAGCGCCGCCGCGCTGGCCGAGCTGGATGTGCTGGTAAACCTGGCCGAGCGCGCCGAGACGCTGAATTACACCTGTCCAGCCTTCACTGACAAACCCGGCATTCGCATTACCGAAGGCCGACACCCGGTGGTTGAGCAGGTGCTGAACGAGCCATTTATTGCCAACCCGTTGAACCTGTCACCGCAGCGAAGAATGCTGATCATTACCGGCCCCAACATGGGCGGTAAAAGTACCTATATGCGCCAGACAGCCCTCATCGCGCTGCTCGCCTATATTGGCAGCTACGTTCCTGCGCAGAAGGTTGAGATTGGTCCTGTCGACCGTATCTTCACCCGTGTAGGTGCGGCGGACGATCTGGCGAGCGGTCGCTCCACCTTTATGGTCGAGATGACCGAAACCGCCAACATACTGCATAACGCAACAGAGAATAGTCTGGTGTTGATGGATGAAGTGGGACGCGGTACGTCCACCTATGACGGCCTGTCTCTGGCCTGGGCGTGTGCGGAAAGTCTGGCAAATAAAATCAAGGCGCTGACGCTGTTCGCGACTCACTATTTCGAACTGACACAGCTGCCAGAGAAAATGGAAGGCGTGGCTAACGTCCATCTTGATGCGCTTGAGCACGGCGATACCATCGCCTTTATGCACACGGTGCAGGACGGCGCGGCAAGCAAGAGTTATGGCCTAGCCGTCGCCGCGCTGGCGGGCGTGCCGAAAGAGGTGATTAAGCGCGCGCGTCAGAAATTGCGTGAGCTGGAAAGCTTGTCACCGAATGCGGCAGCCACGCAGATAGATGGCACGCAGATGTCGCTGCTGGCGGCCCCGGAAGAGACGTCTCCAGCCGTGGAAGCGCTGGAAAACCTGGATCCGGACTCGCTGACGCCGCGTCAGGCGCTGGAGTGGATTTATCGGCTGAAAAGCCTGGTTTAGTTCTCTGCGGTCTGTTTTGCCGGGTGGCGGCTTCGCCTTACCCGGCCTACAAAACCCGTAGGCCCGGTAAGCGCAGCGCCACCGGGCAGAAGACCGCACAATATCATCGCCCGGTAAGCCTGGCACCGCCGGGCTTTTCCCTTACAGCAGAGGCGGGATCGTCGGCACCTGCGGTGCCTCGTCAATATCCTTCTGCGTCATACGGAATGCTTCAGGATAGTGTTCACGGCTGGTCCGGCGCAGCGGTTCGGTATTGCGCCAGGTATACAGACAGTGCTGACACTGGTATACCGTCCAGACACCTTTCACCGGTGATGTTGCCATCACTTCGATATGTTCATCGGCACAACGTGGACAAATCATTTTTTCCTCCTTATTGACGTGCCGCCAGCATCGCGGTCAGTTTTTCGGCCCAGGCTTTGGTTTCAGGGAGATCCTGTACCGGCTGGCTGTAGTGGCCACGGTTGTCCGGGGCGACAGGCGTGGTGGCATCAATGATCAGCTTGTCAGTGATCCCCGCCGGGCTGGAGCCGGGGTCAAGCTCCAGCACAGACATATTCGGTAGCTGTACCAGATCGCCCGCGGGATTGACCTTCGATGACAGCGCCCACATTACCTGCGGCAGGTTAAACGGATCGACGTCCTCATCCACCATAATCACCATCTTCACGTAGCCCAGACCGTGCGGCGTGGTCATGGCGCGGAGCCCGACCGCACGAGCAAAACCGCCGTACCGTTTTTTGGTGGAGATAATCGCCAGCAGGCCGTGTGTGTACATGGCGTTAACCGCCTGCACCTCCGGGAATTCTGCCTTCAGCTGCTGATAAAGCGGCACGCAGGTGGCGGGCCCCATCAGATAATCAATTTCGGTCCACGGCATCCCCAGGTAGAGAGATTCGAAAATGGGTTTGGTGCGGTAAGACACTTTATCGATGCGCACGACCGTCATGTTGCGTCCACCGGAGTAGTGCCCGGTAAACTCGCCAAATGGCCCTTCAATCTCGCGTTTCCGGCCTTCAATCACCCCTTCCAGGATCACTTCCGACCCCCACGGCACATCGAAACCGGTCAGCGGGGCCGTCGCAATCGGATATGGGCTTTCGCGTAGCGCGCCGGCCATCTCATATTCGGACTGATCGTATTTCAGCGGCGTGGCGCCCATCAGGGTGATGATCGGATCGTTACCCAACGTAATCGCAATGGGCAGATCTTCGCCGCGCTCTTCGGCCTTATGCAGATGCAGTGCGATATCATGCATCGGCACCGGTTGCAGGCCCAGCTTACGCTTGCCCTTCACTTCCATCCGATAAATACCGACGTTCTGCTTGCCGAAGTGATCGGGGTCGAGCGGATCGCGCGAGACAACGCACGCCTTATCAAGATAAAAACCCCCGTCGCCGTCGTTCAGGCGGAACAGCGGCAGAATGTCGAACAGGTTGATGTCTTCTCCGTCAACCGTATTCTCCGCCCAAGCCGGGTTTGCACGACGCTCTGGCGCGACCGGAAATTTGTCCCAGCGACGAATAAACTCGTCGATCTGTTTTTTCACCGGGGTATTCGCCGGCAGCCCCATCGAAATGGCGTGGTTTTGCCACGAGCCGATGGTGTTCATCACCACGCGGGCATCGGTGAAGCCGCGGATATTATCGAACCACAGCGCAGGCGCGCCATCGCCAATGCGCCCGGTAGCGTTGGCGGCCGCCGCCAGATCCGGCTCCGCGTTAACCTCTTCCTCAATTTTCAGCAGCTGCCCTTGCTCATCGAGCGCCTGCAAGAAGCTTCTCAAATCATCAAATGCCATCGTTATTCTCCTGTGAAAAATGTTTCGCTGCCTGCAAACCCTTCCAGCGTCGGGCTTTTTTATGCTCCAGACCAAACTGGTCGAGCACCCGTGTCACGATGTGCTGGGTGATGTCATCGGCGGTTTGCGGGTGGTTGTAGTACGCAGGCATAGGCGGCACCATCGCCACGCCCATGCGTGAAAGGGCAAGCATGTTCTCAAGATGAATGGTGCTGAGCGGCGTTTCACGAGGAACGAGCACCAGCTTGCGCCCCTCTTTCAGCACCACGTCTGCCGCACGCCCCACCAGCCCTTCGGCGTAGCCCGCGCGGATACCCGCCAGCGTTTTCATGCTGCACGGGATGACGATCATGCCGTCGGTGCGAAACGAGCCGGAGGAGATGGTGGCAGCCTGATCGGCAGGGCTATGAACGACATCCGCCAGTGCGGCAACGTCATGCGCGGTGAAGGGGGTTTCCAGCTCAATCGTGGTTTTTGCCCACTTCGACATCACCAGATGCGTTTGCACATCAGGCATTTCCCGCAGCGCCTGCAACAGCGCCACGCCTAATGGCGCACCCGTCGCGCCCGTCATTCCTACAATCAGTCTCATTCAGCACCTCAATAAATTTGTTCGTATACGAACATATTAAGTAAACTACTCCTGGATCCTGCGCCTGACAAGATCGTTCGTACACGATCACACTTATCGCTAAAAACTCTCGCGTTAAAATTCAGGCCGAGAGCGGCTATCATAGAAGGAGTATTTTTCCGTCGGAGTGTTCATGGAGTTAAGACAAGAAGCTTTTCACCTGCTACGCCAGCTTTTTCAACAGCATACCGCCCAGTGGCAGCACGCTTTGCCCGAGCTGACCAAGCCACAATATGCGGTGATGCGGTCGATAGCTGAAAATCCTGGCATAGAGCAGGTTGCACTGACTGACGTCGCGGTGAGCACCAAAGCGACGCTGGCGGAAATGCTGAGCCGTATGGAATCACGCGGTCTGGTCAGGCGCGAGCACGATCCTGCGGACAAGCGCCGTCGCTTTGTCTTCCTGACGGCTGAAGGTGAGGCCCTGCTGGGAAGCAGTAAACCGATTGGAAATAAGGTGGATGAGGCGTTTTTAGGGCGCCTTAACGACGCAGAACGAGAGCAATTTGTAGCGCTCATCATAAAGATGATGCACGATTAACCAGCCCTGACGCGCATGAAATCAATAAACGTGCGCACTTTTGCTGGCACATGCTGGGCATCGGGATAGACGGCATAAATGCCCTGCTGAGCAAACGTATACGCCGGTAACAGCGAGACCAGATCCCCCGCCTCCAGTGCGTTTCGCACCAGCCACTCCGGCAACAGCGCCACCCCACATCCGGCGAGGGCAAAAGCCATCAGCGCCTGGGCACTGTCAGCATACAGGCGCGGTGCTTTTTTGATCTCAAAGGACACCGGATGTCTATCAACACCTTTCACCTGCCAGCGCAGCGGCGAAGTTAAACGCTCGTGAATAATCCAGTCAGCGTCTGCCAGTTGCTCCAGCGATTCAACCGGGTGGTTTGCCAGCCAGCCTGGCGTTGCCACGGGCAGGATGGTGAAGGTGGTAATCAATGCGGCGTGATAGCGCGAATCGGCAAGCGTACCCAGCCGAATAGCGACATCGAAGCGCTCCGCGATAAGATCGGCATGCACAGAGGACGAGACATGCCGCACGCGAAGGTCCGGATGCTGCTGGCTAAATTCAGCCAGCAACGGCACCACCACCTGCGAGCCATACTCGGGCGTGGTGGTGATCCGCAGTTCTCCCGTCAGCCCGGCATGGTTGGCGCGAACGTCATCCTGCAATCGCTCGGCATCCCTTAACAGCATCACGCTTCGCTGATGAAAAAGCCTTCCTGCCTCGGTCAGCGTCAGGCGACGGGTGGATCGCAGCAGCAGCGTTACACCCAGCTCCTCTTCAAGCTGACGAATATGGAAACTGACCACCGCTTTTGTCAGCCCCATCGCCTCCGCCGCGGCGGTGAAACTGCCGGTGTCCGCTACGGCGATAAACATCGCCGTTCGCTGTAGATTAAGCATCGCTTGCCTGGCTTACTGTCAAAATAATGTTGACAGTATATCGTGCTTTGTCGCGTTTATCCGTAACGCCGGGGCCGATACGATACGCCACCTCACCGGAGGAACTTCCATGACGTATCGCAGCAAAATCGCCGTTATCTTTCTGCTCGGCTTTTTCCTTGATTTGATAAACATGTTTATTGCCAGCGTCGCCTTTCCGGCAATGGCCCACGCGTTTAATACCACGCCATCTGCGCTTGCCTGGGTCAGTAACGGATACATTGCCGGGCTGACGTTAGTCATCCCTTTCAGCAGCATCCTGACGCGCCGCGTCGGGCCGAAGCGCGTTATCCTGCTCTCGCTGGCCCTCTTTAGCGCGGCTTCCGTTGCGGCGGGCCTCTCCTCTTCGCTGGAAAGTCTGATTGCATGGCGAGTAGCGCAGGGGGCCGGAGGTGGTTTACTGATCCCGGTTGGCCAGGCGCTGACCTGGCAACAGTTTAAGCCTCACGAGCGGGCCAGACTCTCCTCGGCGGTGATGCTGGTCGCACTGCTTGCCCCGGCCTGCTCACCGGCTGTGGGCGGCATGCTGGTTCAGACATTAAGCTGGCGCTGGATATTTTTTGCCACCCTGCCCGTCGCCATCGTTACCTTTGTTTTGGCCTGCGCGTGGCTTAAAACAGAAGTATCACCGATAAAAACCACCAGGAGAGTAAATCTGTCTTTGCTGGCGGATCCGCTTTTGCGCTTATCCATGCTTATCTACGTGTGCGTACCCGGCATCTTTATTGGCGTAAACGTAACGGGCATGTATTACCTCCAGAACGAGGCCAATATGACACCCGCCGCAACGGGGATGCTTATGCTGCCGTGGTCTGTGGCCTCATTTTTAGCTATCACCGCGACAGGACGCTATTTCAACCGTATCGGCCCCCGGCCGCTGGTGGTCATCGGTTGCCTGTTGCAGGCGGCGGGCATTCTGCTTTTAATTAACGTCACTTCGGCAATGCTGTTACCTGCCGTTGCGTTTGCGCTGATGGGAGCCGGGGGAAGCCTGTGTAGCAGCACGGCTCAGAGCAGCGCGTTTTTGACGGTGCGGCGGGAAGATATGCCAGATGCCAGCGCGCTGTGGAATCTGAATCGTCAGCTGAGCTTTTTTATGGGCGCCCTGCTGCTGGCCCAGGTGCTGAGCACCATGCAGGCGAATATCGCGCCGCTGGCCGCCTGGCACGGGATGTTTATTTTTGCCGCAGCCATCACCCTGCTGCCCATACTGTACGTCTGTCGTCTTAACAACGCGCAGCTGCTTGCGCATCTGCAACAGGAGCAACCATGACGCATTTCGAACAAGAGATCTTCGACATCCACGTCGCACTTGAAAACTGGTTAGGTGAAGGCAAAGGCGATCCCGATGCCCTGCTCGCCCGTTTCCACCCGGACTTTCTGATGGTCACGCCAGGTGGCACACCTTTAGACCATCACGCCCTTGCTCAATTTTTAAACGCGCAGCGTGGAGCCCGGCCTGGGCTCTGGATCGGCATTGATGCGTTAAGGACGCTACAGACGTGGGACAACGGCGCGGTGCTTCATTACCGGGAGACGCAAACCCGACCAGGCCAGCCCGTTAACGTGCGCTGGTCAACCGCGGTGCTCAATCAGGAAGGCGATACCATCACCTGGCGTTTGCTGCACGAAACGGCGCAATCGTAAGGCATAAAAAAGGCCCGTCTCACGACGGGCCTTTTTCTGACGAATGGTTGCTTACTCGCGGAACAGCGCTTCGATATTCAGACCTTGCCCTTGCAGGATTTCACGCAAGCGGCGCAGACCTTCAACCTGAATCTGACGAACACGTTCACGGGTCAGGCCAATCTCACGGCCGACGTCTTCCAGTGTCGCAGCTTCATACCCCAGTAAACCGAAACGACGTGCCAGCACTTCACGCTGTTTGGCGTTCAGTTCGAACAGCCATTTAACGATGCTCTGTTTCATGTCATCGTCCTGCGTGGTGTCTTCCGGGCCGTTGTCTTTTTCATCGGCCAGGATGTCCAGCAGCGCTTTTTCGGAGTCGCCACCCAGCGGGGTGTCAACCGAGGTAATGCGCTCGTTGAGACGCAGCATACGGCTTACGTCATCAACCGGTTTGTCGAGTTGCTCTGCAATCTCTTCCGCACTTGGCTCGTGGTCCAGCTTATGGGACAACTCGCGCGCGGTACGCAGATAAACATTCAACTCTTTGACGATGTGAATCGGCAGTCGAATCGTACGGGTCTGGTTCATAATAGCCCGTTCGATGGTCTGACGAATCCACCAGGTCGCGTAGGTTGAGAAACGGAACCCGCGTTCCGGGTCAAACTTCTCAACTGCGCGGATGAGACCTAAGTTGCCCTCTTCAATCAGATCCAGCAGAGCCAGACCACGATTGCCGTAACGGCGGGCAATTTTCACGACCAGTCGCAGGTTACTTTCGATCATGCGACGACGCGAGGCAACATCACCACGCAAAGCACGACGTGCGAAATAGACTTCTTCTTCGGCCGTTAGCAGTGGGGAGTAACCAATCTCCCCAAGGTAAAGCTGAGTCGCGTCCAGCACACGCTGTGTGGCACCCTGCGATAACAGCTCTTCTTCAGCCAAATCGTTATCACTGGGTTCCTCTTCTACTAAGGCTTTTTCGTCAAAAGCCTCTGATCCGTTCTCATCAAATTCCGCGTCTTCATTTAAATCATGAACTTTCAGCGTATTCTGACTCATAAAGGTGGCTCCTACCCGTGATCCCTGGACGAGACACCCTGGCTGGCATGCCCCGTCAATTTATCGCTGCGGTAAATATTGCAGCGGGTTTACGGATTTCCCCTTGTAACGAATTTCAAAATGCAAGCGTGTAGAACTGGTTCCGGTGCTACCCATGGTAGCGATTTTTTGCCCCGCCTTAACTTCTTGTTGTTCCCGGACCAGCATCGTGTCGTTATGGGCGTAGGCACTCAGGTAATCATCATTATGTTTGATGATAATAAGATTACCGTAACCGCGCAGTGCGTTACCGGCATAGACAACGCGTCCGTCTGCGGTCGCGATGATTGCCTGTCCTTTACTGCCTGCGATATCGATCCCTTTGTTCCCCCCCTCAGAGGTTGCAAAGTTCTCGATAATCTTGCCGTCAGTTGGCCAGCGCCAGGTATTGATTGACGAGCTGGCATTCTGACTGCTTGCAGTCGGTACAGTAGAGCTAACCACAGGTGCCGTAGTCGGTGCTGTGACAACAGTCGCAGTACCTTTATTATTCGGCAACATTTTGTTAGCACTCTGATCACCTGAATCCTCAGAATACGTAATTACAGGTTGGGAAGCAACCGTCGTGGTGGTTTTTTGTGCAGGGGTAACGCTGTTATTTTGCGCGGTGACGTCGGCAGCCGAAACGGTGTTGCCTGGCGTAAGCGGTGTCCCCGTCGCGTTGCCAACCTGAAGCGTTTGCCCAACTTCCAGAGCATACGGGGCCTGGACGTTGTTTCGCTGTGCCAGATCGCGGAAATCGTTCCCGGTGATCCAGGCGATATAGAACAGCGTGTCGCCGCGCTTCACGGTATAGGTGCTGCCGCCGGTATAGCTACCTTTCGGAATGTTCCCATACTTGCGGTTATACACTATGCGGCCATTTTCGGTCTGAACAGGCTGATCGACTGGCTGAATCTGCGTAGGCTGCGTAACTGGACGCTGAACCGGCTGGATCTGCGGAATTTGCTGCGCCGTTGAGGTGCCCATTTTAGGCGGAGGCGTGATCAACATTCCGCTGGACGTGTTACCCGAGCCGCTGGTTCCATTCACGGAACTGACGGGCGCAGGCGCGTTATTCGAATTTGAACAGCCTGCCAGCCAGAGCGAAACCAGTGATAATGCCGCAACACGGCTGATGGTGAATTTTGGGCTTCCCGCGCTCATTTATCCCCCAGGAATGTGTTAACTACCAGTGACTTAAAAATAACCGTGATGGCACGAACCTATCGCGCCACACCATACGCTGAATTTGCCTTAATAACCCTGGAAAAATCCGAGTCTCAGGCCAGCTCACCCTTAACCAGGGGCACAAAGCGCACGGCTTCCACGGTATCGATAATATACTCGCCGCCGCGTCGACGAACGCGCTTCAAAAGCTGCTGCTCATCGCCGACGGGCAAAACCAGAATGCCGCCCTCGTCCAGCTGCGAGAGAAGTGCAGCGGGGATTTCAGGTGGCGCTGCCGTGACAATGATGGCGTCAAACGGGGCGCGAGCCTGCCAACCCTGCCATCCATCACCGTGGCGTGTCGATACATTATGTAAATCAAGCTGTTTCAGGCGACGGCGCGCCTGCCACTGTAACCCTTTAATCCGTTCCACCGAACAGACATGGTGCACAAGGTGGGCCAGGATCGCGGTTTGATACCCTGAACCGGTGCCAATTTCCAGCACCCGGGATTCTGGCGTTAATTCCAGAAGCTCCGTCATCCGCGCCACCATGTAGGGCTGCGAAATCGTCTGGCCTTGCCCAATGGGCAGCGCCACGTTTTCCCACGCTTTGTGTTCAAACGCCTCATCTACAAACTTCTCACGGGGAACCTGAGCAAGCGCATCCAGCACCTGCTCGCTGGCGATCCCCTGAGCGCGTAATTGTTCCAGAAGAGTTTGTACACGTTTACTTACCATTGCGCGTTCACTCCGACCCGATCTAACCAGTCCGACACCACATCATGCGCGCTATAAGCGGTTAAATCCACGTGCAACGGCGTAACGGAAACGTATCCCTCATCCACCGCAGCGAAGTCGGTGTCTGGCCCGGCATCGCATTTATCTCCCGGCGGGCCGATCCAGTACAGGGTATTGCCGCGCGGATCCTGCTGGGGAATAACCTGATCGGCAGGATGGCGACTCCCGCAGCGCGTCACGCGAATCCCTTTAATCTCGTCCAGCGGGAGATCCGGCACGTTAATATTGAGGATACGTCCGGTGCGCAGCGGCTCGCGGCCAAGCGCACGGAGAAGGGAGCAGGTCACCGCGGCGGCAGTGTCGTAGTGGGTGTGACCGTTTAACGAGACCGCCAGCGCCGGGAACCCCAGGTGACGCCCTTCCATCGCCGCGGCCACGGTACCGGAGTAAATCACATCATCGCCAAGATTTGGCCCGGCATTGATGCCGGAGACCACAACGTCCGGTCGCGGGCGCATCAGCGCGTTCACGCCCAGAAACACGCAGTCGGTCGGCGTCCCCATCTGAACGGCAATATCGCCATTCTCAAAGGTAAAGGTGCGTAGTGAAGACTCCAGCGTCAATGAGTTAGACGCGCCGCTGCGGTTACGATCGGGAGCCACGACCTGCACATCCGCAAATTCACGGAGGTGTTTCGCCAGCGTCTGAATACCTGGCGCATGGATCCCGTCATCGTTACTCAGCAATATTCGCATAATCACCCGACGTGTTGATAAGTTCCCTGACAACACTGGTGGCAAAGCTACCTGCCGGCAGCCAGAAGCGTAACTCGACGGTTACGTCATCCCACCAGTTCCAGCTCAGCTGTTGCGGGTAGAGGAGCATCGCACGGCGTGCCGCCTCGACCTTTTCCCGCACCAGCAATGATTGTAATTCCGGCGCATCCGCCACCGCTGACTCCTCAAAAACCCGCGCCTCGCCCTGGGTTCCCCAGTCGCCTGAGCCCGGCAAGGCGGCGGTGATCATCAGCGCTTTAGCGTCCACGCGCGACTGGACATCGGCCATCTCTTCGGCCGTTGCCACAAACCAGCTTCCGCGTCCCGCTAATTGTAGCGCATCGCCGACAACAACTTGATTCGCGTCCGGTTTTTTCAGCCGTTCGCTCACAATCTGATTAAACAACGCGCTGCGGGCTGCCGACAACCAAAAACTGCGTTTATTACGATCGCGCACCGGTGCATCGCTTTGCGCCCAGCGCAGCGCGCCCAGCAGGTTGCTGCCGCCGATCCCAAAGCGCTGCGCGCCGAAATAGTTCGGCACGCCGCGTTCGTTAATGGCCTTCAGGCGTTTTTCAACGTCTTCGCGGTCGGTCACTTCGCGCAGTACCAGGGTAAAGGCATTGCCTTTCAGTGCGCCCAGACGCAGCTTGCGCTTGTGGCGGGCGTACTCCAGCACCTTACAGCCTTCAAGCTCAAATTTGCTTAAATCAGGCATCGCATTGCCGGGCACGCGGGCACAAAGCCACTGCTCGGTCACGGCGTGCTTATCTTTCTGCCCGGCGAAGCTCACCTCGCGGGCGTGAATGTTGAGGTATTTTGCCAGCGCGTCCGCCACGAAGCGGGTGTTGCAGCCGTTTTTCAGGATGCGCACCAGAATGTGCTCGCCTTCGCCGTCCGGCTCAAAGCCGAGATCTTCCACCACCACGAAATCTTCAGGGTTGGCCTTCAGCAGCCCATTGCCCTGCGGTTTACCGTGCAGATACGTCAGATTATCGAAATCGGTCATTTGGCCGCCTTCACCAGCAGCGCCACGGCCTCACAGGCAATGCCCTCGCCACGGCCGGTAAAGCCCAGCTTCTCCGTGGTGGTGGCTTTGACGTTGACGTCGTCCATATGGCAGCCCAGATCTTCAGCAATAAACACGCGCATCTGCGGGATATGCGGCAGCATCTTCGGCGCCTGAGCAATGATCGTCACGTCAACGTTGCCGAGGGTGTAGCCCCTGGCCTGAATGCGGCGCCACGCTTCGCGCAGCAGCTCGCGGCTGTCCGCGCCCTTAAAAGCAGGATCGGTGTCCGGGAACAGTTTGCCGATGTCGCCCAGCGCGGCGGCACCCAGCAGCGCGTCGGTCAGCGCGTGCAGCGCCACGTCGCCGTCAGAGTGCGCCAGCAGGCCTTTTTCGTAAGGAATACGCACGCCGCCAATGATAATTGGGCCAACGCCGCCAAAGGCGTGTACATCAAAACCGTGTCCAATACGCATTATGCCTTCTCCTGAGAGGTCGTACGGGTAAGATAAAATTCCGCGAGCTGTAAGTCTTCCGGGCGCGTCACTTTTATATTATCAGCGCGCCCTTCAACAAGCGTGGGGTGAAAACCGCAATACTCCAGCGCCGAGGCTTCGTCCGTAATGGTCGCACCTTCTTTAAGCGCACGCGTTAAGCAGTCGTGGAGTAATTCGCGGGGGAAAAATTGTGGCGTCAGCGCGTGCCATAAATCAACGCGCTCAACGGTGTGCGCAATCGCCGGTTTACCCGGTTCGCCACGCTTCATGGTGTCACGCACCGGCGCGGCCAGAATACCGCCCACTTTACTGGTTTCACTCAGGGCCAGCAGACGCGACAGATCGTCGTGATGCAGACAGGGACGCGCGGCATCGTGCACCAGCACCCACTGCGCGTGTCCGGCAGCCTGAATGCCCGCCAGAACGGAGTCGGCCCGCTCGGCGCCGCCGTCAACAACGGTAATCTGAGGATGATTTGCCAGCGGAAGCTGCGCAAAACGCGCATCGCCGGGGCTGATGGCAATCACAACGCGCGTCACCCGAGGATGCGCCAGCAGCGCTGCCACGGCGTGCTCGAGGATCGTTTTATCACCAATTGAGAGGTACTGCTTGGGACACTCTGTCTGCATGCGCCGGCCAAAACCTGCGGCCGGCACCACGGCACAGACGTCCGAAAAAGTTGCTGCCATGTCGTAATCCTGGGCCTGATTATCGATTGTTTTGTGCGGAGCCCTGATTGCGTTTAGACGCATCCGGAACCAGACGATAAAACGTTTCGCCCGGCTTAGTCATACTGAGTTCATTGCGTGCGCGCTCCTCAATCGCCTCCTGGCCGCCATTGAGGTCATCAATTTCAGCAAAAAGTTGATCGTTACGCGCTTTAAGTTTGGCGTTTGTCGCCTGCTGTGCCGCGACGTCATCGCTCACCCGGCTGTAGTCGTGCAGTCCGTTTTTGCCGAACCACAGCGAATATTGCAGCCAGACCAGCAAAGCCAGCAACAGCAGCGTTAGTTTACCCATCCTGCCCCCTGAAAAAACGGCATCATCATCCCATAACTTTCCGCTGGACTCTACTGCGGGGTTTTAATTATGCCGTAAGTTAGCCCATCAGCCATAAAAACAGCAGACCAAAGATGACCACAACGGTGGCAATAGTGATGAGGGTACTATACAGGAGCTTGCCGTTAAAAAGGGAGTGCAGCGCAACGCCGACAACCACCGCAACGGGCATCAGCGCGAGGAAGAAAGGCCAGGTATAGAGGAAGAAGAAGAGTGTGTTTCCACCGTAGATCAAAAACGGGATACCCAGCGCCAGTAACCACGACACGAAGCCGACAATCGCCCCAGGAAAGGACCAGGTCGTCTCGTCGTCGGTCGTTAACGGTTCCGACCCGGTGGTAATAATGTAGTTTTCACTGTTGCGCATAGCTAATCCTGTGACCGTGACTCATCGCTCGGGAAGACAGCTCCCGAACGATACCGTCTCAGGATCTGATAATATCGTCCCGTCTGAGCAGGTCTAATAATTGGCTTACTAAATTTGTTACCAATTGTTGGCCTTCCAGATGAATCTCAGGGGATTCAGGCGCTTCGTAAACCGCGTCAATCCCGGTGAAGTTTCGCAGCTCTCCCGCGCGGGCTTTTTTGTACAGTCCTTTTGGATCGCGCGCTTCGCAGATCTCAAGCGGCGTATCCACAAACACCTCAATGAAGCGATTCTGCCCCACGCGCTCACGCACCGTCTGACGTTCAGCGCGGTGCGGCGAGATAAACGCCGTCAGCACCACCAGCCCGGCATCCGCCATCAGGCTGGCGACCTCTCCCACCCGACGAATATTCTCTTTGCGGTCAGCATCGCTGAACCCCAAATCACTGCACAGGCCGTGACGCACGTTGTCGCCATCCAGCAGATAGGTGCATACTCCCTGCTGATGCAGCGCCTCTTCCAGGGCGCCTGCCACCGTGGATTTACCGGAGCCAGACAGCCCGGTAAACCACAGCACAACCCCACGGTGACCGTGGAGCTGTTCGCGCTGGGCGACGGTGACCGGATGAGGATGCCAGACGACGTTCTCATCATGGGCAGCCATTACTTGCCTCCCAGCAGATCGCGTGCGCCCCAGTGCGGGAAGTGCTTACGCACCAGCGCGTTCAGCTCCAGTTCAAACGCGCTGAACTCAGAGGCCACGGCAGCCTGCGCGTTTGGCTCGCGCACCATCCCGGCACCGACGGTGACGTTCGTCAGTCGGTCGATGAAGATCAGCCCGCCCGTCACCGGGTTCTGCTGATATGGATCCAGCACCAGCGGCTCGTCGAAGGTCAGGTCCACCAGGCCAATGCCGTTCAGCGGCAGCTCGCTTACGTCGCGCTGGGTCAGGTTGTTGATGTCCACCTGGAACTGAATGCCGTCCACGCGGGCACGGGTTTTCTTCCCGGCAATTTTCATATCGTAGCTCTGGCCTGCGGTCAGCGGCTGTTCCGCCATCCACACCACGTCCACGGATGCGCCCTGCACCGCCGCCAGCGTTTCCTTCGCGTCAACCAGCAGATCGCCACGGCTGATATCAATCTCGTCTTTCAGTACCAACGTCACCGCTTCACCTGCCCCGGCTTCGTCCAGATCGCCATCAAAGGTAACAATACGGGCAATGGCCGATTCCACGCCGGACGGCAGCACCTTCACGCGCTGGCCCACGTTGACGGAGCCGGACGCAATGGTGCCCGAGAAGCCGCGGAAATCGAGATTCGGGCGGTTAACGTACTGCACCGGGAAGCGCATCGGCTGGGTCTCAACCACGCGCTGAATTTCAACGGTTTCCAGCACTTCCAGCAGCGTTGGGCCGCTGTACCACGGCATCTTCGCGCTCTGAGAGGCGACGTTATCCCCTTCCAGCGCCGAGAGCGGCACGAAGCGAATATCCAGGTTGCCCGGCAGCTGTTCAGCAAAGGTCAGGTAGCTCTGGCGGATCTCGTCGAATCGCGCTTCGCTGTAGTCCACCAGGTCCATTTTATTGACCGCCACCACCAGGTGTTTGATCCCCAGCAGCGTAGAGATAAAGCTGTGACGACGGGTCTGATCCAGCACGCCTTTGCGGGCGTCGATCAGCAGGATCGCCAGGTCGCAGGTGGAGGCGCCGGTTGCCATGTTGCGGGTGTACTGCTCATGCCCCGGGGTGTCGGCGATAATAAACTTGCGCTTCTCGGTGGAGAAGTAGCGATAGGCCACATCAATGGTGATGCCCTGCTCACGCTCCGCCTGCAAGCCGTCCACCAGCAGCGCCAGATCGAGTTTTTCGCCCTGGGTACCATGACGTTTACTGTCGTTGTGCAGGGAAGAGAGCTGATCTTCGTAAATCTGGCGCGTGTCGTGCAGCAAACGACCAATCAGGGTACTTTTCCCGTCATCAACGCTGCCGCAGGTCAGGAAACGCAGCAGGCTTTTGAACTGTTGGGCGTGCAGATAAGCTTCCACGCCGCCTTCATCGGCAATTTGTTGGGCAATAGTCGTGTTCATGGCGGCTCCTTAGAAATAACCCTGACGTTTCTTCAGCTCCATGGAGCCTGCCTGGTCGCGGTCAATCACGCGGCCCTGTCGCTCACTGGTGGTCGACACCAGCATCTCCTCGATGATCTCCGGCAGCGTCTGCGCGTTCGATTCCACCGCGCCGGTCAACGGCCAGCAGCCGAGAGTACGGAAACGGACCATCTGCTTCTTGATCACTTCGCCCGGCTGTAAATCAATACGATCGTCGTCGATCATCATCAGCATGCCGTCGCGCTCCAGCACCGGACGCTCGGCGGCCAGATACAGCGGAACGATTTCAATATTTTCCAGATAGATGTACTGCCAGATATCCAGCTCGGTCCAGTTGGAGAGCGGGAAGACGCGAATGCTTTCGCCCTTGTTGATCTGGCCGTTGTAGTTGTGCCACAGCTCCGGGCGCTGGTTTTTCGGGTCCCAGCGGTGGAAGCGATCGCGGAAGGAGTAGATTCGCTCCTTGGCGCGGGATTTCTCCTCGTCGCGGCGCGCGCCGCCGAAGGCCGCGTCGAAACCGTATTTATTCAGCGCCTGCTTCAGCCCTTCGGTTTTCATGATGTCGGTATGCTTGGCGCTGCCGTGCACGAACGGGTTGATGCCCATCGCTACCCCTTCCGGGTTTTTGTGCACCAGCAGCTCGCAGCCGTAGGCTTTGGCGGTACGGTCGCGGAACTCGTACATCTCGCGAAATTTCCAGCCGGTATCCACGTGCAGCAGCGGGAACGGCAGCGTGCCCGGATAAAACGCTTTACGCGCCAGGTGCAGCATGACGCTGGAATCTTTACCGATGGAATACATCATCACCGGGTTAGAAAACTCGGCGGCCACTTCGCGGATAATATGGATACTTTCCGCTTCAAGCTGCCGCAGGTGAGTCAGTCGTTTTTGGTCCATAACCGTTCCTTAAGCCAAATTGATAACAGAAGACCCGAAGCCTTCTGTGTCGGTTGTGTGCTGGAACCAGGCGAGCGTGCTGTGCAGCTGCACCACTTCTCCCACCACGATCAGGGCGGGCATCGGGGCATCTTTCGCCAGGGTTGCAAGGTCTTGTAATGTGCCGATAGCGACGTGCTGATCGACGCGTGTTCCGCGGGAAATCACGGCTACCGGCGTCGTCGCATCGCGACCGTGCTGAATAAGCTGTTCGCTGATGTCTGCCGCCTTCATCGTGCCCATATAAATCGCCAGCGTTTGTCGACTCTGGGCCAGATGCGACCAGTCAAACGGCGTGCTGTCGGCTTTATAGTGCCCGGTCACGAAGGTTACGCTCTGGGCGTAATCGCGATGGGTTAGCGGAATACCGGCATAGGCGGTGACGGCAGATGCCGCCGTAATGCCGGGGACCACCTGAAACGGAACGCCCGCTTCGGCTGCCGCCTGCAATTCTTCGCCACCACGTCCGAAGATAAACGGGTCCCCCCCTTTCAGGCGCACCACGGTCTTGCCCGCTTTCGCGGCGGCAATCAGCATCTGGTTAGTGTCGTGCTGCGGCACGGAGTGCTCGCCGGCGCGTTTGCCGACGCAAATTTGCTCCGCGTCCCGGCGGATCAGCTCGCGGATGCCGTCGGTGACCAGGTGGTCGTAGAACACCACGTCCGCATCCTGAAGCACCTGGAGGCCACGCAGCGTCAGCAGCCCGGCATCGCCCGGCCCGGCGCCCACCAGAATGATCTCCCCGCCCGTACTGCCGGGGTTATCCAGCTCGTCCTGGAGGACTTGCTGCGCCGCCGTCTCGTTGCCGGCATGCATCAGGCTGGCAAAGCGTCCGCGAAAAACGCGCTCCCAGAAGCGGCGGCGTTCCGCCACGCTGGTGAGACGGGTTTTCAGGTGGCTGCGCCAGTAGCTGGCTTTCTCCGCCATGCGTCCGAGGCTGGTTGGCAGCAGCGCTTCGATTTTTTCCCGCAGCACGCGCGCCAGCACCGGTGCGGTACCGCCGGAGGAGATCGCCACCAGCAGCGGCGAGCGATCAACAATCGACGGGAAGATAAATGAACACAGCGGCTGGTCGTCTACCACGTTAACCAGACGGTGACGGGCCTGGGCGGCGTCGGAGATGCGCCGATTGAGCGCCCGATCTTCGGTTGCCGCAATGACCAGCACTACGCTGTCTATCTGTGACGCTTCAAAATCCGCCTCTTCTACGACCTGCACCTGCGCCCCTGCGCGCTGCAAAAACGCGATTTTGCGATCGGCAATTTCACCCGTCCCGACAACCAGTACCGGTCGGTCTTTCAGGGTGGCAAAAAGGGGGAGATAGTCCACAGGCAACAACTCGCTAACAACAAGGAATAAGGGGACTATAGGGGGCGGCTTAGATCGAATGAAATTACGAATTGGAATGAGTAGTTACTCAATGGAATAACGCCGTGGAAAAGCAAATATCAAAAAGTGCTTAACACGCGAAATTTCGGGCATTTAAGAGCAATTCAAATTGTGTCTACCCGATCACAGTTTCATACTATGCGGGTTAAAATTTTGCTCTGTTTTTAAGGACTCACTATGTTTTCCGCAATGCGCCACCGATTCGTTGCCCTGGCGCTCGGCGTTTGCTTTATCCTTCCGGCTCAGGCAAAAAATCAATCTTACGGTGAAATAGCCAGTATGCAGGCACGGCATATTGCGACTGTCTTTCCGGGCCGCATGACCGGCACCCCAGCCGAAATGCTCTCGGCAGACTATATTCGTCAGCAGTTTGCGGATATGGGCTACGAAAGCAACATTCGCGCTTTTCACAGCCGCTACATCTTTACCTCACGGAATAAAACGCAAAACTGGCATAACGTGACCGGCAGCACGGTGATTGCGGCGCATGAGGGGAAAGCGGCTGAGCAGATTATCATCATGGCGCATCTTGATACCTACGCCCCGATGAGCGACGCCGATATTGACAATAACCTCGGCGGGTTGACGCTTCAGGGGCTGGATGACAATGCGGCAGGGCTGGGCGTCATGCTTGAGCTGGCCGAACGGCTGAAGAATATTCCAACGGAATACAGCATTCGCTTTGTGGCGACCAGCGGCGAAGAAGAAGGAAAACTCGGCGCTGAGAATCTCCTCAAACGTATGAGCCCTGCGGAGAAGAAAAATACGCTGTTAGTGATTAACCTCGATAATCTGATCGTTGGCGATAAGCTCTATTTTAATAGCGGACAGAGCACGCCGAGCAGCGTGCGTAAACTCACCCGCGACCGCGCGCTGGCGCTTGCCCGTTCGCATGGCGTCTATGCCGCGACAAACCCGGGCGGTAATCCGGATTATCCAAAAGGCACGGGCTGCTGTAATGACGGTGAAGTGTTTGATAAGGCCGGCATCCCGGTGCTGTACGTCGAGGCGACGAACTGGACGCTGGGCAAAAAGGACGGCTATCAGCAGCGCGCCAAATCAAAGGCGTTCCCGAACGGGACCAGCTGGCATGACGTGCGGCTGGATAATCAGCAGCACATTGATAAAACGCTGCCGCAGCGGATTGAGCACCGCAGCCGGGATGTCGTGAAAGTGATGCTGCCGCTGGTGAAGGAGCTGGCGAAAGCGGGCAAAGCCTGATGTCGTTAAGCCCGGTGGCGGTTACGCCTTACCGGGCCTACGTTTCGTGCCGTTATAGGCCCGGTAAGCGCAGCGCCACCGGGCGAAAAAACATTACCCTTCGTGCAGCCCGCACTCGCGCTTCAGCCCAAAGAATCGCGTCTCTTCTTCGGCCATTCCCGGTTCCCATTTGCGCGTGGTGTGGGTATCCCCCACTGACAGGTAGCCCTGATCCCACAGCGGATGGTACTTCAGCCCGTGTTTTTGCAGGTACTGATACACCGTGCGGTTATCCCAGTCGATGATCGGCAGCACTTTGAACACGCCGCGCTGCACAGCCAGTACCGGTAAGGTTGCGCGGCTCCCGGACTGCTCCCGGCGCAGGCCGGCGAACCAGGTCTGGGCGTTCAGCTCTTTCAGCGCCCGGTTCATCGGCTCGACTTTGTTGATTTCATTGTATTTCTCAATGCCTTCAACGCCCTGCTCCCACAGCTTGCCGTAACGCGCCTCCTGCCATGCCGCGCTTTCCGTTGCGCGATAAACCTTCAGGTTCAGCCTGAGCTTGTCTGTCAGCTCGTCGATAAACTGGTAGGTCTCCGGGAACAGGTAGCCGGTATCGGTGAGGATCACCGGAATGTCCGGACGGATCTGATTCACCAGATGCAGGCTGACCGCTGCCTGAATGCCAAAGCTCGACGAGAGCACGTAGTCTCCCGGCAGATTTTCCAGCGCCCAGGCCACGCGCCCTTCGGCGTCGAGCTTTTCCAGCTGGGCGTTGGTTTCTGCCAGGGCCAGAATGCGTTCGACTTTTGGCAGCGCATTCAGGGCGTTTAGATCGAGTACGGACATAAGAACCTCGTTTGCCTGTTTCGCCGGGCGGCACTGCGTTTGCCCGGCCTACAAACCCGTAGGCCCGGTAAGCGAAGCGCCACCGGGCAAAGGATGGGTTATTCCCAGAAATCCCGTGCGGGATCGAGCACCGGGCGAATGATACCCGCGCGTACCGTAAAGTCTCCGAAGCCTTCACCCGCTTCGCGCTCTTTTGCCCAGCGTCCGACAAGCACGTCGAGGGAATCGAGAATTTCCGGCTCGGTGATGTTCTCGCGGAACATACGCGGGATGCGCGTGCCGATACGGTTACCGCCCAGGTGCAGGTTATAGCGACCCGGCGCTTTACCCACCAGCCCCAGCTCGGCCAGCATCGCGCGACCACAACCGTTCGGGCAGCCCGTCACGCGCATAACAATATGCTCGTCCGGAATGCCGTGTTTTTCCAGAATCGCTTCCACTTTGTCGGTGAATGACGGCAGGAAACGCTCGGCTTCGGCCATCGCCAGCGGACAGGTCGGGAACGATACGCAGGCCATGGAATTTTCACGCTGCGGCTTCACCGCGTTCATCAACCCGTGCTCGCGCGCCAGCTCTTCAATTCTCGCCTTTTCGCTTTCCGGCACGCTGGCGACGATCAGGTTCTGGTTAGCGGTGATACGGAACTCGCCTTTGTGGATCTTCGCGATTTCCAGCAGGCCGGTTTTCAGCGGACGGCCCGGATAATCCAGAATACGGCCATTTTCAATGAACAGCGTCAGGTGCCAGTTATTGTCGATACCTTTGACCCAGCCGATGCGATCGCCGCGGCCGGTAAATTCATAAGGGCGGATCGGCTCAAATTTGATGCCCGCGCGACGCTCCACTTCTTCTTTGAACGTCTCCACGCCGACGCGTTCGAGCGTGTATTTGGTTTTCGCGTTTTTACGGTCGGTACGGTTGCCCCAGTCGCGCTGGGTAGTGACCACCGCTTCCGCCACGGCCAGCGTGTGTTCCAGCGGCAGGAAACCGAACTCGGTCGCGGTGCGGGCGTAGGTTTTCTTGTTACCGTGCTCGATGGACAAACCGCCGCCCACCAGCAGGTTAAAGCCGATCAGCTTGCCGTTTTCCGCAATCGCCACGAAGTTCATGTCGTTGGCGTGCAGATCGATGTCGTTCTGCGGCGGGATCACCACCGTGGTTTTGAACTTACGCGGCAGATAGGTCTGGCCGAGGATCGGCTCTTCATCGGTGGTGGCGACTTTTTCCTGATCGAGCCAGATCTCCGCATAGGCGCGGGTGCGCGGCAGCAGGTGCTCGGAAATTTTCTTCGCCCACTCATACGCTTCGGCGTGCAGCTCGGACTCGTACGGGTTCGAGGTGCAGAGCACGTTACGGTTCATGTCGTTGGCGGTCGCCAGCGCGTCCAGGCCCACGGAGTGCAGCATCTGGTGAACCGGCTTCACGTTCTTCTTCAGAATGCCGTGGAACTGGAAGGTCTGACGGTTGGTCAGACGAATGCTGCCGTAAATCGTGTTGTCATGGGCAAACTTGTCGATCGCCTGCCACTGTTTCGTGGTGATGATCCCACCCGGCAGACGGCAGCGCAGCAGCATTGCGTGACGCGGCTCCAGCTTCTGTTCTGCACGCTCGGCGCGGATATCGCGGTCGTCTTGCTGGTACATTCCGTGGAAACGGATCAGCAGGAAGTTGTCACCTTTAAAACCGCCGGTCAGGCCGTCATTCAAATCTTCGGCAATGGTACCGCGCAGGTAGTTGCTCTCTACCTTCATGCGCTCGGCATCAGTCAGTTTGCCTTCGACCACCAGTGGGCCAGGATGTTTTTCGCTCATTAGTAGACATCTCGCTGATAACGGCGCTCTACGCGCAGCTCACTTAAAAATTCATCCGCCGTTTCGGCATCCATACCGCCGAATTCGGCAATCACTTCCAGCAGTGCCTGCTCAACGTCCTTCGCCATGCGATTGGCGTCGCCGCAGACATAAATGTGTGCACCGTCATTGATCCAGCGCCACAGCTCTGCGCCCTGTTCGCGCAGTTTGTCTTGTACGTAGACTTTTTCTTTCTGATCGCGGGACCAGGCCAGATCGATGCGGGTCAGCACGCCGTCTTTGACGTAGCGCTGCCACTCCACCTGGTAGAGGAAATCTTCGGTAAAGTGCGGGTTGCCGAAGAACAGCCAGTTTTTACCCGGCGCGCCGTCTGCCGCACGCTGCTGCATGAAGGCGCGGAACGGCGCAATGCCGGTGCCCGGACCAATCATGATCACCGGCGTTTCCGGGTTCGCCGGCAGGCGGAAGTTGTCGTTGTGCTCGATAAAGACGCGCACCTCGCCCTCTTCTTCAACGCGGTCGGCAAGGAAGCTCGACGCCCCGCCCGCCCGCGCACGACCTTCGATATCGTAACGCACCACGCCGACGGTGATGTGGACTTCGCTTTCCACTTCAGCCTGAGAGGAGGCGATGGAGTAAAGGCGCGGCGTCAGCGGACGCAGCAGGCCAATCAGCGCGTCGGCATCCAGCTGTGCCGGGGAGAAACGCACCATATCGACAATCGGGGTTGTCGCGGCGTAATGCTGTAACTTCGCCTTATCCCCCACCAGCGGCAGGAGGGACTCGCTGCGCGTTAAGGTGGCGTAGTTTTCCACGATGTTAGCGGTATTAACCGTCAGTTCGAAATGCCACTGGAGCGCCTCGGAAAGCGGTAGCGTTTTGCCTTCAACGGAGACCGGCTCGGTGCCTTTCAGCCACAGCAGCTCGACGAGCTCTTGCACCAGCGCCGGATCGTTCTGATACCAGACGCCCAGCGCGTCGCCGGGCTGATAGCGCACGCCGGCATCGCCAAGCTCGATCTCAATATGGCGCACGTCTTTTTCCGAATCGCGGCCGGTGATTTTCTGGTTCACCGACAGGCTCGCCGTCAGCGGACTCTCTTTGGTGTAAGGGCTGGTGTGGATCTCGTTGACGGTGCCCGCTGCGGTAACGGCAGCCTGCGCCGGCGTCTCTTTCGGGACGCAGGCTTTCAGCACCTCAACGATGCGCGCGCGCCATTCGGCGGCGGCGGCCTGGTATTCCACATCCGCGTCTACGCGATCCAGCAGGCGCTCGGCGCCCAGCTCCGCCAGCTTGCTGTCGAAGTCTTTACCGGACTGGCAGAAGAATTCATAGGACGTATCGCCGAGGCCGAACACGGCAAAAGCCGTGCCCTCCAGCTTTGGCGCTTTTTTCGAGAACAGGAACTTGTGCAGCGCGACGGCTTCTTCCGCAGGCTCACCTTCCCCCTGCGTTGAGGCGACAACCACCAGCAGCTTTTCTGACGCGATTTGTTTGAATTTATAATCCCCGGCGTTCACCAGGTTTACGTTCAGCTTCGCGGCGAGCAGGTCATCACGCAGCGCTTCGGCCACGCGACGGGCATTGCCCGTTTGCGAGGCAGAGATCAGCGTGATGGCAGGAATTTCAACGGCAGTTGGCGGTACGCCAGCCACGGCACCCGGCTGCTGGTTCAGCATTCCCCAGAAATAGCCGGAAACCCAGGCGAGCTGGGTGGGTGAAAAATCGGAAGTCGCGGCCTGTAGGCGCGCCAGTTGCTCCGGGTTGAGGGGAAGCAAATTTGAAGGTGGGGCCTGTGTTGTCATGCGTCGTTATGTTCCAGTAGCAAAGCGGACTTTAAGCGAATAAATCCAAACTGAAGATAAGGTTAACGGCGGGGATAATAACAATTAAAGAAGGGATGGAAATAATAAATAACCAAATGGACTAACCTGTTTTAGTTATCGTTCTTAACGATAAAAGCGATTAAATAAATAATTGAAATAAAAGAACTAAAGCCGATAAACGCCGGGAATACAAGGCGGTGACCGCTCAGAGCCGTTTTAGTTAATGATAAAAATTGTGCTTTCCGGTACTATGCGGCGGTTTTTTCCGCATTCCTGAGAGCTATGATGTCCACCACACTGTTTAAAGATTTCACCTTCGAAGCCGCACACCACCTTCCACACGTTCCTGCCGGGCACAAATGTGGCCGCCTGCACGGACATTCGTTTATGGTGCGTCTTGAAATCACCGGTGAAGTCGATCCCCATACGGGCTGGATCATGGACTTCGCCGAACTGAAAGCTGCGTTTAAGCCGACCTACGATCGTCTTGATCACTACTATCTGAATGATATTCCGGGCCTTGAAAACCCAACCAGCGAAGTGCTGGCGAAATGGATTTGGGATCAGATGAAGCCGCTGGTGCCACTGCTGAGCGCGGTCATGATCAAAGAGACCTGTACCGCAGGCTGCGTCTATCGCGGGGAGTGAATCTCTTCCGTTTCGCCCTCAAGAGGCACGAGTGGCGTAAACTCGTAGAGCACCAGCGCATTACTCTCCAGTGATTCCGTCATTTGCCAGCCGTCAAAAAGGCGTTCATCGCGTACAGAAAGCGTTGGACGCGCTTTATGGGCTATCCAGCGCCACATCTCTTCGTCAGGGCCGCTTTCGCTGCCGATACCTTCAAGCAACGGATAGAGCGCGCCGTTGTGCCGATCAAAAAGATGGCACTTGATTCGCCATTTCCCGCGCATTCCCTTCAGGTGTAAATGATACTGCTGGCGAAAGCGCTGGATGAAGGCTTCTTCACTGGAAAGGAGCGGATTAAAAACCACCACATTGCGCAGCAGCAGCTGGTAACCATTGTGATGGCGCGTGAGCAGAACACGCCCGTCGTTTACCAGCACCTCGCCCCGCAGGCGTTGCCAGAGCCAGAGTACCCAATAAACAGGACGCGGCAGACCATGGTTATACTGTAGCGCAAGGCTTGATGTATCAATGGTGTCGTTCGCGCGGGCTTCGCCCTGAAGACCCGAATCTAGCCAGAATCCCGCCAGCCATACCTGTTCCGAAAGTCCGATCAGGTTCTGCATCAGCAGCGCCCCCCGAAAAAACCAGCCGTTTGTCGCCCGCGTACTGCCGGTGAGGGTATTCCAGGAGAGAAGCCAGACCGGAAGCGAACATTTGCGCAGGCGAAGGGCGGCGAGGATCTGGCGGATCTTCAGTATCGGGTAATTTTCCGTGGAGGAGAGATCGGTTGGCTCCCCCTGCGCCGGATCGAGAAGTTCATTGGCATCGGCCGAACAGGCAAGAAAATCGGCCTGCCTCAGAATGGCTGAGCTGAACAGGGTATCGTCGCCCACGCCCGCGTTAACGGGTGAAAATCGGTGCCATAAACCAAACTTTGCCTGCGGAAGCCAGGTTCGTATTACCTTTTGCTGCGCCAGCCAGACCTGTTCCCGGGCCTCCTCACTCGCCTGGGCTGACCAGTGCATCACAAAGTGCCAGCCCGCGGTGACCTCTGGCGAAAAATGATTAACTGACCGGTGTAAAAAGCGGGTAAGAAGATCGCGACGGGTCGTTACGCCGGTGTGGAGCAGTACCGTCCACTGTTTTTTTGCCAGCCAGGTGAAGATCTGATGCAGATTGTACCAGCAGGCGTAGCCCGCCCGCTGCGCGTCATCCCACCCGGCGGCAAACAGACGGCTGCTCAGAAAAGGCTCGGCGATATCAATGCCCTCAATGGTCAGGGTCTCACCGATGGCCTCCAGATTATGACGAACGTCCTCACGCAGCAAATCGTCGAGCTCGCGCAGGGTAATAACCACCCGCATACGGCGCAGCGAGGCGGAGAGAGGGTTAAGCAGCTCCAGATCCAGACTCTGCTCCTGCTGCGGGTGAACGATGAGCGGCGAGGATACCCAGCCGCGCGCCTCCGGTTCATTGAGCAGGCTGAACAGCTTGTCCACGGGGACCGGATGGTGCTGCTCACGCCTGTCCGTACGAACGCGTGCGGCCTCCGGGTGCTGGCGTCGGGCCTTACGAAACTCACCCGGGGACATATTGTAAGCATGCCGAAACCGATCGCTCATCATGCGCGTGCTGGCGAACCCCTGCTCAAGCGCAATCTGGTGCAGCGGCCGATTGGTCAGGCGCAGAGCATCAGCCGCCTTTTCCAGCCGCAGGGCAGTGATGTACTGCATGAAACTGCTCCCCACCTCCTTTCGAAAGAGACGAGAAAGCCAGGCTTCAGAGACATATTCACTCGCGGCGATTTCCGCAAGCGTAATGCGGCGGGTATAACTGGCATTGATTCGCTCTATCACCCGGGCGATGCGTTTACTGTGCACAGAGGAAAGTTCACGGGGCAGCATACGGGCGGGCTGCTGAAACCGGCTGGTCAGCAACAGTAATATCTCGCTCAGCCAGCGGTACGCCTCCAGCCGGTAGCGGTGCGGATCGTTGATGAGCGTGACCACCAAGAGCTGGCGCAACAGATCGCGAAGCGCATCGCACTGCGGCCAGACGCCTCCGGCTTCTGCCGGTACGGCATAATCATGGGCAAAAAAATCCTTGCAGAGCTGGACGACCCAGCGCCCGGCAAGGGTTACGCGCAGGGTGACGTTGGCCGTTTCACTCGCGAACTGCCAGCGCCGATGACGGTTGATGATGGCAAGGCTATTGGCCTCCAGGATCTCACGCCCCACATCGGTGCTCAGCTCTGCCCGCCCTTCCAGCACCCAAAGCAACGTCAGCGTATCGCCTTCATCCTCCACACACTGGCGAATGTCCTGAATCTCTACCCGGAATTCATCTCCCCGCTGCTCCATCCTTTTCCTCACCAAAGACAAATAATGACCTGCTCTTTTTTGTCATAACTGAATTGTATGAAAAACAATCAAAACAAAACCGTCGATTTACAACAAAAAAGGGCATTTTCAGGCGGTACGATCGTCATAGACTCGAAATTATCACCGTTTGGCATAAAAGGGATAACAAAAATGACACATCCAATCATCGAAGCCCTACGCGGCAATGAAGCTCAGTTCACTGAACTACGCCGCTATTTTCATCAGCATCCTGAAATTGGTTTTGAAGAGCACAACACCAGCGATCGCGTGGCGGCGCTGCTCCAGGAATGGGGTTATGAGGTTCATCGCGGTCTGGCCAAAACCGGGGTGGTCGGCACGCTGAAGGTGGGTAACGGGCATAAACGCCTGGGCCTGCGCGCCGATATGGACGCACTGCCAATGCAGGAAAACAGCGGCAAGGCGTGGAGCAGCACCGTTGAAGGTAAGTTCCACGGCTGCGGTCATGACGGCCACACCACTACGCTCCTGTATGCAGCGGAGTACCTGGCGCGCACCCGCAATTTTAACGGCACGCTGCACCTTATTTTTCAGCCGGCGGAAGAGCTTCTGTATGGCGGACGCGTCATGCTGGAGGACGGCTTGTTTGACCTGTTCCCCTGCGACCATATTTTTGGCCTGCACAATATGCCGTCACAGCCCGTCGGAAAAATCGGTCTGCGCGATGGCGCCATGATGGCCTCTTCCGACACCCTTCATATTGAGGTTAACGGCGTGGGTGGTCACGGCGCGGTGCCAGAACATACCGTTGATGCCACTCTGGTTGCCTGCCATATCACTGTCGCTTTGCAGTCGATTGTTTCGCGCAACATCACCCCCTTCCAGCCTGCCGTCGTTACCGTTGGCAGCATTCAGGCCGGGCACGCGCCCAACATTATCAACGACAAGGTATTGATGAAACTGACCGTGCGCACGCTGGATGAACGCGTGCGGCAAACCGTGCTACAGCGCATCCATGATATTGCCGTTGCGCAGGCAGAAAGCTTCAATGCTACGGCCACCATCCGTCACATTAACGGCAGCCCGGTGCTGAAAAACAATCCGCAAGCCAACGAGATGGTGCGTAGCGTCGCCACCGATCTGTTCGGTCAGGATTCCGTCGCGGAGGTGAATGCGTTTATGGGCAGCGAGGACTTTGCATTCATGCTCGAGAAAAATCCCAATGGGTGCTATTTCACGCTTGGCGCCGGGGATGAGCCTGACCGCTGCATGGTGCATAACCCGGGCTACGACTTTAACGACAACATTCTCCTCACCGGCGCGGCGCTGTGGGCCGCACTGACCGAACACTATCTGCGCTGATTCGCACCTTCCCGGGAGGGCACATTATGAGTACCGTTTCCCTGACAGGCACCTCCGCCTACGCCGGTAACGATCGGCTGCTGGCGGGTATCGTCATGAGCGTTCTGACATTCTGGCTCTTTGCCCAGTCGGTTATCAACGTTGTTCCGGCCATTCAGAATAGCCTCGATATTGCCCTCGAAACCCTCACGCTCGCCGTCAGCCTGAGCGCGTTGTTCAGCGGCTGCTTCGTCGTTGCCTGCGGTGGGTTTGCCGATAAGTTTGGGCGCGTGCGCCTGACCATGATGGGCCTGTTCCTGAGCATTATCGGGAGCGGTCTGCTGTTCATTTCATGGGAGCCCGTCCTGTTTCTGTTGGGAAGGGCGATACAGGGGCTGTCAGCGGCCTGCATCATGCCCGCCACGCTGGCGCTGATTAAGACCTGGTATGACGGTAAAGCACGCCAGCGCGCCATCAGCTTTTGGGTTATCGGCTCCTGGGGCGGCAGTGGCCTGAGCTCGTTTGTGGGGGGTGCCATCGCCACCACGCTGGGCTGGCGCTGGATTTTTATTTTCTCCATGGTGGTGGCTCTGGCCGCGCTATTGCTTATCCGCGCCACCCCGGAAAGCCGCAGCCCTGATGCGTGTCGACACAAGCTGGATATCAGCGGCCTGGTGAGTTTTGTCCTTATGCTGGTGCTCTTTAATCTGTTTATCAGCAAAGGACACGGCTGGGGCTGGAGCAGCGGTGTATCGCTTATGGTGCTGTCTGGCGCAGTGATTGCACTGATGTGCTTTGTTATTACCGGGCGACGGAAAGGCGATGCGGCGCTGATTGACTTTGCCCTGTTTAAAAACCGGGCCTACACCGCCTCGGTATGCTCAAACTTCCTGCTCAACGGCTGCATTGGCACCATGATGATCGCCAGCATCTGGTTACAGCAAGGGCATCATCTGTCACCGCTACAGACCGGCATGATGACGCTGGGGTATCTGGTCACCGTACTGGCGATGATCCGGGTGGGTGAAAAACTGCTTCAGCGCTACGGCGCGAGGCTGCCGATGATGACCGGACCGCTGCTGACCGCAACGGGTATCACGTTAATTTCATGCACCTTTTTAAGCAAAGAGGTCTACATCGTCACCGTGTTTCTGAGCAACATTTTATTCGGGCTGGGGCTAGGATGTTACGCCACACCCTCAACGGACACGGCGGTGATGAATGCGCCTGAAAATAAGGTGGGCGTGGCTTCAGGGATCTATAAGATGGGCAGTTCCCTGGGCGGTGCTATGGGTATTGCGGTCACCGCTTCGCTGTACGCCCTATGGCTGCCGATGGGAGCGGCCAGCGCCGCGCAGTATGCCTTACTTTTCAACAGTGCGATTTGCCTTGGGTCGGCCGTCGTGACCTGGGCATTACTGCCAACGTCAAAAGCCCCGCGTTAAGCGGGGCCACGGAAACATCAGGCAATGTTCAAATATTTGTGCGTCTGCATCGACAGCCGCCAGTTGCGGGCGATACAGGTTTCAATGCACAGACGGGTCGCATCGTCTTTCTGGCTGATGGGCTGAAGCGCAATCACGCGCTGCTTTTCGTCCGTCAGCGTTGCCAGCAGTTCATCCAGCGCCTCGATGTCGCGCACGCGCCCTACCGGGTGCTTAATTTCATCCGCGCGCTCAAGCGCCTGCGACAGCACGTCGTAACCGCCGCGCATATTCACCTTTGGTGAAACCGTTACCCACGTTGAGTGGGAGCAGCGCACTTCATGGGTGCCGCTGGTTTCGATCTGGCAGCTATAGCCGTTCTTTTCGAGCAGCTCGGTGAGCGGCATCAGATCGTGAATGCAGGGTTCCCCGCCGGTGATGACGACGTGGCGCGCCGTCCAGCCCTGACGACCAATAATGGCCAGCAGATCTTCCGCACTGCCCGCCCCCCATTTATCGCTCTCTTTGGTTTTCGCCAGAATGCTGAACAGCGACACTTCCCGATCTGCGAGCTTATCCCACGTATGTTTGGTATCACACCAGGCGCAGCCAACCGGGCATCCCTGTAAACGAATAAAAATAGCGGGAACGCCGGTAAAGTAACCCTCGCCTTGCAGGGTCTGGAACATCTCGTTAATCGGGTACTGCATAATCTTCTCAGTTAAGGGGATAAACGATAAGTATCGCAGATCCCCGCCGGATGATCATGCTCCATCGGTGCTTTGCGCGCCTATCGCTGCCATAAAACGCCCGGTGATTTGCTGTGGCCGGGTGATTGCGCCCCCGACAACCACCGTATGCGCCCCCAGCGCCAGGCATTTTGCCGCACGCTCGGGGGTGTCCACGTTGCCTTCCGCAATCACCGGAACCGTAACGGCCGCCAGCACCGCTTTCAGAAACGCGCAGTCATTCTCCGGAAGCGAATGGCCCGCCGTTTCCGCCGTGTAGCCGTAGAGCGTGGTTCCGATGCAGTCAAAACCAAGCGCCTGCGCGGTCACGGCCTCCTGCACGGTGGAAATATCAGCCATCAGCAGCAGCGAGGGGTAACGGGCGCGGATCTGCCCGATCAGCGTCTCCAGAGTCTCCCCGCCGGGACGCTTACGGGCGGTCGCGTCCAGCGCGATGATGTCCGGCGCGACCGCCATCAGCTCATCCACCTCTTTCATCGTCGCGGTGATAAACACCTCGCTATCGGGATAGTCCCGCTTGATGATGCCGATAACCGGCAGCGAAACCAGCCCTTTGATCGCCTCAATGTCCACCACGCTGTTGGCGCGGATCGCAGCGGCCCCGCCCTGCGCCGCCGCCAGCGCCATTCGCGACATAATAAACGGGCTGTGTAAGGGTTCGTTTTCCAGCGCCTGACAGGAGACAACCAGCTTCCCCTTCAGGGTATTCAGTACAGTTTTCATTACGATAACATCTCTTCCACTTCGTTCCTGATGATGGTGACGTGCGGGCCATAGATGACCTGAACGCCGTTACCTCGTACGATGACGCCGCGCGCGCCAGTCGCTTTCAGGGCCGCTTCATTCACCCTGCTGCCCTCTTTTACCGTGACGCGAAGGCGCGTGGCGCAGCAGTCAACGTCTTCGAGATTGTCTTTGCCGCCCAGCCCGGCGATCACCGCTGCGGCGCGCTCGCTTTGCGGTAAGGCTTCGGCGTCGGCCACCGCTTCCCTTTCACGGCCCGGCGTGGCGAAATCAAAGCGGTTAATCAGATAGCGGAAGGTAACGTAGTAGAGGAAGAACCACGGCACACCCACCAGCGGGACGAACATCCAGTTGGTTTTCGCCTCCCCCTGCAAAATGCCAAACAGCACAAAGTCAATAAAGCCGCCGGAGAAGGTTTGCCCGATGGTGATATGCAGCATGTGCGCGAGCATAAACGCCAGCCCGTCAAACAGCGCATGAATGACGTACAGCACCGGCGCAATAAACAGGAATGAGAACTCGATGGGCTCGGTAATGCCCGTCAGGAAAGAGGTTAACGCCGCTGACAGCAGCAGCCCGGCTACGCGCTTTTTGTTCTCGGGTTTAGCCGTGTGGTACATCGCCAGGCAGGCGCCGAGCAGGCCAAACATCATCGTGATAAAGCGCCCGGACATGAAGCGCGACGTGCCCTCATAGAAGTGCTGGGTGTTCGGGTCGGCGAGCTGAGCGAAGAAGATCCGCTGCGTCCCCTCAACCAGGTGTCCGTTAACGATTTCACTTCCGCCGAGCGCGGTGGTCCAGAACGGCAGATAAAAGATGTGGTGCAGACCAAACGGGCCAAGCATGCGCAGGATAAAACCGTACAGCAGGGTGCCCAGATAGCCGGTGGCGTCCACCAGACCGCCGAGGCCAAAGATCAGCTTCTGGAAGTGCGGCCAGACAACGGTCATGAGCGCCCCGACGAGTATCGCCGCCAGCGAGCTGATAATCGGAACAAAGCGCGAGCCGCCAAAGAAGCCCAGGAACTGCGGAAGCGCGATTTTGTTAAACCGATGGTGCAGCGCGCAAGTCACCAGACCAATAACCACGCCGCCAAACACGCCGGTTTCCAGCGTCTGAATGCCCAGCGTCATACCCTGCCCTGCGGCACCCGGATTTTCAAGGGCCAGCTTTCCGGTCAGGATCAGCAGGGCGTTGATGGTGGCGTTCATCACCAGATACGCGAGCAGGGCCGCCAGCCCCGCCGTGCCTTTATCGTTTTTCGCTAACCCAACGGCAACCCCAACGGCGAACAGCACGGACAGGTTCGCAAACACAATCGAACCCGCACTGCTCATGATGGTGAAGATGGCCTGTAGCCAGCCCACGTTTAAAAATGGGTAGGCCGTAAGGGTATTGGGGTTCGACAGCGCACCACCGATCCCCAGTAATAGCCCCGCCGCCGGCAAAACGGCGATGGGCAGCATAAACGATTTGCCGAAGCGCTGCGCTTTTTCAAACCATCCGCCGGAAGAAGCGCCGCTGAACATGTGCATCATTTTTTTCATCCCCTGGTGTAATGATGAAAATTTTTATCACAATAAAAATTAAAAGTGAAAATAATCATCACAAATCCAGGAGGCGGATCATACTTTTTCGAAATCGCTGGCATCTCTCCCCCGCTTTCCGCCACACTAGTCGACAGAGAAACGCATTAAGGATCTAGCATGTCAGACCATGAAAACCTGCTGCTGAAGTTACGCCAGGAGGCTTCCGGGTACAGCCCGACGCAACAAAAGCTGGGGGAGTTTGTTCTCAACGATCCTGCGCGGGTGCTGTACCTGACGATCACCGAGCTGGCGCGCGAAAGTCACACCAGCGAAGCCAGCGTGACGCGCCTGTGCCGGACGCTGGGCTGTAAGGGATATAACGAATTCAAAATGGCGCTGGCGCTGGATATTCAGCAGGGCCAGCCCGCACGTCAGGCCGGGGATGAAATCGATAACGTCGTGGATGAATCCGTGCAGGCCCTACAGGATACCGCCAGGCTCCTCGACAGAGCGCTGCTGGAAAAGGCCGCGCAGGCGCTGCATCAGGCGCGGTCGGTGCAGATTTACGGGGTGGCCGCCAGCGCGATCCTCGGGGAATATCTGCATTACAAGCTCCTGCGGCTGGGCAAACCCGCGCAGCTGTTTAGCGATATGCATCGCGCGGCCATGAATGCGGCAACGCTGTCTGACGAGACGCTGGTGGTCGCTATCTCAAGTTCGGGATCGACCCGCGATTTACTCCACGTCGTGAAGCTAGCCCGCAAGCGCGGCGTGCAGGTGCTGGCGCTCAGCAATACGCCACGCAGCCCGCTGGCGTCCCTCAGCGATATGCAGCTGGTTGCGGCAAAGCCCGAGGGGCCGCTGAGCGCGGGTGCGCTGAATGCCAAAGTTGGCGTCATGCTGCTTATCGAGCTGCTTACCACTTCCCTTATCGCCATCGATGGCCGTTACGGCGAGGTGAGTCAGCAAACGGCCAGCGCAACGCTGCCGCTTCTGTTATAGAAAACAAAAAACCCGCCGAAGCGGGTTTTTTTATTGAAATGAAAGCTCGGGCTTATGCCTGACCTTTGATCTCTTTACGGCCGTTGTATGGTGCTTTTTCGCCCAGCGCTTCTTCGATACGAATCAGCTGGTTGTATTTAGCAACACGGTCAGAACGGCTCATAGAACCGGTTTTGATCTGGCCAGCAGCGGTACCCACAGCCAGGTCGGCAATGGTCGCGTCTTCAGTTTCGCCAGAACGGTGAGAGATAACAGCGGTGTAGCCAGCGTCTTTCGCCATTTTGATCGCTGCCAGCGTTTCGGTCAGAGAACCGATCTGGTTGAATTTGATCAGGATGGAGTTAACGATGCCTTTCTCGATGCCTTCTTTCAGGATCTTGGTGTTGGTTACGAACAGATCGTCACCAACCAGCTGGATTTTGTCGCCCAGTACTTTGGTCTGGTATGCGAAACCATCCCAGTCAGACTCGTCCAGACCGTCTTCGATAGACACGATTGGGTACTGTTTGGTCAGGTCTTCCAGGAAGTGAGTGAACTCTTCGGAGGTGAACGCTTTGTTGCCTTCGCCAGCCAGAACGTATTTACCGTCTTTGTAGAATTCAGATGCTGCACAGTCCATCGCCAGGGTGATGTCTTTGCCCAGCTCGTAGCCTGCTGCTTTAACCGCTTCAGCGATAACAGCCAGCGCTTCTGCGTTAGAACCCAGGTTTGGCGCGTAGCCGCCTTCGTCACCAACAGCAGTGTTCATACCTTTAGCTTTCAGAACTTTAGCCAGGTTGTGGAACACTTCAGAACCCATACGAACCGCTTCTTTCAGGGTTTTCGCGCCAACTGGCTGAATCATGAATTCCTGAATATCAACGTTGTTGTCTGCGTGCTCACCACCGTTGATGATGTTCATCATTGGTACAGGCATGGAGTATTTGCCTGGGGTGCCGTTCAGTTCAGCGATGTGCTCGAACAGTGGCATACCTTTAGCAGCCGCGGCTGCTTTGGCGTTCGCCAGGGAAACCGCCAGGATTGCGTTCGCACCGAAGTTAGATTTGTTTTCAGTACCGTCCAGATCGATCATGATCTTGTCGATGCCAGCCTGATCTTTGGCATCTTTGCCAATGATAGCCTGAGCAATAGGACCGTTAACAGCGCCAACCGCTTTCAGTACGCCTTTGCCCATGAAACGGGATTTGTCGCCATCACGCAGTTCCAGCGCTTCGCGGGAACCTGTAGAAGCACCTGATGGAGCAGCTGCCATACCGACGAAACCACCTTCCAGATGAACTTCGGCTTCAACGGTCGGGTTACCACGGGAGTCGATGATTTCACGACCGATGACTTTAACGATTTTGGACATTAGATTTTCCTCAGTACAAGTTAAACTAAAACTCCAGACAAACAACGCGTACCAGGGGTACGCGTTGCCGTTCTAACTTTTTTTACTTCGCCTGACGCTTCTGGTACTCGCTGGCGGCTTTCACGAAGCCGGCAAACAGCGGATGTCCGTCACGCGGCGTTGAAGTAAATTCCGGGTGGAACTGGCAAGCAACGAACCACGGATGGTTAGGCACTTCGATGATCTCGACTAACTGATCGTCCCCGGAGCGGCCCGCAACACGCAGGCCCGCAGCTTCAATTTGTTTCAACAACATGTTGTTGACTTCATAGCGGTGACGATGGCGCTCGGTGATGACCGGCTCGCCGTACAGCTGGCGAACTACGCTATCGTCGGACAGCTGGCAGGCCTGTGCGCCAAGACGCATGGTGCCACCCAGATCGCTCTTCTCGGTACGGACTTCGACGTTACCGTCTTCGTCGCGCCATTCCGTAATCAGCGCCACGACAGGGTACTTACAGTCTGGCACAAATTCCGTAGAGTTCGCGTTTTCCATTCCCGCTACGTTGCGCGCAAATTCGATCAGCGCAACCTGCATACCCAGGCAGATGCCGAGGTATGGAATATTGTTTTCACGCGCATAGCGTGCAGTGGCGATCTTGCCTTCAACACCGCGGTAGCCGAAGCCGCCAGGGATGAGGATAGCGTCCAGATCTTTCAGAATTTCGACGCCGCGCGTTTCAACATCCTGCGAATCAATCAGCTTGATGTTCACGGAGACGCGATTCTTCAGACCACCGTGCTTCAGCGCTTCGATAACTGACTTATAGGCGTCCGGCAGTTCAATGTACTTACCGACCATACCGATAGTCACTTCACCGCCCGGATTGGCTTCTTCGTAAATCACCTGCTCCCATTCAGACAGGTTAGCTTCCGGACAGTTCAAGCTGAATCGTTTACAAATATAATCGTCCAGACCCTGAGATTTCAACAGGCCCGGGATTTTATAAATGGAATCGACGTCTTTCATTGAAATAACGGCTTTTTCAGGCACGTTACAGAACAATGCAATTTTCGCACGTTCGTTCGCCGGAATCGCGCGATCGGAGCGGCAAACCAGGATGTCTGGCTGAATACCGATAGAGAGCAGCTCTTTAACGGAGTGCTGAGTCGGTTTGGTTTTCACTTCACCCGCGGCTGCCATGTATGGCACCAGCGTCAAGTGCATGAACAGCGCGTGTTCGCGCCCAATATCTACCGCCAGCTGACGAATCGCTTCGAGGAACGGCAGGGATTCGATATCCCCTACGGTACCGCCGATTTCAACCAGCACAACGTCGTGCCCTTCGCCACCGGCGAGGACGCGTTCTTTGATAGCGTTAGTGATGTGTGGGATAACCTGCACGGTTGCGCCCAGGTAGTCGCCACGGCGCTCTTTACGCAGCACGTCAGAGTAGATACGGCCAGTCGTAAAGTTGTTACGACGGGTCATTTTGGTACGGATGAAACGCTCGTAGTGACCAAGATCCAGATCGGTTTCAGCGCCGTCTTCAGTAACGAACACTTCCCCGTGTTGGGTTGGGCTCATGGTGCCAGGATCGACGTTGATGTACGGATCCAGTTTCATCATGGTCACATTGAGGCCACGGGCTTCAAGAATGGCTGCGAGGGAGGCTGCGGCAATGCCTTTACCCAGAGAGGATACGACCCCGCCGGTCACAAAAATATAGTTCGTTGTCATGCTGAACCTGAGAAGTTAGGGTGAAACGATGGAATAACCAGGACGGGAAAGTAGTATACCCGAACACGACGAGCGCCACAAACTTTCATTCTCCGTCTCCTTCCCAGGCCATGACAAACATAAGGAGTGAGAAAATAGCCCCTTTTGGGTAAATGTTTTTGACGCAAATCAAGCGCTTGTCATTTAAAAAATCACACAAATTGCGCTTGATCGCAAAATTTCGTTAGAGATCATGTTCCTGGCGTTTTACTTCCTGCCAGACTTCTTCCATCGCCTCGAGGTCAATGCCGCTCATTTCCAGGCCGCGCGAGGCCACAATCCTCTCCACTTCGCGAAAGCGTCGTTCGAATTTAATGTTCGCTTTTTGCAGCGCCGTTTCCGCTTTTACGCCGAGGTGGCGCGAAAGGTTGACGGTCGCAAACAGCAGATCGCCCATCTCCTCTTCCAGCTTTGCTTCATCCACAACGGCCTGCTGCGCTTCGTGCATCACTTCGTCGATCTCTTCGTGCACTTTTTCCAGCACCGGGCCAAGAGAGTGCCAGTCAAATCCTACCGCCGAGCAGCGCTTTTGAATTTTGTGGGCGCGCATCAGCGCAGGCAAGCTCAGGGGAATGTCGTCCAGCGCCGAGTGCTGAGATTTTTCAGCGCGTTCGGCGCTTTTAATCTGCTCCCAGCGCGCCAGCACTTCCGCACTGTTGCCTGCGGTGGCGTCGCCAAAGATATGCGGATGACGACGCTCCAGCTTGTCGCTGATAGCGGCGCAGATATCGTCAAAGTTAAAGCGCCCCTCTTCCTGCGCCATCTGGGCGTAGAACACCACCTGGAACAGCAGGTCACCCAGCTCGCCGCGCAGGTCGTCGAAATCTTCACGCGAAATCGCGTCCAGCACTTCGTAAGTCTCTTCCAGCGTGTAAGGCGCGATGGTGGCGAAAGTCTGCTCTTTGTCCCACGGGCAGCCGTTTTCCGGGTCGCGAAGACGCTTCATGATGCCGAGCAGGCGGTCGATTTGAGTCATAGTTCTGTCCTGATGTCAAAATGCCGGGTGGCGGCGTTGTCTTACCCGGCCTACAGAAAAGGATGGTTAGCCACCGTGCAGACGACGCGCGTCAATCACATCCGGCACCTGGTTCAGTTTGCCGAGCACGCGGCCCAGCACCTGAAGGTTGTAGATTTCGATGGTCATATCGATAGTGGCAAGCTGCTCGCGGGTATCGCTGCGGCTGGCAACACCCAGTACGTTGACCTTCTCGTTAGCGAGAATAGTGGTGATGTCGCGCAGCAGGCCGCTGCGGTCGTTGGCGGTAACGCGCACGACCAGCGAGTAGCCGGCCGAGTAGCTTTCCCCCCAGACGGCTTCCACGATACGTTCCGGCGCATGCGATTGCAGCTCTGCAAGCTGGTCACAGTCGGAGCGGTGAATCGAGATCCCGCGCCCCTGCGTGATGAAGCCGACAATATCGTCCCCCGGGATCGGCTGGCAGCAGCGGGCAATATGGTGCATCAGGTTACCCACCCCTTCGACCACCACGCGGCCATTGTCCTTGCTGCGCTGCTGCGGAGCGTAGGTTTTCTGCTGGAGCTGCTTCAGCGCTGCGGCATCCTGCTCTGCCGCGCTTGGCTTGTTGAACTGCGCTTGCAGGAAGTTCACCATCTGGTTCAGGCGAATATCACCGCCGCCAATGGCCGCCAGCAGCTCGTCCAGCTCGTTGAAGTTGTAGCGCGGCAGCAGGAATTTTTCCGCCTCTTTCAGGCTTATCCCGATATGCTCCAGCTCGTCGTCAAGGATCTGGCGACCGGCAAGGATATTCTTGTCCCGATCCTGCTTGCGGAACCAGGCGTGAATTTTAGAGCGCCCGCGGCTGGTGGTAACGTAACCGAGGTTCGGATTAAGCCAGTCGCGGCTTGGGTTTGGCTGCTTCTGGGTGATGATTTCAATCTGGTCACCCATCTGTAGCTGGTAGGTAAACGGTACGATGCGCCCGCCGATCTTCGCCCCGATGCAACGGTGCCCCACGTCGCTGTGAATGTGGTAGGCGAAATCGAGCGGCGTGGAGCCTGCCGGTAAATCCACCACATCCCCTTTCGGGGTAAAGACGTAGACGCGATCGTCGAAGACCTGGCTGCGCACTTCATCGAGCATTTCGCCAGAGTCGGCCATCTCTTCCTGCCACGCAATCAGCTTACGCAGCCAGGCGATACGATCCTCGTGACCGGAGCGACCGCCGCCGGAGGTGCCCTCTTTGTATTTCCAGTGCGCCGCCACGCCCAGCTCGGCGTCTTCGTGCATCTGTTTGGTACGGATCTGAATTTCCACGGTTTTGCCGCCAGGGCCGAGCACCACGGTGTGGATGGACTGATAGCCATTCGGTTTCGGGTTCGCGACATAGTCGTCGAACTCGTCCGGCAGATGACGGAAATGGGTGTGCACGATCCCCAGCGCGGCGTAGCAGTCCTGCAAACGTTCCGCCACGATACGTACGGCGCGCACGTCGAACAGCTCGTCAAAGGCGAGGTGTTTCTTCTGCATTTTGCGCCAGATGCTGTAGATGTGCTTCGGACGCCCGTAGACCTCGGCGCGCACATTCTCCTCTTTCATCGACTGGCGCAGCCCGCTGACAAATTCATCGATATAGTGCTCGCGGTCGATGCGGCGTTCGTGCAGCAGTTTTGCAATGCGTTTGTATTCCGCCGGATGCAGGTAGCGGAAGCAGTAATCTTCCAGCTCCCACTTCAGTTGCCCGATCCCCAGACGGTTCGCCAGCGGCGCATAGATATTCGTACACTCTTTGGCGGCGAGGACGCGCTCGTCTTCCGGCGCATCCTTCACTTCGCGCAGATGGGCTACCCGTTCCGCCAGCTTGATCACCACGCAGCGGAAATCATCCACCATCGCCAGCAGCATCCGGCGGACGTTATCCACCTGCTCGGAAGAGACAGAATCCGTTTGCGCGGCCTTCAGTTGACGGATGGCGGCCATATCGCGCACGCCGTGGATGAGCGCCACGACGGACTGGCCGACGCTTTCACGCAGCACGTCTTCCGTCACCACGTTCGCATCCGCCAGGGGGAACAGCAGTGCGGCCTGTAGCGTTTCGATATCCATGTTCAGCATGGACAGAATTTCGACCATCTCCACGCCGCGCCACAACAGCAGTTCAGCGTCCGGATGCCCCTGCGTTGTGCGTAAACAATAGGCCCAGGTTTCGGTTAAGCGTTCACACGACTGCTGGCTGGAAATCCCCAGACTTGCGATCCATTTTTGAGGGTCAAACTCACCAGCTTTATTTAAATGTGCACTTCTTACCGCAACCATCGTCCTCTCCTTTAGGGACAAGGGCCTGTCGAAGTCGACAAGCCAAACTCATTAGATGTGCTCGAACAACACCATCGATTCCAGATGTCCAGTGTGCGGGAACATGTCCAGCATTGCCAGACGCCGAATCTGGTAACCCCCGCTCAATAATGCTTCACTGTCACGGGCGAGCGTCGCCGGATTACAGGAAACATAGACCACGCGTTCAGGCGCGAGTTTAATTATATGTTGCATCACGCCCGGCGCACCCGCGCGCGCCGGATCGAGCAGGATCTTATCAAAGCCCTGCTTAGCCCACGGTTGCCGCGTGACATCATCCTCAAGATTTTGATGAAAGAATGTCACATTTTGCAAGCCGTTCTGCCGGGCGTTCTCCTGGCCTTTCGCCACCAGCGCCTCAACGCCCTCCACGCCGACCACGCTTGCTGCTTTGCGGGCCAGCGGCAGGGTAAAGTTCCCCATACCGCAGAACAGATCGAGCACCCGATCGGTGGGCTGGACGTCAAGCCATGCCAGCGCATTTGCCACCATCTGCTGGTTTACGCCGTCGTTGACCTGGATAAAATCCCGTGGGCTGAACGTTAAGCGTAGTCCGTCTGACGCATACCAGGGCGCTTCTCCGCTGACCTGCTCAAGTATCTCGCTTTGCGGCGCAAGGAAAAGCGCAAGCTCATGAGAATGCGAAAAGCGTTCCAGTTTTTCGCGATCTTCCGGTGAGAGCGGTGCGGTGTGGCGCAACACCATCAGCGGGCCGCTGTTGGCCAGCACCAGTTCGACATGCCCCAGCGAACGCACCCCGTCCAGCGATGCAAGACAGTGGTGCACAGCCGGGAGCAGCGCCTCAAGTTGGGGCGCCAAAACAGGGCACTGCGTGATGGAGACGATATCGCTGGAGCCAGCCTTGCGAAAACCCATCTCCAGCCGTTCGGTTTTTGGCTGATAGCTGAGGCTCAGGCGAGCGCGGCGACGGTAGCCCCACGGCTGGTCAGCCACAATGTCACTGACGTCATGTTTTAGCAGGTGGGCCAGTGCGCTGCTTTTACTTTTTTGCTGTAATTCTGGGCTGGCATGCTGTTGCTGACAGCCACCGCAGACGCCAAAATGGGGGCAACGAGGCGTGACGCGTTCCGGGCTATCGTTAAGACGGCGCTTAACCTGGCCGCGTGCATACTGGCGTTTGTCTTCCGTCAGCGTAATGTCTGCGCGCTCTCCCGGCAGCAAACCGGTGATAAACAGCGTCTTGCCGTTATGACGCGCCACCCCCTGACCGAAAGGATCGAGGTCCGTGGCTTCAACAGTTATGATCTGACGCGTCGTCACGCGTCGTTTTGCAGAGTAGAATTGCGCCATCGCCGAGATTGTTCTCAAATAAACATAATTAGCCTGATTGTCCCATAACGGAACTCCATGACCAACTACAGCCTGCGCGCACGCATGATGATTTTGATCCTCGCTCCTACCGTTCTCATCGGTTTGCTGCTGAGCATTTTCTTTGTGGTGCATCGCTATAACGATTTGCAGAGGCAGCTTGAAGATGCCGGGGCCAGCATTATCGAACCGCTGGCCGTCTCCAGCGAGTACGGCATGAACCTGCAAAACCGCGAATCCATTGGTCAGTTAATCAGCGTGCTGCACCGCCGACATTCAGAGATCGTGCGCGCCATTTCCGTTTACGACGAACATAACCGCCTGTTCGTTACCTCGAATTTTCATCTGGATCCCACGTCGCTGAAAATCCCGGAAGGTACGCCCTTCCCGCGTCATCTCACGGTCCTGCGGCGCGGCGATATCATGATCCTGCGCACGCCGATTATCTCGGAAAGCTATTCACCCGATGAATCAGCCCAGTCGGATGCGAAGTCCAGCAATAATATGCTGGGATACGTGGCGCTGGAGCTGGATCTCAAGTCGGTGCGGCTCCAGCAGTACAAAGAAATATTCATTTCCGGCGTGATGATGCTGTTCTGTATCGGCATTGCGCTAATCTTCGGCTGGCGACTGATGCGCGACGTCACGGGGCCAATTCGCAACATGGTGAATACCGTTGACCGGATCCGTCGGGGTCAGCTCGACAGCCGCGTGGAAGGCTTTATGCTCGGCGAGCTGGATATGCTAAAAAACGGCATCAACTCGATGGCGATGTCGCTGGCGGCCTATCACGAAGAGATGCAGCACAACGTTGACCAGGCAACCTCCGACCTGCGCGAAACGCTGGAGCAGATGGAGATCCAGAACGTGGAGCTGGATCTGGCGAAAAAACGCGCGCAGGAGGCGGCTCGTATTAAGTCTGAATTCCTGGCGAACATGTCGCACGAGCTGCGAACGCCGCTGAACGGGGTGATCGGCTTCACCCGCCTGACGCTCAAAAGCGAGCTGAATCCAACCCAGCGCGATCACCTGCATACCATAGAACGATCGGCCAACAACCTGCTGACCATCATTAACGACGTGCTGGACTTCTCGAAGCTGGAAGCGGGCAAGCTGATTCTGGAGAGTATTCCGTTCCCGCTGCGCAGCACCCTGGATGACGTGGTCACGCTGCTTGCCCACTCCTCGCATGATAAGGGGCTGGAGCTGACGCTCAATATTAAAAACGACGTGCCGGATAACGTCATTGGCGACCCGCTCCGCCTGCAACAGGTCATCACCAATCTGGTGGGCAACGCGATCAAATTCACCGAGAGCGGCAACATTGACATTCTGGTCGAAAAACGGGCGCTCAGTAATAACAAGGTCCAGATTGAGGTGCAGATCCGGGATACCGGCATCGGCATTCCGGAGCGCGATCAGTCGCGTCTGTTCCAGGCGTTCCGCCAGGCCGATGCGAGCATTTCCCGTCGTCACGGCGGAACGGGCCTGGGGCTGGTGATCACCCAAAAGCTGGTGAAAGAGATGGGAGGCGATATCTCCTTCCACAGCCAGCCTAACCGGGGCTCGACCTTCTGGTTCCATATCAATCTCGACCTTAATCCGAACGTGCAGACCGACGGTCCGGTCACCGACTGCCTGAAAGGGATGCGTCTGGCCTATGTGGAACCGAATGCCGCCGCGGCGCAGTGTACGCTGGATGTGTTAAGCACTACGCCGCTGGAGGTGGTTTACAGCCCGACCTTCTCCGCGCTCGCGAACGATCATTACGATATCCTTTTGATGGGTATTCCGGTGACGTTTACCGGAGAGCTCACCATGCAGCAGGAACGCCTGGCGAAGGCGGCCTCAATGACGGACTACCTGCTGCTGGCTCTGCCGTGCCACGCCCAGCTTAATGCTGAAGAGCTGAAAAACGACGGGGCGGCGGCGTGTCTGCTGAAACCCCTCACCGCCACACGGCTGTTACCCGCGTTGACCGAATATTGCCGTCTGACGAATCAGCCCCTGCTGCTGGCGAACGACGAACGTAAGCTCCCGATGACGGTGATGGCTGTGGACGATAACCCGGCCAACCTGAAGCTGATTGGCGTGCTGCTTGAGGATCAGGTTCAGCACGTTGAGCTGTGTACCAGCGGCGCCGAAGCCGTAGAGCAGGCCAAACAGATGCAGTTTGACCTGATCCTGATGGACATTCAGATGCCGGGCATGGATGGCATCCGCGCCTGCGAGCTGATTCGCCAGCTTCCGCACCAGCAGCAGACGCCGGTGATTGCCGTGACGGCGCACGCGATGGCGGGACAAAAAGAGAAGCTGCTGGGTGCGGGCATGAACGATTATCTGGCGAAACCGATCGACGAAGAGAAGCTGCACAGCCTGCTGCTGCGCTACAAGCCGGGTCACATTGGCGGGACATACACCATTTCAGCTGAATCGCCGGAAATCAGCGTCAACCAGAATGCCACGTTTGACTGGCAACTGGCGCTGCGGCAGGCGGCGGGCAAAGCCGATCTGGCGCGCGATATGCTGCAAATGCTGGTGGACTTCCTGCCTGAGATTCGAAATAAGGTAGAAGAACAGCTGGTGGGTGAAAATCCTGAAGGGCTGCTGGAGGCTATCCATAAGCTACACGGCAGCTGCGGCTACAGCGGCGTGCCGCGGCTGAAAAATCTCTGCCAGCTGCTTGAACAGCAGCTCCGCGCGGGTACGCCGGAATCAGATCTTGAACCGGAATTTCTGGAGCTGCTGGACGAGATGGACAACGTGACGCGGGAAGCGATGAAGGTGTTGGGGAACTAAGACAATAGCCCGGTGGCGCTTCGCTTACCGGGCCTACAGGAGCACGATCGTTAACGCGAAATCCCCTGCCCCACCTTTATGACCGCCGCAATATTCCTTGCGGCCATCTGCACGTTCTGTTGCGCATTTTCCAGCGCGTCCTCCAGGGAACAGATGGTGTAAATCACGCTGAATACGGCATCCAGCCCATGCTCGTGCACCACGCCAACGTCCGCCGTCAGGCTGCCGGCAATGCCGATAACCGGTTTGTTGTAGCGTTTCGCGACTCTCGCTACGCCAACGGGCACTTTGCCGTGGATCGTCTGGCTGTCGATACGCCCTTCGCCCGTGATCACCAGATCGGCGTTCGCGACCTGTTCATCAAGATGCAGCGCATCGGTGACAATCTCAATGCCCTGACGAAGCTGCGCGCCGCAAAAAGCGTACAGCGCCGCCCCCATCCCGCCAGCCGCACCGCCGCCCGCCAGGTTTAAAACGTCGATATCCAGATCCCGGGCGATAATTTTTGCGAAATGCGCAAGCGCGTCGTCCAGCGTCCTGACCATTTCCGGCGTCGCCCCTTTCTGCGGACCGAATACCGCAGACGCGCCAGCCTCGCCGATCAGAGGGTTGGTCACATCGCAGGCCACTTCGATTCGGCAGGTTGCCAGCCGCTTGTCCAGCCCGCTGAGATCGATATGGGCAAGGCTAGCCAGTTCACCGCCGCCCGGCCCAACGTGCTGCGCTTTAGCATCCAGCAGTTTTACCCCCAGCGCCTGCACCATGCCCGCGCCACCGTCATTGGTCGCGCTGCCCCCAATGCCGATAATGATATGCTTAACGCCCGCGTCCAGGGCATGACGGATGAGTTCCCCGGTTCCCCACGAGGTGGTGATTAACGGGTTACGCTTTGCCGGAGCAACAAGCTCCAGGCCGCTCGCGGCCGCCATTTCGATAAACGCGCTTTTCCCGTCTCCGGATAAACCGAAAAACCCTTCCACGCGTTCACCCAAAGGCCCGGTAACGGGAACATGGACAAGGCGCCCCTGCGTGGCGGCCACCATGGCCTCCACCGTTCCTTCGCCACCATCTGCAACCGGTAATTTGACGTATTCCGCTGAGGGGAAAATTTCGCGAAAACCGACCTCTATCGCTGTCGCCACCTCAAGCGCGCTCAAGCTTTCCTTATACGAGTCCGGAGCGATAACAATTTTCATAAGCCATCCTTACGCATGTTAGTTACGTTAAGCATACACCACGTAAGGGACCGCTAATGGGAGCGGTCCCAATGCGCTTATCGTACCATGCACGGACGTTTATTGTCGAATGACCACTCAGGGATCAGGTACTGCATCGCCAGCGCATCATCACGTGCGCCCAGGCCGTGTTTCTGGTACAGCTCGTGCGCTTTCATGACCTGATCCATATCCAGCTCAACGCCCAGACCCGGCGTGGCGGGAACCTGCACCATGCCTCCCTTGATCTCAAACGGTCGTTTGGTCAGGCGCTGGTTGCCCTCCTGCCAGATCCAGTGGGTGTCGATGGCGGTAATGTTGCCCGGCGCGGCGGCGGCCACGTGGGTGAACATCGCCAGCGAAATGTCGAAATGGTTGTTGGAGTGCGAGCCCCAGGTCAGGCCAAACTCGTGGCACATCTGCGCCACGCGAACCGAGCCCTGCATCGTCCAGAAGTGCGGATCTGCCAGCGGAATATCCACCGATTGCAGCGAGAGCGTGTGCCCCATCTGGCGCCAGTCGGTTGCGATCATGTTCGTGGCGGTTGGCAGCCCGGTGGCGCGACGGAACTCCGCCATCACTTCACGTCCGGAGAACCCCTGCTCTGCACCGCACGGATCTTCCGCGTAGGCCAGCACGCCCTTGAGCTGCTTGCCAATGCCGATCGCTTCATCAAGAGACCAGGCGCCGTTCGGATCCAGCGTGACGCGCGCCTGCGGGAAACGCTTCGCCAGCGCGGTAATCGCCTCTGCCTCTTGTTCACCGGCCAGCACGCCGCCCTTCAGCTTGAAGTCGTTGAAGCCATATTTTTCATACGCCGCTTCCGCCAGGCGCACCACCGCGTCCGGCGTCATCGCCTCATCGTGGCGCACGCGATACCAGTCGCATTTTTCGTCCGGCTGGCTCTGGTACGGCAGCGGGGTGAGGTTGCGGTTGCCGATAAAGAACAGGTAACCGAGCATTTCCACTTCGCTGCGCTGCTGGCCGTCCCCCAGCAGGGAGGCAACGTTGACGCCCAGATGCTGGCCTAAGAGATCCAGCATCGCGGCTTCAATGCCTGTGACCACGTGGATAGTGGTGCGAAGATCAAACGTTTGCAGGCCACGGCCACCCGCATCGCGATCGGCAAAAGTGTTACGCACGCTGGTCAACACATTTTTGTACTCGCCCAGCGCTTTACCCACCACCAGCGGAATGGCGTCCTCCAGCGTTTTACGGATCTTCTCCCCGCCCGGGATTTCACCCACACCGGTGTGTCCTGAGTTGTCCTTGATCACCACGATATTGCGGGTGAAGAACGGCGCGTGAGCGCCGCTCAGGTTCATCAACATGCTGTCATGTCCCGCGACGGGGATAATCTGCATGGAGGTGACTACAGGGGTAGAAAATGTGCTCATCGTTCGATCCTTTTTTCAGTGACGTCCAAAAACAGGGCGCTTACGGTCAAATGTCCAGCCGGGGATAAGGTACTGCATCGGGCCCGCGTCATTGCGCGCGCCGCCCGGCAATTTTTTATACGCTTCATGCGCCTTGTGGATCTGATCCCAGTCAAGCTCCACGCCCAGCCCCGGCGCATCCGGTACGGCAATGGTGCCGTTTTTGATTTCAAGTGGATTTTTGGTCAGGCGCGCTTCGCCCTCCTGCCAGATCCAGTGGGTGTCGATGGCGGTCGGGTTGCCCGGCGCCGCCGCGCCAACGTGGGTAAACATCGCCAGCGAAATGTCGAAATGGTTATTGGAGTGGCAGCCCCAGGTAAGCCCCCAGTCATCGCACAGCTGCGCCACGCGCACCGCGCCGGAAAGGGTCCAGAAGTGCGGGTCTGCCAGCGGAATGTCCACCGCATTCAGCATCACCGCGTGCCCCATTTCGCGCCAGTTGGTGGCGATCATGTTGGTTGCGACCGGCAGTCCGGTGGCGCGGCGGAACTCCGCCATCACCTCGCGGCCAGAGAAGCCCTGCTCCGCGCCGCACGGATCTTCCGCGTAGGTCAGCACGTCGCCCAGCCCTTTGCACAGCGCGATAGCTTCATCGAGCAGCCATGCGCCGTTCGGATCGACGGTGATGCGCGCCTCCGGGAAGCGTTTTTTCAACGCCCGTACGCTGTCAATCTCCTGCTCGCCCGGCAGGACGCCGCCTTTTAGCTTGAAGTCTTTGAAGCCGTAGCGATCCTGCGCCGCCTCTGCCAGGCGTACCACCGCCTCGGCGTTGAGCGCTTCCTGATGACGCAGGTGATACCACTCGTGGCTGCCTGGGGAGCGATCCAGATACGGCAGATCGGTTTTAGTCCGGTCGCCAATGTAGAACAGATAGCCCAGCACCGTTACCGCATCACGCTGTTTGCCAGGCCCCAGCAGCTCGCAGACGGGCACGTTCAGCACCTTGCCCAGTAAATCAAGGAGAGCCGCCTCCAGCGCCGCCACCGCGTTAACCCGCAGTTCAAATGTCCAGGCGCCTTTACCGAAGGTATCAAAATCCGCCGACTGGTTGCCCTTATGCACGCGCTGGACCACCTTGTTCAGGCGGGCGACCTCCTGCCCAACCACCTGCGGGATGGCGTCGACCAGCGTCTGGTAAATCACCTCTCCGCCGGGCGCTTCCCCGACGCCGGTATTTCCTGCACTGTCGGTCAGCACCACGATGTTGCGGGTAAACCAGGCGTTATGCGCGCCGCCAATGTTGAGCAGCATGCTGTCCTGCCCCGCCACCGGGATGACCTTCATCTCCGTTACGATAGGGCTTGATTGCGTTGTCATCATCCGCGCTCCCCAACAGGTTTCAGTTCGATACGTTTGATATCGCCCACCAGCACCAGATAACTGAGTACCGCCACCAGCGCATGGACGCCAACATAAATCAGCGCGCCGTTAAACGAGCCGGTGGTGCCGACGATGTACCCGATAGCGATTGGGGTGACAATGCCGGAAATGTTGCCAAACATGTTGAACAGACCGCCGCTCAGGCCGCTGATCTCTTTCGGCGCGGTGTCTGCCATTACAGCCCAGCCCAGCGCGCCAATGCCCTTACCGAAGAAGGCCATCGCCATAAAGCCGATGATCATCCACTCCGCGCTGACGTAGTTACAGAACACCATGGTCATGGAGAGCAGCATCCCGAGCACGATGGGCGTTTTACGCGCAATGTTCAGCGAACCGGTACGACGCATCAGCCAGTCGGAAATAACCCCGCCGAGGACCCCGCCCACAAAGCCACAGATGGCCGGTACGGAGGCGACAAACCCCGCCTTCAGAATCGACATGCCGCGCGCCTGCACCAGGTAAACCGGGAACCAGGTGATGAAGAAGTAGGTTAAGGCGTTAATGCAGTACTGGCCGAGATAGATGCCGATCATCATACGTGAGCCGACGAGCTGCTTGATCTGCGCCCATTTCTGGCTGAACGGGACCTTAGCCTTTTGGGTTTTCTGATCCATGTTGATCAGCGCCCCGCCTTCCGCAATATAGTCCAGCTCTTTCTTGTTCACGCCCGGGTGCTGGTTTGGTTCGTGGATCACCTTCAGCCAGATGAAGCTGATGACGATCCCCAGCCCGCCCATGAAGAAGAAGACGTGTGACCAGCCCACTTCATGCGTCAGCCAGCCCATGATGGGCGCGAAAATGACCGTTGCAAAGTATTGCGCCGAGTTAAAAATGGCTACCGCCGTTCCCCTCTCCTGCGCCGGGAACCAGGCGGCCACGATGCGGCTGTTACCGGGGAAAGACGGCGCTTCCGCTAAGCCCACCAGGAAGCGGAGGGTAAAGAGCGCAATGATGATGCCGAAGCCGCTGAAGATATCCACGAAGCCCTGCAACAGGGTGAACATCGACCAGATAAAGATGGACCAGAAGTAGACCCGTTTTGAGCCGAAGCGGTCAAGCAGCCAGCCGCCAGGGATTTGGCCGATAACGTAGGCCCATGAAAATGCGGAGAAAACATAACCCATACCAACCGGATCGAGCCCGATGTCTTTTGCCATCTCAGAGCCGGCAATGGACAACGTGGCGCGGTCGCCGTAGTTGAAAGACGTGACGATAAACAGCATCACCACTATCCAGTAGCGAGCGTTGGTGCGCTTCTCAGCGCTGCTCGCCGCGTGGCTTAATGTACTCATTGTTGCACTCCTGAAACATAGCTTTCGCCTGGTTCATTCTGTACAGCACCTGTAGGGTAATCAGAATGAGAGATTGGTGTTTGGTTTTGGTACGGCATCAAGCCGTTTTATAGTGACGAGAAAAGTATATGAAGGAGTGATGCGTTCTCTCACCGTGCAGGAACACAACATTGAAGCATGCAGGGAACGTGGTTTGGGGCATAAGCCCAAAGTGATGGAAGATACTTCACGGAATTGAGGATTTGGTGCGGCTTCGTTGCCGGGTGGCGGTTACGCCTTACCCGGCCTACGAAACTATTTAAGAAGCGTTGCCCAGTGTTCAACCCACGGGTTCGACACGCTTTCCGGTTCAGGGTGCTCACCGGCGTCGATCAGCAGCATCTCGCCGACGCGCTGCGCGCTCTGTTCCTGCAACAGCGCATCGAACTGCTTGCCGCCGCCGCAGAAGTTTGCATACGAGCTGTCACCCAGCGCGATGATGCCGTAATGTACGTCCGGCTGGTAGCCAAGCCGATCTTTAATCCCCTGGAAAAGCGGCATGATGCTGTCCGGCAAATCGCCCTGCCCCGTGGTCGAGGTCACGATAAGAATGTATTTATCGGCGTACTTTTCCCAGTCAGCCAGCTCCGGATCTTCATAGACCGTGGCTTTATGGCCCTGATTGACGAGGATTGCTTCCGCTTCCTCCGCCACCAGCAGCGAGTTGCCGTACATCGTGCCGACAAAAATACCTACTTCAGCCATGCTTTGCTCCCGTCATTATTGCGCTTGCTGTTCATCCTGAACGTTGCCTGCGGCAAACTCAACCCTTTCATTTTCGGGGAGTTGTCCCAGCCAGCCAAACTGTGACAGCGCCTGCATCCAGACCTCATCCAGCCCCGCACGAATAGTCAGCGGTTCGCCGGTAAACGGATGCGTCAGGCGCAGCTCGCTGGCGTGCAGCATCAGCCGGTTACAGCCAAAATGCTCTGCCGCACTGCGGTTCTGGCGCAGATCGCCGTGCTTGCTGTCGCCGATAATCGGGTGGCGCAGGTGCGCAAGGTGGCGGCGAAGCTGGTGCTTGCGCCCGGTTTTGGGCAAAAGCTCAACCAGCCCGTAGCGCGTGGTAGGAAATTTGCTGGTCGCCACCGGCAGTTCTGTGGTCGCCATACCGCGATACTCCGTCACCGCAGGCTGCGGGCCTTTATCCTCGCGGGCAAATTTATCGGCGATTTTATCCAGTTCCTCCACCAGCGGATAATCCAGCGTGGCGGAATCCGTCAGCCAGCCGCGCACAATGGCGTGGTAGCGCTTCTGGATCTGGTGCTGTTCAAACTGCTGCGACAGCAGACGCCCGGCCTCGCTGGAAAGTCCCATCAGCAGAACGCCAGAGGTTGGCCGATCCAGACGATGGGCAGTGAAGACGTGCTGACCAATTTGATCGCGCACGGTTTGCATCACCACCACTTTCTCATCGCGATCGAGCCAGCTTCTGTGTACCAGCCAGCCGGACGGTTTATTCACCGCCACCAGCCACTCATCCTGATACAGGATCTCAAGCGTCATGCATCGTCACCGGCGAAAAGCGTATCCAGCTTTTCCAGCTCAACCAGCATAACGTCGCGCGCGGGGTGGGTTGCCTCCAGCGCCATTTCGTAATAGGGAGAGACGGCAAACGCCTGGGGCAAGGCGTGTCCTCCTTCCAGCAGCGCGTGCATGCGCGGAATTAATACCCACTGGAGCCATTCAAACGGGGACAGCGTATCCAGACAAAACGGTTGGGTGCTGGCGAACGCTTCTGGCTGCGGCGCATTGTCCTGCCACAGCTGATGCTGGCGCATAAGGGCTTCGATGGCGTGCAATTGCGCACGAACGCTATCGTGATGCGTCATAGTAACCTCAACTGAAAAACGGAATGGCGCGAAGCATAGCATTGCGGAAGACAGAAATAAAAAAAGGGAGCACTGTAAAAACAGTGCTCCCGGTTCGTTTCGCAGCATTCCAGCTACAATACGTGCTCCCTGCTCATCCGTGACAACTTTTCCTGATGCCCGAAGGCCTGGTCATCCCTTTACCTTTTGCTTCCTGCTCACATCGTCCTGATGTGTAGGTTTCATCCTGAAACGTCCTGGCCATCCTGACCCACCGACCATCCTGACCGGCTCTCGTTCTCCTTCCTGGAGGTGTCCCTTACGCATCCTGCGTGATCCACTTTGCTTCATCCTGAAGCCTTCCTGCGGCGTCGTCCTGACGTGTCCCTGATAAGAAACGCCATCATCCTGATGTTCGTTTCTTGCGTCGGCATCCTGTCGACAGAGATAGAATCCGCTATTCTGCGTCGTCTTACAACCCACCTTGAGTGCAGTGTAAGCCAGGCGAAACGGGCGTTATCGATTAAGAAAATCGCTAACCTGTTGAAAGAAAAGTTAATATTAATCTTAAATCCATAAGACAATGCTAATTGTTTCGGCGATGTCTCACAGAGCGTGTAAGAGATCTCTCACACGCCCAGTAGCATCATGGATTACAGAAGCGGCTCAAGGCGGGTGAGGAAATCCGCAAGTGAAGGCGCGAGAACGTCGCGATTGCGGGTGCCGAGCGTCTCTTTAATCACCTCGCCAGAGAGGTTGCAGACAGAAATGACGTCCAGTTCACTGTCGAGCGTCGCAATAAAGAGAGTCGGAGAGAGCTTAAGGCGTTTTTGCGTGACCAGGTGACCAATGAGGTTTTCCTGAACGCGCTGAAGATCGTCTTCGCTCCAGGTTTGCAGCAGCGTCAGCGGCTGTCGTGCAAAGCATGCCGTCATATCCCCGGCAAACTGCGCGGTATAAAACGCATGAAGCGCAGGTTGTACCACAATGTCCATGGCGCGTTCAACCGCATTTACGTTCTGCTCGCCCGCGAACGGTTTCGGTTGCCAGAGTACGTAATCATCCTGCGAAGCGATAATGCACGGTGACGGCACGCCATATAATTCAGTGCTTTGCGGCCACGTCCCCCGCTTTTCATGCCAGGCATCGCAATAGCGGGTCGTGAAGCTCGTCAGGGCATTTGCAGTTTCGATATCCACCGATTTCTCTCTTCTTGTAAGACAGGATAAACTCAGCCCCTAAGTGTACCTGTAAAGTGGCTATGAAACATGTCTTACGAAAATCATCAGGCGTTAACGGGCTTAACGCTGGGTAAATCGACCGATTACCGCGACACCTACGACGCAAGCCTGCTTCAGGGCGTGCCGCGCAGCCTGAACCGCGATCCGCTTGGCCTTCACGCCGATGCGCTGCCGTTTGTTGGCGGCGATATCTGGACGCTGTATGAACTCTCCTGGCTGAACGCGCGCGGGCTGCCGCAGGTGGCCGTGGGCCACGTTGAGCTGGACTACGCCAGCGTGAACCTGGTCGAGTCCAAAAGCTTTAAGCTCTATCTCAACAGCTTCAACCAGACCCGATTCAACAGCTGGGACGAGGTTCAGCAAACGCTGGAGCGGGATTTAGCCGCCTGCGCGCAGGGGAACGTATCCGTCTCGTTATACCGTCTGCACGAGCTGGAAGGACAGCCCATTGCCCATTTCCACGGCACCTGCATCGACGACCAGGATATTGAGATAGAGAGCTACGAATTTAGCGCCGACTACCTCGAAAACGCGGCGAGCGGAAAGCGTGTGGACGAGACGCTGGTCAGCCACCTTCTCAAATCCAACTGCCTCATTACCCACCAGCCGGACTGGGGCTCCGTTCAGATTCAGTATCGCGGCCCGAAAATTGACCGGGAAAAGCTGCTGCGTTACCTGGTGTCGTTCCGCCACCACAACGAATTCCACGAGCAGTGCGTGGAACGCATCTTCAATGACATCCAGCGTTTCTGCCAGCCTGAAAAGCTGAGCGTTTATGCCCGCTATACCCGTCGTGGGGGTCTGGATATCAACCCGTGGCGCACCAATACCGATTTTGTGCCTGCCACCGGACGGCTGGTACGCCAGTAAGATAAATATTTTCACAATATGCGGGCGGTATTCCGCCCGAAGTGTTGTGAAACGTCATAAGCCAGGGCTATTGTAATCAACAGGGAAAGACGATAATCGTCCCATAAGGAGCTCACTTGATTACACATATTAGCCCGCTTGGCTCTATGGATATGTTGTCGCAGCTGGAAGTGGACATGCTTAAACGCACCGCCAGTAGCGACCTTTATCAACTGTTTCGTAACTGTTCACTTGCCGTACTGAACTCCGGAAGCCTGACCGACAACAGTAAAGAGCTGCTGTCCCGCTTCGAAAGTTTTGATATCAACGTGCTGCGCCGCGAGCGCGGCGTGAAGCTGGAAGTGATCAACCCGCCGGAGGACGCTTTTGTCGACGGGCGTATTATTCGCTCACTTCAGGCCAACCTGTTTGCCGTGCTGCGCGATATTCTGTTTGTTAACGGACAGATCAGCAACGCCGGTCGTTTCCAGCATCTTGATCTGGAAAGCTCCGTTCATATCACCAACCTGGTCTTTTCCATTCTGCGTAACGCCCGTGCCCTGCACGTGGGCGAGGCGCCGAACATGGTCGTCTGCTGGGGCGGTCACTCCATTAACGAAACCGAATACCTGTACGCCCGCCGCGTAGGGACTCAGCTCGGCCTGCGCGAGCTGAACATCTGTACCGGCTGCGGTCCTGGCGCGATGGAAGCGCCGATGAAAGGCGCGGCAGTAGGACACGCGCAGCAACGCTATAAAGATGGTCGCTTTATCGGCATGACCGAGCCGTCGATCATCGCCGCTGAGCCGCCTAACCCGCTGGTTAACGAACTGATTATTATGCCGGATATCGAAAAGCGTCTTGAGGCGTTTGTCCGTATCGCGCACGGCATCATCATCTTCCCGGGCGGCGTAGGCACGGCGGAAGAGCTGCTTTATCTGCTGGGGATCCTGATGAACCCGGCCAACAAAGACCAGGTTCTGCCGCTGATCCTGACCGGCCCGAAAGAGAGCGCCGACTACTTCCGCGTGCTGGACGAGTTTATCGTGCATACGCTGGGTGAAGACGCGCGCCGTCACTACCGCATCATCATTGACGATGCCGCAGAAGTGGCCCGCCAGATGAAAAAAGCGATGCCGCTGGTGAAAGAGAGCCGTCGTGATACCGGGGATGCCTACAGCTTTAACTGGTCCATTCGTATCGCACCGGATCTCCAGATCCCCTTCGAGCCGTCGCATGAGAACATGGCGAACCTGAAACTCTATCCGGATCAGCCGGTGGAAGTGCTGGCTGCCGACCTGCGTCGCGCCTTCTCCGGCATTGTGGCGGGGAACGTGAAAGAGGTGGGGATCCGCGCGATTGAAGAGTTCGGGCCGTATAAGATCCACGGTGACCCGGAGATGATGCGCCGTATGGATGACATGTTGCAGGGCTTTGTCGCCCAGCACCGCATGAAGCTTCCAGGCTCCGCCTATATTCCGTGTTACGAAATCATCAAGTAAAGCGTCATTTCCTTCCACTCAAGCCGGATCGTCATCCGGCTTTTTTATTAGTGATGCAATTCATAGCGCTCTTAAATGTTATTAGCAAATCTGACGCCCACGCAAACGATTACCTGGTTTCTGAAACCGTAAATAATCAGCCTTAATCAAAATTACCCGCCAGAAAATACTAAAATCCCATTTCTTTACAGCGAAAGACACCTATCTCGCGGGCCAGCCTTTTCTAAAACATGTTGTTAATGGTAGCCTTCGCGCCCGTAAATTCTCTTTGATGTTTTTTTAACAGATAATTGGTCTAAAGATGCCCACATCATAAGTGGATTATTGCATTTGGGATCGCGATCACTGATAGATTCATAACTAGAATGTATCTTTCCGCCCGCCAATAGTTACGGGCAAAAATTATTAAAAAACCGTCACTGAACGAATTTCATATTACCGTCAGGCACTTTTTCATCGGATTTGACTAAAAACCTGACAATTTGCTTCCTCCAGGAGATACAGATGGAAACCACTCAAACCAGCACCGTTGCTTCGATTGATTCCCGAAGCGGTTGGCGCAAAACGGATACCATGTGGATGCTTGGCCTTTACGGCACGGCAATCGGCGCTGGTGTACTGTTCCTTCCTATCAACGCGGGCGTCGGCGGTCTGATCCCGCTGATCATTATGGCAATCATCGCTTTCCCGATGACCTTCTTTGCACACCGCGGCCTGACCCGCTTCGTGCTGTCCGGTAAAAACCCGGGCGAAGACATCACTGAAGTCGTTGAAGAACACTTCGGCGTCGGCGCAGGTAAGCTGATTACCCTGCTCTACTTCTTCGCGATTTACCCGATTCTGCTGGTTTATAGCGTCGCTATCACCAACACCGTTGAAAGCTTTATGATGCATCAGCTTCAGATGACCCCGCCGCCGCGCGCGATCCTCTCCCTGATCCTGATCGTCGGTATGATGACCATCGTGCGCTTCGGCGAGCAGATGATTGTGAAAGCAATGAGCGTGCTGGTATTCCCGTTTGTTGCGGCCCTGATGGTGCTGGCGCTGTACCTGATCCCTCAGTGGAACGGTGCTGCCCTGGAAACCCTGTCTCTGAGCAGCGCATCCGCGACCGGTAACGGCCTGCTGCTGACCCTGTGGCTGGCAATCCCGGTAATGGTGTTCTCCTTCAACCACTCACCCATCATCTCCTCCTTCGCGGTAGCGAAGCGTGAAGAGTACGGCGACGGCGCAGAGAAGAAGTGCTCCAGCATCCTGGCTCGCGCGCACATCATGATGGTACTGACCGTAATGTTCTTCGTGTTCAGCTGCGTGCTGAGCCTCTCCCCGGCGGATCTGGCGGCGGCGAAAGAGCAGAACATCTCTATTCTGTCTTACCTGGCAAACCACTTTAACGCACCGCTGATTGCGTGGATGGCACCGATTATCGCGATTATCGCCATCACCAAATCCTTCCTGGGCCACTACCTGGGCGCACGTGAAGGCTTCAACGGTATGGTGATTAAATCTCTGCGCGGTAAGGGCAAGAGCATTGAAATCAACCGTCTGAACAAAATCACCGCGCTGTTCATGCTGGTGACCACCTGGGCGGTAGCCACCCTGAACCCAAGCATTCTGGGCATGATTGAAACCCTGGGCGGCCCGATTATCGCGATGATCCTGTTCCTGATGCCGATGTACGCGATTCAGAAAGTGCCTGCGATGCGCAAATACAGCGGCCATATCAGCAACGTCTTCGTTGTTGTGATGGGTCTGATTGCCATCTCCGCTATTTTCTACTCGCTGTTCAGCTAATACCTCCTGCGCCGTCTGCGGACGGCGCACTCCTCCCCTCTGACTGAAGCAATGGACGCATCATGATTAGCGTATTCGATATCTTCAAAATCGGTATTGGTCCTTCCAGCTCTCACACCGTCGGACCAATGAAAGCCGGTAAACAATTCACGGATGACTTGATTGCACGCGGCATTTTGCACGACATCACCCGCGTGGTTGTCGATGTATACGGTTCCCTTTCCCTGACCGGTAAAGGCCACCATACCGATATCGCCATTATCATGGGCCTGGCGGGTAACCTGCCGGATACCGTTGATATTGACTCCATTCCTGGCTTTATCCAGGACGTGAACACCCACGGTCGTTTGCTGCTGGCCAACGGCGAGCATGAGGTTGAATTCCCGGTTGACCATTGCATGAATTTCCATGCGGATAACCTGTCGCTGCACGAAAACGGCATGCGCATTACCGCGCTGGTCGGCGATAAAGCGGTTTACAGCCAGACGTATTACTCCATCGGCGGCGGGTTTATCGTCGACGAAGACCATTTTGGTCAAACCAACGGTTCCGCCGTTGAGGTGCCGTACCCGTACAAAAACGCGGCCGATTTACAGCGTCACTGCCAGGAGACGGGGCTCTCTCTCTCCGGCCTGATGATGAAAAACGAGCTGGCCCTGCACAGCAAAGCGGAGCTGGAACAGCACTTCGCTAACGTCTGGGAGGTGATGCGCAGCGGTATTGAGCGCGGGATCACCACCGAAGGCGTGCTGCCGGGTAAACTGCGCGTTCCGCGTCGTGCGGCTGCGCTGCGCCGCATGCTGGTCAGCACCGACAAAACCACCACCGACCCGATGGCCGTCGTCGACTGGATCAACATGTTCGCGCTGGCGGTGAACGAAGAGAACGCTGCGGGTGGCCGCGTGGTGACCGCGCCAACCAACGGCGCGTGCGGTATCGTTCCGGCGGTACTGGCGTATTACGACAAGTTTATCCGCGAAGTGAACGCAAACTCACTGGCGCGCTATATGCTGGTTGCCAGTGCGATTGGCTCTCTGTACAAGATGAACGCCTCCATTTCCGGTGCGGAAGTGGGCTGTCAGGGTGAAGTGGGCGTAGCCTGTTCTATGGCGGCGGCGGGTCTGGCTGAACTGCTGGGCGCAAGCCCTGCGCAGGTCTGTATTGCTGCGGAAATCGGCATGGAGCACAACCTGGGACTGACCTGCGACCCGGTCGGCGGACAGGTACAGGTACCGTGCATCGAGCGTAACGCCATTGCCTCCGTGAAGGCGGTGAACGCGGCACGTATGGCGCTGCGCCGCACCAGCGAACCGCGCGTCTGTCTCGATAAGGTTATCGAAACCATGTACGAAACCGGTAAAGACATGAACGCCAAATACCGCGAAACCTCCCGCGGTGGCCTGGCGATGAAGATCGTCACCTGCGATTAAGCCGGTCAGGAAGCCTCGTTTTGCGAGGCTTCTTCCTGTTTTCCCTCAAGCTATTCGTTTCCCCCTGCCGACAGTGATACCCTTTATCCATTAGCTTTAAGGGAGAATATCTGTGGCTGTTCATTTACTTATCGTCGACGCGCTCAACCTGATTCGCCGGATCCATGCGGTACAGGGCACACCCTGCAAGGACACCTGCCTGCACGCGCTGGAGCAGCTTATTCGCCACAGCGAGCCGACGCACGTCGTGGCCGTGTTTGACGACGAAGCGCGCAACAGCGGCTGGCGACATCAGCGTCTCCCTGACTACAAGGCCGGACGCGCGCCGATGCCGGACGATCTGCACGCCGAAATGCCCGTTATTCGCGCCGCCTTTGAACAGCGCGGCGTTCCCTGCTGGGGCGCGCATGGCAACGAGGCTGACGATCTGGCCGCAACGCTGGCGGTGAAAGTCGCGAGTGCCGGGCATCAGGCGACCATCGTTTCAACCGACAAAGGCTACTGCCAGCTGCTCTCTCCCACGATCCGCATCCGCGACTATTTCCAGAAACGCTGGCTGGACGCACCCTTTATTGCCGGGGAGTTTGGCGTCTCGCCGGAACAGCTGCCTGACTACTGGGGGCTGGCGGGAATTAGCAGCTCCAAAGTACCGGGCGTCGCCGGCATTGGACCAAAAAGTGCCGCACAGCTGCTGACGGAGTTTCAAAACCTGGAAGGCATTTACGCCCGGCTGGATGAGGTGCCGGAAAAGTGGCGCAAGAAGCTGGAGGCACACAAAGAGATGGCGTTTATCTGCCGCGAGGTGGCGACGCTACAGACGGATTTACAGCTGGACGGGAATTTACAGCAGTTAAGGTTAGAGCGTTAAAACGATTCACGGTTTTGTAGGCCCGGTAAGCGTAGCGCCACCGGGCATTACAGACGTTATCGCTCGTCGCGACGCCCGCCTACGGCCGCCCACCAGCGACGAATGTGCACCGTCACTTCTTCACGATCGTGATACAGCTGTCGTGCCTGGATTTCCGCGTTAATGCCATGTTCGTCCAGCTGCTGCTGAATATAGGCCAGGTTCTGCGACACCTCTTCGTAGCGCTTTTTCATCGGCAGCTTTAGGTTGAAAATCGTCTCACGACACCAGCCGTTTACCAGCCAGGAGGCCATCAGCGCCGCGACTTTCGCCGGTTTTTCTACCATGTCGCACACCATCCAGGAGATGTTGTTGCGGTTCGGGCGATAGCGGAAACCGTCCTCGCGCAGCCAGGTGACCTGCCCGGTATCCATCAGGCTTTGCGCCATTGGGCCGTTATCCACCGAGGACACCCACATGTTGCGTTTCACCAGCTGATAGGTCCAGCCGCCAGGGCACGCCCCGAGATCGACCGCATACATGCCGTTTGCCAGGCGTTCGTCCCACTCGTCGGCCGGGATAAAGACGTGGAACGCCTCTTCCAGCTTCAGGGTTGAACGGCTCGGCGCGTCCGCCGGGAAGCGCAGACGCGGGATCCCCATAAAGAACGGCGAGTTGTTGGTGGTATACGAGTAGCCTGCGTAGCAACACCCTGGCGCAATAAAGAAGATATGCACGACCGGACGCTTTGGCGTTTCGTAGTTTGTCAGCACACCCGCATCGCGCAGCGCCGCGCGCAGCGGCACGGTGAACTTGCGGCAGAACTTCATAAGCTCTTTGCTTTCGTTGGTGTCGGCCACTTCCACGCGTAAATCGCCGCCCTTCTCCACCACGCCTTGTAACATGCCCACAATCGGCGTGATGCGATCGTCCGGTGGGAGATCTTTCAGCAGTTCGCCCGCGACAAACATCTGGCGGGCAAAAATCAGCGAGCTGAACGGCAGCTCGCGCGCCAGCTTGTCGGCATCATCAGGCTGATAGCATTCAAATACCACATAGCCCGCGTTCTCTTTAACGCGAGCAAATCCGAAGACTTCACGCTTCCCCGCTTTATCGGTGATTTCCGCGGCGCACTCTTTCTCAAACCCCGGGCGACAATATAAAACAACCTTATTCATGAACAACGCCCTTGCGTTTCAGACGGATAGCTCCGATAAACATTAATACCCACCCCGCCAGGAAGCTGACGCCGCCGACAGGTGTAACAAACGCCCACAGGCGTAAATGCGACAGCGCCAGGCAGTAGAGGCTGCCGCTGAACAGTACGGTACCCAGCGCCAGAAAGACGCTGCTCCAGTAGAACCAGATGCTGATGCGGCGTTGCATCGCCACCGCCAGCCCAAATATTGCCAGCGTGTGGAACGCCTGATATTCAAGGCCGGTCTGGATCCAGCCCATCTCCACAACGCCCAGAGATTTGCTTAACACATGCGCGCCAAACGCGCCCAGAGCTACAAAAATAAAGCCACTTACTGCGGCGAAAATCAGCATGAATCGGCTGGTCATGTTTAAGTCCTGAATTAATGCGTGCCCGGCACACAAACGTTATTGTTCATACCTGAAGCGGAATTTTTCTTGCTCGCTTGCCGCTTTCGCCAGTATCCACTGCCGGAAAGCGGCTATTTTACCCAGTTCTGCCTGACTGTCATGACAAACCAGATAAAATGCATTCTTGCTGACCAGAACATCGTTAAACGGGCAAACCAGACGGCCTGCCTCAATTTCGGACTGCGCCATCACGTTGTTTGCCAACGCCACGCCCTGCCCGTGAATGGCAGCCTGTAGCACCATCGCGCTGTGGCTAAAAATAGGCCCCTGCTGCACGTTTATATGATTAAGACCTAACTGACGGGTATAAGTTTGCCAGTCGCGACGCGACGCATCGTGCAAAAGCGTATGTTTCGCCAGATCGGCGGGCGTTTTGAGCGCCTTGTCCCCCGTCAGCAGCAGCGGCGAACAGACCGGCAGCAGATATTCTGCGTATAATTTCTCTACACGCAAGCCCGGCCAGTTGCCGCGACCGTAAAAAATCGCCACGTCCACATCATCTGCCAGCTTGTCTTCCTGACGGTCAACGGCCTGGATTCGGACATCGATTCCCGGATAAGTTGAGTTAAAGCTTGAGAGTCGAGGCACCAGCCATTGAATGGCAAAACTGGGCAATAAACTGACCGTCAGGGCACCTTTTGCGCTTCGGGCCTGAAGCTTGCGGGTGGCTTCCGTCAGCTGGGAAAAAATCTCTTTAATATCCTGAAAATAGCTCTGCCCCTCTTCGGTCAACAGCAAGGAACGGTTGCGGCGACGGAACAGCTTAAGCCCCAGAAAATCCTCCAGAGACTTGATTTGATGACTTACTGCGGCCTGTGTCACAAAAAGCTCATCGGCTGCGCGGGTGAAGCTGAGGTGGCGTGCTGCTGCATCAAAAACACGTAATGCATTAAGGGGTGGCAATCGCTTGGACATGGTTATCTGGCTTAGATGTTAACGAGATTTAACATATAGGAAACAACGTTTAACCTATTAGTTTTTTTTATCTGAGCCATTATAATTTGTCCGTTGAGGAACTACCAGCAAATACCTATAGTGGCGGCACTTCCTGAGCCGGAACGAAAAGTTTTTTTGGAATGCGTGTTCTGAAGGGCTTTTGGCTTACGGTTGTGATGTTGTGTTGTTGTGTTTGCAATTGGTCTGCGATTCAGACCACGGTAGCAACGCTACCAATTTTTCACTTCCTGTACATTTACCCTGTCTGTCCATAGTGATTAATGTAGCACCGCCAACTTGCGGTGCTTTTTTTTCGCTTATCTCGCTATTAATGCTCGATTTCTTTCATCTCTTTCACGTCACTGCGGTTGATCTGCTGTTTGTTCCCGTTAGCATCTTTGTATGAAATCATCCCGGTATCATTATCGGTTGTCGGTTTCCCTTCAGAGACGATAGATCGACCATCGTTGGTATGCATGACATAGTTATTACCAGAACAGGCGCTCAGGGCAAAGGTCAACGCACAGGCAGAAATGATTGCAGCTGTCTTTTTCATGATTATCTCCTTTAGCAATTAATGCTATTCAAACCTCGATTTATAACAGGCTAAAACATCCGCCTAACACTATTTAGCATAACCTGCTTTTTCAGACTCGCCAGGATAAGCAGACAAATCTGATAGATATCAACTTCCTTGCCCTGTTGATAAATTTGCGCGACGATCGAAGAATCGATATGAGGAATTCCATGAATGCTTTCAGTCCTGCGCAGTTTCGCGCACAGTTTCCCGCGCTGGCCGATGCCGGTATTTATCTTGATAGCGCCGCCACGGCCCTTAAGCCGCAGGCGGTGATTGAGGCAACCCACCAGTTTTACAGCCTGAGCGCCGGGAACGTGCACCGCAGCCAGTATGCCGAAGCGCAGCGCCTGACGGCGCAATACGAAGCCGCACGGGATCAGGTCGCGCGCCTGATCAATGCCGACAGCGGTAAGAGCATCGTCTGGACGCGCGGTACCACCGAGGCCATTAACATGGTGGCGCAATGCTACGCGCGTCCGTTGTTGCAGGCCGGAGATGAAATCATCGTCAGCGAGGCAGAGCACCACGCCAACCTGGTGCCGTGGCTGATGGTGGCTGAACAAACCGGGGCGCGCGTTGTAAAGCTCCCGCTGGGTGCAGACCTTCTGCCGGACGTGGCGCGTCTGCCGGAGCTGATAACGCCGCGAAGCCGTATTCTGGCGCTGGGGCAGATGTCCAACGTCACCGGCGGCTGCCCGGATCTGGCGCGCGCCATTAAAATTGCCCATGCCAGCGGCGTGGTGGTGATGGTCGACGGCGCGCAGGGAGTGGTGCATTTCCCGGCTGACGTTCAGGCGCTGGATATCGATTTCTATGCGTTCTCCGGGCACAAGCTGTACGGGCCAACCGGTATCGGCGCGCTGTACGGCAAACCTGAACTGCTGGCCCGGATGACGCCGTGGCTCGGCGGCGGCAAGATGATTACCGAAGTGACCTTCGACGGCTTTAAAACTCAGGATGTACCTTACCGCCTGGAAGCCGGTACGCCGAACGTGGCCGGGGTTATCGGCCTGAGCGCGGCGCTCGAATGGCTCACAGAAACGGACGTGGTTCAGGCTGAAAGCTGGAGCCGGGGCCTGGCGACGCTGGCGGAAGAAGAGCTTAAAAAACGCCCGGGGTTTCGCTCGTTCCGCGTACAGGACTCCAGCCTGCTCGCCTTTGACTTCGCGGGCGTACACCATAGCGACATGGTGACGCTGCTTGCCGGGTACGGCATTGCGCTGCGTGCCGGACAGCACTGCGCCCAGCCGCTGCTGGCAGCCATGGGCGTGAGCGGCACCCTGCGCGCCTCGTTTGCACCGTACAACACAAAAAGCGACGTCTACGCGCTGGTTTCCGCCGTCGACCGCGCCCTGGAATTACTGGTGGATTAATGACACATTCAGCCTTAGCCGGGCACCCGTTCGGCACCGTTATCACTGAAGAGACGTTGAAACAGACCTTCGCCCCGCTCACGCAGTGGGAGGATAAATACCGTCAGCTGATCCTGCTGGGTAAACAGCTGCCCACCCTGTCAGACGATCTGAAGTCACAGGCGAAGGAGATCGCTGGCTGCGAGAACCGCGTCTGGCTTGGGTTTAGCGTATCCGGTGAGAAGCTGCATTTCTTCGGCGACAGCGAGGGACGCATCGTTCGCGGCCTGCTGGCGGTGCTGCTGACCGCCGTCGAAGGGAAACGCGCCGCAGATCTGCTGGCGCATTCTCCGCTGGCGCTGTTTGATGAGCTGGGACTTCGCGCGCAGCTTAGCGCCTCGCGCGGTCAGGGGTTGATCGCGCTCAACGACGCGGTGCTGGCTGCCGCACGTCAGGCTCAGGCCTGACGTTCTGCCTTCGCCATCATTTTCTTCAGGGCGTGAGAGACCGCCACAAAGCCGAAGGAGGCGGTCACCATGGTGGCCGCACCAAACCCAGAGGCGCAGTCCATCCGCTTTGGCCCTTCCGCCGTGCTTTTCATCGCACAGACCGAACCATCCGCCTGCGGATAAACCAGCGCTTCGGTGGAGAATACGCAGTCCACGCCCAGCTTGCCTTTGCTGTTCTTCACCACGTTGAAGTCGCTTTTTAGGCGCTCGCGCAGCTTAGCGGCCAGCGGATCCTGAATGGTTTTCGCCAGATCCGCCACCTGGATCTGAGTCGGATCGATTTGTCCGCCCGCCCCGCCGGTGGTCACCAGCGGCACCTTATAGCGACGGCAGTAGGCGATCAGCGCCGCTTTCGGGCGCACGCTGTCGATGGCGTCAATGACGTAGCTGTAGCCTTTGCTCATGTACTCCGCGACGTTATCTGCCGTCACAAAGTCGTCAATCACCGTTACGCGGCACTCCGGGTTGATCAGACGAATACGCTCCGCCATCACCTCAGACTTCGCCAGACCGACGTTATCACGCAGGGCGTGGATCTGACGGTTAGTGTTGGTGACGCAGACGTCATCCATATCAATCAACGTAATTGCGCCAATGCCGGTTCTGGCCAGCGCTTCTGCCGCCCACGAACCCACCCCCCCAATGCCCACCACGCAGACATGCGCATCCGCGAACAGTTGCAGGGCTTTTTCACCATATAACCGTGCCGTGCCGCCGAAACGCTGGCGCCAGGCATCGCTGATTACCACAGACATAAAACCTCAGATGTAAAAAGGGTGAGGTATTCCTCACCCTGAACCGTAATCCGTCTTGCGCTCAGAATACCACAATCAGCCGCTGAATACGTTTCCGGTACCCGGCGCAGTCTTCAGCACCCACACGCGTCCGTAGTGGTTATACCAGCCTGCACGGTGCCCGGCATCCGGGCCGATGCCCTGGTAAATATCGAAGTGCTGGCCTTTGATCGCCCCGCCCACGTCCAGCGCCACCATCAGGCGCAGCTCATACTTGCCGTTGAACTTGCCGTTATTGTCGAGGAGAGGCACTTCCGCCAGCAGCGTGGTGCCCGCCGGGATAATCGAACGATCCGAGGCCACCGAGGCGCGGCCAATCAGCGGTACGGCGCTCGCCCCTTTCACCGGCGCAAAGTTTTGCGGCTTGAAGAAAACAAACGATGGGTTCTGCTCAAGCAGTTCACGCACTTCCGCTTCGCTGTGCTTTTCGCCCCACTCGCGGATCGCCTGCATCGACATGTCTTCTCGTTTTACTTCACCACGGTCGATAAGCACCTTACCGATGCTGCGGTAGGCATGGCCGTTTTTCCCGGCGTAGCTAAAGAAGTTCAGCGGCGAACCGTCGCCAAAATCAATATAACCGCTGCCCTGCACGTCCATGATGAAGTTATCCATCAGCGAGTTGCTGTAGGCCAGCACGTAATTTTCGCTAAGCGCGCCGGCGTAGATCTCGGCGCGAGACGGCAGACGACCGCGTTTTGGCGGCATACGGTAAATCGGATACTGGAATTCGCCCTGACGCGTGTGTCGCGCCTGGACAACTGGCGTGTAGTAGCCGGTAAACTGGACGTTACCGTAGTTATCCGCCCCTTCCATCTGCCAGGCATCAATACCAAACTGGCGCATATTGCGCGTATCACCGCCCGCCTTCAGCCAGTCCTGCACGGCACTATAAACGTTGTTCTGTGCGCCATACAGGCGCGGCGACGCTTTGCGGATCTGGTACACCTGCTCGGAGAAATCCCCGGCATTGATTGGAGCACCCACGGCATCGGGCTGGTTAACTAAAGAGAAAGGCTGGGATAACTTCCCGTCTTTATACTGTTGACCGCGATCGGTCGGTTTGGAAGAGCAGGCCGCAAGAATCGCTACCATTGCGCCTGTCATCAGATACTTCGCCCAACGTCCTTTCATTATATCTCGTCTTTTAGTTGCCCATTTCCGCGTGATGAAGATAACAAACCCACCGTATGAATGAAATGCAATCGCCTTCCCTTTGGCAAATTCTGGACAAAAAATAGTCCAAAGTGGCTATTCCCGTTCATTTTGCATACAAAATAATGAATTATGCGAAAAAGGGGTTGCATCACAAACCTATCCGAGTATAGTGCGCTTCCACGGACGCGGGGTGGAGCAGCCTGGTAGCTCGTCGGGCTCATAACCCGAAGGTCGTCGGTTCAAATCCGGCCCCCGCAACCAATTAAAATTTGATGAAGTATCTTCTACGACTGTAGAAGTTTTTGCGAAGTAGTTCGAATCACAGCAAGGCGACGACGCAGTGAATCCTTAGGAACTTACTCCAGTAAGTGACTGAGGTGAACGAGGAAAGTCAACGCAGATGTGGTTTGAAATACGAAGCAAAAAGACGGACGCGGGGTGGAGCAGCCTGGTAGCTCGTCGGGCTCATAACCCGAAGGTCGTCGGTTCAAATCCGGCCCCCGCAACCAATCAAATTTGAAGAAGTAAGTTTCTACAAGTGTAGAAAGACGGACGCGGGGTGGAGCAGCCTGGTAGCTCGTCGGGCTCATAACCCGAAGGTCGTCGGTTCAAATCCGGCCCCCGCAACCAACACTTCTAAAACAATAAACACCCTTAAGGGTGTTTTTTTGTATCTGCCGTTTGTGAAAATGCCGGGCAAGATACCCGGCCTGATGCCCTACCCTCGCCGCGCCAGCGTTTCTCCGTCTGAGAAATAGGCCCGGATACCCGCCAGAATCGACTCCGCCACTTCCTGCTGGAATTTAGCCGTCTTGAGCTTGCGTTCCTCTTCCACGTTACTGATAAACGCGGTTTCGACCAGAATGGACGGAATATCCGGCGCTTTCAGTACCGCAAATCCGGCCTGCTCGACGCTGTTTTTGTGCAGCTTGTTGACCCGGCCCAGCTTGCCCAGCACCGCTTTACCAAACTTCAGGCTGTCGGTAATGGTCAGCGACTGCACCATATCGAACATCGTATGGTCGACGTAACGATCGCCGCTTTTGCTCACCCCACCGATTAAATCCGAGGCGTTCTGCGTATCCGCCAGGTATCTCGCGGCGGTACTGGTCGCCCCTTTTGTTGACAGGGCAAATACCGACGAGCCGCTCGGCTGGCGGCTGGTGAAGGCATCCGCGTGAATAGAGACAAACAGATCCGCGCGCTGCTTCTGCGCTTTCGCCACGCGGACCTTCAGCGGGATAAAGACATCTTCGTTGCGCGTCATGTAGGCGCGCATATTGCCCTCTTTGTCAATTAACGCCTTCAGACGACGGGCAATTTGCAGCACCACATCTTTTTCGCGGGTGCGATACTTCCCGACGGCGCCGGAATCTTCCCCACCGTGGCCAGGATCGAGCATGATCACAATCGGTCGGTCGCGCCCCGCCCTGCCCGGCTTCGGCCCGCTTTGCGCTGGTGGAACCTGCCGGTCGAGATCGCCTTTGTTGTAATCCTCAAGGAGTGCCAGGAGCGGATCCTGAATATCCGTGGCATTCGCCGGATAGAGATCCATCACCAGACGCTCTTTAAAGGCGGCAACAGGTGCAAGGGCAAAGAGCTGCGGCTTCACGTTCTGCTTCAGCTCAAACACCATGCGCACGGTTTGCGGATCGAACTGTCCGACGCGCGCCGATTTGATAAACGGATCGTCGCCGCGGATCTGAGCCGCCATGCCTTTCAGCACGGAGTTGAGGTTCACACCTTCGAGATCAACCACCACACGTTCAGGATTGCTGAGGGCGAATTGCTTATATTTCAGCACGCGGTTGGACTCAACCGTCACGCGCGTATAGGTCGACGACGGCCAGACGCGCACCGCGACTACCTGGCTTGTGGCGGCAAGACCCACCTGGCTGACGCTAAGCAACCACATCGCCCCGGCCCCTTTTAACAGGCGGCGGCGGCTTATTGCTGAATTGGATCCCGACATGCTTCTCCCGAGCAATAAAACTGATTAATGAATAAAACGTCTGAATTGACCGAAAACTTTAACGAATGACGCATAAACTGTCATCTATAAAAGGGTAAACAATCATACGCTAACGCACGGATTACTTATCATTTTCTGTGGGTCGCAGAAAATTTAGGCTTGCACGGACGGCCACAATCGAATAAAAATACAGAAATTACGAATAAACATTCATTAAGGGTTGTGTCATGGTTAAGGAACGCAGAACCGAACTGGTCCAGGGATTCCGCCATTCTGTTCCCTATATCAACACCCATCGGGGCAAAACGTTTGTCATCATGCTTGGCGGCGAAGCCATTGAGCATGAAAACTTTTCCAGCATCGTCAATGATATTGGCCTGCTGCACAGCCTCGGCATCCGTCTGGTGGTGGTGTATGGCGCACGTCCGCAAATCGAAGCCAATCTCGCCGCGCATCACCATGAGCCGATTTACCACAAACATACCCGCGTGACGGATGCGAAAACCCTCGAACTGGTCAAACAGGCGGCGGGCCTGTTGCAGCTCGATATTACCGCCCGCCTGTCGATGAGCCTGAATAATACGCCGTTGCAGGGCGCGCATATCAACGTGGTGAGCGGCAATTTTATCATTGCTCAGCCGCTCGGCGTGGACGATGGCGTGGACTACTGCCACAGCGGTCGCATCCGCCGTATTGATGAAGAAGCCATTCACCGTCAGTTAGACAATGGCGCGATCGTTCTGATGGGCCCTGTTGCCGTCTCCGTAACGGGTGAAAGTTTTAATCTGACCTCGGAAGAGATTGCCACCCAGCTGGCCATCAAGCTGAAAGCCGAGAAAATGATTGGGTTTTGCTCTTCACAGGGCGTCGTGAATGATGAGGGCGTAATTGTGCCAGAACTTTTTCCGAATGAAGCTCAGGCACGCGTCGAAGCGCTGGAAGCACAAGGCGATTACTATTCCGGTACGGTGCGTTTTCTGCGCGGTGCCGTCAAAGCGTGCCGCAGCGGCGTGCGCCGCAGCCACCTGATCAGCTATCAGGAAGACGGCGCGCTGTTGCAGGAGCTGTTCTCCCGGGACGGTATTGGTACGCAGATTGTGATGGAGAGCGCCGAGCAGATCCGCCGCGCCACCATCAACGACATCGGCGGCATTCTGGAGCTGATCCGGCCGCTGGAGCAGCAGGGCATTCTGGTTCGCCGCTCCCGCGAGCAGCTGGAGATGGAGATCGACAAGTTCACCATCATCCAGCGCGATAACCTGACCATTGCCTGTGCGGCGCTTTATCCGTTCCCGGAAGAGCAGATTGGAGAAATGGCGTGCGTTGCGGTGCACCCGGATTACCGTAGCTCCTCCCGGGGCGAACTGCTGCTTGAACGCGTAGCGGCACAGGCGCGCCAGATGGGTCTGAGCAAGCTGTTCGTGCTCACCACCCGCAGCATTCACTGGTTCCAGGAACGCGGCTTCACGCCGGTGGATATTGATTCACTGCCGGAAAGCAAGAAAGAGATGTACAACTATCAGCGCCGCTCGAAGGTATTAATGGCGGACCTGGGGTGACAGGTAGCCCTTTCCTGTTGGAAAGGGCGTTCATTCAGGCAGATTCAAATATCGCGCTTAATCCGCTCCTGCGCTCGGTGCGGGTGGCAATCGCCTGTCCCAGCACGCGTTCATCCGCATACAGCGACAGACGCTGGCGCGCACGGGTAATGGCGGTGTAGACCAGCTCACGGGTTACGACCGGTGAAAGCTGTGTCGGCAGGATCAGCGCCGCATGGTTGAACTCGGAGCCCTGAGATTTGTGTACCGTCATCGCCCATGCCGTTTCATGCTCCGGCAGGCGGCTGGGCTGAACGGACTTCACGCTGCCGTCCGGCAGCTGGAACCACACGCGCAGACCGTTGCCGCGATCGAGCGCAATGCCGATATCCCCGTTGAACAGCCCCAGCGCACTGTCGTTGCGGGAGATCATCACTGGCCTGCCCTCATACCATCGCGAATGCAGCTGACGGTTAATTCTGCGTTTCTGCACAAGCAGCTGCTCCAGCCTGTCGTTCAGACCCGCGACGCCAAATGGCCCTTCGCGCAGTGCGCACAGAAGCTGGTATTCGCCAAATGCGGCGATGGCCTGCTCGGGCTGACTGCGCTGCTGCACGCAGCTCAGAAAACGCTGGTAACCCTGGAGAGCCTCCTCAAGCATTGCCTGATACTCTTCCCCGCTTTGCAGCGATTTCTTTTCTATGTCAGTGAAGGAACCGTCAAACACCGTACGCGTGGCATGCCGATCCCCACGGTTTACCGCCGCCGCCAGCTGGCCGATGCCGGAGTCGCTGCCAAAGCGGTAGCTTTTTTGCAGCAGGCACAGGCTGTCGCGCAGCGCGCCCGCGACGGGTGAGCGATCGGGCTCAAGCGAGCAGCCGGTCAGGCGGGCAAGCTCCTGCGCCCGCGCGGCGGTATAACCATAGCTGGCGTAGGTACAGATATCTCCCAGTACCGCCCCGGCTTCAACGGAGGCGAGCTGGTCGCGATCGCCCAGGAAAACCACGCGCGCATGCGGCGGCAGAGCATCGATCAGGCGCGACATCATGGTCAGGTCGATCATAGAGGCTTCATCCACCACCAGCACGTCCAGATGCAGCGGATTGCCCGCATGGTAGCGCAGACGCTGGCTACCCGGCTGAGCGCCGAGCAGACGGTGCAGCGTACTTGCTTCACCCGGGAAAAGCGCAAGCTGCTCCTGCGTCAGCGGCAGCCGTTGCATCGCGCCGCCCAGAGATTCGGTCAGACGCGCCGCGGCCTTTCCGGTGGGCGCCGCCAGACGAATACGGCATCGCTGCTCGCCTGAAAGCTGGATCAGGGCGGCCAGCAGTTTTGCTACGGTCGTGGTTTTACCGGTCCCCGGGCCGCCGGAAATCACCGAAATCCGTCGCGTCAGGGCGACAGCCGCCGCCACTTTCTGCCAGTCAGTGGCTTCACCAGAGTCAAACAGACTGTCCAGTGTCTGGCGAAGCTGCGCTTCATCGCAGGGAAGCGGCGCGTTGGTCTCACTAAAGAAACGCGCTACCGTCAGCTCGTTTCTCCACAGGCGGTTCAGGTACAAGCGCTCACCCGAGAGGATCAGCGGTGCCTGGTTTTCTCCCGGCCCGACGGCCGATGATTCGCACAAAATTTTCGGCCAGTCCACCGTCTCACCCAGCAGCGCAAAGCAAGACTGGAGGACAGGCGGCATTTTTTCATCAATCACCAGACGCGAGAGCGGCAGACACACATGCCCCTCTCCGGCGTCTTTACTCAAAAGGGCAGCGGCCAGCATCACAGCGGGCTGGTCAGCGGCAATCATCATGGCAAACTGCACGTCCAGCTGACGCAGCACGCGTTGCTCTACCGCATCCAGCAATAAGTCCTGCATCGTCATGCCATTTCCTCCGCGTTTGCTGCAAACAGGTTATCCATTTTATCAATCAGTTCGGCGTCCGGACGGGTACTGAAGATCCCGGAGTGCGGATCGGCAGCGTCGACCCCGCGTAAGAACAGGTAGATGACGCCACCAAAATGGTCGTCGTAGCGATAATCCGCAATACGGTGGCGCAAATAGCGGTGTAGCGCCAGGCTATAGAGCTGATATTGCAGATCGTAGCGATGCATTTGCATGGCTGCCGCCATCGCCTGTTGGGTATAGGCTTCGCTGCTCTCGCCCAGCCAGTTGGATTTGTAGTCCAGCAGGTAGTAACGCCCTTCGTGACGGAAGACCAGGTCGATAAACCCTTTCAGCATGCCCTGTACCTGACGGAAGTTCAGCGGCGGGCAGCCGGCCGACAGCGGATCGTACTGACGGATGAGCGCATCGAGCGCATCGGCCTTAAGCGGACCTTCGACAGGCAGATAAAACTCCATCTCAACCTGCTTATTTTTGGCCGTTAACTGGCGAAGCGAGAAGCCCTGCTCCGTCAGCGGCGCCTGCAAAATGGCGTTGATCCAGTCTGTGAGAACGGGCTGCCAGTGCGCGTCATAGCCCCCGCTCTGTAGCATCCTCAGCACCCACTCCTCACTGACAGGCTGAGTAAAATCCAGTTCCTCAAAGAGGCTGTGTAAAAAGGTGCCCGGCGACGCGCCGCGCGGGAACTGATGTGGGGTTAACGTCGGCTCAACCGGCACCTCTCCCACTCCTGCGGCATCCACGTCCAGCTTCGGCATGAGATCCTGCGCAATACTTTGCCCGTGCTGTTGCAGGCCAGAATAGCTGGTGACTCGCCAGTCGTCGGCAAGCACCCGCGTGATCTGGCGCGCGTTAAGATCGGTGGCGGTCTCTTGCGCCATTTGCCAGCGGCTATTGTCTGGCAGAGTGGGGATATGTAGCGCGATATCGTCACCGCAAAGCGACGCAATGCAGTGGCGTAGCCCCGCCGCATCTTTCGGCTCGCCACGCTGAATAAGCCGCCCTAACGCGCTTAAATGGAAATCGCTCTCCCCCGTTTTTTCTCCGCGACGGCGAAATACGGGCGCGACGCCCAGGCTGCAATGCCAGACAGAACGGGTCAGCGCCACGTATAGCAGGCGCAAATCCTCCGCCAGACGCTCCGCTTCCGCCAGCTCAACGCTGGTTTCTGCTTTGCTGAGATCGAGCACCGCATCGAAAGTCTCGCGGTCATGGTAAAAGGCCTGATCCTGAACGCGGTAGTTCGCGATGAAGGGCAGCCAGACCAGCGGATACTCAAGACCTTTCGATTTGTGAATGGTGACGATTTGCACCAGATGCTTATCGCTCTCAAGACGCATCTGCTGGCTTGAGGCGTTACTGTTGGGATCCGCAATTTGCTGCGCCAGCCAGCGCACAAGGGCATGTTCACTTTCAAGCTGGGTACCCGCTTCCTGCAACAGTTCGCTGATGTGTAAAATATCGGTCAGACGCCTTTCACCGCCGGATGTCGCCAGCATATTTTCGGCAATCTGACGCCGCGTCATCAGCTCGCGAAGCATCGCCATGACGCCGCGTTTTTGCCAGCGCTCACGGTAATGGACAAACTCTTCCACTACCGTATCCCATGCGTTTTCGTCATGGTTAAGTACGTCGATATCCCGCGCGTTCAACCCCAGCATTGAACTGGCCAGCGCGCTTCGAAGCGTATTTTCGCGCTCCGGCGCCAGCACCGCCTGAAGCAGCCAGAGCATTTCCTGGGCTTCCAGCGTGTCGAACACGCTGTCGCGGTTAGAAAGATACACGGAGGGAATATCAAGCAGCGTAAGCGCATCGCGGATCAACGCCGCTTCCTGACGGCTGCGCACCAGCACGGTTATATCAGAGGCTTTAACAGGATTTGCCTGTTCCCCTTTCCACAGCAGCGCCTCGCCGCGCGCGCCTGCGCTCAGCCAGTCACGGATTTGCGCGGCGCAGTGCTGGGCCATCGCCGCCTGATAGTCGGCAACACCATAGCCTTCCCCCTCAAGCAGCCAGAAGGTCATGGCGGGTTGCACCGCACCGCTGACTTCAAAGCGTAAAGTCGCGTTATTTGGGGCAGATTTCACCGGCAGGAAAGGAATTTCATTGAACATGAACGCCGACTCCATGCGGCTGAACAGCGTATTGACGCTCTCAACCATCCCCGGCGCGGAGCGCCAGTTCGTGTCTAACGTGTAGTGCGCAACGACCTCGCTGCGGGCTTTCATATAGGTAAAGATATCGGCCCCGCGGAAGGCATAAATTGCTTGTTTAGGATCGCCTATCAACAGCAGGGCAGTGTCGGGCTGCTGTCGCCAGATGCGGCGAAAAATGCGGTACTGTTGGGGGTCGGTGTCCTGAAATTCGTCAATCATCGCCACCGGGAATCGGGTACGGATCGCGCTTGCGAGCGCTTCACCATTCTCGCTGGACAGCGCCTCGTCCAGGCGGCTCAGCATATCATCGAACCCCAGCTCGCCCCGGCGACGTTTTTCCCGCGCGACGGCCTGGCGGATCTCCGTCATGGCGCGGGTGATCATCAGATCGTTGAGCGTTAATGGTTCAGCAAGCAGCGCTTCAATCGCCACAAACAGGGGATGCTCGGGCACAATGCCGTCGGCTTTAGTCCGCTCGGTCAAAAAGCGCTGCGAAAATTTTTCCAGTGCGTCCGGAAGCTGGTAGCCCCGCGTCTCCTCCTGGGCCCAGGCGCTGATCTTTTCGATCCATTTCCCCTGATTACCACGGTTGAACTTGCGTCTGTCGATGCCTGAGTTTTCGATGATCGCATCAATTTCAACGACCGACTCATTCCACTTCTGCTTAAGCGCGGTAATTTTGGCGACAATCTTTTCATGGCGCGAGGCCAGCGTTTCATCGGCAGGCGGCGGGGATTTGATGACCGGCGCTTCGCCTTGCAGGTAACGGTCGATGGCGCGAAGAAGATCTTCCGGACCTTTCCACAGGGCGTGAACCGCTTCGGCAATGTCGCGCTGCAACGGATAACAGTGACGCCGCCAGAAATCCGCGCAGGCCTGATAGCGAAGCTCGGATTCATCTTCAATAAGCTGTTGCTCAAAGAGCATGCCGGATTCAAACGCATTCAGGCTCAGCATGCGCTGACAAAAACCGTGAATAGTGAAGACGGACGCCTCGTCCATTTGCCGTTCGGCCAGCAGCAGCCATTGCGCAGCCTGTTGCTTATCGGCGATCTCGTCCAGCAGGCTCGCGTAGAGGGGGTTATCCGTGGTCTGGCGCAGACAGGCGATGCGCAGTTCATGAATGTTACTGCGAATACGGCCACGCAGCTCGGCAGTGGCCGCTTCGGTGAAGGTGACCACCAGCAGCTCCTCCACGCTTAACGGGCGTGAAAAAGCGGCGCTGCCGCCGAGCCCTAACAGCAGACGCAGATAGAGCGCGGCGATGGTATAGGTTTTTCCCGTTCCCGCTGAGGCTTCAATCAATCGCTCGCCCTGTAGAGGTAAACTTAGGGGATCAAGCGGCTCAGCGGTATGGGTCATTCTTTTTTACTCCAGGGCATAGACTGCTGTAGTGCGCTGACGCTCTTCCAGACGGTCCACTCTTTCGATTTTACGTAGTCCGTTTTCCCGTTCTGGCTGCCAGAGACCTGAGACAGGATGGCCATACCCTGCGGTTTTACCACCGCCTGGTGGAAGAAATCGGCAACCTTTTGTGGTGTCAGCTGTTTTATTTCGGCCACTATTTTATCACGCGAATCAAATTTCATATTACCGCGATCGAAATCTTTGCTCAGCTGCGAGGCTTCTTCGCCCAGCGTCTGCGGCGGCTGCATCACCTGCGCGATAACGGCCTGCTGGATCTGGGCAAACTCCTCCGGCTTCATAGCCCGCAGTTTTGCTTCCGCCTGCGGGAAGAACGCCTGATAGCGCTGCCACAGGTAAGCGGGCTGCTTGTCGCTGCTTTGCAGAAGGAAGCCCAGCCCCCACTGGCGGCCCACGTTCATGGAGAAAGCGAACACCGCGTAGCCCAGTTGCTCCTCGGTGCGCAACTGGTTGTAGAACCATGGCTGAATAATTTGTCCAAGCACGGCGCTCTGGGCAGAGCTGGTAAATTCATCATAACCGGTAGGTACAAACACCGCGGCCAGCGCGGAATCGGTGCTGCTCCCCGCTTTTTCGAAGATCGCGTTTTGCTTTTTCTCTACCAGCACGTCCTGGTTACGGCACCACTCATCGCCTTTTGAACCCAGCTGCGTACGGACGTTTTGCGCCAGCGTTTTAGCCTGCTCTTCGCTCATATTGCCCACAACCAGGAACTCCGGACGGGTATTGGTTTTCAGCGCATCACGGTAAGCCAGAACCTCTTTTAAGGTCACAGAGGGCAGTAACGCGCGGCGATCTTCGCGCTGGAAATAAGGAATTTGCGACAGCATCTGCGCCGGCATAATCGCCTGATCGTAGGCTTTCCCCTTCTCCGCAGAATCCATCATCTGCGCATACCAGGACTTAGCCTGCTCAAGCTGTTCTTCCGTCGGCGTGTAGCTGAAATAGCCCTCCAGCAGCGCCTGGAACAGCTGCGGCAAACGCTGGGTATAGCCGTTGGCATTCACCATCAGGCCGTTATTGGCGTTGGTCGAGAAGCTGATGCCGCCAACGGCTGCCTGGTTGCTGAGCTGATCGAGGGCAATACCGGCCAGATAATCGTTCAGCGCAAACAGCACCTGGTTTCGGGCGCTATCCATTGCTTTCGGGTTACGCAGCACCACGCTGACATCCGCTTTTGGCTCGTCGGCGAAATAGCGGCTTGGGGTGTAGACCACCCGCAGCGTCGGCTCATCAACAATCAGCTCCGGGTGCGGATACGCCTTAGCGGGTTTGATCAGCGTGAAATCATCCGGGATGTAGGGGTTAAGCTCCGGCAACTTCAGCGCAATCTCACCCGCCTTTTTCTGCCAGCCCGCGAAGGTCTGTTCGCTGATTTTTTCAACCTGATACGGAGCATCCACGAAGTAGGCCATTTTGTTGTGCGGTTCGTTCGGGCTGATATACCAGACACGGGCATTCTGTGGGGTCATCATCGCCAGACGCGCCTTGAGCGCCCCGGCGTCATACTGGTCGGCAATATTTACCGCATCCAGCGTATGTTCCACGGGCACGCGGATCATGGTATCTGCCAGCCACTCAACGTAGTCCATGTCACGCGTGATAGAGGGATAACGGAAATCGAGATCCAGCACGTGCGCCAGCTCGTCAAAGTAGCGTTTATCGACGCCTTCCTCGCGCAGCAGAGAGAGATAGCTAAAAATGGCCGCAACGACATCGTCACGGTGAGCCAGCCCTTTATCGGTCAGCGTCGCGGAGATTGCCAGCACGCCGCTGTTACCGTTTACGACGGGATCGGAGTCAGCGCGAATACCTTCCACCAGCCCCTGCTTTTGCAGCCAGTCAGAGAGCGTGCCCGGGCTGCGGTTGCCGATAAGATAGGTCACCAGCTCGTCGGTTTTGCTGCGGAACTGCGCCGTGTTGTTATCAATACGGAATTCAACGCGTAAGACCTTGCGGGGCAAGGCCGGGACATAGTGAATAACGATGCCTTTTTGCGCGTCCGTGACAACCGGCACGTTAATCTGCGGCCGCTCGATATTTTTATTTGGCACCCTGCCATAGGTTTGCGCCGCCATATTTGCCAGCGCTGGCAACGGTTTATTACTGTAGATCACCGCTTTCATCAGGTTGGCGGAGTAGTATTTGTCGCGAAACGCATGCAGCGCATCGAGCACCGGGCTACCCGGTTTGTCGCTCAGCGTTTCAAGATTGCCGCCTGAGAAGCGCGAACCCGGGTGCGCCGGGTTGATGGTTTCTGCGCTGACCTGCGCCATGCGCATACCGTCTCGCGTGCGCGCCATGGTCAGTTCGGCGTTCACGGCGTTGCGTTCCCGGTCGGCATATTTTTTATCCAGCAGCGGTGCGGCGATGGCATCCGCCAGACGGTCGACCGCGCCATTAAGCGCATCATTTTCCACTTCCAGGTAAAACGCGGTGCGGTACGGCGCGGTACTGGCGTTGTGGCTGCCGCCATGCATTTTCAGAAATTCAGACAGGCTGTCCGGCTGCGGGTATTTTTTAGAGCCCATCAGCGTCATGTGCTCAAGGTAGTGCGCCAGTCCCGGATGGGCTTCAGGATCTTCCAGCGAACCCACCGGCACAACCAGCGCGGAGAGCGATTTCACCGCCTGAGGGTCGGAAACCAGCAGCACGGTCATCCCGTTATCAAGACGAATCGCCTGATACTGACGGGTGTCCTTTTCGCTCTTACGGATTGTTTCCTGGACGGGTTGCCAACCGGAATCGGCCTGAGTGACGGGAGCCCAAAGGGCGATAAACAAAACAAACGCTTTTAACAAGGTGCTGCCTGGCATTACGACCTCTTTATCACGGCTACATCATTAACAACGTGCGTGCTGGACACGCCAGCATCTCTTTCTCTGGGTACATCAGTCCGTGATAAGAGGTGCATCATAAATGAACACCTCATGCTGCGCAATTTTTATACAGCACTCAGGACTGATTAAATTTGTACAACGGTAACAGGTAGCGTTGCGCCTCTTCCGTGATAATGTCGAAGTATTCTGGCTCCAGCGTTCGCCATAAACGTTGATACCAGACATCGTCGCCCTCGCCACGTACCATCATGTTCCCTTCGTAGGCCTGCAAAAACTTGCTGCGCGCTTTCTGGAGCGAAGCCTCATCCGTTAACATGGCATCATTCTGCGCGTCGTAACAGGCTTTTATCCACGCCCCCCCACTTTCAGGCAGTAAAAGTAGTGGTTTGTTCATGCCCTGACGGTAGCCTTCAATATAAAGCGACAGATACGTCAACGCCTGATCGGGCTTCATGGGCGGGAAGCGCCACTCGCCGTCCTTACGTACAAACAACCGGCTTTCGCCTTCGTGACCATTCGCACAGTAGACAAGATGTTCGAGCCAGAGTTGCAGGCCATGTGAAACGCTGAGCATGGAGGGGCGCCAGCGCAGCAGCCCGTCAGACTGCACGTGCGTGAGCCAGCCGCTGAGGTGGATACCGTTACAATCGAGATCGATTTCAATGCTGCTCGCTGGCTGCCGACACGCGATAACCCGGTCAGCAAGCGCTTGCATCTCTTCGCACTGGGCATCCCAGACGATTTCGCCGAACGCGCCATACGGAAGTAATCCCGACGCCCTGAAACGTCTGAACAGTTTGCTGGCATCTTCTTCGTCAACCAGCGCATTCAGAAGCTGGGAATTAAGCTTAAACCGCTCCAGCCCATCAAGAATAAACGGTTCCGCATCGGGGATTTCGCTCTCTTCCGAACGGAAGTTCACCTGCAAGCGTTGCTGGAAAAAAGCCCGAACCGGATGCGCCCAAAAGCGCTGTAGCTGCTCAAACGTGAGGGTGTTTATGGCGAGCGGTTCGAGCGCCTGAATAAAATCGGTTTGCGGTGTTCCCTCGTTCTTCGCGGCAGGAAGCCACTCGCGGGCGTAGCTTTGCAGTTCATCAGGAACGTAATTGACAGGATCAAACGGCATTCGGCTATGGTGACAGGTGATATGCGCTTTCACCCGACGTTCGCTTTCGTCGCAGTTACAGGCTTCATCGCCCGGCAGATAGTGACTCTGTCCGATGTAGTCCACCAGCTCCTGCACCAGCACCGACGGGAAACGCTCGCTGTTATCCTGAATTGAACGCCCGATATAGCTGATATAGAGCCTGCTTTGCGCGGACATCAGCGCCTCAAGGAAAAGATAACGGTCATCATCGCGGCGGCTGCGGTCGCCCCGCTTCGGCTGTGCGCTCATGAGATCAAAGCCCAGGGGAGGCAGCGCGCGAGGATAAATACCGTCGTTCATGCCAAGCAGACAAACCACTTTGAACGGGATTGAACGCATCGGCATCAGGGTGCAGATATTCACCGGCCCTGCAAGGAAGCGCTGGCTGATGCGCTCCTGGTCAAGGCGTTGCGTCAGCTCATCACGCAGAAGCGAAAGGGGAACCGCCTCGTGATAGTGCGAATTTACCCCCTCATCCACGATGGCCTGCCACTGCTTCTCGATAAGCGCCATGGCGGCCTCTGTTTCGCTGTCCGGCAGGAAGAAATCATTCAGCATGTCGCGGCAAACCGGCAGCCACTCTTCAAGCGGGCGGGGCTGCATCAGCGCGCGGCGCCAGCGGTTGAGCTGCATCAGCAGCGAGGCCAGGTGACCTACCAGTTCCGCGATTAACCCGCTGGACTCATCGTACGGCAGCACGTCATTCCATTCGCCGTGGATGCTCTCCATCGCATACCCCAGCAGCATGCGGGTAAGGCCAAACTGCCAGGTGTGCTGGCCGGTTGGTGGAAGCTCGAACTCCTGAACGTTGTCATCGTCAATTCCCCAGCGGACGCCTGATTCGTTGACCCACTGACGCAGGTAGCGCAATCCCTCTTCGTTAATGTCGAAACGTGCGGACAGAACAGGCACATCCAGCAATGCCAGCACATCCTCAGAGATGAACCGGCTATCGGGCAGCGAAAGCAGGCTGATAAAGGCCTGAAGCGCCGGGTGTGACTGACGAGCGCGGCGGTCTGAGATCGCGTAAGGCAGATAGCGGTCACCCGTTGCGCTGCCAAATACCGCCTGAATAAACGGGCTATAGCTGTCGATATCCGCCACCATTACCACGATATCGCGCGGTGTCAGGGTTGGATCGTCCTGCAACATGGCAAGCAGGCGGTCATGTAGAACTTCAACTTCACGCTGTGGACTATGGCAAACGTGGATCGCGATACTACGATCGTCAGGATCCAGTTTTCGCTTCTTATCGCTTCGCGCAAACTCCTCGGCGGTGATTCCGGCAACGGCACGGTTCTCTAAATCCAGAATATCGAGCTGAATATTGTGCAGCAGGCTGTCGGGCGTAATATCCGCAAACGCATCCACGTCCCCCTCTCCCGAGGAGGTGATATCTGAAAGCAGATAAATATAGTCGCGCCCCAGCTTGCCCCACGAGGCAAGCAGCGGGTTCGGCAGGTTCTGAATCCCCTCTTCATCGAAAAGCTGCGCCGCGTTTTCAGTGTCCTTAAACAGCGGCACGGCACGTTCCTCAAAGAGGCGTTTTCGCTGGCGGGTGACCAGCCGTGAAAGCCAGCGCGGATCCTGAATGTCTCCCCAGTAGTGCCGACACGGGTTGGTAAAAAGGATATGGATATCAGTGTGCTTACCGAGCGCTTTGAGCGCGTTCAGGTAGACCGGCGGCAGCGCGGAGATACCGCAAATGAACACGCGTGACGGCAAACGGGCTGGCCGTTCTGCGGTGTTCTCAAGTGTTGAGATAAAGCGATCGTACAGGTTAGCACGGTGCCATTTAGGCTGACCGAGCTGCTCGGTATGTTCGACCAGCGCTTTCCAGAGCGGCGCCTGCCAGATTTGCGCTTCCGGCAACCCATCGACTAATTCTCCCGCTTCCCAGCGAATCAGCCATTCTGCACGGTAAACCAGATACTGGTCGTAGAGGTCGGCGGTGCGTGAGGCCAGTTGAAACAGTTTGCGCTTGTCGGTGTCATCATTCAGGTAGTGGCGCAGCATGGCGAACTCTTCATGCTCCAGCATGTCCGGCAGCAGCGTCATCAGTTTCCAGGCCATGCTTTGTTTGTTGAAAGCGCTCTGCTCGGGAATATCCGGCAGGACGCGAACAAACATCTCCCAGATAAAGCTCGCGGGCAGCGGAAAATCGATGTTCGCCGCAATGCCAAACTTCTGCGAAAGGGACATTTGCAGCCACTGCGCCATACCGGTGCTCTGCACCAGCACCATTTCTGGCTCAAACGGATCGTCGAGACGCTCTTGCTCAACGATATACTCCATCAGTGCTTCCAGCACATCCAGACGATTTGAGTGGTAAACCCTTAGCATAAACGCTCCCGACTACCGGCTAACCGGGCAATGCAGACGCGTCAACGCGCCCTGCCGCCCCATAGGAGAAATAAGTGTGACCGTGATGCTGACACATCCGGACTGCGTTGTCTGCCCCCGGCTGACCTGCCAGCCCGGCGGGAGCATCGACGTTGAGATCTGCGTCTGATTCCACGCATGATGCCATAGCTGACGATACTGGCTAAGCGCCGCATACCGGGCCGCCAGCGCGCGATGATATCCGGATAACGCCGTCACAACCACAACCAGCAACATCATTGCCAGCAAAACCTCAACCATGCTAAATCCTTTTTGTCTGCTCAGGGTAACTGACATAGCGCTTTTTCCTTAAGGGGGCAGAAATCGCTCCAGCCGTGGGCAGAAAAGCGTATTTGTCCTTCCGTGATTTCTCCGCCCTGCCAAAGCAACAGATCGTCAATTCCGGCAATAAGCAAAGCCCGATCCCTGAGCAGCCTTAAACAGACCCGCCAACGCTGCGTCTGCTTGCACTGAACCTCTGGCCGTAATGCCCAGCGCTGAACGCGTCCCCACTCCAGCGCAGACTGCACGGCAGCCTGCTGGCGAACGGACAGACTCTCATTACTCACCAGCGCGTTAAAAGTTTTCAGCTGCTGGTTTAATCCGGTTAGGATCAGCGTGCCGAGCACCAGCAACAGCAGGACCAGCGCCAGCGATGACATGCCCCGCTGACGATTCACAGATTAAACCCCGTTACGGTGTGGCGGGTTGAAAAGGGTGTGGTCAGTTCATCTTTGCGCCGGGCGCGCAGCTCGACATTGATTACCGGTGCAAAACCAGCATGGTCGGTTTTGGAGATCATGAACTGCTCGATCAGGATCCGATCGGGGTCGGTGAGTTTATCCCATCCCTTACCTTCACAGGACGTCGCGCCCCGCAGCGTTTCAAGTGCACCGGCTTCAAGCCGAAATCCCGTGCTGTCATTTTCTGACGCGGAGGTATCCCACTGACCGTTGCTGTTTGCATCCCACTGCACAATTGCACATCGCCCTTGCCAGCCGAGGATTAACCCTTGCCCCTGACAATGCCCTGCACAGTATCCTGCTCGCTGGAGTTGTTTACCCATCGCAAGCAGGCGTTGCCACACCTCATCTTCCAGCTCTCGTTGCCCGGATTGCAGTAAAACACCCCGCTGTAGCCCCGGTAAAAAACGTGACGTGCTGAGTAACAGAATGCTGCTTATCGTCATCGCAATCAGGACCTCCAGAAGGGAGAACCCTTTTTGTTTTACTGGCATAGATCTTCTCCTGCGGCATTACACAGCCTGATACGCCCACCATTTGAGACAACAACCCACCACGCACCGGCGCGGCTCTGCACGCGAATATGTCCGGCCCATGCGGTATCCCTTAAGCCGTAAAATCCCAGCGCAGGCGTGACGTCGCTCAGCGTGACCTCCGGCCATAACGGTTTCATCACGAACGGGCCGCCGCTGTCGCAGCCCGGGACCACAGCGCTGACAAGGCAGGCCTGATTCCCGTCAGCGTGAAGTGCGATCCTGTGCTCGCTGTTGTGACGATTTGCGTCGTTTCGCAAAAACACCAGGTAATCCCGCACCTGACAGGCTGTCTGCCAGAGCCGCTGCCGCTGTTGCCAGCTGTCCCAGCCATAAAGCCCCGTCGCGCTGAGGATCACGACCAGCGAGATGGCGACAAGGGTTTCGATAAGCGTAAAGCCATGTTCGTTTTTCATGGCGGGAGTGTGGCGGAAAGGCAGAAAAGGCGCGAGCGTCAAACCAGAACATTACGAGCCGCTTTCAGGAGAATGTCGTCTGTTGCAACGCATTGCATCCTCTCTGGAAACAGGCTCGAAAAACAAAACGAGCGCGAAAAAAAACCGGCGCTCAAGAGCACCGGTTGTGTCAGGATCCGCCGTATCAGATGGCGACAGGCGCTTTAATGCCGGGATGCGGGTCGTAGCCCTCAATCTCGAAGTCATCAAAACGGTAATCGAAGATTGATTCCGGCTTACGTTTGATCACCAGTTTCGGCAGCGCGCGCGGTTCACGCGTCAGCTGGAGATGCGTCTGTTCCATATGATTGCTGTAGAGATGGGTATCACCGCCCGTCCAGACAAAATCGCCCACTTCAAGATCGCACTGCTGCGCCATCATGTGCACTAACAGCGCGTAGCTGGCGATGTTAAACGGCAGGCCGAGGAACACGTCGCAGGAGCGCTGATAGAGCTGGCAGGAGAGCTTGCCGTCCGCCACGTAGAACTGGAAGAAGGCATGGCACGGTGACAGCGCCATTTTGTCCAGCTCACCCACGTTCCAGGCAGAAACGATGATACGACGCGAGTCCGGGTCATTCTTCAGCTGGTTCATGACGGTTGTGATCTGGTCGATATGGCGACCGTCCGGGGTTGGCCACGCGCGCCATTGCTTGCCGTAGACCGGCCCCAGGTCGCCGTTTTCGTCTGCCCACTCGTCCCAGATGGAGACATTGTTTTCATGCAGATAAGCAACGTTGGTATCGCCTTGCAGGAACCAGAGCAGTTCATGAATGATCGAGCGCAGATGGCAGCGCTTCGTCGTCACCAGAGGAAAGCCTTCTTGCAGATTGAAGCGCATCTGGTGGCCAAAAATGGAGAGCGTACCGGTACCGGTACGGTCGTTTTTCGGCGTGCCCTCGTCGAGCACTTTTTTCATCAATTCAAGATACTGTTTCATGGTTCCTCAGGAAAGTTGTTGCTGTGGACGACGACGATACGCCCAAATCATCATAATGGCACCCGCGACAATCATCGGGATGGAGAGGATCTGCCCCATGCTGATGTACTGTACCCATTCGCCGGTAAACTGCGCATCCGGCTGGCGGAAGAACTCGACGATGATACGGAATGCGCCGTAGCCAATCAGGAACAGACCAGAGACAGCCCCCATTGGGCGCGGTTTGCGGATGTACAGATTCAGGATGATAAACAGCACCACGCCTTCCAGGGCCAGCTCGTAAAGCTGAGACATGTGGCGCGGCAGAACGCCGTAGGTATCGAAAACAGACTGCCACTCAGGGTGCGAAGGCAGCAGCGCGATATCCTCTGCGCGCGAGCCCGGGAAGAGCATGGTAAACGGCACGCTCGGATCGACACGCCCCCACAGCTCACCGTTGATGAAGTTGCCCAGACGCCCTGCGCCCAGCCCAAACGGAATTAACGGCGCAATAAAATCAGCCACCTGGAAGAAGTTACGTTTGGTGCGTTTGGCGAAGATCACCATGACCAGGATCACACCAATCAGCCCGCCGTGGAAGGACATGCCGCCGTCCCAGACGCGGAACAGATAGAGCGGATCGTTCAGGAATACCGGGAAGTTGTAGAACAGGACATAGCCGATACGACCGCCCAGGAACACGCCGAGGAAGCCAGCATAAAGCAGGTTTTCCACTTCGTTCTTCGTCCAGCCGCTGCCGGGACGACTGGCGCGACGGCCAGCAAGCCACATGGCAAATACGAAGCCCACCAGGTACATCAAACCGTACCAGTGAAGCGCTACGGGTCCTATTGAGAAAATTACCGGATCGAATTCCGGAAAATGCAGATAACCACTGTTCATCTGTCACCACAAGATGTTGTTATTCCGCTGAAAGTGGACAGCGGCTGAATTGCATTCCCGCCGTTGGCAGGTGCTCCAAAGTTGCGAATCATAGCATAAGGCAGGCGCGGAGGATGCGCCTGAGATGTAAAAGATGTGTATAGGGTTTGATGCACGCAGGTCCCCTCACCCTGACCCTCTCCCAAAAGGGGCGAGGGGATTGTTAGCTGCTCGCATTCATTTGTGGGGTTCCCTCCGCCCTGAGGAATAGGGGAAAGGCGTTAGCGACCACCGCGGATCAGGCCACCCATACCGCGTCGTTCCATAAATGCCGCCACCTGGTGACGAACCTCAGTTGCCAGCTGCGCGTCAAGGCTGCGCTCAGCCAGCTCGCGGGCATCATTGACGTCAATATGACGCAACAAATACTTCACGCGCGCTACCGCGCGGCCGTTCATCGACAGATGGCGATACCCCAGACCAATCAGGATCGCGACGCACATAGAGTCTCCGGCCATTTCACCGCACAGGCGTAGATCAATACCGTACTGTTCAGCCTCACGGGCGATCATCGCCAGGGCACGAAGCATCGCCGGATGCAGGCTGTCGTAGATGCTGGCAACGCGGGTGTTGTTGCGATCGACCGCCAGAATGTATTGCGTTAAGTCGTTGGTGCCGACGGAGATGAAATCGACGCGGTTCGCCAGCTGCGGCAGCATAAAGACCATTGAGGGCACTTCGAGCATCACGCCGATACGCGGTTTCGGGATCGCATAGCCGATCATCTCTTCCACTTCGCGCCCGGCGCGTTCTATCAACCGCCGTGCTTCGTCGATCTCGTCAATACTGGTGACCATCGGCAGCAAAATGCTGAGATTCCCCGTGGCCGCGTTAGCGCGCAGCATCGCACGAACCTGAATAAGGAAGATTTCCGGCTGATCGAGGGTAATGCGGATCCCGCGCCAGCCGAGGCAGGGGTTCTCCTCGCTGATGGGCATGTAGGGCAGCTGTTTATCCGCGCCGACGTCCAGGGTGCGCAACGTTACGGGTTTGTCGTTGAACATCTGCAACATGCCCTGATACTGCGCAACCTGTTCCTCTTCTGAGGGGAAGCCGCTTTGCAGCATAAACGGGATTTCGGTGCGGTAAAGGCCAATGCCGTCGATGCGGCTGCCGAGCTTTTCTTCGTGCTCGGGGCTTAAGCCAGCGTTGAGCATCACCTTTACCCGCTCACCGCTTTTGAGCTGCGCGGGCAGGTTGACGTCATCTTCCGCCAGCTTGCTTAATTCATTCTCTTCGCTGATAAGGCGCTGGTACTCCTGGAGGAGAACCGGCTCAGGATCAACCAGCAGCTCACCGCGATACCCGTCCACCACCAGCGTGCGGCGATGCAGCACGGAGGGCTGAATATCCGCGCCCATAACGGTCGGGATACCGAGCGCGCGCACCATGATAGCGGCATGGGAGTTAGCTGCGCCATCGCGCACCACCACGCCCGCCAGCCTGTCCTGCGGTAATTCCGCCAGCGTCGTCGCCGAGAGTTCATCGGCCACCAGCACAAACCGGCTTGGCCAGGCATTCGCCCCCTGAATGGTATCATCGAGGTGGAAAAGCAGACGTTGCCCAAGCGCGCGTAAATCACCGGCTCGCTCTTTCAGATAACCGTCAGTCAGCACCGCAAACTGTTCGGCAAATTTTTCGATGACCTTTTTAACCGCCCACTCTGCCACCGAACCTTTATCGACCTCGGCAAACAGCTCACGGCGCAAGCGCGCATCGGAAAGCAGGTGTGAGTAAAGATCGAAAATGGCCGCCGTCTCTTTTTGCGCGCCAGCGGCAAAGCGTTTGCTGTAGCGTCGAAACTCATTCGCTGCCTCTTCCAGCGCGGCGGTAAGCCGTTCGCGCTCAAGCGCTTCATCCAGCGTAGAGGCTTCGTAGACCTGCTCCATCAACGGAAGCGTGGCATCCATCCAGCCTTCGGCGATAGCGACGCCCGGCGAGGCCGGAAGCGCGCGGATACGCGTATGACGATACTGGCCAAAAAGGGCGGCCAGCTGGGACTGGGAGAGGATCGCAGCCATCTGCGTTGCCAGCGTGACGAGGAAGGACTCCTCGCTTTCGTCGTACTGGCGCAACTCTCGCTGCTGAACAACAAGCACGCCAAGCAGCTGACGGCGCTGAATAATCGGCACGCCAAGAAAAGCGCGGAAACGCTCCTCTTTTACGGAAGGAATATATTTAAAGCTGGGGTGTTTTTGCGCATCGGCAAGGTTGATTGGCTCCGCCAGTCGCCCGACCAGGCCAACAATACCTTCATCAAACGCGAGCGTAACGGTGCGTCCCCGTGGTTTTTTTAAACCGCGGGTTGCCATCAGGTAGTAGCAACGTCGGTCATGGTCGGCCAGATAGACCGAACAGACTTCGGTTTCCATCGCAAGACAGATGTCCGTCACCAGAATATTCAGCGCCTCGTTGAGGCGAGGCGCACTGGCAACCTTTTCAACTATTTCTCGCAAGCGGGTGAGCATGATTTGCGTAGCTTAACCTCTTTTACGTCGCCAGGCAGGTGCGCTCTGTGGCTTCGGAGGCGTCTCCTGAAGCTGCATAACGGCACTTGCGAACTCTTTCATCACCCTACGGTAAACATCGCGCTTAAAAGACACGACCTGACGAACCGGATACCAGTAGCTTACCCAGCGCCAGCCATCAAACTCCGGCGTGCTGCTGGTTTGCATATTGATATCTGAATCGTTGCCCACCAACTGCAAAAGAAACCATTTCTGTTTCTGGCCGATACAAACCGGCTTTGTGTCCCAACGCACCAAACGTTTCGGTAACTTGTAACGCAACCAGTTGCGGGTCGAAGCCAGGATGCGAACATCTTTGCGGCTTAAACCAACCTCTTCAAACAGCTCCCGGTACATCGCTTGTTCTGGGGACTCTCCAGGATTGATCCCGCCTTGCGGGAACTGCCAGGAGTGCTGACCATATCGCCGGGCCCACATCACCTGACCCTGACGATTACAAATTACTATTCCTACGTTTGGGCGGTAGCCATCGTCATCAATCACCGGACTACCCCAAACTAAATCTGATATATGAATGATTGTTTCACACTACAGGGAGGCGGTAAACCACTCTCTTACAGGCCTGCAACCTAATAACATTTGAATAACTCACAAATTTGTGAGGAGTTATAAACAGATGAGGGCGACTGAGACCATTTTTATTCACCTTTTCTGTGGATATAGTTGTGAAGAAGTACGGAATTACCGATGAACAACCTTGTAGACCGACGAAATGCCCGTTTACGACCTTCATGATAAAGAATTTAAATTCATATGGTTATAGTTAAATACAGGGCGTTAAAGGCGATTAACGTGACGATCGTCACATCAAAGATCCTCCTGCTGATGAAAGATCGAACAGCGTCGGTTTTATCCACAGATTGTGCCAATAAGTTAGGCACAATTTGTGTGAAAATTCGATTTTCATCGCACGTCAAGGCTGTAAATTGAAACAGTAGTGGCGGTTATACCCAGTTATCCCATTTTTCTGTGGATAACATGGTGTAAGATCCTGTTTATTGTCAGTGACCAGAATTGCACAACCTGTTTTTTAGCCATGCCACGCTGCTTTTTATTCTAAAAAACCTGATAAAAACCAACCACATGGAATATGTACTCAGAAAAAGGTAAACTCTATCCACAAGGGATAAAATATCAGCTCATTTTTTAATCAAAAGGTTGTTAGCATGCATTCTCTCGCCCCACTGCTCTCCCCTCCCGTCAGTGAAGCCCAGCTGCTCCAGCAGGCACAGCGTCTGGCAGGCTATTCGCTGGGTGAGCTGGCCGTAATGGCGGGGTTAACGATACCTAACGATTTGAAGCGCGATAAAGGCTGGATCGGCGTGTTGCTTGAACGCTGGCTGGGCGCAAGCGCGGGCAGTAAACCCGAGCAAGATTTTGCGGCGCTGGGCGTTGAGCTGAAAACGATCCCTGTCGATAGCCAGGGGCGGCCGCTGGAAACGACCTTTGTCTGCGTGGCGCCGCTGACGGGGAACAGCGGAGTGACATGGGAAACCAGCCACGTCAGGCATAAGCTGAAGCGGGTGTTGTGGGTACCCGTTGAGGGCGACAGGCAGATCCCGCTGGCAGAACGTCGCGTTGGCGCCCCGCTGCTCTGGAGTCCGGATGAAGAAGAGGAAAGGCAGCTTTCCGAGGACTGGGAAGAGCTGATGGATATGATTGTGCTGGGACAGGTTGAGCGGATCACCGCCCGGCATGGCGAAGTGCTGCAACTCCGTCCAAAAGCCGCCAACAGCAAAGCGCTTACTGAAGCGGTAGGCGCACGGGGCGAACCGATCCTGACACTGCCGCGCGGTTTCTATCTTAAAAAGAATTTCACCGGGGCGCTGCTGGCACGCCACTTCCTGTTGAAAACATAGTTTTTTACCAATTTTGCGCTCCGGCTAACATAATCTCCTCCTTTTTAAGATTTCCCCCCTTTCACCTGTCGTAATATCAGGTTATTACTACACTATGATTTGATACGAGCCAGGTGAGGATGAGAACGATGAAAAAATGGGCAGTAATTATCTCAGCAGTCGGTTTAGCGTTTGCGGTATCGGGTTGTAGCAGCGACTATGTCATGTCAACGAAAGACGGTCGCATGATCCTGACCGATGGCAAACCCGAAGTCGACGACGATACCGGTCTGGTGAGTTACCGCGATCGCGAAGGCAACCAAATGCAAATTAATCGCGACGAAGTATCCCAGATCATCGAGCGTTAAACAGATAAAGGTCAGTAGCTTGCTGGCCTTTATGATTTTTTCCTTCCCCTTTTGCCTTCCCTCTGCCATGTTTATATTCCTTTGTCGGGAGGTTCCTGACGCAGTCTGTATGTCTAAAAAGGAAACCGGCTATGCATTATCACCGTATCCCCCACAGCGCTCTGGAGATCAGCCAACTGGGGTTGGGCACCATGACATTTGGTGAACAAAACAGCGAAGCCGATGCCCATGCACAACTCGATTACGCCGTCAGCCAGGGCATTAACCTGATTGACGTGGCGGAGATGTACCCTGTTCCTCCACGCCCGGAAACACAAGGCCTTACCGAAACATACGTCGGCAACTGGCTGGCGAAACGTGGCAATCGCGAAAAGCTGGTTCTCGCCTCTAAGGTTAGCGGCCCTTCCCGTAATAACGATGCCGGGATCCGCCCTAACCAGATCCTCGATCGCAAGAATATCCGTGCCGCGCTGGATGCCAGCCTCAAGCGCCTGCAAACAGACTATCTCGATCTTTATCAGGTGCACTGGCCGCAGCGTCCGACAAACTGCTTCGGCAAGCTCGGCTACACCTGGAACGAGAGTGCTCCGGCCGTTACCCTGCTGGAAACGCTGGAAGCGCTTACGGAATGTCAGCGCGCGGGCAAGATCCGCTACATCGGCGTTTCCAACGAGACGGCGTTTGGCGTGATGCGCTATCTGCATCTGGCCGATAAACACGACCTGCCGCGCATCGTGACCATCCAGAACCCATACAGCCTGTTAAACCGCAGTTATGAAGTGGGTCTGGCGGAAGTGACGCAGTACGAAGAGGTGGAGCTGCTCGCCTACTCTTGCCTGGGCTTCGGTACCCTGACGGGCAAATACCTGAACGGCGCGAAACCGGCTGGCGCGCGTAACACGCTTTTCAGCCGCTTCACCCGCTATAGCGGTGAGCAGACGCAAAAAGCCGTTGCGGCGTATGTGGATATCGCGAAGCGTCACGGGCTCGATCCGGCGCAGATGGCGCTGGCCTTCGTGCGTCGTCAGCCGTTCGTCGCCAGTACTCTGCTGGGCGCGACGACAATGGCGCAGCTGAAAACCAATATTGAGAGTTTCCACCTGACCCTCAGCGAAGAGGTGTTAGCGGAGATTGAAGCGGTGCATCAGGTTTATACTTACCCGGCACCTTAAGTTGACGTTTTGCCCGGTGGCGGCGTTGCCTTACCGGGCCTACAAAATCTGCCAACATCACGAAACGTAGGCCGGGTCAGGCGGAGCCGCCACCCGGCAAAGATATCACCGCCGACGCTGCCAGACCCACAGCCCGGTAATCGCCAGCGCAAACAGTGCGCCAAACCCCACTCCGATTGCCACGACCGGCGCGCCCGCTTTTACCGCCAGCGAGTAGATCCCCAGCATCAGCAACATCGCCATGTTTTCGCCAAGGTTTTGCACCGCAATGGCGTTGCCAGCCCCGACTGTCTGCTTGCCGCGCTCCTGCAAAAGCGCGTTGAGCGGCACCACAAAGAAACCGCCTAACACGCCAATCAGTAACAACAGGGCATAGGCAGGCAATATGGCATGTTGCAGGGAGAAGAACAGAACGCCGACGCCGATCAGGATCCCCGCAGGCATGCAGCGCGCAACGGTTTCAAGCGTTACCAGTTTGGCCGCCGCCCCGGCCCCGACAACAATCCCGACGGCAACCATGGCATTCAGGTAGGTCGGCGTGGCGTTATCTGTTATCCCCAGCGCCACCGGCACCCACAGCACCAGCAGGAAACGCAGCGTGACGCCGGCACCCCAGAACAGGCTGGTCCCCATCAGCGAGAAGCGCGTTTCACCGTTGCGCCACAGTACGCGGCAGGCATTAAAGAAGCTGCCGGTCATTGGCCCAAAGCGCCAGGATTGTCCCGGACGCGCCACTGCAAGTTTAGGGATAAACAGGTTGGCGATCACCGCGCCGCCGTACATCAGGGCACAGATGCCAAGCGCGGCGAGCACGTGCCAGTCTGCCAGCACGCCGCCCGCCACCGAACCCAGCAGAATCGCCGCAATGGTGGAGGACTCCATCAGGCCGTTGGCTTTCACCAGCTTATCACCGGTGGTAAGCTCCCCCAGAATGCCGTATTTCGCCGGAGAGTAAGCGGCCGCGCCAATGCCCACCAGCGTGTAGCCGACAAACGGGTTGATACCAAAGCAGATGCTTGCCGCGCCCAGAAGCTTAAGGCTGTTGGCAAACATCATGACCCGACCTTTCGGGAAGCTGTCCGCCACCTGTCCGACAAACGGCGCAAATACAATGTAAGCACCCACAAACACCATCTGTAGGATCGGCTGGCTCCAGTCGGGATAAAACTCAGCTTTCAGCAATGCCAGCGTGGCAAACAGCAACGCGTTATCGCCGAACGCGGAAAGAAACTGAGCGGCGATAACCGCCATCATGCCTTTCGACCAGATTGAAGTGTTAGTGTGTACTGACTCACGCATTTTGCTGTTCCGCCTCTTCAACCATGCCCTTCAGGGTCACGAAATCGGGTTTACCGCTGCCCAGCACCGGTAACTGTTTGAGATAACGAATATCGCGGGGCACTGCCAGCTCGGGAATACCGTGTTCGCGTGCATACCTGAGCAGCACGTCACGCTTCAGTTCAGCGTCGGTGGTAAAGAGCACCAGCGCCTCGCCTTTACTGGCATCACTTTTCACCACGGTCGCATGCATTTTCTCCGCAGAGACCGCGGTCGCCAGCGTCTCTACCATTTCAAGAGAGACCATTTCACCGGCGATTTTGGCGAAGCGTTTTGCCCGTCCCTGGATCTGCACGAAGCCCTGATCGTCGAAGCGCACGATATCGCCCGTGTCGTACCAGCCCGTTTCAACCTCGCCATTGACGTTCTCAGCCGTCGGCGCTTCGAGCACGCCCGGATTTTCCACGCGCAGATAGCCGTTCATGACGTTCGGCCCTTTAAGCTGAAGGCGTCCGCCGTCTTCAATGCCCGGCACCGCCAGCAGCCGCGCATCCAGCCCCGGCAGAATGCGGCCAACCGTTCCCGGTTTTGCCGCCATCGGTACGTTGATGGATACCACCGGCGCACACTCCGTCACGCCATAGCCTTCCAGAATGCGCAGGCCAAATTTGTCCTGCCAAATCTGGCGCGTGCTGTCCTGGAGTTTTTCCGCCCCCGCCACCACGTAGCGCACGCGGAAGAAATCATACGGGTTGGCGAAACGCGCGTAGTTACCGAGGAAAGTGGACGTGCCGAACAGCACGGTGCAGTTACGGTCATAAACCAGTTCCGGCACAATGCGGTAGTGCAGCGGGCTTGGGTAGAGGAACACTTCGGCCCCGGTCAGTAGCGGCGTGAAGAGCCCCACGGTCAGGCCAAAAGAGTGGAACAGCGGCAGCGCCGACATAAAGCGATCGTTGGCGGTAAAGTCGGCGATAGTTTTGATCTGTTCAACGTTTGCCAGGATGCTTTTGTGGCTGTGAACCACGCCTTTCGGGTTGCCTTCAGAGCCGGAGGTAAAGAGGATGATGGCATCGTCTTCCGGCTGCTGCTTGACCTGTGCCAGATGCGGCATCAGCAGATGGGCAAAAATCCACAGCTTATCGGCCGTCGTGACGTCTGCTTTCAAATCTTCCAGGAATACCCAGCGCACCTGGGTCAGCTGTTCCGGCAAGTGCCACAGCTTGCCTTTATCCAGGAACTGGCGGGAGGTAAAGACGGTGTTGATTTGTGCCGCGGTAATCGCGCTGGAGAGCCCCTTCACGCCCGCCGTGTAGTTCATCATTGCCGGAATGCGGCCCCGGGAGACGGCACCAAAGATCACCGCCGCGCTGATACCCGCATTCGGCAGCATCAGGCCAATTTTTTCGCCCCGTGTGCTGTACTTCTCAAGGATGCGCCCGACAAACAGCGTTTTGGTCAACAGCTTACGGTAAGTATCCGGCGTAAAGTTGATGTCTTCAATGCAGTTTTTCTTCGCGCCGTAACGATACTGCGCCGACAGCAACGATTCATACAGCGTTTCGCGCGGGCGAACGGCCATGCGCGCTTCCATCATAATCTGGTGCAGCATCTCCCCGGCGATTTTACGGCGGTCACGCGCCCGCGGCGCCTCGGGCATCGGCAGAGACGTTGGCGGTAAAATGTGCAGCGTGATTTTCGGGAACAGGCGCTGCTTCACCAGCCCTTTCAGGCGGCTGAAAAAGGTCAGTTCAGCCCCCTCAATGCGCAACGGCACGACGGTGGCGCGTGACTTCGCCGCGACAAAACCGGCCCCGTCATAAATTTTCATCAGGGAGCCCGTCACGGAAATACGCCCCTCCGGGAAGATGACGACCGGGCGTCCCTGCTCAACCAGACGCACCAGATGTTTAATCATCATCGGTTTGGTTGGGTCGAGCGGCACAAAATCAATCAGCGGCCTGAGCCAGCGCATGTACCATTTTTCACTGATGGAGCTGTACACCGCGAAGACGGGACGGACGGGCAAAAACAGCGCCAGCAATACGCCATCAAGAAAGGAGACGTGATTCGGAGTGATGAGAACACGCTCGCCATAGAGCGACTGCGTATCGCCCGTTACGCGGATGCGAAACAGGACGCGAAACAGTGTGCGGAAGAACCCAAAAAGCATTTCAACTCCCTTTGCCAGCCAGTATGAAAGGTATAAATGGTGGCAGATTACACGAGAAGTAGTGAGGGAGCGATAGCAAATACAGAGGCGAAAAAAAACCTGCGCATCCGCGCAGGTTGGTGCAAGAGAAGAGTACGAAAACGTACTAAGAATTCTCACCAATCAATACCTCTGGGATCTTGATTGTGGTCTCTGGCGGTACGCTTCGCCAGCTGGAAAACGCAAGGGAATGAGCCGAAGTGCAACCAGGTGTGAATATTCTCTGTTGCTGTTACAGGTTGAACTTACAGGCAAAAAAAAACCTGCGTAAAACGCAGGTTGGTGTAAATCGTGTTAATCAACCGAAGCTGATTCCACCTATCAATACCTCTGGGATCTCGACTCTAGCAATTCACGGCGCATCGTTGCTAACGGACAATCGCAACAGCCTGAGGCAAAGTGTAACTAAAGGTTCAGATTGACATTATTCAGACATGACTGGCCGTGTAACGATTACACCGCGAGGGATGTTCTGCATCACGTTTGCAGAGGACGCCCACCCGGTCCCCTTGAATGCGCGCCGCTTTTCCGCAACACTAGTTAGTGTGTAAACGCTTACCCCTATAAGAAGGTATTGAATGGCGACAATTAAGGATGTGGCTCGTCTGGCGGGTGTTTCCGTCGCGACCGTCTCCCGCGTGATCAACAACTCCCCTAAAGCCAGTGATGCATCGCGCCAGGCCGTGCAGGACGCCATGGAAAACCTGAATTATCACCCTAACGCCAACGCGCGTGCCCTTGCCCAGCAGTCAACAGAAACCATCGGGCTGGTGGTCGGGGATGTGTCCGATCCGTTTTTCGGCGCGATGGTCAAAGCCGTAGAACAGGTCTCTTATCACACCGGTAATTTTCTGCTGATTGGTAATGGCTACCACAATGAACAAAAAGAGCGCCAGGCCATTGAGCAACTGATTCGTCATCGCTGTGCGGCGCTGGTGGTACACGCCAAAATGATCCCCGATGCCGAGCTGATTCACCTGATGAAACAAATGCCGGGGATGGTGATGATCAACCGTATTATTCCCGGTTTTGAAACCCGCTGCGTGGCGCTTGACGACCGTTACGGCGCATGGCTGGCAACCCGTCATCTGATCCAGCAGGGCCATACCCGTATCGGTTATCTGTGCTCCAACCACCCGATTTCCGATGCTGAAGATCGCCTTCAGGGCTATTACGACGCGCTGCGCGAAGCCGGTCTGCCCTGCAACGATCGCCTTGTGGCGTACGGTGAACCCGATGAGAGCGGCGGCGAGCAGGCGATGACCGAGCTGCTGGGACGCGGGCGGAATTTCACCGCCGTGGCCAGCTATAACGATTCCATGGCCGCAGGCGCAATGGGCGTGTTAAACGATAACGGGATTGACGTGCCGGCAGAAATTTCGCTGATTGGCTTTGATGATGTGCTGGTGTCGCGCTACGTGCGCCCTCGCCTGACCACCGTGCGTTACCCGATTGTAACCATGGCCACGCAGGCGGCAGAACTGGCGTTAGCGCTGGCCGAGCATCGCCCGCCGCCGGAAATTACTCACCTGTTCAGCCCAACCTTAGTGCGCCGTCACTCGGTGGTTTCGCCCGCTGAAGCCGCGAGCGAACAGCGATAGAGATGGACGGTTTTATCCGGGTATTCCAGCGCATCGCCGATGTAGTGCCAGCCGTAACGTTCGTAGAAGTCGCGGCAGGCAGACCAGAGATGCAGCTCGTGATACCCGGCGCGTCGCGCATAGCCCTTCACATGCTCCTGAAGTTTTCCCGCCAGCCCTTTTCCCCGGGCGGCTTCATCGACATACAGCGCAGCCAGCCATGGATGAAGATCCTGCCGGGAAATTAAATCGCAGCGCCACAGCCCAACGGTGCCCAGCAGCCGATCGTTCTCAACGGCAATAAAGGTGAGCGGTAACGCGCCCGGCGTCAGGCTGTGCTCGACGATGCTCTGGAAAAAGGCGCGCGGCACTCCTTCACCAAACGCTTCCCAGATCCAGTCGATTAGCTGCTCTGTAAACTGCGGCGCAGCGTAAAGCGGCAGGATCTTCACACCAGCTTCCCCTGGAAAAGGGGAACCGATTCGAAGAGATAGCCGTCAAAATCTGGCGCGTCTTCGTCTGACAGCTCAAGCAGGCTCTTTTTAACGTTCTCAAGATGCTGGAACATGGCCTGCCAGGCCCCCATCACGTCGCGGCGGCGGAGCGCAGCGAGAATGGTTTGCCTGTCGCCGAGCCACTTCAGGCGCCAGGCGCGGCTGGCGATATGACCGTTGAACTGCTGCCACAGCGGGCTGCTGTCCATGTGATGCCAGACGCTCTCAACCGTCGCCAGCAGCATCTGGTTTTGGGTGGCCCCCGCCAGCACCAGGTGGAACATTTTATTGTTGTCCTGGCTGAGATCGTCGATGGCAATCGCCCGCTGCTCCTGCTCGATGATGCGGCGCAGGTTGTCGATGTCCGCGCGGGTTGCCATTTTTGCGGCAAAGGCAGCAATGTTGCTTTCAAGCAGCTGACGCGCCTGGAGTATTTCAAACGGGCCAACGTCACTGTTCAGAAAGCGCTCTTCCTCGTTTTCATGCTCCTCCGGAATGCGCATCACGTAAACGCCAGACCCCTGGCGAATATCCACCGTTCCCTGAAGCTCAAGCATCAGCAGCGCCTCGCGCACGATGGTGCGGCTCACGCCATACGTCTCGGCGATATTGCGCTCCGGCGGCAGGCGCGATCCCACGGGATAATGCCCCTGGATAATTTGCGCACGTAAATCCTCGCCAATTTCCTGGTACTGTTTTTTTTCCGGCAGGATGACAGCCTTATCCACGTTTTCACCTGTGTTTTTCAGTTAATGCGCGGGCCGGACGTCCTTCCGGCCAGTTTGTACACTATTTTACCAGAAGGCTTACTTCCATTCATCGTCAACGCTCAGCGTGAGCACGCGCGTCTCGCGCAGCTGGCGGAACCAGGAGGCCGATGCTTTTGCCCGCCGGGCGCGATGGTTCTCAAGGTCGATTTCAATGAGCCCGTAGCGGTTTTTAAACGCGTTCATCGGCGAGACGTTGTCGGTGAAGGCCCACAGCATATAGCCGTGGCAGTTCGCGCCTTCCTCGCGCGCCAGCAGCGTGTAGTAGAGATGTTCGCTGATAAACGCGATGCGGTACGCGTCATCAATAATGCCGTTGCGGTTGCGAAACTGCGCTTCGTTCTCCACGCCCATCCCGCTCTCCGCCACGAACCAGTCGATATTGCGGTAGTCCTGTTTGATCCGCATCGCCATGTCGTAGATGATGCGCGGATAAATTTCCCAGCCGCGGGAGGGGTTCATTCTGCGCCCGGGCAGTTCGAACGGCTCGTAGTAGTACGCCGGATGGAACGGCGTCTCCGGGTGCCAGGCGCGGGACGGGGCTTTTACGCGGTGCGGGTAATAGAGGTTGATCCCCAGCTCGTCAACGGTGTTGTCGGCAATCAGCGCCAGCTCGTCAGCCGTGTAGTCCCACTGCACCTGATGCTGCGCCAGCAGGGTAAAGAGCGCCTGCGGATAGCGCCCGTGCACCAGCGGATCGAGAAAAACGCGGTTATAGAACAGATCGTACATCTCCGCCGCCCGCACGTCATGCGGCGCGCGCGAGCGCGGGTAGGTCACCTCCGGGTTGAGAATACAGCCCACCGTGCCGTCATAGCCCTTCTCACGGAACAGCTTCACCACTTTTGCCGTCGCCAGAATCTTATGGTGGTTCCACTGCATCCAGGTACTGGTGTTTTGCTCATAGGGCCAGCGCAGCGCGTCGAGGTAGACGCGCGTCTGGACCACAATCGGCTCGTTGAAGGTAAACCAGCGGGTAACGTTGCCGTGAAAGCGCTCAAACACCTTTTCCGCGTAGCGCACAAACAGCTCGACGACGTGCTTCGACGCCCAGCCGCCGTAGGTCTCCAGCAGCACGCCCGGCAGCTCGTAGTGTTCCAGGCAAATCATTGGCTCAATGCCCTGACGGTGCATTTCATCGAACAGCGCGTCGTAGTACGCGGCGTACTCCTCGTCTACCGTCGCATTTTCATAGTCGGTTAAAAAGCGTGACCAGTTGATGGAGGTGCGATAGTGCGTCAGGCCCGCCTGCTTCATCAGCGCCACGTCTTCGCGGAAGCGATTGATAAAATCGGTGGCCACCGCCGGGCCATAGCCGTTGTGCCAGACGTGACGATCGTTCTTGTACCAGAGATCGACCCACGAATCCTGCCCCGGCTTTTTGCCGCTCCAGCCCTCGGTCTGCCAGGCCGATGCCGCCGCGCCCAGAATAAAGTCCTGCGGTATGGCTATCTGTTTTGTGCTCATCATATCCTCATGCGTTATCGGTAGCTTGTTGCAGCGCGGCCTGCTCCGCGCGGCGCGAGGCAATTTTCACAAACGGCAGATAGATAATCACCGCGGTCACGATGCAGATAAACTGGGTGATCACCGCCCCCATGGAGCCTGCGGTGGACAGCCAGGCGTTGATCAGCGGCGGCGTGGTCCAGGGCACCATCACCACGGCTTTACCGGCAAACCCTGTCACGGTGGCAAAGTAGCCAATGGAGCCCGTCACCAGCGGCGTGATGATGAACGGGATAGCCAGGATCGGGTTGAGCATGATTGGCATACCGAAGATCACCGGCTCGTTGATGTTAAAAATGCCAGGCCCGATGGACAGCTTGGCGATCTCCTTCATCTCTTTACGTTTGGTGGCAATCATCACCGCGATCAGCAGGCCGATGGTCAGGCCGGAACCGCCGATGCTCATATAGACGTCCCAGAACGGCATGGTGATGATGTTCGGTACCTCTTTGCCCTGCTCGAACGCGCTCATGTTGACGGTGATCGCCCCCAGCAGCAGCGGCTCGCGGATCGGCTTGATCATCTGGTTGCCGTGGATCCCAATCACCCAGAACAGCTGGGCGACAAACATCAGCAGCAGGATCCCCGGCAGGCTTTGCACCACCCGCTCCAGCGGCTGTTGCACCACCTGGTAAACCGCGTCGTAGAGATACATACCGGTAACCTGATGGAACACGAAGCCAAAGGTCGCAATGGCGGTGGTGGTGATAATGGCCGGGATCAGCGCGGAGAACGACGCGGCGACGTTTGGCGGCACCGTGTCCGGCATCCTGATTTTCAGTCCTTTACGGTTTTCCAGCCAGCAGTAGATCTCCACCGACAGGATGGCGATAAACATGCCGAGGAACAGGCTGCGGGTATCGGAGAACTGGCGCAGCAGCACGTCTTTCACCACGTGCATCTCGCCGTCCACCAGCATTTCCACCGTCGTCGGCGTCACGCAGATAAAGCAGATCACCGCCAGCAGGCCGGGGAACAGGGACTTTATGCCGTTAATACGCCCCAGTTCAATGCCGATTAAAAACACCGCGCCGATGTTAAGGAAGTTCAGCGTGGCATAGTTAAGCGCGCTGGTGATCGGCTTTAACGCCGCGAGAAACGACAGCGACTGAAAGCTCGCCAGGCCGTTTTTCGGATCCAGCACCATATTGGAGATCAGTACCGAGAACGCCCCCACAATGATGACCGGCATTAAGGTAATAAACGCAGACTTGATCGCCTGGATATAGCGATAGCTGTTGAAGGTGGTGGCAAAACTGCCCAGAGCGTCGATCAGTTTTTCCTGAAATGCCATAGGGTAATACCTCAGTAAAAGGGCTTTTATTGAATAAGGTGTACAGCCGGATACTATTGGTATGCCAAAAATAGCGTCAGGAGCCGCTTTGTTCTGTGATTAAGCTCTCAACGACGCCAGAGGTATTCCAGATAGCGATTTATCACCATTTTGGTATACCAATGGCAGGTATTTATTCCGCGGGTGAAGATCGTTACCGAAAAGCGTGATCGTTATGGGGTTTTGCCCTCCCCACGTCGCTTATGCGCCGGATGGTCTGTGTTAAACTGCAAACCATTACGTGGAAACAGGAATTTCGAATGGCAACAATGCTGGATGTCTCACTGCGTGCGGGCGTGTCGAAGGCCACCGTTTCGCGCGTGCTGAACGGCACAGGTCAGGTTAAAGAGAGCACGCGTCAGCAGGTATTTCGCGCGATGGAGGAGCTGGGCTATCGTCCGAACTTTCTCGCGCGTTCACTGGCTAACCAGACCAGCAACAGCATTGGTCTGGTCGTCTCGACCTTCGACGGTTTTTACTTCGGACGTTTGCTACAGCAGGCGTCGCGGCAGACCGAAACGCACGGTAAACAATTGATTGTCACCGACGGCCACGATGCCCCCGAACAGGAAGAACAGGCGGTGCAGATGCTCGCCGACCGCAAATGCGACGCCATCGTGCTGTACACGCGTTACATGAGCGAAAAGACGATCCTGAAGCTGATCAACAGCGTGCAGACGCCGCTGGTGATCATTAACCGTGAAGTGAGCCAGGCGGCGGATCGCTGCGTTTTCTTTGAACAGCAGGACGCGGCCTTCAAAGCGGTGGATTATCTGATAAGCCAGGGCCATCGGGAGATCGCCTGTATCACCGTCCCGATCCACACGCCAACGGGTAAAGCGCGGCTGATGGGCTACCGTAAGGCGCTGGAGAAGCACGGTATTCGTCTCGACGAACGGCGGATTAAATACGGCGATGCGGGCATGACGCGGGGTTACGAGCTGTGCAAAGAGCTGATTGCGGAAAAGACGCCGTTCAGCGCCCTGTTTGCCTGTAACGATGATATGGCCCTGGGCGCCTCCAAAGCATTACACCAGGCCGGGCTGAAGATCCCGCAGGATATTTCGCTGTTTGGTTTTGATGATGCCCCCAGCGCAAAGTGGCTGGAGCCTGCCCTGTCGTCGGTGTATCTGCCGATCGATAACATGATCGTCACGGCCATCGACCAGGCGATCCGGCTGGCAAAAAACCAGCCGGTTGAGGCGATCCCGCCGTTCACCGGCACGCTGGTTTTACGCGATTCGGTGACAACGGGACCCTGGTTTAATCAGACCAGCTCTAACGCCAGCAGCTCCTGAATGGTCTGGCGACGGCGAATCAGCCGCGCCACGCCGTTATCGAACAGTACTTCCGGCAGCAGCGGGCGGCTGTTGTAGTTTGAAGACATCGACGCCCCGTACGCACCGGTATCATGCAGCACCAGATAATCTCCCGGTTTTACCTCTGGCAGCGAACGGGTTTCTACTTTCCCGCCTTCCTGCTGAGTAAAGACGTCGCCGGATTCGCACAGCGGGCCGGCAACCACGGTGTCGATGCGCGGCGCGTTGACCAGATCGCGGCCATCGGCAGCCAGCGCCGTAATGTGGTGATAGCTACCGTACATGGACGGACGCATCAGGTCGTTAAAGCCAGCATCAATCAGCACAAAATGACGGCTTCCCATCTCCTTCACGCTACGCACCTGCGCCACCAGCACACCGGCTTCGGCGACCAGGAAACGACCCGGCTCAATCTCCAGCTTCACCGCGTGGCCCAGATGGGCGGCGATGCTGTCGCGGGCGGCGCTCCACAGCCCGTAGTAATGATCCGTGTCGATCGCCTCTTCCCCTTCACGATAGGGAATGGACAACCCGCCGCCGGCGGAGATCGCCTCCAGATCCTGACCAAAATCGATCACCTGACGCACCATGGCGCCACAGACCTGCTCAAGGTGGCCGTAATCCACGCCGGACCCAATGTGCATGTGAATACCCACCAGCTTAAGATCGTAGCGTTGTAAAACTTCCAGCGCCGCAGGCATATCGGCATACCAGATCCCGTGCTTGCTGTTTTCGCCCCCGGTGTTGGTTTTCTGGCTGTGACCGTGTCCAAAGCCCGGGTTGATGCGCAGCCAGACGCGATGGCCAGGAGAGACCTGCCCAAGCTGCTTCAGCATATCCACCGAACCGGCATTGACCGGAATTTGCAGCTCGTGCACGCGCGCCAGCGTGGCGTCGTCAATCAGGTCGGCGGTAAAGACGATCGCGTCGCTATCGGCTTTGGGATCAAACCCCGCCGCCAGCGCACGTTCGATTTCACCCAGCGATACGGAGTCAACCTTTACGCCCTGCTCGCGCATCAGGCGCAGGATGTGAATATTGGAGCAGGCCTTCTGCGCGAAACGCACCACGTCAAACTGATGCAGCGCGGCGATCTTCTCGCGGACAATCTGCGCATCGTAGACCCACACCGGACAGCCGAATTCGGCAGGCAGGCGCAGCAGGTTATAGGCGTTTAAATCGGTTTCGGTCTGGTTGAGCGGGCGTGGCATGGTCGTCTCCGGAAATCTGTTTTTTATTATTACGCCATAGCCTGAAGAGAATAAAAAATATCGTTTTATGGTGAGTCTATGCAAAAATGATATGGATAACGCTCAGACACCAGGTGCCCTATGCCCGCCGTTAACCTACGCCATATCGAGATTTTTCATGCGGTGATGACCACCGGCAATCTCACTGAAGCCGCGCAGATGCTGCACACCTCGCAGCCCACGGTCAGCCGCGAGCTGGCGCGCTTTGAGAAGGTGCTGGGGCTGAAGCTGTTTGAACGCGCGCGCGGCAGACTGCATCCGACGGTGCAGGGGTTACGTCTGTTTGAGGAGGTTCAGCGCTCCTGGTACGGCCTGGACAGGATCGTGAGCGCGGCGGAGAGCCTGAGGGAGTTTCGCCAGGGCGAGCTGTCCATCGTCTGCCTGCCGGTCTTTTCCCAGTCATTTCTGCCGGTGCTGCTACAGCCGTTTCTGGCCCGCTATCCGGAAGTCAGCCTGACCATCGTGCCGCAGGAGTCGCCGCTGCTGGAGGAGTGGCTTTCGGCCCAGCGCCACGATTTGGGTCTGACCGAAACCCTCGTGACGCCCGCGGGCACGGAGCGCACGGAGCTGCTCTCGCTGGATGAGGTCTGCGTGTTGCCCGTCGGCCATCCGCTTAGCCACAAAGCGGTGCTGACGCCGGCGGATTTCCACGGCGAAAACTATATCAGCCTGTCGCAGACCGACAGCTACCGGCAGCTTCTGGACGGCCTGTTTGCCGAACATCAGGTGAAGCGGCGGCTGGTGGTGGAAACGCACAGCGCGGCATCGATTTGCGCGATGGTGCGCGCGGGCGTGGGTATTTCGGTGGTGAACCCGCTCACGGCGATGGATTACGCCAGCAGCGGAGTGGTCCTGCGCCGGTTTAGCGTTTCCGTTCCCTTTACCGTGAGCCTGATCCGCCCCCTGCACCGCCCCGCCTCAGCGCTGGTGGATGCGTTCAGTGAACACCTGATTGCGCACACGCGTCAGGTGGCGCTTCGCTTACCTGACCTGCAAAAACCCTTATGACAGCATAAACTCCACCGCATCGGCGGCGTGAAGCGCGGCGGTATCAAATACCGGTATCGGGCTTTGGTCCGCCGGCACCAGCAGGCCAATTTCGGTACAGCCGAAAATTACCCCTTCCGCCCCCTGCTGGGCCAGTTTCTCAATCACGCTGACGTACCAGGCGCGAGAAGATTCGCTGAAGGTACCGAGGCAGAGCTCATCAAAAATAATCTGATTAATGCGTGCCCGGTCAGCCTCCTCCGGGATCAGGCTTTCTATCCCGAACTGACTGCTCAGCCGCCCGCGGTAAAAGTCCTGCTCCATGGTGTATCGCGTCCCCAGCAGCGCCACGCGCGTCATGCCGGAAGAACGTATGGCTCGCCCGGTGGCGTCCGCGATATGTAAAAACGGCAGCGAGCAGCGGTCTTCAATATGCGACGCCACCTTATGCATGGTATTGGTGCACAGCAGAATACCCTGCGCCCCCGCACGCTCCAGCCCAAGCGCGGCATCCGCCAGCATCTGCCCGGCTTTATCCCACTCCCCGCTCGACTGGCAAGCTTCGATTTCATGAAAATCCACGCTGTGCAGCAGCAGGCTGGCCGAATGCAGACCGCCCAGACGCTGTTTGACGCCTTCATTAATCAGGCGGTAGTACGGGATCGTTGATTCCCAGCTCATGCCCCCTAACAGACCGATCGTTTTCATCTTTCCTCCTGTGCGTTTCACCCAGTGAAGCAAACTTGTGATCGCCTTTCCAGTTATTTGGCTAATCGTTTCCTTTTATGCGTGGGTGAGATAAGTTAAATGAAACATTGTTTCATTACATGACAGGGCGAAAATATGTTTATTTTCCATAAAGAGACCACGCTTGACGATCTGGGTAATGGCGTGACGCGTCGTATTCTGGCGCATGACGGCAGGATGATGGCGGTGGAAGTGAATTTTGAGCAAGGGGCGATTGGCCCGATGCATAACCACCCGCATGAGCAGCTCACCTACGTTCTTTCGGGCGAATTTGAATTTACGATTGGGGAAGAGAAGCATGTAGTGACGGCGGGCGACACTCTCTACAAAGCGCCACACGTGATGCACGGCTGCATCTGCCTGAAACCCGGTACGTTGCTGGATACGTTTACGCCGGTACGCGAAGATTTCCTGAAATAAAAAAAAGGCGCTCATTTGAGCGCCTTTTTTGATGTTACTCCGTCACCGGCTCAGGAAGCTGTTCCGGCAGCGGATTGCGGGAGCTCATCGCCTCGCGCAGCAGCACGCTGCCACAGGCAAACAGTCCGCCCAGAACACACGCCAGCAGCACGATCAGGGCTTTGCCCGGACCATCTTTTTTCACCGGCATAGAAGGAGAAAGCTGGTATTTGAATGGCTCCAGGCTCACATCTTCGAACGAGAGTTTTTGCAGCTGTGCCAGATAGTATTCACGGTTCTGGAAATCGGCGTTCAGCTCAGAAACGTCCTTCAGATTTTTTTCAATCTGCAACTTCTGCGCAATCCCGTCCGCGCCGAGCGCAACGGAGTAATCCGGATCGTCTTTCACTGCCTGTCCATTGCTATAGACCGGCTTTTTGATCCCTGCCGCGTTCGCCACTTCCAGCGAGTAGTTGAGGCGTTGCAGGTTGGTATTGTGGATATTGGTCAGACGAACCCGATCCAGCTCCAGCTGCTGTTGAACCGTTTTGGTTCTCAGGATCAGCTGATCGCGGATGTTTTGCATCGTCTCCTGCTCGACGATGCGGGAGATGTACTGAATATACCCGTTCAGCACCTTCTGCGCGTCCTCTGCCGTTGGGGCCGTGAAGCTTAACGTCCAGGAAAGGTACGGTGCTTTATCGGCATTCTTTTCCTGGGTGTTATCAATGGCCTTCATCTTTTCGGCAATATTGACCACCGCGCGGTGCAGCTCCAGCGGGTCAACCTCGGCGCCATCGAGCTGAGCCATCACGTAAGGCGAGCTCTTCATGTACTCTTCAAGCAGGGACTGGGACTGAAACTTTTTGATAAACAGATTAAACACATCCGCACGAGTGATTTTCACATCCACATCAAGCACCTGTAGCGCCACCATCATCTGGCGCAGCGAGCTCCACTGCGTCTGTTCCGCTGGCGTAATGACCGCTTTACTGGTCCACTTTTGCGGTATCAGGAAGGCGATTGCCAGGCCGACCAGTGCAAATGCGAACACAATGGTGACGATGCGTTTTTTTGCTGCCAGCAGGACGTCCAGCAGACCCAGAAGATCTATTTCTTTAGCGCTGACCGCCGGGGGAGCATATTGAGGAAAGTTGAGATCCGTATGTTGTTTGAAATCCATCGCTGACATAACTGTTCTTCTTTTAGGGATGCAGTGAAATTCTGCCTGACTGGTTCCGGTGTAACAAATCATACAAGAATGTAAGAATTATCTGAATGCCGAATTGATACATCTGTAGACCTGCTATCAGATCTGGTAGTTAGCCACGCTGCGTGACTATTGTTATTCCCGTTCCCGATTTTGCCTCTTATCCCCTCGTCAGTGCCCGCGGCGATCGTCCGTGAAAAGTCAAAAATGCCACCTCCCTCACTATATTGAAACAGCGTTTCGACGCCGATCACATTTCCACCATTAAGCGCATGACGCAGAAATAAATCGCAATAATATAAAATAAAACGATGTTTTAGTATCCAAGAACGCCGGTTCAGCTCTTTTAAAACCCAAAGCGTTCCCGGCAATAACGAAAAAGAAAAAACGTTAAAAAACAATCTACTGTTTTGCCACCACCCGACATTGCACCCTGAATTTCATCTCTCATGCCGCGCAGTGCGGGCCTGGGAAAATGTAACAAAGCTGATTCCGTATTAAACCATTGATTGCCAGGTAGGTATGTATGAATGAAAACAAGCTGCTGGGGCTCGCATGGATATCACCCTACATCATCGGGTTGATACTCTTTACGGCATTCCCCTTCGTCTCGTCGTTTTTCCTCAGCTTTACGGATTACGATTTGATGAGCCCGCCGGTGTTTAACGGCATCGAAAACTATCGCTATATGTTTACCGAAGACACGCTCTTCTGGAAATCCATGGGCGTGACCTTTGCCTACGTATTTCTGACCATCCCGTTGAAGCTCGCCTTTGCATTAGGGATTGCCTTTGTCCTGAACTTTAAATTACGCGGCATCGGATTTTTCCGGACGGCCTACTATATTCCGTCGATCCTCGGCAGTTCCGTCGCCATTGCCGTCTTGTGGCGCGCCTTATTTGCGATCGATGGCCTGCTGAACAGCTTTATCGGCGTATTGGGTTTTGACCCGGTGAACTGGCTGGGAGAACCGTCGCTGGCGCTGATGTCCGTTACCCTGCTGCGCGTCTGGCAGTTCGGTTCCGCAATGGTCATCTTCCTGGCCGCGCTGCAAAACGTACCGCAGTCCCAGTACGAAGCGGCGATGATCGACGGCGCGTCTAAATGGCAAATGTTCATGAAAGTGACCGTGCCGCTGATTACGCCGGTGATCTTCTTCAACTTCATCATGCAGACCACGCAGGCGTTCCAGGAATTTACCGGGCCGTACGTGATCACCGGCGGCGGGCCGACCTACTCCACCTACCTGTTCTCGCTCTACATCTACGACACCGCCTTCAAGTACTTCGATATGGGCTACGGGGCGGCGCTGGCGTGGGTGCTATTCCTGGTGGTGGCCGTCTTCGCCGGCATCGCCTTTAAGTCGTCGAAATACTGGGTGTTCTACTCCGCCGATAAAGGGGGCAAAAATGGCTGATATTCAACAACTTTCCACGGCAAGAAGCGTTGCGGAGCGCGAAGTGGCCCGCACGCTGCGCAGAGAGAAAATCAACGCCTACGTTCGCTACGCGATCCTGCTGTTTGTCGGCCTGCTGATGCTTTACCCGCTGGTATGGATGTTTTCGGCGTCGTTCAAACCGAACCACGAGATCTTCACCACCCTGAGCCTGTGGCCCGCCCACGCCACCTGGGATGGCTTCGTCAACGGCTGGAAAACCGGCACCGAGTACACCTTCGGCCATTACATGCTGAACACCTTTAAGTACGTCATTCCGAAGGTGATCCTGACCATTATCTCCTCCACCATCGTGGCGTACGGCTTTGCCCGCTTCGAAATCCCGTGGAAGAAGTTCTGGTTCGCCACGCTCATCACCACCATGCTGCTGCCCAGCACCGTGCTGCTGATCCCGCAGTACCTGATGTTCCGTGAGATGGGCATGCTGAATAGCTACATGCCGCTGTACCTGCCGCTGGCCTTCGCCACGCAGGGGTTCTTTGTTTTCATGCTGATCCAGTTCCTGCGCGGCGTACCACGTGACATGGAAGAGGCGGCGCAAATCGACGGCTGTAACTCGATTCAGGTGCTGTGGTACGTGGTGGTACCGATCCTGAAGCCGGCCATTATCTCCGTCGCCCTGTTCCAGTTTATGTGGTCCATGAACGACTTTATCGGGCCGCTGATTTACGTCTACAGCGTGGATAAATACCCCATCGCACTGGCGCTGAAAATGTCCATCGACGTCACCGAAGGCGCGCCGTGGAACGAAATTCTGGCAATGGCGAGCATCTCCATTCTGCCATCCATCATTGTCTTCTTCCTGGCACAGCGCTACTTCGTACAGGGCGTCACCAGCAGCGGAATTAAAGGTTAAGAGGGAAATACCATGGCTGAAGTCATTTTTAATAAGCTGGAAAAGGTCTACTCCAACGGTTTTAAAGCGGTACACGCTATCGATCTGAAAATCGCCGAAGGGGAATTCATGGTGATCGTCGGGCCATCCGGCTGCGCCAAATCCACTACCCTGCGCATGCTGGCGGGGCTGGAAACCATCAGCGGCGGCGAGGTGCGCATCGGCGACCGGATCGTGAACAACCTCGCGCCGAAGGAGCGCGGTATTGCAATGGTGTTCCAGAACTACGCCCTCTATCCGCACATGACGGTGCGCGAGAATCTGGCCTTTGGCCTCAAGCTGAGCAAGCTGCCGAAAGATCAGATTGAGTCTCAGGTGAATGAAGCCGCCAAAATTCTTGAGCTGGAAGAGCTGCTCGACCGCCTACCGCGCCAGCTTTCCGGCGGCCAGGCGCAGCGCGTAGCGGTAGGCCGTGCGATTGTGAAAAAGCCGGACGTGTTCCTGTTCGATGAGCCGCTTTCAAACCTCGACGCCAAGCTGCGCGCCTCAATGCGCATTCGTATTTCCGACCTGCACAAGCAGCTGAAGAAGTCCGGAAAACCGGCCACCACCGTTTATGTGACCCACGACCAGACCGAAGCGATGACCATGGGCGACCGCATCTGCGTGATGAAGCTCGGTCACATCATGCAGGTGGATACGCCGGACAACCTCTACCACAAGCCGAAGAACATGTTCGTGGCGGGCTTTATCGGCGCGCCGGAGATGAATATTCGCAGGAGCGTGCTGATCGAAAAAGCGGGCCAACTGCACATCGCCATCGGCAATGAAACCATGCCGCTGAACGCGGAGAAGCAGGAGAAAGTCGCCGCTTATGCAGGTCAGGAGATTTTTTACGGCGTGCGCCCGGAGTTTGTCTCGCTTTCAGACGCGCCATTCCCGAACGGCGGCTGTAGCGGGGAGATGGTGCGCGTTGAGAATATGGGCCACGAATTCTTTGTGTACCTGAAAGTCGCGGACTACGAACTGACCGCCAGGATCCCGTCCGATGAAGCCAAGCCAATGATTGATAAGGGGCTTCATCGTAAGGTGTATTTCACGTTTGATATGAACAAATGTCATATTTTTGACGCAAAAACCGAACAGAACCTCTCTCTCTGATGGAGTGATAAAAATGAAAAAAGTGCTTTTAAGCGCAGCAATCTCCGCGACCCTGGGCCTGACCGCTTTGCCATCGATGGCGCAGAATGTGGATTTACGGATGTCCTGGTGGGGCGGCAATGGCCGTCACCAGGTTACCCTGAAAGCGCTGGAAGAGTTCCATAAACAGAACCCGGACATCAACGTGAAGGCGGAATACACCGGCTGGGACGGTCACCTCTCCCGTCTGACCACCCAGATTGCGGGCGGCACCGAGCCGGACGTAATGCAGACGAACTGGAACTGGCTGCCGATCTTCTCCAAAACCGGTGACGGCTTCTACGATCTGAACAAGATGAAGGGCGTGATCGACTTAACCCAGTTCGATCCTAAAGAGCTGCAAACCACCACCGTGGACGGCAAGCTGAACGGCATTCCGATTTCGGTGACGGCGCGCGTATTCTACTTCAATGACGAGACCTGGAAAAAAGCGGGTATTGCCTACCCGAAAACCTGGGACGAGCTGATGGCGGCCGGTAAAACCTTCGAGAGCAAGCTCGGCAAGCAGTATTATCCGGTCATCCTGGAGCACCAGGATACGCTGGCGCTGCTGAACTCGTACATGATCCAGAAGTACAACGTTCCTGCGGTGGATGAGAAAACCAAAAAGTTCAGCTACACGAAAGAACAGTGGGTGGAGTTCTTCCAGACCTACAAAAAGCTGATCGACAGCCACGTCATGCCGGACACCAAATACTATGCCTCGTTCGGTAAGAGCAACATGTATGAGATGAAGCCGTGGATCCAGGGTGAATGGGGCGGCACCTACATGTGGAACTCCACTATTAACAAATATTCCGACAACCTGAAGCCGCCTGCAAAACTGGAGCTGGGCAGCTATCCGATGCTGCCGGGCGCCACCGACGCGGGCCTGTTCTTCAAGCCAGCCCAGATGCTGTCGATCGGTAAATCGACCAAAAACCCGGAAGCAGCGGCGAAGCTGATTAACTTCCTGCTCAACAGCAAAGAGGGGGTCGATACGCTGGGCCTGGAGCGCGGCGTGCCGCTGAGCAAAGTAGCGGTACAGTATCTGACCGAAGACGGCACCATAAAAGAGGACGATCCTTCCGTGGCGGGCCTGCGTCTGGCGCAGTCGCTGCCGGCGAAACTGACCGTCTCGCCATACTTTGACGATCCGCAGATTGTGGCGCAGTTCGGTACCTCTTTGCAGTATATTGACTACGGTCAGAAAACCGTGGAAGAGACGGCCGCCGACTTCCAGCGTCAGGCAGAGCGTATTTTGAGACGTGCGATGCGGTAAACACAAAGCCGGGTAAGCGAAGCGCCACCCGGCAATTACATTACACGCCGATATTACGTAATTTCTCCCCTTTCATCAGCTTGCGTTCAATATGTTCCAGGGTCACGCCTTTGGTTTCCGGGATCAGCCAGAAGGTCACACCGATAAACGCCACGTTCAGTACCGTATAAAGCCAGAAGGTACCTGCCGCGCCAATCGCATCCAGCAGCGTCAGGAAGGTCGCGCCAATGATCATGTTCGACACCCAGTTAGTGGTGGTGGAACAGGTGATCCCAAAGTCGCGGCATTTCAGCGGCTGAATTTCAGAGCACAGGATCCACACCACCGGCGCGGCGCTCATTGCGTAACCCGCGATGCACATCATAGTCATGCCCACGGAGAGCCAGGAGAGGCCGCTTGACGCCGTGCCGTTATCAAACTGCATCAGGCAGTAGCCGAGGATCAGGGTGCCGAGCGCCATCACGCTAAAGCCAATTTTCAGCGCCGGTTTGCGTCCGGCTTTATCGACGGTGAACACCGCGATAAAGGTCGCGAACATAAAGGTCAGCCCTACCACCAGCGTGGCGATCATCTGCTGTTCGGTCGTGGTAAAACCGGCCATTTTGAAGATGCGCGGGGCGTAATACATGATGATGTTCATCCCCGTAAACTGCTGCATCGCCTGCAACAGCATGCCGAGGAACACCGCGCGGCGCACGTTGCGGTTAGCCTTAAAGAGGGACCAGCCGCCCTGCTTCAGCTTCAGGCTTTCGCGGATTTCGTTTAGCTCTTCACGGGCTTTTTCAGACGTGTCGCGCAGCATGCGCAGCACCTCTTCCGCCTCCACGTGGCGTCCTTTTTGCGCCAGCCAGCGCGGGCTGTTCGGCAGGAAAATGACTAACACAATCAGCAGCAACGCGGGCAGCGCCAGCACGCCAAGCATTGCCCGCCAGTTACCGCTGTAGCTGAAGTACGTATCCGACAGAAACGCCAGCACGATACCGAGCGTCACCATCAGCTGGTACATGCTGATCATCTTCCCGCGCACGTTTTCGCTCGCCATTTCCGAGAGATAAAGCGGCGCGGTGTAGGAGGCAATACCCACCGCGACGCCCAGCAGCACGCGGGACAGCAGCAGCACTTCAACGTTGGTGGCAAACGCCGAGCCAATGGAGCCGGCAACGAACAGGATCGCCCCAACCATCAGGCTGTATTTACGCCCGAGACGGAACGACAGCCAGCCGTTAAAGAGCGCGCCGATGGCCGCGCCCAGCATCATGCTGCTCACCACCCACTCTTGCAGGCGATTACTTAACGTAAAGTGATCGGTAATAAAGGGCAGCGCGCCGGCGATAACGCCAATATCCAGGCCAAACAATAAACCGGCGACGGCAGCCGCAACAGAAACAAACTGGTTCATGCGTCGGGTATCGCGCAACGCAGCGGGCATAAGGGTAGAGTCATTTATAGATGTCATAGTTTCCTGCCTCAACAGCGAAATTCGTTAAGTGAAATTACGAGATACCGGAAGAAAGTGTCAGGTCGGAACTGGTGAAGATATGGATTTTTTCGCTACGACATACCGATCTGTGATGGACATTACAATTTCAAATCAGGGCGATTTATCCTTATTTTTTATTAATTAGTTAATATCTAAGCAATAAATGTGTGATACCCGTCATCCATTCCTTTTCAGTATGGATTTTTCATCTTTAAGGATATGGATAAAGGCAATTTTGGCGTAAAAAAAACCTCCGCCCGAGGGCAGAGGTTCTTTATTCAGGATGAATTAACGTGCCAGCCAGCCGCCGTCGACGGCAACGGTGTAGCCGTTAATGTAATCCGATGCCGGGGACGCCAGGAACACAACCGGCCCCATCAGATCGCTTGGCAGACCCCAGCGACCCGCTGGAATACGCTCCAGGATTGCCGCGCTGCGCTCTTCATCCGCACGCAGCTGCTGGGTATTGTTGGTGGCCATGTAGCCCGGCGCAATCGCGTTGACGTTGATGTTGTGCTGCGCCCACTCGTTTGCCAGCAGACGGGTCACGCCCATCACCGCGCTCTTCGATGCGGTGTAAGACGGCACGCGGATGCCGCCCTGGAAGGAGAGCATAGACGCGATATTGATGATTTTGCCGCCTTTACCCTGCGCGATAAAGTGCTTCGCCGCCGCCTGGGACATAAAGAACACGCTCTTGATGTTCAGGTTCATGACGTCGTCCCAGTCCGTTTCGCTGAAGTTAATCGCGTCTTCACGACGGATCAGGCCCGCGTTGTTAACCAGAATATCGATATGACCAAACTCCGCCACCGCGCGATCCAGCAGCTCAGGGATCCCGTCGATTTTGCGCAGGTCAGCGGTCAGGCTCAGGAAACGACGGCCCAGCGCGGTGACGCGCTCGATGGTTTCCGTTGGCTCAACGATGTTAATCCCGACGATATCACAGCCCGCTTCCGCCAGGCCTAACGCCATACCCTGCCCAAGCCCGGTATCACAACCGGAGACGACAGCCACTTTACCTTGCAGAGAAAATGCATCCAGAATCATGTTTGTTCCTTAATCGTTCAGCGCCTGTCACCAACAGGCAGATTTATGCTTAACTGCCTGCGGCTAGCGCAGATCCTTAACAGCGACGTGGTCCATATCATCGAAGACCTGGTTTTCACCGACCATACCCCAGATGAAGGTATAGGCTTTCGTCCCCACGCCAGAGTGGATAGACCAGCTCGGCGAAATAACCGCCTGCTCGTTATGCATAACGATATGGCGCGTCTCCTGCGGCTGTCCCATCATGTGGAACACGCAGGCATCTTCATCCATGTTGAAATAGAAGTAGACTTCCATGCGGCGCTCGTGGGTATGGCACGGCATGGTGTTCCAGAGGTTGCCCGGCGCAAGCTCGGTCAGCCCCATGCTCAACTGGCAGGTTTCCAGCACGTCCGGAACGAAGTATTTGTTGATGGTGCGACGGTTGCTGGTGAGGTTATCGCCAAGGGTCACCGGGGAAACGTCCGCAGGCGTCACTTTTTTGGTTGGGTAGTGGGTGTGTGCCGGGGCGCAGTTGTAGTAGAACTTCGCCGGTTTGCTGGCGTCGACGCTGGCAAAGACCACTTCTTTTGCGCCTTTACCGACGTACAGCGCGTCGCGGTGGCCGATCTCGTAGCACTGGCCATCGACGGTAATGGTGCCCGCCCCGCCGATGTTAATCACGCCCAGCTCGCGGCGTTCAAGGAAGTAGCTCACGCCCAGCTGTTTACCCACTTCACCGCCCACGGAGACGGTGTTCGCCACCGGCATAATCCCGCCCACAATAATGCGGTCAATATGGCTGTAGACCATGGTGTACTTATCGGCTTCGAACACCTGCTCAACTAAAAACTCACCGCGCAGCCCCTGGGTATCCAGCGTTTTTGCGTGCGCGCTGTGGATGCTTTGTCTGACTTCCACATCAACCTCCAGAATGGATCGTGCCCGAAGGCAAAGATAATTAACGAAACAACGTTCCGTTTTCGTGATGAGCACATATTATCCCCTGCCACAGTGATTTTCAATTGCATTTAAAACATCGTTTCATTTTTTCTGCATGTTTATGCCGGAAATGGTGTTTCGATCACGATAAATCTATCAGGACGGTCTTCTTATCCATGAAACTGATAAATTGCGCTGTCAGTCACACATAATGAAACATTGTTTTGATAATTTAACACCCAGTTTTCAACCCACAATACGCGTTCAAAGGAGTGCATTATGGCTAAAGGTATGCGGGTCAAGCTGAACTACGAGGTCAGCCGCGATCCGGATACAGGCGTGGAAGTCACCCGCCTGACCCCACCGGAAGTAACCTGTCATCGCAACTACTTTTACCAGAAGTGCTTCTTTAACGATGGCAGCCATCTGCTGTTCGCCGGGGAGTTCGACGGTCACTGGAACTATTACCTGCTGGACCTGAAAAACGCCGAAGCGGTGCAGTTAACTGAAGGTGCGGGGGATAACACCTTTGGCGGCTTCCTCTCCCCGGACGATAAATCCTTCTACTATGTGAAGAACGATCGCACCCTGCTGGAGGTGGATTTACAGACGCTGGCGGAGCGTGAAGTGTACCGCGTCCCGGAAGAGTGGGTCGGCTACGGTACCTGGGTTGCGAACAGCGACTGCACCAGGCTGGTGGGCATTGAAATTGCAAAACGAGACTGGACCCCGCTCAACGACTGGAAAATTTTTCACGATTTTTTCCACAAAGGGCCGCACTGCCGCCTGCTGCGCGTTGATCTTAAAACGGGTGAAAGCACCACCATTCATGACGAGAAGATTTGGCTGGGGCATCCCATTTATCGTCCGTTCGATGACAATACCGTGGCCTTCTGTCATGAAGGGCCGCACGACCTGGTTGATGCCCGCATGTGGCTGGTCAACGAGGACGGCAGCAACGTGCGGAAAGTGAAAACGCACGCGGAAGGTGAAAGCTGTACGCATGAATTTTGGGTGCCGGACGGCTCCGCGCTGATCTACGTCTCTTATCTGAAGGGCCAGCAGGGCCGCACCATCTCCCGCTTCAACCCGGACACCGGCATTAATGAAGCGGTAATGAACATGCCCGCCTGCTCGCACCTGATGAGCAATTTTGACGGCACCCTGCTCGTCGGCGACGGTTCCGGCACGCCTGTCGATGTGAAAGACACCGGCGGCTACACCATTGATAACGATCCTTATCTGTATGCCTTTGACGTGGCGAAGAAAGCGTTTTTCCGCATCGCCCGTCACGACACCTCCTGGGCTACGGTGGCGAACAGCCGCCAGGTAACCCACCCGCATCCGTCCTTTACGCCGGACGAAAAAGCGGTGCTGTACAGTTCCGATAAAGACGGCAAACCGGCCCTCTATATCGCGAAACTCCCCGAGCAACCTGAAATGTTGCATGCCTGACTTGAGTAAGTGTTTCTGTAACTGGCCTTGCCCTCCGATTCGGAGGGCTTTTTTTTGCGAAGAAGGTGGATTATCAGAGTTGTAGGCCGGGTAAGCGTAAGCGCCACCCGGCGGTTTTTAGCGAAGAGGGTGGATTATCAGAAGGAATACGCCACGCCTGCACGGAAGCGGGTCTGTCGTTCGTCGGTCTCTTTAACCCCCACGTTACCCACCTCAACATACGGCGCCCAGTTTTTATCCCATTTATAGGCCAGCTTGGCGTTATATTCGTTGGAATAATCTTTATTGTTATTTCGGGCCATCCCTTCAGCGCTTTTCGCGTAAACATAATTCAGCTCGGTACGCCAGTCACCTAATACCCAACCGACCCACGCATCACCACGGTTAACTTTATCATCGTCCTTATTTGAGCTTGACGGGTAGCGGGTATATTCGTAACGGTAACGCGCGGCGACGTAGAAGCCATTATCGAAGCTATATTGCACATGCAGATTCGGTTTATAAATGGTGCGGCTGTCTGTACTTTCAATCGTAAACGCAGGGGTCAGGGCGATATTGTCCGTCGCTTTCCAGCGCCAGCTAATCTGATCTTCATGACCGTTCCCCACCACGTCGGCAAAAGGCTGATCCGCCTTGTCACCGCCGGATTTCCACTTCGCTTCAACGGAAAAACCGAAGCCATTATCAAAGCGATGCGAGACGGCAACACGGTCGGCATTCGAGCCGCTGTCGATATATTCGTGACGCAGATCGACGGTCACAGCGTGGGCCGAAAACGTGCTGGTAATAAGAGAGGCAAGGACCAGAGATTTTCTAAACATGAATAAACCCTCATTTAAAATATTGTTTCTTTTTTATGAAACTTGAGTTTATTTTTTATGCACCGTTATTTTAGTGACAAAGATCGAAATTATTTGTTTCATTTTTTTTGGCAAAGATCGACGTGAACCCCATCAACAAAAAAAGCGTATTACGCGTAAATTCCAGGAGTGAGATCACACTAAGCACTTCGCAATGCGAATAATTAACCGCGCAATGAATATTGCGAGCTTAAGAAAGAACGCAAATGTGTTAAAAAAAGATTCAGCGGGATAAAAAAAACCTCCCGTAGGGAGGCTTGTTGTGTGCAGAGAGGGAAATTACCGTTCAATAGCCAGCGCCACCCCTTGCCCTCCGCCAATGCAGAGCGTTGCAATTCCTTTTCGGGCGTTACGCTTTTTCATTTCGTGGACTAAAGACACCAGAATACGGCAGCCAGAAGCGCCAATGGGATGACCCAGCGCGATCGCCCCGCCGTTAACGTTGACCCGCAGCGGATCCCATTCCAGCATTTTCCCGACCGAGATTGCCTGTGCAGCAAAGGCTTCGTTGACTTCAATCAGATCCACGTCGCTCAGCTGCCAGCCCGCCCGCTCCAGACAGCGGCGCGTGGCATAGACCGGCGCAATCCCCATTAACGCCGGATCAACGCCCACGCTGGCAAACGCCTTGATGCGCGCCAGCACCGGCAGATCCAGCTCCTGGGCTTTGCTTTCACTCATCATCATCACCGCCGCCGCACCGTCGTTGATGGAAGAGGCGTTGCCTGCCGTCACAGAACCCAGCGTTTCGAAGGCGGGATCGAGTTTTGCCAGCCCTTCCGCGCTGGCATCGGTGCGCGGCTGCTCGTCGGTATCCACGATGAGCGCTTCGCCGTTCTGGCGCAGGGTGCTGACCGGTACAATTTCATCGCGAAAGCGCCCGGAATCGATCGCCGCGCGCGCTTTTTGCTGCGAGCTGAGGGCATACGCATCCTGAAGCTCGCGGCTGATCCCGTATTCCCGCGCCAGGTTCTCCGCCGTCACGCCCATATGGTAATCGTTAAAGGCGTCCCACAGCCCGTCGTGAACCAGGCTGTCGAGCAGCTGGCTGTTTCCGAGCTGCGCGCCGGTCCGGCTGTCGGTCAGCACGTGCGGAGCGCGGCTCATGTTCTCCTGCCCGCCGGCAATGACCACATCCGCTTCACCGCACTGGATGGCCTGTGTCGCAAGATGGAGCGCCTTCAGACCTGATCCACAGACGTCGTTGATGGTGATCGCCGAAACGGTGTTAGGCAGGCCGCCCTTCAGCGCCGCCTGACGCGCAGGGTTTTGTCCCGCGCCCGCGGTCAGCACCTGGCCCAGGATCACCTCATCAATTTCATGTGCGGCAATCCCGCTGCGTTCTACCAGCGCTTTTACCACCACGCTGCCAAGATCAACCGCAGAGTGACGCGCAAGCGCTCCCTGAAAACAGCCGATAGCCGTACGTAACGCACCCACTATAACGACATCTTTCATCACGACCTCTGTGCAAAATGACATGACGATAGTAGAGGATTGTTATCAACAATTGACGCAAATGTTTAAAATTAGTGAGTTTAGTCACAGGATTAGCGTGCGTCCTGCAAGTACTGGCGCAGCCAGCTTCCGGCGACGCCGGGCGGTGTTCGTTTGTTCCATAACAGATCGATAGCAATCGACCTCGGCCAGCCCGGCACGTTCAGCTGAACCAGCGATTTCGATGCGGCAAATTCATCCACCAGCGCGCAGGGCAATGCGCACCAGCCAAAGCCCTGTACCGCCATGCTCAACAGTAACAGGTAATTCGGCGCGGACCAGACCGGCCCGCGCGCAAGGGTGGCTTCCCGTTCGAGATAGGTACTCAGCCGCAGCTCGCGCCAGCCGTGCAGCTCGTCCGCCTGCGTCTCATGCTGCGCTGCCAGCGGATGTCCGGCAGAGACGTAGATAGCCATCCGCGTTTGCACGGGCAGACGGGTCGCGCCAATATCGGTCGGGTAGCTGTCGCGCGCTTCCGTGAGGCCAATTTGCGCCCTCTCCTTTTGCAGCAGGTCAATCACGTCTTCCTCTTCCCCAATCAGACACTCGAATTCCGTATGCGGAAAACGCCGGTCGAACTGGCTCATCATCTCTTCCAGCACGGCCGGGTTGAGCGTATCGGAGAGAACAAAGGTAAAACGCGCCTCCGTTTGCGCCGTTAAGGATACGGCCAGCTCGTCGAGGCGCGCGCTGGCGGCGAGGATCGACTGGACATAGCCCAGCACCTGTTCACCCTGGGCGGTTAACACCGGGTGACGCGCCGAACGGTCGAACAGCTCAAACCCCAGGTCAGCTTCAAGGTTGGCGATGGAGGTGCTGATGGTGGACTGGCTTTTGCGCAGCCGTCGGGCCGCAGCGGAAAACGAACCAGCGGCGACGGTTTCAACAAACGCGGTCAGGGCTTCGGGAGAATAACGCATGATGTATCTACTTTATCGATGGATACCATCTTTTATATATCACCTTAAGCGATAACAATAGGCGCCATTCACGCCCCTGCTGGCGAATTCATGAGGTAACTATGCAACATCAGGATGCACTCCAACGTAAATTGCCGGAGCGGATCTTCCACGCCGTCTGTTTTGAAGGCATTGCTACGGCGATCCTCGCCCCGACGGCCGCGTGGCTCATGCAGCGCTCGGTGCTGGAAATGGGTGGGCTCACCATTATTCTGGCGACCACGGCAATGCTCTGGAACATTATCTACAACTTTGGCTTCGACCGTTTCTGGCCCGTACAGCGGGTGAAGCGCACGGCGAAAGTGCGCGCCCTGCATGCGCTGGGTTTTGAATGCGGCTTTATCGTGATTGGCGTAACCATCGTTGCCGCCGTGCTGGGAGTGACGCTGCTTCAGGCATTCACGCTGGAAATAGGTTTCTTCCTGTTCTTCCTGCCGTACACCATGCTCTACAACTGGGCGTACGACACTCTGCGGGAGAAAATCATCAAGCGCCGCCAGCAGCGACGCGCGCTGGCAAGCGAATGATCCTCGGGCCGGAGGCGTTCTCCGGCCCTTCACCTGCGAAGCAACGGCGACCTCAACGCATAATTATGGTAAATTGCACTCCTTTTTGTTCGTTTTATAGTTGATACGTTGCTCTAATGTCGAAAATTTGGTCAAAAGAAGAGACTCTCTGGAGTTTCGCCCTCTACGGCACTGCCGTGGGCGCAGGAACCCTGTTCTTGCCCATTCAGCTCGGCTCTGCTGGCGCGATTGTCCTGCTGATCACCGCCCTTGTGGCGTATCCCTTAACCTACTGGCCGCACAAGGCGCTGGCGCAGTTCATCCTGTCATCGAAAACGAAAGGCAGCGAAGGGATCACCGGTGCCGTGACCCACTACTACGGTAAAAAGATCGGCAACCTGATCACCACGCTCTATTTTGTGGCCTTCTTTGTGGTGGTGCTGATTTACGCGGTGGCGATAACCAACTCGCTCACTGAGCAGCTGGCGAAACGGATGACGGTGGATACCGGCGTGCGGATGCTGGTGAGCTTTGGCGTGGTGCTGATCCTGAACCTCATCTTCCTGATGGGGCGGCACATTACCATTAAGGTGATGGGATTCCTGGTCTTCCCGCTGATTGCCTATTTCCTGTTTGTCTCGCTGTACCTGACGGGCAGCTGGCAGCCGTCGCTGCTGACCAGCCAGATGGCCGTCGATCGGCACACGCTGCATCAGGTGTGGATTTCCATACCGGTGATGGTTTTCGCCTTTAGCCATACCCCGATTATCTCGACGTTTGCCGTAGACCGTCGCGAGAAATACGGTGAAGAGGCCATGGGTAAATGCAAAAAAATCATGAAAGTGGCGTACCTGATCATCTGCCTTAGCGTGCTGTTCTTTGTCTTCAGCTGCCTGCTTTCGATTCCACCGTCCTATATCGTGGCGGCAAAAGAGGAAGGGGTGACAATCCTGTCCGCGCTGTCGATGATGCCTTCTTCCCCGGCATGGCTGGGCATTTCCGGCATTATCGTGGCGATTATTGCGATGTCGAAATCGTTCCTCGGCACCTATTTTGGCGTGATTGAAGGGGCAACGGAGATTGTGAGGTCGTCGCTGAATCAGGTGGGGGTTAAGAAAAGCCGCGCCTTTAACCGCGCTATTTCCATTCTTGGCGTGTCGTTGATTACCTTTGCGGTCTGCTGCATCAATCCGAACGCGATCTCGATGATTTACGCCATCAGCGGTCCGCTTATCGCCATGATCTTGTTCATCATGCCGACGCTGTCGACGTACCTGATCCCGTCGCTAAAACCGTACCGCTCCTTCGGCAACCTGCTGACGCTGATTGTTGGCGTGCTGTGCGTGTCGGTGATGTTTGTCGGTTGAGTGCGTAGTTTTTCCGTTCACCTTACGGTTAGTTGTTAATTTTAACCCCTCAACCTGTGAACGGGATAAGGGGGCCACCGCGGCCCCCTTATCAATCCCCGCGGCCCCGCGGAAAATCGGTGCTTCGCACTGCGCTCACCTCACGACAGTCTGCCTGCGGTCGGCTCAACTCGACATCCTGTCTCGATTCGCCTCTGGTCGCCATCCATGGCGCCCAGCCCTTGTCATCCTGTCTCCGGCTCGCCGATTTTAGCGGGGACTCAACACCCGTGCCCCATTCAGGCAGTGAAGAAGCTGGAGGAGGCATTTGTCCGGCTGAAAATCGCCGAATCGTTTCCTGGAGGCCGGGGCGACGCGCATGGATGCGCGTCGAGGGCGGCTTTACATGGACGTTACCTCCGCCCGTCCCCGATAAGCCGTAAGGAATAAGATGAGGGCACCGCGAAGCGGCGATTTTCCTGCCGGGAGCCGGGATTGTTAAGGGGGCAGCGGTAGCCCCCTTAACACGTTCACCGCAGCGGGCGTTTCAGATAGCAAAGATGCTGTAGTGAACGGAACAATTCTACTGCTATACCAAAGAGCATCTTAGCCAGAAAATCACGCCCGAATATCGTCATACTCCCGCGTGTTATCAAATTCATGCTTCGCAAACGGGCACAGCGGGATAATTTTACGGCTCTCGCCGCGCATCTTCTCCACCACTTTTGCCACCAGCTGCTTACCCACACCCTGCCCTTTCAGGCTCGGATCCACATCGGTGTGCTCGATAATACTCAAATGCTCGCCGGTCGGGACAAAGACGATCTCCGCCACCTGATTGCCTTCGGCGTCGTTGACGTAAAACTTGTTATGGCCTTCAAGAATATCCATGGTTCCTCGCTTATTTTTGGCGGTACTTCAGCGCACCGCTCGGGCAGGTATCAATTACGCGTACGACAGTTTCTGCATCCACTTCATCCGGTGCGATCCACGGTTTACGCTTCAGGTCGAACAGCGCCGCGCTGCCGCGCACGCAGTTGCCCGAGTGTTTGCAGATCCCGGTGTTGAAGTAGACATCGATTTTCTCACCGGTGTAGGCCCGGTATCCCGCATCCAGTAGCTCCTGATCCATGACATTGCCTCTGTAATTATTGTGGTGACAAATGCAGCATACCCTCACCCGTTCCGGCTGACCACGTCAAAAACGACGATCGGACACGTTGTTTTCGGCTCGTTATTTCGCTCCTCACTTAAGACTATTCCGAATAAAAAGACGCTGGTCAGCAAGATATATTTTTGCGCTACGTCAATTCTTGTAATAATTCTCGCCGCGTTCACATTAAGATTATTAGCTAAGCGGAATCCTAACGAGCCAAGTTATTACCCTCTAAGCAATGGATTTACTTCCGATTTTCAAAAGCCATAACGAAGCGGTATTTTCCTCGCCCCTCTGGAAATAGCGCAAAACAACCCAGACAGGAAATTTGACTCTTCTCACATAACGACTAATGTTAATTCCTGAACGACAACTGATACGAATTACTTATCGTATCTCCTGACATAAACGCAACATGAGGGTTGATATATGGCAGAGCAACATCGTGGTGGTTCCGGTAATTTCGCTGAAGACCGTGAGAAAGCATCAGAAGCTGGACGTAAAGGCGGCCAGCACAGCGGCGGTAATTTCAAAAACGATCCGCAACGCGCATCTGAAGCGGGTAAGAAAGGGGGACAGAACAGTCACGGCGGAGGCCGTAAATCTGATAACTCCTGATCTTATTTAAAGCTCTTATAAATATACCGAGAGCATGCTGCGGGCCCGTCGGCTCGCAGTACCTTCCCTTTATTTCACTGGAGCGAATATATGAATATGAAAAGTGTTGAAGATGTATTTATACACCTGTTATCCGACACCTACAGCGCTGAGAAGCAGCTGACCCGCGCGCTAAGCAAATTAGCCCGCGCCGCATCCAGCGAGAAGCTGAGCGCCGCGTTCACGGCTCACCTCGAAGAAACGCAGGCACAGATCGAACGTATCGATCAGATTATTGAGCAGGAATCTGGCCTCAAGCTGAAGCGCATGAAATGCGTTGCGATGGAAGGCTTAATTGAAGAAGCCAACGAAGTGATTGAGAGCACAGAGAAAAATGAAGTTCGTGATGCCGCCTTAATTGCCGCTGCGCAGAAAGTCGAGCACTACGAAATTGCCAGCTACGGCACCCTGGCCACCCTGGCAGAACAATTAGGCTATAAAAAAGCCGTTAAACTTCTTGCCGAAACGCTGGAAGAAGAAAAAGAAACCGATCTCAAATTAACCGATCTGGCTGTCGGCAATATTAATCAAAAAGCCCAGAAAGGATAAATACTAATTTGATGAGCATCAGCACCAAAAATTAACCAGAATATAAACTACCAGGAGTTAATTATGAATCATGTAGAACACTACCATGATTGGCTACGCGATGCCCATGCGATGGAAAAGCAAGCCGAATCAATGCTGGAATCAATGGCCAGCCGTATCGATAATTATCCCGACTTACGTGCACGAATTGAACAACACGTTAATGAGACTAAACATCAAATTACCGTGCTGGAAGAAATTCTCGACCGCAACGATATTTCCCGTTCGGTCATCAAAGACTCTATGAGCAAAATGGCGGCACTCGGCCAGTCCATTGGCGGCATGTTCCCTTCCGATGAAATTGTTAAAGGCTCTATCAGCGGCTACGTTTTTGAGCAGTTTGAAATTGCCTGCTACACCTCCCTGCTGGCTGCGGCCAGGAAAGCGGGCGATACCGCCTCCATTCCTGCCATTGAGTCCATTCTGGAAGAAGAGCGCCAGATGGCGGACTGGCTGATTCAACATATCCCTCAGACGACGGAACAGTTCCTGCTGCGTTCCGACGCGGACGGCGTTGAAGCGAAAAAATAACGGAAGAGGGAGAACCTATGTTTCGACACGTAAAACAGCTGCAATACACGGTCCGCGTAGCCGAACCGAATCCGGGCCTGGCCAACCTGCTGCTTGAGCAGTTTGGCGGGCCACAGGGCGAACTTGCCGCGGCATGTCGTTACTTTACGCAGGGACTGAGCGACGACGATCCTGGTCGTAAAGATATGCTGATGGATATCGCGACCGAGGAGTTAAGCCACCTGGAAATTATCGGCACCCTGGTGGGTATGCTGAATAAGGGTGCGAAAGGTGAGCTGGCGGAAGGCGTTGAAAATGAAGCGGAGCTGTACCGGTCCATGACCGAGAACGGCAACGACAGTCATATCACCTCCCTGCTCTACGGTGGCGGCACGCCGCTGACCAACTCCGCGGGCGTGCCCTGGACGGCAGCCTATGTAGATACCATTGGCGAACCCACAGCCGACCTGCGCTCTAACATAGCGGCAGAGGCGCGCGCCAAGATTATCTACGAGCGGTTGATTAACGTAACGGACGATCCGGGTGTTAAAGATGCGCTGGCGTTTCTAATGACGCGTGAGGCAGCGCACCAGCTCTCGTTTGAGAAGGCACTCCAGTCGATCCGTAACAATTTCCCACCGGGTAAACTGCCGCCGATCGAAGAGTACACCAACAAGTACTACAATATGTCTGAGGGGGGAGAAGTTCGCGGCAGCTGGAACAGCGATAAGCACTTCGACTACGTGGAATCTCCTCAGCCAGCGGTCGATGGTGGTGACGGTGGCGCAAGCGTGACGCTCACAACAGAGCAGGCCACGCTGGTCAAAGCGATGTGCGCGCGCACGAAATCCGATCCTGATGCCGATCCGCTTACCGGCGCCGAGCTTGGTGCGGGTAAGAAAAAACCGTAACCGGTTTTGCCAGGCCGCCTGAGGCTGCCTGGCAATACCATGTGCGCTATCAGTTCCAGAGGTACGGAGCATGTTCGAGCTCGATGCGTTTCATCTGGCCAGGATCCAGTTCGCCTTTACCGTCTCTTTTCATATTCTCTTCCCTGCGATCACCATCGGGCTTGCGAGCTATCTGGTGGTACTCGAAGGCATGTGGCTTCGCACAAAAAACGATGTCTGGCGCTCGCTATACCATTTCTGGCTAAAGATTTTCGCCGTGAACTTTGGCATGGGCGTGGTTTCCGGGCTGGTGATGGCTTACCAGTTTGGCACTAACTGGAGCGGCTTTTCCCAGTTCGCGGGCAGCATAACCGGCCCCCTTCTCACCTATGAAGTTTTAACCGCCTTCTTCCTGGAAGCCGGTTTCCTGGGCGTGATGCTGTTCGGCTGGAACAAGGTTGGCCCCGGCCTGCACTTCTTTGCCACCTGCATGGTAGCGTTGGGTACGCTGATGTCCACCTTCTGGATCCTCGCCTCCAACAGCTGGATGCACACCCCGCAGGGCTTCAGTATCCAGAACGGACAGGTTATTCCCGAAGACTGGCTGGCCATCATCTTCAACCCCTCTTTCCCTTACCGCCTGATCCATATGTCCATTGCCGCCTTCCTGTGCAGCGCCTTGTTTGTGGGCGCGTCCGGGGCGTGGCATCTCCTGCGCGGTAACGATACGCCCGCGATCCGCAAGATGTTCTCCATGGCCATGTGGATGGCGCTGCTGGTCGCACCCATTCAGGCTGTGGTCGGGGATATGCACGGGCTGAATACGCTTGAGCATCAGCCGGCCAAAATCGCCGCGATTGAAGGCCACTGGGAAAACCCGCCGGGCGAGGCCACCCCGCTGCTGCTGTTTGGCGTACCGGATATGGAAGAAGAGCGCACCAAATACGGGCTTGAAATTCCGGCTCTCGGCAGCCTGATCCTGACGCACAGCCTGGATAAACAGGTGCCTGCGCTAAAAGATTTCCCGAAAGAGGACCGTCCGAACTCGCTCATCGTCTTCTGGTCCTTCCGCATTATGGTCGGCATGGGCCTGCTGATGATTACGCTTGGCGTGCTGAGCGTCTGGCTGCGCTATCGCCGTCGGCTTTACCACTCCCGGCCATTCCACTGGTTTGCCCTCTGCATGGGGCCAGCCGGACTGCTCGCGCTGCTCGCCGGATGGGTCACCACCGAGGTAGGCCGTCAGCCGTGGGTCGTCTACGGCTATCTGCGCACGATAGATGCGGTGTCTCTGCACAGCACGTTGCAGATGAGCATCAGCCTGCTGGCCTTTATCGTGGTTTACTGTTCGGTGTTTGGCGTGGGCTATGTGTATCTCGCCCGGTTAATTAAGAAAGGGCCACAGCCTGTCGGCACGCTGACGTCTAACACGTCGGGCACCCCTGCCCGTCCGCTGTCCGCCGCCGAGTCCGTTCCGGAAGAGGAGAAAATCTGATGGGCGTCGATATCCCGGTCATCTGGTTTGCCATTATTGTCTTCGCCACGCTGATGTACATCATCATGGACGGCTTCGATCTCGGTATCGGCATGCTGTTCAGCTTTGTGGGAGATGCCAAAGAGCGCGACGTGATGGTGAACAGCGTCGCCCCGGTCTGGGACGGAAATGAAACCTGGCTGGTTCTCGGCGGCGCGGGGCTGTTCGGCGCGTTCCCGCTGGCCTACGCGGTGATTATTGATGCTCTGACCATCCCGCTGACGGCCATGCTGATCGGGCTGATTTTCCGCGGCGTCGCGTTTGAGTTTCGCTTCAAGGCAACCCCTTCCCACCGCAAGTTCTGGGACTACTCCTTTGCTGGCGGCTCCCTGCTCGCGACCTTCAGCCAGGGGATCGTGGTCGGCGCGATGATCAACGGCTTTGACGTCGAAGGGCGACGCTTTGTCGGTTCCTCGCTGGACTGGTTCACGCCGTTCAACCTGTTCTGCGGGCTGGGCTTAATTGTCGCCTATACCCTGCTGGCCACCACGTGGCTAATCATGAAAAGCGAAGGGGCGCTGCAAAACCGAATGCGCGAGCTGACCCGTCACGTGCTGCTGGCGCTGATCGCCGTCATTGCGGTGGTGAGCATCTGGACGCCACTCGGCTGGCAGTTTGTCGCCGAGCGCTGGTTCACCCTGCCCAACTTCTTCTGGTTCCTGCCGGTCCCTGTGCTGGTGGCGGTATTCAGCCTGTGGATCTGGCGGCTGACGCGCAATCCCGACAGCCACGCCCGCCCGTTCCTGCTGACGCTGGGCTTAATCTTTCTCGGCTTTAGCGGGCTGGGCATCAGCCTGTGGCCACACATTATTCCGCCGCACATTACCCTGTGGGAAGCCTCCGCGCCGCCTGCCAGCCAGCTGTTTATGCTGATTGGCACGCTGCTCATCGTTCCGGTGATCCTGGTTTACACCGCCTGGAGCTACTACGTCTTCCGGGGCAAAGTGTCTGATACCGAAGGTTATCACTAAGGATTGCTATGGCAGGCTGGCATACACGCGCCATTATTTACCAGATTGATACCGCCCTGTTTTACGATCTTAACGGCGATGGCTGCGGCGACATCGCCGGGATCGCCGCGAAGCTGCGCTACATTCGCCGGATGGGCGCGACGGTTATCTGGATCACCCCGTTTTACCTCACGCCTTTTCTCGATGAAGGCTATGACGTGAGCGACCATTTGCAGGTCGATCCCCGCTTCGGCAAGCTCAACGATATTATCGCCTTCATTGAGCAGGCGCGGGAGCTGGGGATGAAGGTCATTATTGAACTGCTGATCCAGCATACCTCGGATGCGCATCCCTGGTTTCAGCAGGCCCGCCGCAACCCGCAGTCACCCTACCGGGACTATTATCTCTGGTCCGACACGGACGAGGACGATACGCCCCCAATGTTCCCTGGCGTGGAAAAGAGCGTCTGGACATGGGACGACGAGGCGGGGCAATACTACCGGCATATGTTCTATCGCCACGAGCCGGATCTTAATCTGGCTTCCCCTGCGGTGCTGAAGGAAGTTGAGAACATCATCATCTTCTGGCTAAAGCTCGGGGTGTCGGGCTTTCGTCTGGATGCGGCGTCGCACCTGACAAAACAGGCCGGGCGTGGGGATGAAAAACGCGGGCTGTGGATCCTGGAACACCTGCGGCGTCTTATCGAGCAGCGTAACCCGGACGCGATCCTGCTCGGCGAAGTCGACGTGGAGGTCGAAGCCTACAAAGCGTATTTTGGGCAGAACGATCGGCTGAATCTGGTGCTGAATTTCTGGCTCAATAAGTACTTCTACGTCAGCCTTGCGGAGAAAAGCGCGCGACCGCTGCGCAACGCGGTAAAGAAGATGATTGTGCCGCCAGACTCCTGCTGTTTCGCCAACTGGCTGCGCAATCATGATGAGCTGGACCTGGAAGGGATAGGGAAAAAAGCGAAGCAGACCGTCGTTGATGCCTTTGCCCCGGATGAAGAGATGAGCGTGTATCAGCGTGGGATCCGCCGCCGTCTGGCGCCGATGCTTAATGGCGATCGAAAGCGGCTGGCCTTTTGCCATGCGGTCTTATTTTCGCTGCCGGGCGTACCGGTCATGCGCTACGGGGATGAGATTGGCATGGGAGATGATTTGGATCTGGAAGAGCGTTACGCCGTCCGCACTCCGATGCAGTGGGCCGGATCGCAAGGCGGCGGCTTCTCAGATGCCGACCCGGATACCTTTATCGCCCCGATCATTGACCACGGTCCGTACCGCTACCAGAAAATCAACGTGGCGGACTCCCTGTTGCACCGCAGCTCGCTTCTGCACCGCATTATCGACATCGCCAATACGCGCTCCGAGTTTCCTGAAATCGGCGTCGCGCCGTTTCGCCTCATCACTATCGACAGCGATGCGGTGCTCGGGCTCTATTACGAAACCGATACGCGCAGCATCCTGACCTTCGTTAACTTCAGCGATAAGCCCGTTAATTTTACCGCCAGAGGGATCCGACACGCCACATGGACCGCCTGCCTGGCGGACAAACGCTACGACGACGCGCTGATTTGCGGCAAAACCGTTGAGCTTAACCTCAGCGGCTACGGCTACCGCTGGTTCTGGACCGATCGTACCGCGTTGCGCTGATTAGCGTCTCCGGGAGAGCAGCAGACGAGCCACGATCGCGCCCGTGACGGCAAGCGATCCGAGCAGCACTTTCCCCGGCATACCGGAGGTGACGCTGGTGGCGCGCTCTTTTGCTTCGTTGGTGAAGTGCCCGTGGATTTTATGCAGATCGTTAACCGGCTGATCCAGATAGTCCTGGCGATCCTCCGCATTCAGCGTATCGGTCATCTGTCCTTCCCAGGCTTTTTTGATCATCAGCCGGTCCAGAAAATGGGGGAAAAGGAATTGCCCGACAATCGACTGGATCGTGCTGCTGCCCACCCACAGCTCCCGCACCGGTTTTTGCGCTACCTTGAAAATCGCGCTGGCAGCCACTTCCGGCTGAAACACGGGGGGAACCGGTCGCATAGCCCATGCAAATTTATTCCTCGCCCACTCGAACTGCGACGTGTTGAGGCCCGGCATCTGTACCATGGCGATCTGCACCCGGCTGTTTTCATGCATCAGCTCGGTGCGCACGGCGTCGGTAAACCCGCGGATCGCGGCCTTCGCCCCACAGTAGGCTGACTGCAAGGGAATGGAGCGGTAGGCCAGCGCGGAGCCAACCTGAATAATCGTTCCCCGGTCACGAGGCGTCATTAACTCCAGCGCGGCGCGTGTGCCGTTAACATAGCCCAGATAGGTCACCTCGGTGACGCGGCGAAACTCCTCAGGGGACATGGTGCGAAACGGCGCCAGCATCCCGCCCATGGCGTTATTCACCCACACGTCAATGGCCCCTAGCCGGTACTCAATCTCGTTGGCAGCCTCGGTCACCGCCTTGCTGTCCGCCACGTCGGCCTGAACGGCACACGCGTTAATTCCGAAACGGCGTAACTCCTCTTCCGTGGAGCGCAGGCTCTGCTCATCGCGGGCAATAATGCCCACGTCGTAGCCCGCTTTAGCAAAGTGCAGCGCCGTGGCTTTCCCCACGCCCGCCGTACCGCCGGTAATTATGATGACAGCCATAGCCTTTCCCCTTGTTTCAGACGTTATCCCAGCCGGAAAGTATTTCGATCAGTTCAGACAGCGAATAACGCACCGCTTTTTCCACCACATCCTGACATTCCCCGGAGAACAGCACGGTGCGGGTTTCCGTCTGCCCGCAAATATTCCAGCCGAAGCAGACCGTACCGGCTGCGGTGCCATCGTCTCCGCCTTCCGGCCCCGCATAGCCGCTGATGGCAACGCCGATATCCGCCTCGGCAATATCGCGAATTTTCGCAGCCATCTCGGTCACCGTCTGCTCGCTGACGGCGGTGAACCGTTCAATCGTGTCGTGGTTAACGCCCAGGATCCGCTCCTTCGCTTCGTCGCTGAATACCACCATGCCCACGTCATAAAACTCTGCGGTGTTTTCTTCTGCACAGAGCGCCACCGCCAGATTGCCGCCGGTACAGGACTCCGCCGTGGTCATACGCAGCCCTCTGTCTGTGAGCGTTGTGGCGAGCTTTTTCGTCAGCTCGCTGATGGTCGTGTTGTTATCGTGAATAAGGTTGCTCATGGATGTGCCCCTTAATTAATTTTCTTCAGGAATAATCGAAATATGGCCGTTACGCTCAAGGATTGCGTACTTAATATCTTTTAATTCCGTTATGCCATGATTCTGGCGTGCTGAAACCAATATATCATCGCAGGATACATCGACTTTTTTCAGTTTATCCGCGATGGGAACACCATTCTCTACCAATATTACCGGCGTGCCATCGAGAACATTCTCAACGGAGGAAGAATATTTTTTCATCAGTCCAAAAATAATATCCACCACCACCAGCGTTGTTATTGTAATCATCGCCCCGGTAACGGAAAAATCTTCGCCCAGTAGCGCCTGCTGTGTCGCCTCACTGATAATTAAGAGCAAAATAAGGTCAAAGCTGGTCATTTGCAGCAGGGCGCGCCGCCCGGCGACTTTAAACACGATAACCAGAAACAGGTATATTGCCAGGGCACGAAAAACCATGTCCATATTCGACTCCTAGGGGTAAATAAACTGCCAGAAGCGGATATCTGGCTCGTTGTTTACGCGGATACTGTTTGTCCATTTCCCTGCTTTTGTCGGCGTGATGAACAGCAAGACGGTGAACTTATCGCTCTGTTTTAAGTTATCGTAGACAAGAAACAGGGTATTCCCATGGCTATACATGCTGTCCGGCTGCGGCCAGACGCTGCCTGGCTCATACACGTCGCTGCTTTCGCTGGTCAGGCTGAGGGTGTATTTGCCCTCGGCTTTTACCGGGAAGGTGAGCGCCATCTGCGATTCGGTTTGGCGGCGGCCGAAGCGCTCATAGCTCAGATTCAGGGATTTTGCTTCGTTTGTTTTCTCCACGTCGCTGAGCGCACCGCTGGAAAACAGGCCGGCGATCGCGGCCACGATAATAGCTAACAGGACAATAAAACCAACCTGACGAAATGCATACTCAAACGTCAGTAAACGATTACTCTCTTTTATCCCGGGCACTTTTTCATTTTCAGGTTCCATGGCTTTCGTCACCGTTTCGCTTAATTGCCGAAATTTATGATTTTTCTACGCAAATGCTTTTAAGACTTATCACATTTGCCACATAAAGGAATAGCAACAATACTTAATAAGTCAAGACATGCAAAATGAAGGATATCAGATGAAATTATCAGCCATTACAGCTTTGTTAATATTAATTATCCCTTCTGCATGGGCAGATAATAACGGCGGGTTACAAAAGGGTGAAGCGCCCCCGCCACCGCATGCGCTGGACAGCGGTTATCGTGGTACTGATGATGCGCGCATTATGACGATAACTCAGGCGAAAGAGATGCATGACGGCGCCTCTATTTCACTGCGCGGCAACCTTATTGACGGGAAGGACGATAAATACGTATTCCAGGATAAAACCGGGAAAATAGATGTTGTTATTCCGAAAGCCGTATTTGATGACAGAACCGTGGAGCCTGACAACATGATCAGTATTAGCGGCTCGCTCGATAAAAAATCATCACCGCCCGTCGTGCGGGTCAGCCACCTGCAAAAATAATTCAGCGAAGCGTTAACGCTGTACCTATCCATCAAATCTCACCCCTAACAAGGAGTTAGCTATGAGTGATAATGAACAACGTACGAACGCTTACCCAACGCCCCCTTTCCCGGAACAGCCCCAGACGCCACCGGGCCTGGCCTCTGAAATGGACCCTGTTCCCGATCACGGTGAGACAAGCTACAAAGGGCATGGCCGGCTTACCGGTAAAAAAGCGCTTATCACCGGGGGCGACTCCGGCATCGGGCGCGCGGTAGCCATTGCCTATGCCCGCGAAGGGGCAGACGTGGCGATCAACTACCTGCCGGAAGAGGAAGAAGACGCATCCGAGGTGATTGCCCTGATTAAAGCCGAAGGGCGCAACGCCGTCGCGCTGCCGGGCGACGTACGGGACGAAACATTTTGTCAGAACCTCGTGGAGCAGGCCGTCAGCAAGCTGGGCGGGCTGGACATTCTGGTGAATAACGCTGGCCGCCAGCAGTACCGTGAGTCGCTCGAAGAGCTGACCACGGAAGATTTTGACGCGACCTTTAAAACCAACGTTTACGCGCCTTTCTGGATCACCAAGGCGGCGCTACGCCACCTGAAGGCCCCCGCGTCCATTATCAACACCTCATCCGTACAGGCGGTAAAACCGAGCGCCGTACTGCTTGACTATGCGCAGACCAAAGCCTGTCTCGCGGTGTTCACCAAAGCGCTGGCGAAGCAGCTGGGGCCGAAAGGGATACGCGTTAACGCGGTAGCGCCCGGACCTTACTGGACCGTGCTCCAGCCCAGCGGCGGTCAGCCGCAGGAAAAAGTGAAACACTTTGGTGAGAGCACCCCGCTGGGGCGTCCGGGTCAGCCCGTCGAAATCGCGCCGCTGTACGTCACGCTTGCCTCGGATGAGTGTTCATACACATCCGGCCAGGTATGGTGTTCAGACGGCGGGGATGGCGTCATTTAACGATCAAGGCGAAGCCGCCACCCGGCAAATTGATGCATGCGAATGCTAAAAGGCTGCGAAAGCAGCCTTTTTTACGTTCAAGGGGTAACGAGAGTAAACCAGAAACGGAAGCTTTCCATGCAGCGCAGCATGTCATCCACCTTTGCGGCATTGCCGACGATCGTCACCTCACCTGCCTGTTGCGCCTTTTTCAGCGTGGTTTCTTTAAGGATGATTTTGTTCAGCGTTTCCCGGCTGAGCGTTATGGTCGCATCCGGATCTTCTGCCTGAGCGTTGGCGCTATGGTTTAGCACACCATTTTCCAGCTCCAGCTTATACCTGCCGCCCTCACGGCCTAAATCAACGTTAAAAATGCCGCTGATATTCGCTGCCCTGACGCCGTTAAGGTGAACGCCGAAATAATCGAAAATCATCTCCGTCGACATGGCGCGGACCGCATCCGGGCTGGCGGTTTTGGGCGTCGGCATTTTCTTCACGCCGTGGCGCAGCTCCTGCGCGCCGGTGAGGTAGGCGTTACGCCACGGCCCTGACTCGGCCTGGTATCCCAGCTGTTCAAGCGCGTCGGCTTCCAGTTCGCGCGCCGCTTTATTATTGGGATCGGCGAAGACGACTTTACTGACCACCTGTGCCACCCAGCGGTAATTCCCCCTGGCGTAATCAATACGGGCTTTTTCAAGGATCGCGCTGGCTCCCCCCATGTAATCGACATACTTTTTCGCCGCCTCGACCGGCGGCAGTTCATCGAGCGTCGCCGGATTGCCGTCGAACCAGCCAAGATAGTAGACAAAGGTGGCTTTGACATTGTTGCTTACCGAGCCGTAGTAGCCGCGGCCTGCCCAGGATTTTGCCAGCCCGTAAGGCAGGGCGAAATTAGCGGCTATTTCATCCCGCGTCAGCCCTTTATTCGCCAGCCTTAGCGTCTGGTCGTTAATATAGCGGTAGATATCACGCTGGCTCTTCATCAGCTTCACCACTTTTTTGTTACCCCACGTGGGCCAGTGGTGCTGCGCGATGATGATTTCCGCTTTATCACCCCAACGATCGATGGCGTTATTGATGTACTTTGACCATGCCAGCGGATCGTGTATTTTCGCCCCGCGCAGCGAGTAAGTATTGTGCAACGTGTGGGTGACGTTCTCCGCGGCTTCAATCAGCTTTTTCTCTTCTATATACCAGAGCATTTCCGCAGGCGCTTCCGAGCCCGGGGCCAGCATAAAGTCATAGGTGAGACCGTCGATAACCTCTTTCTGCCCGTCTTCGACAATAGTGCGAGTGGGCGCGATGAGCGTCACCGTGCCTGCTGAGGTGGTACTCCCCAGACCCGCCCCCACCTGCCCCTTCACGCCGGGCTTCAGCAGGTTTCCATGGATATAGCTGGCACGCCGGCTCATGGCATTTCCGGCCATGATATTTTCCGACACCGCCTCTTCCATAAAACCGGCTGGGGCATAAACTTTCACCTTGCCGGACGTCACATCGGCGTCATCCACTACGCCACGCACACCGCCATAGTGATCGACGTGGCTATGAGTATAAATAACGGCAACAACCGGACGTTTGCCGCGATTATTGGCGTAAAGATCCATGCCCGCTTTGGCAGTTTCAGCAGACACCAGCGGATCGATAACCGTGATCCCCTCTTTACCCTCTACGATCGTCATATTCGACAGATCGAGGTTGCGGATCTGGTAGACGCCTTCTGTGACCTCGAACAGACCACCGATATTATTCAGCTGCGCCTGACGCCACAGGCTCGGGTTGACGGTATCAGGTGCTTTTTGCCCTTCTTTGATAAAAGCATATTGCCGGGGGTTCCAGATAACGGCGCCTTTTTCATCTTTAATCACCGCAGGCGGCAGCGGGGCGATAAAGCCTTTATGCGCATTGCGGAAATCGGTTTTATTAAAGAAGGGCAACTGACCATAAAGTGCATCATTCATTTCCTTCGTACGGGCAGTTGCCTCCTTTACGTCCTTTTGTGCCAGGACAGGCAATGAGATCAACGAGGCCAGGAGCAGACCAGCAACGGCCATCGCACTAACGAGAGTTTTAAATTTCATACTTCCTCGAGGAGACATATTCACGCTGGCGGTACAGGGGGGAAAGGAGGCTATCACCGGAGTTTTCTTTTACCTAAGGAAATAACGTTTATAAATAAACAAGGTTAACCTTTCGTCGCTGTGGCCTTCAGGGATAATGCTGAGTCCCATTATTTTTCCGGAGTGATTCGATGAAGAGCCTGCCGTTCTTTTTCGCTGTCTTAAGCCTGAGCACATTAACAGCATGTCGTTCTTCCCCACCCGATAACGTTGAAAAGATTAATCATCTGCAAATTCCGCTGGTATTGCCGGGAGAGAAACCGCCGCAGGCACAGATTTCTCATATCGCGTCTCTTTATCAGGAAAATAAACAGCAGATTGATAACTTAACGCGCAGCGTAAAATCGCAGTATCTTCAGGGCACAACCGCAAAAGAAATTTTTGTTTCTGACAGTGCGGTTCAACGCGTCTATGCCTCGCTGACCAAACTGGAACAATTAGATATGGTTAATCAGCAGTACCTGAAAGATAAAAACTTAACGGGCCTGCAAAATATTCACCTCATTCTTGAACCGTTATTATCCAGCTGAATGCAAAAAACCCGGCTACACGGTAGCCGGGTTCTTATTATGAGTAATGTCACGGGCATCAGTCGTACTGACCGAAGCGATAGCTAAGCCCTGCGGTGACGGAACTCAGGTCGCTGCTCACACCGATCTGGTTAACATTTCCCACGTTGCTTACCCACTGGTACTCCAGACGACCCGCCCAGTTTTTGTTGAAGGCGTATTCAGTACCTACGGCTGCAAGCGGGCGCACGCCGGTTTCAAAGCGATTGTGACCACTTACATCGGATTCAGCGCGATAGCCCATCGCACCGGCACGGCCATAAATATCCCAGTCATTGGTCAGGGCGTAGCTCGCCTTCAGGGACATTTGCAGGCCCTGAGTCTTCATTTGCGCCCCTGCGCTATGTTGACCCTTGATCTGCATATTTCCTAAATAGTCATAACCGCCTTCTACCGCAAGCCATGGGGTAATCTGATAACCCGTATAAACACCTCCACCGACATTATCATGGTCAAAATCGAAGTGGTCGGAATTATTGTTATCAAATGCTTTTGAACCCGTACTGGTATCAAAATAGTGAGACCAGCCGAATTTCGCTCCGCCGTACCAGGTGCCCGCATCCGCGGCGGCTAACGCTGAAGTGGCGGTAAACGCATTTACCATAATCAATGCGATAACTGTCTTTTTCATAAATATACCGTTTACGTGATAAAATAATATTTAGAAAGCAAACGATATAGAAAATGAACAGCCTCGTTAATTCTATTTCTGTTTAATTTTAAACTTTCTCTAGAATGATTCAGGTAAATGCCTGACTTCCAGCAGATATCCACCGCGCCTGAAGGAGATATACTCTCCCTGCTTAAGGGCGGATAATACATTGAGTATACTGCTGCGAGAGAGCAGCGTTCGATCCTGAATATATTCCAGAATCGTGGTTCGTAAACGCGTCTCTTCAGGTAATAAAATCATTTCCTGAAGGTGGTTACGAATAACCGAATAGGTACGCTGCTGTAGTACCTGCGCATCACGGAATATCAAATAGGCCGTGTGGTATGAGAGCAGCGCCGCAACATCCTCCCAGACGCCCTCGGCACGAAACAACGCTGCCGCCTTGTCCGCATCGAGACGTAAAATGGTCGACGTCCTCTCGGCCCGCAGAAAATGCCCCTGGGTAGGCTGGATCATCTCTGCGATACCAAACAAATGCGGCTCGTAAACGGTTACTACCACCAGTCCATCCGAGGCCCGCAGCAGGGACAGCTCCCCTTCCAGAAAGAGATACATCTGCTGCTTCCCTTTCCGTAACCACGTGAGTCGCTTGCGCGGGACAACCTGCACTTTCTCCGCTATCGGCTCAAGGATAGCGGTCAGTCGTTCGATGGATTTTTCGGGTCGAACAGGCGGTAAAATATGCATGGTACAACCTTCTGACATTGAATATCTGCGAGTATAGACCATATATTTTAAGCGGTTAGCCGATCAAAACTGATAGCTGTAGTTGACGCTGGCAAACCAGAGATAAGGATGGTCGTAACTTCCGGCAAACGCCGTCGGCGATTTCACATGCGAGGACTGCATATGAAGATACGAAACGGCAATACCCATATTGCTGGCCGGGGTGATCTGATACTGGGCTCCCGTGCCAAATCGCCACTCATCGCCGGTAGGTAAGGTTAAGGCCACATCACTCTGGCTTTCATACGGCGAGCTGTCGAACGCCACGCCGGCATTCAGTCGCCACTGAGGCGTTGGACGATACTGCACGCCCACCGCGCCATGCCACGTGTCCTTAAGGCGGCTGACGTTGTGCAGCTGCTGGTCCCCGACAACAATTTGCGGCGCGCCGAACCGGCTCCAGTCCTGCCAGCCGAGATCGCCCATAACCGACCACCGCGGATTTATATCATGGACCAGGCTGAGCATGATTTGCTGCGGCGCGCTGATTTGCGCCGACACCGGCAGGTCGTAGGTGCCGTTCTGTAGACGCGCTTTGCCGTCAATATTGAAGCTGTAGTCCGTTTCGCTGTTCCACGTAATACCGGCTCGCGTCTGGTCAGTCAGCTGCATCAGCAGCCCAAGCCGATAGCTCATGGCCAGGTCTTCATCGCGTTGCCGGTAGTCATCATCGTTAACGTTGCGGGTCAGCGAGAAGTAACCATAGTTAACGTTGGCAGACGCACCAATCGAGAGACGGTCGTTAAGCTTATAGGCCAGCGAGGGGCTGAGCGTCATGGCCACCATGGTGCTCTTTTTGATCAGCCTGTCGCCCGTCCAGCTGCCATAGTCGATCCCCAGGCCGTAATTACCGTAAAGCCCGACCCCGGCATAGAGATTATCGGTCACCTTCTGGCTATAAAAGGCGCTGGCATTTGGGATGGTTTTCATCACGTCGCCGGGGCTTTGATCGTTATCGTTATCCAGCTGGTTATCGATGGAGCCGTCCATCACCTGTAACCCACCGGTGACCATATGATCCGGTAACCGCGTCATGCCGGCAGGGTTGGTCATAATTGTCGAGGCATCCTGCGCACGAGCGGCCTGCCCTGCGCCGGCAAGCGCGGTATCTTCGGTGCCTGCTTCATAAAAATAGAGGGCGCTGGCATGGGCACTGGAGGCGGCTAATACGCCAGCGCACAGGAGGAGTCGTGTATTCATCTGCGATCCGGGAAATAAAAAATTTGCCGACAGATATAACAGGGGCGCCTGATGACGTAAAAAGGAAGAGGGTTTAATTTTAAATTATGCGCGCGCGTAATTATATTTATGACACTCCAGCGACAGCCGGAATACGGCACCGCGATTTTGCCTGCACCTGGAGAAGAATGTCTTACCATGCCGTTTGTATTCGTTCGGCTTAAGACAAGCGTTACTCGCTACTGGGATCGCTCTTATCCTCTCGCATGGATTCGATAAACTCCCGTTGCTCCGGTGTGAGTTCAAGCTCATCCAGCAGGCGATCTAACTCTTCTTCAGGCGATTCCTTTTGATTCTTTCTCTTCCCGCTAGCCATACTCACCCTTGAGTTATTAGGATTAATCTCAGGGTATCCAGGGTACAGGAAATGTGCAACTCACCGTGTTACGTCGATAACCGATCATAACAATGAACGAAAGGGGGAAGCAGGTACGCCAGTACAGGGAACTAATCTTTATAAAGCTGTTGCTACTGGTCAGACGCTTAACTCTGCTGAGTTCAAATGGTACAAGATCAACGACGCAGGACAGGAAGCGGAATACTTCAACTTCCTGCCTGATGTGTGAGAGTTACTTCCCGCCGTAAGTAAGTAACCTCGCTCCATCAGTGAGCATAAGGAAACAACATGGACATCATTCAAGGTAAAGACAGCTTCAACGAGATGGCAACTGGAATCCTGGTGAAACTTTTTGCGGACTATCCGTTTTACTCATCGTTCGACTTTTCAGACTTCGGCTGGAAGCCCAGAGGAGACAGAACTCAGATAGACCTGCTGTGCTATACGCTCCAGGCGCTCACCGATATGGGTTACACGGAGATAATCTCTTCAACCGACATGGACACCGCCGCCAAGTTAACACCTCGTGGTTTGAATTTACTTCAACAGCAGGCACCTGGTGCAGGCGATGCAGTTATAAACGTTCTCAAAGGAGCAGCAGGTGAGACCCGCTCTGCGGTAATCGGTGCCATCATCGGTTGGATTTTCGGCGGGAAATAGTTGAGTTTGAATACCCGTTAATTGCGGTTAACTGATAGAAAATCCTGTCTGTTGTCACTGGCTCGCCTGTGGGATGACGCGCTGTAGCGCTTCTGGTGGAGCATACGGGCTAATGGCGGGACTGCTTGCTATCCGGTCTTGATTCCCCGGCCTCAAATGCCGGAATCGGAATCAAGATGAACGGTACTTTCACCGCTATGCGGCCATGCGCTGGTGTGGATTTCAGGAAATAAAAAACCCCGCCGGAGCGAGATCAAAGGTGACAGCCGCGATGCTGTCAGTGATGGCACAACGCAAGGCAGAGCAAGCCGATATGCCAGTGAAGACGGATTTCATCTTTAGCAAGGGCGATCTCCGTAGCAAAGGCAACGCCGTAACCCGTAACACGGTATTCACTGAATTTGGGAAGATGGGACGTAGAGCCGGATTCTCTAACATGGGCAGCCATACGCCGCGAAAAAGTCGGGGGCGAATCCTATTCGAAAATGGAGTGGCTATTGAAACTATCGCCCATTTCCTGGGACAGACAGATCCGCGCTCAACCATGTATTACATCGGGTACGGTCAGGACGTGCAGGACGATTTAACAGAGGAGTTTTCTTTAGAATGATGATCGATATGAAACATTTGATTGTGCTGATAGTGGCGCTATTACCAGCCCTGGCGAATGCCGGACAGATAACCCTGATTCTCAGTAATGAAGAGGAGACAGGCAACGCGAAGATTTGCGTATACAGCAACGCCAATTATACGGAGATAGTGACGATCAGACCGTCGCAGCAATGCCGCTACACAATGACCTTTGAGGAGGAGTAACCCCCTTTACTGGTTGTTACGAAACATAATTTCGCTTAAGTCTAATACTTATTGCTCATGTGGTCATTGCTTGTAAAATAGCCACTGAAATTATTTCCATTGCAAGTAGAAGGACTTATGAAGCAATACACCAATGAACTCACCGCCGAAACGCTGGCAGCATTTGACCAATCACCATACACAGCTGAACAGCTCGCGGAAATGAACGAAGAAGCCCGTAATCTGATCGCTGAAAGAAACGCCTACAATCTCGCTCACCCAGTTACAGCCGCTTATTTGATTGCTACAGAGGGTAGCTTAACCCGCAACGGGGGAACGGTTATCAGTGAATACAACGGGCAGCAGATCGAAATTGAAGACGGAACACGCCTAAATGTATCTCTTGTGGGTGATGAAGTTCGTTATCCAGATGGAACCACCGCGAAAATCAGCACTGGAGTAGGTAATACCTCTGGTGACTCCGCCGCTCTTGTCGGTAGCTTACTCGACAACGGCGACGAAATTATCAGTAGCCCACAGAATGCCGGAAGAAGAGTAGTCCGAGCAGGGGAATCGTTGCCAGAAAACTTTCTGAAATAAGGCGGTCACTATGGCATCGGTTAACAGAGGCTGCACAGTTCACGGTAAGAACGTTGGTCTACATGGAGATAAAACATCTACAGGCGCACAATGTATTGCCGCGCGCCCCGGTATGTCTGTCATGGGCAAGTGGAAACTCTATATCGGCGATAAGACCACCCCTTGCCCGAAATGCGGGAAAGTGGGGGTGATAGTGAGCGGTGATCCTCGCTGCTCAAATAGCGCTGCAGTCGCCGTGGACGGTGCAGAAATCCACTGCGGTTGTCCACTGGGTACTAATTTTCTTATCGCGCCTGGCACCGTTGAGGTGAATACTCCTTCTTGGGCGACAGCGCCTGTAGAGCCAGTGCAACATACACAGGCAGCGAAGAAGCAAAACACCTTTGCTGACACCTGCAAGCCAGAAGATAACCAGCTATTGAACGGCGTTTACATCTGGACTGAAACCAAAAACGCAGGTCACGCTTTCGTTTCGGTGCATGAGAATAACAGTGTCTATCTCTACACGTATGGTCGCTATGGCAGAACCAATCGTGGAGGCTTTACGGGAGATGGTGTTCTTAACTTCCTGCAAGATGAAGATGCAAGGGTTTACTATCGTTCTGAACTCTATGAGATGGGTGCTCGTGTTTTCCGCATAGACGATGCTGACCCGATGAAGACAAGAGCGTTCTTCGAAGACCTATGGAACAACAGTAAGCCAGCTATACAAACATCAAAAATGCCAGAGACAACAAGGAGGAGAGGCCATACCATTGATGAGTATGACGTTACTGGCAGCAACTGCACCACACATTCAGTTGCGGGGATTAAGTTTGCTGGCTCTACGGTATTTGAGCACGGTTACACATCTACTACGACCCAACTACCTATTAAAGCTGAGGAAGATTTCACCGTTCCGGTATCGCTGCAAAGATTTCTCATCGCAAAGGGTGGAGACATGTCCTCAATGCTTGTCGTTGAGATGACCGGAGTATTCAAAGAGCAATACCCTAATTCAGGCAATTTACAACCATTCCAGGAAACTCGCGGTGGTGTAGCTCAGCATGTTGCAGCGGAAGGTGCAGCCACTGGCGATTCATTGTCTCCGTATTCCGGCGGCACTGTAGGTGGCGTATTAGGGGGATCTTATGGCGCTGACGAATAGAACTAAAACCGTTTTTCGATGGGGTGGGATTGTAATTGTATCGCTTTGCTACTTTATCGCACTGGTGCTATCTACCTTCTCTTTTTCCGCATTCAGCGAGAGTGAAAGTATGCGGTTTTCTGGCCCAATCCCATTAAAAGAGTACCAAGCATCTATAGACTCGATCATGCAAGCCACTGATGGCGTTTTTACTGTCGCCCTTTTTGGCTTTGCGATCTGCGTGCCTCTCATCCTACTAATCTTTAAAAAGGTGAGATGATGAATAAGAAGTTCTGGATCAGGTGGGTGAGTATCGCGCTGATCTGCGTAGCGTATTACGTTATCGTGCTTTATTTCGATCTGGTCTTCGCTCTTAACTTTTCAGAGACAATGAGCCAAGGAGGAGAATTTACCCCTTCTCAATGCACTTGGTTTGTTAAGGAGCTATCACAAAATCACTCTGATTCGGCTTTAGCCTCTATCATTGGTTTCGCTGTCTGCGTCCCTCTGATCCTGCTTATCTTCAAGAAAGTGAGATGACCGCAAAAGGCTGGAGAGATCCAGCCTTTCCCCTTTTCCCTTTTCCCTTTTCCCTAATTTTAGACAATCGAAGCCATAAAGCCCCGCTGGTGATACAACAACAAGCGGAGCGTAGCGACTTCATCAGACTGTCAGAGGGATCACACCTTATCAGGATAACCGTGTACCCTTGCGGGAGCGTGGCTGAAACGCTGATAGAGCCTATATGTCGTTTGTAGTTTACATAGCTCTGAGAGCCGCACATCGGGCTTGAAATGCGTATGATCAATCTGTCGATGACATAACTATGCCTGGATGGGCTTTTTCTTCACGTTGTGCTATCGCGGTGTGAGGATGCAACTGCCGCCAACGCTGAGTTATACTGTCATCTCACCATGTAACTTAGCGTGACAGTTACCAAGGGCGGATCACAATGGTAGAACCCATAGGCGACTAAAATAGGTAACTATTTAAGTTGCTGATAGAGAAGGCTTTTAAGGCTTCTCCACAAGGGGAGAGATTTGGAGCGGGCGAAGGGAATCGAACCCTCGTATAGAGCTTGGGAAGCTCTCGTTCTACCATTGAACTACGCCCGCTTTGAGGTGCGTAAGGCATTATAGACCTTACGCTTCTGCATACAAGCCTCTTCACAGCTAACTGGCGATAATCTAATCACTTAGCACTTCGGTTTGCTGCCCTGCGCCGGAAGATAACGCTGCGGATCGATGGCCGTGGCCTTATAGCGGATCTGGAAGTGCAGCTTCACCGTATCCGTCCCGGTACTGCCCATGGTCGCGATCTTCTGCCCCGCCTTTACGTTCTGACCGTTGTTGACCAGCATCGTGTCGTTATGCGCATAGGCCGTAATGTAGTCCTCACCATGCTTAATCATGATCAGGTTGCCATAACCGCGCAGCTGATTACCGACATACACCACCTTCCCGGCTCCCGATGCGTAAACCGGCGTGCCGCGCGCAGCTGCGATATCAATGCCTTTATTGCCCCCTTCCGAGAGCGAGTACGGCGCCACCACTTTTCCGCTGGCAGGCCAGATCCAGCAGCGCTGACCGACCGGCGGCCAGGAGGATTTTGGTACCTGGTAGGATGGTGTGACTTTGGCCGTTTTGCGCGTTGAGGATTTTTTCTCTGAAGAGGAACCGCCGTTAACCTTGAGCTTCTGCCCTATCTCAATGGTATACGGTGGAGAGATGTTATTCAGGCGCGCCAGCTCCTTCACGCTGGTCCCCGTGGCACGTGAGATGCGGTAGAGTGTGTCTCCGCGCTTAACGGTATAGACGGCACCGGAATAACTGCCCATATCCGACGATTTACTCCCCGAGCATCCGGCTACAAGTAGCGTCAGCGTCAGGCAGAAAACGGCAATGATCGGGTTTCTCGTCAGGCTTCCTGCAAACAAAACAGCTCCTCGGTCAGCGTGAATGGCGCACTATGATAGCAGCCCAAACTGATGCCGGTCATGCCCTTTTCCGCTCTGTGGGCCAAACCGTTCGCATAAGAATGCAGTATAATAATTCTGCTGATGGTGCTGAACCATTTGGCATTTTGGCACTGGAGCATCAATGAGTATTCAAGAACACGTTATTTTGGTAAATGACCAGGGAAAGGTGATTGGCACTCAGGAGAAGTACGCCGCGCACACGACACACACCCCGCTACATCTGGCTTTCTCTTCGTGGCTGTTTAACGCTAACGGAGAATGTCTGATTACCCGGCGCGCCTTAGGTAAAAAAGCCTGGCCTGGCGTGTGGACGAACTCCGTTTGCGGTCATCCACAGACCGATGAAGCGACGGAGCAGGCGATTATCCGCCGCTGCCGCTTTGAAATCGGCGCCGAAATCACCGACATCACTCCCGTTGCCCCGGCGTTCCGCTACCGCGAAGCCGACCCATCCGGGATCGTTGAAAATGAGATTTGCCCGGTCTACGCGGCCCGCGTCACGAATACCCTCGCAATCAATAGCGACGAAGTGATGGAGTATCAGTGGGTGGAGCTGGACGCGCTATTCCGCGCGCTGGATGCCACGCCGTGGGCGTTCAGTCCGTGGATGGTGCTGGAAGCGACAGCCGCGCGCGAAGAACTCAGCGCCTTCGCCGCGCAATAAAAAAGCCCCGGCGAAATACGCGCGGGGCTTTTTTTACATCTTAACGGCTTATTTCACCGGACGCATCGCCGGGAACAGGATCACGTCGCGGATGGTGTGGCTGTTGGTGAACAGCATAACCATACGGTCGATACCAATACCCAGGCCAGCCGTCGGCGGCAGGCCGTGTTCCAGCGCGGTTACGTAGTCTTCGTCGAAGAACATCGCTTCGTCGTCGCCTGCCGCTTTCGCATTAACCTGATCCTGGAAGCGCTGCGCCTGATCTTCTGCATCGTTCAGCTCGCTGAAACCGTTGCCGATTTCGCGGCCACCGATGAAGAATTCGAAGCGGTCAGTAATTTCCGGGTTCTCGTCATTACGACGCGCCAGCGGAGACACTTCCGCCGGGTATTCGGTGATGAAGGTCGGCTGAATCAGGTGCGCTTCTGCCACTTCTTCGAAGATCTCGGTCACGATACGGCCCAGACCCCAGCTCTTCTCCACCTTGATACCGATGCTTTCGGCGATCGCTTTCGCAGAGTCAAAGTTATCCAGATCCGCCATCTCGGTTTCCGGACGGTATTTCTTGATCGCTTCGCGCATGGTCAGTTTTTCGAATGGCTTGCCGAAGTCGAACACTTCTTCACCGTAAGGCACTTCGGTGGTGCCCAGAATATCCTGCGCCAGGGTGCGGAACAGGGATTCGGTCAGCTCGATCAGATCTTTGTAATCCGCATACGCCATGTAGAGTTCCATCATGGTGAACTCTGGGTTATGGCGCACAGAGATGCCTTCGTTACGGAAGTTACGGTTGATCTCAAACACGCGGTCGAAACCACCTACCACCAGACGCTTCAGGTACAGTTCCGGCGCGATACGCAGGTACATGTCGAGATCCAGGGCGTTGTGATGGGTGATGAACGGACGGGCAGATGCGCCGCCAGGGATCACCTGCATCATCGGGGTTTCCACTTCCATAAAGTCGCGGTTAACCATGAACTGGCGAATACCGGCCATGATCTGAGAGCGAATTTTGAAGGTCTTACGGGATTCATCGTTAGAGATGAGGTCCAGGTAGCGCTGACGATAGCGCGCTTCCTGATCCTGCAAACCGTGGAACTTGTCCGGCAGCGGGCGCAGGGCTTTGGTCAGCAAACGCAGCTCTGTGCAGTGGATAGACAGTTCACCGGTCTTGGTTTTGAACAGTTTACCTTTTGCGCCCAGGATATCGCCCAGGTCCCACTTCTTGAACTGCTCGTTGTAGATGCCTTCCGGCAGGTCGTCACGGGAGACGTACAGCTGAATGCGGCCGCCAACGTCCTGCAAGGTCACGAAGGACGCCTTACCCATGATACGACGGGTCATCATACGGCCAGCCACGGACACTTCAACGTTCAGCGCTTCAAGCTCTTCGTTCTCTTTACCGTCGAAGTCAGCGTGCAGTTGGTCTGAGGTGTGGTCACGACGAAAATCGTTCGGGAACGGCACGCCCTGCTCGCGCAGCGCTGCCAGCTTCTCGCGGCGGGTTTTCAGTTCGTTGTTAAGATCGACTACCGCGTCAGCGCCCTGTGCTTGTTGTTCAGACATGTTGGTTCCTCATAACCCTGCTTTCAAACTTGCTTCGATAAATTGGTCCAGGCTGCCGTCCAGCACCGCCTGCGTGTTACGGGTTTCAACCCCGGTACGCAGGTCTTTGATGCGGGAGTCATCAAGGACGTAAGAACGGATCTGGCTGCCCCAGCCGATGTCGGACTTGTTGTCTTCCATCGCCTGCTTCTCAGCATTTTTCTTCTGCATCTCCAGCTCATAAAGCTTCGCTTTCATCTGCTTCATGGCCTGGTCTTTGTTCTTATGCTGGGAACGGTCGTTCTGGCACTGTGTGACCAGCCCGGTTGGAATGTGGGTAATACGCACCGCCGATTCCGTACGGTTAACGTGCTGACCACCCGCGCCGGATGCGCGGTACACGTCAATACGCAGGTCCGCCGGGTTGATGTCGATATCGATATCTTCATCCACTTCCGGGTAGACAAACGCGGAGCTGAAGGAGGTGTGGCGACGGCCACCGGAGTCAAATGGACTCTTACGCACCAGGCGGTGAACGCCGGTTTCAGTACGCAGCCAGCCGTAGGCGTAGTCACCGATGATCTTGATGGTGACGGACTTAATGCCGGCAACTTCACCTTCAGACTCTTCGATAATCTCGGTTTTGAAACCGCGCGCTTCCGCCCAGCGCAGATACATACGCATCAGCATGCTGGCCCAGTCCTGCGCTTCGGTACCGCCAGAACCTGCCTGAATATCGAGATAGCAGTCAGCGCTGTCGTATTCGCCGGAGAACATACGACGGAATTCCAGCTGCGCCAGCTTTTCTTCCAGCACGTCGAGTTCTGCCACGGCTTCGTTAAAGGTTTCTTCGTCGTCGGCTTCGACGGCCAGCTCCAGCAGCCCAGAAACATCTTCCAGACCCTGCGACATCTGATCCAGCGTATCTACGATAGCTTCGAGGGAGGAACGCTCTTTACCCAGCGCCTGAGCGCGTTCAGGTTCGTTCCAGACGTCCGGCTGTTCCAGCTCGGCGTTTACTTCTTCGAGACGCTCTTTCTTGGCATCGTAGTCAAAGATACCCCCTAAGAACGTCAGAGCGCTCCGTGAGGTCCTGAATGCGGTTTTTTACCGGATTAATTTCAAACATGGTCTGTTTTCTTTTATGAGCTTGTCAAAATGCGGTGATAAGAGCGGGATTGTACCGAATCCACGCCCTTTTTTATAGAGATTACTGACGCTAAATTGGCCAGATATTGTCGATGATGATCTGAAGGGAGCGGTTACCGCGAAACTCGTTAATATCCAGCTTATAGGCCAGCTCAACCTCGCGCACGCCGTTGTCCGGCCAGATGGAGGTATCAACGTTAAACGCAATGCCGTCCAGCAGCGGCCCGCCGCCGACCGGTTCCACCATCACTTTGAGGTGGCGTTCGCCGACAATACGCTGTTGCAGCAAACGAAAACGCCCGTCGAAAAGCGGCTCCGGGAACATCTGCCCCCACGGGCCCGCATCGCGCAGCATCTGTGCCACGTCCATGGTCATTTCAGCCGGGGAAAGCTCACCGTCAGAAACCACTTCCCCCTGCAACAGCGACGGATCGATCCAGTCGGTGACCAGTTCGCCAAACAGACGCTGGAATTCGTCGAACTTCGCTTCTTCGAGCGACAGGCCCGCGGCCATTGCGTGGCCGCCGAACTTAATCATCAGGTTCGGATGAAGCGTGTCGAGACGCTCCAGCGCGTCGCGCATGTGCAGCCCCTGAATCGAGCGTCCGGAGCCTTTCAGCGTGCCGTCCCCGGCAGGCGCAAACGCGATCACCGGACGGTGGAAGCGCTCCTTGATGCGTGAGGCCAGAATGCCCACCACGCCCTGGTGCCATTCAGGGTGATACATCGCCAGCCCGCCCGGCAGGGTATCGCCGCTGCGCTCCAGCTTTTCGCACAGGGTCAGCGCTTCGGCCTGCATCCCCTGCTCAATCTCTTTACGGGTCTGGTTGAGCGCGTCCAGCTCGTTGGCCAGCACGCGCGCTTCGCCGATGTTGTCGCACAGCAGCAGCGCGACGCCAACGGACATATCGTCCAGCCGCCCCGCCGCGTTCAGGCGCGGGCCGAGGGCAAAGCCCAAATCGCTGGCCGCGAGCTTAAGCGGATCGCGGTTGGCAATTTCCAGCAGCGCCTTGATCCCCGGACGGCATTTACCTGCGCGAATACGGCTTAAACCTTGCCAGGTGAGAATCCGGTTATTGGTATCGAGCGGCACCACGTCCGCTACGGTTCCCAGCGCCACCAGATCGAGATATTCCGCCAGGTTCGGCACGGCTATCCCGCGCGATTCAAACCAGCCCTTATCGCGCAGCAACGTGCGCAGCGCCAGCATCAGATAAAACGCCACCCCTACCCCGGCCAGCGATTTCGACGGGAAATCACAGTCGCGCAGGTTGGGGTTAATGATGGCTTCGGCGGCCGGCAGGGTTTCTCCTGGCAGGTGGTGATCGGTGACCAGGACCGGGATCCCCAGCGCATGGGCATGATCGACCCCCGCATGAGAGGAGATCCCGTTATCCACGGTCATGATCATCTGTGCGCCACGGGCGTGGGCCTGATCGACCACTTCCGGGCTGAGGCCGTAGCCATCTTCAAACCGGTTCGGCACCAGATAAGTCACGTTATCGCAGCCCAGGGCCCGCAGGCTGAGCACGCTCAGCGCGGTGCTGGTTGCGCCGTCGGCATCGAAATCGCCCACCACGACAATCCGCGTCCCTTCACGGAACGCGTCGTAGAGCATGTCAGTCGCTTTTTCGATGCCGCTCAGCGCCTGCCAGGGCAGCATGCCTTTGACGCTGCGCTCAAGATCGCTTGCCGTTCGCACGCCACGGCTGGCATACAGCCGCTTTAGCAGCGGAGGAAGGTCGGCGGGTAAATCGGCCGTATCAACCGCTTCACGGCGGCGCAGTTTTATCGGGGCTTTCACGCGAATTACTTACCGCCCGTCTGTTTCTGATGCGCGTCGAGGAACGCTTTCATCTCTTTTGGACCCTGATAGCCCGGCACCACGTAACCGTTGCTCAGGACAATGGCTGGCGTTCCGCTCACGCCAAACTGGACGCCCAGCGCGTAGTGGTTAGCGATGTCGATATCGCAGGACGCAGGCTTCACGCCTTTGCCGTTCATCGCGTCATCAAAGGCCTTATTGCGGTCTTTCGCACACCAGATCGCCTTCATATCCTGCTCGGGCTGGCTCTGCACGCCGGCGCGTGGGAAGGCCAGGTAACGCACGGTAATGCCCAGTGCGTTGTAGTCTTTCATCTCTTCATGCAGCTTGTGGCAGTAGCCGCAGGTGATGTCGGTGAAGACGGTAATGACGTGTTTTTCCTGCGCCGCTTTGTAGACGATCATCTCTTTTTCAAGCGCGTTCAGGTTTTTCATCAGCAGCTGGTTAGTGACGTTCACCGGCTGCGCGCCGCTCACGTCGTACATTGGCCCCTGAATGATGTGCTTGCCGTCTTCGGTCACGTACAGCACGCCGCTGTTGGTCAGCACCGTTTTCATGCCAGCCACCGGCGATGGCTGGATCTCGCTGCTGGCGACGCCGAGTTTCGTCAGAGACTGTTTAATGGCGGCATCGTCCGCATGGGCAAATCCGGAAACTGAAGCTGCCAGCAGGGTGAACAGCGCTAAAGACTTTTTCATATATGATCCTGTAACAATTCGTCGGCACTCACGCGCGAGGGTGGTGCTGTTGGTGTAGCTGCCGCAGGCGTTCCGTCGCGACATGGGTGTAAATCTGCGTCGTTGAAAGATCGCTGTGTCCAAGCAACATCTGCACCACGCGTAAATCAGCGCCGTGGTTTAACAGATGCGTCGCGAAGGCGTGACGCAAAACGTGCGGCGACAGCTTTTCACTGTCAATACCCGCCAGTGTGGCGTAATGTTTAATGCGATGCCAGAACGTTTGTCGCGTCATCTGCTGCGCGCGCTGGCTCGGGAATAATACATCAATGGAAACGCCGTTCAGCAGCCACGGACGCCCGTGTTCCAGATACGTCTCCAGCCAGTAGACCGCCTCTTCACCCAGCGGCACCAGCCGTTCTTTGTTCCCTTTACCGATGACGCGCACCACGCCCTGACGCAGGCTGATATCGCTCATCGTCAGGCCAACCAGTTCGGAAACGCGCAGGCCCGTGGCATACAATAGTTCAAGCATGGCTTTATCGCGTAACTCCAGCGGAAGGTCAACTGCGGGCGACTGTAATAATCTCTCAACTTGTGCTTCGCTGAGATCTTTTGGCAGCCGCTGAGGCAGTTTAGGCGATGCCAGCAGTGCGCTGGGATCGTCCGCGCGGATCTTCTCGCGGTAAAGGTGCTGGAACAGTCGGCGCATGGCGCTCAGCAGACGCGCGGAGCTGGTGGCTTTGTACCCCCCTTCCATCCGCTCGGCCAGTAACCCTTGCAGGTCATCGCTTTGCGCGCTTTCAAGCGTCAGCCCCCGGTGCGCCAGCCACTCCACCAGCAGGGTAAGATCCCGGCGGTAGGCGCTGAGCGTATTTTCAGCGAGGTTTTTTTCCAGCCACAGCGCGTCGAGAAACTGTTCGATGAGTGCGAGATCCTTTTCCACATCAGCCCCTTTGGTTCTGCAATCCGCCCATTATGCCTGATTGCCATCGGTTTCTGGTACACTACGCGCAAAGTCATAGCAAGAATTGAGATTGTTACGCGATGAATATTGGTCTGTTCTATGGTTCCAGCACCTGCTACACCGAAATGGCGGCGGAGAAAATTCGCGACATCATTGGCCCGGAACTGGTGACGTTGCATAACCTGAAAGATGACTCGGTCGCCTTGATGGAGCAGTACGATGTGCTGATCCTGGGCATCCCAACCTGGGACTTTGGTGAGATTCAGGAAGACTGGGAAGCCATCTGGGATCGGCTCGATACGGTCAATTTCGAGGGCAAAATCATTGCGATGTACGGCATGGGCGACCAGCTGGGCTACGGGGAGTGGTTCCTCGACGCGCTCGGCATGCTGCATGACAAACTGGCGCCTAAGGGCGCGACGTTTATCGGCTACTGGCCTACGGAAGGCTATGAGTTCACCAGCCCAAAACCCGTCATTGCCGACGGCCAGCTGTTTGTCGGGCTCGCGCTGGATGAAACCAACCAGTACGATCTCAGCGACGAGCGCCTCCAGACCTGGTGCGAGCAAATTCTGGGTGAGATGGCCGAGCAGTTTAGCTGATTTATTCCTGCGTCGGCTGTTGCACGATTAGTCGGCGCAGATCCCGCCACTCCGCGGCATCCATACTGTCTGCTGCCAGCCACAGGTGCTGGCGTCGATTGTCCTCAACCCGACGCAGCCGTAGCATCATCCCGGTGTTGAGCATCCACGGCGTCCCTATCATCTCCCACTCTTTTCCCTGCCAGCGCAGGCGAGAATCCATCAGCAGCTTAATTTCACCCTGACGGGCGTTGATTCGACGCTGGCTTCGCACGCTGTCAAACACCACAAACGACAGCAACAGCAACCACAGAGGGGTGTAGCTAAGCGGCCACGGCACCAGTAACACCAATGCCGCGACCAGTCCGTGGAGCAGTAACGACATCCACTGTGAGCGCCACGAGACGCGAAGATCAGATTGCCACAGGACCACGTTCCTGATTCCGTGTTTGAATTAATTGCACCATCCGTTGCAACTCGGTGTCGGCGGGCTTGCCGTGATTCATCAGCCAGTTGAATAAATCCGGATCGTCAGACTCAAGCAGGCGGACAAACAGACGCTTATCGTCATCGCTTAAGCTGTCGTACTCATACTCAAAGAAAGGCATGATGGAGATATCAAGTTCACGCATGCCGCGACGGCACGCCCAGTGAATACGGGCCTTGTTGTTAATATCCATGTTCTGTTTCCTGCATTACGTTTGGCACAGTCGGTATCCCGCTCGGTATTCATTATTGCTTTCCGGGACACCTGGTAGTGTAACGTGTTTTTGACCGTTTCTTTACTGGAATATTGCGAACTACGAGCAGGCTTCCAGAATAATCCCTATTAAGACAGTGGATTACACTATTTTGCGTAGCGCTACGCATAACCAGGTAATGGCACGAATGGCCTGCTGAAAGCGCTTGCAATGAATACAGTCTCTTTTACCATTAGGTATTATCAAAGCGTTAAGCAATTCAGGACATCACTATGGCATTTACACCATTTTCTCCTCGCCAGCCCGCCGCCTCTGCGCGTCTGCCGCTGACGCTGATTACTCTTGATGACTGGGCACTGGCGACCCTGACCGGTGCGGACAGCGAAAAATACCTGCAAGGCCAGGTCACAGCGGACGTAGCGCAGTTGACTGAACACCAGCATCTGCTGGTCGCCCATTGCGATCCAAAAGGCAAAATGTGGAGCAACCTGCGTCTGTTCCGCCGTCAGGACGGGTTCGCCTTCATTGAGCGCCGCAGCCTGCGTGACGCCCAGCTCAAAGAGCTGAAAAAATATGCAGTCTTTTCTAAAGTCACTATCGCCCCGGACGATGAACACGTCCTGCTGGGGGTTGCGGGTTTCCAGGCGCGTGCAGCGCTGAAAAACTTGTTTGCCGAGCTACCGGATGCCGAAAAACAGCTGGTCAGCGAGGGAGCGACCTCCATTCTGTGGTTCGAGCACCCGGCGGAGCGCTTCCTGCTGGTAACAGACGTGGCAACGGCGGAACGGGTCACCGAGGCCCTTCGCGGTGAAGCACAGCTCAACAACAGCCAGCAGTGGCTGGCGCTGAACATCGAAGCGGGCCTGCCGGTGATTGACGCGGCAAACAGCGCGCAGTTTATCCCGCAGGCGACCAACATCCAGGCGCTGGGCGGTATCAGCTTTAAGAAAGGCTGCTACACCGGTCAGGAGATGGTGGCGCGGGCGAAATTCCGCGGCGCGAACAAACGTGCCCTGTGGACGCTGGCGGGCCACGCCAGCCGCGTGCCGGAAGCGGGTGAAGATCTCGAGATGAAGATGGGTGAAAACTGGCGTCGTACCGGCACCGTGTTAGCCGCCGTACAGCTCGATGATGGCCGCCTGCTGGTGCAGGTTGTCATGAATAATGATATGGAGCCCGACAGCGTATTCCGCGTGCGGGATGATGCGAACACGCTCAGCATTGAGCCACTGCCGTATTCACTGGAAGAGTGAGGCAATAGCGCCCGGTGGCGCTGCGCTTACCGGGCCTACAGATCCCGTAGGTCGGGTAAGGCGAAGCCGCCACCCGACAACAAACTACACCTGCCCCACATACAAATAAATCGCCAGGAAGTGGCACACGCTGCCGCCCAGCACAAAGCCGTGCCAGATCGCATGGTTGTACGGGATGCGCTTACAAACGTAGAAAATCACGCCCAGCGAATAGACCACACCGCCCACCGCCAGCAGCGTCACGCCCCCGACCGCAAGCTTAATGGCTAACTGATACACCACAATCAGCGAGAGCCAGCCCATTGTCAGATAGGTGACCAGCGACAGCACTTTGAACCGGTGCGCGATGGTCAGCTTAAACAGGATCCCCAGCAGCGCCAGGCTCCAGATCACAATCATCAGGCCACGCGACAGCGGTGAGTTGAGCCCCACCAGCAAAAACGGCGTGTAGGTGCCTGCAATAAGAAGATAGATAGCGCAGTGGTCAAATTTCTTGAGCCATATCTTCGCCCGCTGGTGCGGAATAGCGTGATACAGCGTTGAGGCCAGAAATAGCAGGATCATACTCCCGCCATAGAGGCTGTAGCTGGTGATGGCCATCGCGCTGGCGTTGGTATCCACCGCCTGCACCAGCAGCAATACTAAACCGACAATCCCAAACACCAGGCCAATGCCATGGCTTATACTGTTGGCTACTTCCTCAGCCAGCGAATATCCCTGTGCGATTAATGGTCTGCTCACCATACTTAACTCCGGGAAAACAAAAGATGATTATTCATCGCCAGTCTATGCTAACTGAGAATGATTCCAGTGAACACCTGTTAGCTAAAATAAATCCACAATAAAGATTTATCCTTATAATTCAATATAATGAAAAAATAATCCGCCGTACAGATGTAAATTATTTCATTAACGTCTGAGTAATCAATGAGATAAAACCGTCTCCCGCCGCCGGGCGGCATGGTATGATTCAGGAATAGTGTCCGACAGCGAGTTTAGCCATTGTGAGTATGTTCACCCATTCCGCCATTGCCAGCCTCAACAATCTGGAAATGATGGTCTACAACTACGTCATTAAGAACCGTGACAAAGTGATGTACATGACCATCCGCGAGCTGGCGGATGCGGCGGGCGTTTCCACTACCACCATCCTGCGCTTTTGCCGCAAGCTCAACTGCGATGGCTACTCTGAGTTCCGCGTGCGCTTTAAGCTCTACCTGGAGCAGAACGAGCCGCAGCAGGCAAATTTTGGCGCCAGCGAAATTATCAGCTTCTTTAAAAGCGTAAATAACGAAGAGTTCGATGCGTTATTAAATGAGGCCGTCGATATTATTTTATCCTCCGAGCGCATTATTTTCGTCGGCGCTGGCACGTCCGGATCGCTGGCAAAATATGGCGCGCGTTTCTTTTCAAATATCGGCAAATTCAGCAACCATATTGACGATCCCTATTTCCCGGTCACGAACGATATGGCTAAAAATGCGCTGGCTATTGTGCTCTCCGTCTCCGGCGAAACCGAAGAGATCTTACGCTTTGCCAGCCAGTTCAGCCTGCACCGCTGCAAGGTACTCTCCATTACCAGCCATGAACACTCTCGTCTCGCGAAGCTGGCAGACTTCAATCTCTCCTGGCACGTTCCGCAAACGCGAATCGGCGGCGTTTACGATATCACCACCCAAATTCCTGTGATCTATATTCTGGAATCATTAGGCCGCAAGCTGGCGAAGAAATTAACAGAATAAAACACCCTGTTTTTTTGATGTGACAAATTACAATTTCCGCAAATTGTTATATCGTGACATTTAATTCCGCTTTGCTAGACTCGAAATCATTAAGTCCTGAATTGAGAATAGCAAAGATGAAAAAACTCACCTTACCGAAAGATTTTTTATGGGGCGGCGCGGTGGCGGCGCACCAGGTTGAAGGCGGCTGGAACAAAGGCGGCAAAGGCCCCAGCATCTGCGACGTCCTCACCGGCGGCGCCCACGGCGTTCCGCGTGAAATCACTCAGGAAGTGATTGAAGGCAAATATTACCCGAACCACGAGGCCGTAGACTTCTACGGCCATTACAAAGAAGACATCAAGCTGTTTGCCGAGATGGGTTTCAAATGCTTCCGTACCTCCATCGCCTGGACGCGCATCTTCCCGAAAGGGGATGAAGCTCAGCCAAACGAAGAGGGGCTGAAGTTCTACGACGACATGTTCGACGAGCTGCTGAAGTACAACATCGAGCCGGTGATCACCCTCTCCCACTTTGAAATGCCGCTGCACCTCGTTCAGGAATACGGCGGCTGGACCAACCGTAAAGTGGTGGATTTCTTCGTGCGCTTCTCGGAAGTGGTGTTTGAGCGCTACAAAAATAAGGTCAAATACTGGATGACCTTTAACGAAATCAACAACCAGCGCAACTGGCGCGCGCCGCTGTTCGGCTACTGCTGCTCCGGCGTGGTGTATACCGAGCACGATAACCCCGAAGAGACCATGTACCAGGTGCTGCACCACCAGTTCGTGGCCAGCGCGCTGGCGGTGAAGGCCGCACGCCGCATTAACCCGGAGATGAAGGTCGGCTGCATGCTGGCGATGGTGGCGCTCTATCCTTACTCCTGCAAGCCAGAAGATGTGATGTTCGCCCAGGAATCCATGCGCGAGCGCTACGTCTTTACCGACGTTCAGCTGCGCGGCTACTACCCGTCTTACGTGCTGAACGAGTGGGAGCGCCGTGGCTTCTCCATCAAAATGGAAGCGGGCGACGAGCAAATCCTGCGTGAAGGCACCTGCGACTACTTAGGTTTCAGCTACTACATGACCAACGCGGTCAAAGCGGAAGGCGGCACCGGCGACGCCATTTCCGGCTTCGAGGGCAGCGTGCCGAACCCGCACGTGAAGGCGTCCGACTGGGGCTGGCAGATCGATCCTGTGGGCCTGCGCTATTCGCTGTGCGAGCTGTACGAGCGCTACCAGAAGCCGCTGTTTATCGTGGAAAATGGTTTCGGTGCCTACGACAAAGTGGAAGCAGACGGCAGCATCAACGATGATTACCGCATCGACTACCTGCGCGCCCACGTAGAAGAGATGATGAAGGCCGTGACCTGGGACGGCGTGGATCTGATGGGCTACACCCCGTGGGGCTGCATCGACTGCGTCTCCTTCACCACCGGCCAGTACAGCAAGCGCTACGGCTTTATCTACGTTAACAAGCACGACGACGGCACAGGCGACATGTCCCGCTCCCGCAAAAAGAGCTTCGAGTGGTATAAAACCGTCATTGCCAGCAACGGCGAAACGCTGTAATCGCTCGCCCTCTCTGCAACCGGAGAGGGCAAACCGCTTATCTTCCAGACACTTCTTTACAGCATTTGCGTTGCCAAAAGATGTTCGCCCGATAATATAGGCGTCCTGAATATTAGAGGCGAACATGATTAAGCGACAACGCAACGCTATCCTGCTTGTAGCCCTGGCCTGCCTGGTGGTGCTGATATGCACCGCCCAGCGGATGGCCGGGATGCACGCGCTTGTCATGAACGTCACCGCCGTAAGCCAGTCTGTCCAGCAGGGGCAGGAAAGTTCCGATGCACCGGTCACCCCGTGTGAGCTTAGCGCCAAATCGCTGATGTCGGTCCCGCCGGTGTTGTTTGAAGGCGCCCTGTTTGCCGTTACCCTGCTGCTGGCGTTGCTGGCAGCCATTCCGCCGCGCCGCGAGCGGCAGTGGCCTCCCCGCGTTATCTCCCCGCCCCGGTTACGGGTGCATCTGCGATTATGCGTCTTCCGTGAATGAGTCTTCGCCTGTCACTTCAGGTTAATTTATCATTTACGGAGAAAATTTATGTTTACTGTATTCAGGCGACTGCTGGTCTGCCTGCTTTGGCTATGGCTGCCCTTCAGCCAGGCTGCCGACAGCGGCTGGCTGCGCGCCGCCGATAATCAGCACGCCAGCGTCAGGCTGCGTGCGCAACCCGAAAGCACTGGCGAAACCCGCCTGCTGCTGGACGTCGCCCTGCAAAAAGGGTGGAAAACCTACTGGCGCTCGCCGGGCGAAGGCGGCGTCGCACCCGCCATTATCTGGCATCAACCCGTTGAGGCGATCTGGCGCTGGCCTACGCCGCAGCGTTTCGACGTCGCGGGCATCACCACGCAGGGCTATCACGGCGATGTGAGCTTTCCCATCACCCTGCGGGGCGACGTCCCGAAGATCCTGAGCGGCGTGCTGACGCTCTCCACCTGTAGCAACGTCTGTATTCTTACTGACTACCCGTTCTCGCTGAACATGACCGCATCCGCAGACGCCGGTTTTGATTATGATTTCAGTCGGGCCATGGGCACCCTTCCGCTCAGCGGCGGGTTGACCTCAACGCTTAACGCCACCTACGCCCCCGGCAAGCTGACCGTAACGGCGCAGCGTGAGGCTGGCTGGCAGGCGCCGTCGCTGTTTATCGACGGCATGGACGACGTGGATTTCGGCAAGCCGACCCTCGCCGTGCGCGGTGATTCGCTGGTGGCCACCGTGCCCGTGACGGACAGCTGGGGCGAGGCCGCGCCGAGCCTCAGCGGGAAAACGCTATCGCTGGTGCTCGCCGACAGCGGCCAGGCGCAGGAGTCCCGCGTGGAGATCCAGCCGGGCAGCGCCGCCCCCGCGTTCTCGTTAGGCTGGGTGCTGCTGATGGCGCTGGCTGGTGGCCTGATCCTCAACGTAATGCCCTGCGTGCTGCCGGTGCTGGCCATGAAGCTGGGCACGCTGATGCAAACCGAACGGCAGGCGCGCGGTCAGGTGCGCAGGCAGTTTCTTGCTTCGGTGTCCGGGATCGTGATGTCGTTCCTCGCGCTGGCGCTGATGATGACGGTTTTACGCTTAGGCAATCAGGCGCTTGGCTGGGGGATCCAGTTCCAGAATCCGTGGTTTATTGGCGCGATGGCGCTGGTGATGGTGCTTTTCAGCGCCAGCCTGCTGGGGCTGTTTGAAATCCGCCTCCCTTCCGGGGCCAGCACGTTCCTCGCCACGCGCGGAGGAAACGGTCTGGCAGGCCATTTCTGGCAGGGCGCGTTTGCGACGCTGCTGGCAACGCCCTGCACCGCGCCGTTCCTGGGCACTGCGGTATCGGTCGCGCTGGCGTCGCCGCTTCCTCTGCTGTGGGGGATCTTCCTGGCAATGGGCATCGGCATGAGCCTGCCGTGGCTGCTGGTGGCGGCCTGGCCGGCGCTGGCACAGCGGTTGCCGCGTCCGGGACGCTGGATGAACATCGTGCGCGTCGTGCTGGGGATGATGATGCTTGGCTCATCGCTGTGGCTGCTGAGCTTACTGACGGTGCATATCGGCACCCTGCCCGTTATCACGCTGGGCGTGCTCCTCATCCTTGCGCTGCTGCTGGTCACCGCCTGGCGCTACCGCTGGCAAACGGCCCTGCGCGCCGGAGCGTTTGCCATCGTCGTGGCCGGGGCGGTTGCGTTTGTTTCCGGCTCCGGCAGCGAGGGGGCCCGACGCGATCGCATTCACTGGCAGCCGCTCAGCGAGCAGGCCATCACCCAGGCGCTGGCGGAGAACAAACGGGTGTTCGTCGACGTGACCGCTGACTGGTGCGTGACCTGTAAAGCCAATAAATACAACGTGCTGCTGCGCGACGACGTACAGGATGCGCTCTCTGCCCCGGACGTCGTTGCCCTGCGCGGTGACTGGAGCCGCCCCTCCGATACCATCAGCCAGTTCTTAACCACGCGCGGCAGCGCCGCCGTACCGTTTAACCAGATTTACGGACCAGGGTTACCGCAGGGCCACGTGCTGCCCCCGCTGTTAAGCCGTGAAGCGGTGCTGAGCACCCTGTCCGATGCGAAAGGAAAATAATATGCGCACGTTTATCGCCTTACTGCTGCTCTCTTTATCGGCGTTCAGTTTTGCCGAGCCGACAGAGGACGCTTCCGATGACCAGCTGGCGGCGCTGCTGTTCAACGATCCGGCCAGCCCGCGAACCGGCGCGACGTCGCCGAAGCTCACCATCGTCTCCTTCACGGATTACAATTGCCCTTACTGCAAGCAGTTCGACCCGATGCTGGAGAAAATCGTACGTGATAATCCCGACGTGCAGCTCATCGTTAAACTGCTGCCGTTTAAGGGGCAAAGCTCGGTGAATGCCGCTAAGGCGGCGCTCTCGACGTGGCAGCAGGCGCCAGACAAATTCTGGGCGCTCCACCAGCGGCTGATGATGAAAAAAGGCTATCACGATGACGCCAGCATCGCCGCCGCGCGGGCCAAAACCGGAACGGACGGCATTAAAACGGATGATAAAACCATGGACAGCCTAAAGATGAACCTGATCCTGGCGCAGGTACTGAATATTCAGGGTACGCCGGCAACCATCATCGGTGACCAGATGGTGGCGGGCGCCATTCCTTATGACGATCTGGAGGGGCTGGTCAAAGAACAGCTGGCAAACGCCCGTGGCAGGTAAGCTTCCGCGCCTGCTGCGCGAGCTGGCCGTGTGGCTGCTGATTGGCGTAGCCGTGAGCCTGGCGGTGGATTATTTCCGCCAGCCCGCGCTGCCGCAGAACTTCGCGTCCACCACGCTGCAAACCCTCGACGGCGAGACCGTCGATCTTATCGCCATGAGTGAGGAGCGTCCGCTGCTGGTCTACGTCTGGGCGACGTGGTGCGGCGTCTGCCGCTACACCACGCCGTCGGTAGCGGCGCTGGCCGCGGACGGGGGTAACGTGATGTCGGTTGCGCTGCGCTCAGGCGATAACGCGGCGCTCGAAACATGGATGAGGAAGAAGAAGGCTGCGATGCCCACGGTCAACGACGCCAGCGGAGAGCTGGCGCGTCAGTGGGACGTTCAGGTGACGCCCACACTGGTGGTGATCTCTCACGGTGAAGTGACGTCGATCACCACCGGCTGGACCAGCAGCTGGGGGATGCGCCTGCGGCTGTGGCTGGCGTCGTAGCGTTACTTCCCGCCGGCCAGCTCCAGGAAGCTGCCGGTGACATAGGAGGCCTTGTCGCTCAGCAGCCAGGCAATGGCCTGGGCCACCTCCTCCGGCTGTCCGCCACGCTGCATGGGTAACAGAGACTTCACCCGATCCACACGCCCCGGCTCGCCGCCGGAGGCGTGAATATCGGTATAAATCAGGCCAGGCCGCACGCAGTTCACGCGAATGCCCTGCGCCGCTACCTCCAGCGCGAGGCCGGTCGTCAGGGAATCCACTGCCCCTTTGGAGGCGGCATAATCCACATATTCCCCGGGCGCGCCCAGGCGTGACGCCGCCGAAGAGACGTTCACAATCGCGCCGCCCTTGCCGCCGTGTTTATGCGACATGCGCTTTACCGCCTCACGGCAGCAGAGAAAATAGCCGGTGACGTTGGTGGCCAGCACGCGGTTAATACGCTCAGCGGAGAGGTTTTCGAGGGTGGATTGTTCAAACAGAATTCCGGCGTTGTTCACCAGCGCGGCGAGCGGCTCACCTTCGCGATCGATGCTGTCGAACATCGCCATCACCTGCGCTTCGTCGCTGATATCCGCGCGCACGGCAAAGGCCTGACCGCCCGCGTCCACGATCTGATTAATAACGTCCGTCGCAGCGGTGATGTTGTGATGAAAATTCACCGCTACGGTGTAGCCTTCGCTTGCCAGCTGTAGCGCGGTGGCTTTACCAATGCCGCGGCTGGCGCCGGTGACCAGTGCAATTGCCATTCACAACCTCCAGATAAAAAAAAGCCGGGTGGCGCTTACGCTTACCCGGCCTACAGTATGGCAAATAATTACTGGTATTCGCTCATCGGTACGCAGGAGCAGAACAGGTTACGGTCGCCGTAGACGTCATCAAGACGCTTCACGGTCGGCCAGTATTTGTTTGCCACGCCCGCCGGGAAGACGGCCAGCTCGCGGGTGTAACCGTGATTCCACTCTGCCACCAGTTCGTTCTGGGTATGCGGCGCGTTAACCAGCGGGTTATCTTCCAGCGTCCACTCTCCGCCCTTCACGCGGTCGATTTCGCTACGAATGGCCAGCATCGCGTCGATAAAGCGGTCCAGCTCCACCTTGCTTTCAGACTCGGTCGGCTCAACCATCAGCGTACCCGCCACCGGGAAGGACATGGTTGGTGCGTGGAAACCGTAGTCGATCAGGCGCTTGGCAATATCCAGCTCGCTGATGCCCGTCTCGTCCTTCAGAGGACGAATATCGAGGATGCACTCATGCGCCACGCGACCGTCGCGGCCAGTGTAGAGCACCGGATAGGCGTCCTTCAGGCGCGTTGCGATGTAGTTGGCGTTCAGGATCGCCACCTGGCTGGCCTGCTTCAGGCCTTCCGCGCCCATCATGCGGATGTACATCCAGCTGATAGGCAGGATAGAGGCGCTGCCGAACGGGGCCGCAGAGACCGCGCCCTGACGGGTCAGCATGCCTTCAATCTGCACCACGCTGTGCCCCGGCACAAACGGCGCCAGGTGCGCTTTGACGCCAATTGGCCCCATGCCTGGGCCGCCGCCGCCGTGTGGAATGCAGAACGTTTTGTGCAGGTTCAGGTGCGACACGTCCGCGCCAATGAAGCCCGGAGAGGTGATGCCCACCTGGGCGTTCATGTTCGCGCCGTCGAGGTAAACCTGACCGCCGAACTGATGCACCACTTCACACACTTCACGGATGGTCTCTTCGTACACGCCGTGGGTAGACGGGTAGGTCACCATGATGCACGAAAGTTTGTCGCCCGCCTGCCCGGCTTTCGCGCGCAGGTCGGCCAAATCGATGTTGCCGTTTTTGTCACACGCCACGACCACCACTTCCATCCCCGCCATCTGGGCAGAGGCCGGGTTGGTGCCGTGGGCGGAGCTTGGGATCAGGCAGATATCACGGTGGCCTTCATTGCGGCTTTCGTGATAGTGACGGATCGCCAGCAGACCGGCGTATTCACCCTGCGCGCCGGAGTTCGGCTGCATGCAGAGCGCGTCGTACCCGGTCAGCTTCACCAGCCAGTCGGAAAGCTGGTTGATCATCATGTGATAACCTTCCGCCTGCTCGGCCGGGCAGAACGGGTGCAGCTCGGAGAACTCAGGCCAGGTAATCGGGATCATCTCTGCCGCAGCGTTCAGCTTCATGGTGCAGGAGCCCAGCGGGATCATCGCCTGGTTCAGCGCCAGATCCTTGCGCTCCAGAGAGTGCATGTAGCGCATCATCTCGGTTTCGCTGTGGTAGCGGTTGAACACCGGGTGAGTCAGGATCGCGTCATTGCGCAGCATGCTTTCCTGAATGGAGCGGCTGTCGAGCGCGACCTCTTTGTCGAGCGTATCAATGTCCAGACCGTGTGCGTCGCCCAGCAGCACGTCAAACAGCGTTGCGATATCGTCACGCGTCGTCGATTCATCCAAGGTGATCCCTACCGCGTGATGAATGTCGCTGCGCAGGTTGATTTGCGCGGCCTCGGCGCGCGCCAGCACGGCGGCCTTGTCTGCCACGTCGACGCACAGGGTGTCGAAATAGTGCTCATGACGCAGCCTGAGGCCTTTTTGTTGCAGTCCGCAGGCCAGAATGTCGGCCAGACGGTGGATGCGGCTGGCAATACGTTTCAGCCCAGCCGGACCATGGAACACCGCGTACAGGCTGGCAATGTTTGCCAGCAGCACCTGAGAGGTACAGATGTTGGAGTTCGCTTTCTCGCGGCGGATATGCTGCTCGCGGGTCTGCATCGCCATGCGCAGCGCGGTGTTACCGGCGGCATCTTTCGATACGCCAATAATACGGCCCGGCATGGAGCGTTTAAATTCATCTTTTGCGCCAAAGAATGCAGCGTGCGGGCCGCCGTAGCCCATCGGCACGCCGAAGCGTTGCGCTGAGCCAAAGACAATGTCCGCGCCCTGTTTGCCCGGTGCGGTCAGCAGCACCAGCGCCATAAAATCAGCGGCGACGCTCACAATCACCTTACGGGATTTGAGTTCAGCGATCAGCGCGCTGTAATCATGCACTTCTCCGGTGGTGCCCACCTGCTGTAACAGCACGCCGAAGACGTCCTGGTGATCCAGCACTTTGTCAGCGTCGTCGACAATCACCTCAAAGCCGAAGGTTTCCGCACGGGTGCGCACCACGTCCAGCGTCTGGGGATGCACGTCTGCCGCTACGAAGAAGCGGTTGGCGTTTTTCAGCTTGCTCACGCGCTTCGCCATCGCCATCGCTTCGGCGGCGGCGGTGGCTTCATCCAGCAGAGAGGCGGAAGCGATATCCATGCCGGTCAGATCCAGGGTCACCTGCTGGAAGTTCAGCAGCGCTTCCAGACGGCCCTGAGAGACTTCTGGCTGATAGGGGGTATAAGCGGTGTACCAGCCCGGGTTTTCCAGCATGTTGCGCAGGATAACCGGCGGTAACTGCACGTTGGTGTAGCCCATGCCGATGTAAGACTTATAGCGCTTGTTGAGGCCGGCGATAGCCTTCAGCTCCGCCAGCGCGGCGAACTCCGTTATGGACTCGCCAACCTGCGGCGGCGTGGCAAGCTGGATGTCTTTTGGCACGATCTGGCCGATCAGTGCGTTTAATGAATCCGCGCCAACTGTCTTCAGCATCTCCTGCTGTTGCTGAGCATCCGGCCCAATGTGACGTTCAATGAAGGCGCCACGGTTTTCAAGCTGGCTTAAAGTCTGTGTCATGAGCGATGGTTCCTGAAACGTGCAGTGAATCGTAGTTATCTGTAACGCTGTTGCCCGGTGGCGCTAACGCTTGCCGGGCCTACGCAGATCGGTAGGCCGGATGCGCAGCGCCATCCGGCACAACGTTATTCGTCTTCCAGTAATGCTTCGTACGCGGTCGCATCCAGCAGCGCGGCAACCTGCGCTTCGTCGCTGGCTTTGATCTTGAAGATCCAGCCGCCTTCATACGGCTCGCTGTTGACCAGCTCCGGGGAGTCGCTCAGCGCGTCGTTCACGGCAACAATTTCACCGCTCACAGGCGCGTAGATGTCAGAAGCCGCTTTGACGGATTCCGCCACCGCACAGTCGTCGCCTGCGCTCACGGTTGCGCCCACTTCCGGCAGGTCAACAAACACCATGTCGCCCAGCAGCTCCTGCGCGTGCTCGGTGATCCCAACGGTGTAAGTGCCGTCCGCCTCTTTGCGCAGCCACTCGTGTTCTTTGCTGTATTTCAGTTCTGCTGGCACATTGCTCATTGAAGTTCTCCTGATAAAAATAATTAGGCGACCGGCTTACCGGCGCGAACAAAAATCGGTTTGGTCACGTTGACCGGCATTTCGCGGTTGCGGATCTGCACCACCGCCGTTTCGCCAATGCCCGCCGGCACGCGCGCCAGGGCAATACTGTAGCCGAGCGTCGGGGAGAAGGTTCCGCTGGTGATCACGCCTTCGCGATGATTGCCGTCAGCATCGGTGAAGCGCACCGGCAGCTCGCCGCGCAGCACACCTTTTTCCTTCATCACCAGGCCAACCAGCTGTTCGGTGCCCTTCTCGCGCTGCATCTCCAGCGCTTCACGACCAATAAATTCACGGTCGGCCGGTTCCCACGCGATGGTCCAGCCCATGTTGGCCGCCAGCGGAGAGACGCCTTCATCCATCTCCTGGCCGTAGAGGTTCATGCCCGCTTCCAGACGCAGCGTATCGCGCGCGCCCAGACCCGCAGGCTTCACGCCCGCCTCAACCAGGGCACGCCAGAAATCGGCGGCTTTCTCGTTCGGCATGGCAATTTCATAGCCCGCTTCACCGGTGTAGCCGGTGGTGGCGATAAACAGATCCCCCGCCTGCACGCCGAAGAACGGTTTCATCCCTTCGGTGGCGTTGCGTTGCTCGTCGCTGAACAGAGACGCGGCTTTCGCCTGGGCATTGGGTCCCTGCACGGCGATCAGCGACAGGTCGTCACGAACGGTGATATCGATGGCGTAAGGTTCAGCGTGTTGGGAAATCCAGGAGAGGTCTTTTTCGCGAGTGGCGGAGTTTACAACGAGGCGGAAGAAATCTTCGGTGAAGTAGTAGACGATGAGGTCGTCAATCACGCCGCCCGAGGCATTGAGCATGCCGGTATAAAGCGCTTTGCCCGGCGTCTTCAGTTTGGCGACGTCGTTTGCCAGCAGATAACGCAAAAACTCCCGGGTGCGGCTTCCGCGCAGGTCGACAATCGTCATGTGTGACACGTCGAACATACCGGCATCGGTGCGCACCGCGTGGTGCTCATCAATTTGCGAGCCGTAGTGCAGCGGCATCATCCAGCCGTGGAAGTCCACCATGCGGGCGCCGCATAACACGTGCTGTTCGTACAAAGGAGTCTGTTGAGCCATCTTTTCCTCGTTGAAAAATTCACCGTGAAACCCGGTGTCGGCCTCGCAATCGGTAGCCGACGCAAACGTTCTCTTTTACCTGAACTTACCACCGAAACCGGCGGTTAACCATAAGGTAAAGCGGGTCATCACATTAGCTTATGGCTAAAAAACGCAGGAAAGCGTACAGAGTATTTGACTGGGAAAATGCGATTAAACCCGCATAATATTAACAATGATCTAACAGGATTTAGCGGATGATGATATTTCGTGCGGAAAAACGGGCCGAATTTCCGTAACATAAAAATTGTAAGATTAGATTTTCTAATGCGAAAAATGGCGTGAAATTAGATTATTTCAAACGAGGAATTTTCCCCGGCGCAGAGGCCGGGAAAATAAAGTGTGACGGGGATCGAGATTAACGTAACCAGTCGGGTAGATCGTTGAGGCCCATTGCCTGACGGAGAAGCTGAGGCTTCACGCCGGGAAGGGTATCGGCAAGCTTCAGACCGATATCGCGCAGCAGTTTTTTCGCCGGGTTCGCCCCGGCAAACAGCTCGCGGAAGCCCTGCATGCCCGCCAGCATCATCGCCGCGCTGTGTTTGCGGCTGCGCTCGTAGCGACGCAAATACAGATGCTGACCAATGTCTTTGCCTTCACGATGCAGACGACGCAGCTCTTCAACCAGCTCAGCCGCGTCCATAAAGCCGAGGTTAACCCCCTGCCCGGCCAGCGGATGAATGGTATGCGCCGCATCCCCCACCAGCGCCAGACGGTGCGCCGCGAACTGCCGCGCGTAGCGGCCCGTTAACGGAAACGCACGGCGCTCGCTTTCAAGCTCGCACAGGCCCAGACGGTTATCAAACGCCACGCACAGTGCCTGACTGAAGGCGTCCTGCGTCGCCTCCTGCATCTGCTGCGCTTTCTCCGGCTCTAAGGACCAGACGATGGAGCACAGATGCGGATCGGCAAGCGGCAGGAAGGCCAGAATGCCGTCGTTGTGGAAAATCTGGCGTGCGACGCCGCCGTGCGGCTCTTCGGTGCGGATTGTGGCAACCAGGGCGTGATGACGGTAATCCCAGAAGGTCAGCGGAATATCCGCTTTGTTACGCAGCCAGGAATTCGCGCCGTCGGCACCCACCACCAGACGCGCGGTCAGCATGTCGCCGCTTTCAAGGGTGATAAACGCGTCGTTCTCGCCCCACGCCACCTGCTGAAGTTTCGCCGGCGCGATGAGGGTGACGTCGCTGCACTGCTGTGCTTTCTGCCACAGCGCGTAATGGATCACCGCGTTTTCAACGATGTGTCCAAGATGGCTGTAGCCCATGCTTTCATCGTCAAAGGCGATGTGGCCAAAGCTGTCTTTATCCCACACCTCCATTCCGTGGTAGCAGCTTGCGCGCTGCGCCACGATCTCTGACCAGACGCCGAGGTGCGTCAGTAATTTTTCGCTGGCTGCGTTGATAGCTGAGACGCGCAGCTCCGGCGGGGCATCCTGCGCCACGGGCTGCGGCGCGTTTTGCTCAAGCACGGCCACGCGCAGGCCGCTGCCCTGTAAACCACAGGCCAGCGCCAGTCCTACCATTCCGCCGCCGACAATGGCGACATCAACATTTTGCACGGTGATTACTCCTTAACGCGCGACCCAACCCAGGGTCCGCTGCGCCAGCACGTCACGTGCCGGAATGAACAGTTCCATCGCCATCAGCCCGAGGTTGCGACCCGCAACCAGCGGCGCCCAGCGATTGGCAAACAGGTGGACTAAACCGTCGGTAACGCCAATGGTCGCCGCCTTGTCCGCCTGACGTCGTTTCTGATAATGGCTCAGCACTGAGTATGCGCCACAATCCTGTTGTTCGCTCCACGTCCGGGCCAGGAGCTCGGCCAGACTCATCACGTCGCGCAGGCCAAGGTTGAAGCCTTGCCCGGCGATGGGGTGCAGCGTCTGCGCGGCGTTGCCGACCAGCGCGACGCGGTGGGAAACCGTCTGCGATGCGGTCGTCAGCGAGAGCGGATAGGCCACGCGCTTACCGGCGTGGGTGATACGTCCAAGCCGCCAGCCGAAAGCCTTTTGCAGCTCGGAACAAAAACGTTCATCGGACCAGGAGAGCACCTCGTCGGCGCGATCCTGCGCATGGCACCACACCAGCGAGCAGCGCCCGTTCGACATCGGCAGCATGGCCAGGGGGCCGTGCTCGGTGAAACGCTCAAAGGCCCTGCCGTTATGCGCGCCTGCCGTGGAAACGTTAGCGATAACCGCCACCTGACCATAGGGTTGAGCGCGCGACTCTACGCCGCACTGCGTGGCGATCGACGAGCGTGAACCATCCGCCGCCACCAGCAGTTGCCCCTCCAGCGTGGTGCCATTGTCCAGCGTCACGCTGACGGCCTCGTCGCTGCGGCTAAAGCTGGCGACGCGCGCCGGACAGTGCAGCGTGACGCCAGGGGCATCCTGTAACAGACGGAACAGCCGCAGCCCCACGTCATGCAGTTCAACGACCTGCCCCAGCGCCTCAATTCGGTAATCGTGGGCATCCAGCGTCACAAACCCGGCGTGGCCGCGATCGCTGACGTGAACGGTGCCGATGGCCGTCGCGCAGTCCGCTATCGCCTGCCAGATGCCAATGCGCGCAAGCTGCTGGCAGGTTCCCTGGGCCAGTGCGATGGCGCGGGCGTCGAAACCGGGATGATCGGCCGCCTGCGGCGCAACCGCCTCAACAAGATGCACCGGAAGCTGACCTTTGGTTAACTGCGAAATGGCCAGCGCCAGGGTAGCGCCGGTCATGCCTCCGCCAACGATGATCACGCTCATACGCGTGCCGCCGCCATCAGCGCCTCGATATCGTCGGCGTTTTTCACCACGGTCGCGGTCAGGTTTTCGTTGCCGGTTTCGGTGATGACGATGTCGTCTTCAATACGAATGCCGATCCCGCGGTACTGGTCCGGCACGTCCGCATCCGGCGCGATGTACAGCCCCGGCTCAACGGTCAGCACCATGCCAGGCTCCAGCACGCGCGAACGATCCGTACCGTATGCGCCTACGTCGTGTACGTCGAGCCCCAGCCAGTGGCTCAGGCCGTGCATAAAGTACGGGCGATGGGCGTTTTCAGCGATAAGCGTGTCCACTTCGCCTTTCAGGATACCAAGCTTAACCAGACCGCTGATCATGATGCGCACCACCTCGCCCGTCACGTCCTGGATAGAGGTGCCCGGACGGAACAGCGTCAGCGCGGTTTCAAGCGACTCCAGCACGATGTCATAGATTTCACGCTGCGCGGGCGTGAATTTGCCGTTCACCGGGAAGGTGCGCGTGATGTCGCCCGCGTACCCCTGATATTCACAGCCGGCGTCAATCAGCACCAGATCGCCGTCGCGCAGCTCACTTTCGTTTTCGGTGTAGTGCAGAATGCAGCCGTTTTCCCCGCCGCCAACGATGGTGTTGTAGGACGGGAAGCGCGCGCCGTGGCGGTTAAATTCATGGTGAATTTCGCCTTCCAGCTGGTACTCGAACATACCGGGACGGCACTTTTCCATGGCGCGAGTATGCGCCAGGGCGCTAATTTCGCCCGCGCGGCGCATCACGTTGAGTTCTTCTTCTGACTTGAACAGACGCATCTCGTGCACCACCGGACGCCAGTCCGTTAGCGTGGCGGGCGCGGAAAGGTTCTGCCTGGAGCCTTTGCGCAGCTTGTCCAGCGCGGTAAACACAATCTCATCCGCATAGGCGTATTCGCCCTGTGCGTGGTAGAGCACGTCGAGACCGTTAAGCAGCTGGTAAAGCTGCTGGTTGATTTCGCTGAAGGCCAGCGCGCGGTCTACGCCCAACTTTTCCGGCGCTGCCTCTTGCCCCAGGCGGCGGCCAAACCAGATTTCCGCAGTTAAATCGCGCACGCGGTTGAAGATCACGCTGTGGTTGTGGGTGTCATCGCTTTTAATCAGCACCAGCACCGCTTCCGGCTCGTTGAAGCCGGTGAAGTACCAGAAATCGCTGCTCTGTCGATAGGGGTATTCGCTGTCGGCGCTGCGCGTCACTTCCGGCGCGGCAAAAATCAGGGCGGCGCTACCCGGCTGCATTTTTGCCAGCAGCGCCTGACGACGGCGAGAATACTCTTGATTCGAGATAACCATGACACCCTCCTGTGCGTTATTTTTCTTAATGTAAGGTCGGCTTACGAACTTCCGGCGCGGTCGGCTGCGAGCGCGTGAAGTTGTCGTGGCACAGCAGAGACGCCACGCGAACGTATTCGATAATCTCTTCGAGAGACATCTCCAGCTCTTCCTGATCTTCGTCTTCGTCGTAGCCAAGCTGCGCAATGTTGCGCAGATCGTCGATCGCTTCACCCGCTTCGCCGGTCACTTTATCCAGTTTAGGCTGGGTGACGCCGAGGCCGAGCAGATAGTGATTTACCCAACCCGCGAGCGCATCGGCGCGATCGAAGACGCTGACATCATCGCCTTCAGGCAGATAAAGCTGAAAAAGAAAGCCATCGTCTTCCAGGGAATCGCTGGTTGCCGCATGCATTTTGCGCAGCGCTTCCGCCAGCTCGTGACCAAACGCCAGCCCTTCGTTGGTGAGGTCGTGGATCAGCGGCTGCCAGGAGCTGTCGCTGTTTCCGCCGCACAGTATGCCGCTGATCAGACCGTGCATTTCGGCAGGGGTTAAACCGACTCCCTGCTGGTTCAGTAACTGGTTTAAATCCTTGTAACCAGGCATTTCGTTCTGTATAGACATACGCATTCATCATCAAAGGGAGGATATTCATGATATGCTACCACTTTGGACCCTGGTGATACCAGAAAAGGGCTTGTATCTTCACATCAGGGTAGCTATAGTGTCGCCCCTTCGCAGCCCCCGGGGCAGTAAGCGAAGGCAGCGCAGTCAATCAGCAGGAAGGTGGCATGTCTGCACAACCCGTCGATCTCCAGATTTTTGGCCGTTCACTGCGAGTGAATTGTCCACCTGAACAAAGGGATGCCCTGAATCAGGCTGCGGACGATTTGAATCAGCGGTTGCAAGATCTAAAAGAACGCACTAGAGTCACAAATACTGAGCAGCTGGTTTTCATCGCCGCGTTGAACATCAGCTATGAACTGACTCAGGAAAAAGCGAAGACCCGCGATTACGCGGCCAGCATGGAGCAGCGCATTAAAATGCTCCAGCAGACCATAGAACAGGCGTTGCTTGATCAAGGTCGCAATCCCGAAAGACCGGGACCAAAGTTTGAATAACACTTCGCAGTTGACTATGGTAGAGTAACTGTGAAGACAAAATTTCTCTGAGATGTTTGCAAGCGGGCCAGTCCCCTGAGCCGATATTTCATACCACAAGAATGTGGCGCTCCATGGTTGGTGAGCATGCTCGGTTCGTCCGAGAAGCCTTAAAACTATGACGACACATTCACCTTGAACCAAGGGTTCAAGGGTTACAGCCTGCGGCGGCATCTCGGAGATTCCCTCTCTCTTCTTCTACCGACTACCATGACTCAATTCCCTGAAGTTTCTGCCTCACGCCAGGACATCCGTCAGCTCATTCGCCAGCGTCGTCGCGCCTTAAGCGCCGAACAACAGGCACACTTTGCCCAGCAGGCCGCCGCCCGCATGATGGCCTATCCGCCCGTAGTGATGGCAAACACCGTCGCGCTGTTTCTCTCGTTTGACGGCGAGCTGGACACCCAGCCGCTTATCGACCAGCTCTGGCGCACCGGGAAAAAAGTGTACCTGCCGGTACTGCATCCGTTCAGCCGGGGCAATCTGCTGTTTCTGCACTACCATCCGCACAGCGAGCTGGTGGTGAATCGTCTGAAAATCACCGAACCCAAACTCGACGTGCGCGACGTGCTGCCGCTTTCTGAGCTGGACGTGCTGATTACGCCGCTGGTGGCATTTGATGAACAGGGCCAGCGATTAGGCATGGGCGGGGGATTCTATGACAGAACGCTGCAAAACTGGCAGCGCTACGGATTGCAGCCGGTAGGGTATGCGCATGATTGCCAGGCTGTAGAAGCGTTGCCTGTAGAGAAGTGGGATATTCCGCTGCCGGCGGTAGTGACGCCCAGCAAAACGTGGCTTTGGTAGCATAAAGCCGGGTGGCGGCTGCGCCTTACCCGGCCTACATAAAACCTCGGAATTTGTAGGTCGGGTAAGCGTAAGCGCCACCCGACACCACAAACCGCACGACCATCGTAGGTCGGGTAAGCGTAAGCGCCACCCGACCCCACAGACCGCACAACCATCGTAGGTCGGGTAAGGCGTAGCCGCCACCCGACACCACAAACCGCACAACCGTCGTAGGTCGGGTAAGGCGTAGCCGCCACCCGACACCACAGACCGCACCATCAGTACAACAGACGCGCGCGAATCGTCCCCGGAATGGTCTTCATGCTCTGCAACGCTTTCTCGGCGATGTCTTCATCCGCTTCAATATCAATCACCACGTAGCCCATCTGCGAATTAGTTTGCAGGTACTGCGCGGCGATGTTAACGCCCTGCTCGGCAAAGATCTGGTTGATGGCAGTCAGCACGCCCGGACGGTTCTCGTGGATGTGCAGCAGACGGCGACCACCGTGCAGCGGCAGAGACACTTCCGGGAAGTTCACCGCAGAGAGCGTTGAACCGTTGTCAGAATATTTGCTCAGCTTACCTGCCACTTCGAGGCCGATGTTCTCCTGCGCTTCCTGGGTCGAGCCGCCGATGTGCGGCGTCAGGATCACGTTGTCGAACTCGCACAGCGGAGAGGTAAACGGATCGCTGTTGGTGGCCGGCTCCGTCGGGAATACGTCGATAGCCGCCCCCGCCAGATGCTTACGCTTCAGCGCGTCGCACAGCGCAGGAATGTCAACTACCGTACCGCGCGCGGCGTTGATCAGCAGCGAGCCCGGCTTCATCAGCGCCAGCTCCTCCGCGCCCATCATGTTTTTAGTGGAGGCGTTTTCCGGCACGTGCAGGCTGACCACGTCGCTCATGTTCAGCAGGTCAGACAGATGCTGCACCTGCGTCGCGTTACCCAGCGGCAGTTTGCTTTCGATATCGTAGAAAAATACGTGCATACCGAGGGATTCCGCCAGAATACCGAGCTGCGTACCGATATGACCGTAACCGATAATCCCCAGCTTTTTACCACGCGCTTCGAAGGAGCCCGCGGCCAGCTTGTTCCACACCCCGCGGTGCGCTTTGGCGTTGGCTTCCGGAATGCCGCGAAGGAGCAGCAGCAGTTCGCCGATCACCAGCTCCGCTACGGAACGGGTGTTCGAGAACGGCGCGTTAAAGACCGGAATACCGCGCTTAGCGGCGGCGTTTAGATCAACCTGGTTGGTGCCGATGCAGAAACAGCCGATCGCCACCAGCTTTTCCGCCGCAGCAATAACGTCTTCAGTCAGTTGGGTACGGGATCGCAGGCCAATAAAATGGGCATCACGGATGGACGCTTTCAGCTCTTCGGAGTCCAGCGCGCCTTTGTGAAATTCGATGTTGGTGTAACCTGCCGCACGAAGGCTATCAAGCGCTTTCTGGTGCACGCCCTCGACCAGCAGGAATTTAATCTTGTCTTTCTCCAGTGATACCTTTGCCATTTACCCGACCCTGTTTTTTATCTGAACTGATGTTGTGCTGGATTGAAATCCCGTGCAGCCAACATATCAAAAAAAACTATTGCAGCAATATGAACGTTTGCGTCGGCACTCTGAAGAAAAGTCATACAGGGCAAAATGACAGAGGAAAATGCTGCGGATAATTGTGAACGTGGAAGGATCGGCAAATGAGGTGGAAAAACGTGACACAAGTCACCGAATTTAGCGCTTCAAAATTTTTTTAGCGGGGGGAGCGCTCCCCCCGTCAGATCATTTTACGATGGTTTTCACGCCGTCAGCCGTGCCGATCAGCGCCACGTCCGCGCCGCGGTTGGCAAACAACCCTACGGTCACGACGCCCGGAATGCCGTTAATCGCATTTTCCAGCGCAACGGCATCGAGGATTTCGAGACCGTGAACGTCGAGGATGACGTTGCCGTTATCGGTCACCACACCCTGACGGTATTCCGGACGACCACCCAGCTTCACCAGCTGACGCGCTACGGCGCTGCGCGCCATCGGGATCACTTCAACCGGCAGCGGGAAATTCCCCAGAATATCGACCTGCTTGGAGGCGTCCGCGATGCAGATGAACTTGTCCGCTACTGACGCGATGATCTTTTCACGGGTCAGCGCCGCGCCGCCGCCTTTGATCATCTGCATGTGGCCGTTGATTTCATCCGCGCCATCAACGTAAATGCCCAGGCGGTCCACTTCGTTGAGGTCGAAAACGGTGATGCCAAGGCTCTTCAGCTTTTCCGTGGACGCATCGGAGCTGGAAACTGCGCCCTCGATCTGCCCCTTCATCGTGCCCAGTGCATCGATAAAGTGTGCCGCCGTCGACCCCGTACCCACCCCGACAATGGTACCCGGCTGTACGTACTGGAGAGCGGCCCATCCTACTGCTTTTTTCAGTTCATCCTGCGTCATGATCGTTTTGCCTGTGGTATGAAAACTCAGGGCGCATTATAGAACACGTCGAATGGATTTCGTCTGCCACGAAGGGAAAATTGTGTCATAGTGCAGATTAAGCAAAATTAAGGAGTCAGCCAGAGCAATGAAACGTCCGGACTACAGAACACTACAGGCACTTGATGCAGTTATTCGTGAACGCGGTTTTGAGCGCGCGGCGCAAAAGCTGTGCATCACCCAGTCCGCCGTATCACAACGTATCAAACAGCTTGAAAACATGTTCGGGCAGCCGCTGCTGGTGCGTACCGTGCCGCCGCGCCCCACGGAGCAAGGGCAAAAGCTTCTCGCCCTGCTGCGCCAGGTTGAACTGCTGGAAGATGAGTGGCTGGGCGATGAACAGACCGGCTCTACGCCGCTGCTACTGTCGCTGGCGGTGAACGCCGACAGTCTGGCAACGTGGCTGCTGCCGGCCCTTGCGCCGGTGCTGGCCGACTCCCCAATCCGCCTGAACCTTCAGGTTGAAGACGAGACCCGCACTCAGGAGCGCCTGCGCCGTGGCGAAGTGGTTGGGGCGGTCAGTATTCAGCCTCAGGCCCTGCCAAGCTGTCTTGTCGATCAGCTGGGCGCACTGGATTACCTGTTTGTCGGTTCAAAAGCTTTTGCCGAGCGCTACTTCCCGAACGGCGTGACCCGCGCCGCGCTGCTGAAAGCCCCTGCCGTCGCGTTCGACCATCTGGACGATATGCATCAGGCCTTCCTGCAACAAAACTTCGACCTGCCGCCGGGCAGCGTGCCGTGTCATATCGTTAATTCCTCCGAAGCCTTCGTACAGCTCGCGCGTCAGGGCACCACCTGCTGCATGATCCCGCATTTGCAGATTGAGAAAGAGTTAAAAAGCGGTGAGCTGATTGATTTAACGCCGGGGCTGTATCAGCGCCGGATGCTGTACTGGCACCGTTTTGCGCCGGAAAGCCGCATGATGCGCAACGTCACGGATGCGCTGCTGGCGTTTGGGCATAAGGTGTTGAGACAGGATTAAAAAGAAAAGCCGGGTGGCGGCTACGCCTTACCCGGCCTACGGATTACTGAGCTGGCTTTTCAGTTGGCTCAAGCTGGAACACCACATCAACCTGATCGTCGAACTGAATGGTTGGCTGCTCGTAGGTTTCCTGAGCAGAAACCGGCGCGGCGTCTGCCTTCATCATCCGCACCATCGGGCTTGGCTGGTAGTTAGAGACGTGATAACGCACGCTGTAAACCGGGCCGAGTTTGCTCTTGAAGCCGGATGCCAGCTGTTCCGCCTGATGAATGGCATCATTAATTGCCGCTTTACGCGCTTCGTCTTTATATTTCTCCGGTTGTGCAACGCCCAGCGAGACGGAACGGATTTCGTTCAGGCCTGCTTTCAGCGCACCATCCAGCAGCGAGTTGAGCTTATCGAGCTGGCGCAACGTCACTTCAACAGTACGCACGGCGCGATAGCCTTTCAGGATGCTTTTACCGTTCTGGTAGTCGTAATCCGGTTGAGTACGCAGGTTCGCAGAGCTGATATCTTTTTTCGCGATACTGTTCTGTTCCAGGAAAGAGAGGTATTGCGCAACACGATCGTCTGCCTGTTTCTTGGCGGAAGCCGCATCTTTCGCCGCGACGTTCACTTCAATTGCCAGGGTTGCAACATCCGGAACCGCATCCACGCTTGCGGTGCCTGAAGTGACAATGTGCGGGCCGTTTGGCAGTTCATTCGCCTGCACCGACACCGAACCTAAACTTACTAATGCCGCCAGGGCCATCACCTTAAACTTCACTGTCATTCCTCCATGTTGCGAAGAGTGCCCCATCAACAGGGCTCATGCCAGCAAGCTTAGCGGCTCCTGCTCAGATGTCCATAAGACAAACGCTTAGTTGAACAATCCCTGTACGTGATGAATGCCCTCTTTCGCCAGCTGGAAGGCAATAAACCACATCACCAGCCCCACCAGCGTATTGATAATGCGCTGCGCTTTGGCGGTACGCAGTCGTGGCGCCAGCCACGCCGCCAGGATCGCAAGACCGAAGAACCAGAGGAAGGAGGCGCTGACCGTACCGAGCGCAAACCAGCGCTTCGGCTCAACGTCCAGCTGTCCACCCAGGCTGCCGAGTACCACGAACGTATCAAGGTAAACGTGCGGGTTAAGCCAGGTCACGGCGAGCATGGTGACGATAATCTTCCAGCGCCCCTGCTTCATCACTTCGGCGCTCGCCAGCTCAAGATTACTGCTCATGGCCGTTCTCAGGGCACCGAATCCGTACCAGAGCAGAAACGCCACGCCGCCCCAGGTAACCAGCGCCAGCAGCCACGGCGACTGCATCAGCAGCGCGCTGCCGCCAAAAATTCCGGCGCAAATCAGCAGCAGATCGCTCACCGCACACAGCAGAGCAATCATCAGGTGGTACTGGCGGCGAATGCCCTGGTTCATCACGAACGCATTTTGCGGGCCGAGGGGGAGGATCATGGCTGCGCCTAACGCAAGCCCCTGAAAATAATAAGATAACATGACGTAATTCTCACAAAGTTGTCCTGGAGGCAGACTATACTGCGGGAATGTCATTAGAGGAAATGGATAATATTAATCGGGGATTAGTGAGGCTAATAACAAAAAAGCCCGGTGGCGCTCGCGCTTACCGGGCCTACTGGTAAAGTTACTCTGCTTCTTTGACTTTTTTGACGTTGACGTCCATCTGCGGGTACGGGAAGCTGATGCCGTTGGCATCGAAATCGCGCTTGATGCGCTCCAGCACGTCCCAGTAAACGTTTTGCAGATCGCTGCTTTTGCTCCAGATGCGTACCACAAAATTAATGGATGACGCGCCCAGCTCGTTCAGACGAACGGTCTGCTCGCGGTCCTTCAGAATGCGGTCGTCAGAATCAATGATGTTAGCGATCAGCGATTTCACCTGGTCGATATCGGAATCGTACGCCACGCTGATGATCAGCTCGTTACGACGCACCGGCTCGCGGGAGAAGTTAATGATATTGCCCGCAATGATTTTCCCGTTCGGTACCACAACAATACGACCGTCGACGGTACGCAGGGTGGTAGAGAAAATCTGTACCTGCAACACGGTACCGGCGATGCCGCCTAAATCCACATATTCACCGGAACGGAACGGACGGAAGGTCACCAGCAGTACGCCCGCCGCCAGGTTTGAAAGCGAACCCTGCAATGCCAGACCAATGGCCAGACCGGCAGCACCGAGCACGGCGATGACGGATGCCGTCTGCACGCCGACGCGCCCCAGCGCGGCAATCAGCGTAAAGGCGATGATGCCGTAGCGCACCAGCGCGGAGAGGAAATCGGCGACCGTGGCGTCAATGTGTCGAGAGACCATCACCCGGTTGACAGCGTTCGAGACGATACGCGCCACGATCATCCCGACGATGATAATGGCAATAGCGGCAACAATATTCACGGCGTAGCTCAGCAGTAGCGCCTGGTTACGCACCAGCCAGTTACCCGCGTTATTGATGCTGTCTACAACATCAAGTTGTTCCATTTATTCTTCCTTTTGCTAAACCAAAACTCAAAATCTATCCCTTGAGGGGACAGGCAGGTCAGTAAAGGGTAAACAAAAAGCGCAGGTATTGCCAAGCAGATCACAAAAACAGGTATTGCAGGATATTGAAAAAGCATAAAAAAAGGCCCGCGTTTGCGGGCCTTCTGATGCTGTTAGCGGATCAAATTACAGAACGTCGATCGCGTTCAGTTCTTTGAATGCCTGCTCCAGACGCGTCACCATGGACGTCTGCGCAGCGCGCAGCCATACGCGTGGATCGTAGTATTTCTTGTTCGGCTGGTCTTCGCCTTTCGGGTTGCCCAGCTGGCCTTGCAGGTAAGCTTCGTTGGTTTTGTAGTATTGCAGGATACCGTCCCAGGTTGCCCATTGGGTGTCAGTATCAATGTTCATTTTCACTACGCCGTAGCTTACGGAATCTTTGATTTCCTGAGCAGAAGAACCGGAACCGCCGTGGAAGACGAAGTTCAGGCTGTTGTGCGGCAGGTTGTGTTTCCTGGAAACGTATTCCTGAGAATCGCGCAGGATGGTTGGGGTCAGAACCACGTTACCTGGCTTATAAACGCCGTGCACGTTACCGAAGGACGCTGCGATGGTGAAGCGCGGGCTGATTTTGCTCAGCTCGGTGTAAGCGTAATCAACGTCTTCTGGTTGGGTGTACAGTGCAGAAGCGTCCATGTGGCTGTTGTCCACGCCGTCTTCTTCACCGCCGGTGCAGCCCAGTTCGATTTCCAGGGTCATGCCCATTTTGGACATACGCGCCAGGTACTTAGAGCAGATCTCGATGTTTTCTTCCAGAGACTCTTCGGACAGGTCAATCATGTGAGAAGAGAACAGTGGCTTACCGGTTGCTGCGAAGTGTTTTTCACCCGCGTCCAGCAGACCGTCGATCCACGGCAGCAGTTTCTTCGCGCAGTGGTCAGTGTGCAGGATAACTGGAACACCGTAATGCTCAGCCATCTGGTGAACGTGGTGCGCACCAGAGATAGCGCCCAGGATAGCAGCACCCTGAGGAACGTCAGTTTTCACGCCTTTACCCGCGATGAACGCAGCGCCGCCGTTGGAGAACTGAACGATAACCGGTGCTTTAACTTTTGCAGCGGTTTCCAGTACGGCGTTGATGGAGTCGGTACCTACGCAGTTAACTGCTGGCAGAGCGAAGTTGTTTTCTTTAGCTACCTGGAACACTTTCTGTACGTCATCACCAGTGATAACGCCAGGTTTTACGAAATCAAAAATTTTAGACATGTTGCTTAGTCCTGTATCTTCGGCCGTTAGAAAAGGTGCGAGCTCTGATAAGCGCGCTGAAAATTGGGCAGGTTTCCCTGCCCCTGAATGGCTTACTTCTTAGCGCGCTCTTCGAGCATTGCTACTGCTGGCAGTACTTTGCCTTCCACGAATTCGAGGAATGCGCCGCCACCAGTGGAGATGTAGGAGATCTTGTCAGCGATACCGAACAGGTCGATAGCTGCCAGGGTGTCACCACCGCCTGCGATAGAGAACGCTTCGCTGTCTGCGATAGCGTTAGCAACGATTTCAGTCCCTTTGCGGAAGTTCGGGAATTCGAACACGCCGACTGGACCGTTCCACAGGATAGTTTTTGCGTTTTTCAGGATTTCAGCCAGTTTCTGTGCAGAAACGTCGCCCAGGTCCAGAATCTGCTCTTCATCTTTGATGTCGTTAACAGATTTCAGGGTCGCGGTAGCGGTTTCGGAGAACTCGGTTGCCACGCGAACGTCAGTTGGAACCGGGATATCGCAGGTGCCCAGCAGGCGTTTGGCTTCGTCAACCAGGTCTGCTTCGTACAGGGATTTACCCACGTTGTGGCCCTGAGCGGCAACGAAGGTGTTCGCGATACCACCGCCAACGATCAGCTGGTCAGCGATTTTGGACAGGGAATCCAGTACGGTCAGTTTGGTAGACACTTTAGAACCACCAACGATAGCAACCATTGGACGAGCAGGTTCTTTCAGTGCTTTACCCAGTGCTTCCAGTTCGTCAGCCAGCAGCGGACCTGCACACGCAACGTCTGCGAATTTACCGATACCGTGGGTAGATGCCTGCGCACGGTGAGCCGTACCGAATGCATCCATCACGAACACGTCGCACAGTGCAGCGTATTTTTTGGACAGGGTTTCGTCGTCTTTCTTTTCGCCTTTGTTGAAGCGAACGTTTTCCAGAACTACCAGCTCACCTTCGGCAACGTCTACGCCGTCCAGGTAATCTTTCACCAGGCGAACCGGGTTAGACAGTTTGTCTTTCAGGTAATTAACAACCGGCAGCAGAGAGAACTCTTCGTTGTACTCGCCTTCAGTTGGACGGCCCAGGTGGGAGGTGACCATTACTTTAGCGCCCTGCTTCAGAGCCAGTTCAATGGTTGGCAGAGATGCACGGATACGCGCGTCGCTGGTCACTTTGCCATCTTTAACCGGTACGTTCAGATCGGCACGGATGAAAACGCGTTTACCTGCCAGATCCAGATCGGTCATCTTAATTACAGACATGGTGAATCCTCTCGTTGATTCTTAAAGTTTTGCAAGCGCAAGGTGCGCTCTACCTGAAACCTTTTGCGGCCATGGCTAACGTGGTGTCGAGCATTCGGTTAGCAAAGCCCCATTCGTTATCACACCAGACCAGCGTCTTGATAAGGTGCGCACCACTGACTCGCGTCTGCGTGCCATCCACGATGGCGCTGTGCGGGTCGTGGTTAAAATCTACTGAGACCAACGGTAATTCCGTATAGTCAACTATACCATGAAATGCTCCCTGTGCCGCTTTTTGCAGCAACAGGTTGACTTCACAGGCTTTTACCGGTTTTTTTACCGTCACGCTAAGATCGATTGCGGTGACGTTTATCGTCGGAACACGCACGGCAATCGCTTCGAAACGGTCGTTAAACTGCGGGAAAATACGGGTGATCCCCGCAGCCAGTTTCGTATCCACCGGAATAATGGACTGGCTCGCCGCGCGAGTGCGTCGTAAATCCGGATGATAGGCGTCGATAACCTGCTGATCGTGCATGGCGGAGTGAATCGTGGTCACGGTGCCGGATTCAATGCCGTACGCATCGTCTAACAGTTTAATGACCGGAATAATGCAGTTGGTGGTGCAGGAGGCGTTGGAGACAATGCGGTGTTCAGCGTGCAGCTCGTGCTGGTTGACGCCAAACACGACGGTGGCGTCGAGGTCGTGGCTGCCAGGATGGGAGAACAGGACTTTTTTCGCACCGGCCTTCAGATGCGCTTCGCCATGTTCGCGGTTACCGTACACGCCGGTACAGTCCAGGACCACATCCACACCCAGTTCGCGCCAGGGCAGCCCTTCAATACTGTTCTCATGCAGCACGCGGATTGCATCGTCACCGACGAACAGCTGTTCTCTTTCCTGGCGAACGTCCCAGGCAAAGCGGCCGTGGCTGGTGTCATATTTCAATAAATGCGCCATGCCCGCAGCATCCGCCAGTTCATTGATTGCCACCACGGTGATTTCCGCACGACGCCCGGATTCATATAATGCACGAACCACGTTGCGCCCGATGCGACCGAAGCCATTAATCGCTACGCGTACGGTCATAGATCTCCTGCAAAGCTATCCCTGAGTTTGAGGTGGCTGAAAGAGTAATCCAGCGACGCCCGAAGGGGAATCCTTGCTGTCACAAACTGCGATTGATTGGTCAATTGTCGAACATTTAATCGACTGAAACGCTTCAGCAAGAATAAGCGAATCGCGGAATAAAAGGAATGGTTGTCCAGATGAATAAGCGAGCTATATGACTTGCGTCACATTTCTGGTGGAATAATGTCTACAAAAAAGCCGGGTGACGCTTACGCGTACCCGGCCTACGTTTTGTGCCATTTGTAGGCCCGGTAAGCGTAAGCGCCACCGGGCAAAACAGCAATTACAGCAGTTCTTTCGCCTTCGCGACAACGTTCTCAACGGTGAAGCCGAACTCTTCAAACAGCTGCTCAGCCGGTGCAGACTCACCGAAGGTGGTCATACCGACGATAGCACCGTTCAGGCCCACGTATTTGAACCAGTAGTCAGCGATACCCGCTTCCACCGCCACGCGAGCGGAAACCGCTTTAGGCAGTACGGATTCACGGTAAGCTGCATCCTGCTTGTCGAACGCATCGGTAGACGGCATGGAGACCACGCGCGCCTTCACGCCTTCGGCAGTCAGTTTTTCCCATGCTGCAACAGCCAGTTCAACTTCAGAACCGGTCGCGATGAAGATCAGCTCAGGCTGGCCCGCGCAATCTTTCAGCACGTAACCACCGCGTGCGATGTTCGCCAGCTGCTCTGGGGTACGCTCCTGCTGCGCCAGGTTCTGACGGGAGAGGATCAGCGCGGTCGGGCCGTCCTGACGCTCAACGCCGTATTTCCACGCCACCGCAGATTCAACCTGGTCACATGGACGCCATGTGCTCATGTTCGGGGTCACGCGCAGGGAAGCTACCTGCTCTACCGGCTGGTGAGTTGGACCATCTTCGCCGAGACCAATGGAGTCGTGGGTGTAGACCATCACCTGACGCTGTTTCATCAGCGCTGCCATACGCACGGCGTTACGTGCATATTCCACGAACATCAGGAAGGTAGAGGTGTACGGCAGGAAACCACCGTGCAGGGAGATACCGTTGGCAATAGCGGTCATACCGAATTCACGTACACCGTAATGGATGTAGTTACCGGCAGCATCTTCGTTGATTGGCTTAGATCCAGACCACAGGGTCAGGTTAGATGGCGCCAGGTCAGCGGAACCGCCGAGGAATTCTGGAAGCCATGGACCAAACGCTTCGATCGCATTCTGAGACGCTTTACGGCTGGCGATTTTAGACGGGTTCGCCTGCAATTTCGCAATGAACTCGTTCGCTTTCGCGTCGAAGTCAGACGGCATGTCGCCTTTCATACGGCGGGTGAACTCGGCTGCTTCCTGCGGGAAGGCTTTTGCGTAAGCCGCGAATTTCTCGTTCCAGGCCGCTTCTTTCGCCTGGCCCACTTCTTTCGCATCCCACTGAGCATAGATCTCAGACGGGATTTCAAAGGCTGGGTGTTTCCAGCCAAGCGCTTCACGGGTCAGTGCGATTTCCGCGTCGCCCAGCGGTGCGCCGTGGGAGTCATGGGTGCCCGCTTTGTTCGGGGAGCCGAAGCCGATGATGGTTTTGCACATCAGCAGGGACGGTTTGTCGGTCACGGCGCGCGCTTCTTCTACTGCACGTTTAATCGAGTCAGCATCGTGGCCATCAACGCCACGCACAACGTGCCAGCCGTAGGCTTCGAAACGTGCGGCGGTGTCGTCAGTGAACCAGCCTTCAACGTGACCGTCGATGGAGATGCCGTTGTCGTCGTAGAACGCAACCAGTTTACCCAGCTTCAGGGTACCTGCCAGGGAGCACACTTCGTGAGAAATGCCTTCCATCATGCAGCCGTCGCCCAGGAACGCGTAGGTGAAGTGGTCAACGATGTCGTAGCCCGGACGGTTGAACTGTGCCGCCAGGGTCTTCTCAGCAATCGCCATACCCACTGCGTTCGCAATGCCCTGACCCAGCGGGCCGGTGGTGGTTTCAACGCCTGCGGTGTAGCCCACTTCCGGGTGACCTGGAGTTTTGGAGTGCAGCTGACGGAAGTTTTTCAGCTCTTCGATGGGCAGATCGTAGCCGGTGAGGTGCAGCAGGCTGTAGATCAGCATAGAGCCGTGGCCGTTAGACAGCACGAAACGGTCGCGGTCTGCCCATGCCGGGTTCTGTGGGTTGTGGTTAAGGAAATCACGCCACAGGACTTCGGCGATGTCAGCCATGCCCATTGGGGCGCCCGGGTGGCCGGATTTGGCTTTCTGTACTGCGTCCATGCTCAGCGCACGAATAGCATTAGCAAGCTCTTTACGTGAGGACATTTTAACTCCAGATCGGACTGTTAAAGGCCATGCCCTTGACGACAGCGCGTTTTGGGCTACGCCGGAAAAAAGTGCCAACAATGTAACCCAAGCCGCAGGGCATGTACATGGAGCATTCTTTTGCAGCTTAAGAAATCTCTGGATCATGCTCGCATGTTGCGCAATCTGCTCGCCCGCCCCTGTAGATATTCCTTATACTTAGCCCGACACCGGCTTCGTTGACGGTGCATTTTTCAGAATTAATTCAGATTAACGAGTACGGAAGCGACATCATGAAAATGCGTGCAATTGGGCTGGCTGTGGGAACAACGCTCCTGCTAAGCGGCTGTCAGAATATGGATTCTAACGGCCTGATGACCTCAGGCGCAGAAGCTTTTCAGGCCTACTCTCTGAGCGATGCGCAGGTCAAAGCGCTGAGCGACGAGGCCTGTAAGGATATGGATGGAAAAGCTACGCTTGCCCCGGCAAACAGCACCTACACGCAGCGTCTGAACAAGATTGCTTCCGCGCTGGGCGACAACATTAATGGCCAGCCGGTGAACTATAAGGTGTACATGGCGAAAGACGTGAACGCCTTCGCGATGGCCAACGGCTGTATCCGCGTTTACAGCGGCCTGATGGACATGATGACCGACAACGAAGTGGAAGCGGTGATCGGCCATGAAATGGGCCACGTAGCCCTGGGTCACGTGAAGAAAGGGATGCAGGTTGCGCTGGGCACCAACGCCGTGCGCGCCGCGGCAGCCTCAGCGGGCGGTATTGTCGGCAGCCTGTCCCAGTCGCAGCTTGGCGACGTGGGCGAGAAACTGGTGAACTCCCAGTTCTCCCAGCGTCAGGAGTCTGAAGCGGATGACTACTCTTACGATCTGTTGCGCAAACGCGGCATCAATCCATCCGGTTTAGCCACCAGCTTCGAGAAACTGGCGAAGCTGGAAGAAGGCCGTCAGAGCTCCATGTTTGACGACCACCCGGCCTCCGTTGAACGCGCGCAGCATATCCGCGACCGCATGGCGGCTGACGGTATTAAATAACGGCACATCTGCCCGGTGCGCGCCGCGCCGCCGGGCAACAAGACCAAATCAGTACAGCGTTTTCTGCGGCGGCCCGGCAAACTTCAGGGCGCCTATCTGCCCCATCCGCACTTCCACCACCGACGGCCCCGGCATGGCCAGCGCCTCCGTCATAATCGCATCAAAGTCCTCGGCCCGCTCAACGCTCCAGGCCTGTAAGCCAATCGCCTGCGCCAGCAGGGTAAAGTCCGGCGTGTGCAATTCGTTGTAATACTGTCGCCCGCCGAAATACTTATCCTGAATGCCGCGCATGACGCCGTAGCCCCCGTCGTTCATGATCAGCAGCGTCACGTTGGCTTTCTCCTGCGCCAGCGTCGCCAGCTCGCCTAAATTCAGGCTCAGGCCGCCGTCGCCCACCAGCCCCACCACCTTACGCTGCGGATTGGCAATGGCGGTACCGATGGCCATCGGCAGCCCCATGCCAATCGCCCCGGCCAGAGAGTGAATGTTCATCAGCGGGCCGTTAGCCCTGAACAGGCGGCTGCCCCACAGGCTGCCGGAGACGGTGATATCGCGCACCAGCAGGCCGTCCTTCGGCAGGGCTTTATCTATGGCGTCGTTGAGCTTCGCATAGGCGCCGCACTGCTCGCGCAGGCCCTGTTCAGCCTGCAATACCGCCTGCTGCACCTGCGCGTCCCACTGGGCGTTGCCCCACTCGCGGCCCTGCGCTTTATCGGCCAGGGCACCAAGCAGCGCTGAACAGTCGGCTATCAGCGTGTTATCCATCAGATAGTTACGGCTCGCCGCCGCCGGATCGATATCAATCTGCACCCGCGGAGACGGCAACTCCAGCGTCCAGGAGCGGGTTTCGTTGCTGCGCAGGCGAGAACCGGCCACCAGCGTAAAATCACACTGCGCAATCAGCGCCTCTACCGACGGCGAGTTGTGGAACGCGCGCAGGCTGGCACGATGGCCGTCCGGCAGCACGCCGCGCGCGTGGGTGCTGGAGATCACCGTCACGCCCGCCTCCGCCAGTTTTTTCACCGCGTCAGCGCTTCCCAGCGCCCCGCCGCCCAGCCACAGCAGCGGCTGTTTAGCCTGCTTAAGCTGCGCCCACAGCGTATCGACAGCGCTCGCATCTACGCTCACACCCGGAGCCGGTTTCACCGGCGCCGTCACCAGAGACAGGGGGATCTTCGCGCCCTGAATATCAATCGGGATTTCCACGGAGACCGGCCCGCACGGCGGCGTCTGCGCCTCCTGAATCGCTTTATGCAGAATCGCTATCGCCTGGCTGGCATTGCTGATGCGGTACGCCCGTTTTGAACTGGCCTTCAGGAAGGTCAGCTGGTCGCGGGTTTCATGGATAAACCCGGTGTCGGCGTCCAGCCAGGCCTTTTCCACCTGCCCGGTTAAATGCAGCAGCGGCGTGCAGGCGTTCATCGCCTCCACCAGCGCGCCTACCGCGTTCCCCGCCCCCGCGCCGGTGCTGGTCAGCGCCACGCCGAGGCCGGAAAACCGCCCGTGGGCGTCGGCCATGGTGACGGAACCCGCTTCGCCGCGCGCGGGCACAAAGCGGATTTTGCCCCGCTGCCCGACCGCATCCGCGATCGGCAGGTTGTGAATGGAGATGACGCCGTAGATGGCCTCAACCTGATACTGCTCCAGCGTTCTGGCGATGGCGTCGCCGACGGTTATCATTTCGCTCATTGCTCACCCTTTCTCAGTCGCACCAGTGGTTGACGCTGTTACCCGTCGCCAGATAAATGCTCTTTTGCTGCATCCAGGCTTTCAGCCCCTGAATGCCCTTTTCGCGGCCCAGACCGCTCTCTTTAAAGCCCCCGAACGGGGTCGAAATCGCAAAAACTTTGTAGGTGTTGATCCACACCGTCCCGGCCTCCAGCTGCTCGCTCAGGCGCAGCGCCCGCCCGGTGTCGCGGGTCCAGACCCCTGCCGCCAGGCCGTAAACCGAATCGTTCGCCTCGCGGATCAACGCCGCTTCATCGCCAAACGGCATAGCCACCAGCACCGGGCCGAAAATCTCCTCCTGGCAGGCGCGGGCGCCGTTCGTCAGCCCTTCAATAATGGTTGGCAGGAAGAAGCTGCCGTTTGCGAGCGCCGGATCTGCCGGGATTTCGCCGCCGCACAGCACCCGGCCCCCTTCGCGCTTCGCCAGCTCGACGTACTCGAGCACGCCCTGACGATGCTTGTCGTTGATCAGCGGTCCTACATGGATGCCGTCAGCAAACGGATGTCCCACGCGCAGGCCGCGCGTGAGCTCCAGCAGCCGCGCCATCAGCGGCGCGTACAGGCTTTCGTGGATAAACAGCCGGGACCCGGCGATGCACGCCTGCCCCGCCGAGCTGAAAATGCCGTAACAGATCCCGCGCGCGGCCTGCTCAACGTCGGCATCCTCCAGCACGATGGTCGGGGATTTTCCGCCCAGCTCCAGCGACGCCGGGATAAGCTTTTCCGCCGCCACGTGCGCCAGATGGCGGCCCGTATTGGTGCCGCCGGTAAAGGAAATTTTTCGCACGCGAGGATGGCGCGCCAGCGCGTCGCCAATCACCGAGCCTTTACCCGGCAGCACGCTCAGCAGCCCGGCGGGCAGCCCGGCCTGTTCAAAAATGCGCGCCAGCTCGAGCGCCATCAGCGGCGTGGCTTCGGCAGGCTTGAGGATCACCGCGTTTCCGGCGGCGATGGCCGGGGCGACCTTCTGCATCTCGCTGGCAATCGGCGAGTTCCACGGCGTGATGGCCGCCACCACGCCGAGCGGCTCATAGCGGCTTAGCGTCAGCAGATCCGGCTGGCGCGGCGTGGGCAGTTCCCCTTCCAGCAGCTCGCAGGCGGCGGCAAAGTAGCGCGCCGTCCCCGCCGCGCTCATCACCAGCCCGCGCGCCTCCGCCAGCGGCTTGCCGTTATCCCGGCTCTGCATCTGCGCCAGCTCGTCAGCGCGGGACTCAATCAAATCCGCCACCTTGTGCAGGATCTTCGCCCGCACGTGCGGCAGGCTGTTGCGCCAGACGGGATCGCGCCACGCGCGCTCGCCGGCCTCGATCGCGTCGTGCAGATCGTCAAGGTTTGCCGCGTTCAGCGTCGCATTGAGCGACCCGTCTGCCGGGAAGTGGCTCTGCATCGGGTTACCGCCGCCGCGTCGCCACTGGCCGCCGATAAAAATCTTCAGATCGTCCATCGTCACTCCTCAGCTCAGGGCCAGCTCGCGGCAGGCGCGCACCGCGCTGAGTGCCGCCAGGGTGGAGGTTTTAGGGTTAGACGCCAGCGGCAGCCCGCTCAACTCCAGATGGAATTCGCCAAACAGCCCTTCAACGTGCAGCGTGTGGGTGTTACGTTTCGTTGTCGGGTCAACCATCAGCTGCACGCGGGTTTCATCCATCCCGACGCCGCCGAGCGCCACGGTCGCCGCCACGTTGGCGTTCGCCGGGAACAGGCGCGCCGCCTCGCGGGCGCTGCCTTCAAAAAAGACCTGCGCCTCTCTGACTGCGTTAAGATCGATAAGCTGCTCGGCGTAGCTGCCGCGCCAGCTGGCCGGGCTTTTGCGCGACTGATAGGTGACGCGCTCAAGCCCGCCCTCTTTCGCCGCCGCCAGCCCGTCGATGCCCGCCACCGCCCCGGAGAGCAGGGTCAGTTTTCCGCCCGCCGCGAGCAGGCGCTGCTCCAGCGCGCTGTCCGCCAGCGCGCCGGTGGAAATGACCGCCAGATGCCAGCCGCGACGGAGAATATCTTCACCGTACTGCGCCACCGCCTGCTGGCTGGCGCACTCCAGCACCAGATCGGGCGTTTCCGTGCAGTCCATCGGCGAGCCCAGCGCCACCGCCGTATCGCTAAACCGTTCCGCGATCGCCGCGTGGTGAGACTCGCGCGCGACGATCCAGCCGATCGTCACCCCGGCAGGCAGGCGTTCGATCACCGCCTGCGCCATCGCGCCGTAACCAATTAACATGACCTTTTTCATGATGCGTCCTTACAGATGGCGGCAGAAGCCGCCGGAAACGTCCAGCGCCGCGCCGGTGGTAAACGATGCCAGCGGCGAGGCGAGGAACAGCAGCGCCTGCGCGGGCTCCTGCGGCTTGCCGAGGCGCGCCATCGGAATGCCGCGCTTGCGCGCGATCTCCGCCGTCCACTCCGGCCAGCTCTGGCTTTTGTCCGCCCGGTTTTCGAAGCGGCGCTGCCACTGGCCGGACTCGACCATGCCGAGCAGTATGGAATTGACGCGAATCCCTTTGCCCACCAGCTCTTTCGAGAGCGTCAGCGTCATGTTCAGTAGCGCGGCGCGGGCTGCCGACGTGGCGATCATGTGCTCTTCCGGCTGAAGCGCCAGCAGGGAGTTCACGCAGGTGATGGAAGCGATGTCGGACCGTTCCAGCAGCGGCTGAAACGCCTGAACCGGGTTAATGACGCCAAACAGTTTGAGTTCGGCTTCGTGCAGCCACGCCTCGCGCGGCGTGTCATGGAAGTGCGCCACGTAGCCCTGACCGGCGTTGTTGATCAGCATATCCGCCGCGCCAAAGCGCGCCTGCACCGCATCCGCGAAGGCCTGCACCTCGTCGGCGTTCAGCACGTCGCAGCGGTAAGAGAAAATCTCCCCGTCGGGATAGTCGTTTTGCAGCGTCGCATGGGCGCTGGCGAGCCGGTCCGGGTCGCGGCCACAGAAAGCCACTTTCGCCCCTTCGCCCAGCAGCAGGCGCAGCGTTTCAAAGCCAATGCCGGACGAACCGCCGGTAACGACCGCTACGCGGCCGTCAATGTGTGCATTCATCGCGCACCTCTTCGTTAATGCGTAAAAGCTGTTGGTTAAAAAACGCGTCGTTATCGAGATAGCTCGCGTGTCCAGCCTGCGGAATGGCGGTAAACGGCATGCCGTAGCGCAGCGCCAGCCCCTGCACCAGCTCGGGCTGCGTTATCGCGTCCTGCTCGCCGCACCAGACTTCAAATTGACCGGCGTAACGCTTAAGCCAGCCGTGAACGTCGTCGTGCGCCAGCATCCACGCGGCGGCAAGGTAGCCTTCCGGTCGCAGCCCGCGCATGCCCGCCGCGACGGTGGCGATATCTTCCACCCGCGCGCCGGTGCGCAGCAGCGTCGCGGCGCGGGTCTGGGCGAGGATGTCGCCGCCGAGCGCCATCTGCTGCTCGCGATTACGCCAGACCTGCTCCCGCTGCGCCGGCGCGGCATTGCCATAGCCCTGCGCGGCGTCCGCCAGCACCAGATGAATGACGCGTTCAGGAAACTTTGCCGCAAAGGCGCTGGCCACCAGCGCGCCCAGGGAATGGCCCACCAGCACCGCCTGCCAGACACCGGCGCGATCGAGCATCGCCGCCAGCGCGTCGGCGTAATCCCCCGCGTTCGCCCGCTCAACCGCCAGCATCGGGCTTTCACCGTAACCGGGCATGTCCCACGCCAGCACGCGAAAACCGTTCAGCGCCATCTGCTTGTGCCAGGACGCAGCGCCAGAGCTGATCCCGTGCAGCAGCATCAGCGGAATGCCGCTTCCCTGTTCACGAAAACCCGTCATGGCGCCCCCTTAGTTCCGCTTCACTTTTGAGAGCGGATGGTCGGAGGGGTAGGTCGGGATTTCCGGCTTATTTGTTCCCAGCATGACGCACATCAGCGCCTCTTCTTCCCCGTGGTTAAACAGGCCGCGATAGATACCCGGCGGGACGGAGATCAGGTCACGCTCGCGCAGCACGGTTTCGGTGTAGTTGTCGCCGTCCTGGATCATCAGCGTGATCTGCCCTTTGAGCATGAAGAACACCTCCTCCACGTCATCGTGCAGGTGCAGCGGCCCTTCGCACTTCGACGGCAGCACCATGGTGGAGAAGGTAAAATGGTCCGCCTGCACGGTATTGGTGTCGTTCGCCACGCCGGTTGCGCCGGTGCCGATGTAGCGCATCTGCGCCCGGCGGTATTTCGGGTCAAAATCGGCCTGGAACTTCAGCGCGTTCCAGTCGTATTTACGGCCTTCGAAGCGCGCGATGCGCGACTCGACCCACTCTTCCATCGTCAGGTGGTCAGGTTTGATGCCTGTTTTATTGGTTACGGTTGAATCAGTCATGACACTCTCCTCAGTAACGTCTCAGCAGCGGCAGTAACAGGACGCAGCCCACCGCCGCCATCACCGCCAGAAAAATCAGCCCGGAATCCATGCTGTGGGTGAAGGCGATAAGCGCGCCCATCACCGCCGGCGACAGCGCGCCCGCAAAGTTTCCCAGCCCGTTGAAGATGCCGCCCGCCGTGGCGCTCACCCGGGGATGGGTGGCCTTCGCCAGCAGGGCGAAAATGTTGGGGGCGCCGGTGCCCCACATAAAGGTGCTGAAGCTCATCGCCGCGATGATGGCAAGCGGGGTATCAAGGTGCATCACCGCCGTCAGCCCGACGGCCGCCCCCGCCATCGAGATAAAGCAGGCCGCCGCGCGCTTATCGACCCGGTCAGAGAGCCACGCGCCAATCACCTCTCCCGCCAGCATGGCGATGAACGGCATCGACGACAGCCAGCCCGCGTGCTCCAGGTGGATGCCTTTGCCCTTGATTAAGTAGCCAGGCAGCCAGCCATTGATGCCCCACAGGTAGGTCAGGAACGCGATGTTAAAGATGCAGATGATCCAGAAGTGCGGGCTGACAAACAGCTCGCGCCGCGCCGCGCGCCGCTCGTCCTGAGACGCCTGCGAGGTGCCGGGTTTTGCTTCCAGACGGATCCCGCGCAGGCCGATGCGCACAAAAATAAGCACCGGCACGGTCAGCATTGCCATGACAAAGAAGGTACTCTGCCAGCCGAAGGTGTTCAGCAGCCAGAGGGAGAGCGGGAAGCCAATCGCCGCGCCGACCGGCGTGCCCAGCAGCCACAGCATGGTGGCGCGCGCCTGTAAATGCTGCGGGAAGTTGTGGCGCACGATGGCGAAAGCCAGCGGGAACAGCGGCCCTTCCGCCACGCCCAGCAGGATGCGCAGGACGATCATCAGCGTGTAGTTATGGGTAAAGCCCATCGCCACCATCAGCACGCACCAGATCGCCATCATCCCGGTGAGCAGGCGCAGCGGCGCGATTTTGTCGCCTAAACCGCTCAAAAATACCGACGAAAAGCCGTAGCTCAGCAGGAAGGCGCTCATCAGAATGCCGAGGCGCGTGGTGTCAAAATCGATGCCCATCGCCTGCTGGAAATGGGTGTCGGAAAAGAGCGCCGCGATGCTGATTTTGTCGAAAAACGCCAGCAGCACACAGGCCAGCAGCGACAGCGGGATGGCCCAGCGCACCGCTTTTTCAGGCGTGCGGGTTCCCTCACCGCTCGCCTCGACGGGCGCGGTGTTGGTCTCTAATGTGGTCATGTCTCCCCCTACGGGTGCGGGTTAGCTATCGCAGTGACATCAGTGAAAAAGTCGGGTCGGCGAGCGGTACGTCCGACAGGTCCCGCCCCGCCGCCATCCAGCGCTTCGCCAGCTTGACGGTGCGCGCATCGTTGAACGCCACCAGCTGCGTTAGCCGACCGTTGTCGTCCAGCGAGAAGTACAGCGCCTCTTCACGCACTATCGTTCGGCTGCCCGGCTGCGGAATGCCGAGGATCTGAATATTGTGCTGGTATTGATCCGACCACAGCCACGGCGCGTCGTCGTAGCCTGGCGCATCGGGGTTAAGCATGGCTTTCGCCGTCGCCACCGCCTGATTCTGCGCGAAGGCCCAGGACTGGATGCACAGGCCGTAGTGATGGTGCTGTGCCACGTCGCCTGCGGCAAAGATGAACGGATCGGACGTGCGCCCCTGGGCGTCCACCACGATCCCCCGCTCGGTGCGAAGTCCCGCATCGCGCGCCAGCTCCAGATTGAGATCGACGCCGATCCCCACCACTACCGCATCAAAGGTTTCACGCTGGCCGTCGCAGTGGATGACCGGCAGGCCGTTATCGTCCTCCAGCTCCAGCGCGCCGCAGCCGGTACGGATCTCCACCCCCTGCTCACGGTGGATAGCCTCTAAGCGCTGCGACACCTCGCCGCTCACCGAGCGCATGCACAGCGCGGGCTGCTGCTCAAACAGCGTGACCGCCACGCCGCTTTTGCGCGCGGAAGCGGCAATCTCCAGGCCGATCCAGCCGCCGCCAACAATCGCCAGTTTTTTACTTTCTGCCAGACGCGCTTTCAGGCGCTGCGCGTCCTGCCAGTGGCGCAGGGTGTAGACCTGCGGGTGCGCCGCCCACGCCTGCGAAGGCAGGCGCGCCCGCCCGCCGGTGGCCATTAAAAGGATGTTGTAACTAAGGCGTTCGCCGTTGCTCAAACGCACGGATTTCGCTTCACGATCGACTGATTCAGCACGCAGCGGGCGGTACCAGGTCAGGTTCAGCGCCTGCTGTGCTTCTTCGCTAAACAGCCGCGGGAGCGCTGCGTCCGGCTCCAGCAGAGACGCTTTCGACAGCGGCGGACGTTCGTAGAAATCCCACTCCTCTTCCGCCACCACGCAGATCTCGCCGTCGAAGCCCTCGTCGCGCAAGGTTTTCGCCGCCCATCCGCCCGCCTGACCGCCGCCGATAATGACAATGCGCGACGTCATACCGCCTCCGGCTTTTTCTGCTGGCGGCGCGTGTCGTGGTCAATCCCGCCTTCTACCGCCCATTCGGTAAAGGAGACCAGGGAGTGCTCCAGCTCGCGCGGCTGCCAGTTTTCCGTCAGATAGTCGTCGTTGGTGTAATACTCAAACGCGCCGCCGGTCGGGCTATTGACGTACCAGAAGTACGCCGACGACACCGGATGGCGGCCCGGCCCGATAAAGGTGCTCCATTCATTTTTATTCATCGCGATACCGCCGCCGATCACCTCGTGGATGTCGCGCACGGTGAAGGCCACGTGGTTGAGGCCGCGCTTGCGGTTCGGCAGTTGCAGCAGGAACAGGTTGTGATGTCCGCCGCGCACCCCGCAGCGCAGGAACACGGCGCGGTTGATGTAGCGGTCCGAAACCTGGAAGCCGAGCACCTCGCGGTAGAATTTTTCCACCGCCGCCAGCTCCTCCACGAAGAACACCACGTGCCCGACGTTGATCGGCTGCGCGCGATCGTAAACCGGACTGGGCGTGTCGATACGGCGGGCATCGCCCCACTGGTTGATCGGCTCAACGTTCAGCTCCACGTCGGTCTGCTGGCTGACCTGCACACGCAGGGTCATGCCGTTCGGATCGAGGCATTCCAGCGCGTCGCCCACTTCGCGAAAGCCGGGCTGCTGCGCAAGCTTCGGGCGCAGCGCGTCGAGATCGGACTGTGCGGCCACCGCCCAGGTCATGCGGCGCAGGGTGTTGCCCGCTTCAAACGCCGGCGGCAGGTCGGGGCTGTCGATGGGGTTCAGCTCCACGCGCGCGCCGCTCAGGGTGGTAAAACGCTGGCCGCTGGCATCGCCCGTCAGGCCAAAATCACGCATAAATTTGGCGCAGTGCGTCAGGTCTTCCACGCCAAATTCCAGCTTTTCAATTCCGGTTACACTCATCGTTCATTGCCTCATCTGGCCCAAATTGGGCGTAGAACATGCCCGACGCAGTCAAGCGCCTGACGTTAACTCACTGATTTAGCTGGCCTGTGACAAATACCCTAAGAAGCCAGAAATTTTATCCGCCGCGAGGCGAACCTCGTTTTGCAGCCGCTCGCGGTCGGTCTGCGGGATCTCCTCCGACGGCACCAGAATGCTGACCACCGCCGCCACGCGTCCGCTTCGGTCATACACCGGGTAGACGATGGAGGAGATGCCGTGGCGGAAGAAGGATTCGCCGATGACAAACCCGCGGGCTTTGTCCTGCTGCACCATCTGCCACAGGGCCTCGCGGTCGTGAAGCTGCCCCGGCGCGTTGCCCGGCAGGCGCTCGTGCGGGAACAACTGTTCGAAATCGGCGCGGGAAATATCGGTCAGCAGCATGCGGCCCAGCGAGGTGCAGTGCACCGGCAGGCGGGTGCCAATGCTGACCTGGTTGATGCGCGACCCGGCGGCGCTGACGCGGGCGATGTAGATAATGTCGCGCCCGTCGCGGATCGCCAGATGGCTGCTGCACTGGCTCACGTCGCGCAGCTGTTCGATCACCGGCTGGCCGACCTGCGCCACGTCCAGCGAGGCGATGTACTCAAAGCCGAGACGCAGCACGTTCATGCCCAGCGAAAAGGTATTGGTGCGCGCGTTCCGCTCCAGAAAGCCCATGTATTCCAGCGTCTGCACCACGCGATAGGCGGTCGCCTTCGGCATATCCACCAGCCGGTGCAGCTCGGCAAAGGTCAGATCGCGATGCTGCTCGCCAAAGGCCAACAGCAGCTGTAAACCGCGCTCCAGCCCCGGCACCAGATACTTCACTTCCTGATCGTTTGCCATAATCGCTACACCTTAGTTAAAAACAAAACCGCCGTTGACCGGGATCAGCTGCCCGGTGATAAATCGCGACAGATCGCTTAACAGCCAGACCACGCTGCCGGTGACGTCTTCCGGCTGCTGCGCGCCGGTTAACGCGCGGCCATTCTCGTAAAGCTGATGGCGCTCGGCCGGAACATATTCGGTTGCCTCGACGCGGGTTAACCCCGGCGCGATGGAATTAATGCGGATACGCTTTTCACCCAGTTCGCGCGCCATCGAGCGGGTCATGGCTATCACCGCCCCCTTGCTGGCGACGTAGGCCATCAGGCGCGGCGCGCCCCACAGCGCGGTATCGGACGCAACGTTCACGATGCCCGCGCCCTCGCGCAGCAGCGGCACCGCGGCGCGCGTCACCAGCCAGGTGCCTTTGACGTTAACGCTCATCACCCGATCCCAGAGATCCGGATCGTAATCGAGCATATTTTTGCCGCCGACGCCCGTCGCCATCGCCGCGTTGTTCACCAGGCCATCAATCTGACCCTGCTCGCCAATCGCGCTGAACACCTGCTCAATGGACTGCGGATCGGCCAGATCGATAACGTGCGGTTCGATCGCATAGCCCTGCTCGCTCAGGGCGTGGGCGCTCTCGGCCAGCTCGCCCTTGAGGATGTCGCACATCACCACCGCCGCGCCCTGCTCCGCACAGGCTTTGGCAAAGTGAAAGCCCAGCCCGCGCGCGGCGCCGGTTATGACGATGCGCTTGCCGCTCAGCAGCCCGTTCATCAGGCGGCTCCCTGCTGTTCTTCGCGCATCGCCAGCTGCTCTTTGGCGGCCTTTTGCATCATGCGGCGCAGGCGCGAGAGGCCGACGTCGTGCTGATACAGGTATTCATGGTCGCGGGCGTTGGGCGCCAGGCTTTCCAGCACCACGCGGTCCTGCTCCAGCACTTCCCAGTGCAGTTTTTCCAGACGGTTGCGGTACATGAAGCGCCACATGTCGCGCTGCCAGCCCTGCACCCGGCGAATGCGCCAGAAGAAGACGCGGCAGTTGTCGTTATCTTCCGGCACCACCATGCCGACGATAAAGAAGTGGCCGCCCGGCCCGAAGCGCTTCTTGTACGGAATGGAGAGGCGCATCCAGCAGGTGCCGCTGTTGCCCAGCTCCACCCAGTCAAAGTTGACGCCGCTCTGCCCTTTTTTCTCGAAAATAAAGCCGGTTTTGGTCGGCTGGAGCACCATGTCGGCCTTGCGATCCCCTTCCGCCATCGAGTGCGACGAGGAGTGCAGATAAGTGCCGTGCATCGGGTCCATCACGTTTTCCAGCGCGTACTGGTAATTGCATTTCCACGCGGCGGTGCAGAGGAAATTGCTGAAGCTGTCCGTATCGGCGAGCTCGTCCGGGAAGGTCAGTTCGTCCGGCTGCTGGTCTGCGGTGACGCCAAACCACAGGAAGATGGCGCCATGCGCCTCCTGCACGTTGTAGCTGCGCACGCACTGCTGGCCGACCAGCGGGCATTTGTCCACGGCGGGCACGTCTTTCACCTCGCCGTTGCCCGCGACCTCCACGCCGTGATACCAGCAGGCAATGCGGTCGCCCAGGTTCCAGCCCATCGACAGGCGTGCGCCGCGGTGCGGACAGCGGTCCTCCAGCGCCTGCACCTTGCCGTCTTTGTTGCGCCAGACCACAATCTGTTCGCCCAGGCGGGTAATGCCCACCGGTGCAGACTGCACCTCCCAGCTCGCCAGCACCGGATACCAGAGGCCGCGCAGACCTTTATCGAGATAGTGTTGTACGGTAGTCGTCATCGCGTTGCCCTCAGTAGCCGTTAACCTGTAAGAATGCCTGGAAGCTGGCTTCGCTCCACGGCTCGCCCTGCTGATCGTGCATGCGCACCGCGTTCAGCCCGTTCACCAGCTCCGGTAAGGTTTCAACTCCCTGCTCGAAGAGATCTTCCAGCGTGGCGATGAGGTTCACTTCCCAGCTTTCCGGCTCGCGGCTGCGGGTCTGCCAGATCAGGTTCTGATAATCACCCGGCTTATGGATCGCACCGTTACCGCCCTCAGCCGGTGGGGCAAACTGACGGCTTTCCGGCAGCGCCGGGTTGTAATTCAGGGTGTCGCTCATGCCACGGTCTCCTCGACGAAGGTAATCTGAATCTGGTTTTCAAAAACCCGAACCGGGTAGCGGTTAAGGTTGCGTCCGCCGGGGCCGTGCAGGCACTGGCCGGTTTTGACGTCGAAGACCGCCTCGTGCAGCGGGCATTCCACTTTGCCGTCTTCCACGAAGCCCTGGCTCAGCAGGGCATAGGCGTGGGGGCATACGTCTTCCAGCGCGTAATATTCACCGTCAATCAAATACACGCCGATCTCTTTACCGTCGACGTTGCCGCTAAAAGGGAAATCTTCCTGTACTTGTTCTGCGTCACATACGCCTATCCAGCTCATCACGATCCTCCAGGCTTTTGTTTCATATATGAAACTCTGTTTCTTATTTAATACGGTCAATATAAAAGCGATGAATGTTTCGTCAAGCTGCAATGTGACGAATTTGTTAATCAAACGGTAATTAATTAACTAAGTGTGCAAAGGATCACGAAAAAATGCAGCGATATGAAATTTTCATTATTGCGGCGTGAAAGAATACGATTTATCGATGGCCTGAAATTTTAATAAACAGTGATTGACTTCTTTTCTTTTTGTTCCTTAAAAATAAAAGAAGGTAAAATTATGGCGTTTCACCTGTGAAACTTAATTTTATTTTTCCATTAATAAACAATGAGTTTCATAGGTGAACCATTTTACCCCTGTGACAATCACGCGCATAAAAAATAGAAATAAGCGAAAACATAAGGCAGGTGTTATGACGGCAAGATGGCAAGGCATAGTGGCATTGTTATTACTCATTATTATTTCCTACGTCGACCGGGTAAATATTTCTGTCATGATTTTAAACCCGGAATTTGCCCAGCATTTTCAGCTAAATGAAAACAGAATGTTACAGGGAATGCTGATGACCTGTTTTCTGCTGGGTTATGGATTTTCAGCTTTATTATTAACGCCGGTTATTGAAAGCAAACTCCATTATCGACAGGGATTATTGGGCAGCATAGCGATTTGGGCAGCGGTATGCGCCATTTCCCCGCTGCTCGGATCGCTGATGGGCATGCTTATCGCACGCACGATCCTGGGGATCGCTGAGGGGCCGCTCTTTTCGCTGAAAACGCGCTTCATCAGCGAACACTTTAGCGCGCAGGAGATCGGCAAACCCAACGCCGTGACCGCGCTGGGGGTCTCGCTCGGGCTGGCCGTGGGCTTTCCGCTGGTGACGTGGCTGATGGCGCATCTCGGTTGGGCCGGGTCGTTTTATGCCCTGGCGGTACTGAACCTGGTGCTGGGCGGCGGCCTTGTCTGGCGCTTCCTGCCCGCGCCGCAGGGTGCGGAGCAGATCAAAAAACCGGGCTTCGCAGAGACGTTTTCGCTTGCCTGGCAGACGCCGCTGCTCGGGTGGATCCTGCTGGTGGAGATTGCCACCCTGAGCTATCTCTGGGGGAGCAGCGCCTGGCTGCCCGCGTGGCTGCGTGACGAGCATCATTTCTCGCTGCACGCCACGGGCATGCTTGCGGCCATTCCCTTCCTGCTGAGCCTGGGCTCGAAGTTCCTCGGCGGGGTGCTGCTCGACAAAATGCGCCCGGAACAGGCGCCGGTGCTGTTTGTGGTGGGCGGCGCGCTGACGGCGCTGTCCGTGGTCGCGCTGATGCTCAGCCATCAGCCTGCCTGGCTGGCGCTGTTTATGCTCTCGGCGAATATCTTCTGGGGGCTACAGGGGGCGGCTATTCCGGCGGTGATCCAGCATCACGCCGCGCGGGAAGCGGTGGGCAGCGCTTACGGCATTATCAATGGGATCGGCAATATCTGCGCGGCGTTTATTCCGCTGCTGATGGGGATGGTGATGAGGTCGGTGGGGTCGGTCAGCTCAGGCTTTTCGGTGCTGGTCGTCTCGCAGGCAATCACCCTGCTTGCCGGGGGAATGTTGCTGCTGCGCATGCGTCGCGCAGCAGCAATCAGCGCGTAAGGCTTATTCGCCTTTTTTCGCCGCCTGGATGTAGAGCATTTCCAGCGCCAGGGTCGCCGCGGCAAGCGCGGTGATCTCGGACTGGTCATAGGCTGGCGCCACTTCCACCACGTCCATCCCAACGATGTTCAGATCCTTCAGGCCACGCACCAGCTTGATGGCGCGGTCTGACGTCAGGCCGCCAATCACTGGCGTACCAGTACCCGGTGCAAACGCCGGATCCAGGCAGTCGATGTCAAAGGTCAGATACACGGGCATATCACCGACGATCTGCTTAACCTGAGCCAGAATATCGTCCACGCCGCGATCGTTCACCTGGCCGGCGTCCAGCACGGTGAAGCCGTTATCTTTGTCGAACTCGGTACGGATGCCGATCTGCACGGAGTGGTTCGGATCGATCAGGCCTTCTTTCGGCGCGGTGTAGAACATGGTGCCGTGGTCGAACTCGCAGCCGTTCGCGTAGGTGTCGGTATGCGCATCGAAGTGCACCAGCGCCATTTTACCGAAGTGCTTCGCGTGGGCGCGCAGCAGCGGCAGAGTAACGAAGTGGTCACCGCCGAAGGAGAGCATGCGCTTACCGGCCGCCAGCAGCTTCTCTGCGTGCGCCTGCAATTTTTCGCTCATTTCGCGCGCGTCGCCGAAGGCGTACACCAGGTCACCGCAGTCCACCACGTTCAGGCGCTCGCGCATGTCGAAGTTCCACGGGAAGCGGTTGTGCTCCCAGGCCAGGTTGGTGGAAACCTGACGGATTGCCGCCGGGCCGTGACGTCCACCCGCACGACCGGAGGTTGCCATGTCGAACGGTACGCCGGTGATCACCCAGTCAGCGTCGCTGTCGTACGGCTGGAAGTTCATTGGAAGGCGTAAAAAACCAAACGCGTTAGATACCAGAGAGTTATCGTACTGATGACCTAAAGTGCTCATGTCCAGACCTCTTTAAACGTCGATACATTAAAAACAGATGAAAAAAAATCCCCTCCACGTCGTTAAACCCGACGAGGAAGGGATTGATTCGTAAATCGCATATTGGGGCGAATTATCGCCGTTAATTCATACGGGTTCAAGTGAGTATAGCATTCTGTCGGATGGCGGCTGCACCTTATCCGGCCTACATTCGCAGGCCCGGTAAGCGCAGCGCCACCGGGCATTGGCGGCACAGCAGCCTGATGCCCTCACCCCACCCCTCTCCCACACGGAGAGGGCGTTTTACCTACTCGTCTTCCAGGTAGGTGTACCCGTACAGACCCGCTTCAAACTCTTCCAGGAACTGCTGCTGCAAGGCATCGTCCAGACCGGTGTTTTTCACCTGGTCGCGGAACTGGGTGAGCAGTTTTTTCGGATCCAGCTGCACGTATTCGAGCATATCCGCCACGGTATCCCCTTCGTCGGACAGCTCAACCTCGACGCTGCCGTCAGGGAAGACAAACACGTCAACCGCTTCGGTATCGCCGAACAGGTTGTGCATGTTGCCGAGAATCTCCTGATACGCACCCACCATAAAGAAGCCCAGCATTGGCGGGTTCTCCGGATCGTACTCCGGCATTGGCATCGTCGTTGCGATACCGTCACCGTCAACGTAGTGGTCAATCGCGCCGTCAGAGTCACAGGTGATGTCCAGCAGCACCGCGCGACGTTCCGGGGCGTGGTTCAGCCCTTCCAGCGGCAGAACCGGGAACAGCTGGTCGATACCCCAGGCATCCGGCATCGACTGGAACAGGGAGAAGTTGACGTACATTTTGTCCGCCATACGCTCCTGCAACTCGTCGATAATTGGACGATGCGCGCGGTTGCTCGGGTCGAGCTGTTTCTGCACTTCATGGCACATGTTCAGATAGAGCTGCTCGGCCCACGCGCGCTCTTGCAGGCTAAAGGTGCCTGACGAGTAGCCGACGTGAATATCGTGCAGGTCCATCTGGCTGTCGTGCAGCCATTCGCGCAGGGAGCGACGCGTGCCCGGCTCGTGCATCTCCTGCCAGGTTTCCCACATGCTTTGCAGGGAACGTGGGGCATCGTCAGCCGGAGGCGTGGCTTCGGTGATTTCGCTACGCTCAACGCCGATGATGTTAGACACCAGCACCGTATGGTGCGCGGTAACCGCGCGGCCAGATTCGGTGATCACCGTCGGGTGCGGCAGGCCGTGCTCTTCGCAGGCATCGCCAATCGCCCAGATGATGTTGTTGGCGTATTCGTTCAGGCCGTAGTTGACCGAGCAGTCAGACTGGGAGCGGGTTCCTTCGTAGTCCACGCCCAGGCCGCCGCCCACGTCAAAGCACTGGATGTTCACGCCAAGCTTATGCAGCTCAACGTAAAAACGCGCGGATTCACGCACGCCGGTGGCGATGTCGCGGATATTGGCCATCTGCGAGCCGAGATGGAAGTGCAGCAGCTGAATGCTGTCCAGTCGACCGCGCTCGCGCAGAATCTCCACCAGCTGAAGCACCTGGTTCGCCGCGAGGCCGAACTTGGATTTTTCACCGCCGGAAGACTGCCATTTACCGGAACCCTGCGACGCCAGTCGCGCACGCACGCCAAGGCGCGGGATCACATTCAGACGCTCGGCCTCTTCCAGCACGATCGCGATTTCGGTCATCTTCTCGATCACCAGATAGACCTTGTGGCCCATCTTCTCGCCAATCAGCGCCAGACGAATGTATTCGCGGTCCTTATAGCCGTTACAGACGATCACCGACCGGGTCATGCCCGCGTGCGCCAGAACGGCCATCAGCTCCGCTTTGGAACCAGCTTCCAGGCCCAGCGGCTCGCCGGAGTGGATCAGGGACTCAATCACGCGGCGGTGCTGGTTTACCTTGATCGGGTAGACGAGGAAATAGTCGCCGTTATAACCATACGATTCGCGCGCGCGTTTGAAGGCGGCGTTAATAGAACGCAGGCGATGTTGCAGGATCTGCGGGAAGCAGAACAGTGCAGGCAAGCGCTGGCCCTGCGCTTCACGGGCTTTCACCAGCTTAGCGAGATCCACGCGCGCTTCAGGGACGTCCGGATCCGGGCAGACGCTGATGTGGCCCAGTTCGTTAACGTCGTAGTAGTTATTGCCCCACCAGGCAATATTGTAAGTGCGCAGCATCTTGCTGGCTTCCTGGGAGCTCATCGCAACCTCCTGCATAGAACGTAGTACACCCTGTTCGCCTGCTGACGAAGGCGAAAGCGAAGACATGTCGTCAGACATAGCGAACCTCAACTCTTTGTAGTAAGTGTAAAACAGTTGACTACTATCGCAGCGTTATACGGCGATAACAACCCATTAACGGCTCCATTTCCCAGCAGAGTATGCTGAAATCCAGACCGTGCGACCGGTTTCTTATTCATATCATTGTAAAACACGTATCCGAACTCTGTATGACAAGGTTCGGCGAAACCACGAGAAAACTCCTGTATTAACAAGAGCGCCCTTGTTCAGTTTTCACAAAGCGTGACCGGCTCTGGAATCCTGAGAAGCACCGAGATGGGTATAACATCGGCAGGTGTTTAAACCAGAAGTGCGGGTGGGAATCACATGCGCGCCAGAACGGCTGCGCTGAATGAGCGGAAAACGATGGTTCATTATCTCGTATCACCTCCACGGCCGCCTCTGCTGAAACGGACCACAAGCCAAAGCTAAAAGTTCACTGCTTAACCCGGCTGGAAGTGGCGACACGATGTGTTCATCGAGCGCTGATTTTATATGAGCCGCGCGCCGCGTTTTATACCGAGAAGGTAGCTAAAAAGCAAAATAAAAATGTGCAGGTTGCCAGCGCCGTCAGGAAAAATTTCCAGCAATGTTTTCAACGCAGTGAGAGGTGAGTCAAAAAAAACTGGAAATCGGGCGAAGAAGTGACCTAAAATAGCCATCCAGATGTTAATCCATCCATACCGATTAACACTCAGACTGCCAGTGTCAAAATCCTGTAGGCCTTGGTAGAATTATCTCCTTTGGCTATTCCACACAGCAGCTTGAGCTAACCAAATTCCTCTTAGGTGAAATAAAACATGGCAAAACACCTGTTTACGTCCGAGTCCGTATCAGAAGGACATCCTGATAAAATTGCTGACCAAATCTCCGATGCGGTGCTGGATGCGATCCTCGCGCAGGATCCAAAGGCGCGCGTAGCGTGTGAAACCTATGTCAAAACCGGCATGGTTCTGGTTGGCGGTGAGATCACCACCAGCGCATGGGTTGATATCGAAGAGATCACCCGTAACACGGTACGTGAGATCGGCTATGTGCATTCTGATATGGGCTTTGATGCCAACTCCTGCGCCGTACTGAGCGCGATTGGCAAACAGTCTCCGGACATCAACCAGGGCGTTGACCGTGCCGATCCGCTGGAACAGGGCGCGGGCGACCAGGGCCTGATGTTCGGCTATGCGACCAACGAAACCGACGTGCTGATGCCGGCCCCTGTGACTTACGCACACCGTCTGGTGCAGCGTCAGGCTGAAGTGCGTAAAAACGGCACTCTGCCGTGGCTGCGTCCGGATGCGAAAAGCCAGGTGACCTTCCAGTACGACGACGGGAAAATCGTCGGTATCGATGCCGTGGTTCTCTCCACGCAGCATGCTGAAGAGATTGATCAGAAATCGCTGCAAGAAGCGGTGATGGAAGAGATCATCAAGCCGGTTCTGCCGACTGAGTGGCTGAGCTCTGCGACCAAATTCTTCATCAACCCAACCGGACGCTTTGTTATCGGCGGGCCTATGGGTGACTGCGGTCTGACCGGTCGTAAAATCATCGTTGATACCTACGGCGGCATGGCGCGTCACGGTGGCGGTGCATTCTCCGGTAAAGATCCGTCTAAAGTTGACCGTTCTGCCGCGTACGCTGCGCGTTATGTGGCGAAAAACATCGTTGCTGCCGGCCTGGCTGACCGCTGTGAGATTCAGGTTTCCTACGCTATCGGCGTGGCTGAGCCAACCTCCATCATGGTGGAAACCTTCGGTACTGAAAAAGTGCCTTCAGAACAGCTGACCCTGCTGGTGCGCGAGTTCTTCGACCTGCGCCCATACGGCCTGATTCAGATGCTGGATCTGCTGCACCCAATCTACCAGGAAACTGCCGCGTACGGTCACTTTGGTCGCGAACATTTCCCATGGGAAAAAACCGACAAAGCCGCCCTGCTGCGTGACGCTGCCGGTCTGAAGTAATCGACTGACCGCTGTTTAAACAAGCCAGCCTTTGTGCTGGCTTTTTTTATGTCGGGTGGCGGCTGCGCCTTACCCGACCTACGATTATGTAGGCCGGGTAAGGCGCAGCCGCCACCCGGCAATCTTTGAAACCGCTTACACTATGCCGGATATACCCCGCTTTCAGAATAATCTCTTTGCATGATCGTAATTCTTCTGCTGTTACATTCCCTTTCAGTTAAGTCTGAAATTCATGCAAACGCGATGCATATCAATTAATTTACCTCTATATTTTCAAAGCTTTAATTATTTTTACGGTTACGGGTTAGTGTAACCGATTACACCATTGTGATTTGTCTCACATATTTTTATGAGCCGCTCACCTACCCTTAATATCGATAAAACTGATAACCCAACTGGAGGGCATAATGCCTGACAATAATAAACAGGGGCGTACGTCCAATAAGGCAATGACGTTCTTCGTCTGCTTCCTTGCCGCTCTGGCAGGATTACTCTTTGGCCTAGATATTGGCGTCATCGCCGGTGCATTACCTTTCATCGCCGATGAGTTCCAGATTAGCGCACACACTCAGGAATGGGTGGTTAGCTCCATGATGTTCGGCGCCGCCGTCGGCGCGGTCGGCAGCGGCTGGCTCTCCTTTAAGCTCGGGCGTAAAAAGAGCCTGATGATCGGCGCGATCCTGTTCGTTGCCGGCTCATTGTTCTCTGCCGCTGCGCCTAACGTTGAAGTGCTGATCCTCTCCCGCGTGCTGCTGGGTCTGGCAGTGGGCGTGGCGTCTTACACTGCTCCGCTGTACCTGTCTGAAATCGCGCCGGAAAAAATTCGCGGCAGCATGATTTCCATGTATCAGCTGATGATCACCATTGGTATTCTCGGGGCTTATCTCTCCGATACCGCGTTCAGCTACAGCGGCGCATGGCGCTGGATGCTGGGTGTGATCATCATCCCTGCCGTCCTGCTGCTGATCGGCGTCTTCTTCCTGCCGGACAGCCCGCGCTGGTTTGCCGCCAAACGACGCTTCCACGATGCCGAACGCGTGCTCTTACGCCTGCGTGATACCAGCGCCGAAGCGAAAAACGAGCTGGAAGAGATCCGCGAAAGCCTGAAGGTGAAACAGTCCGGCTGGGCGCTGTTCAAAGAGAACAGCAACTTCCGCCGCGCGGTGTTCCTCGGCGTGCTGTTACAGGTTATGCAACAGTTCACCGGGATGAACGTCATCATGTATTACGCGCCAAAAATCTTCGAACTGGCGGGTTACACCAACACCACCGAGCAGATGTGGGGCACCGTGATTGTCGGCCTGACCAACGTGCTGGCAACCTTTATCGCCATCGGTCTGGTGGACCGCTGGGGACGTAAGCCAACCCTGACGCTGGGCTTCCTGGTGATGGCTGTCGGTATGGGCGTGCTGGGTACCATGATGCACCTGGGCATTCACTCTCCAACGGCACAGTACTTCGCCGTGGCGATGCTGCTGATGTTTATCATTGGGTTTGCGATGAGTGCCGGTCCGCTGATTTGGGTACTGTGCTCTGAGATCCAGCCGCTGAAAGGGCGTGATTTTGGTATCACCTGCTCTACCGCAACCAACTGGATTGCCAACATGATCGTCGGCGCAACGTTCCTGACCATGCTCAACACCCTGGGTAACGCCAATACCTTCTGGGTCTACGCGGGTCTGAACCTGTTCTTTATTGTTCTCACAATCTGGCTGGTTCCTGAAACCAAACACGTTTCACTGGAACACATTGAACGTAACCTGATGAAAGGTCGTCCTCTGCGCGAAATCGGCGCACACGACTGATCCTCTTGCGGGAGGCGCCTCTTGCGCCTCCCCGCTTCCCGCTTTATGCTCTGCCCCTATGAAAGCTCCCCGTCTCCCCATCGCCATTCAGCAAGCCGTTATGCGCAGCCTGCGGGAAAAACTCGCCCAGGCCAACCTGAAGCTCGGCCGCAGTTATCCTGAACCGAAGCTGGTCTATCAGCAACGCGGCACCGCGGCAGGCACCGCCTGGCTGGAAGCCTACGAGATCCGCCTGAACCCGGTGTTGATGATGGAAAATCAGCAGGCGTTTATCGAAGAAGTGGTGCCGCACGAGCTGGCCCATCTTCTGGTGTGGAAACACTTTGGCCGCGTCGCGCCGCACGGCAAAGAGTGGAAGTGGATGATGGAGGCGGTGCTCGGCGTTCCGGCACGCCGAACCCATCAGTTCGAGCTGGAATCGGTGCGCCGCAATACCTTTCCCTACCGCTGCCAGTGCCAGCAGCACCAGCTTACCGTCCGCCGCCACAACCGCGTGGTGCGGGGCGAGGCGACCTACCGCTGCGTGAAGTGTGGCGAGCCGCTGGTCGCGGAATAATCAACTGAACTATCAGGAACTTTCCTGATCTGACTGATTGCATACAGGAACAACATTCGTTACGTTGCGGGCTCGTTTTGACACGGAGTGTAAGATGTCCCGTAATGTTTCTCTCGCGGTCGCTTTTCTGGCGACGGCGCTTTCCGGCCATGCTCTGGCCGACGGTATTCACAGTTTTTCTCAGGCTAAAACGGCAGGCGTAAAGATTAACGCCGACGTGCCGGGTGATTTCTACTGCGGCTGTAAAATCCACTGGCAGGGTAAAAAAGGGATCGTGGACCTGGAGTCCTGCGGCTATAAGGTGCGCAAGAACGAGAACCGCGCCAGCCGAATCGAATGGGAACACGTTGTTCCGGCCTGGCAGTTTGGTCACCAGCGCCAGTGCTGGCAGGATGGCGGACGTAAGAATTGCGCAAAAGATCCGGTCTATCGCCAGATGGAAAGCGATATGCACAACCTGCAACCCGCCGTGGGTGAAGTCAATGGCGATCGCGGTAACTTCATGTACAGCCAGTGGAACGGTGGCGAAGGCCAGTACGGTCAGTGCGCGATGAAGGTCGATTTCAAAGATAAAGTAGCCGAACCGCCTGCGCGCGCGCGCGGCAGCATCGCCCGTACGTACTTCTATATGCGCGACCGCTACCATCTCAACCTTTCCCGCCAGCAGACGCAGCTGTTCAATGCCTGGGACAAACTCTATCCGGTGACGGACTGGGAATGCCAGCGCGACGAACGTATCGCCAACGTCCAGGGGAATCACAACCCTTACGTCCAGCGGGCTTGCCAGGCGCAAAAGAGCTAACCTACACTACGGCCATTCGCTTATATCGCATGACATATGGAATTTCTGACTATGCGCATCCCTCGCATCTATCACCCTGAACTGATTACCGCTGGCGGCGAAATCGCCCTGTCTGATGATGCTGCAAACCACGTAGGCCGCGTGCTGCGCATGGGTGCAGGCCAGGCCATTCAGCTCTTCGACGGCTCGAATCAGGTTTTCGACGCTGAAATTACGCGCGCCGACAAAAAAAGCGTGCACGTAAAGGTGCTCCGTGGCGAAGTGGACGACCGGGAATCCCCGCTGCACATTCACCTCGGCCAGGTGATGTCGCGCGGGGAAAAGATGGAGTTCACCATTCAGAAATCCATTGAACTGGGTGTAAGCCTCATTACGCCACTTTTTTCTGAGCGCTGCGGCGTTAAACTGGATGCGGAACGTCTGAACAAAAAGATCCAGCAATGGCAGAAAATTGCCATTGCTGCCTGCGAACAGAGTGGCCGTAACCGTATTCCGGAGATCCGCCCGGCGATGGATCTGGAGGACTGGTGTGCAGAAGAGGAAAGTGGGCTTAAGCTTAATCTTCATCCGCGCGCCAGCGCCAGCATCAATACGCTGCCGCTGCCCGTTGAGCGCGTACGCCTGCTGATTGGCCCGGAAGGCGGCCTGTCGGCTGACGAAATCGCCATGACGGCGCGTTACCAGTTTACTGATATTCTGTTGGGACCTCGCGTTCTGCGCACTGAGACAACGGCACTCACAGCCATTACCGCGCTACAGGTACGGTTTGGCGATCTGGGTTGACCCATTAACGGAGAAGAAGATGATTAAGCTCGGCATCGTGATGGACCCCATCGCAAACATTAACATCAAGAAAGATTCCAGCTTTGCTATGCTGCTGGAAGCGCAGCGTCGCGGCTATGAACTCCACTACATGGAGATGAACGATCTTTACCTGATCAACGGTGAAGCCCGCGCACGCACCCGCATCGTTAACGTCGAGCAGAACTACGACAAATGGTACGAATTTGGCACCGAGCAGGATATTGCCCTGGCCGACCTCAACGTCATCCTGATGCGTAAAGATCCGCCGTTCGACACCGAATACATTTACTCCACCTATATCCTTGAGCGTGCCGAAGAGAAAGGAACGCTGATCGTCAACAAGCCGCAGAGCCTGCGCGACTGCAACGAGAAGCTTTACACCGCCTGGTTCTCTGACCTGACGCCGGAAACGCTGGTCACCCGCAGCAAAACGCAGCTGAAAGCATTCTGGCAGAAGCACGGCGACATCATCATGAAGCCGCTGGACGGCATGGGCGGCGCGTCGATCTTCCGCGTGAAGGACGGCGACCCGAACATTGGCGTGATTGCCGAAACGCTGACCGAGCTGGGAACCCGCTACTGCATGGCGCAGAACTATCTGCCTGCCATCAAAGACGGCGACAAGCGCGTGCTGGTCGTAGACGGCGAGCCGGTGCCTTACTGCCTGGCGCGCATCCCGCAGGGTGGCGAAACCCGTGGCAACCTGGCGGCCGGCGGCCGTGGCGAACCGCGTCCGTTAAGCGAAAGCGACTGGGAAATTGCCCGCCGCGTCGGTCCTACGCTGAAAGCTAAAGGTCTGATCTTCGTCGGCCTCGATATCATCGGCGATCGCCTGACCGAAGTGAACGTCACCAGCCCGACCTGCATTCGTGAAATTGAGGCGGAATTCCCGATCTCGATCACCGGAATGCTGATGGACGCTATCGAAAAACGTTTACAGAAATAACCTGTGACAGCGCCTGTGTTTATCCCCATACTGGGCGCTGTCGCTTTTTAAACCAGGAAACAGTACCTCTGACAATGAATTTACAGCATCACTTTCTTATTGCCATGCCTGCTCTCCAGGATCCGATTTTCCGCCGCGCCGTGGTGTACATTTGTGAATACAACGAAGACGGCGCGATGGGGATTATCATCAACAAGCCGCTGGAAAACCTTCAGGTTGAAGGGATTCTGGACAAGCTGAAAATCCCCGCTGAAGCGCGACTGCCGGAGATCCGTCTCGATAAACCGGTGATGCTGGGCGGCCCGCTTGCAGAAGATCGTGGCTTTATCCTGCATACCCCGCCGGTTTTCTCGTCCAGTATTCGTATCTCCGATAACACCGTCGTCACGACGTCGCGCGACGTGCTCGAAACGCTGGGCACGGCAAATCAGCCTTCTGAAGTGCTGGTTGCGCTCGGCTACGCCTCCTGGGAAAAAGGGCAGCTGGAACAAGAAATTCTGGACAACGCCTGGCTCACAGCCCCTGCGGATATGAATATCCTGTTTAAAACCCCTATTGCCGATCGCTGGCGCGACGCGGCGAAGCTGATTGGCATTGATATTCTCACCATGCCTGGCGTTGCGGGGCACGCGTAATGAGCGGCACCCTTCTCGCCTTCGACTTCGGCACCAAAAGCATCGGCGTCGCCGTGGGTCAACGGATCACCGGCACCGCCCGCCCCCTCACGGCGCTGAAAGCTAACGACGGCACGCCGGACTGGAACCTTATTGAGCGCCTGCTCAAGGAGTGGCAGCCGGACGACGTGATTGTCGGCCTGCCGCTGAACATGGACGGCACCGAGCAACCGCTTACCGCCCGCGCGCGCAAGTTCGCGAACAAAATCCATGGCCGCTTTGGCGTCTCCGTTAAGCTGCACGATGAACGTCTGAGCACCGTTGAAGCGCGCGCTGGCCTGTTCGAGCACGGCGGCTTCCGGGCGCTGAACAAAGGCAGCGTGGATTCTGCTTCTGCCGTCATTATCCTCGAAAGCTATTTCGAACAAGGTTACTGAGCGCCGGGGCCTACAGCCGCCCCTGCGCCCGCCGCTCTGCCAGACTCTGCTCAAAGTTCTGCATCCCCGCCTGCTGCCCCGTTTGGATAATGCCCGGAAGTTGCCAGGTTTTGCCTTCGCGGATCAGGTTCGCCGCCGCAGACGTGTTCACCAGTAATTCGTACAGCGCCACGCGCCCGCCCTGGAGATCCTGACGCAGCTTCTGCGCCAGCACCGCGCGCAGGCTTCCCGCCAGCTGATTGCGCACCGGATCTTTTTCCTGCGCCGGGAAGGTATCGACCAGGCGCTCAATGGCCTGCGCCGCCCCGCGCGTGTGCAGCGTGGCTAAAACCAGATGGCCGGTCTCAGCCGCCGTCAGTGCCAGGCGTATCGTCTCGCTGTCGCGCAGCTCACCAAGCAGAATTACATCCGGATCTTCACGCAGGGCGCTGCGCAGGGCCTCGGCAAAGGACGGGCTGTGCTGGCCTATCTCGCGCTGCTGGATCAGGCAACGTTCGCTCTGGTACATAAACTCCACCGGATCTTCCAGGGTCAGAATATGCCCGTCCGTCTGGTGATTGAGGAAATCGACCATCGCGGCCAGGGTGGTCGATTTTCCGCTGCCGGTGGCGCCGGTGACCAGAATCAGGCCATTGTCATGGGTCAACAGCGCCGGGATCGCTCGCGGCACGCCCAACGCAGAGAGCTGCGGGCACGTCATCGGCAACAGCCGCAGCGCGATCGAAGCGCCGTGCATATGCTTAAACGCACTGCCGCGCAGCCGCTGACCGCCTGCGAGGGTAACGGCAAAATCCACCTGCCCGTTTGCCCACCATGCGCCCTGCTGTTCGTCGTTGAGCCACGCTTTTATTAATCCCTCCACATCCGGGGGCGGAAACGGCGCCGGTTCAAGCCGGCCTAACCTGCGCCAGCGCGGTGGCGAATCACTGCACAGGTGTAGATCGGAGACGTTATGCTTTACACTAAGGGCCACAATTTCTTCCACATCCATAGACTACTCCTCGGAAAATGAACGACATTGCGCATAACCTGGCACAGGTCCGGGACAAAATCTCAGCCGCTGCAACGCGTTGCGGCCGTGCTTCAGAAGAAATTACGTTGCTTGCAGTCAGCAAAACCAAGCCTGCGAGCGCCATCGCAGAAGCGATTGCCGCCGGCCATCGCGCCTTCGGCGAAAACTATGTGCAGGAAGGGGTGGATAAGATTCGCGCTTTCCGGGAACAGGGCAATACGGACCTGCAATGGCACTTTATCGGCCCGCTACAGTCGAACAAAAGCCGACTGGTAGCAGAGCACTTCGACTGGTGCCACACCATCGATCGTCTGCGCATCGCCACCCGTCTGAGCGACCAGCGCCCGGCAGAGATGCCAGCGCTTAACGTGCTGATTCAAATCAACATCAGTGATGAAAACAGCAAGTCCGGCATTACGCTGAGCGAGCTGGATGCGCTGGCGGCTGAGGTGGCGGCGCTGCCGCGCTTAACCCTGCGCGGGCTGATGGCAATTCCGGCGCCAGAGTCAAGTTATGAAAGGCAGTTTGCCGTGGCACAGCAAATGGCTGTAGCATTTGAGGCGCTTAAAGCGCGCTATGACACGGTAGACACGCTTTCTCTGGGCATGTCGGACGATATGGAAGCCGCCATCGCGGCAGGCAGCACCATGGTGCGCATCGGCACGGCTATTTTCGGTGCGCGCGATTACACCCAATAATAAGGAAAACTGAGGAACGCCATGAAGACGTTGACTTTCCTGCTCTCAACGGTCATTGAACTGTATACGATGGCGCTGCTGCTGCGCGTCTGGATGCAGTGGGCCCGTTGTGATTTTTACAATCCATTCTCACAATTTATCGTGAAAATCACGCAGCCCGTTGTGGGGCCGCTTCGCCGCATCATTCCGGCAATGGGGCCGATAGACAGTTCATCCCTGCTGATGGCGTTTATTCTGAGCGTTATCAAAGCGATCGTGCTGTTTATGGTCATTACTTTCCAGCCGATTATCTGGATTTCAGCCGTTCTGATCCTCGTGAAAACCGTCGGCCTGCTGATCTTCTGGGTCCTGCTGGTGATGGCGATCATGAGCTGGGTAAGCCGGGGCCGTAGCCCGGTGGAATACGCGTTGATTCAGCTGACGGAACCGCTGCTGCGTCCGATTCGTAGCCTGCTGCCTGCCATGGGCGGGATCGACTTCTCCCCGATGCTCCTCGTTCTGCTGCTGTACGTGCTGAATATGGGTATCGCGGAACTGTTGCAGGCGACGGGCAATATGCTGCTGCCGGGGCTGTGGATGGCGTTATGAGTGCAGTTAGCCCCTGCGCCGACGGGCTGGTTTTACGGCTGTACATTCAGCCGAAAGCCAGCCGCGACAGCATTGTTGGGCTGCATGGCGACGAGTTAAAAGTCGCCATCACCGCCCCGCCGGTTGACGGCCAGGCGAATGCGCATCTGACCAAATACCTGGCTAAACAGTTTCGCGTCGCTAAAAGCCAGGTCATCATTGAGAAAGGTGAACTTGGCCGCCATAAACAGGTAAAAATCCTTAATCCGCAATCTCTCCCGACGGAAGTCGCGGCTCTGACAGAACAGGACTAAACCATGCAGAAAGTTGTTCTCGCCACCGGTAACGCAGGTAAAGTGCGCGAGCTGGCCTCGCTATTAAATGATTTTGGGCTGGACGTGGTGGCTCAGACCGAGCTGGGCGTGGATTCCGCCGAAGAGACGGGCCTGACGTTTATCGAAAACGCCATTCTGAAAGCGCGCCACGCCGCGCAGATCACGGGGCTGCCCGCGATTGCCGATGACTCCGGTCTGGCCGTAGATTTTCTCGGCGGTGCGCCGGGGATTTACTCCGCCCGCTATTCCGGGGTGGACGCCACCGACCAGCAGAATCTGGAAAAGCTGCTCGTGGCCCTGAAGGACGTTCCCGACGAACAGCGTACCGCGCAGTTCCACTGCGTGCTGGTCTACATGCGTCATGCGGAAGACCCAACGCCGATCGTCTGTCACGGCAGCTGGCCGGGCGTGATTACCCGTGAAGCGGCGGGCAACGGCGGCTTTGGCTATGACCCGATTTTCTTTGTCCCGACCGAGGGCAAAACCGCTGCGGAACTGACCCGCGAAGAAAAAAGCGCGATCTCCCACCGTGGTCGCGCGCTGAAACTGTTACTGGAAGCGTTACGTAATGGCTAATTTGCCGCCTCTGAGTCTTTATATTCATATCCCTTGGTGTGTGCAGAAATGCCCGTACTGTGATTTCAACTCGCACGCGCTGAAGGGCGAAGTGCCGCACGATGATTACGTCGCGCATCTGCTGGCCGATCTGGATGCCGATGTACCGTACGCGCAGGGACGTGAGGTAAAGACCATTTTCATTGGTGGCGGTACGCCGAGCCTGCTCTCAGGCCCGGCGATGCAGACGCTGCTGGACGGCGTGCGTGCGCGCCTGAACCTGGCAGCGGATGCTGAAATTACGATGGAAGCCAACCCCGGCACCGTTGAGGCCGACCGTTTTGTCGAGTATCAGCGCGCGGGCGTGAACCGTATCTCCATCGGGGTGCAGAGCTTTAGCGAGCCGAAGCTGAAGCGTCTGGGGCGCATTCACGGCCCGGAAGAGGCAAAGCGTGCGGCGAACCTGGCAACGGGGCTTGGGCTGCGCAGTTTTAATCTCGATTTGATGCACGGCCTGCCGGACCAGTCGCTGGAAGAGGCGCTGGACGATTTGCGTCAGGCGATTGAACTGAACCCGCCGCATCTGTCGTGGTATCAGCTCACCATTGAGCCGAACACGCTGTTTGGCTCCCGCCCTCCGGTGCTGCCGGACGACGACGCGCTGTGGGATATCTTCGAGCAGGGTCACAGGCTGTTAACCGCGGCAGGGTATCAGCAATATGAAACCTCGGCGTATGCGAAGCCGGGCTATCAGTGTCAGCACAACCTGAACTACTGGCGTTTTGGTGATTATCTGGGGATTGGCTGCGGCGCCCACGGCAAAGTGACCTTCCCGGACGGTCGCATTCTGCGTACCGCCAAAACGCGTCATCCGCGCGGATTTATGGAAGGCCGCTACCTGGAGCGTCAGCACGACGTCGAGGCGGCGGACAAGCCGTTTGAGTTCTTTATGAACCGCTTCCGTCTGCTGGAAGCCGCGCCGCGCACCGAGTTTTCGCGTTATACCGGGTTACCGGAATTAGCGATTCGCCCGCAGATTGACGAGGCGCTGGCGCAGGGGTATCTGACGGAATGTGATGATTACTGGCAGATCACCGAGCACGGTAAGCTGTTCTTAAACTCCCTTCTTGAGCTGTTCCTCGCTGAAGGATCCTGAAGGCTGATTCAGGATTTTGCATCCCGTTCTGCCGGCTGAGGGAAAGGCTGGCGGTTGAGCTGGACGGCGGACAGCATGATGAAAATCAGGAATACGATCGCCAACGGACGTTGTGGTTAAACCAAAAGGGCTGGCACGTCATTCGGTTCTGGAATAATGAACTCTGGAATAACGAAGAGGCGGTGTTAGAGAGGATCCTTGGAACGCTGCAAATGCTGCAACCCTCACCCCTGCCCTCGCCCTGAAAGGGAGAGGGTGCAAATCATTCCCTCGCCCCTTTGGGGAGAGGGTTAGGGTGAGGGGCCCTGCGCGCAGAGGCGTTACTTCAACGTCCCCACCAGCGCTTTCCGGCTATCTTCCAGCGACACCACGCGCTTACACACGTCTTTGCCGAACTGCTGGAAATCAGCTTCCTGATTCTTCCACTCGTTCTGAATCGAGGTTTGCAGTCCGCCCAGGCTACCCAGAACGCCCTGCAACGGATTACCGCCGCCCTTCAGCACAGCCTGGGCGCCCATCTCGTTAATGCTGTCCTGGAGAATGCCGCCCATCGCCTGGTTCACCAGCTGCTGACCGTCGGCACGCACCTGATCGATCGCCTTATAGTGGAACGTCAGGCCATCAGAGCGCGTCTCGATAATACGGTTCATCTGCTCTTTCAGCTGTTTATCCAGCTTGGTCAGGCGGGTACGCATATTGCTGCTCTCCCCCACCTCTTTAGTGATGATTTTATCCAGCGCCACGCGGCTCTTTTCAACGCGGGTCAGCGCGCCGTTGTTGATCCACGGCAGCGCGGTGCGCAGCTCGGCCTGGTAGTCCATCGCCTGCTCGCGCTGGGCGGCCGTCAGGTTTTGCGGTTTACCGTTAAAGGTCACGTTGCCATCCGGCGTAATCACCAGATTGCCATTCTCGCCCTTAACCTGCACGGTTTGCGGACTCAACACCACGTCATCGCGCGGGGTGACGCTACATTTATATTCCGCATGGGCGGTGGATCCGATTGCCAGTAAAGCAACAGCCAGCAACGTTTTGCGCATCTTTAACACTCCCTAAGACAAAATGGGCCAGCTAATGCTGGCCCCGTACCTGCTTTATTAGTCCCACCAAACGTCGAAAAGTTCGCTCACGCGGACATCTTCCATCTTGTGGTCTTCAAGCCATTTGCGTACCAGCGCCTGGTGTTCTTCGGTGCATTTACCCACTTCCTGGGTGCAGATCAGACCTTCCCACGCCAGATAGCCGCTACCGTCGAAGGCCAGCTTGTTTGGCTCGATGACCTCGTTGATGAACGCATCAACGTCCTGATCGATCTGCTCAACGCTGGTGCCTTCCGGGAAACGCCAGGCAACGGAGAAGCCCACTTCCTGGAATTCTTCGATGTGCATCTTTTTACGCAGACGACGGCTACGATTCTTTGCCATTATTTCACCCTCTCGAACATTAAGTCCCATACGCCGTGACCAAGACGATGGCCACGCTGTTCAAATTTTGTCACCGGACGTGAATCCGGACGCGGTACGTAGTCGTTGCTCTCGGACTGGTTTTTATACCCGTCCAGCGACGACATCACTTCCAGCATGTGTTCCGCATAAGGTTCCCAGTCGGTCGCCATGTGGAAAACGCCGCCCAGCTTGAGCTTACTTTTCACCAGCTCGGCAAACGGTGCCTGAACGATACGGCGTTTATTATGACGCGCTTTATGCCATGGGTCAGGGAAAAAGAGCTGAACCATGTTCAAAGAATTGTCAGGAATCATTTTGTGCAGCACTTCCACCGCGTCGTGACACATCACGCGCAGGTTCTCAACGCCCTCTTCGTGGGCCGTTGCCAGGCACGCGCCGACGCCCGGCGAGTGTACTTCAATGCCGAGGAAGTTCTGCTCCGGGCGCGCTTTCGCCATTGTGACCAGCGAGGTGCCCATACCAAACCCGATCTCCAGCGTGACGGGCGCGTCGCGGCCAAACAGCTCGGTAAAGTCGAGCGGCTGCTCGCTGAACTCAACGCCCATCACCGGCCAGTAGTTGTCCAGCGCGTGTTGCTGCCCTTTTGTCAGGCGGCCCTGACGGCGGACAAAGCTGCGAATACGGCGCAGCGGGCGACCGTTTTCATCAAATTCCGGTGAAATGACGTCGTTTTTCATAAAAGAGTTGTCTGCTTGTGAGAGTGTTCGGGAAACGGGCATTATCCAAAGTTAAGGCTTCTATGCAAGCATGGGAAAGATCCGGTTTACAGCAGATTGACGCTGTGCTGCAATCTGCGTCCCTGATTATGCGAATCGATGACCATGCAAGCCTCTCAATTTTCAGCCCAGGTGCTGGACTGGTACGACAAATACGGGCGTAAAACCCTGCCCTGGCAAATTGAAAAAACGCCCTACAAAGTATGGCTCTCCGAGGTGATGTTGCAACAAACGCAGGTCGCCACGGTGATCCCTTACTTCGAGCGTTTTATGGCGCGTTTCCGGACGGTCACCGACCTGGCAAACGCGCCGCTGGACGAAGTGCTGCACCTGTGGACCGGGCTGGGCTATTACGCCCGCGCGCGCAACCTGCACAAGGCCGCGCAGCAGGTCGCCACGCGCCACAACGGTAAATTCCCGGAAACCTTCGACGAGGTGGCGGATTTACCCGGCGTCGGACGTTCTACCGCAGGCGCGATCCTCTCCCTTTCATTAGGCAAGCATTTCCCGATCCTCGACGGCAACGTGAAGCGCGTGCTCGCACGCTGCTACGCCGTTGACGGCTGGCCGGGTAAGAAAGACGTTGAAAAACGCCTGTGGGAGATCGCTGAAGCGGTCACTCCGGCGAAAGGCGTAGAGCGTTTTAACCAGGCGATGATGGATCTCGGCGCGATGGTCTGCACGCGCTCAAAACCGAAGTGCGAACTCTGCCCGGTGAACAACCTCTGCGTGGCGTATGCCAACCAGTCATGGGCGCAGTATCCGGGTAAGAAACCCAAACAGACGCTGCCGGAGCGCACCGGCTATATGCTGCTGATGCAGCACGGCGACGACGTCTTCCTCGCCCAGCGCCCGCCGAGCGGCCTGTGGGGTGGTCTATACTGCTTCCCACAGTTTGAAGATGAAGCCTCGCTTCGGGAATGGCTTGAACAGCGCGGCATTGCGGCAGATACCCTGACGCAGCTGAACGCGTTCCGCCATACCTTCAGCCATTTCCATCTGGATATTGTGCCTATGTGGCTTCCCGTGTCCTCGTTCACCTCCTGCATGGATGAAGGCACCGCTCTCTGGTATAACTTAGCGCAACCGCCATCAGTCGGGCTGGCGGCTCCCGTGGAGCGCCTGTTACAGCAATTACGTGTCGGTGCAATGGTTTAGCATCGACAACACAAAGAGGAATGAGTATGGCCAGAACCATTTTTTGTACTTTCCTACAGCGCGACGCTGAAGGCCAGGATTTCCAGCTCTACCCGGGCGACCTGGGTAAGCGCATCTATAACGAGATCTCCAAAGAAGCCTGGGGACAGTGGCAGAAAAAACAGACCATGCTGATCAACGAGAAAAAGCTCAGCATGATGAACCCGGAGCACCGCAAGCTGCTGGAGCAGGAGATGGTGAACTTCCTGTTCGAGGGCAAAGACGTCCACATCGAAGGCTATACGCCACCGGAAAAATAATACTCTGCGGCTGTTGCCCGGCGGCGCTTTGCTTGCACGGGCCTACAGTTTTGTAGGCCGGCTAAGCGCAGCGCCACCCGGCGAAAGCAACGACTAAGCAAACACAACACGCACTCCCGGAATGATGAAAAAACTTTTAGCGCTAGCACTTGTTGCGCCGTTGCTTGTGTCTTGTTCTTCCAAAAAGGGCGATAGCTATAACGAAGCCTGGGTTAAGGACACCAACGGTTTTGACATTTTGATGGGGCAGTTTGCCCACAACATCGAAAATATATGGGGATTTAACGAAGTCCTGATTGCCGGACCGAAGGACTACGTTAAGTACACCGACGCCTATCAGACCCGTAGCCACATCAACTTCGATGACGGTACGATTACGGTTGAAACCATCGCGGGGACTGAACCTGCGGCGCATTTACGTCAGGCCATCATCAAGACCCTGCTGATGGGCGACGATCCGGGATCTATTGACCTCTACTCTGATGCCGATGACATTACCATCTCCAAAGAGCCGTTCCTGTATGGCCAGGTCGTAGACCAGACCGGTCAGCCGATCCGCTGGGAAGGCCGCGCCACAAAATTCGCCGACTACCTGCTGCAAACCCGCCTGAAAAGCCGCACCAACGGCCTGAAGGTGATTTACAGCGTGACCATTAACCTGGTGCCGAACCACCTCGACAAGCGTGCGCATAAGTATCTGGGCATGGTGCGTCAGGCGTCGCGTAAGTATGGCGTGGACGAGTCGCTGATCCTGGCGATTATGCAGACCGAATCCTCGTTCAACCCGTACGCGGTGAGCCGTTCCGACGCGCTGGGGCTGATGCAGGTTGTGCAGCACAGCGCCGGTAAAGACGTGTTCCGCTCGCAGGGGAAATCCGGCACGCCGAGCCGCAGCTACCTCTTCGATCCGCAAAGCAACATTGATACCGGCACGGCCTATCTGGCGATGCTGAACAATGTCTATCTCGGTGGAATTGATAACCCAACGTCACGCCGCTATGCGGTGATCACCGCCTACAACGGCGGGGCGGGCAGCGTGCTGCGCGTCTTCTCGAACGACAAGGTGCAGGCTGCGAATATCATCAACAGCATGGCGCCGGGGGATGTTTACTCCACCCTCACCACCCGCCACCCGTCTGCGGAATCCCGCCGGTACCTGTATAAGGTGAATACGGCGCAGAAAAACTATCGTCGTCGATAATCAACACACCTTCTCCTGTAAGGAGAAGGTGTTCTGCTTCTCTCCATCCATACGAAAATGCTATTTGCATCACAATCCAGACTGCAAATTAATGTGGATTGCATTTTTTTGCGGGAGGTAACAAAACATAACCTCGCCTGCTGATAGAATTGCATCAAATAACAACCCTGAATGTTCCTATAACAACATATCTCCCGCTCACTTGTGAGGAAAGTAACATGAACCTTAAGCTGCAGCTTAAAATCTTGTCGTTTCTGCAGTTCTGCCTGTGGGGTAGCTGGCTGACTACACTCGGCTCCTATATGTTTGTGACGCTCAAGTTTGATGGTGCGTCAATCGGTGCCGTCTACAGCTCGCTGGGTATTGCGGCTGTTTTCATGCCAACGCTGCTCGGTATCGTGGCGGATAAATGGTTAAGTGCGAAATGGCTGTATATGCTTTGCCATCTGGTGGGTGCGGGGACGCTGTTTATGGCGGCCGAAGTGACCACGCCGGGGGCGATGTTTATGGTGATCCTGCTTAACTCGCTGGCGTATATGCCAACGCTTGGGCTGATCAACTCCATCTCCTACTACCGCCTGAAATCTGCCGGCCTGGATATCGTCACCGACTTCCCGCCAATCCGTATATGGGGCACCATCGGCTTTATCATGGCGATGTGGGGCGTGAGCTTCGCGGGCTTCGAGCTGAGCCACATGCAGCTGTATATTGGTGCTGCGCTCTCCGTACTGCTGGCGCTGTTTACCCTGACGCTGCCAACCATTCCGGTGTCTAACCAGCAGAAAAACCAGAGCTGGAGCACCATGCTTGGCCTGGACGCCTTCGCCCTGTTCAAAAACAAGCGCATGGCGATCTTCTTTATCTTCTCCATGCTGCTGGGCGCGGAGCTGCAAATCACCAACATGTTCGGCAACACTTTCCTGCACAGCTTCGATAACGATCCGCTGTTTGCCGGGAGCTTTATCGTTGAGCACGCGTCGGTGATGATGTCCATCTCGCAGATCTCCGAGACGCTGTTCATCCTGACCATCCCGTTCTTCCTGAGCCGCTACGGCATCAAGAACGTCATGCTGATCAGTATCGCCGCGTGGATGCTGCGCTTCGGCCTGTTCGCCTACGGTGACCCGAGCGCGTTCGGCACCGTGCTGCTGGTACTGTCGATGATTGTTTACGGCTGCGCCTTCGACTTCTTCAACATTTCCGGTTCGGTGTTTGTGGAAAAAGAGGTGAAGCCTGAAATCCGCGCCAGCGCGCAGGGCATGTTCCTGATGATGACCAACGGCTTCGGCTGTATTCTGGGCGGCGTGGTGAGCGGTAAAGTGGTTGAGATGTACACCACCAACGGCATTACCGACTGGCAGCCCGTGTGGCTGATCTTCGCGGCGTATTCGCTGGTGCTGTTCTTCGCGTTCCTCGCGCTGTTCAAGTACAAGCACGTTCGCGAACCGCACGGTGCGCAGCCGATCGCGCATTAATTGTTGTGCCCGGTGGCGCTGCGCTTACCGGGCCTACAAAACCAGACCGTAGGCCGGGTAAGGCGTAGCCGCCACCCGGCTATTTTATTGCAGACAGCACCCACCCCACCGACAGCAAATCCGCGCTGCCGCCCGGACTCAGGTTGCGTTCTATCAACGTGCTATCCATCCTGAGCAACGCATCGCGATCCCAGCCGTTCGCCAGCAGTTCCCGCGCGTAACGTTGTACGTAGCGCAGCCCCTTCATACCGCCGCGCGACACCAGATTGCTGTCCTGGTTGATGGCCATCAGGCGTAACAACAGGTCATGAAGGGAATTCCCCTTCCACTGCTTCAGCGCGTTACGCACCGTGCTGAAGCCGCTTTCTGCCTCGCCGCGCGCGCCGGTGAGACCGTACAGCTGAAACTGCCGCTCGCCCGCCGTTGCCTGCCCGCTGCGCCCGACGAGCTCACGCGCTACCAGCCCACGGCAGATGTTACTTACCTCACAACAGAGGCTGCCGGCGGAGACCGTTTTCACGCGCCCGGCAGCGAAGCAGAGCAAACCGAGGGCAAAAATCCCGCCCTTGTGTGTGTTCACCCCGTCCGTCGCGGCGTACATCGCCTGCTCGCAGGCCATCCCCATCGGGCGGATAATCCGCAGCTGCTGAGCGGCTGGCTTGTCCGCATGTGCCTCGCCCAGCTCCGCAAAACGGGCAAACCACGGCGTAATCGCCGTAATGCTGCGAACAAACAGGGCATGATCCATATCGCGATGGGAACCGTTGTTAAGCTTGTCCACCAGCCCCGGCTTGGGCGTCAGCTCCAGCTCCTGCCACAGCGCCGCTTCGGCAAGCGCGGGCACATCAGTCGGGCGCGGTTTAGTCGCGAGCAAACCAGTCATCGATCGTCTTCTCCACGCGGGAAACTACCTGCTCAACGGGATGGCGCCGCGAACGGGAGCAGGCATGCGCGGGCTCGTCACAGATCAGGCAGCGCCTGAGGTTTGCCCCCAGCGACTGGCGCCCGACGTGGCCGTTCTGAGGACAGATGACATCCAGGTCCCACAGCCTGCCGAGCGGGTGCGTCTGCTCCAGTTCCGCACAGTGCGCTTTGATTTCCGCCGCCGGATGGGCGACGCACCACAAGGCTTCCGGTCCGGTGGGCAGCCACAGCACCTGACGGTCCAGCACCTGCCAGCGGTTCTCCCACAGCAACTGGTCGCACATCTGGAGCGCCACGCCCAAGGTGTTGCGATAGCGCAGGCTGTCTTTAATGTCCCCGGGCGTGATCAGCGTGAGGGAAATCACCGGTTGTTGATAGTGCGTGAGCATGTCGGCCTGGCGCGCCGCGCGGCGATCTTTCGCCGCCAGCAGTTCGTCCAGGCTGACACCCGCCCGCACGGGTGTCGCTGAAATCATACTGACTCCTTCACCTGTCGCACGGTGTCGATCACGCTGCCGTCGCGGTAGCGGATGACGCCGACGATTTTGTCGGTAAATTCAATCGGTTTCGGTACACCGGTCAGGGAAATCGCCCGCTCGTAGAGCGCATTGATATCCACAACCTTTAATCCTGCCGCCATCAGGCGCTCGCGGATCTCCGGGCGCGCCGGGTTGACCGCAATGCCGTGGTCGGTGACCAACACGTCGATGCTCTCTCCCGGCGTGAGGCGCGTGGTGACGCGCTTCACGACCGTCGGAATGCGGCTGCGCAGCAGCGGCGCGACGACGATGGTCAGGTTGGCTGCCGCCGCCACGTCGCAGTGCCCGCCGGATGCGCCACGCATCACGCCGTCGGAGCCGGTGATGACGTTAACGTTAAAATCAATGTCAATTTCCAGCGCGCTGAGGATCACCACGTCGAGCTGGTCGCAGCTTGCCGCCTTGCTGCCGGGGTTGGCGTAGACGTTGGTGGAGATCTCAACGTGGTTCGGATTGCGCGCCAGCGAAGCCGCCGCCTGGCCGTCAAAGCACTGGGTGTCGAGCAGCTTTTCGATAAGCCCCTTCTCGTGCAGATCCACCAGGCTGCCGGTGATGCCGCCGAGCGCGAAGCGGGCCTTCACGCCGCTGCGCTCCATCTTCTCTTCCATAAAACGGGTGCAGGCGGTGGCCGCCGCGCCGGAGCCGGTCTGCATCGAGAAGCCCGGTTTGAAATAGCCGGAGTGCTCAATCACGTCCGCCGCATAGCGGGCGATCATCAGCTCGCGCGGGTTGCTGGTGACGCGCGCCGCGCCGACGCTGATTTTCGCCGGGTCGCCCACGCTCTCCACCTGCACGACGTAGTCCACCTGGTCCTGCACCAGGCTGGCGGGCATATTCGGGAACGGCACCAGTTCTTCGGTCAGCAGCACCACCTTGCGGGCAAAGTGCGCGTCCACCATGGCGTAGCCCAGCGAACCGCAGCACGATTTTCCGTGCGTCCCGTTGGCGTTGCCAAACGCATCGCTGCACGGCACGCCGAGAAACGCCACGTCGATGTTCAGTTCGCCGTCCTGGAGCAGCTTCACGCGCCCGCCGTGGGAGTGAATCTGTACCGGCTCGTCCATCAGCCCGTGGGAGATGGCGTCTGCCAGCCTGCCGCGCATGCCGGAGGTGTAAATCCGGGTAATCACGCCGCTTTCGATATGCTCGATCAGCGCGTCGTTGCAGGTCATCAGCGAGCTGGAGGCCAGGGTCAAATTTTTAAATCCCATCCGCGCCAGCAGCGCCACAACGGTGTTGATCACCCGGTCGCCTTCGCGAAAGGCATGGTGGAAGGAGATGGTCATTCCGTCCTGCAAGCCGCTGCGCGCTACGGCTTCTTCGAGGGTGGCACAGAGCTTGCGGTTGTGCTTCGCGTCGCTGTCCGCCAGCCAGGGCGTCGCGCTGTGGGCGGTATCAAAGGGTTTCAGGTCCCGCAGATGGGGGAAGTTCACGTGGAGAAGTTCTGTCTGATTCATTTTGTCATCCTTACCGACGCACGCCGGAAGCCGCCGCGCGCTCCAGCACCACCTGCGCGTGGTTAATAATCGGGGCGTCGACCATTTTGCCGTTGAGCGAGACCACGCCCAGGCCGTTACGCTCGCCCTCTTCTGCCGCTTCAATCACCCTTTTGGCGTGCTCCACCTCTTCCTGCGTCGGGGCGTAGGCGTTGTGCAGCAGGTCAATCTGGCGCGGGTTAATCAGCGATTTGCCGTTAAAGCCCATCTTGCGGATCAGGTCGACCTCGCGCAGGAACCCGGCTTCGTCGTTAACGTCTGACCACACCACGTCGAAGGCGTCGATGCCGGCAGCGCGTGCCGCGTGCAGCACCGCGCAGCGGGCATAAAACAGCTCGGTGCCGTCGCCGCGCTCGGTCTGCATGTCCATTACGTAGTCAAAGGCCGCCAGCGCAATGCCGATCAGGCGCGGCGAGCTGCGGGCAATCGCCACGGCATTGATGACGCCAATAGCCGATTCAATCGCTGCCATTACGCGGGTAGAACCCACCTCGCGCCCGCACTCCTGCTCGATACGCTCAAGGTGGCCTTCCAGCTCGTAGATGTCATCCGGCGTGTCGGTTTTCGGCAGGCGGATCACGTCCACGCCCGCATGCACGGCGGCCTCCAGATCCAGCAGGCCAAACGGCGTGCTCAGCGGGTTTATGCGCACCACGGTTTCGATATCCTGATACATCGGATGCTGCAACGCGTGGAACACCAGCATGCGTGCGGTATCTTTCTCGCGCAGGGCCACCGCATCTTCAAGATCGAACATGATGGCGTCTGGCCGGTAGATAAACGCGGTGGAGAGCATGGCGGCGTTGGCGCCCGGCAGGAACAGCATACTGCGGCGGAGTTTGCTCATTTCAGCGCCTCCCAGTTGATGGCCTGTTCATCGGCAGCACGCAGAAGCGCGCTTTGCAGGCGGGCGCGGATCGCACAGTCCAGCGCCCCTTTGTCTTCAATAATGATTAATCCCTGATGCACGTTCATGGCGCGCAGCGTGTCGTCGACCACCTGGCGAATGTGCTCGCCAAACTGCTTAATCACTTCACTGTGGATGACAATCTCCAGCTCGCCGTGAGCGGGGGCGATTTTCACCATCAGGTCGCTGGACTCCTGCGTTCCGGCCAGCGCCTCCCTTACAATATTCATGATAAATTCCTGATAGTTATGCGACTTCCGCACTCGCGCGATAATGTGCCTCGAGATGCGCGAAGGTGGAGTCCGGGACGATCTCCCGGATCCGGGTAAACTGCTGTGTCTTGAGTAAACGGCGCACTTCGGACGCCGAAATGGCGTTGCCGGTGGCCTTGATGCGCGGCATCTCCACCACCTCGATATGCGAGGCCAGCAGATCGTGCAGCGTCTGGTTGTACTGGCGGGTGATATCGCAGAACGGCTCCGAGCCGATAAAGCGGTGCGTGATGCCGAGCGCCGGGGCGATGAAGTCCCGGAAGATCAGCACGTCGATCTCGCTCCACGCCTGCTGCACTTTGCCGGTCTCTTTGAGAAAGTAGGCCGGAAACGTGGCGCGCGAGATGATGTACTGCGAGCCTTCATGCACCACCACGTTCGGCAGATGCGCCACGCCCGCGCGCACCATCTCAAGGCGCGCGCTGAACGGGAAGAACGAGGCGTCTTCACGCACCACAAACAGATGCAGGGCATCGCACTGCGCCGCCGCCTGCTCCACCAGATGACGGTGGCCGAGGGTGAACGGATTGGCGTTCATCACAATCGCGCCAGTTTTCTCCCCGCCCTTTCGCATCCGGCTTAAGGTACGGCAGTAGCGCGCGATCCCCTGCGGAGTGTTCTCCATCAGCACCGCGTTGTTCCCGCTCTGGGCAATTGGCCAGAAGCCACTGCGGCCAAAGCGCTCCTTATTGCACGGACGGGTGCAGAGGAAGAGGTGAAAATGACCGCGCTCCAGCGCCGCATTCTCCACCTCTGCCAGCAGCCGCGCGCTGAGGTTTTCCCCACGAAGCTGCTCGTTGACCGCCACGCACTTGATGACGTTGGCAGCCAGCCCTGCGCAACCCACCAGCTGCGCGCCGGACCAGGCTTCAACAAACAGCGTGATATCGTTGTCCAGGCCAAGGCCGCTGTCTGCCAGCAGGTAGCGGATCTGGCTTAAGCGTTCCGGGTGTTTCGCCACAACGGTATGGCGAAAATCAATGGGTTGCGATTGCATGCTGCCGCCTTACTCAGTGTGCCGCCGCAAGCCCGACGGCTGGCGCTTCCACGATCACGTTGCTCAGATGACCGATATGCTCGATCTCCACCTCAATGCGATCCCCCTCCTTCATAAACAGCGGCGGGTTGCGCTTTTTACCCACGCCGCCAGGAGAGCCGGTAATGATCACATCGCCCGGGCTGAGGCGGGTGAAGGTGCTGATGTATTCAATGAGCTCCGCGACCTTGTGGATCATGCTGCTGGTGTTGTCCTCCTGCACCATGCGGCCGTTAAGCCAGGTGCGGATCGCCAGGCTGTGCGGGTCCGGGATCTCATCCGCCGTCGCCATCCAGGGGCCAAACGCGCCGGTCTGACGCCAGTTTTTACCGGCGGTGAACCAGGTGTGCTGCCAGTCGCGGGCGGAGCCGTCCATATAGCAGCTGTAGCCCGCCACGTGGCGCAGGGCGTCATCGCGGCTGATGTTCTCCCCACCCTTACCGATGATCACCGCCAGCTCGCCCTCGTAGTCGAATTCGCTGGAGTGGCGCGGCTTCAGCACCGGCTCGTTGTGGCCGGTCTGTGAATCCGGGAAGCGGACAAACAGCGTCGGGGCCGGGTTGTGCTGGTCAAACTCCTTGCGCTTGTCGGCGTAGTTCATGCCCACGCAGAGGATTTTTTCCGGCTGCACGATCACCGGCAAGAAGGTGATGGCGTTCAGCGGCACGTCCACCGCGTCGTTCAGAAAACGGGTGGCCTGCGCCAGACCGTTCCCCTGCAACAGCGCTTTAAGGTCGCCGTAGCGGTCGCCCAGGCGGCGGCCTAAATCAATCACGCCCTCGGCCTGAACGATGCCGTAGCTGCGTTTTCCCTGGTATAAAAAGCTTGCGAGTTTCATTGTTTTTTCCTGAATACTTAGACGAGGAAGTTGCCCAGAATCAGCAGTGAGACAGAGACGTTAATCGCGCCGCCGATACGGGTAGCAATCTGGGCGAAGGGCATCAGGCTCATGCGGTTGCCTGCGGTCAGGATCGCCACGTCGCCGGTACCGCCCTGTCCACTCTGGCAGCAGGAGACGATGGCGACATCAATCGGGTGCATACCGATTTTTTTGCCGACGAAGAATCCGGTCGCCACCAGCGCAGACACGGTGCTGATAATCACCAGCAGGTTGCTGACGGTGAACGCCGCGACCAGCTCGTGCCACGGGGTAATTGCCACGCCAACGGCGAAGAGGATTGGATAGGTCACGGAGGTCTGGAAGAATTTGTACACCACCTGGGAACCCTCCAGCAGACGCGGAGAGGCGCCGTTGCAGAGCTTCACCAGCACCGCCATAAACAGCATGCCAACGGGCGCAGGCAGGCCAATCAGCTTGTGACCGAGCATGCCCAGCATGTACAGCAGCACCGCCAGCAGCGCGCCGGAGGCGATAGTGGTCACGTCCGCTTTACCGGAGAACGCAGGCTGAGAGACGGTGGCATCCGCATTCGCGCGGTTAGGCATCAGCTGGCCTTCGCCGGTCAGGTGCGGGTAGCGTTTCCCGAGCTGGTTGAGGCAGCCGGAGATGATGATTGCCGTCAGCCCGCCGAGCATGACCATCGGCAGCACGCGGCCAAGCGCTACGCCCTGGTCCATGTGCAGCAGGGTGGCATAGCCGATGGAGAGCGGGATCGCCCCTTCCCCGACGCCGCCCGCCATGATCGGCAGAATGATAAAGAAGAAGATCTGGAACGGCTCAAGGCCCAGCGCCAGCCCCACGCCCATGCCAACAATCATGCCGACGATTTCACCGCACAGCATCGGGAAGAAGATGCGCAGGAAGCCCTGGATCAGCACGGTGCGGTTCATGCTCATGATGCTGCCGACGATAATGCAGCAGATATAGAGGTAGAGAATGTTGGTGGATTTGTAGAATTTGGTCGTGGATTCCACCACCACGTCCGGCAGCAGACCGTAGTAGACCAGCGCGGAAGGGATAAAGGTGGCGCAAATCGCCGCCGCGCCGAGCTTGCCGACAATCGGCAGGCGTTTGCCGAACTCGCCGCAGGCAAAGCCGAAGAAGGCCAGCGTGGCTACCATCACCACGATGTCGCTCGGCAGCTTTCCGCCCAGACAATCAATCGCAATCAGCGCGCCCGCCAGAACGAACAGCGGCAAAGGAATAATGCCGATTTTCCAGGTATCCATAATATGCCACCAGCGCTCCTTGAGGGATGGCCGCTGAATATCAATCGGGTCGTGGGTAACAGAGAATGAATCGTCAGTTGTGCTCATAATAAGCCCCTTAGTTATTTTGTGCGTTCAGCTTAGAGTCACAAAGGCTTACTTTATGTGAGGGATGACATATTAAAGGCGAAGTTTTAATGGCCGCTATGGTTTTAATGGTTTCTATTATTTTATGTGATTTACGCCTTATTTATTACCGTGGTTTTTATGGTTTCTTTTCCTAACCGAACAAAGAAATAACATTTATTCAATTAGCATTAAGAGAATGAGACTTTCGGAAAAATCTTTTACAGACCGTGCTGTGCAAGGGATCACAAGTTTTCGGCAAAGCGGGCATCCTGGCGTTAAAAGATGATATATTCAGCCAACCTGTTGATACCTTGCGTGATAGTTATGAAAGTATCGTTTCAGATCAAGCTGTTTATTTCGCTGGTCGCCTTTTTCTCAGTGCTGTTCGCATTACTGGGCGGATATTATTATGTCGACGTCGGCAGGCAGCTTTATCAGGAAATGAGCGCGCGCGCAAAAATACAGGCTGAAGAGATAGCGCTTATTCCCACTCTGCGAAAAGAAGTCGAACAAAAGGATATCCAGAGCATCCATGACTTTATGCATAAAATAGCCGCCCACAGCGACGCCAGTTTTATTGTGATTGGTGACAATAAAGGGCTGCATCTTTTTCACTCCGTGTTTGCTGACCGGGTGGGCAAAACGCTGGTTGGCGGGGACAACGACGAGGTATTACACGGCAAAAGCACCATTACCATCCGCAAGGGCGGGTTAGGCATTTCGCTACGCAGCAAAGCCCCTATTTTTAATGATGCCGGGCAGGTGGTGGGGATTGTTTCGGTGGGCTATCTCACAAGCTATCTGGACACCATCACCGTCAACAAGGTGGTCAATATCCTGATTGCCGCCGTGCTGCTGCTTATCGCCCTGTTTATTTTCTCCTGGTTCTTCACCCGCAGCATCAAGAAGCAGATATTCTCTCTGGAACCACGCGAAATCGGCCTGCTGGTGCGTCAGCAAAAGGCGATGATGGAATCCATTTATGAAGGGGTGATTGCCATCGATGACGACCTGCGCATCGAAGTGATCAACCAGGCGGCGCGTAAATTATTAGGCTTACGTCAGCCCGCCCGCGAACTGCGCGGTCAACACATTAGCCAGGTGATCGCACCCGTCCCGTTTTTTAACGCGCAGACCATGCTTGCGAAAGACACTCACGATGAGATCTGTCGCTTTAACGATCTCACGGTCATTGCCAGCCGGGTGCGGATCATGCTGGAAGATGCGTTGCAGGGCTGGGTGATCACCTTTCGCGATCGCAACGAGATCGACTCGCTCAGCGCCCAGCTTAGCCAGGTGAAGCGCTACGTTGATAACCTGCGCATCATGCGCCACGAACAGCTGAACCGCATGACCACGCTGTCCGGCCTGCTGCATATGGGCCGTTATGACGAGGCGATCCGCTACATACAGGCGCAGTCGGAACACGCTCAGGAGCTGCTGGACTTTATCTCGTCCCGCTTTAGCTCCCCGACGCTGTGCGGTTTGCTGCTTGGAAAAGCCGCCCGCGCCCGTGAGAAAGGCGTTGAGCTGAGTTTCGATCCGGCCTGCCGGGTAGATAAACCGTTCCTGCCGCTGCTCGAATCGGAACTTATCTCGATCATCGGAAATTTGCTGGATAACGCCATCGAAGCGACCCAGCGCGCCCCGCTCCCGCATGCGCCGGTAGACGTGCTGATAAAGCTGAACGAGCAGGAACTGATTATTGAAGTCGCCGACCAGGGCGTCGGCATCACACCGGCGATCCGCGACCGGATCTTTGAGCGCGGCATCACCACCAAAACGCGCGGCGATCATGGTATAGGCCTGTATCTGATTGAAAGCTACGTCACGCAGGCTGGCGGCGCAATTGAAGTTGCCGATAACACCCCACGCGGTGCCATTTTCTCACTGTTTATTCCCGCCACGGGAACGGCCCGGCACCCCGCACAGGAACTGGAAGATACCGACTATGCAACATGAACTTATCGACGTACTGATTGTTGAAGACGAGAACGAACTGGCGCAACTGCACGCGGAGCTTATCGGTAAACATCCGCGCCTGAGGCTGGTGGGAATTGCCGCGTCATTGGCCGACGCGCAGCGACAGCTGGAGAGCAAACAGCCGAAGCTGATGCTGCTGGATAACTACCTGCCGGACGGCAAAGGCATCACCCTTATCAGCAACCCGATGCTCGCCCGCGCCAACTGCTCGGTGATTTTCATCACCGCCGCCAGCGATATGGACACCTGTAGCCAGGCCATTCGTAACGGCGCGTTCGACTACATCCTCAAGCCGGTATCCTGGAAGCGCCTGAGCCAGTCGCTGGAGCGTTTTGTGCAGTTTGCCGAGCAGCAGCGCGTCTGGAAGATTGTTGACCAGCAGAACGTGGATTCGCTCTATCAGCTACAGGCGAAAAATTATCGTCTGGACAACGGCAGCAAAGGGATAGAGGAGAACACGCTGGCGCGGGTGCAAACGCTGTTCAACAGCAAGGCGTCGCACTGCTTTACGGTGGATGAGGTGGTGAGCGAGACGGGGCTGAGTAAAACCACCACCCGGCGCTATCTGGAACACTGCGTGGAGGTGGGTTTTCTGACGGTGGAGATGCTGTACGGGAAGATTGGGCATCCAAGAAGGATGTACCGCCGCGCAGAAGCCTGACGCAGTATTACAGGCCGGGTAAGCTTGCGCCACCGGGCAACTCGCCGGGTGGCGCTAACGCTTACCCGGCCTACGTTCAAACATTCAATACGTACCCATACAGTCGCTTGATCCCGTCCGCATCCTTCTCACTGTAAACGCCCTGCAACTCCGGCGAGAAGCCCGGCAGCATATTAATGCCCTCCTCCAGCGCCAGGAAGTAACGCTGCACCGCTCCGCCCCAGACTTCGCCCGGCACCACGCACAGCACGCCCGGCGGATATGGCAGCGCGCCTTCGGCGGCAATGCGCCCTTCAGCGTCACGAATACGCACCAGCTCTACGTTCCCGCGAATGTACTCCTGGTTGGCATCCTGCGGGTTCATCACTACGGCGGGCAGGCTCTCCTGGCGGAACATCGCCTTCTGGAGATCCTTCACGTTAAAGCTGACGTAGAGATCGTGCATCTCCTGGCACAGCTGACGGATCGTGTAGTCGCGGTAACGCACCGGGTATTTCTGATAGATGGTCGGCAGCACATCCGCGAGCGGCGTGTCGTCTTCAATATGCTGTTCGAACTGTCCCAGCATAGCCACCAGCTGCATTAACTTCTCCTCGCTCTCCGCTGGCGTCAGCAGGAACAGGATGGAGTTGAGGTCGCACTTCTCCGGCACAATGCCGTTTTCGCGCAGGTAGTGGGCGAGAATGGTCGCCGGAATGCCGAAATCGGTATAGTGACCTGTTTCCGCATCAATGCCCGGCGTGGTCAGCAGCAGCTTGCACGGATCGACGAAATACTGCTCGCGAGCATAGCCTTCAAAACCATGCCATTTTGCACCCGGTTCAAAACTAAAGAAGCGGCGCTCGCTGGCGATGACCTGCGTGGGGTGATCCTGCCACGGCCGCCCTGCCACCACTGGCGGGATAAACGGCTTGATCATATGGCAGTTGGCGATGATGGCCTTGCGCGCCTCAATGCCCAGCTCGACGCACTCCGCCCACAGCCTGCGCCCGCTCTCGCCCTCGTGAATTTTGGCGTTCACGTCCAGCGCCGCAAACAGCGGGTAAAACGGGCTGGTAGAGGCATGCAGCATAAACGCATTATTAAGACGCTTGTGCGGACAGAAACGCGACTGGCCGCGAATATGGTTATCCTTTTTATGGATCTGCGACGTTTGCGAGAACCCGGCCTGCTGCTTGTGTACCGACTGGGTCACAAAAATTCCCGGATCGTTCTCGTTAAGCTCCAGCAGAAGCGGAGACGTTTCTGCCATCATCGGGATAAACTGCTCGTAGCCCACCCACGCGGAGTCAAACAGAATGTAGTCACACAGGTGGCCGATCTTGTCGATCACCTGACGGGCGTTGTAGATCGTGCCGTCGTAGGTACCAAGCTGGATGATAGCCAGGCGGAACGGGCGGATCTCGTCGGCCTTTTCCGGCGCAGCCTCGCGGATCAGTTCCCGCAGATACGCGTCATCAAAGCAGTGTTCATCGATTCCGCCGATAAAACCAAACGGATTACGCGCGGCCTCAAGATAAACAGGGGTAGCCCCGGCCTGGATCAGCGCCCCGTGATGGTTGGATTTGTGGTTGTTACGATCGAACAGCACCAGATCGCCACGGGTCAGCAGCGCATTGGTTACCACTTTATTGGCAGCCGATGTGCCGTTCAGCACGAAGTAGGTTTTGTCCGCGTTGAACACCTTCGCCGCGAACTTTTGCGCGTGCTTGGCAGAACCCTCGTGGATCAGCAAATCCCCGAGCTTCACGTCGGCATTGCACATATCGGCGCGAAACACGTTTTCACCAAAGAAGTCATAGAACTGGCGCCCGGCGGGATGTTTTTTGAAAAACGCGCCGTGCTGATGACCAGGGCAGGCAAAGGTGCTGTTCCCCATTGCGACATACTGGCTCAGGGTGTCAAAAAAAGGTGGCAGCAGGTTCTCTTCATACCGGCAGGCGGCAGATTCCAGTTCCAGGAACTCCTGCGCTCTACCCGAGATAATCGCCGTGACGCCATCAGGCACCTCTCCAGGCTCTTGCGAGAACATAAACACCGGTAGCTGAAAGCCCGTACGCTTCAGCAACGCGAGAATGCCGCTGTAGCTTTCAACCACCGTAATGACGACTGCCGCCACATCGGTGAAATCGGTGTTATCCAGCGTCACCTTTTCACGGTGCGTAGAAACTTTGGATACCAGCTCACGGCTGACGGCAATTTTCATGGTTTTCATAAGCGCAAATACCCTCACCGAACGGTGAGACAGGGAGGAGAAAATTCGCGCAATCATGTCACCTTTTATTTTCAGGTGCAAGAAGGAATCAGTATGCATTACGCCTCCCAAAGCTAACCATAATCAGGGCTGGACGTGCCATAATCATGCAATGCCAGTGCTTAAATAACAGGAGTTAAACGTGGTAATTGGACCCTTTATCAATGCGGGAGCTGTACTGCTGGGCGGTGTACTTGGGGCAGTATTGAGCCAGCGGTTGCCGGAGCGTATTCGCGTCTCCATGCCCTCCATTTTTGGCCTGGCGTCGCTGGGGATTGGTATCCTTTTAGTGGTGAAGTGCGCCAACCTGCCGGTAATGGTGCTGGCAACCTTGCTCGGCGCGCTGATTGGCGAATTTTGCTATCTGGAAAGAGGCATAAATAGCGCGGTAGGCAAAGCTAAAAACCTGATTGCCCGACCGGGCAAGGCGAAGCACGGCACGCACGAGTCGTTTATTCAAAACTACGTTGCGATCGTTATTCTGTTCTGTGCCAGCGGTACGGGGATTTTCGGTTCGATGCAGGAAGGAATGACCGGCGATCCCAGCATACTGATTGCGAAAGCGTTTCTGGATTTCTTCACCGCCACTATTTTTGCCACTACGCTCGGCATCGCCGTCGCCGCGATTTGCGTGCCAATGCTGCTGATTCAGCTGGCGCTGGCCACCTGCGCCACGCTGATCCTGCCGCTGACGACGCCCGCGATGATGGCAGACTTTACTGCCGTCGGCGGCCTGTTGCTGCTGGCGACAGGGCTGCGCATCTGTGGCATCAAAATGTTTGCAGTGGTGAACATGCTCCCTGCACTGCTGCTCGCCATGCCGCTTTCCGCGCTCTGGACGCACTTTTTCGCTTAAGTTTGCGGCGAAATGGTGAGAGAGTGTGCAGTCTGCACCGAAAGCAATAAATTTCGTTGACGTCGGAGGGCGGATCGGGTTTAATGCGCCCCGTTGCCCGGATAGCTCAGTCGGTAGAGCAGGGGATTGAAAATCCCCGTGTCCTTGGTTCGATTCCGAGTCCGGGCACCAAATTCATATTAACGGACCTCCACGGAGGTCCGTTTTTGCATTCTAAGCCCGCCAGAATCAACCCTTCTGCATTCCCTTAACGACATTCTGACCACTGCGTAAGCAGCGCATGCAGCTTAGCCGGCTCAAGAGGCTTGCGGAGTACCAGGTAACCTTCCTGCTCTGCCTCCAGCAGAACCGGTGAATTAAATTCGCCGCTGACTATCGCGCCGCTCATATCCGGCAGGCGTTCAAAAAGCGCTTTCAGGATGTCAAAGCCGCTTTCGCCGGATCGCAGGCGCTGGTCGCACAGCACGGCGAACGGCGTAAAGCCGTCGTCGATGATGGCAAACGCTTCTTCAGCGGAGGCCGCACAGCGTACGTTGATTCCCCAGACGCTCATCAGGCTCTCCCAGGCAGACGTCACCAGCGGATCGTCATCGACGACCAGGCAGGAACCGTGCAGCGGCGCATAGCGTACCGGCGTGGCGGTGTGGTCAGAGGCGGGCGGGATATCCGGCGCGATGTCTTCGCCAGCGTATTGAGTGAAGCGCATCCAGAAGCGTGAGCCTTTACCTTCAATGGATTGCATCCCGTATTTCACCTTCATCAGCTTGGCACAACGGGCAACGACGGCCAGCCCCAGCCCGTGCCCGGCGCTATCGATCTTCCATGCCAGCTCGGGGCGGTAGTAAGGTGAGAAGATTTTGCCTTTCTCATCATCGGCGATACCGACCCCCGTGTCCCACACCTCCACCATACACTCGTCACCGCGCGGTCGGATGGCGACCAGCACGCCGCCCTTGAGCGTGTAGCGAAGGGCATTTTGAATCAGGTTAATCAGGGACTGTCGCACCAGCAGCGGATCGCCCATCACGTAAATGCGGCGTTTAGGCCGCCGGGTGCCCAGCCTAAGCGCGCGGCTGTTGGCCTCTTCGCGAAACAGCGTGATGACCGAGTCGAGCAGAGCGCCGATATCCACTTTGCCAGGAGCAGAAAGTACATTCCCGGATTCTATTTTGCTGAGATCGAGCAGAGAATTGAGCATCAAATGTACCGAGCGAACGCTCTGCTGTAGGTCAAGCAGCTGGGGCGTCAGGCTGTCGTCCCGGTTTCGGTGGAGGATGGCTTCTATCAGAAAGCCCATAGCGTGAACGGGCTGGCGCAGATCGTGGCTGGCGGTTGTCAGAAACTGATTTTTATCCAGCAATGCCTGCTCCGCGTCCTCTTTGGCCTGACGAAACTGTTCCGCCAGGCGCGAGCTTTTTTCCTCAAGCAGCGCTTGCTGAATAAAGAACGCATGTGACGTTAACGCATGGCGGTAAATCGCGAAGCCGTAAAGCAGATTCAGCATGAGCACGATGAACATCAACTCATCGAGCCGCCAGATAATACCGAGGTTCAGCACCCCCCAGGAGGCGAAGAAAAAGCGCGTAAAGGTGCTGATGACCGGCGTCAGATGCGTCGCATTGGCGGCGACGATAGCGGCGATGCTGATATTCAGTAACAGGAAAAAGTCAAAGTTCTGCGTCTGTGGCGTAATTAAATAGAGTGATGAAATGCCCAGCCCGTGAATAAAGGCAATATTATTAATACGCGGAAGCCAGCGTCGCAGGACGTCCTTTTCATCGTTTTCTTTTGCTTCGCGCTGATAGCGTCGGTGCAATATTCGTATCGCCAAGGCACATAGCAGATAAATGATTATCCAGATAATCGTTGGGCCGAGTTTGTCCCCGAGCATATAAATCCAGATGGCGAAAGGAATGCCAACAAAGGGTACCGCGCTAAAGCTGAATACCAGCCGCAGAAACGTGTTGTTTAGCAAACGGATCTGCGCCGGAGCAGAGATACCCTCGTTTTGTAAGCTCTGGAAAAACCTCATTCCGACGGTTCCTGCTTGCCATGCAAAAGCGTGATGGCTTCGACCCGACTGTTAACGCCTATCTTTTTCAAAATATTGCTGATGTGTTCTTTGACCGTGGGTTCAGAAATTGAAAGCTGGGCGGCGATGCGTTTATTTGGCAGACCGCGCATAATCATATTTAATACGTCAATTTGTCGCGGCGTTAAGTTAAATTTACTTAACCGCTCATTATTCGACTTAACGGAAATTTCGTTACCCTCAGGAAACCAGGTCAGATTATCAGTGAGGGCAAAAACGGCCCGTGAGAACATTTCTGGCGGCTCGCTTTTCAATACAAATCCGTGCCCCCCGGCGGCATGAACTTTCCGCCAGATATCATTATTGTCATCCCCGCTGACCACCAGGAGTCTTACCTGGGGGTAAAGTTCTTTTACTTCTTTGAGTAATTTCAAGGCCGTACCGGACGAGAGCCAAAAATCGATTACCAGCAAACGTGGCGGGCCATGGTCCCTAATTTGACGGTAGCAATCATCCTCATTCGTCACCACATACGCCTGCTTAAATTGGCAATGTGTAATCAGAAAATTGGCGATGCCGCTTGCTACCAATGGATGGTCATCAACGACTAACGCATAATTCTGTCCCAAAGGATCCTCCTTTTACCTTCGCATATCTTAGAGTACGGATGAATTATTCTCTACCTACCCTACTTTAGGAGGGTTTTTTCGATTAGGAAAGAGAAATATATTATTCGCTGGTTTGGGTAAAAGAAAACATAAATACAATCAGCAAAATTAACTGATTGGATATCAAGGATAATTTATGAAAAAGCCACTAATCGTTATAACCGTTACGTTGATGCTGGCGGGTTGTTCCACGTTGAAAACCGATCAGGCTATTCCACTTCTACAGGCAGAGACCGCTAAAATGCTGGGGCTGGGCTCATCAGATGAAATAACCGTGACCAACGTTAACGGCGCCCAGCCGGACGCACTGGGAGGACAAAAACTGACTTATCGCGCTACGACGGAAAAAGGGCGCATTTTTGATTGTTCATCAATGATGATGCCGGGAATTTTAGGATCCGCACCGACGCTGAGCGCGCCAACCTGTACACCTGTTGTCACACATAAATAATTAACGCCATATCAAAAGGCGTACATAAATAACGCCTTTTACATTATTCGACGTATCTGAGTTGTCATATAAAAACGATTTTCCTGACATCACGCTAATGAGTACGGAGATAGCCCGTGAATAACTCTACATCGCATTCTTTAGCGGTTAAGACGCCGCTTTCCAGACTTTACCTCGCTCTTTTTTCCGCACCGCTGCTACTGCTTTTACCTGTCGATGTCGCGCGTGCGGCCGATGCTATTTTTGATGGCGACTCGCGTATTACCGAAACGCTGGGTTACACCGGAGATGTTTATGTTGGACGTAACCAACGCGGAAACCTGCTGATCGATAACGGCAAAATCACCGCCTATAACATCAATATCGGTCGGCTGTTCGACGGCCAAATTTATGAAAGCGTGGTCACGGTCCGCGGGCCAAACGCTGAGCTTAATGCGGTGAACGATCGGTATGTCCTGCGCGGCGACCTGAATCTTGGCCTCGGCACCTTGCGGGTCGAAGAAGGCGCACTGGCGAGCGCAAAGGAGATCGTTGTCGGCACCACCCGCGGCTACGACAGCCACCTTATCGCCACGGGTGCCGGCTCTCGTGTGACCAGTAATTTTCTTAGCGTAGGCACCGATCTGGGCGCACGCTCCACGCTGGCGATTGAGGACGGCGCGGCGCTCAGCACCGCCTACGATGCGCGCATCGGCAACGGTACCGGGCCGGGTGAAACCGACACGCTAAGTCCGAAAGCCACCGTCACGGGGAGCGGCTCACAGTGGAACGTTGGCCGTACGTTGACGCTTTATGGCGACCTGGACGTGCTGAACGGCGGTGCGGTTAACGTGGGCGGCGTGCAGGTAGCGGGCGTCTCCGGGGCAGGTAAAACGGCTGAGCTGGTTATTGCGGGCAAAGACTCGCGTTTTACCAGCGGCAGCAGCGTGAGCGTGGGCGATTATGGCAATGGCGTGCTGTCGGTGATTGACGGCGGTTCATTTTCCGCAGGCAGCAATGCGCTGATCGTGGGGACATCGGGTTCCGGCTCGAACCGGGGAGCGCTCATCATCGGCAGCCGCGGCAATATGGACACCGGCACGGGTTTAACTGAGCCAACGCTTGGCACAGCGGGCGGCGCAGGTACCCTCGATGCGAAGACGGCAATCAGCCTGCGCGGCGGGCTGTTCGGCAGCTATGTGTACTTCAACCATACCGACGCAAATTACGTCTTCAGCAACAAGATGAGCGGTGAAGGTGAGGTGATCAACACCTCCGGGCAGACGACGCTGAACGGCGATCTTTCCGGACTCAAGGCGAACGTAACCGCGCGGGGCGGTAAAGTCATCATTGACAGCAATATTAACACCCAGCCAGAAGACGATATTTTTGATATTCAGACGCTTAGCGCGGAGAACGGCGGCACGCTGATCCTCAACGCGACGGCGGGTTCAGACGTCAGCAACGGGGCGGGTTACAGCAGCGCCGCGTCAATCAAGGCCGGCGGCACGCTGGGCGGCAACGGCACGCTGGGCCAGACCGAGATCTTGTCCGGCGGGCATATCTCGCCCGGCGACGGCACTATCGGTAGGTTGACGCTGAAACGCTATCTGAACTTTATCGGTGAATCCTTCTATGACGTAGATATCGCGGGAGATGGCAGCAGCGACCAACTGCTGGTATCGGGCAAAACCACCATCAGCGATCAGGCTAAGGTACAGGTCACCGCGCTGGACCCGCAAACCAGCTATAAAACGGGCCAAAGCTACCGCATTTTAACCTCCGAGGGAGGGATTGACGGTGAGTTCGCCGGCGCGATTTCCAAATCCGCCTTCCTGGACGTGGCGCTCAAGCAAGGCACCAACGCCGTGGATCTGACCATCGCGCAGAAAGAGACCGGCGGCGAGAATCCTGGAGGCGAAAACCCGGGAGGTGAGAATCCGGGAGGAGAAAACCCCGGAGGCGAAAATCCGGGAGGTGAGAATCCAGGAGGGGAAAACCCTGGCGGTGAGAATCCTGGCGGTGAAAACCCGGGCAGCGGCAAGCCGGGGATTTTCCAGACCGTGGCCAAAAGCAGCAACCAGTGGAATACCGCCGGCGCGCTCTCCACGCTGACGCAAAGCGGCCCGTCGCTGGCGCTGTATAACTCGCTGCTGCTGCTCAGCGCACCGGAAGCGCGCGAGGCGTTCAACCAGCTGTCTGGCGAAGTTTATCCGTCAATGCAGTCCAACCTGATCGCCAGCAGCACGCAGGTTTTTAACGTGTTAAACCAGCGTATGCAGCGCGCGTTTGATAACGACAGCCTGCCGATACCACCGTTAGCAATGTCGCTGGTGCAGCAGCCGGAGCCGCAAAATAATGGCGTCTGGGGCCAGACCTTCAGCTCCTGGAGTAAAAACAGCGGCGACGGCAATGTGGGCAAGCTTGACGGCAACACCACCGGCTTCCTGCTGGGGGCAGATCGCAAGCTGGCGGATCATAACGTGCGTGTCGGTGGCTATTTCGGCTACAGCCGGGGTGATTACGACGTCGACAGCCGTCGTTCCTCAGCGGATACCGACAACTACCATCTTGGCCTGTATGCGGCGGGTCAACAGGATGCGTTCTCCCTTCGCGGCGCGCTGGGTTACACCTGGCACAAGATCGAAGGCGAGCGCAATGTTGATTTCAGCGGCTTCTCGGATCGGCTGAAGTCGGATTACGACGCCAACTCGCTGCTGGCGTTCACCGAAGCGGGCTACCGTTTCGGCCAGCCTGATATGAATATTGAGCCGTTCGTCAATTTATCGTACATCCGGCTGCATACCGACAGTTTCAGGGAAGACGGCGGTGCCGCTGCGCTGAGCGTACGTAACGAAACGATGAACACCTTCTATTCCACACTCGGGGTTCGCGGTGTGACCGAGCTGCCGAAGAACGTTAACCTCTACGGTTCGCTGGGCTGGCAGCACGCTTATGGCGATAAGAATACCTCTTCGCGCATGGCGTTTGCGGGCAGCGACGCGTTCATTACTCAGGGCCAGGCCGTCGATGAGGACGTAATGGTGGGTGATATCGGCGTGAGCGTACAGTTGTCGCGTGCTGCGACGCTGGATGTGGGTTACCAGGGACAATATGGTGCGGATACCCGCGTCAACTCGGTTAACGCCAATCTGCGCTGGTCGTTCTGAATTATGTCCATTAAAAGAACCCGCCCTCGTGGCGGGTTTGTGCTTTTGGCTTCTGACTGAGCTAGGGATCGTTCCCAACCGCGTCCAGCAGTTTGTTTTTGAAGATGAACAAACACGCCTCGTTGAAGTTCCCCGCCCCTAACCGCTCCGACAGCACCGTTCGCTTGCGATAGAGGCTTTTGACCGACATATTCAGCTTATCTGCAATCTCTTCCATTGACCTCCCTGCCTTCAGCAACCGGATCATTACCGCTTCGTGTCGACTCAGGCGTAAGTTAAGCAGCCATTTGGTTGTCAGACGCCTGCCTTTCATATCGAGCACCAGATTGAATAACGACGCCATATCCGGCGCCGTAAGCGACGTGTTCATAAACAGCTTCATACTGAGAAGGTCCTCCTCTCGAGGGTGCATATCCAGCATAACGCAGCAGATCGTTTTTCTCGTTCTGGCTGGATGGCGTATCAGGTAATCATATAAACGGAGCGGCGTACGGCTATCAATCAGTACAGTATATTCATCTGCACCGGTATCAAATATGTTTCTGTCAATCGAACTGAGGCAAATTATATCCGGGAAAAATAGCCGCATCCCCCTGACAAGGAAACAATCCTGAGTCACTAACACAATTGAAGTCGCCACTAACCATCCCTTTTAGATTAAAGCAAGCCCGCCTCTTAAGAAAGAAGAACGCTTTCGCTTATAGCGCTTTACATTAACGGCAAATGTTTTCTGGCTTTGATCATCCCTCAATATGCACATTGGTGAGCTAGACTTTTCGTAGACTATCACTCAATGGCTGACGTTAATTATAAATAAAAAAGAATTTCAGAAAAGTCACTTCCCTGAACATTAAGAATTTTTGTCATGAAACTTCCCAAACACGCACCGGAAAGTACTTTAATTAACTGAGCAGAACATCATTTCGAATATAACAAAAAGAAAAACAAACGAATAAAAAATCAATATTATCAATAAGTTAAAAACAAAGGCCGCGAATTAAATTATCTAAAAAACCGTCATCTTCCAGAATTATCTCAAAATACCCCACCCGCTTTTCAACTTATTTATCCCCCAACACATCGGGTGTACATTACCCCCAACTGAATCACCGAGATGAGGGCTCATAATTACCTTTAAGTAAGTATCCCGTAACGTAGCACCATTCAGATTTAATGTTCTCCTTTATGGCCTTTAACGTTGAGTTAAAAGGCGGCCGTGTTATGCAATGGATTCATGATAAACAAATGGCAAATAGATATGGAAAGATCGCTTCGCTTCACTACGTTATTCTTTTATCGCACCACAATATTATTACTCCTGCCTTTACTCTTTCCTGTTCTGGTTCAGGCTGATGAATCCGCTTATGCGCATCAGATTCAACAGGCACGTAACGGTAATTACGCTCAGTTTCTTGATTATCTACAGCGCTATGAGCAACAACATGCTTTAACGCCCGAACAGGTTGCGGACTGGTTACAGGTTGCCTCCTGGGCAGGGCGCGATGATGAGGTTATCCAGGTCTGGCAGCGTTATGGCATCTATATGCCGCTGCCCGCTCGCGCCATCGCTGCTGTCGCGCAATCCAGGAGAAACCAAAAGGCCTGGCCATCTGCCCTGTCGCTGTGGAAAGAGGCGCGCAGCCTTGCGCCGGATAACGACGATTACCGCATCGGCTATGTGAAGACCCTGGCCGATGCCCGCATGGATCGTCTCGCGCTATCGGAAGCCCGGCAACTGGTAAAGGAAGAGCCTTCTTCCGCGCACCTTGAGACGCTCTCCTATGTCTGGATGCGCCAGGGAAAAAACAGGGATCGGCTGCTGGCGGACATGCGCGCGCTGAGCGCCGCGCCAGGGAATGAGGCCCTTCTTCGCGAGACGATCGATGCGCTAACGGATAACCGGGTAAGCACGCCCGCACTCTGGCTGTCACAAAACGCGGCGCTCTCTCCTGCGGAGCGCCGCCGCCTTGAGCGTAACGCCGCGGCTGAACGGGTACGCCTGGCGGATGTGCCGGGCAGAACGGAGAAAGAGCGCCTGCGGCTGGCACAAAGCGCATTAGATCGTTACCAGGCCCTGCTTTCCCGCTGGCAAAACGACCCGCAGGCGGCTGAAGACATCGTCCTTGCCCGTATTGATCGGCTTGGTGCGCTGTATGCGCAGAGTGATTACCGGCAGGTCATTAGCGAATATCAGGCGCTGACAGCCGCACAGCATCCGGTGCCGGAGTGGGCCATAGGCTGGGTGATCTCTGCATATTTGCAGGAGAAAAACGCCGTCGCCGCCTTCTCGCTTGTGCAACGCTATCCACAATACGCCTCCGATCCGCAGGACGAGGAACATGCGCTTTTCTACGCCTGGCTGGATACGGGGCAGTATCAGGCCGCCCGCCGCTACGTTGAGCGCGAGACCCGCAGCGTTCCCTGGACCCGCTACGATTTCGGGTCCCCCACCGCCCAGCCAAACGATCGGTGGCTTACCGGGCAGTCACTCAACTTTAACTATTTGCTGACGACCAACGCCCTGCCGGAGGCCGAAAAGCTGGCGCATCGTCTGGCGTCAACGGCACCGGGCAATCAGGGGTTACAGATTGATTATGCCGCCCTGCTTCAGGCGCGGGGCCTGCCGCGCGCGGCCGAGCAAAAGCTTAAGCAAGCAGAGACGCTTGAACCGTCGAATCTGGAGCTTGAAAAACAGCAGGCTTACGTCGCAATGGACCTTCAGGAGTGGCGACAGATGGATTTACTGGCTGAGGACGTGCTGTCTCGCGCCCCCACCGATCGCAGCGCCCGCCGCCTGGACCGGCTCAGAGCGGTCCACCATATGTCTGAACTGCGTCTGAACGCGGGTAAAGGATTGCACTCAGATAACCCCGTCAGCGGTACCCACGACATGAGCTGGGACGCCACGCTCTATGGCCCGCCCGTGGCGGATAGCTGGCGGCTGTTTGCTGGCGCCCGCTATGCACAGGGCAATTTTGACGAAGGCAAAGGCATCAGCCGCCACCTGTTGGGCGGCGTTGAGTGGCGGCCACGCGACCTGACGCTCGAAGCCGAGATCTCCAGCAACCGCTATCACGGTGAAAACAAGCCGGGTGCCCGGCTCTCAACGACTTACAGCCTCAGTGACAGCTGGCAGTTCAGCGGTAGCCTCGAACGGTTGTCCCGCACCACGCCCTTACGGGCGCTACGCAATGGCATAAGCGCGAACCGTGGCGAAGGCGGAGTGCGCTGGTATCAAAACGAGCGCCGGGAGTATCAGCTTAGCGCCGCCGTCAGCCGCTTCTCAGACCATAACCGCCGTCAGGAATATGTCCTCACGGGGAAAGAGCGCCTCTGGCAGACCCCGTCCCTGACGCTGGATCTCGAACCGGGGATCGCCGCCAGTAAAAACAGCCTGCGGGATACGCTTTATTACAACCCGACACGGGATCTGTCCGTCACGGCCGCCCTGTCCGTTGACCATGAGATGTACCGCCACTACGACACCCTCTGGAGCCAGCAGATTGTCGCCGGCGGCGGCAGATACTGGCAGAAAAATCAGTCACCTGGCGCCATTACCCTGCTGGGTTACGGGCAACGCATTCAGTGGAATAACGTCGTGGATACCGGGGTGATGCTGAACTGGGATAAACGCCCTTACGACGGCAAACGCGAAAGCAATCTCTCCGTCTCGTTTGATGCGACTTTACGCTTTTAAGGATGACTATGCTGAACACACGTTTTTCAGTGAGACTGTTACTCACCGCCTGTCTCTGCCTCAGCGCGAGCGTTTACGCGCAGGCGCTCTCGTTTATTGCGCCCAAAGAAAGGCCGCAGCAGGAGGCAAGCAAACCCTGGCCGAAAAACCAGTTTCTGGTGCTCGCCTATCACGACGTTGAAGATGATGCAGCCGATCAGCGCTACCTCTCCGTTCGCACCAGCGCGTTAAACGAGCAGATTAGCTGGCTTTTGCATAACGGCTATCACGCCATCAGCGTGCAGGACATTCTTGATGCCCATGACGGAAAGAAAACGCTGCCGCAGAAAGCCGTTTTGCTCAGCTTTGACGATGGCTACAGCAGCTTTTATACCCGCGTCTGGCCGCTGCTTCAGGCATGGAACGTTCCTGCGCTGTGGGCGCCGGTGGGCAGCTGGGTGGATACGCCGTCAAATCAAAAGGTTAACTTCGGCGGTCTGATGACGCCCCGCGATCGGTTCGCGACGTGGGACATGGTTCGCGAGTTAAGCCGCTCCCCGCTGGTTGAAATCGGCGCGCATACCTGGGCCTCACATTACGGCATTCCGGCCAACCCACAGGGCAGCCGTGAACCGGCCATCGCCAGCCGCTTTTATGATAAAGCGACGGGACGCTATGAAACTGACGCACAGTTCAGCCAGCGGATCGGCGATGACGTGCGCAAGGTGACGGATAAAATCACCCGGGTAACCGGGAAAGCGCCGCGCGCCTGGGTCTGGCCGTACGGAGCAGCCAACGGCACGTCACTGTCTATTGCCAAAAAAGAGGGCTACCGGCTGGCCTTTACCCTGGAGGATGGACTGGGCGACGTGGGCAATCTCAGCAGCATTCCCCGCCTGCTGATTGCCGGGAATCCCTCGCTCAAAACCTTTGCCAGTACGGTCAGCCAGATCCAGGAGCACGACCCCGTGCGCGTCATGCACGTCGATCTCGACTACGTTTACGATCCCGACCCGTCTCAGCAGGCCCAGAATATCAACAAGCTGGTCCAGCGGGTCTACGACATGAAAATAAGCCATGTTTTCCTCCAGGCCTTTGCCGACCCGCAGGGCGACGGCAAAATCAAAGCGCTCTATTTCCCCAACCGCCGGCTTCCGGTTCGGGCCGATCTCTTTAATTTTGTCTCCTGGCAGCTCCAGACCCGGGCGGGCGTGAAGGTCTTCGCCTGGATGCCGGTGCTCTCGTTCGATCTCGATCCTTCCCTGCCGCGCGTTCAGCGTCGGGATCGTCAGACAGGGGCATTGCACGAGGCCACCGATCCCTATATCAGGCTTTCGCCATGGAACCCGCAGGTTCGCCAGCAGGTGACGGAAATCTATGAAGATTTGGCCCGGCATGCCAGCTTCAACGGGATTGTGTTCCATGACGATGCGGTGCTGACGGACGTTGACGATGCCGGGCAGGATACCGCGCGCCAGAGGAGCCAGCTGCTTATTGGGTTCACCCAGGCCTTAAGCCAGGCGGTAAAGGACATTCGTGGTCCGCAAATTAAAACTGCGCGGAATATGTTCGTCTTGCCCATTCTACAACCCGAAAGCGAAGCGTGGTTTGCGCAGAATCTTGATGATTTTCTGGCGGCCTATGACTGGACGGTACCGATGGCAATGCCCCTGATGGAGTCCGTCCCGGTAGAGGAGAGCAATGCATGGTTTACGCGTTTGGTTAAAGCCGTCGCCGCGCGGCCCGGCGCGCTCAATAAGACCATTTTTGAACTCCAGGCGAGAGACTGGTCGCAAACACCGCAACGCCCCGTTCCCGACGAGCGTCTGGTGGAGTGGATGCGCGTGCTCCAGCTGAACGGCGTCAAAAATTACGGTTACTACCCCGACGATTTCATTAACAACCAGCCTGCTATGTCACGCATCAGGCCTGAATTATCTTCCTACTGGTATCCTGACAATGACTGATCGCATTATCGCATTCTCTATTTTATGTCTGGTGTTCGGGCTGCCATTAGGCGTTGCCGCCCTGTTTACCGGCGAGCTGATCCTGGATTTTGTGTTCTTCTGGCCGCTGTTCATGTCCGTATTGTGGATAACCGGCGGTCTCTACTTCTGGTTTCAGCTCGAACGACGCTGGCCGTGGGGCAAAGAAACGCCAGCCCCGATGCTCGCCGGTGAGCCGTTAATTTCCATCCTTATTCCCTGTTTCAACGAGGAAAGGAATGCCAGAGAGACCATCAGCGCAGCGCTGGCTCAGCGGTATGAAAATATTGAAGTTATCGCCATTAACGACGGATCTTCCGACAACACCGCCCGGGAGCTGCACCAGCTCGCGCTGGAGCAGCCGCGCCTGCGGGTGATTAACCTCGCGGAGAACCAGGGGAAAGCCGTTGCGCTCAAGGCCGGGGCAGCGGCGGCCCGTGGCGATCTGCTGGTCTGCATTGACGGCGACGCCCTGCTTGACCGCGACACGGCGGCGTATCTGGTGGCGCCGCTGATCCAGTATCCCCACGTTGGGGCCGTCACCGGGAACCCGCGCATTCGCACGCGCTCGACGCTGATTGGCCGTATTCAGGTGGGCGAGTTCTCATCCATCATTGGGCTTATCAAACGGACGCAGCGGATCTATGGCCGGGTCTTTACCGTCTCGGGCGTGATCGCCGCCTTTCGCCGCCAGGCGCTGGCGGACGTCGGGTACTGGAGTCCGGACATGATCACGGAAGACATCGACATCAGCTGGAAGCTCCAGCTGCGCCACTGGGATATCTTTTTCGAGCCGCGGGCGCTGTGCTGGATCCTGATGCCGGAGACCCTCAAAGGCCTGTGGAAACAGCGTCTGCGCTGGGCGCAGGGCGGCGCGGAGGTGTTTCTGGTCAACCTTCGCAGAATAGTGCGCTGGGAACACCATCGCATGTGGCCCCTGTTTATGGAGTACGCGCTGTCAACGCTGTGGGCATTTGCTTACGCGGTGACGGTACTGTTATTCCTCATCAGCCATGTCGCGCCGGTGCCCGCCAACCTGAACGTTGAAACCCTCTTTCCACCGGCGTTTACCGGGCTATTGCTGGGCGTTATGTGCCTGATGCAGTTCCTTGTCAGCCTGTACATCGAGCGGCGGTACGAGCGAAAAGTGGCGAGCTCGCTTTTCTGGGTGATTTGGTTCCCGATGGTCTACTGGATGATTGGCCTGTTTACCACCCTTGTTGCATTTCCAAAAGTTATGCTTAAGCGCCAGCGCGCACGCGCACGCTGGATCAGCCCGGACCGGGGAAAAGGACGTCTTCAATGAACGAAAATACCTTAATTTTGACTGAACACCGGCTACTCCCACGCCTTTTCGATACCGCGTTAACGCTGCTGGCGTGGGGAGGATTTCTGTTTTTTCTGTATGCCCGGCTGTGGATGCAGTTAACTGAAGAGAGCGAGTACCGGTGGGGAGACATCATTGCTTCCTTTAACACGGTGCTAATTTATTTGCTGCTCGCCGTGCTCAACGGCTGGCTGCTGATTTTATGGTATCAGTACAATCGTCGACGTACCCACGTAAGACGCCGTCGTGCGGGCTATTTGCACCATGACGAGCTTGCCAGAAGCTTTGACGTCTCACCGCAGCTTATCTCGGAGATGAGCCAGTACAACCTGCTGACGGTCTATCATGACCAGATCGGCCGCATCATTGATCTCAAGATTAGCGAGCAGCAGGACGAGGAAGAAGCGTAAGAAAAAGCCCCCGCAGGTTATCCGACGGGGGCTTTTTGTCGCGGGTATGAATTACTTATCCTTCACCACAATCAGCGGCTCAATATCGCTCTCTTTTTTCACCACCAGCGAGTCATCCCCGCGCAGACAGGTTCCGCCATAGTTCCCGCCCACGGTAAAGGTGCAGACCTGAATGTATTTGCCGTCAACCTTCGGCAGGCACCACAGCTGCTGATAGATATTTTTACGATCGACAAACTTGCCGCTGGATTTATCCAGCAACTCATCCTGAGCGCTGATGAGGTCGATGTTGCTCCCGCAGCGCCCGGCAATAGGCTTAACGGCGTAACCGGTCTGCTTCAGCAGGCCGTTCACCTCGAAGTCAGTATCCAGCAGATAGCGGTGGTTCGGGAACAGCTGCCACAGCACCGGCAGAATCGCCTTGTTACCGGGGATCACCGTCCACAGCGGTTCGAAGACCAGCACTTCCGGGCGCAGAAGGACGTCGATCAGGCGTACTTCACCCTGCGGGTGTCCGGTGCGGATAGGCACGGCGGCGAACTCGGTTTCGCTCACCTCGCGGATCTGCTCAATCGCCGTTTCCCACGCCCAGGTTTTCCATACGCAGTTGACGTGACGGCCTTCATCATCAATCAGTTGCCCGGCGGCATCCCAGCTCAGCGCGCCCAGGCCATGGAGGATTTTGGTTTCAAACCCGGCCTGGATCAGCGAGCGCTGAATAAAGAGCGCGTGGTAATCCTCTTCAGTATCGTTGTCCTGCATGATATGCACGAACGGCCGCGCGTGGCTGTGCTTCCAGGCGCCGGTCAGCTCCTCCAGCAAGCCTTCCGCCGGATTGTGGCCGGTGCCGCGATAGCCGTTTTTCACCCACTCTTCGAGAATGAGCCCGCCCTCGGTATGGCAGGAGGCCGAATCCGCGTTGTACTCGTAAACCTTAATGCCGCGCTCATCCATGCAGAAATCCATACGACCGGTGATCATATGGTGACGACGCCACTGCCAGGAGAGGCGCAGGCGCGGCCAGAGGATTTTCGGGATGTCGAAAAGTGCGAGGAGATTGTCGTCTTTCAGCACCTTGTCGGTGGCGTGGAGGTACATCAGGTGCAGTTCGTTGGTGGCTTTGATCAGCTCCTGCTCGGCGCTTTCGGTAATGGTGAAGTACTGGCAGGGATCTTTGTTGATAACGTGGCCGTTGGCGCGAACGTACGCCTGTTGCAGGGCGTCGTTTTCATTGAGCCATTTCCCGTCAAACTGACGGCTGTTCTTCAGCCGCGCGCCGCTGATTTTCAGCAGCTCACCGTCGATCTCCGGCTGAGGAATGCTATGTTCAGTCTCCTCCGTCTGGATCATCCAGCCGAGGATCTCGGTATCGCTGAACGTGTCATGAAGCGTATAGCAGCCGTTTTCAACGCTCAGACGCAGCTCGCGCGTCCACTGCTGCCCCAGCGGCAACGGAGTATGGATCACGTTCTGCTCCGCAATGCGCACCCTGTCGTCCAGCAGCTGGGTGATGACGGCCACGTGTCCGGTCTCCTGAAACTCACCGCCCTTTTGCCAGATAAGCAGAGCCCCGGCCTGCGGCGCGCGCTTCGAGCCATTGGCAAAGGCCTGTAACGGCAGAATGTTGTCGTTCACCACCTGGCGTAAAAAACGCAGAGAGAAGATCTCCCACGCCATCCCGACGTCGGTAAAGACAAACCCGTGGTTGAGAAACAGGAAGCGGCGCGCAAACTCAACGCACTGCCATTTATGGCCCATGTATTCGTTGCCGATATAGCTGCGGAACTCCGCGTCTTCCGGGTAGTGGCGCAGATCGAGACTGCCATAATTTGAAGAGTAAATCGCCACGCCACCCGGCGCATAACCTAATAACGTCCCGAAGGGTGCGTCACTGCTTAACGTTCCTTTACGCATGTGTCCAACCTAAAACAGGCAGGCGGCAATTTTTTGTGGGGTTGTCGTCGTCTGCACGTTGTAATTAACTGACAGAGGTGGCGTTATCATACACCCGCCCTGACCATTACGCTCGCATCGTTAAACGGTTCCTATATCTCCTGCTACACTGCCTCAACACAACACCAAAAAGGCAGGCCAACATGTCCGAAAATACCTATCAGCCACCGAAAGTGTGGGAATGGAAACAGAATAACGGCGGCGCGTTCGCCAATATCAACCGTCCCGTCTCGGGCACCACGCACGAGAAAGAGCTCCCCGTGGGCGCGCACCCGCTCCAGCTGTACTCTCTGGGTACGCCGAATGGACAGAAAGTTACCATCATGCTGGAGGAGCTGCTGGCGCTGGGTGTAACGGGCGCGGAATACGACGCATGGCTAATCCGCATCGGTGAGGGCGATCAGTTCTCCAGCGGGTTTGTCGACGTGAACCCGAACTCGAAGATCCCGGCGCTGCGTGACCACTCCACCACCCCGCCGACGCGCGTTTTTGAATCCGGCAATATCCTGCTCTATCTGGCCGAAAAGTTTGGTCACTTCCTGCCAAAAGATCCGGCAGGACGAACGGAAACCCTGAACTGGCTGTTCTGGTTACAGGGCGCGGCCCCGTTCCTCGGCGGCGGTTTCGGCCACTTCTACAACTACGCGCCGGTGAAGATTGAGTACGCTATCGATCGCTTCACCATGGAAGCTAAACGCCTGTTCGACGTGCTGGACAAACAGCTGGCGCGCGGCCGCTACGTGGCAGGCGAAGAGTACACCATCGCCGATATGGCGATCTGGCCGTGGTTTGGCTGCGTGGCGCTGGGCAGCGTTTACAATGCCGCCGAGTTCCTCGACGCCGGGAAGTACACCAACGTGCAGCGCTGGGCAAAAGATGTGGCGAATCGCCCGGGGGTTAAACGCGGGCGCATCGTTAACCGCACCAACGGCGAGCTGAGCGAGCAGTTGCATGAGCGCCATTCAGCGAGCGACTTCGATACCCAGACGGAAGATAAACGTCAGGCCTGACGGATGACCGGGCGGTTCGCCGCCCTTCTTCTGCGATGAGAAAAGTGAGTCAGCACGCGTGCGCAAGGAACCTCGTATGTCAGACCAGACGCTGAAAGCAACCCGACAGCAGCGCCTTATCGCTTTGCTGAGTAAAAGCGACTGGCTGACTACCGATGTACTGGCTGAGAAACTCTCCGTCAGTAAAGAGACAATCCGCCGGGATTTGAAGTCGTTGCAGCAGCAGGGGAAGCTCCTGCGTCAGCACGGACGGGCGCGTCTGATTCATCCCGATAGCCGCGACAGCGGTGAACCCTTTGGCGCACGGCTGAAAAGCCATTATGCCGACAAAGCCGATATTGCCCGCCACGCGCTAGGCTGGATCAGCGAAGGGATGACCATTGCCCTTGATGCCAGTTCGACCTGCTTTCATCTGGCGCGCCAGCTTCCGGATATCGAACTCACCGTGTTTACCAATAGCCTGCCTATCTGCCACGAGATGGCGAAGCGCGAGCGGATCACGCTTATCTGTTCCGGCGGAACGCTTGAGCGTAAGTATCGCTGCTATGTAAATCCGGCGCTGGTGACGCAGCTAAAAGGGCTGGAGATCGATCTGTTTATCTTCTCGTGTGAAGGGGTCGATGAGCATGGCGTCCTTTGGGATCCGTCCGAGCACAACGCGGGCTTTAAGGCGCTGCTGTTAAGCCGCGCCAGCCAGTCGCTGCTGCTGATCGACAAAAGTAAATTTATGCGGGCAAGCGAAGTGAAAATCGGCCAGCTGTCGCAGGTGACACAGATTATTCAGAGCGATAAACGTCAGGCCGCCAGTGACGGCCTGACGCGATGATGTTACGCGGAGAGACGGAACTTCTGCACTGAGCGCTGGAGCTCTTCAGTCTGCCGCTCCAGTGCGGCGGCGGCGGCGGAAACCTGCTCCACCAGCGAGGCGTTCTGCTGGGTCACGCCGTCCATCTGGGTGATGGCCACGCCCACCTGCGAAATGCCTTTACTCTGCTCCTCTGACGCGGTGGCGATCTGCTTCATAATGACGGTCACCTCCTTCACGTCCCGCAGGATGGCTTCCATCGTCGTGCCGGTATCGTTCACCAGCTGCGCCCCCTGCGCCACGCGGGAAACGGAATCTGCAATCAGCCCTTCGATCTCCTTTGCCGCGTTCGCGCTGCGGCTGGCCAGATTACGCACCTCACCCGCAACGACCGCAAAGCCACGCCCCTGCTCCCCTGCCCGGGCCGCCTCGACCGCGGCGTTAAGCGCCAGAATGTTGGTCTGGAAGGCGATACTGTTAATCACGGAGGTGATTTCAGCAATCTTCTTCGAGCTGGCTGAGATGCCGCTCATGGTGGTGACGACCTCGTCGACCAGCGAACCGCCGCGGCTGGCCGTGCCGGAGGCAATGTCCGCCAGCTGGCTGGCCTGGCGTGCGCTTTCGGCGTTCAGCTTCACCGTTGCGGTAAGCTGCTCCATGCTCGCCGCCGTCTCTTCCAGCGCAGCGGCCTGCTCTTCGGTACGCGAAGAGAGATCGTTATTCCCGCTGGAGATCTCCGTTGCCCCGCGCCAGATATTCTCGCTGCCGGAACGGATGGTGCTAACCGCCTCACGCAGGCTGTCCTGCATGGCGCTCAGCAGCGGCACCAGCTGGCCCACGCAGTTGCGGCCAATGGGCGGAATCGGCTGGCTGAGATCGCCCTGCGCAATCTGGCGGAACTGCTGGCGGATGCGTTCCAGCGGCTTCACCAGCAGCGCCACCAGGTAGCGGTCGGTGAAGAGCAGGATCAGCAAACCGACGATCGTGGCGGTAACGATCACCGTCCGGGTTATGCTGGTGAGGCTGTCGACCACCACGCGCGTACTGTCGAGCGCCGTCACCGCAGAATTGTTAAAGTTCTCAACCGCGGCGCCAAACGCGCGGCTCAGCGGCGGCGTGACGTTGTTGGCCTGCTGACGATAGCCTTCGAGCGTCGCCTGCTTCGCCTGCGCCATCTGCGGCGTAACGCCCCGATCGAGCAGCGCCTGCCAGGTGGAAATGACCTGCGCAGAGACCGTTTCATCCATCGGGCCCGGGGAGATGGCCTTCATCTCCGCCAGCTTTTTGCTCATGTTATCCAGAGCCTGCTGGGCGGAAGCCAGGTCCGGCGTGCCGCCCGCCGCTTTAACGTCCATCGCGCGGCTCAGGCGGGTGACAAAACGAAAATACTGATCGTTACCCTGGCTCAATACCGTCATTTGCCGGACCAGCTGACGGTCAACGTCGTTACCATCAGAAACGCGGGACAGAGACCAGGTGCTGTAAAGCCCTACGCCCGCCCACATGACACAAAAGATCCCCAGTATCGTCAGCATGACGAAACGGATGGTGAAATTACGAAGCATGTTCATTGAGTGTTCCTTGCCGTGAGGGTGAATTCGCCCAGAGGCGAGTGCTATCCTCGTTATCGGCAGGGACAGGGGAAAAGATAACCCCTTGTGATGATTTATTTAAGCAGTGCTTATTATTCCAGATGCTTTTTAAACCAGCTTAACGTTCTCGATCAGCCAGCTCGGCTTCGGGCTGGTCATAGCGTGGGCATAATAGTCATCGTAATCATTCAGCTCGTGCGGAAAATTCTTGCTAGTCAGGCGCGTCGTCGCTTATCTCCACGATTTATGATTTGATAGGCTTAGAATAAAAACGCTGTTTCGAAAATTCACCGATAAGAAAGGAGACATCATGTCCTGGCACCCTTACTCCGGCCGATACGAAAATATGCAGTACCGATACTGCGGCAAAAGTGGCCTGCGCTTACCGGCGCTGTCGCTGGGCCTGTGGCACAGCTTCGGTCACGTTCAGGCGCTCGATTCCCAGCGTACGCTGCTGCGTAAAGCCTTCGATCTCGGCATTACCCATTTTGACCTTGCCAATAACTACGGCCCTCCTGCGGGCAGCGCTGAAGAGAATTTTGGCCGCCTGCTGCGGGAAGATTTTGCCGGTTATCGCGACGAGCTGATTATCTCCACCAAAGCGGGCTACGACATGTGGCCAGGGCCGTACGGTTCGGGCGGTTCACGTAAATATCTGCTCGCCAGCCTCGACCAGAGCCTGAAACGCATAGGCGTGGAGTATGTGGATATTTTCTATTCTCACCGCGTTGACGAACACACGCCGATGGAAGAGACCGCCGCCGCGCTGGCACACGCGGTGCAGAGCGGAAAAGCGCTGTATGTCGGCATTTCGTCTTACTCCACGGAACGCACGACGGCGATGGCCGAACTGCTGCGCGAGTGGAAGATCCCGCTTTTGATCCACCAGCCGTCTTACAACCTGCTTAACCGCTGGGTCGACAAAACTGGCCTGCTGGACGCGCTGGAGAAAAACGGAACGGGCTGTATCGCCTTTACCCCGCTGGCGCAGGGCCTGCTGACCGGTAAATACCTGAATGGTATTCCGGACGGTTCACGCATGCAGCGGGAAGGGAAGAAAGTGCGCGGCCTGACGGAGAACATGCTGACGGAAGCTAACCTGAGTAGCCTTCGTCTGCTGAATGAAATGGCGCACGCGCGCGGGCAGACGATGGCGCAGATGGCGCTAAGCTGGCTGTTGAAAGACGCGCGCGTAACGTCGGTGCTCATTGGTGCGAGCCGCCCGGAGCAGCTGGAAGAGAACGTGCAGGCGCTGAATAACCTGCGCTTTACCGAAGATGAACTGACGCGCATTGACCAGCACGTGACGGACGGTGAACTGAATTTGTGGCAGGCGTCGTCGGATAAATAGCGCGCCTGCTGCCCTCACCCCGGCCCTCTCCCACAGGAAGAGGGTTAGGGTGAGGGGCGCGGTGAATTTATTTCTTACTGATCTTATCCAGATACCCCATCACAAACGCCGACAGCACAAACGTCAGGTGGATAATGACATACCACATCAGCTTATTGTCCGGGACGTTCTTCGCGTCCATAAAAACGCGTAACAGGTGAATAGACGAAATCGCCACAATTGACGCCGCGACTTTATTTTTCAGCGAGGAGGCGTCCATTTTCCCCAGCCAGCTGAGCTTTTCTTTATGCTCGGCGATATCAAGCTGAGAGACGAAATTCTCATAACCGGAGAACATCACCATCACCAGTAATCCCCCCACCAGCGTCATATCCACCAGCGACAGCAGAACCAGAATCAAGTCGGCTTCTGCCACGGAGAAAATGTTTGGCAGGACGTGGAAAATCTCCTGGAAGAACTTGATCGTCAGAGCGACCAGCGCCAGGGAAAGACCAAAATAGACGGGTGCGAGCAGCCAGCGAGAGGCATACATTGCGTTTTCAAAAAAGCGTTCCATAAAATCCTGTCTGCAAACGAAACCAGCGCTCAGTATATCTCAACTACACATCGTTGGGATCTACATCCGGGCGCGCATACTCCGGCCAGACCAGCGCAACCAGTTCCGGGTAGGCTTCGAGGCTAAACTCGCGAAAACACTGGCGCAAATTTAATACGTCCAAATCGGAGTACGACACCTTCTCACCATTCAGACAGCGCTTTTTGATATTGTCATAATATTTATAGACGGCGGAATTAAGGTCGCTACAGCGGCGCTGCGCATCGAACAGGCCGGGCGTGTCATTAATGTCGGACATTTTCATCCGCTTAATTGTCGCATGAAGAAAATCGATATATTCGTGATTCACCCGCCAGTACCACACCGGCGTTACGGCGTTCATCAATACGGAGAAATGATCTTCCCCCTCCTCTTTGGACATCAATTCAGGCTGCGGCGGTTCACTGACGTCTTTTGACACTTTCGTTTTATTGAACTCTTGCATCAATAAAAGCACGCCAGCGGTCAGTAATAGTAACGTTATGACCGTAAAGAAAATGCTGTTCATGGGTAGGCTCCATTTTTTTTGATTTTAAAATTGCCTCATGTTATTGTCAACGAATCTCACCCTTTTTCCAACCCCACCCTTTTGAAATTAAAGGAAATTAAAATGCTGCCCGACAATATTGTCCCGGCAAAGTACCACATTACGCCTGTGGAACAGCCTTCGACGGAAGCAGATAAAGAGGCGAATTTCACTCAAGGAAAAAGAAAACTCTCCGACTACGAAGCCGACATATTAATTGGTGTTTCGCGCACCGGCAAATCTCGTAATATGGTGCTGGAAGAGCACGATCGCCATTTAAAAGAACGTTTATTTCGGGCCATCAAGATTGAAGCTCTGGTTCATCTGCTGAATGATTTACAGGCCGAAGGGGAAATAGATGCCCAGACTTTAAGTCAAATAATGGCCGAGAAAACGCAGCAAATAAATGAAGCGGGCAATGAAATTTGGCTTAATTTAATTACGCGTGAAAAAAACAATCCCATTTTTTATCAGTTGGGGGAAGATTAACGTGAATAATGATACCGGTAATAACGTTTATTTGACTTTAGATGATAAGAAAAGCGATGAATTTATCTTAAAGCAAAATCTCGACGCCCTCAAAAAGATAAAAAATGACGAGATGACGCGAATTACGCAGGATTTAATTTCAATTCCGGCCACGCTGGTGCGCCTGAAATGGCAGAACCGCCGGGAGATTTATGCCTTGCAGGTCAAAGAGGAAATTTACGGCGCGGTGATGAACGCCATTATTGAACAGCGCCCTGAGCTGAAGGAGAAGATCCTCGGGCGGCTGGAGGCGAGCTATCAGTACCTGCTGGCACGCGAAACCGCCACCCTGCGCCTGACCCGTAAACTCTCGGAAGGCAACTATCGCACATCAAACGTCACCTGCGTGGCGCTCGATGAAGAGGCGTCAACAACATCTTCCGACTGCTGACAACGTGGTTCGCCCGGCGGCGCTAGCCTGAGATTGTGGGCCGGGTAAGGCGAAGCCGCCACCCGGCACGGAAGGCGGCTTCGCCTTCGTTTTACTTCGCGGCCGCTTTCTCTTCGCCGACCAGACCAATCTTCAGGTAACCCGCCTGATGCAGCGTGTCCATTACCTTCATCATGGTTTCGTAATCGACGGTTTTATCCGCGCGGAAGAAGACGGTGGTGTCTTTCTTGCCGCCGGTCAGCTGGTCCAGCGCCGGAATAACCGAGGCATCCGTCACCGGGTCGTTGCCCAGGAACATGGATTTGTCAGCCTTCACCGACAGGTAGATAGGCTTTTCCGGACGCGGCTGCGGCTGGCTGGAGGACGCAGGCAGATTCACCTTCACGTCCACCGTCGCCAGCGGCGCGGCAACCATAAAGATAATCAGCAGAACCAGCATGACGTCGATAAACGGCGTCACGTTGATTTCATGCATTTCACCGTTATCGTCCAGATTTTCATTAAGACGCATTGCCATAGAATCAACCTACGCGCAGTTTGGAGGCCGCATGCACCGGCTTAACGGCGCTGGCGTTCAGGTCCAGGTCGCGGCTTTGCAGCAGCAGAACCTGCGCGGCAACGTCGCCCAGCGTGGCTTTGTAACTGCCAATCATGCGTGCAAAGATGTTATAGATAACCACCGCCGGGATAGCGGCAACCAGACCAATAGCCGTTGCCAGCAGCGCTTCTGCGATACCCGGCGCGACGACCGCAAGGTTAGTGGTCTGCGTCTGGGCGATACCGATAAAGCTGTTCATGATGCCCCAGACGGTACCAAACAGGCCGACAAACGGGGAGATGGCGCCGATAGTCGCCAGGTAGCCGTTACCGCGGCCCATATGACGGCCTACGGCTGCAACGCGACGCTCCAGACGGAACCCGGTACGCTCTTTAATGCCTTCGTTATCTTCACTGCCTGCGGAGAGTTCCAGCTCGTTCTGAGCTTCATTCACTAACAGGGTGGTCAGGCTTTTCGCATGGAAGGATGAGGTGATATCAGAAGCCTGATCCAGAGAGCGGGCTTCTGCCAGCTGCTTCTGCTCACGCTTGAGGCGACGTTTTTGTGAAAGAAGTTCGGCGCTCTTGCTGAAGAAGATAGCCCAGGTGATCACGGACGCCAGAATCAGGCCGATCATCACAATCTTAACTACGATGTCAGCATGATGGTACATGCCCCAAACGGAGAGATCCGTCTGCATCAAATTATTACCCACTCTGTATCTCCAGGACGCAAATCACAAATCTGAACGTAATAATATCAAAACGTCGTCGAATTGATAGTAGTTCTCATTAGTATTTACATAGTGCCGTAATTTTCGCTCACTTTCCTTGCGCTTACGCAGTAAAAATTTTTTATGCGTATTTTTAATAATATTTTCTGCTTATTCGATAAGCATCCGGATGCACATTCTGACAATCATGGTAGTCTGGACGTCCAGACGTATAAAAATAGGGTTAGCGAACATGACTAAAAAGCAGCTTGAGACCACGCTGGTGCAGGCAGGACGCAGTAAGAAATACACCCAGGGCTCCGTCAACAGCGTGATCCAGCGCGCCTCCTCGCTGGTGTTTGATACCGTCGAGGATAAAAAAATCGCCACGCGTAATCGCGCGAAGGGCGGGCTGTTTTACGGTCGTCGCGGCACGTTAACCCATTTCTCGTTGCAGGAAGCCATGTGCGAACTGGAGGGCGGCGCGGGCTGCGCGCTGTTCCCGTGCGGCGCGGCGGCGGTCGCCAATACCATTCTGGCGTTTGTGGAACAGGGCGACCACGTCCTGATGACCAATACCGCCTACGAGCCAAGCCAGGACTTCTGCACCAAAATTCTCAGCAAGCTCGGCGTCACCACCAGCTGGTTCGATCCGCTGATTGGGTCAGGCATTGCCGGGCTTGTTCAGCCCAACACGCGCGTGGTGTTCCTGGAATCTCCCGGCTCCATCACCATGGAAGTGCATGACGTCCCGGCCATCGTGAACGCGGTGCGCAGTATCGCGCCGGAAGCGATTATCATGATCGACAATACCTGGGCGGCAGGCGTGCTGTTTAAAGCGCTGGACTTTGATATTGATATCTCCATACAGGCGGCGACCAAATATCTGATTGGCCATTCCGACGGCATGATCGGTACGGCGGTAGCTAACGCCCGCTGCTGGGATCAACTGCGTGAAAACGCCTACCTGATGGGTCAGATGGTGGATGCCGATACCGCCTACATGACCAGCCGGGGCATCCGTACGCTCGGCGTGCGTCTGCGTCAGCACCACGAAAGCAGCCTGCAAATTGCCCAGTGGCTGGCGCTGCATCCGCAGGTGGAGCGCGTTAACCATCCGGCGCTGCCGGGCAGCAAAGGCCACGAATACTGGCAACGTGACTTTACGGGCAGCAGCGGGCTGTTCTCATTTGTTCTTAAAAAGCGCCTGAATGACGCCGAGCTGGCGCGCTATCTGGATCACTTTACCCTCTTCAGCATGGCCTATTCCTGGGGTGGATTTGAATCGCTGATCCTGCCTAACCAGCCGGAGCAGATTGCAGCCCTGCGCCCGGGCGGCGAGGTGGACTTTGAGGGGACCTTAATCCGCCTGCATATCGGGCTGGAAAATGTGGACGATTTAATTGCGGATTTATCGGCAGGGTTTGAGCGCATCGTGTAAAGTGCTGGCTGAAATGTACTCCCCGGAAGCCATTCTGAACACCGCAAGCGGAAAAGTCTGTATGAGATGCGCCTGCGATCAACCCCGACAGGCAAATTTGGGAGTACAATAGCGTTATATCTGCTGTTCCACAGGAAAGTCCATGGCTGTTATTCAAAATATCATCACGGCGCTCTGGCAACACGATTTTGCCGCGCTGGCGGACCCGCATGTCGTCGGGATTGTCTATTTCGTGATGTTCGCGACGCTGTTTCTGGAAAATGGACTACTGCCAGCCTCATTTTTACCCGGAGACAGCCTGCTTCTGCTCGCAGGAGCGTTAATCGGCAAGGGCGTGATGGACTTCGCACCGACAATGGTGATCCTCACCTCTGCGGCCAGCCTCGGCTGCTGGCTGAGCTATTTGCAGGGACGCTGGCTTGGAAACACCCGCGTGGTGAAGGGCTGGCTGGCGCAGCTGCCGCATAAATACCACCAGCGTGCGACCTGCATGTTTGACCGCCACGGCCTGCTGGCGCTGCTCGCCGGGCGTTTTCTGGCGTTTGTGCGTACCCTGCTGCCGACCATGGCGGGGATTTCAGGCCTGTCTAACCGCCGCTTCCAGTTCTTCAACTGGCTGAGCGCCCTGCTCTGGGTGGGCGTGGTCACCACGCTCGGCTACGCGCTGAATATGATCCCCTTTGTTAAGCGCCATGAAGACCAGGTGATGACGTTCCTGATGGTGCTGCCGATCTTCCTGCTGGTTGCTGGGCTGGTGGGTACTATTGCGGTGGTGATTAAGAAAAAGTATTGCAGTGCATAAACAAAAGCCGGGTGGCGCTACCGCTTACCCGGCCTACGTTTCTCCTCAGGCTCCCTGCATGGTTCGGATGCGCGACGCATCTTCCCCCGGCGTAACGCCGAAGTAACGCTTAAACTCCCGACTAAATTGCGACGCGCTTTCATATCCAACCCGCATCGCCGCCGCGCTGGCCTTCATGCCATCGTGGATCATCAGCATCCGCGCCTTGTGCAGACGGTAGGTTTTGAGGTACTGCAACGGCGACGTGCTGGTGACGGATTTAAAGTTATGGTGAAACGCCGAGACGCTCATATTGGCTTCTGCCGCCAGCTGGTCAACGCTAAGGTTTTCGGTGTACTGGCTCTCAATGCGCTTCAGCACGCGGCTAATCAGGCTGAAGTGCGTTTGCCGGCTTACCAGCGCCAGCAGCGCCCCGCCGCCCGGCCCCAGCAGCACGTGATAAAGAATTTCGCGGATAATCTGCTTTCCGAGAATACGGGCGTCCAGCGGCCTTTCCATCACATCTAACAGGCGTTCGATCGCGCAAAGAATTTCATCCGTTAAGGTCGCGGAGTTAATACCGCTTGCCGCCATCGACGGCCGGAACAGTTCGTCCTCCCCAATCTCCATCAGCAGCTCCTGCAACTGGAGGATATCGACGTTGACGCGGATCCCGGCCAGGGGCACATCCTCTGTCGCGAAGGTTTCACATTCGAAGGGTAAAGGTACTGTCAGAAGCAGATATTCATTGGGATCGTAACGGAAAACGCGCTCGTTGATATAGCCAATCTTATGGCCAGAAAAGAGAAAAACGATGCCGGGCTGATACATTACCGGGGTGCGTGTACCGGGCTGGGTTCCGTAGAGCAGCCGAATATCCGGCAATAGCCCGGACACATTATTTCCATTATCTGTCAGTCTCTTAATCTGCGACGTTAGCTGATGGCAGATGGCATCACGGTTCATTTTCAGTTACTCCGGGTACGGTTTCCGACGTTAACAGTGTGCGCATTTTCTTACCGTTTCTCCAGCGCGCTGTAGAAATGGGCAAGACATCGGCAGGAATGTGCATTGAGAGGATAGCGCCTGCCCGCCACAATGTGCAGCATCAGGTTGCCTTCTGCGCCACCACGATTTTTTACCCACTACAGGGAACAAGCCATGAACAACTTTAACCTTCACACCCCAACCCGCATTCTGTTTGGTAAAGACGCTATCGCTGACCTGCGTGCACAAATCCCGACGGACGCCCGCGTCCTGATTACCTACGGCGGCGGCAGCGTGAAAAAAACCGGCGTACTGGATCAGGTTTACAGCGCGCTGGAAGGACTGGACGTGCGCGAGTTCGGCGGGATCGAGCCTAACCCGTCTTATGAAACGCTGATGAACGCGGTGAAAATCGCCCGCGAGGAGCAGATCACTTTCCTGCTGGCGGTGGGCGGCGGCTCCGTGCTGGACGGCACCAAATTCATCGCGGCGGCAGCGCATTACGCTGACGGCATCGACCCGTGGCATATTCTGGAAACGGGCGGCAGCGACATTAGCAGTGCCATCCCGATGGGCTCCGTGTTGACGCTGCCGGCCACCGGCTCTGAATCCAACAAAGGCGCGGTCATCTCCCGTAAAACCACCGGTGACAAACAGGCCTTTATGAACGAACACGTTCAGCCCGTTTTCGCGATCCTCGATCCGGTTTACACCTATACCCTGCCTGCACGTCAGGTGGCGAACGGCGTGGTCGATGCCTTTGTTCACACCGTTGAGCAGTACGTGACTTATCCTGTTAATGCCAAAATTCAGGATCGCTTTGCGGAAGGCATTCTGCTGACGCTGATTGAGGAAGGTCCGAAAGCGCTGAAAGAGCCTGAAAACTACGACGTGCGTGCCAACGTCATGTGGGCCGCCACCCAGGCGCTGAACGGCCTGATCGGTGCAGGCGTGCCGCAGGACTGGGCTACCCATATGCTCGGCCACGAGCTGACGGCGATGCACGGCCTGGATCACGCCCAGACGCTGGCGGTGGTTCTGCCTGCGCTGTGGAATGAAAAACGTGACGTTAAACGCGCCAAGCTGCTCCAGTACGCCGAACGCGTGTGGAACATCACCGAGGGTTCCGACGATGCGCGTATTGATGCCGCAATTGCAGCCACCCGTCAGTTCTTTGAAAGCCTGGGTGTGCCAACGCGTCTTTCTGACTACGGCCTGGACGGCAGCTCCATCCCTGCCCTGCTGGCGAAACTGGAAGCACACGGCATGACGCAGATCGGCGAGCATGGCGACATCACCCTGGACGTCAGCCGTCGCATTTACGAAGCGGCACGCTAAGCGTTTTTAGGATCCTGACTTTCGTTTTTTGACATTTCGTCCAGACTTAATGCACATCACATCGTCGGAGGTTCCCTCCGGCGATGAGCACCTGAAGGAGGAAAAATGGCAAACCAAACCGTAATCAAGCTACAGGACGGCAACGTGATGCCCCAACTGGGGCTAGGTGTATGGAAAGCCGGTAACGACGAGGTCGTCTCCGCCATTCATAAAGCCCTGGAAGTCGGCTATCGGTCCATCGATACTGCCGCCGCCTATAAAAACGAGGACGGCGTGGGGACCGCGCTTGCCAGCGCTGGCGTTCCCCGCGATGAGTTATTCATCACCACCAAGCTGTGGAACGACGATCAAAAGCGTCCCCGCGAAGCGTTGCAGGAGAGCCTGGAGAAACTCCAGCTCGATTTTGTCGATCTCTATCTGATGCACTGGCCGGTTCCGGCTATCGATCATTACGTTGATGCCTGGAAGGGGATGATTGACCTGCAAAAAGAGGGGCTGATTAAAAGCATCGGCGTCTGTAATTTCCAGGTTCATCACCTGCAACGCCTGATTGATGAAACGGGCGTCGCGCCGGTAATTAACCAGATTGAGCTGCACCCGCTGATGCAGCAGCGCCAGCTTCATTCGTGGAACGCCACGCACAAGATCCAGACCGAATCCTGGAGCCCGCTGGCTCAGGGTGGCGAAGGGGTGTTTGACCAGAAAATTATCCGCGAGCTGGCGGATAAGTACGGCAAAACGCCGGCGCAGATTGTCATCCGCTGGCATCTGGACAGCGGTCTGGTGGTGATCCCGAAATCGGTCACGCCGTCGCGTATCGCCGAGAACTTCGACGTCTGGGATTTCCGCCTGGATAAAGACGAACTGGGTGAGATTGCGAAGCTGGATCAGGGTAAGCGCCTTGGGCCGGATCCGGATCAGTTCGGCGGTTAATAAAAAACCCCGGCTTGCCGGGGTTTTTCTTTTTACGCTTTGCGCTTCACGGGCTTCTTCGCGCTGGAATTACCATTCGAACGCTGATGCACAATCGGCGTGTGCTTGGTCAACGCCGGGCGCGTATTGCGGTTCTGGCGGCGCGCTTCGCGCATCTCTTCCAGCGTTGGCGCAGGCACAAGACAATCACGACGCGAGCCAATGAGGTGCTTTTTGCCCATCTCTTCCAGCGCCTGACGGATCAGCGGCCAGTTTTTCGGGTCGTGATAGCGCAGCAGCGCTTTGTGCAGACGGCGCTGTTTATCCCCTTTCGGCACCACCACGTCTTCACTCTTATAGCCAATTTTACTCAGCGGGTTCTTGCCGGTGTAATACATGGTCGTCGAGTTAGCGAGCGGCGACGGATAAAAGTTCTGCACCTGATCCAGACGGAACCGACGCTGCTTCAGCCACAGCGCCAGGTTCACCATGTCTTCATCACGCGTGCCAGGGTGCGCGGAGATGAAGTAAGGGATCAGATACTGCTCTTTCCCCGCCTGTTTTGAGTAGGTGTCGAAGAGCTGTTTAAAGCGGTCGTAACTGCCCATGCCCGGCTTCATCATTTTGGACAGCGGGCCTTCTTCGGTGTGCTCCGGGGCGATCTTCAGATACCCGCCCACGTGGTGCGTCGCCAGCTCTTTAATGTAGCGCGGATCTTCCACGGCGATGTCGTAACGTACGCCAGAGGCGATCAGGATCTTCTTGATGCCTTTGAGATCGCGCGCGCGACGGTAGAGGTTGATCGTCGGCTCGTGGTTGGTGTCCATATGCTCACAAATGCTCGGATAGACACAGGAGAGACGGCGGCAGGTCTGTTCGGCGCGCGGCGATTTACAGCGCAGCATATACATGTTCGCCGTCGGGCCACCCAGATCGGAGATCACGCCGGTAAAGCCCGGCACCGAGTCGCGAATCGCTTCGATCTCGTTAACAATCGACTCTTCGGAGCGGCTCTGGATAATACGGCCTTCGTGTTCGGTGATCGAACAGAAGGAGCACCCGCCAAAGCAGCCGCGCATGATATTGACCGAGAAGCGGATCATCTCGTACGCCGGAATACGGCTGTTGCCGTATGACGGATGCGGCACGCGCTTGTACGGCAGGGCAAAGACGCTGTCCATCTCTTCGGTAGAAAGCGGGATCGCCGGCGGGTTAACCCAGATATAGCGCTCACCGTGCTTTTGCATCAGCGCACGGGCGCAGCCCGGGTTGGTTTCGTGGTGCAGAATACGCGACGCGTGGGCGTAGAGCACCTTATCGCTTTTCACCTTCTCGTAAGACGGCAGCAGCACGTAGGTCTTTTCCCACGGCTTCGGACGCGGCGGCTGCACCACCACGGCCTTTGCTTCCGCTTTCTTCGGTTCAACCGGTTTGTTATCCGCGCACGGCAGATCGTCACCGTACGGATGTGGGATAGGGTCGATTTTGCCCGGCATATCGATAATGCGGGAATCCACCCCGCTCCAGCCCGGCAGCGCCTCTTTCACCATGATCGCGGTGTTGCGCACGTCGCGGATCTCGCTGACCGCTTCACCCTGCGCCAGACGGTGTGCCACTTCCACCAGCGGACGCTCACCGTTGCCGAAGATCAGCATATCGGCTTTCGAATCCACCAGCACCGAGCGGCGCACGGTGTCAGACCAGTAGTCGTAGTGCGCGGTACGGCGCAGGCTCGCCTCGATGCCGCCCAGGATCACCGGCACGTCTTTCCATGCTTCTTTGCATCGCTGGGTGTAAACGAGGGTCGCGCGATCGGGACGTTTACCCGCCACGTTGTCTGCCGTATAAGCGTCGTCATGGCGCAGCTTACGGTCAGCGGTATAGCGGTTGATCATCGAGTCCATGTTGCCCGCGGTCACGCCGAAGAACAGGTTTGGCTTGCCCAGACGCATGAAGTCGTCTTTGCTGTTCCAGTCAGGCTGGGAGATGATCCCCACGCGGAAGCCCTGGGCTTCAAGCATACGGCCACAGATCGCCATGCCGAAGCTCGGGTGATCGACATACGCATCACCCGTCACCAGAATGATATCGCAGCTGTCCCAGCCCAGTTGATCCATCTCTTCCCGGGACATCGGCAGAAACGGCGCCGGTCCAAAGCAGGCCGCCCAGTACTGGGGCCAGGAGAAGAGGTCGCGATCCGGCTGGATCAGGGAAATTGCGCTCATAATGCTTCCGAAGAAAAAATAGACAAAAGGAGCGGGATTATACGCTGGAACATTGTGGGAAATGAAGGGGTATTTATTGCCCGGTAGCGCTACGCTTACCGGGCCTGCGCGCCTGTAGGTCGGGTAAGGCGAAGCCGCCACCCGACACGTTTTACGGCGCCGGATTGACCAGCATCTGCCCTACCGAGCCCCTGTCCATCATCTCCAGCGTCTGGCTGTGGAACAGGAACGGGAAGTGCGGCCACGACGGTTGACCGTAGTAGACCAGCAGTTCTACCTGCCCATCCACCCAGACGGTATCTTTCCAGCCTCTGTCTTCCGGGAACGGCATCGCCCCGTTGACGTTGCGGATCAGGAACGACACCCCTTCAATATGGAACGACTGCGGCATCTCCGAGCGGACGGTCCAGCGCTCCCAGGTTCCCTGCTGGGCGGTGATATCAATGCGGTTAACGTCCCACAGCGCGCCGTTGATGCCCGGGTCATCGCCCAGGCTGATATCGCGACTTCGCACTGCCGGCCCGGTCACGATCTCCTGCGGCAGCAGGCGCATCGGCAGGCTGTCAGTCACCAGCGGCAGCAGACCGGTCGGGCGCAGCGTCAGCACCAGCGTGGAGACCAGAACGCTCGACGGCTCAAAGAACCCGCGTATGCGGTCAACAATGCTTGCCGCTTCGCCGCAGGTCACGGACACTTCATCCCCGTTGGTCATATCAACGAGGATTTCACGCCGTTCGCCCGGCGCCAGCGCCAGCTGTTTCACCGATACCGGCGCGGGTAATAATCCCTGATCGCCTGAAATAACATGCAGCGCACGGCCGTCGCTCATCTGCAACTGGTAACGACGCGAGTTAGAAGCGTTCAGCAGACGCAGGCGCACCCAGCCACGAGACACTTCCACAAACGGGCTTTGCGCACCGTTAACCAGCAGCGTATCGCCCACAAAGCCACCGCTGCCCGGCTCGCTGTACTCCGGCGTGCCAAAGTTATCCAGGCGCTTGTCCTGGATGATGACCGGGAAATCGTCCACGCCGTAGTGATTTGGGATCGGCAGCGTTTTACTGACCTCATCCTCGATCAGCCACATCCCGGCCAGGCCGTTGTAGACCTGCTGGGCGGTGCGGTTTGGGGTATTGGCGTGATACCACAGTGTCGCCGCGCTCTGACGAATCGGGAGCACGGGCGCCCAGTCGGCATTCGGCGACATCATGCGCGCCGCGCCGCCAATCAGCGGCCCCGGCACCTGCAATCCACTGACGGTCATCGCGACATTTTCAGTCGTCCGGTTACTGTAGATGAGCTTAACGTCATCGCCATTCCACACGCGAATGGTCGGCCCAAGGTAGCGTCCATTAATGCCCCATACCTGCGCGCGCGTTCCCTGGGTAAAGGACCAGTGGCTACGCTGAAGCGTGAGGAATAGCGGCTGCCCGCGACGGGATTCGATCAACGGCGGAATGGGCAGCGGCTGTTGCTGCCCGGCGGCGCTGGCTGTCCGCGGCATCGCACCCGCACAAAGGGCGATACCCGAAGCCTGAATAAACTGACGCCGACTGAGTGACATATAAGCTCCATCTGAAACGACTAACAACGCGGGAATTCGTTTTCCCTTAAACGACGCCGGTTAAATCTTACCGGCGGCTTCTCGCTCTGCAACTTCTTTATCGAGCTGCGCAATATGCTGAGCCATCAGCTCACGACAGTGCGTGGCCAGCTCGCGCACCTGGTCTTTACCGTATTTAGAGGTATCCACCGGCGGCAGCATTTCGACAATCACCAGTCCGTTATTCAGACGGTTAAGATTAATCTTATTCGATGTATTGGAAACACACACGGGAATAATTGGAACACCCGCCGCAATTGCAGCATGAAACGCGCCGGTCTTGAACGGCAGCAGGCCGCGACCGCGGCTGCGCGTCCCTTCCGGGAACATCCAGATTGAGATCCGGCGCTTTTTAAACTGATCCACCACTTCCGCAATGGTGCCATGCGCTTTGGCGCGGTTGTTACGGTCAATCAGCAAGTTACCGGTGAGCCAGTACAGCTGGCCGAAAAACGGGATCCACAGCAGGCTCTTTTTACCCACGGTTACGGTCGGCGGAAGAACAATATTTGAGGCCGTCACCATATCGAAGTTGTTCTGATGGTTAGCGATATAGATGGCGTTACCGAAATTCTCCGCCCCTTCAGGCAGACGCTTCTCAACCTTCAGGCCAAACAGCGGCGCAAGACGGCCAAACATGTGGCCAAACGTCGCGACATGCTTTGGGTTACGCGGGCTGAACAGGCAGAAAATCGATCCGAAAATACAGACCAGAATGCAGTAAATAACGGTAAGAATGAGACGAACAATGTATAGCATAGCGACCTCTGAAGCCCTGACAGCTGACAATTATACTTCACCTGTGGCCAGGTAAGGACTTTATTACGAGCGCGTATTGTTAATCGCAACGCACGAATTAACAACGTTTTTACGGGAAATTTTACGGTAATACCCCCTCCGGACAGAGGGGGATGAAACAGGTTACTCTTCGCTGTCGTCCGCTTTGCTGCGCGCCGGCGAGTCGATCTCCACGCGGTCGATTCGCTGGAGGCCGCGCATCAGTGAGCCGCGACGTCCGCGCTCACCCACCACCTTCTGCAACTCTTCCGGACGCAGTTTGATCTTACGTTTGCCGACGTGAATGGTCAGCGTGCTCTGCGGCGGCAGCAGGAAGAGATGCGCCAGGCCATCTTCGCCTTTTGCCGCTTCCGCTGACGGGATACTGATGATCTTGTTGCCCTTCCCTTTCGACAGCTCCGGCAGATCGCTGACCGGGAACATCAGCATACGTCCGGCAGAGGTGATCGCCAGCAGCATGTCGCTTTCGTTCTCGATGATCAGCGGCGGCATCACGTGTGCGTTATCCGGCAGGCTGATCAGCGCTTTACCGGCACGGTTACGCGACACCAGATCGTTAAAGGTACAGATAAAGCCGTAGCCCGCATCGGAGGCCATCAGCAGCTTCTGGTCGTCGGCTTCCATCAGCATATGGTCAACCGTGGCGCCCGGCGGCAACGTAAGCTTGCCGGTCAGCGGCTCGCCCTGCCCGCGCGCGGACGGCAGGGTGATCGGGTCAATGGCGTAGCTGCGGCCCGTGGAGTCGATAAACGCCACCGGCTGGTTGCTCTTGCCTTTCACCGCCGCCTTAAAGCTGTCGCCGGACTTGTAGCTCAGGCCCGGCGCGTCGATATCGTGGCCTTTGGCGCTACGCACCCAGCCGCTCTGGGACAGCACGATGGTTACCGGCTCGGACGGCAGCATGTCGTGCTCGTTCATCGCCTTCGCTTCTTCGCGCTCGTGCAGCGGAGAACGACGGTCATCGCCAAAGGCGTCGGCGTCGGCCTGCAACTCTTTCTTCAGCAGGGTGTTCATCTTGCGCTCGGACGCCAGAATTGCCTGAAGCTGATCGCGCTCTTTTTCCAGCTCGTCCTGCTCGCCGCGGATCTTCATCTCTTCCAGCTTAGCGAGATGGCGCAGCTTCAGTTCGAGGATCGCTTCGGCCTGGGTTTCACTGATGCCAAAGCGCGACATCAGGGCGGGCTTAGGTTCGTCCTCGGTACGAATGATCTCGATCACGTCGTCAATGTTGAGGAACGCCACCAGCAAACCTTCAAGGATATGCAGGCGCTTAAGCACTTTTTCCAGACGATGGTTCAGACGACGGCGCACCGTATCGCGGCGGAAGGCCAGCCATTCGGTGAGGATCTCCAGCAGGTTTTTCACCGCCGGACGACCGTCCAGACCAATCATGTTCAGGTTGATGCGGTAGCTTTTTTCCAGATCGGTAGTGGCGAACAGGTGGTTCATTACCTGCTCCATGTCCACGCGGTTAGAGCGCGGTACAATCACCAGACGGGTCGGGTTTTCGTGATCCGATTCGTCGCGCAGGTCGTCCACCATCGGCAGCTTTTTATTGCGCATCTGGGTGGCGATCTGCTCCAGCACTTTGGCCCCGGAAACCTGGTGCGGCAGCGCGGTGATCACCACCGCGCCATCCTCTTTGGTCCATACCGCGCGCATGCGCACGGAGCCGCGACCGTTCTGGTAGATTTTGCGAATTTCAGCACGCGAGGTGATGATCTCGGCTTCGGTCGGATAATCCGGCCCCTGCACGATATCCAGCAGATCGTCCAGCGAGGTTTTCGGCTGCTCAATCAGGGTGATGGCGGCTTTCGCCACTTCACGCAGGTTGTGCGGCGGAATGTCCGTCGCCATACCCACGGCGATACCGGTGGTGCCGTTCAGCAGGATGTTCGGCAGGCGGGCAGGCAGCATTTTCGGCTCCTGCATCGTACCGTCGAAGTTTGGCACCCAGTCAACCGTACCCTGCCCCAGCTCGCCCAGCAGCACTTCGGCATATTTAGACAGACGGGATTCGGTGTAACGCATCGCCGCGAAGGATTTCGGATCGTCCGGTGCCCCCCAGTTCCCCTGGCCATCCACCAGCGGATAGCGATAAGAGAACGGCTGGGCCATCAGCACCATCGCTTCATAGCAGGCGCTGTCGCCGTGCGGATGGTATTTACCCAGCACGTCACCGACGGTACGGGCGGATTTCTTGAACTTGGCGGTAGCGTTCAGCCCCAGTTCGGACATCGCATAGACGATGCGGCGCTGAACGGGCTTCAGGCCATCCCCGATAAACGGCAACGCCCTGTCCATGATGACGTACATGGAGTAGTTCAGGTAGGCGTTTTCCGTGAATTCATGTAGCGCGAGGCGCTCTGCCATATCGCTCATTACGTGTGATTCCTCAACTCAGAAACCGATGGGTTTCAGGCAATATTGCCGCAGATACTACCTCATCTGGCGAGTTGAGTCACAAAGAAAAAGGGCCGCTCATGCGGCCCTTTCCGGGTTATTTGTTCAGCTTGATAACCTGCTTCACGTCGATTTCAAACTCGTTCCAGTCTTTATCGATTTTACCCTGAAGCTCGACTTTATCCTGTGGCGTCACCGTCACGCCGTTCCAGCGCTTGTGGTCGATCTCAACCACCACCGTGCCGCTTTCGTCGCGGAAGGTGTAACGGTCATCGGACAGGCGCTCGGTGATGTTACCGCGCAGCTTCACCCAACTGTCGTCCTTCATGTCTTTCACTTTAGCCGCGGTGGTGAGGTTGGCGTTGTTATCGACAAAGCCGCCCTGCTGGGTTTGCGTCTGGGTCTGTGTTGCAGATGGGCCCGTGAAGCCGCCCTGTGCAGCAAAAACAGGGGCAGTGGTCATCATCATGATGGCAGCAATTGCAGCGTATTTTTTCATCTTAATCTCTCCCTTTAATGTCGTTTCACAATCCATTAAACAGGGTAAACCTTAACAACTTCTTAAGGGGAAAATTTATTTATTTTTACTGTACAGCATGCGCGTGCAGAAGGTTTACTGACGGCATCAAGGAGGGACAATGCGCATTTTACTGGTAGAAGACGACAAGCTTATCGGCGATGGCATCAAAGCGGGCTTAAGCAAAATGGGCTTTAACGTGGACTGGTTTACCGACGGTAAAACCGGGCAGGCGGCCCTGTACACCGCGCCTTACGATGCCGTAGTGCTGGACCTGACGCTGCCGGAGATCGACGGCCTTGAGATCCTGCGCGCCTGGCGCGAAAGCGGTAAGAGCGAGCCGGTGCTGATCCTGACGGCGCGGGATGCGCTGAACCAGCGCGTGGAAGGCTTACGCCTGGGGGCGGATGATTACCTGTGTAAACCGTTCGCGCTGATTGAAGTGGCAGCCCGCCTCGAAGCGCTGGTGCGCCGCAGTCACGGGCAGGCGCGCAGCGAGCTGCGTCACGGCAAGGTCACGCTCGACCCGACAAGCCTTGTCGCCACGCTGGACGGCGAAACGCTGGTGCTTAAACCAAAAGAGTTCGCCCTGCTGGAACTGCTGATGCGCAACGCGGGCCGCGTGCTGCCGCGCAAGGCCATCGAAGAGAAACTCTACAACTGGGATGATGACGTCTCCAGCAACGCCGTCGAAGTCCATGTACATCATTTACGCCGCAAGCTCGGCAGCGAATTTATCCGCACCGTGCACGGCATCGGTTATACCCTGGGTGACGCATGAAACTGACCCAACGCCTGAGCCTGAAGCTGCGCCTGACGCTGCTCTTTTTGCTGCTTTCCCTGGCGGCCTGGTTTGCCGCAAGCGTGGTCGCCTGGCACCAGACGACCGACAAGCTCGATAAACTGTTCGATACCCAGCAAATGCTGTTTGCCAAACGGCTGCTGACGATGGACGTGGACGAACTCCGCGCGCCGGAGCGTATGCGCGAGGTGCCGAAAAAAGCGAAACACGGCCATCTTGACGACGACGCGCTGGCCTTCGCGATCTTCACCGCCGACGGCAGCATGGTGCTTAACGACGGCGAGAACGGACGCGACATCCCCTATCACTACCGCCGGGACGGGTTTGATGACGGCCGGTTGCAGGATGACAGCGACGAATGGCGTTTCCTGTGGCTAACCTCCCCGGACGGGAAATACCGCGTGGTGGTCGGTCAGGAGTGGGAGTACCGACAGGATATGGCGCTGGACGTGGTCAGTTCGCAGCTGACGCCGTGGCTGGTGGCGCTGCCCGTGATGCTGCTGTTGCTGATTGTCCTGCTGAGCCGGGAACTGAAGCCGCTGAAAAACCTGGCGCAGACCCTGCGCTCGCGCTCGCCGGATGCGACCGATACGCTGCCCACCCACGGCGTGCCGACGGAGGTTCGTCCCTTGCTTGATGCGCTTAACCATCTTTTTGCCCGTACGCAGGAGATGATGGCCCGCGAGCGCCGCTTCACCTCGGACGCCGCCCACGAGCTGCGCAGCCCGCTGGCCGCGCTGAAGGTGCAAACCGACGTGGCGCAGCTTTCCCACGACGATCCCGAGGCGCAGTCTAAAGCGCTGGGGCAACTGCATGCGGGCATCGACCGCGCCTCCCGGCTGGTGGACCAGCTTCTTACCCTGTCGCGCCTGGATTCACTGGATAACCTTGATGACGTCGAACCCGTGGCGATGGTTGATTTGCTGCAATCCGCGGTGCTGGACATCTGGCATCCGGCGCAGCAGTCGGGCATTGATGTTCGGCTCAACGTTAATGCGCCCGAGGTGATGCGTCATGGGCAGCCGCTGCTGCTGAGCCTGCTGGCGCGTAACCTGCTGGACAACGCCGTTCGTTACAGCCCGCGCGGCAGCGTGGTGGACGTGACGCTGAATACCCAAAGCTTTACCGTGCGCGATAACGGACCGGGCATTTCTCCTGAAGCGCTGGCACGCATCGGCGAGCGTTTTTATCGTCCACCCGGGCAGGACGCCACCGGCAGCGGCCTGGGGCTGTCTATCGTGAAGCGTATCGCAACGCTACACGGGATGCGCGTCTCGCTGGACAATGCGCCCCAAGGGGGCTTTGCGGTGACCGTCAGCTGGTAAGATTATTGCGCTTAGCGCAAAAGACTTTGCACATTTTGCTTATTTTTCCGCTCCGTCCTCGCGCGTAGAATACCCGGCATACTCTCAGCATCGAGGACAAATAATGAGCAACATTCTGATTATCAACGGCGCAAAAGAATTTGCGCACTCTAAAGGCCAGCTGAATGACACCCTGACCGAGGTCGCGGATGGTTTCCTGCGCGACGCCGGACATGATGTTAAGGTCGTGCGCGCGGACAGCGATTATGACGTGAAGGCCGAAGTGCAGAACTTCCTGTGGGCCGACGTGGTGATCTGGCAGATGCCGGGCTGGTGGATGGGCGCACCGTGGACCGTGAAAAAATACATGGACGACGTGTTCACCGAAGGTCACGGTTCGCTGTATGCCAGCGACGGTCGTACCCGTTCAGATGCGTCTAAAAAATACGGTTCCGGCGGCCTGATTCAGGGCAAAAAATATATGCTCTCCCTGACCTGGAACGCGCCTCTTGAAGCGTTCACCGAGAACGATCAGTTCTTTGAAGGCGTGGGCGTAGACGGCGCGTATCTGCCGTTCCACAAGGCTAATCAGTTCCTTGGCATGACGCCGCTGCCGACCTTTATCGTCAACGACGTGATTAAAATGCCGGACGTCCCGCGCTATATCGCAGAATATCGCAAGCATCTCGCGGAAATTTTTGCTTAACTGTTAGCCTGGAATTAGAAGGAGTTAACCATGCTTACCGTAATTGCTGAAATCCGTACGCGTCCCGGCCAACATCACCGCCAGGCGGTGCTGGATCAGTTCGCGAAAATCATCCCGACCGTTCTGAAGGAAGAAGGCTGCCACGGCTACGCGCCGATGGTGGATGCCGCTACCGACGCTAGCTTCCAGGCAACCGCGCCAGACTCCATCATCATGGTGGAGCAGTGGGAAACCGTCGCCCACCTTGAAGCACATTTGCAGACCGCGCATATGAAAGCGTGGAGCGATGCGGTGAAAGGGGATGTCCTTGAAACCCACATCCGTATTCTGGAGCAAGGGGTTTAAGTTCTGTGAAATTTGCCGGGTGGCACTGCGTTTACCCGGCCTACAACTTTCCCCCGCAGGCCCGGTAAGCGTTAACGCCACCGGGCTTTTTTTATCACCTTACCGCTCAACTGCTATGCTTATTCTGACTTCATGTTTAACAGGAGGATGGAATGGGTCTTTTTAACTTCGTGAAAGAAGCAGGCGAAAAGCTGTGGGACAACCTGACCGATCATAAGGGTCAGAGCGACAAAATCACCGAGCACCTCAAGAAACTCAACATTCCCGGTTCCGATAAAGTTCAGGTTAACGTCACCGACGGCAAGGCCAGCGTAACGGGCGACGGACTGACGCAGGAGCAGAAAGAAAAAATCCAGGTCGCCGTCGGCAACATCGCGGGCGTCAGCGAGGTGGAGAACAATATCACCGCAACGGACGCCAAAGATGAAGCAACCTACTATACGGTGAAATCCGGCGACACCCTGAGCGCCATCTCTAAAACCGTGTACGGCGATGCCAACCAGTACAACAAGATCTTTGAGGCGAACCGCCCGATGCTCTCCAGCCCGGATAAAATTTATCCCGGCCAGACGCTGCGTATTCCTAAGGCATAACGTCTGAGGCTATTGGTTCACGTCGCGCAGAGGAACAGCATGAAAATCGCTTGTCTTGGCTGGGGCTCGTTAATCTGGAAAAGCGGCGCGTTACCGGTAGCCGGTGATTGGCAAACCGACGGGCCATCACTGCCCGTCGAGTTCTGCCGCGTAAGCGATGGCGGCGAACTGGCGACCGCCATCTGCATGAATGCGCCCACCCTGCCTGTGCTTTGGGTATGGCTGAACGCCACTTCGCTCAGCGTGGCCTCTCAGGCCCTGCGCGAGCGGGAGGGCATTCCTGACGATCGTTGCGATGGGATCGGCTCGCTGCTGATAACCGGACGCAACGCGGGAGTGATGTCGACATGGGCGAGGGAGAGAGGAATTGAGGCGCTCATCTGGACCGGGCTTCCCCCGAGAAGCGCGTCGCAGGAAGGCAGAGTTCCTGCCGTGGACGAGGCCATCGTCTATCTCGACAGCCTCAGCGGACAGACCCGCAGCCATGCGCGGGACTATATTTGCCGCGTGCCTGCCCAGCTTGATACGCCCTACCGGCGCGCCATTAAAGAAGTGCTTGGGTGGTGATCCCCCTGCCCGTTACCAGTACAGCTTCCAGCTCTGGGTGAAGCGCACCAGCGCCTCAACATAGAAGTAATCGCCCCAGCTTGCGCATTCATCCACGCCTTTGTTGCTCGCCAGGTGGTATACCGAGTGCTTCAGGATCCCGTTGCCCTTCTCGTCTTTGCGCATCAGATAGTGCTTCGTCAGCGACGACATGATGCCTTTCGCCCACTCCAGATAACCCTCCCGGTCCGGATCCGTCACCGGCAGATGCTTCACCAGTTCCAGCAGCCCGCACACCGCAATTGCTGCCGACGACGAGTCGCGCAGCGCGTCGGTGCCCACCAGCGCCAGATCCCAGTGGCAGACGTAATCCTCCGGCAGGCGGTTGAGGAAGTAGTTCGCCAGCCGTTTCGACAGGGCAATCATCGTTTCATCGCCGGTATAGATATAGCTCAGCAGGAAGCCGTAAATCCCCCATGCCTGCCCGCGCGACCAGCACGAGTCGTCGGCATAGCCCTGCTGCGTGTTGCCGTAGCGCGGCGCGCCGGTTAACACATCCATATAGTAGGTGTGGAAGGTGGACGCATCGTCACGAATAAGGTACGTCGCCGCCTGCATGACGTGCGCTTTGGCCGCGTCGGCAAAACGCGGATCGCCTGTCTGCTCGGTTGCCCAGTAGAGCAGCGGCAGGTTCATATTGCAGTCGATGATCATCCGCCCGGCCTGATCGGGATCGGAGAGATCGCCCCACGCCTGGATGATCTTCGCCTTCTCATGGAAGCGCTCCAGCAGCGCCTCCGCCGCCAGCAGCGAGAAGCCGCGCGCCTCGCGGTTGCCGGTCAGTCGCCAGGCCGCCACGCAGGAAAGCGTGTACAGGAAGCCTAAATCGTGGGTGTTGGTATCGTTGCGCCCGGCAATGCGCAGGCCAAAGGAGCGCACGTGTTTTTCCGCCATCGCGCGAAATTTCTCCTCGCCGCTCATCTCCCACGCCAGCCACAGCTGGCCGGTCCAGAAGCTGGTGGTCCACTCCACGTTTTCGGTCAGCGGATAAAAGCCCTCTTTACAGGTCTCCGCCGGGAATTTGTCGCCGAACGCCGTTAAATGACGGCTAATCAGGTCGAGAACGTGGCCGCGGGCCGAACTCAGCTCATCGCTGAACGCGCGGGAATCAACGGGCGCAGCGATAGCGGACAGACGTTCCTCTTTGATACGACTTAACATATTTCGGTTCCTTCTTTGACGGCGTAATTAGCGTGTTGAGGTTTCTGCTACGTTCAGCGCACGGGCCCCGCGCCACTTGCTCTGGCAGGCGGATAACGTAAAGGCAGAAATAAGGGTAAAGGTCAGCGCCGTAGCGCCCATGATGATATAGGTGTGCTCAAAGCCGATGCGGTCGTACATATAGCCGGCAGGAGAAGAGACCACCACGTTGCCAACGTACAGCATCGCCTGATAGCCAAGTAAATACATGGTGGCATTGACGCGCTTGTCGAAATGCTCGGCGATATATTTAAAGACCGAAACCAGCAGCAGGCATATTTCCAGGCCGTACAGCGGCTTAAGCACGGAAATTAACAGGTGAGAGTCACACATGCCGGAAATAATAAGACGCGCCCCGACAACCAGCCCGACAATTAACAGCCCGCGCTTGGCGCCAATAAAATTCACAAACAGCGGGACCACCATATACATGACAAATTCCATGCCCGACTGCACCGTACCGAGGTAGCCAAATACCGCGTTGCCCTCGTGAATATCGTCGAAGAAGGTGACGAAATAGCGCGAGAACTGCTGCTCGGCGATAAACATCATCCACGCCACGCCCGCCACGTACAGGCAGAAGGCCCAGAATTTGCGGTTTCGCAGCAGGGCGTAAACGTCAGACGGGGCGATTTTCTCTTTCGTCAGCACCTCCCCTGCATGAGCGGAGTTAGTGTTCACTTTCAGGTTCAGCAGGACGATCAGCATCACCACCGACGCCACGCTGCCGAGAATAAAGTTATACGCTGGTGAGAGGTTAAACAGCAGGCCGGAGAAGGACGACGCCACCGCCCAGCCGAGCGAGCCCCACATGCGAATTTGCCCGAACTCCATGCCGTTCAGGCGGCTAAAGCGGTCGGAATAAGATTCGCACGCCGCCACGCCCGCGTACCAGGCAAAGCTTAAATAGAGCGCGCCGATAATAATCCCCAGCAGGGTGTTGGACATTAACAGCGGCTGGTAAATATAAATAAAGAACGGAGCCATTAGCGCCGACATGATCACCACAAAATAAAGCAGATATTTGCTCATGCCGATCTTATCGAGAATATAGCCGTAGATCGGTTTGAGAATAACGGAGAAGATCCCGTTAACCGCAAAGACGGTTCCAATCACCGACCCGCTAAGATTGGCTTTCTGGCCGAGCCAGATTGCCAGCAGGCCAATACTGGCAGACCAGGTAAAGAAATAGAGAAAAATAAAGCTGCTGATTTTGTAATATTCCGTTCTGCTGGTTGTCGATGTACTTTTCATATCATCCTCGCCGACGTGTAGGGCCAGATTTTTATAATGTGAACGACAGCTTACGTTCGCTTCCGGGTTCGTGGATCACAACCTGGTGATGGGTAATGTTCAGCTGCGGTACCGCCGCAGCTATCGGTTTTTCGCAGGCCAGGACGGCGCAGCAGAGCCAGCTCTCCCCCGGCGGGAGTTCGGTTTGCAATAGCGGAATGGAGGCGCACCCGGCAAACATCACGCTGCTGTTGGGCGGGGTGACGATGCTGCCCGGCGCGCGGGTGATATCGGGCGAGAGATCGACAATCGCGCTGCTGCCGTTTTCTGCCGTCAGGTAACTTCCCCGCTCGCGCAGCTGGTGGTCCGTTTTCAGCACCGCAAAGCCGCCCTCGACGGTTTGCAGGGTACGTGCGCTGTTGATGCGGTGCAGGCGCAGGTGCCACTCCCCGAACGGGATCTGCCAGGTCTCTATGTGCACGTCGCGCCACGGCGACCAGCGCGAAAAAATGTAGTTTTCCTCCACCCGAACCTCGTCGCATTCGCGACGGCCGCGGAAATAGTCGTCTCCGTCCGCCAGCAGCAGCATGGAATCGCAGGCCGCATGCTTCAGGCCAAAACGCCCGCGCTCAATGGTGAAGCCGAAGCGGCTGGAGTAGGCAAATTTGGTGTATTTCGCTTCGGTGTTGACGTAGTTGTTCAGCTCCAGCTGGCCGGCGGTGAGCATGACGGCATGCTGCGAATCTTTCGAATGCATCAGGATCTGCTGCGCGTGCGGGATCACGCGCGTCTCAGCCAGCGCGGGCAGCGGCTGCTCGTCGGCCTGCCAGAACGGATGCGTCTCCGGCAGCGCCAGAATCAGGTAGGTTTTCAGCGCCCAGTACGGTGAACCGGGGGAGTTGTAGTCCTCGCACATCGCCAGGTTCGGGCAGGCAAAGCCGAGGGTGAGAATGCCGTCGCGGTCGGTAATCGGCTGCTGCTGCCACCAGCGCAGATGCCGCAGCACGATGCCCTTCACGATGCCTGGCGTGAACACGTCCAGCCCGGAAAAGGCCACCGCGCTCCAGAAGGCGACCATCGCAAAGCGGTAGGTCAGGCTGCGGCCAAACGGAACCGAGGCGCCGTCGGCGGCGGACCAGTAGATAAAGTCTTCCGCGAAGAGGCGCGAGCGCGCGCGCAGTACCTCCGCCCTTGCCTCGTCACCGCTCAGGGTGGCGTAAATCAGGCCGTAGAAGTGGAAGGCCATGGAGATGTAGTAGTCTTTCGGGCGGCCCGGGCCGTCGGAATACCAGCCGTCGCCGAGGTAGTAGGCGTCCATCAGCGTAAAGCGACGGTCAATGGCGGCCTGGTCGTACGGCAGCCCGGCGCGCTTAAAGCCGAGCTGAACCATAATGGCAAAATAGTTCCAGTTGCTGTCCGGCATCTGCGCATCGGTGATTTGGTTGAGCCACGCGTGCAGGTTCATCACCTCGCGCCCGGTAAAGCGCGCGGTGAGCGTCTCGCCCAGCAGAGCGAGTCCCAGACCGTAGGCCGCCATCTCCACCAGACGCTGATCGTACGGGCCGGTTTCGCCCCAGTAACCGGTGCTTTGCGGGTCGGTACCGATCTTGATGGCGGTAAGGTACTTCTCGCTGAACGGCGTGCTTTCGCCGGACGCCATCAGCGGAAACAGCCCCCACAGCGCGCGGGAAAGGCCCTCCATCTGCGCAATATCCGTTGTGTAATGGGCGCAGGTATCGCCCAGCGAGAACCGTGAACGGTTTGCCGGAAATTGCGTGTCCAGCGCTTGTAAAAGCTCATTCAACGACGCCACCACATCCTGGCGTGAAGACAACGGATTTGATTTTTCTTTGTTTGCCGCCCACATCGGTTCGCCCTCGTAATCAACTGCGGCAAAGCATAGTGAATCCGCAAGGGGCAGAAATGTTAGCCGTGTCACAGGCGTGAACGATGAATAAACCTCCAGTTGAGAAAATTTAAAAAGGTGGTTTATAAAGACGGTCAGATGGGAAAAAGTTGAGTTTTATTGCACTATGCGCGACACGCCGACATCCGACCTTCTGGAACTGATCGCCCTGAACGATACCGTGGCCTCGTTCAGCCGCCTGTTTGCCAATACCGTGCGCTACCATCACTGGCATCAGTGTCTGGAGATCCTCTACGTGGAAGAGGGCTTTGGCGTAGCGATCGTCGATAATCGTCACTACACCATGCGCCCCGGAAGGCTGTTTTTCTTCCCGCCTTTTACGCTGCATAAGGTGATGGTGGACGAACAGGCAGAGGCGATTTACCGCCGCACCATCATTCACCTCGACCAGCATGCGGTGCTGAAGATCCTGCGGGATTTTCCCCAAAGCCAGCAGCGGCTGGAGCGGCTGTCACACCGCGGGGGCGAAGCGTGGGTCGCCGATTTAGCCCACTGCCATCACTATATCGACCATCTGTTTGGCTGCTACAAACCGCCGATGAACAGCGAGAGCATCGCCAGCCTGCTGATCGGGCTGTTTGCGATGCTTCCCGCCGATCGCGACGGTGAGCCGGGCAACAGCCAGGGGATCGCCAGCCGGGTAATGTTCTGGCTCGACGAGCATTACCAGGAGAAATTTCGCCTGGACGCGCTGGCCAATGAGCTGGGGAAATCCCGCAGCTACGTATCGCGAAAATTCCATGCGGAAACGGGCGAAAAAATTCATGACTATCTGAACACGCTAAGGTTGCGTAAGGCGTGTGAGTGTTTACTCCACACTGATTCAAGCGTGCGTGACATTGCCGCACAGACGGGTTTTTCCGACGTGACGTGGTTTATCAGCGCGTTTAAAAAGGGGATTGGCGAGACGCCGTTGCAGTACCGGAAAAACCATCGTGCGGTGTGATCGAGGGGACTGCTCACGGCTTATCATCCAGCCCACACGGAGAAAGTGTAAATCAACCGCTCTTCTTGCCCGGCTTTAACCCACGGTGAAATTCGTTGATGCGCTTCATGGACCTGATGGTGCGCTGCGGCTCGGTGGAGGCGACGGACAAAATAATCATCTCCAGACACAGCAGCACCGTGCCGTGCAGCGGGATTTTGCCCTTCTCGCCTCCGCGCGGAACGTGGATCACCACGCTGGCCTCTTTGCTAAAGCGTGAGTCAGTGGCGTTGGTCAGCAATATGGTGGGAATGCCCAGGCGCTTCGCTTCACGCAGCGTCGTCAGCCCTTCCCGGTGCGCGGATTTTTGCGCCATCATCACCAGCACATCACCGCGCTGTAAGGCTATCAGCTGTTCGGCGAGGCCGATACCGGTGCGGTTGAGTGGGATTGCAGGCAGGCCGATGCGGCTAAACAGGCGGGAGGTGTACTCGGCCAGGATGCCGGATGCGCCAATACCAAAAATTGCGACCTGTCTCGCCTGCGCCAGCAGCGACACGGCCTGCGCCATCGCGTAACGGTTACCCGGTTCGGACAACACATTACAGGTATGCTGATGCCCTTCCAGCACAAAATCGATGCTCGCGTTGACGTCACTGGTCAGCGTATTCACCGTGGTGGACATCTTCTCGCTGGAGGTGACCACCGGACCAAACCACTGCTCAAGCGTCTGCTTGAGATCCCGTAGCCCGCCAAACCCCAGCGCCTGAATGGCTCGTACCACGGTGGCGTCCGAGGTTTTTAGCACTGCGGCGATCTCCATGGCCGTCTGTTCCATAACGGCTTCACGGTTTTCATTGATATAGCGCGCCACCTGGAGCAGGCGCGGTGTCAGCTGGTGCGCCCGCGAGCGAAAGCGGTCGCCGTAGACATCAATTTTTCGAATCATCGTGCAGCCTCCGGCAGCGGACGGCCCGCTATCTGCGACTGCACCTGCGCGACCATCAGTCCTAGCGAGGCGAACGAATTTGAGATCGCTTCCTCGCGGGAGATCAGCACGTAATGCCCGGTACGGCAGGCGTTAAGGAACTGGCACCAGCCCGGCATCACCGCGTCCATCGCCGCCAGCTCGTCCTGCGGTTTACCGCCGGTATCACCGCGCCAGGTGGCAAAGACGAAATCAGCATCCAGCTCCGGCAGGCGCTCGGCGCTGACGTCGATGCGCCCGCCCTCCGGGATGCTCTCAATCAACGGCGGAAACGTAAATCCCGCATCGCGCAGTACGCGACCGAGTGAATGGTAGCTGTGCATGGCGTTAATCTTTCCCTGGTTAGCCTGAATCACCGAGACGGTGATTTTGCGGGTATCAATGGTCGCCTTCAGGGCCTTGATTTGCTCCTGGTAGCGACGCTCAAGAACCTTCAGCTTCGCCTGCGTGCCGGTCAGCTGTGCCAGCTTGCGGTAGATTTCCGGCGCGCCGCCGTCCAGGTGATCGATACTCACCGTCGGGGCAATTTTTTCCAGCTGTTCCACCGGCGTGTTGCGGGTTGGCTCAGTGACGATCAGGTCCGGCTTCGCGGCGGCGATGGCTTCGATATCGATATCCGCGGTGCCGATAAATGTGATGTCGGCATTATCAAAATCGATGCCCGTCAGCATACCGCTGGAGCGCAGAAAATGGCTGCCGTCCGGTCGGGTACGGCCATGGCTGGCAACCGGCGGTACGCCAAGCTCGATCAGCGGAATGGTAATATCCAGGTCGTGCAGGGAAACAATTCGCTTCGGCTTAACCGGCACCACCACTTTGCGGTTCAGGTCGTCAGTAAACGTCTGCGTTGGCTCTGCGGCTCCGACAGCAAAGCCCACCAGCAGCAGCATTGAGAAAAGTACGCGCATCACACACTCCTAAAATCGGTCCCGTCGTTGCCAGAGCAGCAGCAGGAAAAATGGTCCGCCAATCAGTGAAATGACAATGCCCGCCGGCAGCTGCAACGGGAGGAATGCCAGCCGCCCGACGTTATCCGCCAGCAGCACCAGCAGCGCGCCCAGCACGGCGCTTCCCGTCAGCAATGCGGTTTGCCCGCCGCGCAGCAGCAGGCGCGCCATATGCGGCGCAATCAGCCCGACAAAACCTATACTCCCCACGCAGGAGACGCAGGCCGCCGTCAGCACCACGGGCGCAAACACGCGCAGCAGCGCGAGACGTGAGGTGCTTACGCCGAGCCCCGTTGCGGCCTGGTTGCCGAGCAAGGCCACGTCCGCGGCGCGCCCGGTAAAAAGCAGCAGGGCAAACGCGGGCAGCGCCCAGGCCGCAGCCATGCCGAGCAGGGTCCAGTTAGCGGCATGCAGGCTTCCGGCCAGCCACAGCATCGCGGTCTGCACGTCGCGCACGTCGGCAGTGGTCATAAAGACGCCCATCGCGGCGGCAAACGTCCACGACACGCCTATGCCGATCAGGATGAATCGCGGACGCGAGATATCGCGGGACAGCGCCACCACCAGCAGCGCGGTGAGTAGCCCACCCGCCATGCCGACCAGCGGACGCCACGCCAGCCCCACTGCCGGAAACTGAAAGATCAGCAGCAGCACCGCCGCGCTACAGCCCTCTTTCACGCCGATGAGTCCGGGATCGGCGAGCCCGTTACGGGTGATGGACTGCATGGCTGCCCCCGCCATGCCAAGCATCGCCCCGCACAGCAGCGCCATCAGCAGGCGCGGCAGACGGATATCCATCACGATGTAATGTGCATCCGCCGTCAGACGTTCAGGATAAAACAGTGCACGTCCGATGGCAGAAGCAGGAATGGGCAGCGAGCCGTGCGTCAGGCCAAAACTCAGCAGCAGTAAAGCGGCAAGAGTTAAAACGGTCAGATACCGCAGCGCCCTCGGGCGAACCAGCGCCGAGAGGGGCCCGAGGCGTAACGCACGCAGTCCGGCCCGGTTCATTTGAACATCCTCGAGGCCATGAAGATAAAGGTCGGTGCGCCGACCATGGCGGTCATGACGCCCGTTGCCAGCTCATAGGGCGTAAACAGCGTGCGGGCGGCGATATCCGCCAGCAGCAGAACCAGTGCCCCGCACAGGGCCGAAAGCGGAACCATCACCCGCAGATCCACCGAAACCAGACGACGCACGAGCTGCGGCACCACGAGCCCGATAAACCCGATCGGCCCGGCAATGGAAACGGCCGCGCCGCACAGCAGGGCAATGGCCAGCAGCGCGAACAGGCGGGTTTTTAAGAGCGACACGCCAAGCCCCTGCGCCATGCTGTCGCCCAGCGCCAGCATGTTCATTGCTGGCGACAGCCAGAGCGCCAGCGCAAAACCCACGGCTGCTACCCCAGCAGCGCTGCGGATAGCGTCTGCGTTTAACCCCGCCAAATCTCCCGCCAGCCAGGTCCGCATGGCGAGCAGCGTCTGTTCATCCAGAATCAACACGGTGGCGGTAATCGACGAGGCAAATGCCGACATCGCCACGCCGCACAGCGTGACCTTCATCGGCGTGAGCCCGGTACGCCCGGAAGAGGAAAACATCAGCACCAGCAGAAACAGCACGGCGGCGCCTGCGCAGGCAATCAGCGGCCGCCCAAACGGCAGTGAAAGCCCGAGGGCGCTGGTCAGCACAACCGCCAGCGCTGCCCCGGCATTTAGCCCCAGGATGTGCGGTTCACCGAGCGGATTGCGGATCGCCGACTGCAACAGTACGCCCGCGACGCCGAGCGCGGCGCCCGTCACCATGGCGGCGCACAGGCGTATCAAGCGCAGCCTGACGATCACGTTATGGTCAAAATTGCGCGGATCGAAGTGGAAAAATGCCTCCACCACCGTTCGCGGAGCGATAACGCGCGCGCCAATGCCCAGGTGGGCAATCGCACCTGCCCCCAGCAGCAACGTGAACAGGATGAAAGCCAGAGACGTGCGCATCATCATTTGTTGGCCGCCTGGCGAAACGGCATAAAAAAGGGTTTACCGGTCAGCGGATTAACAGACATATGCACATCAACATCAAACACCGATTTAATGAGCGCCGGCGTGCAGGTGTCGCCTTCGTGCAATACGCCCTCGACTTTCCCCTGACTTAAAAAGACCAGCGAATCACCGTAGTTTACGGCGAAGTTGAGATCGTGCAGTACCACTACCACCGTGCGTCCGTGTCGGCGCGTGAGCGTATGCAGCAGTTCGAGGATCTCTACCTGATAGCGAAGATCGAGGTAAGTGGTCGGCTCATCAAGCAGGATATACGGCGTTTGCTGTGCCAGCGCCATCGCGATCCAGCAGCGCTGGCGCTGGCCGCCGGACAGGCTTTCCACGGGCAAATCGGCAAACGCCGCCGTGCCCGTCAAACATAACGCCTCTTCCACGGCCCGCTCATCTTCCTCGCTCCACTGGCGCATAAGGTTCTGCCAGGGAAAACGCCCGCGCGAGACCAGCTCAAATACGGTTAACCCTTCCGGCAGCAGCGGAGACTGCGTCAGGATGCCAAGCTGCCGGGCAACCGCTTTGGTGGGCTGCGCGTGGATGGCTTTGCCGTCGAGCACCGCGCTGCCGCCAAGCGGCTGGAGCAGACGCGCGATGGTGCTCAGCAGCGTGGATTTTCCACAGCCGTTCGCCCCCACCAGAACGGTTATTTTCTGCTGGGGGATCGTGAGGGAGATATCATCAACGATGATTTTTTTCTGGTAACCCGCTGAAAGGTTCTTCAGAACCAGACCCGAGGTTGTCGTGTTGTGAGCCACGTTAATGCCAACGTAAAAAATAAATAAAAATAAAACTCATTCTCTTTTAAGAAGTTTGCCGCTGCGCCGTGTAGTAGTCAAGCCATGTAAAGCCCTAAAAACACCAGGGGTGAATGCATAACACAACATAGTTATTAAGAAGTATTTTTTGTTTTAATTCATAAACTTAAATATCGGAAGTCGCGCTAAATAGCCGCGATAACTCGCTGTAGTCGATTTTTTCTTTTTTTCATTTACTACTACATTTGCGCATGTTTGAATGATTCTCAATTACAAGTTCGATGCCATTCAGGCTAACGAACAGACCGTAAGAGCAATGACTCACACATTTCTCCGCGAGCCTTCTCTCGCCGGATTTTTCGGGATAACAGATTTAATGGCTAAATTCACACCTTCATTCTCTGGGATAAAAGGGCGCGCGCTCTTTTCACTGGTGTTTATGGCTCCCCTGGTACATGCAGCGGCAAAAGACGGCGACACCCTGACCGTTACCGCCGATCCGAATGCTACCCTTGACGCTACCAGCGGCTACCAGCCCCTGAACACCTCCACCGCCACGCTAACCAACATGCCGATGCTGGACATCCCGCAGGTGGTGAACACGGTTAGCGACAAAGTGCTGGAAGATCAACACGCGACGACGCTCGACGAGGCGCTGTATAACGTCAGCAACGTGGTGCAGACCAACACCCTGGGCGGCACGCAGGATGCCTTTGTGCGCCGCGGTTTTGGCGCCAACCGCGACGGGTCGATCATGACCAACGGCCTGCGTACCGTGCTGCCACGCAGCTTTAACGCGTCAACCGAGCGCGTGGAAGTGCTGAAAGGTCCGGCCTCAACGCTGTACGGGATCCTCGACCCCGGCGGGCTGATTAACGTGGTGACCAAACGCCCGGAAACCCACTTTGGCGGCTCGCTATCAGCCACCTCCTCGAGCTTTGGCGGTGGTACCGGGCAGTTCGATGTCACTGGCCCGGTTGAAGGCACGCGCCTGGCGTATCGCCTGACGGGTGAATATCAGGATGAAGATTACTGGCGCAATTTTGGCACCGAGCGCAGCACTTTTATCGCCCCGTCGCTGGCCTGGTTCGGCGATGATGCCACCGTGACGGTGCTCTATTCGCATCGCGACTATAAGACGCCGTTCGATCGCGGGACAATTTTCGAGCTCAACACTAAGCAGCCGGTAAACGTGGATCGCAAAACCCGGTTTGACGAGCCGTTTAACGTTACTGACGGGCAGTCCGATCTCGCTCAGCTCAACGCGGAATATCGCCTCAACGGCCAGTGGACCGCGAAGTTCGACTACAGCTTTAGTCAGGACAAATACAGCGATAACCAGGCGCGCGTGATGGCCTACGATTCAAAAACCGGCAACCTGACTCGCCGCGTGGATGCCACGCAGGGATCGACCCAGCGGATGCACACCACCCGCGCGGATCTTCAGGGGAACGTGGATATCGCAGGCTTCTACAATGAGATCCTGACCGGCATCTCGTATGAGAATTACGACCTGCTGCGCACGGATATGATCCGCTGCAAGAACGTTAAAGGTTTCAATATTTACAACCCGACGTATGGCGATATTGGCAAGTGCACCACCGTTTCAGCCTCCGACAGCGACCAGACCATCAGGCAGGAGAGCTACTCCGCCTATGCGCAGGACGCGCTGTACCTGACCGATAAATGGATTGCCGTTGCCGGTCTGCGCTACCAGTATTACACCCAGTACGCGGGCAAAGGCCGTCCGTTTAACGTGAACACCGACAGCCGCGACGACCAGTGGACGCCGAAGCTGGGCCTGGTTTACAAGCTCACGCCTGCGGTCTCTTTATTTGCCAACTATTCCCAGACGTTCATGCCGCAATCATCAATTGCGAGCTACATCGGCAACCTGCCGCCAGAGACGTCAAATGCCTATGAAATCGGCGCTAAGTTCGACCTGTTTGACGGAATTACGGCTAATATTGCTCTGTTTGATATTCACAAGCGTAACGTGCTGTATACCGAGAGCGTGGGTGACGAAACCGTGGCTAAAACCGCAGGCCGCGTGCGCTCGCAGGGCGTGGAGGTGGATCTCGCCGGATCGCTTACGGAGAACACCAACATTATCGCGAGCTATGGCTATACCGACGCGAAAGTGCTGGAAGATCCGGACTACGCGGGCAAACCGCTGCCGAACGTGCCTCGCCATACCGGCTCCCTGTTCCTGACGTACGATATTCACAATGCGTTTGCCGGGAATACGCTGACAATTGGCGGCGGCGGGCACGGCGTGAGCCGTCGTTCAGCAACCAACGGTGCGGATTATTATCTGCCGGGCTATTTCGTGGCGGATGCATTTGCGGCGTACAAAATAAAGCTGCAATATCCGGTGACGCTACAGGTGAACGTGAAGAACCTGTTTGATAAGACCTACTACACGTCGTCGATTGCGACCAACAACCTGGGCAACCAGATTGGCGACCCGCGTGAAGTGCAGTTTACGGTGAAGATGGCGTTTTAATAAGATCGGCCCGGTGGCGATACCCTCTACCGGGCCTGGACTTTTAACAGGAAAAATCTTAATTGCCCCAATAGCGAACAACCTCCGCATTTCATTTAATTCTTTATTCGGAATAAGCCGCGCTGAAATAGTAAAAGCTTCCTTAATCCTGGCTCCAAATTCTTAAATCCAGCCTTTTACTATATCGTTCTTATGCGCTGTTGATTACTATATTGCCCCTCAGGTAGAAGGAGTCAGTGAAGCCACCAAAAGGACAAGCGGTAGTATGATTTCGATTTTGCTTGCAGACGATCATCCAGCAATTTGCTTTGCTTTAAAGGTACTGCTGGAGAAGCACGGAGATATGGTCGTCAGTACCTCTACAGGTGAAAAACTGCTGTCCCAGCTGCATCAGCAGCGTCCGGACCTATTAATTCTGGATCTCGAACTTAAGCACGCCGATGGCCTCGACCTGTTGCCCCGAATTAAACAACACTTCCCGGAACTTAAAATCCTGATCTTTACCAGCCAGTCAGCAGGGTTATATGCGCTGAGAACGCTCCAGGCCGGGGCGCAGGGCTTTATCAATAAAAATATGCCGCTGGAAAACGTTGAGCCACTGTGCCGGCTTATTATGACGGGTTATCAATGTTTTCCCGAAGGAACGCTGTTCAAAGCCGCCAGCGTCAATGAAAAAAGCGATGCGCCTGAATCACTCTCAAGCCGCTTCTCGGATCGTGAAATGGCCGTTCTCAATTACCTGAAACAGGGCAAGAGTAACAAAGAGATTGCCGATCTCCTGATGCTCAGTAATAAAACCATTAGCACCTATAAAACCCGGATGCTGCAAAAATGTGGCTGCGACGATCTCAATCAGCTCATTTCGCTGATCTTCAGAGAGTCTGATAATGAGAATACTTAGCGGACTGCTGCTGTTGCTCGTCGCGTTTATGGCTCAAGGTGCGACGGCGCAAGAACCTCTTAAGCTTCTCTCCCGCAGCATGGAGACGATTGCCGACCCGGGGCTGAGCGCAAGCGAATGGCGCTGGCTGCGTGAACACCGCAAGATCCGCCTGGCCGTCTGGCTGCCGATGTCGCCGCCCTATGACATTACCACCGGCCTGAATGATTACGGTGGCATCAATGCCGATTTCCTCGGTCTGGCGGCGGATAACCTGGGCGTCGAAATAGAGGTGATTCGCTACCCAAACTATCAGGCTGCACTGGAAGCGTTACGCGCAGGGGAAGCCGATTTCATCGCGCAGGCCAGCGATAACCAGCATCATCAGGGGCTGATACTGAGCCACCCTTACAGCCCAAATTCTGCCGTTGAAGTGGTCAATAACGAAGCCACACAGGATGATGCGGTCAGAAAGATTGCCATCGCGCCGGGCTACGATCCTCAACGCGTCCTGGAGCGCTACCCGAACGCGGAGATCGTCCCCTTCTATTCACCACGCCACGCGCTGGAAGCACTCGCGTTTCGAAAAATCGACCTTTTCTTTTGCGATGGCGTCACCGCTCGCTATCTGGTGAACCAGTCCAACATCAGCAACTTGCTTATTCGCCCTCTCGACACCCCCTTCCCCGTGTCAGGATTTTCCTTTGCGGCAATGCCAAAGATGCGCATCTGGATCACGGTGCTGAATAACTTTCTGGCCGCGTTACCGGAAAGTGCGAGCGTAGAGATACACCGTCGGTGGAATGGCGGCATCCCGCTTTCACTCAGCGAGCAGAAACCGGTCTTTACGTCGCTGGAGAATAAATGGATTGATGAGCACAAATGTATACGGGTGGCAGTGGCCGAGGATAACCCACCGATTGCCTTTTTTGATAAAGGCGGCAAGATGCGTGGCATCATTGCCGATGTCCTGACCGCATTACAGCTTCGCACCGGGTTTACCTTTGTTATCCAGCGTTTTCCTACCCAAAGGGCGGCCCTGGCGTCGGTAAAAGCGGGAAAATCGGATTTGGTTGCAGGCGTGACGCAGGGGGATATCTGGCGTACCGATTTACTGACCACCCGCACCTGGCTCTATAACTCCTGGGTGATGGTCGGACAAGCGCACTCGGTTCCTGGCGCGGTGAGTCCCGGCGTACTCAGCCTGGACGGGCAGTCGCCCGAAGAGTGGTTACGTAAGCAGAGCGGGGGCCAAACGGAAAAGGTCGACACCTGGCGACAGGGGCTTAACCGCATTGTTCACAGTAACGACAAAATGATGGCCATGCCGCTGATCGTCGCCAATACGCTCCTGGCGAATAAAGAGTATGCCGCGCTCCGTATTCTGGGAAGCATCGACATCGACCCAATGCGATTCTCGTTCGGGGCGTCCCGCCAGTCCTGGCCTTTGATCACCATTCTTAATAAAGCGCTCATTAATATTCCGCCGGAGGATCTCCATGCCCTGACCCGTGGCGGAAATGCGGGTAACAGCTTCACGTCGACAGGACCAAAACAGGTCGCGCTGAGCACGGTAGTGAGCGTCGGACTGGCAATCGCGTTCCTTCTCTGCCTTGCCGCCGCGTGGGGTTATCGTCGCCATCTGCACTATCAGCAGCGCATGCTGAAAATCATTTCGGCCCAGCGACAATCCAGGAAACTTGCGCACCGCGCCAGCCGTGCGAAGAGCGTGTTTCTGACAACCATGAGCCACGAGATACGCACACCGATCGGCGCCATCATGGGGATGCTGGAGCTCGTGATGAAACGCCCTGGCGATACCCAGCAAAACCGCCAGTCCGTGCAGGTGGCGTGGGATGCCGCCCAGGCCCTGCTGGATTTGATCGGCAACATACTCGATGTGTCGCGTATCGAATCTGGCCGCCTGGTGCTTCGCCCCGAGCGTTCCTCGCTGCGCAAGCTGATTGAGGAGCCCGCCATGTTGTTCGAAGGCATGGCGGCGCAAAAAGGGCTGGCCTTCGTACTGGAACGTGATGCCGAACTGCGGGAGGACGTATTGGTCGATCGCAGCCGTTTCAGGCAGATTCTGGTTAACATCGTCGGAAACGCGATCAAATTCACCGAACGCGGACAGATAACGCTGAGCGTGCAGCTCGACGGACGTGACGAGGGCTATCTGCTGTTGCGTATCACGGTCATCGATACCGGGGTAGGTATCGACGAGGCCACCCAACAGCGGTTGTTCCAGCCCTTCACTCAGGGAAACACCCCTAACGTTGCACAGGGGAGCGGGCTGGGTCTTTATATCTGCCGCACGTTAACAATGATGATGGGCGGCAGTTTAGCGATCCACAGCGAGCCTGGACAGGGAACGACGGTCACAGTCTCCCTTAAGCTGCCAATAATGGCAGAACGCCAGGATGTTCCTGATATACAGCCTGCGCCCCCGCTTTCTCGCCCCTCCCTGCGCGTTTTGATTGTCGATGATAATCCCGTCGGCAGGATGGTACTCAGCCAGCAGTTGAGCTGGCTCGGTCATCGCGCGATCGACGCCGACAGCTCAGCCTCTGCGCTGGAAGCACTACAGCATGCGCAACCGGATGCGGTGATCACCGATTGCAATATGCCCGGCATGAGTGGGTTTGAGCTGGCTCAGATAATTCATACGAACTACCCCGACATTGTGGTCTTTGGCGCGACCGCTGACGCACGGGAAGTTGTCCGGGAGAGAGCAAGAGAAGCCGGTATGCGCCACTGTCTGTTTAAGCCGATCACCCTCACTATGCTTGCGGAACTGCTGGCCCCCCTGAAGGGTTCAGCCCCGATTGCCGAAAGCCCGCAAGGGTCAATAGCGTGCAACCTGCCGCCCGAATTGCTGGAAGGGGATAACCTGCCCCTGTTCCTTTCGCTCCAGATTTCGGTCATTGATGAATCCCTTGCCCACCTGCGCGCCTGGCTCGTGACGCCGGATACCGCTCTGCGTGAGACGCTGCACAAACTGCGCGGCGGGCTGGCGTTACTGGGCGTGCCCGCGTTGATAGCCCGCTGTGAAGCCCAGGAAGCCAACCCGGACCGCGACGGCATCCACCAGCTGTTAGCTGAACTTGAGCAGCTACGCGCCGCATTACAGCGTTGGTACGATTCAGGACGACAACCTTAATCCACGTCCTACATGCGTTGAGGACGCGTCTGCATCGTTTTGGCTATCCGCGTTGCAGTACTCTTTTGTTCACAGGAGATTGCCGGAGCATCCGTTCAGGCAATACATCAACAAAGGAGAAAGACTATGAAGAAATTAGTTTCCGTTCTGTCTGTCGTTGCAGCTGTTGGTATGTTCGCAACAGCATCAGCACACGCCGCTGAAAGCTGTGCTGCTAAAAGCGCTGCGCTGGAAAAAGAGATCAAAATTGCCCAGCAGTACGGCAATATCTACAAAGTGAATGGCCTGAAAAAAGCCCTGGCAGAAGTCAAAGCCCACTGTACTAACGCAAGCGTTCTCGCTGATGCCCAGAAAGACGTGCGTAAGCTGGAGAAAAAACTGGCTGAAAAACGTGGCGACGTTGCTGAAGTTCAGGCCGATCTGGCAGAAGCTAAAGCGAAGGGTGATGCTAAGAAGATCGCCAAGTACCAGAGAAAACTGGCAGAAAAACAGGCCGATCTGCGTGAAATTCAGCAGGAGCTGAATCAGGCTCGTGCTGAGCTGGCTGCCCTCAATAAATAAGCCATAACGAGCTTAATCGTGGGCAGCAAAAGCTGCCCACGATGTTAACGCAGATGCAGATTCCCCATGCAATTCGAGTGATGGTGCTGTTACTGACAGCAAACGCTGCGTCTGCAAATGAAAAGACATGGGTTATTCTTAATAACGACTATAAAGGCTCAATCTTTCTTGATTTTCACTCCGGTAAACCCTGCCTGACGCGTCCTCTCCTTGAAGAGTGGGGCGTAAAATCCTCCGTGCTTGACAGGCTTCACTGGGACACCAGGGCATGTCTGAGCGCCGACTCGGCGAACGCCTTCGACCTCCAGTCCTGGTATCGTCCGGATGCCAGCCTGCTCACGCTTTTATTTCCCCAGGAGGCGTTTAATCCGCAGCAAAACGGGGTCAGCACCAGCCGCTGGGATGATGGAATTAATGCCCTGTTTGTTAACTATCGGCTGGACGTCAATAACCAACGTGCACAGTACCGTTGGGATACGCCGGGCACCGATGCAACGCTCGTGCTGGAAAACGGCCTCAACGTCGGACCATGGCGCATGCGCTACCAGAATACATTCTGGCGAGAGGCGGACCGCCAGCACGGCTCTTACAGCAATTCAGCCTCTGTCTGGCGCAGTATCACCTCTATGCGCTCCCGGCTTAACCTTGGCGACGGTTACACCTCATCTAACCTGTTCGACAGTATGTCCTATCGGGGGATTTCCCTGGCCAGCGATGAGGCGATGTTCCCGGATAGCTGGCGGCCCTATTCGCCGCTGATTAACGGCTATGCGCGCAGCGAAGCAGAAGTCACGCTTCGCCAGAACGGCGAGCGCGTCTATCGCATTCACGTCCCACCGGGACCCTTTGTTATCCGTGATTTTTATCCACCAGATTTACAGGGCAACCTTGAACTGACAATTCAGGAGAGCGACGGGAGCGAGCGTACCCGGTCCATTCCGTACTCGATCATGCCCAATCTGGTGCAGTATAAAATGTTCAGTTACGAGCTGGTCGCCGGGCGTTATAAACCCTTTCACGGCGTGGAGCTGGATAAAGATCGTTTCTGGCAGAGCACGCTCTCCTGGGGCGTCGCCCCGCGCGCTACCGTTTTTGGTGGCATACAGCAGGGCGAGAATTACTTCAGTCATGTTGTGGGTTTGGGCGGCAATATGGGCAAATGGGGAGCGTTGTCTGTGGATATACGTAACGCCCGTTACCGTCAGCAGGGCAAAGCGCTGAGCGGCAGCGTCGGGCGAATGCGTTATGCCAAAACATTTTTTCAAACCGAAACCAGCCTTAACGCCCAGCTTCAGTGGTACCCGCGCGGTAGCCAGTATCGTTCGCTTGAGGAGCGGTTAAACCGCGCCTCGGTGCTGGCCTGGGGTTTCGATGATGACACCACTCAGCGCGCCCTTGAGGGCCAGATTGAGCTGACGCAAAACTTCGATGAAAACTCGAGTCTGAGCCTCTCGTGGCGCTGGCTGAAATCACGCGCTCGCGAGGCGGGCAGTAACAGCCTCACCCTGAGCCTTGACGCCAGCTGGGAGGACGTCGATTTTTCGCTTTATGGCGGCTATGACCGCTACGGCGACTCTGCCCCTGAATCAACGCTGGGGTTTAACATCAGCATCCCCTTCAGCATTGGAAGCCATTTTACCAATGTGGGACTGGTTTCTGACCTCGCCAGCCGAAACAAGAATACCCATGGAATCAACGTCAATGGCTCGCTACTGGATGATTATAGCCTGCGTTATGACGTGACGGCGGAGCATAGCGAACACGGGAACGATGCCCTGAAAAGCAGTATCGGCTATCAGTACAACAGCGGGGAGCTGAACGTCAGTATGACCCGCAGCGGCACGCAACGTGATTATCATGGTGACGTCAGCGGCAGCGTGCTGTTATATCAGGAGGGGGTTGTCCTGGGCCAGACGCTGGGAAGCACTGCGGCACTGGTTCAGGTGCCAGGTTCGGCGAAGATTGGATTTTATAACCAGTTCGGTTCGACCACCAACGCAGAGGGCGATCTGCTGGTGAGTTACCTCACCCCCTGGCGAGTAAACCGCATCACGGTTGACAGCCTCAGCCTGCCAGAAGGGACCGATATGGATGTGAATGAGCTGGAGACCGTCCCCACTGACGGCGCAATTGTTAATCTGCGTTTTTTGAAACCGGAAAAAACAGCGTTTCGCTGACGGGATTATGGCGCAATGCCCCGGTGCCCGGCGATCCCTCAGCCACCTGGGAGGCTGAGGGCCAGTGCATCAGGCTTCAATATCCGCCATATCGCCTTTCTCCTGTAGCCAGTTACGTCGGTCTTCAGAACGTTTCTTGGCCAGCAGCATGTCCATCACGGCGTTGGTTTGCTGTTCGTCTTCATCGCTGATGGTCAGCTGCACCAGACGGCGGGTGTTCGGATCCAGCGTGGTTTCACGCAGCTGCATCGGGTTCATCTCGCCCAGCCCCTTAAAGCGCTGCACGTTCGGTTTGCCCTTCTTGCGTTTGAGCTGCTCCAGCACGCCCGCTTTCTCTTCTTCCGTCAGCGCATAGTAAACTTCTTTGCCGAGGTCGATACGGTACAGCGGCGGTAGCGCCACGTGGACGTGACCGTTTTTCACCAGCGTGCGGAAGTGCTTCACGAACAGCGCACAGAGCAGCGTGGCGATGTGCAGCCCATCGGAGTCCGCATCCGCGAGAATGCAGATCTTGCCGTAGCGCAGCTGGCTCAGATCGTCGCTGTCCGGATCGATGCCGATCGCCACGGAGATGTCGTGCACTTCCTGCGAGGCCAGCACTTCATCGGACGAGACTTCCCAGGTGTTCAGGATCTTACCCTTGAGCGGCATGATCGCCTGATATTCACGATCGCGCGCCTGCTTGGCCGATCCGCCCGCCGAGTCCCCTTCCACGAGGAACAGCTCGGTGCGGTTGAGATCCTGCGCGGTACAGTCCGCCAGCTTGCCCGGCAGCGCGGGGCCGCTGGTCAGCTTTTTACGCACCACTTTCTTCGCCGCGCGCAGACGACGCTGGGCGCTGGAGATGGCCATTTCAGCCAGCATCTCTGCGGCCTGAACGTTCTGGTTCAGCCACAGGGTAAACGCATCTTTCACCACGCCGGAAACGAACGCCGCGCACTGGCGCGATGACAGACGCTCTTTAGTCTGACCGGCAAACTGCGGATCCTGCATCTTCACGGAAAGCACGTAGGCGCAGCGGTCCCAGATATCTTCTGCGGAAAGCTTCACGCCGCGCGGCAGAATGTTGCGGTATTCGCAGAACTCGCGCATCGCGTCCAGCAGGCCCTGACGCAGGCCGTTGACGTGCGTACCGCCGAGCATGGTTGGGATCAGGTTGACGTAGCTTTCGGTCAGCAGCTCGCCGCCTTCCGGCAGCCACAGCAGCGCCCAGTCCACCGCCTCGGTGTCGCCTTCGAAATTACCGACGAACGGTTTTTCCGGCAGGGTCGGCAGGCCGTTAACCGCTTCGCTCAGGTAGTCGTTGAGACCCTTTTCGTAGCGCCAGCTCTGCTCGGTGTTGTTAACGTGATCCTTAAAGGTAATTTCCACGCCGGGACACAGCACCGCTTTGGCTTTGAGCAGGTGCGACAGGCGAGAAACGGAAAAACGTGGGCTGTCGAAGAAGCTTTCGTCAGGCCAGAAGTGGACGCTGGTGCCGGTGTTGCGTTTACCGCACGTCCCGACAACCTGCAAATCCTGCACCTTTTCGCCGTTTTCAAACGCGATGTTATAGACCTGACCGTCGCGACGGACGTTCACTTCCACGCGCTTCGACAGGGCGTTAACCACGGAGATCCCCACGCCGTGCAAACCGCCGGAGAACTGGTAGTTTTTGTTGGAGAACTTACCGCCCGCGTGCAGACGACAGAGGATCAGCTCAACGGCAGGGACGCCCTCTTCCGGGTGAATATCCACCGGCATGCCGCGGCCGTCGTCGATGACTTCCAGCGACTGATCGGCGTGCAGGATAACGTCCACGCGTTTGGCATGGCCTGCCAGCGCTTCGTCCACACTGTTATCAATTACTTCCTGGCCCAGGTGGTTTGGGCGCGTCGTATCGGTGTACATCCCCGGGCGGCGGCGAACCGGCTCAAGCCCGGTGAGTACCTCAATGGCATCAGCGTTATAGGTTTGCGTCATGATTTAAACTAGCAATTCGCATTGATTGTCAGTGGCTGTGCAGTCCAAGAAAATCGACAATCTGGGTGAAATGATCTTCAAAGCCCGTGAAAGCATGGTTTCCGCCCTCCTCTACAGTCTGGCGGCAGGATGCGTAATACGCCACTGCCTGGCGGTAATCCAGCACTTCATCTCCCGTCTGTTGCAGCAGCCAGATAAGATCGGGCGCTTCAAGCGGGTCGACCTGCATAACTTTGAGATCGTAAATATGGCGTGACTCTAGCACATATTGTTGGCCGGTGTAGGGGTTCTCGTTTTCACCGAGAAAGTCCCTTAACAGTTCAAATGGCCGGACCGCCGGGTTGACGACGACAGCGGGCAACATAAAGCACTGCGACAGCCAGGTGGCGTAGTAGCCGCCGAGCGACGACCCGACAACGCCAAACGATTCGCCGCCGTGTTCAAGCACAATCGATTCCAGCATCTCTGCCGCATCCGCCGGATAGGGGGGCAGCTGTGGAATAATCATCTCCACATGCGGATGATGTTCGCTCAGCCACTGGCGAAACTGCGTCGCCTTTGCGGAACGCGGTGAACTGTTAAACCCATGGAGGTAAAGGAGCGTTGACATCAGTAGCCTTCTGAAGCGGTATCCGGGCGGAATTCAGCCCCGGCCAGACGGCAAACTTCGGTGGTCAGCGTGCCGTCGGCATGCAGTTCCAGCCAGCGCCAGCCCGGCGCGATGGTATCCAGCGTGAAGTTGGCGCAATGCGGCTTAAACTGCACGCAGGTGGATGGCGTCGCGAGCAGGCGGCGACCGTTCCAGTCGAGATCCTGCTCCTGGTGAATGTGCCCGCACAGCAAATGCTTCACGCGCGGGAATTTCGCCAGCACGCTGTCCAGCGCCGCTGAATTGCGCAAGCTGTGCTGATCGAGCCAGCTACAGCCTGCCGGCAGCGGATGATGATGCAGTAGCAGCAGCGTATTGCGATCCGGCTCGGCGGCCAGTTTTGTCTCCAGCCAGTCAAGCTGATAGTCGCTCAACTCACCGTGCGGAACGCCAAACACCTGGCTGTCGAGGAGCAGAATTTGCCACTGGTCCCCCACAAAGACACATTTTGCCGGTGAAATCCCCGCGTCCTGAAGCGAACTGTACATGGCGGGCTGAAAATCGTGGTTGCCGGGTAGCCAGACGCAAGGCACGCTAAAGCTCGCAATCCCTTCAGCGAAATGCTGATAGGCTGCGGAAGATTGATCCTGCGCCAGATCGCCCGTCGCGACGATCAGATCGCATGGCCGGTTTTCAGCATGAATTGCGCTAAGCACCGCCTGATAACTCTCCCAGGTGTTCACGCCCAGCAGCGTCTCATGCTTTTCGGCAAAAAGGTGGGTGTCGGTGATTTGTAATATCCTGACTGGCGCCCCACCAGCAACAGTCAGGTTCAACAGGCTTTCCAAATGGTGTCCTTAGGTAGGTTTATGACGCTAACAAACCGGAATCGCCATTGCTCCATGTGCTAAACAATATCTTAGCCAGTCGGCTAAAAACTGGTTAATTTGATGCTTTTCGTCGCGTTGATGCAACTTTTTATTCGGGTAATCATACCGCGCTTTGAAGCGAAAGATCTGCTGGCTTGAACACACTTCAGCGACCATCGCATCGTGATAAAGACGTACCGTCATCGACGGCAGGCTCCAGTAGCTGATTTTCGGCGCCGTTTGCTCAATTTCCACCAGCGTAGTGTAGCGCGTTGATTCTGTTATCGTTAACCGATACTGGGCGTTGCTCACCTGATAGCTCACCGTTTCGCCGGGTGCGTCGTTTCGCGGCAGCAGGCGGCGCAGCTGTGCAAAATTGGTTTCGCACAGGCGCATCATTTCTGGGAAGTCAGGCGTATAGCGCTTCATTTTTTCCACTCGTTTCGTAAACTCTGATAGTGCAGTTGCAGCCATTGCAGGGCAATGACAGACGCTGCGTTGTCGATTTTCCCCTCTTCTACCCATTGGTAAGCCTGCTCCCGACTCACCACATGAACCCGAATATCTTCGTTTTCATCTGCCAGACCGTGGATCCCTTCCGCCGTCGTGGCGTCCACTTCGCCCACCATAATAGATGAACGTTCTGTTGTGCCGCCCGGGCTTGCCAGGTAGCTCAACACCGGTTTCGTCCGCCCCACCACCAGGCCCGCTTCTTCCAGCGCCTCGCGGCGAGCGACGTCCTCGACCGACTCACCTTCTTCAATCATCCCGGCCACCATTTCCAGCAGCCACGGGGTTTCGCTGGTATCATAAGCCGCAATGCGAACCTGCTCGACCAGCACAACTTCATCACGCACTGGGTCAAAGGGTAGCAACACAGCCGCATGCCCGCGCTCAAAAATTTCGCGTTTGATCTCACCGCTCATTTCACCGTTAAACAGACGATGCCTGAAACGGTAAAGTTCCATTGAAAAAAAACCGCTATAAAGCGTTTCTCGTGCAATAATTTCTACATCGTTTTTGGCGAAGGTGACAGGCACGTTTTCTGGTTTTTGCATCGGTCAAGTCCTGGTAGCAATGGTGATGAAATTGTGAATTTCAAGGCTGTTTGGCTGCCGTTTGTATGGCTATATGGTAGATTGGAGCAAATTACCGCCAGATGGCACGTTACGCCAACCTTTTGGTGTGGATGATTCTGTTAGAATCGGCAATTATTTTTAATTAGATCAGCGCTAATACTGCTTCACAACAAGGAATGCAAATGAAGAAATTGCTCCCCATCCTTATCGGCCTGAGCCTGACGGGCTTCAGTGCAATGAGCCAGGCAGAGAACCTGTTACAGGTCTACCAGCAGGCACGTCTGGGCAACCCTGATTTACGTAAATCAGCGGCCGATCGTGATGCTGCGTTTGAAAAGATTAACGAAGCACGTAGCCCACTGCTGCCGCAGTTAGGCTTAGGTGCAGATTATACCTACACTAACGGTTTTCGCGATAACAACGGCATCGACTCGAATGCCACCAGCGCCTCTTTACAGCTTACACAGACTCTGTTCGATATGTCCAAATGGCGTGAACTGAGTTTGCAGGAAAAGAGTGCGGGCATTCAGGATGTCACCTATCAGACCGATCAGCAAACGCTGATCCTGAATACCGCGACCGCGTATTTCCAGGTACTGAGCGCGATTGACGCCCTCTCCTACACCGAAGCGCAGAAACAGGCGATTTACCGTCAGTTAGATCAGACTACCCAGCGTTTCAACGTGGGTCTGGTTGCGATCACTGACGTGCAGAACGCCCGTTCACAGTACGATACCGTACTGGCTAACGAAGTGACCGCACGTAACAACCTCGACAACGCGCTGGAAGCTCTGCGCCAGGTCACCGGTAACTACTATCCTGAGCTGGCCTCTCTGAACGTGGACAGCTTCAAGACGGACAAACCGCAGGCGGTAAACGCCCTGCTGAAAGAAGCGGAAAACCGCAACCTGACCCTGTTGCAGGCACGCCTTAGCCAGGATCTGGCACGCGAGCAGATCCGCCTTGCACAGGACGGCCACCTGCCAACCCTGAGCCTGAGCGCCTCAACCGGCGTATCGGATACCAGCTACAGCGGCTCTAAAACGACGTCTCAGGCCTATGATGACAACAACATTGGTCAGAACAAAGTGGGCCTGAGCTTCTCCCTGCCGCTGTATCAGGGCGGGATGGTTAACTCCCAGGTTAAACAGGCGCAGTACAACTTTGTTGGCGCAAGCGAGCAGCTGGAAAGCGCGCACCGCAACGTGGTGCAAACCGTGCGTTCTTCCTTTAACAACGTGAACGCGTCTATCAGCAGCATCAACGCCTACAAACAGGCCGTTGTCTCTGCGCAAAGCTCTCTGGACGCGATGGAAGCGGGCTACTCCGTCGGTACGCGTACCATTGTTGACGTGTTAGACGCAACGACCACGCTGTATAACGCTAAGCAGCAGCTCTCCAGCGCACGTTACCAGTACCTGATTAACCAGCTGAACATCAAGCAGGCTCTGGGTACGCTGAACGAGCAGGATCTGCAAATGCTGAACAGCACGCTGGGTAAACCGGTTTCCACGTCGCCTGACAGCGTCGCGCCGGAAAATCCAGAGCAGGATGCCGCGGTTGATAACTTCAACGCTAACGGCAGCATGCCAGCAGCGCAGCCAGCGGCCGCGCGTAGCACGGCACCTGCAAGCAGCGGTTCTAACCCGTTCCGTAACTAAGCATTGCCCGATGGCGCTTCGCTTATCGGGCCTACTGAATCGTAGGCCGGGTAAGCGCAGCGCCACCCGGCGCAAAATCCCCCCGAACGTAAGCCAACGTAAAGATCCCCTGCATTTCGCCCCTCTTCGCTTCATTTTCAACCACTCATCCTCTATCCTGAGCGTTATTACCACTGGGTCCCGGAAGACAAATATGAAACGGACAAAAACGATGAATCACGCGTCGTTCCGCAAAAGCTGGAACGCACGCCACCTGACACCTGTCGCGCTGGCGGTCACTGCCGTCTTTATGCTGGCAGGCTGTGAGCAGAGCGACGAAACGGTCTCGATGTACCAAAACGCCGACGACTGTTCGGCTGCCACCGGTAAAGCCGCCGAATGTACAACGGCCTATAACAACGCCCTGAAAGAAGCGGAACGTACCGCGCCGAAATATGCCTCACGCGAAGACTGTGTCGCTGAATTCGGTGAAGGCCAGTGCCAGCAGGCGCCGGCTCAGGCGGGTATGGCACCGGAAAACCAGGCGCAGGCTCAGTCCAGCGGCAGCTTCTGGATGCCGCTGATGGCGGGCTATATGATGGGCCGTCTGATGAGCGGCGGTGCGGGCTATCAGCAGCAGCCGCTGTTTAGCTCCAAAAACCCGAACAGCCCGGCGTACGGCAAATACACCGATGCTACCGGCAAGGGTTACGGCGCAGCAACGCCGGGCCGTACGATGACCGTACCGAAAACCGCGATGGCACCAAAACCCGCAACCACCAGCACCATCACCCGTGGCGGCTTCGGTGAGTCTGTGGCGAAACAAACCACCATGCAGCGTAGTGCGGCCGGCTCTTCGACTCGCTCAATGGGCGGCTAATCATGGAACGAGTCAGTATTGTCGAGCGCCCGGACTGGCGCGAAAAAGCCACCGAATACGGTTTCAATTTTCACACCATGTACGGCGAGCCGTACTGGTGTGAAGACGCTTACTATAAGCTCACGCTCGCTCAGGTTGAAAAGCTTGAAGAGGTGACCGCTGAGCTGCACCAGATGTGCCTGAAGGTGGTCGAGAAAGTTATCGACAGCGATGCGCTGATGACCAAATTCCGCATTCCAAAGCACACCTGGAGCTTCATCCGTCAGTCATGGAAAACGAATCAGCCTTCGCTTTACTCTCGCCTCGATCTGGCATGGGACGGCGTCGGTGAGCCGAAGCTGTTAGAAAACAACGCGGATACGCCAACCTCGCTGTACGAAGCCGCGTTCTTCCAGTGGATCTGGCTGGAAGATCAGGCGAATGCCGGAAACCTGCCGGAAGGCAGCGACCAGTTCAACAGCCTACAGGAAAAGCTGATTGAGCGTTTCGCCGAACTGCGTGAACAGCACGGTTTCAACCTGCTGCACCTCGCCTGCTGCCGCGATACCGAAGAAGATCGCGGTACGGTTCAGTATTTGCAGGACTGTGCAGCCGAAGCGGAAGTGGCGACAGAGTTCCTCTATATCGAAGATATCGGTTTAGGTGAAAAAGGTCAGTTTACGGACATGCAGGATCAGGTGATCAGCAACCTGTTCAAGCTCTATCCATGGGAATACATGCTGCGCGAGATGTTCTCGACCAAACTGGAAGACGCCGGCGTGCGCTGGCTGGAACCGGCCTGGAAGAGCATTATCTCCAATAAAGCCCTGCTGCCAATGCTGTGGGAGATGTTCCCGAACCACCCGAACCTGCTGCCTGCGTACTTTGCCGAAGATGAGTTCCCGCCGATGGAGAAATACGTCGTTAAGCCGATCTTCTCCCGCGAAGGCGCGAACGTCTCCATTATCGAAAACGGTAAAACGCTGGAAGCGGTTGAAGGGCCATACGGTGAAGAAGGGATGATCGTCCAGGAGTTTTATCAACTGCCGAAGTTTGGCGACAGCTATACGCTGATCGGCAGCTGGCTTATTAACGATCAACCTGCCGGGATTGGCATTCGCGAAGATCGCGCGCTGATTACGCAGGATCTGTCACGGTTCTATCCGCATATTTTTGTTGAATAAGACTTGCCCGGTGGCGCTACGCTTACCGGGCCTACGCTCGACATGCAGGCCGGGTAAGGCGAAGCCGCCACCCGGCATGTTTTTACCCCACCTGCACCGACAGCATACTCAAACTCCCCATCTCAATGCCGTCGACCGGGATGGTAATCTCCTCCTGACCATCCCACGTGCCTAACACATACAGCAGCGGCAGGAAGTGATCCGCCGTGGGGTTAGAGAGCGAACCGCCTTCGTGATCCAGATAGTTCACTAGCGGATGCTGCTCAACCGGCCCCTGCCAGGCGAGGTTGTATTTCACATAGTTGTTAAAAGACGTCGCCCAGGGATACGGGGTATTCTCCCCGTGCCAGCGCGCCGTACGCAGGTTATGCACCACGTTACCGCTCGCGACCAGCATGATGCCTTCATCACGCAGGGTTGCCAGCTTGCGGCCCATCTCCATATGCCAGGCCGCTGGTTTGGTACTGTCGACGCTCAGCTGCACCATCGGGATATCGGCCTCGGGATACATTTTAATCAGGACGCCCCAGGAGCCATGATCAAAGCCCCAGGCTTCTTTATCCAGCGTCACCGGAACCGGTGCGAGCAGATCCACCAGCCGCTGCGCCAGTGCAGGGGAGCCGGGCGCAGGATAGTGCGTGTCATACAGGGCCTGCGGAAAGCCGCCAAAATCATGGATAGTTTTCGGCGCTTCCATGGCCGTTACGCCGGTACCACGGGTAAACCAGTGCGCAGACACCACCACAATCGCCTTCGGCCGCGGCAACGTCTCACCCAGGTGACGCCAGGTGCGGGTATAGACGTTATCTTCCAGAACGTTCATTGGGCTGCCATGGCCTAAAAACAGTGCTGGCATACGAGATGAAGACATGGTGATATCCTTACAGGAGGTGTCAATTTGATGGTTCTACATTACGCGCATTCAGGTGAAGATGAACGCAGATAACCGTGAAGATCATCATCAGGAAATTTGAATGTCAGATACAGCTTAAGGAGAGTGCATGTCAGTACCCTTGATTTTGACCGTACTTGCGGGTGCCGCGACCTTTATCGGCGCGCTCCTCGGCGTGCTCGGACAAAAACCGTCTAACCGCCTTCTGGCCTTTTCGCTGGGTTTCGCCGCCGGGATCATGCTGCTTATCTCGCTGATGGAGATGCTGCCCGCAGCCCTTCATACCGAGGGAATGTCGCCAGTGCTGGGCTACGGCATGTTCATCGTCGGCCTGCTGGGCTATTTTGCGCTCGACCGCATGCTGCCTCACGCGCACCCTCAGGATCTGATGCAAAAGCGCGCGGCTCCCCTTCCGGGCAACATCAAGCGCACGGCCATCCTGCTGACGCTCGGCATCAGCCTGCATAACTTTCCGGAAGGCGTTGCCACCTACGTCACGGCCAGCAGCAATCTGGAAATGGGGTTTGGCGTGGCGCTGGCGGTAGCCTTACACAATATTCCTGAAGGACTTGCCGTTGCCGGCCCGGTCTACGCGGCCACCGGTTCAAAACGGACTGCCGTACTCTGGGCAGGCGTTTCCGGCCTGGCTGAAATTCTCGGCGGCGTACTGGCGTGGCTGATCCTCGGCAGCCTCGTTTCGCCTGTGGTGATGGCTGCCATCATGGCGGCGGTGGCCGGGATCATGGTCGCGCTCTCCGTCGATGAGCTGATGCCGCTGGCGAAAGAGATCGACCCTAACAATAATCCCAGCTACGGCGTGCTGTGCGGCATGTCGGTGATGGGGCTCAGCCTGGTTCTGCTGCAAACGGCAGGTATAGGCTGACTCGGATGCCCTCATCAATGAGGGCAATTCTTTGATGCGCCCCGGCGCAGCCGTTGCATTTTACAATGTCTGCGACTCTGTATTTACAATTGGAAAATCAAGAATTTTTATGGATATTTTTAAGCGCAATATTTCCCAATTAAATTGCGCTTAAAAAGCCGCTGCTGCATGAAATATTAACCGGTTACGATAGTAATAAATTATATATTAACCTCATCTAAAAATATCTTTAAGTCTCATTAATCGCAAACACCTCCCTCATCCCGTTATACTTTGCGAGTATTCTGAAAATTAATATTCAGATTATGAATTCAATTGAAAAAGGATATTTTCATGTATATGGGTAAAAAAGTACTGTTAGCGGTTGCGATGGCTGCCATTGTTTCGGGTTCTGCTTTTGCTGAAGAACAGGGTTCAGGCAAAATCAAATTCAAAGGTGTGGTCATCGATGCGCCGTGCAGCATTGCACCAGACAGCGTTGATAAAGAAGTTGACCTGGGTGAAGTCACCACCGCCGTTATCAATGCCAACAAAAAATCAACGCCTGTTCCGGTCGATATTAATCTGGAAAACTGCCAGCTTGACGATCCGGCAGACGAGACCGACACGCCAATTACCAAAGTCGATGTCACCTTCACCAGCGCAGCAACGGACGCGACGGATACCAGCCTGATGAGCAACACCTATGCCAGCGGTGCTCAGAACGTGGGTGTGCGTTTGATGGATAACGCGGAGTCTAATATTACGCTGGGACAAGCTAACGAGATTGACCTGCTGCCAGGTTCAACCACGCAGACGCTGCATTTTAAAGCGCTTATGGAAGTCGCGGCAGGTAAAACCGCGACAGCAGGCCAGGTGGAAGCTACCGCTAACTATGTCCTGATGTACAAATAAAAACGTTGCATCACGGTATAAACCGACTGGCATTTTATGCCAGTCGGCACGAAATATTATTCTTCGAGTAACAGGATGATGACATATAAATTACAATGGTTACTCATCATTACGTCCCTATTAATGACGAAAGTCGCCTCTGCCACCGAATTCAACATTAATGCCATCGATAAAGATCAGCGCGGCGGCGTTGATTTGTCGCTTTTTAAAGATCAAATATCCGTTATCCCGGGGCGTTATTTCGTCACGGTTTCAATTAATGATATTCCGCTGGCCAACGGCTGGCAGCTAAGCTGGCGGGAAATAAACGATACGGTTCAGGTCTGTATCCCTCCCGAGCTGGCCGATACGTTTGCGTTGCAGGATAACGTTCGTCAGGCGTTACCGGAAAAAGAGGGATGCGTTGACTTCACCGCCAGGCCAGACATCAAATTCAACTTTGAGCAGGCCAGCCAGACGCTGAAAGTGACGATCCCTCAGGCGTGGTTGCAGTATCGCGCAGCCGACTGGATGCCCCCGGCCACCTGGGATAACGGCGTACCGGGCGTGCTGCTGGATTACAATCTTTTCGCCAGCCATTATCAGCCCGATAGCGGCAGCAGCAATGACAACGCCAACACCTACGGCACTGCCGGTGCGAACATGGGGGCGTGGCGGCTGCGCAGTGATTTCCAGTACACGCAAAGCCATACCGAAGCGGGCTCGGAGCACGACGGCCGTTTTTCTCGCGTCTATATGTTCCGCCCCCTGCCCTCGCTCGGCGCAAAGCTGACGCTCGGGGAAACGGATTTCCAGTCCGCGATTTTCGACGCCTTCACCTACACCGGCGCCTCGCTGATCAGCGACGAGCGCATGCTGCCGTGGTCGTTGCGCGGCTATGCTCCGCAAATTACCGGCATTGCCCAGACCAACGCCACGGTGACCGTTAGCCTTGCCGACCGCGTAATTTACCAGAGTAAAGTGCCGCCTGGCCCCTTTGTTATTCAGGATCTAAACCAGTCGGTTCAGGGTACGCTGGACGTTAAGGTGACGGAAGAGGACGGACGCGTAAGCACTTTCCAGGTTTCTGCCGAATCCGTCCCCTTCTTAACGCGCAAGGACCAGCTACGCTACAAGCTCGCGGCCGGGAAGGCGCGCAAGGACGCCTCTCACGATGTTGAAGATAACGGCTTCATGAGCGGCGAGTTTTCCTGGGGCGTACTGTCACAAACTTCCCTGTACGGCGGCACGCTGGCTGATGGCGACCATTATCGCTCCGTTGCCGCCGGGATAGGCCAGAACATGGCGTACCTCGGCGCGCTCTCGTTTGACGTTACGCAGTCCACCAGCCAGCTACCCGGCCAAAGCAGCCAGACAGGCTACAGCTACCGCGTTAACTACAGTAAGCGTTTCGATACGACCGGCAGCCAGCTCACGCTTGCCAGCTATCGCTACTCGGACCCGCAGTTTTTGAGCTACGCCCGTTATCTTGACTATGAAGACAGTGACCACCAGACCGAAAAACAGACGCTCAGCGTCACGGCAAGCCAGTATATTTCGGCACTATCGCTGAATCTGTATGTGAACATGCTGCGCCAGACCTGGTGGAACGACGCGCCCTCCACAACGGGCAGCGTCACGGCGGGCTACAACTTTGACGTGGGCCGCTGGAAAAACCTGGGCGTGAGCGTGTCCTGGAGTAAAACGCATTACGAAGATGAAGACGAGAACGACGACACCCAGTTTTACCTCTCGCTCAGCGTACCGCTCGATCCTGACCATCGCCTGAACTATGACCTGCGCAACAGCGACACGCTCAGCCATAACGTGTCGTGGTATGACACCTCGGACCGCAATAACACCTGGGGCGTTTCCGCAGGTGCGGAAAGTGAAAAGCCGGACGCCGGCGCGCAGGTCAGCGGAAATTATCAGCATTATTCGACTTTTGGCGATCTGAACCTTTCCGGCAGCTATAAGGCCGATGAATACACATCCCTCAGCGCAAGCTGGAACGGATCGTTCACCTCAACGGCGAAAGGTGCCGCCCTGCATCGACGCAGCTACGGCAATGAGCCGCGCGTGATGGTAAGCACCGACGGCGTGGGCAGTATCCCGCTGAACATGTCGCGGGATGAGACCAACCGCTTTGGCATTGGCGTTTTGCCGTCATTCTCCAGCTATACGCCCTCCAGCGTGCAGGTCAATATGAACAATCTCCCGGATGGCGTGGATGTGGACAACCGCGTCGTCACCTCCACCTGGACCGAAGGCGCCATTGGATACCGTCAGATTGCCACGCGGGCGGGTAAGGACATCGCGGGCATTTTACGAACGCCGTCAGGCACGCCGCCGCTGGGGGCGATCGTTCGACTTAAGGAGAGCGATTTGCAGGTTGGGATGGTCGCCGATGAAGGCCACGTCTGGCTGGGCGCGGTTGAGCCAGAACAACAGTTTCGGGTGACGTGGGGCGACAGTCAGCAGTGTCGCTTCTCGCTACCTTCTCACTTAGAAAACAGTATGCAGCTGATACTGCCTTGTCAGTAAGAAATCATGATGAAATTAACCCCGCTTAAAAGCCTGTGTCTGATGCTCTTCAGCGCAGCATTTACGACTCACGCCGCCATTAACCTGGACCGCACGCGCATTGTCTTTCCCGAAAGCGATAAGGCCAGCAGCCTGAAAGTGGACAACCAGAGTAAGGCGCTGCCTTACCTGGCGCTTTCCTGGATTGAAGATGAAAAAGGGCGCAAAGAAGACGCGCACTTTATGGCGCTTCCGCCCATTCAGCGCATTGAGGCGGGCTCCTCATCCCAGGTGAGAATTGTGAAACAAGCCGCGACCGGTCAGCTGCCTAAAGACCGGGAGTCCCTGTTTTACTTCAACCTGCGCGAAGTGCCGCCTAAAAGCAGCAGCGCAAGCGAGGAGCGCAGCGTGATGCAGGTGGCGATGCAGAGCCGAATCAAACTGTTCTGGCGTCCAAAGGCGATCGCCAAAAAACCGGGGGAGATGACGGAAATGCGGATGGAAATTACCGCCAGCGCGAAAGGCCTGACGGTGCATAACCCGACGCCCTACTACATTACGCTGGCGTGGCTGAGCAAAAACGCCAAAACCATGCTGCCGGGCTTTGACAGCCTGATGATTGCGCCTTTTGCCACGGAAACCACCTCCACCGGGGATTATCACGGCAGCTATTACAGCATCGGGTATATCGACGATTACGGCGCGCTCAGGAAAGTGGATGCGCAATGCGCGGGAACGGCTTACTGCAAGCTCACCGAACGGAAGGTCAGCCCTGATGCGAAAGCTCATTAACCTCATGCTGCTTCTGCTGGCGTTTTTACCGCTGAAAGAGGCGCTGGCGCTTAACTGCTATCTGGGCGGCTCGGGCGGGCCCGTCGAGGAGACAAAAACGATCTCGCCTTTTGCTATCCCCAGCAACGCGCAGGTTGGGCAAAAAATCTGGGAATCGAACGACATTAAAATTCCGGTGACGTGCGATCACAACGTCACCAGCGGGTTTGAGCCAGAAGATGTGTATGCCTGGGTCAACCCGTACCCCTCCGCAACCGATCCTTACTATGAGCTCGGCGTCACGTATGAAGGAATGGATTACGATGCGACAGGCCAGTCCAACGGCGTTGATACGCATCAGTGCCTGGATAACAACAACATCACGATCTACACCCCTTCACAGATACGCCAGATGGGCTGGGAAAACCGCATCTGCTCCGGTAACCCGGACGATATCCACACCTCGCGCACGTTTATCGCCCGCCTGCGTCTGTTCGTCAAAATCAAGGCCGTCCCGCCCCACGGCTACGTCAGCTCGCTGAGCGATTACATCGTGGTGCAGTTTGACGGCAAGGGCGGGGTGAACCAGATGGTTGACGCGAAGAACCTTAAGTACCACATCAACGGTCTGCAAAACATTACGGTACTGGACTGCGGGGCAACCTTCAGCATTTTCCCGGAAAACCAGGAAATTGATTTCGGCACCTTTAGCGCCCGCGACATTGTGAACCAGCAAACGCGCAAGCGGACCTTTTCGGTCAGGACCACGAAGGTTCAGGACGCCCAGTGCTCCGACGGTTTTAAGATGGATTCGTCGTTTTACACTACCGACACGCTCACCGCGGACGATACCGCGCTGCTGATTGGCAACGGCTTAAAGCTGCGTATTCTGAACGGGACGGAGCCCTATACGTTTAACCAGTATAAAGAGTATGCGGATTTTACGGGCAGCACGTTGCAGTATGAGCAAAACTACACCGCAGAGCTGTCACCGGTGGAGGGAAAAGCGATCCGGTCCGGGCCGTTTGAAACCGTGGTACTGTTCAAAATTAACTACCACTAGCAACAAAAAAGCCGGGTTTCCCCGGCTTTTTCACGTCAGCGCGTTCAGCTGGCCTTACGCTCGTGCGCCTGGCGGTACTCCACCAGATCGTCAATCGTCACCACCGGCATGTTGTGCAGACGGGCAAAGGTGATGCACTCCGGCGCGCGCGCCATGGTGCCGTCATCGTTGGTCAGCTCGCACAGGACGCCCGCAGGCTTGAAACCAGCCAGCGTCACCAGATCGATGGTCGCTTCGGTATGACCACCACGGGTCAGCACGCCGCCCGGCTGCGCACGCAGCGGGAAGACGTGGCCAGGACGGTGCAGATCGGAAGGTTTCGCGCCATCGGCAATGGCTGCACGGACGGTAGTCAGGCGGTCAGCCGCCGACACGCCAGTGGTTACGCCATGCGCCGCTTCAATGGTCACGGTAAAACCGGTCCCGAAGGCGCTGGTGTTGTTTTCAACCATCATCGGCAGCTCAAGCTGCTGGCGGCGGTCTTCGGTAATACACAGACATACGATGCCGCTGCCGTGACGAATGGTCAGCGCCATCTGCTCAACGGTCATGTTTTCGGCGGCAAAAATCATGTCGCCTTCGTTTTCACGATTTTCGTTGTCCAGCACCATCACGCCGCGGCCTTCGCGCAGTGCGTCCAGTGCATGTTCAACACGTTGAGTTGAAGTGCCAAAAGAGGAAAGTAGCGTCTGATTCATGGTAAAAAAACCTCATTAACTTTATGGTTACCAGAATCAGGGCAGTCTTAGGAGCGCCGTACAAGCGGCAAAAAAATAACGTGAGCGGGCCTCGCCCGACTTGATCGTTACTCTCTCCCATCCGGACTCTAACCGTCGGCCCCGGAATTACACCGGATCTGCTGACCTTTGAGAATTCACCCAAAGCGCTCGCGGGCTTTCAGCGCTAAGCTGATTTACCGCCGGTGGGGAATTTCGCCCCGCCCTGAGAATAAGCGAGATAACTATAACGCTATTGATTACCCTGGGCAATGCATAAGCTTCAAACAATTTTGTTTAACCCGCGGCATGACGCGCTACAATAGGCACTAACACCTTTTCATCAAGGGAAACGACAATGATTGACCCAAAGAAAATTGAGCAGATCGCGCGTCAGGTTCATGAGTCCATGCCGAAAGGCATTCGTGAGTTTGGTGATGACGTTGAGAAGAAAATCCGCCAGACGTTGCAGGCACAGTTGGTTCGCCTTGATTTAGTCAGCCGCGAAGAGTTTGACGTGCAGACTCAGGTTCTGCTGCGCACCCGCGAGAAGCTGGCGCTGCTGGAACAGCGTCTGAGCGATCTGGAAAACCGTAATGCGCCGGAAGAAGTGAAGCCGGCTCCGGCCATTCCGCCGGTGGATGACCAGGAGTAAGTGCGGCCTGTTGTGCCCGGTGGCGGCTCTGCCTTACCGGGCCTGGATGATCGCGTAGGTCGGGTAAGGCGCAGCCGCCACCCGACATAAAAAAACGGGCCAACTGGCCCGTTTTTTTACTGACTGTCTTTCTGGATCTTCCTGATGATGTTGGTGGTTGAGCACCCGTCCTCAAAGTTGAGCACCATCACTTCACCGCCATTCGCCCAGACCTCTTCGCTACCCGCAATTTGCTCTGGCTTGTAATCGCCGCCCTTCACCAGCAGGTCAGGCAGGATCCCGGCAATCAGGCGCTGCGGGGTATCTTCTTCAAACGACACCACCCAGTCCACCGCTTCCAGCGCGCCGAGCACGATCATGCGCTGCTCCAGCGGGTTCACCGGGCGCGTTTCGCCTTTCAGACGTTTGGTCGACGCATCGCTGTTGACCGCCACAATCAGGCGATCGCCCAGCTTGCGCGCGTTCGCCAGATACGAAACATGACCTGCGTGCAGGATGTCGAACACGCCGTTAGTCATCACCACTTTTTCACCGCGTTTACGCGCGGCGGCAACGGCCACCTTCAGCTCGTCTTCGGTCATGACGCCAAAGCCGGTATCCGCACGCCCGCGCACCGCGTTTTCCAGCTCGATTGGCGAAACGGTGGAGGTCCCGAGTTTACCGACGACCACGCCCGCCGCGGCGTTCGCGAAGTAGCACGCCTCTTCCAGGGAGTTACCCGCCGCCAGCGTCGCCGCCAGCACGCCAATCACCGTATCACCGGCACCGGTCACGTCGTAAACTTCCTGCGCCTGGGTTGGCATATGCAGCGGTGCCTTGCCCGGTTGCAGCAGCGTCATCCCCTGTTCGGAACGGGTGACCAGCAGCGCAGACAGCTCGAAATCAGCGATGATTTTCATGCCGCGCTCAACCAGCTCTTCTTCCGTTTTGCACTTGCCCGCCACCGCTTCGAACTCAGAAAGGTTTGGCGTTAGCAGGGTTGCGCCGCGATAGCGCTCAAAATCGGTGCCTTTCGGGTCGATCAGCACCGGTACGCTGGCTTTACGCGCCAGCTGGATCATGGTCTGCACGCTCGCCAGCGCACCTTTGGCATAATCCGACAGCACCAGCGCGCCGATATTGCCCAGCGCCTGGCTGATGCGCTCGTGCAGCGGCTCAGGATCAACGCCTTCGAACCCTTCTTCAAAATCGAGGCGGATCAGCTGCTGGTTACGCGACAGCACGCGCAGCTTGGTGATGGTTGGGTGTGTCGGAACAGAAACGAAGTCGCACTTCACGTTCACGTCCGCCAGCGACTGACTCAGCGCACGCGCCGCATCGTCAATGCCGGTCAGGCCCACCAGACGCGAATGCGCGCCCAGCGAGGCGATGTTCATCGCCACGTTTGCCGCGCCGCCTGGACGCTCTTCAATGGTGTCGACCTTAACCACCGGCACCGGCGCTTCCGGAGAGATACGGCTGGTCGGCCCATACCAGTAGCGATCCAGCATCACATCACCGACAACCATAACTCCAGCACGTTCAAACTCTGGCAGTGTTACTTTCATTCCTGACTCCAGAAAGATTCACAATTTGCGCGCGATAATATCACACTTGTTTTGATACGCACGGTTCCACCAGCCACTTCTGCCAGCTTGTGGTCACCTGCGCGCGTTCATCGGTGAAACAGTCCAGCGCCACATGGCCCGGCTGTTCTTGCAACGCCAGGTGGTGCAGCTCATCACGCAGCGTGGTGTAGGCGCGGGTTAAGGCCTGCGCCTCCTGCCCGTCCATGATGTCGTTCTGTGCCAGCAGTTCCAGAATGCGCACGTTATCGGACCAGCGGGTCAGCTTCGGCTTGTCGTGCGCGTGCAGCAGCACCAGATACTGGGTGATGAACTCAATATCGGTAATTCCGCCCTCGTCGGCTTTGATATCAAAGCGATCCCGATGTTTGTTGCCCAAATGCGCGCGCATTTTCTCACGCATTTCGCGCACTTCTGTTTGCAGGGTGCTGCCCTCACGCGGGGTCGTCATGACTGACTTGCGGATCGCATCGAACTGCGTTTTGAGCTGCGGATCGCCGTACACCACGCGGGCGCGCACCAGCGCCTGATGTTCCCACGTCCAGGCTTCGTTCTTCTGATAGTCAGCAAAAGCGTCCGTCGAGGTGACCAGCATGCCTGCCGCGCCGGACGGGCGCAGACGCGCGTCCACCTCGTACAGAATGCCCGACGAAGTGCGGGTGCTGAACAGGTGCATGATGCGCTGGGCCAGGCGCAGGTAGAACTGCCGCCCGTCGATTTCACGTTCGCCGTCGGTCATCACGTCAACCGGGCAGTCGTGCAGGAAAATCAGATCCAGATCGGAGCTGTAGCCGAGCTCCCAGCCGCCCAGCTTGCCGTAACCCACCACCGCAAAACCACGGCCTTCGCGGTCGGCAAGGTGCGTCGGCTGGCCGTAGCGGGCCACCATCTGCACCCACGCCTGGTGGACTACCGCGTCGATGATCGCCTCCGCCAGCCAGGTTAAGTGATCGCTCACTTTCATTACCGGCAGCGTACCGGCGATATCCGCCGCCGCCACGCGCAGCATCTGCGCCTGCTTAAACTGACGCAGCGCCTCAAGCTGCTGCTCTTCGTCCTCTTCCGGCACGCGCAGCAGATACTGGCGCAGCTCGTCGCGGTAGGCGTCCGTCGCCGTCGGCTGATAGAGCGTATTCGGATCGAGCAGTTCGTCCAGCAGCAACGGATAACGCGCCAGCTTGTTGGCGACCATCGGCGAGGCGGCGCAGAGGGAAATCAGGTGCTTCAGCGCGCCGGGAAACTCGCTCAGCAGTTCCAGGTAGGTGGTACGCGTGACGATCCCGCTCAGCAGCGGCATCATGCGCGACAGCGGCACCGGCGCATCCTCGCGGGAGCAGACGTCGCTCAGCAGATGCGGCATCAGATGATCCAGCACCTGCCGACCGCGCGGGCCAATGGCGCGCTTGTTCAGCTCAAGGCGGAAATCGGCAATCAACGCCACCACGCGATGGCGGGCGTCGTCGCTTAAGTGCGCCAGCACCGGCGTGGTGTCATCTTCCTGGAGCGCGTCCTGCCACAGTTCGCGCCAGTGCTCGGAGAGCGCATCGTCCTGCGATTCACTTTCGTCGTCACCAATCAGATCGTTAAAGATGCGGCGCACGCCTGCCATATGGGCTTCCAGCCGTGCCGTCAGCGCCGCCCAGTCATCCACCCGCATGCCCCAGGCCAGACGCGCCCGGTTCAGCTCGTCGCCGGGCAGCGTCTGGGTCTGTTCGTCGTTAATGCTTTGCAGCAGATTTTCCAGACGACGCAGGAAGAGATAGGCCTCCCGCAGCGTTTGCGCGTCGCCTTCCGGCAGAAGATGCAGCCGATCGATTGCGCTCAGCGTCGGCAGCAGCGAGCGGGACTGCAACGAGGGCTCACGCCCGCCGCGAATCAGCTGGAAGACCTGCACGATAAATTCGATTTCACGTATACCGCCCGCGCCGAGCTTGATGTTGTCCTTCAGGCCGCGCCGGCGCACCTCGCGGGCGATCATCCCTTTCATATTGCGCAGGGACTGGATCACGCTGAAGTCGATGTAGCGGCGGAAAACGAACGGGCGCAGCATGGCGCGCAGCTCGTTGGCGTAGGCGTCTTCGCCGTCGCCCATGATTCGCGCTTTGACCATCGCGTAACGCTCCCAGTCGCGTCCCTGCTCCTGGTAATAATCCTCAAGCGCAGCAAAGCTCAGTACCAGCGGACCGCTGTCGCCAAACGGACGCAGGCGCATGTCCACGCGGTAGACAAAACCGTCCTGCGTGGGCTGATCCAGCGCCTTAATCAGCCGCTGGCCCAGGCGGGTAAAGAACTGGGCGTTATCCAGCTCGCGACGACCGCCGCGCGTGGAGCCGTTCTCCGGCCAGGCAAAAATCAGGTCAATGTCCGAGGAGAAGTTCAGCTCGCAGCCGCCCAGCTTGCCCATCCCCAGAATCAACAGCGGCTGCGGAACCCCGTCTTCGCTGCACGGCGTGCCCCACTCCTTACAGCAGGCGGCGTAGAGCCAGTCCCGCGCGGCAACAATCAGCGTCTGCGCCAGCTCGCTCAGCTGCTGCAAGATGCTCTCTTCGCTCACCAACGCCAGCGCCTGCGCCCAGGCAATGCGTACCATCACCCGGCGGCGGAACTGGCGCAGAACGCGCATCAGCGTGGCTTCATCCGCTACCCCTTCCAGCGCGGTTTGCAGCCAGCCAGCATAATGCCGCCACTCGTCAGCCTGCGGCGGCGCGCTTTCCAGCTCTGCCAGCCAGTCCGGGTTGACGCTGATGCTCTCCTGCACAAAATCACTGAACGTGAGCACGCTTTTCGCCTGCTCGCTTAACGATGACGCGGGTAACGACTCTGGCAGACGTTCGCAAACGGTCTGCCAGTGCTGCTGTAACTGCGAAGAAAGCGGCATATCAGGGGTTCCTTGCCAGAATTAACGTTTTCCGCTGTGCAGCCAGTACGGATCCTGCGAAATGGCCTCGTTGCGGAAATGCTCGATCTCAATCTGCTGACGGGTCTCGATGGCATGCTGAAGCCCCTGCCAGTTCTCCAGCCAGGCCTGCGCCTTCACGCCCTCATACGCACCGGACAGCAGCAACATGCAGTCGATGTTACGCGCCAGACGGGGAAGCTGGTCGCCATACTGGTCGCCCAGCGGATGCGCAAAGGTGGTTCTCAGCTCGGCGGCGTGACGGGAAAGATGGATATCCGCGAAGCGTTTGAAGTTCTCCGCGATTTTGGTCTGGCCTTTCGCATCCAGGAAGGTGCGCCAGCCGCGGATCACGAGAAACTCGGTCAGCGCCAGTTTCGCGCTGGCGTTTTGCGGGCTGTAGATTGCCGTTTGCGCCGACACGTCGGAAAGCATCAGCGTTTCGGTTTGGGTGAGCAAATCACGTAAGTGAGCGCTCGCTTTACGCGGGACGATACCGCCGAACAGCGCCAGGGTATGACGCACCAGCCCCATGGCAGCAAGCACCTGTTTTTTGGCGTTTTTCACGTTACGCGCCCACAGTTCTTCGTGGTACTGCCACTGAGAGAGCGCCAGCTCCAGCGCCGCCTCCATGCCCTGCTCAACGCTGGCTTTCGGCACTACGCGCAGAATCGGGGTTTCCCGCAGCACGCGCGGCGCATTCCCGGCGGCCAGGTGATAGCCGCGCGCCGCTTTACTCAGGCTGCCCTGACGCAGGCCTGGCTGGTTCACCAGCTTGCGGGCCAGCTTCAGCACATCGCTCGCCTCGCCTTCAAGCAGTTCAAGTTCCAGCTCGCAGATCGGCTCCTGCTCTTCACCCGCCTTAATCTCACCCCGATCAAACGCGATTTCAATGCGGCTCTTGCCTTCCGTCACCAGCCATTTCTCGCGCCAGAAATCGGTGCTGAACAGCGGTTTTGCCTCTGCCGACAGCGTTGCGGGCAGCGTCCCTTCAGGCCAGACTTCCGCCGGAAAACGATCCAGCTCAAGTTCTGGCTTACTGATGTCGATATTGTATTCCGGACGCTGGTGCAAACCGCCGACCACGCGACCGGCGATTTTCATCGTCATCTCGTAACGCCCGTTCGCCCCGCGGATGCGCAGGCCCATATCGTGTTTGCGCAGCCAGTTGTCCGGCGTTTCGTAATAGATGTTGAGCAGCTGTACGGGTTCATGGTGCTCGCCGGACAGCGTGTTCAGATGCTGGCGGAGCGCGTCAGCGCTGTCTTTTTCGACGATAAACTTTAATTCAATCTCTTGTGCCATAGCCTTGTACTTTTGCGTGCGTCACAGACGCGTCGATGAAGGCGAACTTCCTCGCCATTTGTTTGTCAGTACATAGTATTTTGCGCCAAATTGCCACGCAATGAGCAATTTGACGGGCGTAAAAGTTTAAAGCGGTGGAAATCATGACACAGATGATTCCGATTGATGATGAATCCTTTGCGTAGCGACACTGATACCACTACTATCGTTCCACTTTTTATGAAAATAACGACTGATATGCTTAAATTACGCCTGATTGGACTTACTTTACTCGCTTTTAGCGCCGCAACGGCGGTCCACGCTGAAGAGAAACGTTACGTTTCTGATGAACTGAACACCTGGGTACGCAGCGGCCCTGGAGACAATTATCGCCTCGTGGGTACGGTAAATGCCGGCGAGGAAGTGACTCTGCTGCAAACTAACGCAGACACCAATTATGGTCAGGTTCGTGACAGCTCCGGCCGCACCTCGTGGATCCCACTGAAAGAGCTGAGCACGGTGCCAAGCCTGCGCACCCGCGTGCCGGATCTGGAAAATCAGGTGAAAACCCTGACCGATAAGCTGAACAACATTGACGGCACCTGGAACCAGCGCACCGCAGAGATGCAGCAGAAAGTCGCGCAAAGCGACAGCGTGATCGCCGGTCTGAAAGACGAAAACCAGAAGCTGAAAAACGAGCTGATCGTCGCGCAGAAGAAAGTGAACGCCGCTAATCTTCAGCTGGATGATAAACAGCGTACCATCATCATGCAGTGGTTTATGTATGGCGGCGGCGTGCTGGGCGTCGGCCTGGTGCTGGGCCTGGTGCTTCCTCACCTCATCCCAAGCCGCAAACGTAAAGACCGCTGGATGAACTAACTCGTCTTCTCTGCCACACTTACGTATCATCTTGCGAAAAGAGAAAACGGGAGTGTAAGGCGTGAAGAGTTATCTGGTCGGTGGTGCGGTACGTGATGCGTTGTTAGGTCTGCCGGTCAAAGATAAAGACTGGGTCGTGGTTGGCGCCACGCCTGAAGCGATGATTGACGCGGGCTACCAGCAGGTAGGCCGCGATTTTCCCGTGTTCCTCCATCCGCAAAGCCGGGAAGAGTACGCCCTGGCGCGTACCGAACGGAAATCCGGTTCCGGTTATACCGGCTTCACCTGTTACGCCGCACCGGATGTGACGCTGGAGCAGGATCTGCTTCGCCGCGATCTCACCATTAACGCCCTGGCTCAGGACGAAAAAGGCCATATCATCGACGCCTACGGCGGGCAGAACGATCTGCGCGACCGTCTTTTACGTCATATTTCCCCCGCCTTTTCTGAAGATCCGCTTCGCGTGCTGCGCGTGGCGCGTTTTGCCGCCCGTTATGCCCATCTCAGCTTCCGTATCGCCGACGAGACGATGGCGCTGATGACGGCCATGACCGAGGCGGGCGAGCTGGAACACCTGACGCCAGAACGCGTCTGGAAAGAGACCGAAAACGCCCTGACCACCCGCAACCCGCAGGTCTTTTTCCAGGTTCTGCGCGACTGCGGGGCGCTGAAGGTGCTGTTCCCGGAAATAGACGCGCTGTTTGGCGTGCCCGCCCCGGCGAAATGGCACCCGGAAATTGATACCGGCATTCACACCCTGATGACGCTGAGCATGGCTGCCATGCTCAGCCCTGAGGTGGACGTGCGTTTCTCTACCCTGTGTCACGATCTCGGTAAAGGATTAACGCCTAAAGCGCTCTGGCCGCGTCATCACGGACATGGCCCGGCAGGGGTGAAGCTGGTTGACGGGCTGTGCCAGCGCCTGCGCGTGCCGAATGACATTCGCGACCTGGCAAAGCTGGTCGCTGAATTTCACGACCTGATCCACACTTTCCCGATCCTCAAACCCGCCACTATCGTTAAGCTGTTCGACAATATCGACGCCTGGCGCAAGCCGCAGCGCGTGGAGCAGATTGCGCTGACCAGCGAAGCGGACGTGCGCGGCCGCACCGGGTTTGAAGCATCCGATTACCCGCAGGGGCGTTTGCTGCGCGAAGCGTGGGAAGTCGCAAAAGCGGTGCCAACGAAAGAGGTGGTGGAGGCTGGGTTTAAAGGCCCGGCGATCCGCGAAGAGCTGACGAAACGGCGGATTGATGCGGTAGCGGCGTGGAAGGAAAAACGTTGCCCTCAGCCGAAAGACTGAGGGCGGTTGGTCATCAGAAGAAGACCACGTACACGGCAGCCGCGACGATAAAGCGGTAGATCGCGAACGGAATAAACGAGATACGCTTAATCAGTTGCAGGAAGGTTTTGATGGCAATCAGCGCCACGATAAAGGCGGTGATAAAGCCTACGGCGAACATCGGAATGTCGCCCACGGTCAGGAAGCCGATGCTTTTGTAGAGGTCCAGCGCGGTGGCGCCCATCATCATCGGCACCGCCAGCAGGAATGAGAATTCAGAGGCGGCGTAACGGCTCACGCCCATCAGCATCCCGCCGGAAATGGTTGCTCCTGAACGGGAGAAGCCAGGCCACAGCGCCAGACACTGGAAGCAGCCAATGATAAACGCCTGGCGATAGGTCATATCGTCCAGACCTTCCGCACGCGGGGTTTTTGGCTTCAGCACTTCTGCGGCAATCAGCAGGAAGCCGCCGACGACCAGCGCGTACATCACGTTAATCGGGTTAAAGAGCGATTTAATGGTGTCGTGGAACACCAGCCCCAGCACCACTGCCGGGATCATCCCGAGCAGGATATGAATCAGCGTCAGGCGCCCTTTGCCCTCTCCTTCACGCTGCGGCAAACGCCCGAAATGGATGCCGATCAGACCAAACAGACGACGCCAGAACATCACGACCACCGCCAGGATAGAGCCCAGCTGAATCACCACCTCAAACGTCTTTGCGGTATCGCCTTCAAAGCCCAACAGATGGCCAACGATAATCATATGGCCCGTACTGGACACCGGCAAAAATTCCGTCAATCCTTCGACCACACCCAGTATTGCCGCCACCAGCAGCGAGTGCATATCGCTCATCTATAAACCCCTAAAAAGATATAAAAAAACGGTGTCCCACGCGGACAACCGTGAAAGATACAGCGTTAAGACCGATATAACCTAAAATGGTTTAGCAATTATGACGTTAAATCTTTCCTTTCAGATTTGTGCCACGCTCGATGATGACGCCCACGTTGGCGGCGCGCGCCACCGCGCCCGGCTTGCTCAGCTTGATGCGCACCCACGGGGAGTTAAACTTGCTCAGCAGCAGTTCCGCTACCTCTTCCGCCACGCGTTCCACCAGCGCAAAACGTTGTCCTTCCACGTGGCCGATGACCGCTTCACTGATGTCGGCGTAGCTCAGACAGTCATTCACATCGTCGCTTTTTGCTGACTTGCGGTTATCCCAGCCCATTTCGATATCGAACACCAGTTTCTGCTCGATGGTCTGTTCCCAGTCGTAAACACCAATTGTGGTGATTACCGAAAGTTGCTCTATAAATACAATATCCATCACGACCTGCCTGCTTTTTGGCTAAACCGGATACCACTTCCGGCGAATTATGCGTATTATCCACAGATGCTGAGAATACAGATACATTTTCAAAACGGAACAGCGTTATGAGTGCAATCGCGCCTGGAATGATCATCCTCGCCTACCTTTGCGGCTCAATCTCCAGCGCCATTCTGGTCTGCCGCATCGCGGGGTTACCCGACCCACGCGAAAGTGGTTCCGGGAATCCGGGGGCGACCAATGTACTACGAATTGGCGGCAAGGGAGCAGCCGTAGCGGTTTTGATTTTTGATGTCCTGAAAGGAATGCTTCCCGTCTGGGGTGCGTATGCGCTGGGCGTCACGCCATTCTGGCTGGGGCTGATTGCCATCGCCGCCTGCGTCGGCCATATCTGGCCCGTTTTCTTTGGTTTTAAAGGCGGCAAAGGCGTTGCCACCGCGTTTGGTGCGATTGCGCCTATCGGCTGGGATCTCACCGGCGTGATGGCGGGCACCTGGCTGCTGACCATCCTGCTGAGCGGCTATTCGTCGCTGGGCGCCATCGTCAGCGCGCTGATCGCTCCGTTCTATGTCTGGTGGTTCAAACCGCAGTTTACCTTCCCGGTGTCGATGCTCTCGTGCCTGATCCTGCTGCGTCATCATGACAACATTCAGCGCCTGTGGCGTCGTCAGGAAACCAAGATCTGGACGAAGCTCAAGCGTAAAAAGAAAGACGCTCAGTAAACCGTTCGTTATGCCTTATAACCAAATGTGATTTTTGTCACCTTCTGCCTGTGGTAACTGTTAGGTACACAACACCACTACACAAAAAGAAAATGGCAGAAATCACAGACACAACTCCCCTTCCAACGGCAGGAAACACCCCGGATGGCGACATCAGGTGGGTACGCAGCGCCTCGGACGTTTCACGTCTCGTTAACGACGGCTCTCAGGGCCGGGCAAATGCCCGCATCGTGGTCGGTATCGCGCTCGGGGGAATTTTCCTCGATGCCTACGATCTGGGTGCACTGGCTTTTGGTATCAAAGACATCACCCGCGAATTTAACCTGACGCCCGCCGGTACCGGCATGGTGGCCTCGGCGATTACCTTTGGCGCCATTGTCGGGGCGCTGCTCGGCGGTTACCTCACGGATAAAATCGGGCGCTACCGCGTCTTTATGGCCGACATGGTATTCTTTGTTGTCGCCGCTATCGCCTGCGCGCTGGCCCCGAATGAATATGTGCTGGCGGGCGCGCGCTTTGTGATGGGCCTTGGCGTCGGGATCGACCTTCCCGTCGCGATGGCGTTTCTCAGTGAATTTGCCAGGCTGAAAGGCCCGGGGAATAAGGCCTCCAGCGTCGCGATGTGGTGCCCTACCTGGTATGCGGCGATCAGCATCTCTTACCTTCTGGTTCTCTTTTTCTACGCCGTACTGCCGGAAAGCCACAGCGACTGGCTCTGGCGTCTGATACTGGGCTTTGGCGCGGTACCCGCGCTGGTGATTATCGCCATCCGCAGCCGCTACATGAGCGAATCCCCGGTCTGGGCGGCGAATCAGGGCAACCTGAAAGAGGCGGCGTCCATTTTACGGCAGTCGTACAACATTAATGCCCACGTGCCGCAGGATGCGCTCGACCAGCCCGCGCCGGTGGTCAATAAGGCTAAATGGTCGAACTACCTGAACCTGTTCCGTGGTATCTATCTGCGGCGCACCACGCTCGCCACGCTGCTGTCGGTTGTCTCCTCGTTCGCCTATAACGCCGTGGCCTTTGGTCTGCCGGTAATCATCTCCAGCTTCTTCGTGCAGTCGATGCTGACCACCATTCTGATCTCCCTCGCGCTTAATCTGCTTTTCGCGTTTGTCGGTGGGCTGCTGGCGGTGCGCTATGTTCCGCGCTTCGGCGCGTGGCGAATGTCACTGGCGGGTTACGCCTGCCAGCTTGTGGCGCTGCTCGGGCTGGGGCTGATTGGCCGCCCTGACGGAGCAACGGAAGGCGTGGTCGCCGTCGCGATGCTGGCGCTGTTTCTGTTTGGTCAGGGTTTTGGACCCGGCGCGCACACCATGACGTTTGCCTCTCTGAGCTATCCAACCTCCCTGCGCGGCGTGGGCGTCGGCTTAAACCAGACGCTGATGCGCAGCAGTTCCACGCTATCGCTGTTCCTGTTCCCGCTGCTGGTCGCCTCGCTGGATACCGCCGTGTTCTGGGTGATTGCGCTGGCGCCGTTTATCGGACTGGCGTCCCTGCTGGCGATCCGCTGGGAGCCGTCGGGGTATGATGTGGATGCAGAGGATTATCGCTAGCCTTTCTTGCCGGGTGGCGCTGCGCTTACCCGGCCTACATTACACCACCATATCAACAAATTGCGCATCCCCTTGTAGGCCGTGCAAGTGTAGCGCCGCCGGGCGAAACTTACAAAATGCACTTTAGCAACAGTCTGAAATCGGCTCGCATGAGCCGGTTTTTTTATCCATAAGCGACTCATATGACAGCCTTCATTTCCGCCAGGGCATACTGAAACGTATCCCGATAGTGCGGAAATGGAAGCACCATGTTAGCAACTCAGGTCACTGATAATGCATACAAAGGCTGGCAGGCCTCGCTGGCCCTCCAGTTTTGTTATACCCCTGAGAAAACCCTCCTCCGTTCCGCGCGTCACGTCGGGCCGCTCACCGTTCAGCGTCCGTTTTATCCCGAAGGGGAAACCTGCCACCTTTATCTGCTGCACCCACCAGGCGGGATTGTGGGCGGTGATACGCTGGATATTTCTGTGAGGCTCGACGCCAAAAGCCATGCCCTTATCACCATGCCCGGCGCCAGTAAGTTCTATCGCAGCAGCGGTCCGCAGGCCTCTCTCAATCAGCATTTTTATCTCGATGAAGATGCCACGCTGGAGTGGCTGCCGCAGGACACCATTATTTTCCCCGGTGCGCACGCCGCGCTGCGTTCCGTCTTTCACCTGCACGCCACCAGCACGCTGCTGGCGTGGGAGCTGTACTGCCTTGGCCGACCGGTGATAAACGAAACCTTCAGCCACGGCACGCTGGAAAGCCGCGTTGAGGTGTGGGTGGATGGCGAGCCGCGCCTGATTGAACGCCAGCATCTCAGCGAAGGCGATCTCGCGCCCGTCGCGGGCCATCCGTGGGTCGGCACGCTGCTGTTCTATCCGGCCCGGGAAGCACATCTCGACACGGTGCGCGAGCGGCTCACCCCGTCAGAAGACGTTGCCGGGGCAACGCTCACCGACGGCCTGCTGTCGGTGCGTTTTCTCTCCCACGACAACCTGATTTGCCAGCGGATGATGCGCGATATCTGGCAGTCGCTTCGCCCGCTGTTAACCCCCAAAACCGCCTGCTCGCCGCGTATCTGGCAGACATAAGAGAAACGCTATGGAACTGACCCCCAGAGAAAAAGACAAGCTGTTGCTGTTCACCGCCGCGCTGGTTGCCGAACGTCGCCTTGCGCGCGGAGTAAAGCTCAATTACCCGGAATCGGTCGCGCTGATCAGCGCCTTCATCATGGAAGGCGCACGCGACGGCGAAACCGTCGCCACGCTGATGGAGGCGGGCCGCCACGTCCTGACGCGCGATCAGGTGATGGAGGGCGTACCGGAGATGATCCCGGATATTCAGGTGGAAGCCACCTTCCCGGACGGATCCAAGCTCGTCACCGTCCACAACCCGATCGTGTAAGGAGCGCGTGATGATCCCAGGAGAATACCGGATCCAGTCCGGCAGCATTGCCCTTAACGTCGGGCGAGACACCCAAAGCGTGATTGTGGAAAACCACGGCGACAGGCCGATCCAGGTGGGATCGCACTATCACTTTTACGAGGTCAACCCGGCGCTGAAGTTTGACCGGGAAGCCACCAAAGGTTACCGACTGAACATTCCGGCGGGCACTGCCGTGCGCTTCGAGCCAGGCCAGAAGCGAGAAGTGACGCTGGTTCAGGTGACGGGCGCTCAGCGCATTTTTGGCTTTCGCGGCGAGGTCATGGGAGAGGTGAAACATGGCTGACATTTCACGCCAGGCGTATGCCGATATGTTTGGCCCCACTACCGGGGATAAAGTGCGGCTGGCGGACAGCGAGCTGTGGATCGAAGTGGAAGACGATCTCACGATCTACGGCGAAGAAGTTAAATTCGGCGGCGGGAAGGTGATCCGCGACGGCATGGGGCAAGGGCAGATGACCGCCGACGACTGCGTGGATCTGGTGCTCACCAACGCGCTGATCGTCGATCACTGGGGGATCGTCAAGGCCGATATCGGCGTGAAGAACGGGCGGATCTTCGCCGTCGGCAAAGCCGGAAATCCGGATATTCAGCCCGGCGTGACGATCCCGATCGGTGCCGCAACGGAAGTCATCGCCGCCGAAGGGAAGATCGTCACCGCCGGCGGGATCGACACCCACATTCACTGGATCTGTCCGCAGCAGGCGGAAGAGGCGCTGGTTTCCGGCGTCACCACCATGATCGGCGGCGGCACCGGCCCCGCGGCAGGCACCAACGCCACCACCTGCACGCCGGGGCCGTGGTATATCGCCCGCATGTTGCAGGCCGCCGATACGCTGCCGGTGAATATTGGCCTGCTGGGCAAAGGGAACGGATCAAACCCGGACGCCCTGCGCGAGCAGATCGCCGCCGGTGCCATCGGGCTTAAGATCCACGAGGACTGGGGCGCGACGCCCGCAGCGATCGACTGCTCGCTGGAGGTGGCTGAAGAGATGGACATTCAGGTGGCGCTGCACAGCGACACGCTGAACGAGTCCGGGTTTGTCGAAGACACGCTGGCGGCCATCGGCGGACGCACCATCCACACCTTCCATACCGAAGGCGCGGGCGGCGGCCACGCGCCGGATATCATCACCGCCTGCGCGCACCCGAATATTCTGCCCTCCTCCACTAACCCAACGCTGCCCTACACGGTTAACACCATCGACGAGCACCTCGACATGCTGATGGTTTGCCATCACCTTGACCCGGATATCGCCGAGGACGTGGCGTTTGCCGAATCCCGCATTCGCCGGGAGACCATCGCCGCTGAAGACGTGCTGCACGATATCGGCGCGTTCTCGCTCACCTCGTCAGATTCGCAGGCCATGGGCCGCGTGGGGGAAGTGATTATCCGCACCTGGCAGGTGGCGCACCGCATGAAGGTCCAGCGCGGCACGCTGCCGGAAGAGGTGGGCGATAACGACAACTTCCGCGTGAAGCGCTATGTCGCCAAATACACCATCAACCCGGCGCTGACCCACGGCATCGCCCATGAAGTGGGATCGATTGAGGCAGGCAAGCTGGCGGATCTGGTGGTCTGGTCCCCCGCCTTCTTTGGCGTAAAACCGGCCACCATCGTCAAAGGCGGGATGATCGCCTGCGCGCCGATGGGCGATATCAACGCCTCGATCCCCACGCCACAGCCGGTGCATTACCGCCCGATGTTTGGTGCCCTGGGCGCCGCACGCCACGCCACGCGGCTGACGTTTGTCTCGCAGGCTGCTCATGCCAGTGGCGTGCCGCAGCAGCTCAACCTGCAAAGCGCCACCGCGGTGGTGAAAGGCTGCCGGACGGTGAAAAAGGCCGACATGATCCACAACGATTTACAGCCCAATATCACCGTTGACGCGCAAACCTACGAGGTACGCGTCGACGGCGAACTGATTACCAGCGAACCGGCAGAGGTTTTGCCGATGGCGCAACGCTATTTCCTGTTCTGAGGAGTGAAGATGATTTACCTAACCCAACGCCTGGACCACGCGCACCCGATCACCGCCAGCGTCACGCTGCCGATTGACGTGCGGGTGAAAAGCCGCGCCCGCGTGGCGCTGAACGACGGTCGCGAAGCCGGGCTGATGCTGCCGCGCGGTTTGCTGCTGCGCGGCGGGGATCTGCTGACCACCGACGACGGCAGCGAGGTGATCGAAGTGATCGCCGCCCCGGAATCGGTTTCCGTGGTGCGCTGCACCGACCCGTTCCTGCTCGCCCGCGCCTGTTATCACCTGGGCAACCGTCACGTGCCGCTGCAAATTATGCCCGGCGAGCTGCGCTACCACCACGACCACGTCCTTGACGACATGCTGCGTCAGTTCGGGCTGGAGGTGACCTTCTCCAGCCTGCCGTTTGAACCGGAAGCGGGCGCTTACGCCAGCGATGCCCACGGCCATAGCCATTCTCACGCCCATTCACATTAAGGATCCATCATGCGTAAGTATTTACCCTTGTTATTGCTGGCCTTTTCCGTTCCGGCGCTTGCCCATCCGGGACACGGCACCGACAGCTTCCAGGCCGGCGTTCTCCATCCGCTTACCGGGCTCGATCACCTGCTGATGCTGACCGGCGCGGGCGTGCTCTCGGCGCTGAGCGGCCGCAAGCTCCTGCTGCCGTTTGCCACCCTCGGCATGATGCTTATTGGCGCGATTGCGGGCAGCCTGCTCGGCGGCTTTAGCGGCATGGAGATGCTGATTATCGCCTCGCTGGCGGTCTGCGGCGTGATGATGTTTAAGACCGAAAACCGCCTGCTGCTGGCGGTGCCTGCCCTGGCGATGTTCCACGGCTGGGCGCACGGCGTGGAGATGTCTGGCCACAGCTTCTGGCTGTTCACCAGCGGTTTTATGCTGGCCAGCGCGACGGTGCTGGGCGCCAGCTTCGCGGCGGGGCTGCTGCTGCGCCGCCACGACGGTCTGCGTAAAACCTTCGGCGGCGGGCTGATTGTCTCCGCCCTGCTGGCGCTGATGAGCTAATGGAGCACGCCCGCCAGTGGCTGCGCCTGATGCAGCTCTCCAGCAGTAGCCTGCCGGTCGGGTCGTTTACCTGGTCGCAGGGGCTGGAGTGGGCCGTCGAGGCCGGGTGGATCACCAGCGCCGACGCGTTCAGACGCTGGCAAATCCAGCAGATGGAGCAGAGCTTTTTCTGCGTCGACCTGCCGCTGTTCATCCGCCTGTACCGTGCCTGCGAGCAGCAGGACGTCGCGGCAGCAAAACGCTGGACGGCATACCTGCTCGCCTGTCGGGAAACGCGCGAACTGCGCGAGGAAGAACGCAACCGCGGCGCGGCCTTTACGCGGCTGGTTAAAAGCTGGGAACCCGCCTGCCCGACAGAGTGGCTGCCGCTGTTGATGCAGAGCCAGCTCGGCGGCATGGCGTGGCTCGGCGTGCGCTGGGGAATTGGCGCGCGCGAGCTGGCGCTGAGCCTCGGCTACAGCTGGATTGAGAGCGCGGTGATGGCGGGCGTCAAGCTGGTGCCGTTCGGGCAGCAGGCCGCACAGCAGCTGATTATCGACCTGAGCGACCATTTTGCCGCCGGGTTTGAACAGGCTTTTTCACGCAGCGACGACGCGCTGGGGGCCGCTACGCCGCTGTCCGCCATCGCCTCTGCGCGCCACGAAACCCAATATTCACGACTATTTCGTTCCTGAGGAGTCAACATGGCTGATTACAAACATCCCCTGCGCGTTGGCGTGGGCGGCCCGGTAGGCTCGGGCAAAACCGCCCTGCTGGAAGCGCTCTGCAAGGCGATGCGCGATACGTACCATCTGGCGGTGGTGACCAATGATATCTACACCAAAGAGGATCAGCGCATCCTGACCGAGGCGGGCGCGCTTGAGCCAGAGCGCATCGTCGGGGTAGAGACCGGCGGCTGCCCGCATACCGCCATCCGCGAGGATGCTTCAATGAACCTGGCGGCGGTAGAAGCGTTAAGCGAGAAGTTCGGCAATCTGGACCTGATCTTTGTGGAAAGCGGCGGCGACAACCTGAGCGCGACCTTCAGCCCGGAGCTGGCGGATCTGACCCTCTACGTGATCGACGTGGCCGAAGGGGAAAAAATTCCGCGCAAGGGCGGACCGGGGATCACCAAATCCGATTTCCTGGTGATCAACAAAACCGATCTTGCGCCCTACGTGGGGGCGTCGCTGGAGGTAATGGAGCGCGATACCAACCGCATGCGCGGCGAGCGCCCGTGGACGTTTACCAACCTGAAGGCGGGTGACGGTCTGGGGACGATTATTGCGTTTCTGGAAGAGAAAGGGATGCTGCGGGTGTAGTGCGGTTATTGCCCGGTGGCGCTGCGCTTACCGGGCCTACAAAACCGTAGGCCGGGCAAACGAAGTGCCGCCCGGCAAAAAAACTCACGCCTCCGGCAGTTCCGCCAGCGGCCAGCGCGGACGGACGGACACGCTCAGGTCAGCCGTGGCGCCGGCGTTCAGGCGCACCATCCCGGCGTAGGCGATCATCGCCCCGTTATCGGTACAGAATTCCGGACGCGCATAGAACACTTCCCCGCGACGCTTTTGCATCATTTCCGCAAGCTTCGCGCGCAGCGTACGGTTGGCGCTGACGCCGCCCGCCATCACCAGGCGCTTAAACCCGGTCTGATCCAGCGCGCGCTTGCACTTGATCATCAGCGTATCCACCACCGCGTCTTCAAACGCACGGGCGATGTCGGCGCGGGTCTGCTCGCTGTCGTCGTTATTGCGGATGGTGTTCGCCGCGAAGGTTTTCAGCCCGGAGAAGCTGAAATCCAGCCCCGGACGATCGGTCATCGGACGCGGGAAAACAAAGCGCCCTTCCGTTCCCTGCGACGCCATTTTAGAGAGCATCGGGCCGCCCGGGTAATCCAGGCCCAGCAGCTTGGCGGTTTTATCGAACGCTTCGCCGGCGGCGTCGTCGATCGACTCGCCCAGCAGCTCGTACTTGCCAATACCCGTTACGCTAATCAGCTGGGTATGCCCGCCGGAAACCAGCAGCGCCACGAACGGGAATTCGGGCGGATTGTCTTCCAGCATCGGTGCCAGAAGATGCCCTTCCATGTGGTGAACCGGAATGGCGGGAACGTCCCACGCGAAGGCCAGCGAACGACCTACCGTTGCGCCGACCAGCAGCGCACCGACCAGGCCCGGCCCTGCGGTATAGGCTACGGCATCAATATCTTTTGCACTCAACCCGGCCTCTTTCAGCGCCGCCTGAATCAGGGGAACCGTCTTACGCACGTGGTCACGAGAGGCCAGTTCAGGCACGACGCCGCCGTAGTCAGCGTGCAATTTCACCTGACTATACAGCTGGTTGGCCAGAAGCCCTTTTTCGTCGTCGTAAATGGCGATGCCGGTTTCATCGCAGGATGTTTCAATACCCAGTACACGCATGACTTGTTTTACCTCGTTTCAATACCGCGCAGTGTAGAGCCTGGGCGGATTGTTGTAAAACTTTGTTCGCCCCAGGAAGAAGGCTCGTGTATACTCCTCACCCTTATTAAAGTCCCTTTCAAAATCGCATCGGTGCTTTACAAAGCAGCAGCATTTGCAGTAAAATTCCGCACCATTTTGAAATAAGCTGGCGTTGATGCCAGCGGCAAACCGAATTTATTAAAGGTGAGAGTTACATGCCGGTAATTAAAGTACGTGAAAACGAGCCGTTCGACGTAGCACTGCGTCGCTTCAAACGTTCATGCGAGAAAGCAGGTGTTCTGGCTGAAGTTCGTCGTCGTGAGTTTTATGAAAAACCAACGACCGAACGTAAGCGCGCTAAAGCTTCCGCTGTGAAACGTCACGCGAAGAAACTGGCTCGCGAAAACGCACGCCGTACTCGTCTGTACTAATCTGTTGAGGGCCAACGCCCTTAATTGACAGACAGAGTTGTAGTCGTAAGGCCGTGCTTCCGGAAGGAATGCGCGGCTTGTTTTCGTTTATAAGTCGCTTAAATTTTTGGGGCATATGGCCGGAAGAATCCCACGCGTTTTCATCAATGACCTGCTTGCCAGAACCGACATCGTCGATCTCATCGACGCGCGGGTGAAGCTAAAAAAGCAGGGCAAGAACTACCATGCGTGCTGTCCGTTCCATAACGAAAAAACCCCCTCTTTCACCGTAAACGGTGAAAAGCAGTTCTACCATTGCTTCGGCTGTGGCGCACACGGTAATGCCGTCGATTTTTTGATGAACTACGACAAGCTCGAGTTCGTTGAAACCGTCGAAGAGCTGGCGGCGATGCATAACCTTGAAGTGCCGTATGAAGCGGGCAGTGGGCCAAGTCAGATCGAGCGCCATCAGCGGCAAACGCTGTATCAACTGATGGATGGCCTGAATTCGTTTTATCAACAGTCTCTTAAGCACTCTGCGGCTGAGCCTGCGCGTCAGTATCTGAACAAGCGCGGACTGAGCGACGATGTGATTGCGCGTTTCGCTATTGGTTACGCCCCGCCCGGCTGGGACAACGTGTTAAAGCGTTTTGGCGGCAATAGCGAAGATCGTAAATCCCTCATCGACGCAGGCATGCTGGTCACCAACGACCAGGGACGAAGCTACGACCGCTTCCGTGAACGGGTGATGTTCCCGATCCGCGACAAGCGTGGCCGGGTAATCGGTTTTGGTGGTCGCGTGCTGGGTGATGCCCTGCCGAAATACCTCAACTCCCCGGAAACCGATATTTTCCATAAGGGCCGCCAGCTGTACGGTCTTTATGAAGCGCAGCAGGAAAATGCGGAACCTCCGCGGCTTCTGGTCGTCGAAGGTTATATGGACGTCGTTGCGCTGGCGCAGTACGACATTAACTATGCCGTTGCGTCACTGGGTACGTCCACTACGGCGGACCATATCCAGCTGTTGTTTCGCGTCACCAACAACGTGATTTGCTGCTACGACGGTGACCGCGCGGGGCGCGACGCGGCCTGGCGCGCGCTGGAAACCGCGCTGCCGTACATGACCGACGGACGTCAGTTACGCTTTATGTTCCTGCCCGACGGTGAAGACCCGGATACGCTGGTGCGTAAAGAGGGCAAAGCGGCATTTGAAGCACGGATGGAGCAGGCACAGCCGCTCTCCACGTTTCTGTTTAACAGCCTGATGCCGCAGGTGGATTTGAGTACCCCGGACGGGCGCGCGCGGCTCAGTACGCTGGCGCTGCCGTTAATCAGCCAGGTGCCCGGCGAAACGCTGCGCATCTATCTGCGACAGGAGCTAGGCAACAAGCTCGGCATACTGGACGACAGCCAGCTTGAACGTTTAATGCCAAAGCAGGCTGAAAACGGTACGGCACGTCCGGCGCCTCAGCTAAAACGCACAACCATGCGTATACTGATAGGGTTACTGGTGCAAAACCCCGAACTTGCTCCGCAAGTGCCGTCGCTGGCGGGTTTGAACCACGAAAAATTGCCCGGACTTGGCTTATTTTCAGAATTGGTCAACACTTGTTTGTCTCAGCCAGGTCTGACCACCGGACAACTTTTAGAGCATTATCGCGGCACAAAAGAGGCCGCTACCCTTGAAAAACTGTCGATGTGGGACGATATAGCAGATAAGGATATCGCAGAAAAAACGTTCACCGACTCACTCAACCATATGTTTGATTCGATGCTTGAGCTGCGCCAGGAAGAGTTGATAGCTCGCGAGCGCACCCATGGCTTAAGCAGCGAAGAACGCCGGGAGCTCTGGATGATTAACCAGGAACTGGCGAAGAAATAAAAAATTTAACGGCTTAAGTGCCGAATATCGATCGGGAAGCCCCCGGCAGCCGCACTGAGAGGCAGCGGCAAAAATATAAGTACGCCCTCGCTTTAAAGGTTGGCAGCCTCATCGCCGACACCAATCAAACGAATTAAGTGTGGATACCGTCTTATGGAGCAAAACCCGCAGTCACAGCTGAAACTTCTTGTCCAACGCGGTAAGGAGCAAGGCTATCTGACCTATGCCGAGGTCAATGACCATCTGCCGGAAGATATCGTCGATTCAGATCAGATCGAAGATATCATCCAAATGATCAATGACATGGGCATTCAGGTGATGGAAGAAGCACCGGATGCCGATGATCTGTTGCTGGCTGAAACCTCCAACAACACTGACGAAGATGCGGAAGAAGCTGCTGCACAGGTCCTGTCCAGCGTGGAATCTGAAATCGGGCGTACCACTGACCCGGTCCGCATGTACATGCGCGAAATGGGTACCGTTGAACTGTTGACCCGCGAAGGCGAAATTGACATCGCAAAACGCATCGAAGACGGGATCAACCAGGTTCAGTGCTCTGTTGCCGAATACCCGGAAGCGATTACCTATCTGCTGGAGCAGTACGATCGCGTTGAAGCGGAAGAAGCGCGTCTGTCCGATCTGATCACTGGCTTTGTCGACCCGAACGCTGAAGAAGATATGGCGCCAACCGCCACTCACGTCGGTTCTGAGCTGTCTCAGGAAGAGATGGATGACGACGAAGACGAAGATGAAGAAGAAGACGACGACAGCAGCGACGACGACAACAGCATCGACCCGGAACTGGCGCGCGAGAAGTTTGCCGAGCTGCGTACCCAGTACGAAGTGACGCGTGACACCATCAAAGCGAAAGGCCGCAGCCATGCCGCCGCTCAGGAAGAGATCCTGAAACTGTCTGAAGTGTTCAAACAGTTCCGCCTGGTGCCAAAACAGTTCGACTACCTGGTAAACAGCATGCGCGTGATGATGGATCGCGTACGTACCCAGGAACGCATCATCATGAAGCTGTGCGTTGAACAGTGCAAAATGCCGAAGAAGAACTTCATTACCCTCTTCACCGGCAATGAAACCAGCGAAACCTGGTTCAACGCCGCTATCGCGATGAACAAGCCGTGGTCTGAAAAGCTGCACGACGTGAAAGAAGACGTCCAGCGCGGCCTGCAAAAGCTGCATCAGATTGAAGAAGAGACCGGCCTGACCATCGAGCAGGTGAAAGACATCAACCGTCGTATGTCCATCGGTGAAGCGAAAGCCCGCCGTGCGAAGAAAGAGATGGTTGAAGCGAACTTACGTCTGGTTATCTCTATCGCCAAGAAATACACCAACCGTGGTCTGCAATTCCTGGATCTGATTCAGGAAGGCAACATCGGTCTGATGAAAGCGGTAGACAAGTTTGAATACCGTCGTGGTTACAAGTTCTCCACCTATGCTACCTGGTGGATCCGTCAGGCGATCACCCGCTCTATCGCAGACCAGGCGCGCACCATCCGTATTCCGGTGCATATGATTGAGACCATCAACAAACTCAACCGTATTTCTCGCCAGATGTTGCAGGAGATGGGCCGCGAGCCGACGCCGGAAGAGCTGGCTGAACGCATGCTGATGCCGGAAGACAAGATCCGTAAAGTGCTGAAAATCGCTAAAGAGCCTATCTCCATGGAAACACCAATCGGTGACGATGAAGATTCGCATCTGGGTGATTTCATCGAGGATACCACCCTCGAGCTGCCGCTGGACTCGGCCACCACCGAGAGCCTGCGTGCCGCCACGCACGACGTTCTGGCTGGCCTGACCGCCCGTGAAGCCAAAGTGCTGCGTATGCGTTTCGGTATCGATATGAACACCGACCATACGCTGGAAGAAGTGGGTAAACAGTTCGACGTGACCCGCGAACGTATCCGTCAGATCGAAGCGAAGGCGCTGCGTAAGCTGCGTCACCCAAGCCGCTCTGAAGTGCTGCGTAGCTTCCTGGACGACTAACCCAGGTAAACAGCAAAAAGCTCCCAATCGGGAGCTTTTTTTTTGTTTATTCCCTCTCCCTGTGGGTGAGGGCCTCAGGCCGCAGAGGATCTAAAGCCCCCGCACCATCAGCGCCTCATCAAGTTCCCGGTATGCCTCCACCAGCTTATCCAGCGTCGCCCTGTTCAGCCCGCTCGGATTCGGCAGCACCCACACCTGCGTTACGCCAATAGTAATGTTTTGCTTACCCCACTGAGCACCGCGCTGGCTGAACGCCTGCTCGTAGGCCTGCTTGCCGAGGATCGCCAGCGCCGCGGGCTGATAGTCTTCAATCTTCTTCACCAGTTCCCGCCCGCCAGTGCGCAGCTCATGCAGATTCACTTCGCTTGCCTGCACCGTGGGACGCTCGACCAGCATGGTGATACCGCAGCGCGTATCCAGCAGCTGCTGCTCTTCTTCCGGCTTAAGCTGTTTTTCGGTAAAACCGGCCTGATGGATCACTTTCCAGAAGCGATTTCCCGGATGAGCAAAGTGAAAACCGGTGTGCGCCGATGACTTGCCCGGATTGATACCGCAGAACACCACCCGCAGGCCAGGGGCCAGAATATCGTTGATCATCTCTACTCCTGTTTATGCATCATAAGATAAGTATAAAGGATTGATTATGCATTGTTTATAAAAACAGCAGGCAGGTGTGAATGGCTGGATTGCTGAGGGGAGTTACTTTATAATTCACCGCCACGGCCCCTTAGCTCAGTGGTTAGAGCAGGCGACTCATAATCGCTTGGTCGCTGGTTCAAGTCCAGCAGGGGCCACCAAATTTTAGCTTTAGAATCATCCAGTTAAGCCACTCCCGCGAGTGGCTTTTTTGTTACTTAATGCATGGGTGAGGCAAAAGTGTCGCACAAAAGTAAGAGTGCTCCCTCCCCTCAAGATTATGACAAGCCCTCTCCACATAACTACTACGCCAAAAAGTTGCTTTCCGTAGACTTTTGACTTTAAATTCCCGCGACAAATGAAAGGGAAAGATAAGTAATGGATAAACAAGCCAGATCAACTCATTTACGTGAATGCTTACGTCAGGAAGTAATCCGTAATGCCGAAAGCCTTTCCGAGATTACGCCGTGAAAAATTACACGCGGCTCACCGGGTCATTGACCCGACCGCAAGGGATTCTAAATAAATATTTAACTATCGACTAAATTTCCCCTTGTCCCAGCTCTCGCCGCGGGCCGTTAAGTCGATTGACGGCGCGGCCGCTATTCCCTCAGCATCATAAAAAAATGCGGACGTTGTAAAGCTGTACACGGTGCCGTAAACAGTAAATGAGATGTTGTTGCCTATGCCGTCAACTTTCGCGCGGGCGGTATTCGCTGTAAGCGTGGGCGCGATATGTTGTTTTTCGAGAGCCACCAGCGGATCACCGTCAATCTTGCTCGCTAAAAAATAACGATACACTTCCCCCGTGGTCATGTTCGAACCGTCATACTCAGTAATGTATAACCAGGTCCGGGGTGTGAGCTGGCGAACTTCATATAGCCGATCACTAACAGTTAAACGCTGTATATGTTGGAAATAACAGTACCCCGCGACCGCCAGGGCCATAAGAATAGTGGCGATCCAGTGCAGCGTCCTAAAAGTGATGCTGTTTAACATAGTCGATGCCTTGCTTTATCCAAAATTGGTCAATCGGATCATCACCAAACGGCGGAGCCCCCGTGAAATTACCCCACTCGGGTCTTGATGTGCCGGCTTTCCACTGCGCCGCGCCGGCAGCAATAAGCAAAATCTTTGCAGGGATGCACGCTGCATAACCCACAGCGCCGTAATGGAAATTCCCGAAGTCAGCATAAGCCCGTTTTTGTTGTTTGTAATCCCACGGCCCGCCATTCCTTACTCGCTCATAAAACCATGTATACGTAAGCGGGGCGGCCATATCCTGGACTTCGTGACGCGCCCGCGCGAGCCTTATGTGTTCGCGCAATACCTCCAGCCCGCGGGGTGGATAAATCGGTATACATGCCATCGTTATTCCTTTCTGCCAGGCAAAAAGGGCAACATAAGAGCAATAATGCTAACGCGTACTGCTTAGGATCAATTTATTAATTTTATTTGCAATATCAATAAGTAACGAAATTAAATAACACTAACTTATAACACAATTTGTATCACCTGCGATCCGTTTTTAGCCGTTAATGAGGGTTTACCCTCAACGGAAATGGAGTTTTCAAAATGGCTATTCCTGCTTATCTATGGCTTAAGGATGATGGTGGCAACCCGATTAAGGGATCTGTGGATGTTCAAAATAGAGAAGGTAGTATAGAGATCCTCTCTTTTAGTCACGGCTTGTTAGTTCCGACCGATAACAACACCGGCAAGATCACCGGTACGCGCTTACATGCGCCGCTCGTAATTGAAAAGGAGTTTGATAGCTCCAGCCCGTATCTCTACAAAGCGGTAGCCACCGGCCAAACGCTGAAAAGCGCAGAGATCAAGTGGTATAAGATCAACGATGCGGGCCAGGAGGTTGAATATTTCAATATGCTGCTTGAAAACGTCCGGGTAGTCAGCATTAACCCCGTCATGCATAACTGTAAAGAGCCAGCGTTACAGATACACAATCATAATGAGGGAATACAGCTCCGCTATGAGCGGATCACCTGGAAGTATTGCGATGGGAACGTCCAATACTCGGACGCGTGGAACGAGCGGGTTACAGCGTACAATAAGGGCGGTTAATCCGCCCAATATTGTTTTTAGAGCCAATCCTTTCGCCCCCTGGGTCTGCCAGCACGTAGCCTCCCCTCGATGGCAATACCCCGCGCGATCTCCCAATGCTGTTAAGCATTCTCTGGCAGTTATTGCGGCGTACCGCTGCCGCTGCGCGCCTCCGAAGCCCCAAATTTTGGAGTTTCTCGGCTCCCGCATTCAAAAGTGAATTCTAAGGCCACGTATAACTTTGCGTTCATCGTTCCAGAAGGAAGGTTCCATCACCCTCACTCCCTCACAATCCCTAAAAACTAAAGAAATCCTCCATCGCGCCGATCATCATCCGTGTGTATTATTTCCTGTAGCGTTGACCACAACCACCCTTAACTCAAATACTTAAGCGCCAGAGCGAAAGGCATCATGAGCACACCGATCAAACGGCTAGAAATCATTAAAAATGCCATTGAGCTGGAAGATGACGACATCATCCAGAGCCAGCTGAAACGCCTCAAAGATGAAGCCTTTGACGATGATCTCCTGTCCATCGTCGCGGCGCTTGAGCAGCAAAACTACACCGCTGCCATCCGTGCTATCACCGCCTGGCTGCAAAGCCAGCGTGCCGTTGCCCCGTGGCGCGATCCGCAGCTGGCGGCCAGCAAGCTGGAGCTAAAAGCCCTGGAGGAGCGCCTGCGTGACCTGATTGACCGCCGTAACGCCCGGGTGCAGCAGCTTGATGAGTTCAACGATCTCTATTTTTCGCGCCTCGGGCCGCTGATGCAGCAGATCCTCGTCCTGCGTAAAACGCTGGCGGAGCTGAACCTGCGTCGTCAGCAGGCGGAGGCGCGTCGCCGGGAAGAGGATTACCGCCGCTGCCAGCGCTATATGGCGCAGGCCGTGGAGGTTCTGTCGACGCTCACCCAGCGCTGGCAAGAACTGCCTGCGGATTCCGTTCAGGCGGCAGAGGCGCGCAAGCATCTTCAGCAGCAAAGTCATCTTATTGCCACCCTGTTGGCCGAAGCGCAGGAGCTGGAGACCGGACTAACGCGTGAAGAAGAGCCGGCGCGTCAGGCGCGCGATGAGGCCAATGAAGAGTACAGGAAGTATCGCGAACAGCATCATGATGCCGAAGTGCGCCTGCGTAAAGGCAAGGCTCTTTCTGAAGAGGATCGGAACGAACTGAAGCGGCTCTGGCGCCAGGCGAGCAAGCTATGCCACCCGGATCTGGTTGCCGATGACTTAAAAGAAGAAGCCAACCGGATGATGGTGCAACTCAACCAGGCCAAACAGCGCGGCGACGTGAAGGCCATACGCTCGCTGGTCGCCCGTCTGCAACACGGGTTCGAACCGATGATGGCGAGCGACAGGTTGAACGACCTGGAACGTATTCGTAAAAAGATGGCGCAGGTGCGTGAGCAAATCGACGCCCTGGTGAGCGAACTGGCAGAGCTGGAGAAGGAAGAGTCCTGGCTGCTCGTCTCGTCGCTCAGCAATATGGAAGCCTACTTTGCCCAGCAGGAGAAAGCGCTGAAAGAGGTATGCGCCTCGCTCGAACATCAGGTGAGCGAAGCGCAACTGGATCCCGCCGCCTGACTATTTTGCGTGCCAGTACGCGCTGGCACGCACCAGCTGCGGGTCAATCGCATCGGTTTCAAACTGACGGCTCAGGCTTTTCACCACCTTTCCCTCTCCGGTCAGCCAGATAAAGTAATCCTCTTCCGGCACGGTCAGCGCGGCCAGATGCTCCGCCACCGCCTGCTCGCTGTGGCCGATAACCCACGTGATGTTGAACTCGCTCAGGTGCGCCAGGTAGTCTTTATACGACGCATCGCCCACGGTGACGATGGCGTGGATCGCCGGGCGAACCGGCAGTTTTGCGATACCTTCCAGACGGCGGCGCAGCGCGGGCATGCCCGACTCGTCGCACACGTACAGCTGCCAGGCATAATCTTCCGGCACCACCAGCGAACCGCGCGGACCGCCGATGGTCAGCTTGTCGCCCGCCTTCGCCTCTACCGCCCAGTTGCTGGCAATGCCGCCATCATGAACGAAGAAATCGAGCACCAACTCATTTTTTTCGTCATTGTACAGCGGAGTGTAGTCACGCGCCTGCGGACGCACGCCGTCACCCCAATTAATGCCTTCATCGGTGACGACAGGCGGCACGAAGGTCGTGCCCGGTGCCGGGAAAAAGACTTTGGTATGGTCGTCAAAGCCGCGAGAGCTAAAGCCCTCCAGCGCCTCGCCGCCTAACACAATGCGCTGAAATCCTGGGCTGACGCGCCCGGCGCGGAGCACGTTCAGCTCGCGAAAACGCAGGTCGTTGCGGACACGTTGAGGGTAACGGGTAGATGCCATGGTGATGCCCTTCTCAGGTGAATACGATATATCGGAATGAATTTTTAATGATAATGATTGCTATTAACCAAGAAATCAAGATTTTTTAGATTGCATCTGAATATATCTAAGATATAGTTTAGCTATATCAAATTGAGGAAAAAACATGCGACACGAACACGACGGCGGTGGACGCCGGCCACGATTTTTTGGCCATGGCGATTTACGGCTGGTGATCCTGGACATCCTGACGCGCAGCGCGAGCCACGGTTACGAGCTGATTAAGGAGATCGAGAACCTGACGCAGGGTCATTACACGCCAAGCCCCGGGGTGATTTACCCGACGCTGGATTATTTGCAGGATCAGGCGCTGATCGCCATTACCGAAGAAGAGAATGGCCGTAAGCGGATCGCGATTAACGCCGCCGGAGAGCAGTGGCTGGAAGCTAACCGGGAACAGCTGGAGCAGATCCAGACGCGTATCAAGGCGCGTTCCGTCGGGTTCCAGCTGCGCAAGAACCCGCAGATGAAGCGGGCTTTAGATAACTTCAAAGCGGTCCTGGATCTGAAGGTGAACCAGGGAGAGCTCAGCGACGCGCAGCTCAAACAGATTATCGGCGTGATTGACCGCGCGGCGCTGGAGATATCCCAGCTGGATTAAGCCAGCACACCGTCGCTCACGCGGAACACGCGCACCAGCTCTTTCAGGTGCATCGCCTGTTCGTTCAGGGATGCCGCCGCCGCAACAGACTCCTCCACCAGCGCGGAGTTCTGCTGGGTGGTGGCGTCTATCAGGCCAATCGCGCTGTTGATCTGCGAGATGCCTTCCGTCTGCTCGTGGCTGGCCTGGCGGATTTCACGCAGGATAACGTCCATCTCCTCCACGTTACCGACCATCCCGTTGATAAGCCCGCTGGCTTTCTCCACAAGGTTCATGCCGTCCTGAGTCTGGCTTGTCGAACTTTCGATCAGCTGGCGGATCTCACTTGCGGATGTCGCACTCTTCTGCGCGAGCTGGCGCACTTCGCCCGCCACCACCGCAAAGCCACGGCCATGCTCACCCGCCCGGGCCGCTTCGACCGCCGCATTCAGCGCCAGAATGTTCGTCTGGAAGGCAATGGCATCGATCAGGTCGATAATGTCGGACATCCGGTTCGATGTTTCGTTAATCAGGCGCATTTTGCTGGTAACCTGCTTCATCATCTCCCCGTTGTTTTTCACCACCGCAGCCGCATCGGCAGACAGGTTGGTCGCTTCCCCGGTGTGCGAGGCGGTATTCTTCACCGTGGCGGTGATCTGCTCCATCGACGCCGCCGTCTGTTCAACAGAACTGGCCTGCTCCTCCGTGCGCGCGGCCAGATCCTGATTGCCGGCGACAATCTGCGCGGCGGCGCTGGAGATGTTTTCCGACCCGGTCTGCACCTGCTGCACAATCTCCAGCAGGCGCGTTTTCATCTCCATCAGTGCGGTAAGAAGCAGTCCGGTTTCATCTTTACCGTGCGAGGTAATGCTGCGCGTCAGATCGCCATCGGCAATGGCTTGTGCAAAATTCACCGCGTCGTTCAGCGGTCGGGTAATGGATCGCACAATGAGCCAGCCAATCAGGCTGGCTGCCACGACGCTGAACAGCGTAATCACGATCAGCAGGAGACGATTGGTGCGGAAATCGCCTTCCACCTGCACGCCCGCGCTCTGCATTGCCCGGTCCTGGATCGCAATCAGCGCCTGCACTTTCGCTTTGTAGGACTGTTGCAGGTTCAGGGTGTTGGTCATCATCTCGTTTATCGCAGCCGCACGGTCGTTATTCTGCACGGCCTGCAAAATGCGATAGCGTGAGTCGAGATATTGCTGACGTACGCCGCGGATATCCGCCAGCGCCTGTTGAGATTTCTTATCCTTGAGAGCGTTGTCCAGCTCGCTCAGGATTGCGGTGATGCGCTCGCTGATCGCCTTCAGGCGCTGCTCTGACTGCGTCGTGTAGGTCCCCTGTTCGTCCAGCAGCATAAGCTGCTGTGTGCTTATAAATTCCTGGAAGTTGTCGATTAGCTGGTTCGCTTTAACCGTGGTTGGATAGTCGCTGGTAAGGATGGTTTGCATTCCATTGTTTGCCCGATTCAGGCTCATCAGAGACAAACTTGCGCTGACGACCATCAGGACAATAAATAATCCAAACGCCAGAAATAATTTCGTGCCGATCTTTACGTCATGTATGAACATATTTACCCCATCGATGTGATTATTTCTCAGACGATCGCTGTTATCGGAAGAAAACTTGCTAACTTTATGACTTTGATCGTTTTTTTCTTTTTCAGTCGTAGGGAAGTCGGGGCGCAAGAATTAAAAATCGGCAGGTTTTTTTAGTTACTTAATATTTCATTAACAACATAACTTATACTGAAAAACAAAAAAGCCGTTTACCCCCGGGGGAATAAACGGCTTTTTCGAAGCAGGCATTTCTTAATGCAGCACGGTAACCGCATCTTCAAGGCGTCCGGCCCGATGCTTAACCATCGCGGAAATCTGTGCGCTCTCTTCGACCAGGTCCGCATTTTTCTGCGTAATGCTGTCCAGCTCCGCCACGGCACGCGTCAGCTCGGTCAATCCCGTGGCCTGTTCGGAGGTGGAATGGCTGATCTGCGCGATAAGCTGCGTGACGTTTTTCACCTGCTCGACAATATCATCCATCGTACGACCCGCAGCGTGTACCTGACTGGCGCCGGACTGCACTTTGCTGGCGCTGGCGTCGATCAGCTTGCGAATATCGTTCGCCGCATTGGCGCTGCGGCTGGCAAGATGGCGCACTTCGCCAGCCACCACCGCAAAGCCTTTCCCCTGCTCGCCCGCGCGGGCCGCCTCAACCGCAGCGTTCAGCGCCAGAATATTGGTCTGGAAGGCGATATCGTTGATAAGAGACGTAATTGAGCCAATGCGCTGGGTACTGTCGGCAATGTCATCCATGGTTTTCACCACGGTCTGCATCACGGTGCCTCCCTGCGTGGCCGCGCTGCTGGCGGCCATCGACAGCTTGTCGGCTTCGGCTGCGGTCTCAGAGTTGCTCTGCACCGACGCCGCCATCTGGTTCATCGTGGCCACGGTCTGCTGCACGTTCGCCACGGTCTGGCGCGTGCGGTCGTTGAGATCTTCATTGCCCTGCGCCAGCCTGTCGCTACCGTCACGCACGCTCACGACCTGGCTGGACACGTCGTTGATCAGCCAGCGGCACATCAGCCCCAGCTGTCCGACGGCCCGCAGCGTCAGGCCCAGCTCGTCGCTGCGGTTAAGATGCTGAACGCTGTTACGCTCTCCGGTGGCGACCTTCAGCGCCTGGCGCGCCACGTTTTCAACCGGGCGGACGATCTGCTGTTCAAACACCAAAGTGCCAAGCAGCATCACCACGGCCGCCGCTACCAGCGACGTCCATCCCGCAGCACTGGCAACCAGCGTTGCGGCCATCACCGCAAACAGTACCGCCATCACGCTACGCACGCGCCAGCGCAGCGGCATCGCCGGTAATTTACCGAGCCAGCCTTTGCGCACCACCAGCCCTTTATGAATGCGTTTTTTGCAGCGTCCTTCGTTGAGCGCCTTGTAAAGCGGCTCCACCGCGGCTATCTCCTCCTCCGTGGCGCGAGTACGAATCGACATATAGCCCGTCTTCTGGCCATTACGCACCATCGGTACCGCATTCGCGCGTACCCAATAGTGATCGCCATTTTTACGTCGGTTTTTGACAATCCCGCTCCAGGGCTCGCCTTTTTGCAGCGTGTACCACATGTCGGCAAAAGCCGCTTTCGGCATATCCGGATGGCGCACGATATTGTGCGGCTGCCCAAGCAGCTCCTGGAGCGTAAAGCCGCTCACCTGCACAAAGGTGTCGTTAGTGTGGGTCATGTAGCTGTGGAGGTCGGTGGTCGACATAAGTGTGGTGTCATCGTCCAGCGGATATTCATTCTGGGTGACATAGTCAGGAGAGGACATAGTGAGCATCCCTTGCAGGTTATTTGAATGTTAATTTTGTGGCTTATGTTTTTTCGGCGATAAAAAATTTATCTTTAGTTGTTAAATATGATTAAGATCGCAAATTCGGGTTAAACCGCACTTTTCGTACGTTTTTCTAATTAATTGATTTAAAATACTTTCGTAATGAAACTACCCACAAAGCATGATCCTGTAATGCACCCTTAAGTCGCATTCCCTGCCCTGGAGCAGTGCAATTGCTGAAACCTCATCACCGGCCCGTTATCCCTTATTCCGTGCGGCGCGCAATGGCATGATTAAATATTGCGCAACTTTGATTTAACCTGGCGTTTATCCCGATTTTCGTTAAGCCCTCTGAGGTGGCGTAATCCCTGCAATACTTACCTCAGTATCATGTGATACGCGATCCCCGGGAGCATATTTTGAACAGGTTACCTTCCAGCGCCTCGGCTCTTGCCTGTACCGCGCACGCACTGAATCTCATTGAAAAGCGAACGCTCGATCATGAGGAGATGAAACAACTTAACCGAGAGGTCATTGATTACTTTAAAGAGCACGTCAATCCTGGTTTTCTGGAGTATCGCAAATCTGTTACCGCCGGCGGGGATTACGGAGCCGTAGAGTGGCAAGCGGGAAGTCTGAATACGCTTGTCGACACCCAGGGACAGGAGTTTATTGATTGCCTGGGTGGCTTTGGTATCTTCAACGTGGGGCACCGTAATCCAGTTGTGGTTTCCGCCGTACAGAATCAACTTGCGAAACAACCTCTCCATAGCCAGGAGCTGCTCGACCCGCTTCGCGCCATGCTCGCGAAAACGCTGGCGGCCTTAACGCCCGGCAAGCTGAAGTACAGCTTCTTTAGCAACAGCGGTACGGAATCGGTCGAAGCGGCAATCAAGCTCGCCAAAGCGTACCAGTCGCCGCGCGGGAAATTCACCTTCATTGCCACCAGCGGCGCGTTCCACGGTAAATCCCTGGGTGCGCTGTCTGCGACTGCTAAATCCACCTTCCGCAAGCCGTTTATGCCGCTGCTGCCGGGCTTCCGCCACGTGCCGTTCGGCGACATTAACGCCATGCGTACCGTGCTGAGCGAATGCCGTAAAACCGGTGACGACGTGGCGGCGGTGATCCTGGAACCGATTCAGGGTGAAGGCGGCGTGATTTTGCCTCCGCAGGGCTATCTGCCCGCCGTGCGTCAGCTGTGCGATGAGTTTGGCGCGCTGCTGATCCTCGACGAAGTCCAGACCGGGATGGGGCGCACGGGCAGGATGTTCGCCTGCGAGCACGAGAACGTCCAGCCGGACATTCTCTGCCTGGCAAAAGCGCTCGGCGGCGGCGTGATGCCGATTGGCGCGACGGTTGCTACCGAGGAGGTGTTCTCCGTGCTGTTCGACAATCCGTTCCTGCACACCACCACCTTTGGCGGTAACCCGCTGGCCTGTGCAGCGGCGCTGGCGACCATCAACGTGCTGCTGGAGCAGAACCTGCCCGCGCAGGCGGAGCAGAAAGGCGATATGCTGCTGGACGGCTTCCGTCAGCTGGGCCGGGAATACCCGGACCTGGTGCAGGAGGCGCGCGGCAAAGGCATGCTGATGGCGATTGAGTTCGTTGATAACGAAATCGGCTACAGCTTCGCGAGCGAGATGTTCCGCCAGCGGGTTCTCGTGGCAGGAACGCTCAACAACTCGAAAACCATTCGCATTGAACCGCCGTTGACGCTCACCATTGAGCAGTGCGAGCAGGTGCTGAAGGCGGCGCGCAAGGCGCTGGCGGCACTGCGGGTAAGAGTAGAAGAAGTATGATTAAATCCCTCCTCATAGGGAGGAGGGATTTATATCCACTCTAATTATATTTCAATTTGTAATTAAACATGGCGTATTGAAAATTACGCTTACATCATTCAAAAGCATAATTCCCGTATAAAAATTAATATTTAAATATTATAAAATGACAGAGTTCAATAACAATACAGAAATATAACCTCCATCAATTGCACCTTACAAAATCAGGCTAAACAGTGCATCAAACATACCCTACCATTCTAAAAAATAATAAATTAACAATTAAAACCCATTTAAGATTTTCTAATCAAAAAAACAACCAGTAATGAATTGATATAATATTCTTAGCCTCATAAAATATTGTTCGGAACATCACAAGAATGTGCAAAACACAGCATAATGTATGATTCTGTATATTCAGTCTTTTTAAGCTGAAGAGTATTGTATTACGTCACCTTCAATTTTGTTTCAACTTGACAGAAAACTGTTTATTAAAAAGGATTTGTATGAAAAAGCATGTTTTAGCAATGGTTGTTGCTGCATCTATGGCAAGCGGCGTGATGATGAACGCACAGGCAGAAACTACCTCAGTCAACGGCGGTACCGTTAACTTCGTCGGTCAGGTTGTTAACGCAGCCTGTTCAGTTGCTGCCGATTCGGTCGACCAGACCGTTATCCTGAGCCAGGTACGTACCGTGAAGCTGACTCAGAGCGGAATGCTGGCGAATCAGAAAGAAGATTTCAACATTAAACTGGAAGATTGCGACAGTACTGTTAGCCAGAATGCAGCGGTTATTTTCAACGCGCAGCAGGATGCCACTCAGCCGAGTGCCATGGCGAACACGGCGGGTGCAGGTTCCGCACAGAACGTAGCTTTGCAGCTGTTTGGACCGGACGGTAAAAACCTCGACCTGGGTGCTACCTCTTCAACAATTGGCCTGATCACTGGTGAAAACATTATCCCATTGAGCGTTGACTACATCGCTACAGGTGCAGCAACCCCAGGTAACGTATCATCTACAGCAACCTTCCAGATGGTTTATTCCTAATCGAAGTTAGATGCTGTCATCCCTCCTTCATACGTCTGTATGAAGGAGGGATTTTTAATATAACTGTCCGTTTTAAATAGATTAAATACATAGGCTTAAACGGTATGTTTTATTCTATGTATTTGATTATGTATTCAATGAAGTGATATATAAATGAAACGAATTAATACTGTATCTTTGATAACAAAGCTGATTACGCATTCTTTTTTATTCGCGGCTACGGTGCTGACCACGGCTCACGCTGGGGGTATAGGTCTGGGCGCAACGCGTATTATTTACCCTCAGGGAGATAAACAGATTTCGTTACCTATTACGAACTCTTCGCAAAGCAATGCTTTCCTGGTGCAATCGTGGGTTGCGAATGCCGATCAATCGAAGTCCCCGGATTTTATTGTTACGCCTCCACTTTTTCTTATGCATCCTAAAAAAGAAAACACCATCAGGATAATGTACGCTGGCCCAGATTTGCCGACTGATAGAGAAAGCGTTTTTTATTTCAACAGCAAAGCCATCCCGGCGGTGGACAAAAGTAAGTTACAAGGAAATACGTTGCAGATTGCGACACAGAGCGTCATTAAGCTTTTTATTCGCCCGAAAAAATTGCCTACGCCGTCAATTGACGCGCCAAAGGCACTGCGCTGCACGGTCAGTAAGGGCAAATTGACCATCAAAAACGCATCGCCCTATTACGTGTCGCTGGTGCAATTCAAAGCGGGAAACGCAAAGTTAACCAATAACATGGTTCCGCCAATGAACAGCCTGGTCGTTGATCTTCCTGCCGGTAGTGGGAGCCAGGTGACGTTCCAGACAGTTAACGATTTCGGTGCTACCACCCCTGTTCAGACATGCCCTGGAGCATAACTTTCCCGGAAAATACCGAACATAGCGCGTCGAAGCAGGCAGAGAAAAATGAAGTTTCGCAAGTATCAGACAAGGATAGTCAATCATCATTTGGCCCCTCTCACGCTGGCCATGTTTGGCGCATTCGCATCCGTTAATGCGGATGCGGGCTATTATTTCAACCCTGCCTTTCTTTCCAGCGATCCTGCGGCGGTTGCTGATTTATCACGTTTTAGTAATGCTGGTCAGGCGCCAGGGGTCTATCGCGTGGACGTATGGCTGAATGACAATTTTTTAGCCACGCGCGACGTCACATTTAACGTGCGCAAAAATTCAACACCTACGGATGACGATACGGGGCTGACGCCCTGCCTCTCGCCTAAATCACTTGATGCGATGGGGGTAAATGTCGATGTCTTACCCGGTATTAAGGACGAAAAAGCGGGCAACTGTGTAGATTTGCCGGCAGCCATTCCCGCAGCTACCACACTTTTTGATTTTGAACACCAGCGCCTGAATATCAGTATACCGCAAGCGGCGCTGCGTAATAACGCACGTGGGTACATTCCTCCTGAGCAGTGGGACGAAGGCATTAATGCCTTGATGCTGAATTATGACTTTTCGGGTTCGCACAATCACAATAGCGGTAATTATGGTTCGACGACGGACAACTATTTTCTGGGACTTAACAGTGGAATAAACCTGGGGGCGTGGCGACTGCGGGATTTCTCTACATGGAACTATAACAGCAGCGGCTCAGGGACCTACACCAACTGGGAACACATTAAAACCTATGTTGAACGTGCCGTTATCCCGCTAAAAAGCAAACTTACCCTCGGCGAAAACTATACCACGTCGGACGTCTTCGACAGCCTGCCATTCCGAGGGGTGCAGATCAATTCTGATGACAACATGCTGCCTGATAGTATGAAAGGTTTTGCGCCGACCATTCATGGGATCGCCAAATCTAACGCCCAGGTCACCATCAAACAAAACGGTTACACCATCTATCAAAGCTATGTTCCGCCAGGGGCGTTTGCCATTAACGATCTGTACCCCACCTCCTCCAGCGGTGATCTGAACGTGGAGGTCAAAGAATCTGACGGAACGATCAACAGCTACTCTGTGTCTTATTCCGCGGTTCCGGTTTTACAGCGTGAAGGCACCGTAAAATATGCTGCTACCGCGGCCCGCTATCGCAGCAACAGCGATCAGCAGGAGGACACTAACTTTGTCCAGGGGACGCTTATCTGGGGGTTACCGAAAGGATTTACCGTCTACGGCGGTACGCAGCTGACGGAAAAATATTCTGCCTTTGCGTTGGGTACCGGGGTGAACCTGGGAAATTTTGGCGCCGTATCGGCCGATCTCACCTCCGCACAAAGCGAACTGAGCGACGGTAGCTCACATAACGGGCAGTCAATACGTTTCTTATATGCAAAATCGTTGAATGGCATGGGCACCAATTTCCAGCTGTTAGGCTATCGCTATTCCACATCCGGTTTTTATACCCTGGATGAAACCACCTATAAGCAAATGAAGGGTTATGTCGGCCAGGACGATCCCAACGACCACGCCGACGACAATCAGTCCGTGTGGACCGATTATTACAATCTGTACTACACCAAACGCGGCAAGCTCCAGGCCAATATTTCCCAACAGCTGGGCACTGCCGGGTCGATTTTCCTTAACGGCAGCCAGCAAACGTACTGGCATACCGACGAAAAAAATACGCTTGTTCAGCTGGGTTATAGCGGAACGGCTGCGGGCGTAACCTATAACCTGACCTACAACTACAATAAATCCCCTGGCATGCGCGATAGCGATCGTATTTATTCCTTAACGCTCTCCTTCCCGCTCAATCTGTGGCTCCATCCAGGCGGGGATGTGACCAAACATTTAAACAGCATTTATGCCACATACGGCATGAGCACCGATAACGACGGCAGGGTCAATAATACTGCTGGCGTCAACGGAACGCTGCTTGAAGACAATAACCTCAGCTACAGCGTTCAGCAGGGATATCAGAACCAACATACCGGTGCCAGCGGAAGCATCAGCACGGAATACGATAGCGCCTACGGTAATGCGAGCCTGGGATACAACTACAGCAACAATGGCGATTATCAACAGATCAACTACGGCCTCAGCGGCGGTATCGTCGCGCATCGCAACGGCATCACCTTAAGCCAGCCGTTGGGAGATACTAATGTCCTGATCGCCGCGCCCGGCGCAAGCAACGTTAAGGTCGAAGAAGGGCCCGGGATCCACACCGACTGGCGAGGTTATGCGGTTGTGCCGTATGCCAGCGCATACCATCGTAACCGCATGGCGCTGAACACCAACTCGCTCAGCGACGATCTGGACATTGACGAGGCCGTTACCCACGTTGTTCCAACCCAGGGTGCCCTGGTACGCGCCACCTTTAAGGCGCGCTCCGGAACGCGCGCAATGATTTCACTCATGCATAACGGGCGCCCTGTGCCCTTTGGCGCGATTGTTACGCGCAGCGATGAAGGTGGGGACACCATCGTAGGCGATAACGGCGAAGCGTATCTGTCCGGGCTGGGTGAAACAGGGAGTCTGACAGCACAATGGGGCGACACAGATGATAAAAAATGTGTTGCCATTTATAAGCTAAGTGAAACAAAGCAATCCCTCGTGCGTTTAAAAGCGGAGTGCCGATAAGTGAAAGTACGCATTATTTTTTTATTGCTCAGCCTTATGGCTTCTACGCAATGTATGGCAGTGGTCTGCTGGAACTATACACACCACACTGCTAATGTGAATTACGATCTGACGACAACGCTGACGAAAGAACAAAACCAGTTGGGGCAGGCCGTTGAACTGGTTAAATCGCAGGATGTGGGTGTGAATGCCATATGTGACGCCCATGTGGATGGCGATGCGACAACTTATCGCTCATACAAGAATACCTACCCGGTGATTTTCACGGAAGACCAGTGGCAGTATATGAGTCTCGACCCGACCTATATTGCAGGGGCGATGCGGATAACCGATTCCGACATTGGTGAATATTATCCTCCCAGAGACTATATCCATATGGGTAAAGATTACAGGGTAGATCAAGAAGAATATGGCGAGCCTTTCCCTGTATACGACTCCAACCTGGTATTTCGGTTAAAAATTATTAAACCTTTTATTGGTACAGTCATTATCCCCAGCAAGGTAATGTTTAATGTATATGTTACCACCAAGAATACCGACCCGTTGAGTTATATTGTTTATCAAATAACGTACAGCGGTGCGGTCACGGTCCCGCAAAACTGCACCATTAATGCGGGGCAACTCATTACGGTTGACCTGGGAAAACTAAACAGTTCTTCATTCACGACCGCGGGTGAGAAGCCCTCTAACGCAGCGGTAAAAACCTTTAATGTTCCCATCGAGTGCAGTGCGGACGTGATTTCGCCTGCGCATCTCACGCTTCGACTGGTCGCGAACGCAGACAGTAACGTCGGCGAGGCGCTCGCCACAGATAATAAAGATGTCGGCGTGGTGGTAACCAAAGAAAATGGTGCCGTCATGATACCTAACGACGCATCCAGCGCCGCTGATTTTATTACCGACGAGTCGGGTCATGCTGATGTCACGTTAAAAACCTACCCCATCAGCACAACTGGGAACGCCCCGGCAGAAGGTCTCTTCACTGCGTTGGCCTGTTTACGTATCGATTTTGCGTAAGGGGGAAAAATGAGAGTCTTGTATTTTGTCGTGATGCTGTTATCTGGGATACCAATAACGTACGCCGATGATGAAGCAATAATTAACCTCCAGGTATTCGGCACGATTATCGGCGAATCCTGTGAAGTAGATGTGAACAGTAAAGAACAAACTGTCGATCTTGGCGAATTCGATACATCGGAATTTCCTGCTTCCGGAGCAACGTCGCCGAAAAAAGCGTTCACGATCGTTCTTAAAAATTGTTCACGCGCCATTCAGGGGACAAAAATCTGGTTCAGCGGTATAGCGGATACCAATAATCCTGACCTGCTGGCGCTCAGCGACACGGGTAAAGGAACGGCTGGCGAAATGGCGACGGGCATTGGCGTAGAGCTTCTTAATGCCGGAATGAACCCGATTAAAATAAATAATACGGAATCCGAAATTTATCCCTTAAAGCAGGGAGATAATAGCCTGACGTTTAATTTACGGTACAAATCAACCTTGCCCGAGGTCACGCCAGGGAATGCTACGTCCATCATGTATTTTGATTTGCTCTATCAGTAGGATGCAGAAATGAAAAAGCTTTGCACAATAATATTCACCGCGCTTTTTCTGGTGCCGTTTTTTTCAGCGCGAACACTGGCACACGACGGAACAATTTATATCACTGGCGTTATTCACAAAAAAACGTGCAGTCTTGCGCCAGATTCTCAGAGCCTGACCGTCGCAATGGACAGTGTGCAAAGTAAATATTTCACCCAGTCAGGTATGGGCGCTGATTATCATCCGTTTGCTATTAATGTAGAAAACTGTGCCGGAACAGCAGGCTCTGTCAGTATTACCTTTGACGGTACGCCAGATACAGCAAACCCCGATTTACTGACGCTCATCGGCGGTGAAGGCTACGCAACGGGTATTGGCATAGGAATTTACAACCAGGACAAGTCGCTCATCTCTATGGGAAGTAAAAGCCAGAAGACGTTGATTATTCCTAATCAACGCGACGCGACTCTCCAGTTTTACGCCCGCTATGTTGCCACCGCAAACGAGGTCACCACGGGAACGGCAAATGCGACGACAACCTTTATTCTTAATTATGCGTAAGTGTGTTTATCCGGCGAAGAGCCTGCTTCTCTTTTTTCTCTCCACCATCATGCTTCAGGCGCAGGCTGGCGTGGTGATCGGCGGAACGCGGTTTGTCTATCCGGAACGCGAGAAATCGATCAGCTTTTCCGTGCGTAACCCTTCTGACGAATCGTATCTGATTTACACCAAAGTCGAGCCGGGTGGCCTGTGGACTGGGGCGGATACCCCACACGGACTTCAGTCCGCATTTGTGGCCACGCCACAGCTGTTTTCATTGCGTCCGCAGCGCGAAAACACGATTCGGCTGATATTTACGGGGGGAACGTTGCCCGAGAACCGTGAAACGCTGTTCACGTTAAACGTTGGGGCGATCCCTTCCGCTAACCCGCACACCACGGGTGTGCAAACCGCGGTGCGTTCACGCTTTAAACTTTTTTATCGGCCCACCGGGCTCGCCGGCAATCCTGATGATGCTTATCAGGCCCTACGCTGGTCGCGAAACAAAAATAAGGTCGTTGTGAATAATCCGACGCCTTACTACATCACGCTTTATCAGCTCAGCCTCGGCGATAAGCGCATCGCTGATAGTGGACTTATTGCTCCTTTTAGCGAACGGACGCTTGAGGGTTGTACAAACCCAGGGGTATGCCTGGTGCGCTGGCAAGCGATTAATGATTATGGACGTATTATGCCTGTCCGCACGCAGGCACTGACGTCCTGATCCCGTCTCTCTCTTTTACGGAATAATATCAATGGAAGTGTCAACCTCCCTTCGTCGCCTTTCTCTTCTGCTGGCTGCGACACTGACTTTCTCAGCCGCAGCGCAGGCAGAACAAGCGACGCCACAGCAGATTGAACAAACAGGAAAAGCCGCTGAAGCGTATTTCGCCGAACATCCTGAAAAAATGGGTGAAATTGTAGCCACCTATCTTGCTGAACATCCTGAATTTTTAGTTGCGGCAGGCGAAAGCCTTCACCAGCGTCAGGAGATAGCGCAGCAACAGGCCATGGTGCAAAATGCCATCCTCCATCGCGAGCAGCTGCTTGCTGGCGGCGATCCTGTTATCGGGCCCGCCAACGCAAAAGTCGCCGTGGTGTCTTTTGTGGATGAGCAATGCGTGAACTGCAACGTCACAGAAGCGCTTATCCATGCCAACCCGGATATTCGTTTTATCTTTAAAAAATTGCCTTCGGCCGGGTCGGCAAATAAAGCGTTACAGGACAATGTGAAGCTCGTGAAGCAGATCGGTTTTGCCAACGCGCCGGCGTTTGTGGTTTTACCCCAGGAAAAAGATCCGGTCATTCAGCGCATTAGCGTGATGTCAGGAAACGTCTCTACCGATGCATTAATCATGGCTATCCAGAAAGCCAAAGGATAGGCCAGGATGCCCGATGACGTGGATGAGTGCGTCATCGGGCATCGAATTACTCCGGCAACAGCCCCACGAAACAGCGCTTTTTGCGCGGTTCCGACATCAGCTCTTCGAGCTTATCCACGCACGTCAGATAGTGCGGGGTTTGCTTGTGCGCCAGCACCGCCTCTTCGTCCTTATAGGCCTCGTAGATAAAGAACCGGGTTTTCACCCGCGGGTCCTGCAACACGTCAAAGCGCAGGTTGCCCGGCTCCCTGATGGCTCCCTCGTGGTTGGCGCGAAACACCTCCAGAAACTCGTCCACCCGCTCGGGCTTGATGTTGATCTCCACTAACGTCACGTTCATTTTGCTTCTCCCTGTTTCTCTTCCTGCCAGAACTGGAACGCCTCCCGGGCGCTCACGTTCTCGTGAACCACTTTTTTCACCGCCTTCAGCATGGCGAGCGGCGCGCTGGACTGGAAGATGTTGCGCCCCATGTCCACGCCCGACGCGCCCTGGTCAATCGCCCGCCAGCACATCTCCAGCGCCTCGAGCTCCGGCAGCTTTTTGCCCCCGGCGATGACGATCGGCACCGGGCAGCTGGCGGTCACTTTTTCAAAGCCCTCGTCCACGTAGTAGGTTTTGACGAACTGCGCCCCCATTTCGGCGGCGATGCGGCTGGCGAGCGAGAAATAGCGCGCGTCGCGGGCCATCTCCTTGCCGACGCCCGTTACCGCCAGCGTCGGCATGCCGTAGCGCGCCCCTGCATCGACAAGCTTGATGATGTTGTTGATAGACTGATGCTCAAACTCGCTTCCGATGTACACCTGCGCCGCCACCGCACAGACGTTCAGGCGCAGGGCATCCTCCATCGCCACCGCCACGCACTCGTTCGACAGCTCGCCCAGAATCGAGTTACCGCCGGAGGCGCGCAGCACCACCGGTTTGTTCGTCGCGGCGGGCACCTGGCTCCTGAGGATACCGCGCGTGCACATCAGCACGTCGGTTTCGCCAAACAACGGCGCAATGGAGAGATCGATACGCTCGAGACCGGTAGTTGGCCCCTGAAAGTAGCCGTGGTCAAAGGCCAGCATTACCGTGCGGTTGCTCTGCGGGTTAAAGATGCGCGCCAGGCGGGACTGCATGCCCCAGTCCAGCGAGCCGCAGCCCTTCAGCGTGAACGGCACATTCTGCTGCGGCGTGCCGATACCAAAATCCTTGCCGTCTTTGATGTCGTCTAAATCAGCCATTTGCTCCCCCGTCAGAAATCGTATTTGCTGATGTTCTCTTTGGTGAACACCACGCGCTCCGGCAGCAGCACGATGCCGTTGCCCTTCGCCTCATACTGATAGCCCTGTACGCTGTTCGGCTCCACCTTCAGCGTCCCGATACCTTTTACGTCAACGCTGTCGCCAGGGTTAAGATCGCCCTTTTTCAGCAGGCGATCGGCGACATTGACCGCAATTTTGCCCTGTTGTACGACATCCCATAGGCCGAAGGCTTTCACCGTCCCGCGCTCAACGTATGGACGCATGACGTTCGGCGTGCTGAAGCCGACAATCGCCACCCCTTCCCGCTTCAGGTTCTCCGCCGCCTGCGCCGCCGCCGGCAGGGCGTTGGCGTCCGGGGCGATGATCGCGTCCAGATCCGGATACGCTTTTAAGATCCCCTCGGCGGTTTGCAGGGATTTGGTGGCGTCGTTATAGCCAAACTGGGTGGTCACGACCTGCCACTGCGGGTGATCTTTTTCGATTTTCGCCTTCGCCTCTTTCACCCACTGGTTCTGGTCGGTGACGGTGGGGCTGGAGTAGAAGAACGCCACTTTGGCATTCGGTTTGGTGACCTGTTTGCCCGCCATCTCCACCAGCAGGCCGCCCAGCTGCTCCGGCGTCCCCTGGTTGATATAAATGCTGCGGCACTCCGGTTTGGTGTCGGAATCCCAGGTCAGTACCTTTACGCCGCGCTGCATCGCGCGCTTCAGCGCCGGGCAGAGGCCGTCCGGCGACACGGCGGAGACGATAATGGCGTTGTAGCCCTGGTTGACGAAGTTGTTGATGAGCTGCACCTGGCCGGAAACGCTCGGCTCGGTCGGGCCGTCGTAGGTCACGTCCACGCCAAGATCTTTCCCCGCCTCTTTCGCGCCGTTGCCGCCGCTGGTGAAGAAGCCCACGCCCACCAGCTTGGGGATAAAGGCAATACGGTCCGCCGCCTGCGCCGAAGCGAAGCTGAGGGCCATTGCCAGGACGAGCAGTTTTGTTTTCATCTTACGCTCCGGATAGTTTTCTGAAGAGAGATCGCACCCATTCGCGGTGCAGACTCAGCGAACGTCCCATCACCACCACAACCAGCAGCGCCCCCGACAGCGCGCTCGACACCTGGTTGGGGATGCCGACCATCTGTAAACCCTGCTGGAGATACCCCACCAGCAGCGCCGCCAGCGCCGTACCCAGCACCGACCCTGAACCGCCGTAAATATTGGCCCCGCCGAGTACGGCGGCGGTGAGCGCGGGCATCAGCAAATCGCGCCCCAGATCCGAACGCGCAGAGCCGAAATAGGAGACCATCACCAGCGCGGCCACCGCCGACGCCACGCCCACCAGACCGTACAGCGCGTACGGCATGCCGTTCACCGACAGCGCCGCATAGCGCGCCGCGCGCGGGTTTTGCCCAATCAAAAACAGATGGCGGCCAAAGCGCCCGCGATGGGTAATCAGCCAGAAGAAGGCGGTAATTACCGCGAACAGCACCAGCGGGATCGGCAGCCCCAGCACCGTGAGGTTAGCGAACGCGGTAAAACCGTCCGGGAAGCCGCCGATGCCCTCGTAGCCCGTCGCCCCCGCCATGCCGGAGAGCAGCAGCGCGCCGCCGCCGTAGAGGTAGAGCGTGCCGAGGGTAATGACTAAAGGGCTGATGCCGGTGTAGTGGATCAGCGCCGCATTCACCAGCCCGCACAGCAGGCCAAGCAGCAGCGTCAGCGGAACGGCGACCGCCATGGGCCACCCCGCCTGCATCATCACCCCCAGCGCGATGGCGCACAGACCGATGGTGGAGCCCAGCGAAATGTCGATCCCGCCGCTGATAATCACCAGCGTCAGCGGCAGCGCCACGATGCCGATGCAGATGAAATCACTGGTGCTGAACAGCAGCATGTTAACGTCGAGCATGCGCGGATTAATGGCGCCGAAGAGCAGGATCTCCAGCACCAGCAATATCAGCAGCGCGCTTTCCCAGTTGAGCCTCATTTACGCCACCTCTTTGTTGCGTTTGGGAAACGGGGTAACGTGCTTTCCCCCTCTGTTGCCAGGCTGGAACCGGCCGTACTTCAGCGCCCGCTGATGGCGTGACAGCGCCTGGCGCAGCCGCCCGTCGAGCACCAACACGCCCAGCAGCACCAGTCCGGCGATGAAGTCGTTCCACCACGCCGGTAGCCTGAACAGCACCAGCACGGTGTCGATTTGAGTAAGGAAGAACGCGCCGAGGAACGCACCGACCAGCGTGCCGGTGCCGCCCAGCAGCGAAATGCCACCGAGCACACAGGCGGCAATGGCTTTCATCTCCAGCCCGCTGCCGGTCTGGTTGGGCACAAAGCCGATCTGCGCGGCAAAGACAATCCCGGCGCAGGCCGCCAGCATGCCGTTAAGGGTGAAGGCGATCATGCGCGTGCGGTTCACCGCCACGCCCAGCTGGCGCGCGGCGGCGAGGTTATCCCCCACCGCGTAAAAATCACGCCCGAACGCGGTGCGCGATAGCCCCCACGCGCCAACGACCACGAGAATCAACACTCCCACGCCGAGCGGTGAAATGCCGATGGCGGCAGGCTCGGAGAGAGATTTCAGCCCCGGCGGCAACCCCTCAATCCACTTTCCGCCCGTCCAGAGCAGCATCGCGCCGCGGTACAGCCCCAGCGTACCGAGGGTGGCGACAATCGCCGGAATGCGCAGCCCCACCACCAGAAAACCGTTGAACGCCCCCGCCAGCGCGCCAATCGACAGTGCAAAAAGTATCGATACCGGCAGGCTGTAGCCACCGTTGAGCGCCACGCCGACGGCAATCGCGGACAGCCCGACGGTCGAGCCCACGGAGACGTCGATATTGCGGGTCAGCATCACCAGCGCCGCGCCGATGGCCAGCAGGATCAGGATCTGCGCGCTGGCGAAGATCATCCCCAGCGTTTGCAGGCTGAAGTAGGACGGATTCAGCGCCACCAGCACGGCGAACAGCGCCAGAATGGCGAGAAACGCGCTCAGCTCGCGGTTTTTGAGTAAGATCTTCATGATTGACCTCCAAACGCCAGCGCCATCATCCGGTCGAGGCTGACGGCGTGGCGCGGCAGCTCGCCGCTGAGTACGCCCTGATGCATCACCAGCACGCGGTCCGCGAGGCCGGGGAATTCATCGAGATCGCTTGAGATCATCAGCACCGCAACATTCTGTGCCGCCACGCTTTTAATGAGCTGGTAGATATCGGCGCGCGCCGACACGTCCACGCCGCGCGTCGGCTCATCGACGATCAGCAACAAAGGATTGGCCTCCAGACAGCGCGCCAGCAGCACCTTCTGCTGGTTGCCGCCGGAGAGCGTGCGCACGGTTTGATCCGCATGATTGAGCTTGATCCCCAGCGCCCGGTGATAGCGCTCCACCACCGCAGACTCCCGCTTTCGCTGCTGCCAGAGCGACGGCTCGTTCAGCGCCACCGTGTTCCAGCGGACAGGCGCGTCGAGAAACAGGCCGGACACCTGCCTGTCTTCCGGCAGATAAACCAACCCTTTTTCGAGACGTGAACCCACCGGATCGGAGGTGATCTCCCGGCTCTCCAGCCACACCCGCCCGCCGCGTACGGGACGCAGGCCGTAGAGCGTTTCGGCAAACTCGGTGCGCCCGGAACCCACCAGTCCGGCAAGGCCGACGACCTCCCCGGCGTAAATCTCCAGGCTGAGATCGATAAAGCCCTCTCCGGTGAGATCTTCCACGCGCAGCACCGGAAAATCCTGCGGCTGGGTGCGGCGGTTGCCCGGCAGCGCCAGCCACAGCTTTTGCGCATCGCTTAAGCCTTTCTCGCGGCTGACCGGCGTCATGGCGGCGATCAGGGCGCTGTCGTCAAACTGGGCGGTTTCGCCGCTGAGCACTACCGCGCCGTCGCGCATCACCGAAACGTGGCTCGACAGCGTGCGGATTTCCGGCAGCTTATGCGAGATAAAGACAATCCCGACGCCGAACGCCTGTAAGGCGCGGATCTGGCGAAACAGCCGTTCGGTTTCGCCGGGCGTCAGCGAGGCCGTGGGCTCGTCGAGGATCAGAATTCTGGCGTTGCGCATCAGCCCGCGCAGGATCTCCACCATCTGCTGGTCCGCCACTTCCAGGGTGCTGGCCGTTGCATCAAGGTTAAGCTGACATTGCAGCTGCCGGAGTTTCTCCGCCAGGCGTTTTTCCCGATCGCGCTCTCGCGGCAGGCGGAACAGGATGTTTTCCCGCACGGTCAGGTTGGGGAAAAGCAGAGGCTCCTGCGGTACCAGATAAATGCCTAACCGGTGCGCCTGCGCCGGGGTAAGCCGTGCAAACGACTCGCCCGCAACCGAAAGTTCACCGCTATCCGGCGTTTCCACCCCGGCGATGATCTTCATTAGCGTCGATTTTCCCGCGCCGTTACCGCCCATCAGCGCATGCACCTGCCCCGAAAGCAGCGTGAAATCAATGCCTTTTAAGACCGGCACGCCTGAGAACTGCTTGCTGATATTCCGCGCGTTGAGAAGTGGTGTCATCATCGCTCCGCTATTGAACAAATGATTTTTAAATTTAATAATGTTCAAAAGCGTAGACGGTGAACTATATTTACAACCGTGCAGGGATCACAGTTTTATCGATTGAGATTCAGATTAACCAGAAACGATCTAAAAGATCCGTTTTGCCGCGTGGCTCACATTTTCACGCCGCGCCATTACGAACATATGATCTAAATTTTTATAAGAGTTCAATTATGAGCGATAAACGCACTGCGGAAGAAGGACGGTTTGCCGGGCTGGCGCTGGCGGAAGAGGAGCTGGTGGCGCGCGTCGCCTGGTGCTACTACCACGACGGGCTGACCCAGAATGATATCGGCGAACGGCTCGGTTTGCCGCGCCTGAAGATCTCCCGCCTGCTGGAGAAAGGCCGTCAGTCGGGGGTGATCCGCGTGCAGATCAACTCCCGCTACGAGGGCTGCCTGGCGCTGGAAACTGAGCTACAGCAGCGCTTTGGCCTGAAGCTGGTGCGCGTGATGCCCGCCCTCAATACCCCGCCGATGAACGTGCGGTTAGGCATTGGCGCGGCGCAGTCGCTGATGGGCGTGCTGGCGCCCGGCCAGCTGTTAGCGGTGGGCTTCGGTGAAACCACCATGAGCAGTCTGCAACACTTAAGCGGCTTTATCAGCTCGCAGCAGATCCGCCTGGTGACGCTTTCCGGCGGCGTGGGGCCGTATATGACCGGTATCGGCCAGCTGGATGCGGCCTGTAGCGTCAGCATGATCCCCGCCCCGCTTCGCGTGTCATCCGCTGAAGTCGCCGGGATCTTAAAGCGCGAAACCAGCGTGCGGGACGTGATCCTCGCCGCGACCGCCGCTGACGTGGCGGTGGTCGGCATTGGTTCCGTGAACCAGCGCCGTGACGCGACGATACTGCGCTCCGGCTATATCAGCGAAGGTGAACAGCTGATGTACGCCCGTAAAGGGGCGGTGGGCGATATCCTCGGCTATTTCCTTAACGCCGAAGGGGAATGCGTCGAGGAGCTGGAGATCCACAAAGAATTACTGGGCGTCACGCTCGATGAACTGGCGCAGCTGCCCACCATCGTCGGCGTGGCCGGAGGGGAAGAGAAAGCCGATGCGATTTACGCCGCACTGAAAGGTCGCCGTATTAATGGCCTGGTGACGGAAGAGACGACAGCCCGCGCGGTGCTGGCTCTGGCCGAATAAGAGTCGCCCTGCGCTAACAGCGAGGCAAGCTCATGAGTTACCTTTTAGCGTTAGATGCAGGGACAGGCAGCGTTCGCGCCGTGATTTTCGATTTACAGGGCAACCAGATTGCCGTCGGCCAGGCCGAGTGGAAGCACCTGAGCGTGGAGAACGTGCCGGGATCGATGGAATTCGACCTCGACACCAACTGGCAGCTGGCCTGCCGGTGCATTCATCAGGCGCTGGAGCGCGCGCGCCTGAGCGCGGCGGATATTCAGTCTGTCGCCTGCTGTTCGATGCGCGAAGGGATCGTGCTGTACGATCGCAGCGGCGAGGCCATCTGGGCCTGCGCCAACGTTGACGCCCGCGCCAGCCGCGAGGTGGCTGAACTCAAAGAGATCCACGACTACCGTTTTGAATCCGAAGTGTATGACGTTTCCGGGCAGACGCTTGCCCTTAGCGCCATGCCGCGCCTGCTCTGGCTGGCGCATCATCGCCCTGATATTTATCGTAAGGCCGCCACTATCACCATGATCAGCGACTGGCTGGCGGCAAAGCTTTCTGGCGAGCTGGCGGTGGACCCGTCCAATGCGGGTACCACCGGCATGCTGGATCTCTTTTCACGCGACTGGCGTCCGGCGCTGCTCGACATGGCCGGGCTGCGCGCCGATATTCTCTCGCCGGTGAAAGAGACCGGCACCGTGCTGGGCGCTATCACCAAAGAAGCCGCGCAGCAGAGCGGCCTGCGTGAAGGCACCCCGGTCGTGATGGGCGGTGGCGACGTGCAGCTGGGCTGCCTGGGGCTGGGCGTGGTCCGCGCCGGACAAACGGCGGTGCTGGGCGGCACCTTCTGGCAGCAGGTGGTTAACCTGCCGCAGGTGCGCACCGACCCTGAGATGAACATCCGCGTGAACCCGCACGTCATTCCCGGCATGGCGCAGGCGGAGTCGATCAGCTTCTTTACCGGGCTGACCATGCGCTGGTTCCGCGACGCCTTCTGCGCCGAAGAGAAGCTGATTGCCGAGCGGATGGGGATGGACACCTATTCCCTGCTGGAAGAGATGGCGGGCCGCGTGCCCGCTGGCTCCCACGGCGTAATGCCAATCTTCTCCGACGCGATGCATTTTAAGCAGTGGTACCACGCCGCGCCGTCGTTTATTAACCTCTCCATCGACCCGGAAAAGTGCAACAAAGCGACGCTGTTCCGCGCCCTGGAGGAGAACGCGGCGATCGTCTCGGCCTGTAACCTGACGCAGATTTCGCGCTTCTCCGGCGTGACGTTTGATAGCCTGGTGTTTGCGGGCGGCGGCGCGAAGGGCGCCCTGTGGAGCCAGATTTTAAGCGACGTCACCGGCCTGCCGGTGCGCGTGCCGGAAGTCAAAGAGGCAACGGCGCTCGGCTGCGCCATTGCCGCCGGAACGGGCGCGGGGCTGTTTTCGGATATGGCCTCGACGGGCGAGCGGCTGGTGAAGTGGAGCCGCGAGTTTACGCCAAACCCGCAGCACCGGGAGCTGTACGACGGCTTGATGCAGAAGTGGCAGGCGGTGTACGCCGACCAGCTCGGCCTGGTGGACAGCGGGCTGACGACGTCGATGTGGCAGGCGCCGGGGTTAGCGCGGGCAGCGATGCCGTAAATAACGCCGGATGGCGCTGCGCTTATCCGTCCTGGGGTTTTGTAGCCCCGGTTAGCGTAGCGCCACCGGGGAAGTTCTTTGAGATCTATCACAATCATTCGATCCCGCTTTTACCTTTCTGCTGCCGCTGGCTAAATTAGTAACTCATCCGACCACATAACAATAATTTTACACTGGAAGAGACTATGAGCCGCTATCCGTCGCTATTCGCCCCCCTCGATCTGGGGTTTACCACCCTCAAAAACCGCGTGCTGATGGGCTCGATGCACACCGGGCTGGAGGAGCGTCCGGACGGGGCTGAACGTCTGGCGGCCTTCTACGCCGAGCGTGCGCGCCACGGGGTCGCGCTGATTGTCACCGGCGGCGTAGCCCCTGCCCCTTCCGGCGTGACGATGGAGGGCGGCGCAGTTCTGAATGATGCGACACAGCTGCCGCATCACCGCATTGTCACGGACGCGGTGCATAACGAAGGCGGCAAAATCGCCCTGCAAATTCTGCATACCGGGCGCTACAGCTATCAGCCAAAGCTGGTTGCGCCATCGGCTATTCAGGCGCCGATTAACCGCTTTACCCCTCACGCCCTCAGCCACGACGAGATCCTGGCGCTGATCGACGATTTTGCCCGCTGCGCCGCGCTGGCGCGTGAGGCGGGCTACGACGGCGTGGAGGTGATGGGCTCTGAAGGCTATCTGATTAACGAGTTCCTCGCCGCCCGCACCAACCAGCGCGACGACGAATGGGGCGGTGACTATGCCCGCCGGATGCGTTTTGCCGTGGAGGTGGTGCGTGCGGTGCGTGAACGTGCGGGCGCGGACTTTATTATCATCTTCCGCCTGTCGATGCTCGACCTGGTGGAGGGCGGCGGCACGTTCGACGAAACCGTGCAGCTGGCGCAGGCGATTGAAGCCGCAGGCGCCACGATTATCAACACCGGAATTGGCTGGCACGAAGCGCGCATTCCGACCATTGCCACACCGGTGCCGCGCGCGGCGTTCAGCTGGGTAACGCGCAAGCTGAAAGGCAAAGTTTCCGTTCCGCTGGTCACCACTAACCGCATTAACGACCCGCAGGTGGCGGACGATGTGATCTCACGCGGCGATGCCGATATGGTCTCGATGGCGCGTCCGTTCCTCGCGGATGCCGAACTGCTCTCTAAAGCGCAAAGCGGCCGTGCGGATGAGATTAACACCTGCATCGGCTGTAACCAGGCCTGTCTGGATCAGATCTTCGTTGGCAAAGTCACCTCATGCCTGGTGAACCCCCGCGCCTGCCATGAGACCAAAATACCGGTCGTCCCGGCGGTCAGTCAAAAACGCCTGGCCGTCGTGGGTGCCGGCCCCGCAGGCCTGGCGTTTGCGGTCAATGCCGCCACGCGCGGGCACCGCGTGACGCTGTTTGATGCCGCCGGTGAAATTGGCGGGCAGTTTAATATCGCCAAACAGATCCCCGGCAAAGAGGAGTTCTATGAAACCCTGCGCTATTACCGCCGGATGATCGACCTGACGGGTGTTGATCTGCGGCTTAACCAGTTTGTCAGCGCGGCGGATCTCATCGACTTCGACGAGGTGATCCTCGCGAGCGGGATCGCCCCGCGCACGCCTGCGATCGAGGGCATCGATCATCCGAAGGTGTTGAGCTATCTGGACGTACTGCGCGATAAAGCGCCCGTTGGTGAAAAGGTGGCGATTATCGGCTGCGGCGGGATCGGATTTGATACCGCGATGTATTTAAGCCAGCCGGGCGAGGCCACCAGCCAGAACATCGCCGAGTTTTGCGTGGAATGGGGCATTGATACCAGCCTCAGTCAGTCCGGGGGCCTGCGCCCGGAAGGTCCACAGCTGCCGAAAAGCCCGCGTCAGATCGTGATGCTCCAGCGTAAGGCCAGCAAGCCGGGCGAAGGGCTGGGCAAAACCACGGGCTGGATCCACCGCGCCACCCTGCTCTCGCGCGGGGTGAAGATGATCCCGGGGGTGAGCTACCAGAAGATCGACGACGACGGGCTGCACGTGCTGATCGGCGGTGAACCGCAGCTGCTGCGCGTGGATCATGTGATTTTATGTGCCGGACAGGAGCCGAAGCGCGATCTGGCCGATCCGCTGCGCGAAGCCGGTAAAACGGTGCATTTGATTGGCGGGTGCGATGTGGCGATGGAGCTGGATGCGCGGCGGGCGATTGCGCAGGGGACAACATTGGCATTAGCGATTTGATTTCTTGCCCGGTGGCGCTGCGCTTACCGGGCCTACAAAACCGTAGGCCTGTGCAAGCGCAGCGCCGCCAGGCAAAACCATCTTACCGACGACGCCCCAGCTTCACCGCTTTCAGCACCACAAACTTGTTATTCGTCGCAATGGTGACGCAGTTACCGAAGATCTTTTTCAGCTTGTGGAAGTAGTCCAGGTGGCGGTTCGCCACGATGTACAGCTCGCCGTTGATTTTCAGGCAGCGGCGCGCGTGGTGGAACATCTCCCACGCGACGTTATCCGTCAGGGCGTGCTTCTGGTGGAACGGCGGGTTGCAGAACACGGCGTTAAAGCGGAAAGGCTCTACGCCGGAGAGCGCGTTGTTAATCATAAACTCGCAGCGATCCAGCGCGTCCGGCATGTTGGTTTCCACGTTCAGACGGCTGGAGGCCACCGCCATCGGCGACTCGTCGCTGAACACCACGCTGGCTTCTGGGTTCTTCGCCAGCAGCGTCAGGCCAATCACCCCGTTGCCGCAGCCCAGATCGACAATTTCCCCTTCCAGATTTTCCGGCAGATGTTCCATAAAGAAACGCGCTCCGATGTCCAGACCGGTGCGTGAGAAAACGTTCGCATGGTTGTGGATGGTCCAGTCGGTGCCTTCCAGCGTCCAGCTCAGGGTCTCCGGCGCGTCGGCCAGTTCCGGCGCGCTAAAGGTACAGTTGATCAGGCGCGCTTTTTTCCAGGCCAGCGTGGTGGTGGTCGGGCCGAGCACTTTCTCGAACAGCTCCAGCGTCGAGGTGTGAATATCGCGCGCCTTCGCACCCGCGATAATACGCGTTTCTGGCGTCACGACCTTACGCAGCGCCCGCAGCTGCTGTTCCAGCAGCGCCATGGTTTTGGGCACTTTGATCAGCACCACGCCCGGCGCCTGCGGGTAGTCCGCGGTGCTGTCGAGGAACTTCACGCTGGATTCGTCGATGTCGTTGTGACGCAGGTTTTCACGCGTCGCCAGCTCGCTCAGGTAAGAATCGCCGATGCTGTAAGGTGCGTGTTCCGCCAGCGCGCAGCCCAGCGCGCCAAACGCGTCATTCAGGATCAGAACCGGGCCGCGGATTTCAGGCTCATCCAACTGTTGCAGCAGATATTCATCCGCCGCTTCCCACGCCTGAAGCGGGTTTACGTCGTCCGTTTCCGGGAAACGTTTAAGGTTGAGTGAACGGAAACCGTTGTCTAAGTGGCTCATCGGCCCTCCTGAATGGTAAAATTTGGCGTATCCCTGAAAAGGGTGCGTGAGTATACCCGTTTTATTGTCGATTTGGGGCGTTGATGAACCAACTTACTTATCTCCAGGGCTACCCGGAGCATTTACTTTCCCAGGTTCGCAGCCTGATTGCCGAGCAGAAGCTCGGCGCGGTGCTGGAAAAACGCTATCCCGGCACCCACGATTTCGCGACCGATAAGGCGCTCTGGCAGTATACGCAGGATCTGAAAAACCGTTATCTCAGAAGCGCCCCGCCGATCAACAAGGTGATGTACGACAACAAGATCCACGTGCTGAAAAATGCGCTCGGCCTGCACACCGCCATCTCCCGCGTGCAGGGCGGCAAGCTAAAGGCTAAGGCGGAGATCCGCGTGGCGACCGTTTTCCGTAACGCGCCGGAAGCCTTTCTGCGGATGATCGTGGTGCACGAGCTGGCGCACCTGAAAGAGAAAGAGCACGACAAAGCCTTCTATTCCCTGTGCTGCCATATGGAGCCGCAATACCACCAGCTGGAGTTTGATACCCGGCTGTGGCTGACGCATTTATCGTTAAAGAGTAATGCGCAGTAGCGCACGCGAAATGTCATGATGACGTGCTACAGTGGTTTTAAGTTCCCTGCTACGGAGTACGTAAACGTTTATGATACGTTTCGCAGTCATCGGTACGAACTGGATCACGCGCCAGTTCGTCGACGCCGCCCACGAAACCGGCAAATATAAGCTCACCGCAGTCTATTCCCGCAGCCTTGAGCAGGCGCAGAGTTTTGCGAATGACTACCTGGTTGAACATCTGTTCACCTCGCTCGATGAGATGGCGCAAAGCGACGCCATTGACGCGGTCTATATCGCCAGCCCGAATTCTCTGCATTTCCCGCAAACGAAGCTGTTCCTCAGCCACAAAAAGCACGTGATCTGCGAGAAGCCGCTGGCTTCGAATATTGAGGAAGTGGAAGCCGCCATTCAGCTTGCCCGGGAAAACCAGGTGGTGCTGTTTGAAGCATTCAAAACCGCCAGCCTGCCGAACTTCCTGCTGTTGCAGCAGTCTCTGCCGAAAATTGGCAAAGTGCGTAAAGCCTTTATCAACTACTGCCAGTATTCCTCGCGCTACCAGCGCTATCTGGACGGCGAAAACCCGAATACCTTTAACCCGGCCTTCTCGAATGGCTCAATTATGGATATCGGTTTTTACTGTCTGGCCTCTGCGGTCGCGCTGTGGGGTGAACCGCACGGCGTGACGGCCACCGCCAGCCTGCTGGAGAGCGGCGTGGATGCCCACGGTATCGTGGTGCTGGACTACGGTGATTTCAGCGTGACGTTGCAGCACTCGAAGGTCAGCGACTCCGTGCTGCCAAGCGAAATTCAGGGCGAAGACGGCTCGCTGGTGATCGAAAAAATCTCTGAATGCCAGAAGCTCAGCATCGTCCCGCGCGGCGGAAAAGCGCAGGAGCTGACGCAGCCTCAGCATATTAACACTATGCTTTATGAGGCAGAGGTCTTCGCCCGTCTGGTAGAAGACAACGAAGTGAACCACCCTGGGCTGGCGATCAGCCGCACCACGGCGAAGCTGCAAACGGAGATCCGCCGACAGACCGGCGTGGTGTTCCCAGCAGACGGCGTGAATGTGGAAGCCGTCGCGTAAAGCTGTGTAATGAAACCGTGCAGAGCATTGACGAAATCGATGGTCTGACATATTTTGTTACCTGCAAAGGGGAGTAACTTCTTCGCCGGTGGATCGTCATTACGATGCGTGCAAAACCGCATCCGGTCGCCGGGCAACCTTCATGGTTGTAAGTGAGACCTTGCCGGAAGGCGAGGTCTATGCATAAAAAGCTAACGGCTATCGTCTTCTGACCATAGCCGTTTTTGTTTTTTTATGTGTAAGGAAAATAGTATGCATTCTGTCGGCACTCCAATGCTGTGGGGCGGATTCGCGGTAGTCGTGCTCATCATGCTGGCAATCGACCTCTTTTTGCAGGGTCGTCGCGGCGAGCATGGCATGAGCGTCAAGCAAGCTGCCGTCTGGTCGCTGGTATGGGTATCCCTCTCACTCCTCTTCTGCGCCGTCTTCTGGTGGTACCTGGCCTCAACCGAAGGCCGTGCGGTGGCGGATCCTCAGGCACTCGCCTTCCTCACCGGCTATCTGATTGAAAAAGCGCTGGCGGTTGATAACGTCTTCGTCTGGCTGATGCTGTTCAGCTATTTTGCCGTGCCTGCGGCCCTGCAACGCCGCGTGCTGGTCTACGGCGTGCTGGGTGCCATCATCCTGCGTACCATCATGATCTTCGCCGGCAGCTGGCTGATTACCCAGTTCGAATGGCTGCTGTACGTGTTCGGCGCGTTCCTGCTGTTCACCGGGGTCAAAATGGCCCTGGCGAAAGAAGACGATACCGGTATCGGTGATAAGCCGCTGGTGAAGTGGATCCGTGGTCATCTGCGCATGACGGACAAGATCGAGAGCGAGCATTTCTTCGTGCGTAAGAACGGCCTGCTGTTCGCCACCCCGCTGCTGCTGGTGCTGATTCTGGTCGAGCTGAGCGACGTTATCTTTGCGGTGGACAGTATTCCGGCAATCTTCGCGGTCACCACCGACCCGTTCATCGTCCTGACCTCGAACCTGTTTGCGATCCTCGGCCTGCGTGCGATGTACTTCCTGCTGGCAGGGGCGGCAGAGCGCTTCTCCATGCTGAAGTACGGTCTGTCGGTGATTCTGGTCTTCATTGGTATCAAGATGCTGATTGTCGATTTCTACCATATCCCGATCGCCATTTCGCTCGGCGTGGTGTTTGGCATTCTGCTGGTGACGCTGGTTATCAATACCTGGGTTAACCGCCAGCACGATAAAAAGCAGCAGGTTTAGTGCATATTGCCCGGTGGCGCTGCGCTTACCGGGCCTACACGGACCCAATTCTTAGGCCGGGTAAGCGTAGCGCCACCCGGCCTTTCCGTTAATCAATAGTTAAAAAACATGACGCAACACGTAAAATCCAGCATTTTACTCTTCCGCCTTTCCCCGCTTTCCTTGATACTCAACCAGGCAAACAAATATTTACATCCTGAAATAAATGTGACTTAGAGCACATCCAGGATGGAACACAATTTCACTTAGGAATTTAGTATGAGCACACAATCTAAGGGCCTGCTTGCGCGTCTGACGCAGGGCAGCCTGGTTAAACAAATCCTGGTAGGGCTGGTTCTGGGTATTCTGCTGGCGCTGGTGTCAAAACCTGCCGCGGAAGCAACAGGGCTTCTCGGAACGCTTTTCGTGGGCGCGCTGAAGGCCGTTGCGCCGGTGCTGGTACTGATGCTGGTCATGGCTTCTATCGCCAATCACCAGCACGGACAAAAAACCAACATTCGCCCGATTCTCTTTTTATATCTGCTGGGCACGTTTTCTGCTGCGCTGACCGCAGTGGTCTTTAGCTTTATCTTCCCCTCCACGCTGCATCTGACCTCTGCGGCGGGCGACGTTACGCCGCCTTCAGGCATTGTGGAAGTGCTGCGCGGCCTGCTGATGAGCATGGTTTCTAACCCCATTGATGCCCTGCTGAATGCCAACTACATTGGCATCCTGGTGTGGGCGATCGGCCTGGGCTTCGCCCTGCGTCACGGCAACGAAACGACGAAAAATCTGGTCAACGACATGTCCAACGCCGTGACCTTTATCGTGAAGGTCGTGATTCGCTTTGCGCCTATCGGTATCTTCGGCCTGGTGTCGTCTACCCTGGCCACAACCGGCTTTGACGCGCTGTGGGGCTACGCGCAGCTGCTGATGGTGCTGGTCGGCTGCATGCTGCTGGTGGCGCTGGTGATCAACCCGCTGCTGGTGTTCTGGCAGATCCGCCGTAACCCGTATCCACTGGTGCTCACCTGCCTGCGCGAGAGCGGCGTATACGCCTTCTTTACCCGCAGCTCGGCGGCAAACATTCCGGTCAACATGGCGCTGGCGGAGAAGCTGAACCTGGATCGCGATACCTATTCGGTTTCAATTCCACTGGGTGCAACCGTGAACATGGCGGGTGCGGCGATCACCATCACCGTGCTGACGCTGGCGGCCGTGCATACGCTGGGTATTCCGGTCGATCTGCCAACTGCCCTGCTGCTGAGCGTGGTGGCATCGCTGTGCGCCTGTGGCGCCTCCGGCGTGGCGGGCGGCTCGCTGCTGCTGATCCCGCTGGCGTGCAATATGTTCGGTATCCCGAACGAGATTGCCATGCAGGTGGTCGCGGTCGGCTTTATTATCGGCGTATTGCAGGATTCCTGCGAAACGGCGCTGAACTCCTCTACCGACGTGCTGTTCACCGCTGCGGCCTGTCAGGCGGAAGATGCGCGTTTAGCGAAGAATGCCCTGCGAGGTTAAAAAGAAAAGCCCGGTGGCGACTACGCCTTACCGGGCCTACAGAATATCGTAGGTCGGGTAAGCGTTAGCGCCACCCGACATAACGCTTACAGCGTCACACCACTCTTAAAGAGCGCCAGCTCGCGGAAGTCGTTCTTCTCGTTACAGGTTTGCTTGCCGCTGGCGATTTCCACGATGACATCAACAAATTCATCGAGCAGCTGCGGCATCGCCTTGCCGTGGATCAGCTGGCCCGCGTCAAAGTCGATCCAGTGTTTTTTCTTCGCCGCCAGTTCGCTGTTGGTGGCGATTTTCACCGTCGGCACAAATCCGCCGTACGGCGTACCGCGCCCGGTACTGAACAGCACCATGTGGCAGCCCGCCCCCGCCAGCGCACTGGTGGCGACCGCGTCGTTACCCGGCGCGCTCAGCAGGTTCAGACCATGGGTTTTCAGCCGTTCGCCGTAGCGCAGCACATCCACCACCTGGCTGGCCCCGGCTTTCTGAGTGCAGCCGAGAGATTTCTCTTCCAGCGTGGTGATGCCCCCCGCTTTGTTACCCGGCGACGGATTCTCATAAATCGGCTGGTTATGGGCGATGAAGTACTGCTTGAAGTCGTTGACCATGGTGACAGTCTTCTCAAACGTCTCTTCATCGCGGCAGTGGCTCATCAGAATGCGCTCCGCGCCAAACATCTCCGGCACTTCGGTCAGCACCGTGGTGCCGCCGTTGGCAATCACGTAATCCGAGAAGCGGCCCAGCATTGGGTTAGCCGTGATGCCGGAAAGACCGTCAGATCCGCCGCACTCCAGGCCAAACTTCAGCTCGCTCAGCTTGCCCGGCTCGCGCCTGTCGTGGCGCATCACCTCATACAGCTGATGCAGCTGTTCAACGCCCGCTTCTACTTCGTCATCCTGGTGCTGACACACCATAAAGTGCACGCGCGCAGGGTCAAATTCGCCCAGCGTGTCGCGGAAGGCATCCACCTGGTTGTTCTCGCAGCCCAGGCCGATCACCAGCACCGCGCCCGCATTCGGGTGGCGCACCATGTTTTGCAGCATGGTGCGGGTGTTGATGTGGTCGTCACCCAGTTGCGAACAGCCGTAGGTGTGGCTGAACAGGTGCACGCCGTCGGTGCCTTCAGCATCGTTGGTCTCTTTCAGGAAGCGCGTCTGGATTTGACGCGCGATCCCGTTCACGCAGCCGACGGTCGGAAGGATCCACAGCTCATTGCGGATCCCCACCTCGCCGCTGGCGCGGCGGTAGATCTGCACCTCACGATCGGCCGCCTGTTCTTCTTCTGGCTGGAAGTCAGGTTGATAGCTGTACTCGTCCAGATCGCTGAGATTGGTGCGGGTATTGTGCGAATGAATATATTCACCCGGTGCAATATCCGCCAGCGCATGACCGATGGGCAAACCGTACTTCACCACGTTCTCCCCTTTCGCGATGGGGATCAGGGCAAACTTATGTCCACGTCCAATGGCCTGGCGTAACGTTACCGACTGGTTGTCGAAGGTCACTTCCGTCCCTTCGGCTAAATCTGCCAGCGCGACGGCAACGTTATCCAGCGAATGGATTTTGATGTATTGCATATCAACCTCAAACGGCCTAGTTCAGTTCAATGGCGAAGTAGTCACGCGCATTGTTAAAGCAGATGTTTTTCACCATTTCGCCCAGCAGCTGGATATCCGCTGGCGCTTCACCCGCGTGCACCCAGCGGCCAATCATCTGGCACAGAATGCGGCGGAAATATTCATGACGGGTATAAGACAGGAAGCTGCGGCTGTCGGTCAGCATACCCACGAAGCGGCTTAACAGACCGAGCTGCGCCAGCTGCGTCATCTGACGTTCCATGCCGTCTTTCTGATCGTTGAACCACCAGCCGGAGCCGAACTGCATCTTGCCCGGCATACCTTCCCCCTGGAAGTTGCCGATCATGGTGCCCAGCACTTCGTTATCCCGCGGGTTCAGGCAATATAGAATGGTTTTCGGCAGCAGGTTTTGCTCGTTCTGTTTGCTCAGCAGCTTAGACAGCTCTTCCGCCAGCGGGCGGTCGTTGATGGAGTCGAAGCCCACGTCCGCGCCCAGCAGTTTGAACTGACGCTGGTTGTTATTACGCAGCGCGCCGATGTGGTACTGCTGCACCCAGCCGCGACGGGCATATTCCGCGCCGAGGAACACCAGCACCGCCGTTTTGAACTGGGCGACTTCATGCTCGCTTAACTGTTCGCCGGAGAGACGACGCGCCAGAATGCTGTCCAGTTCGGCTTCGTTGGATTCCGCGAACAGCACCACGTCCAGCGCGTGGTCAGAAACTTTACAGCCGTGTGCGGCGAAGTGATCCAAACGTTTGGTCAGCGCAGATTGCAGATCGGCAAAACGGCGGATGTCGGTATCAGACACTTCCGCCAGTTTCGCCATGTAGTCATTAAAGGTTGCCAGCTCGATGTTGAAGGCTTTATCCGGGCGCCAGCTTGGCAGCACCTTGATGTCAAACGTGCTGTCCTTCGCGACAACCGCGTGGTGCTCCAGGGAGTCGATCGGATCGTCGGTGGTGCCCACCATTTTCACGTTCATCTGCTTCATGATGCCGCGCGCCGAGAAGCTATCCTGCGCCAGCAGTTCGTTGCACTGGTCCCAGATTTCATCCGCAGTGGCGGGAGACAACAGCTTGCCGGTGATACCAAACGGACGACGCAGTTCGAGGTGCGTCCAGTGGTAAAGCGGGTTCCCGATGGTGTGCGGCACGGTAGCGGCCCAGGCGTCGAACTTCTCGCGATCGGTGGCGTCACCGGTACACAGGCGCTCGGCCACGCCGTTGGTGCGCATTGCGCGCCATTTATAGTGGTCACCCTTCAGCCAGATATCATACAGGTTTTTGAAACGGTAATTTTCGGCAACCTGCTGCGGCGGTAAGTGGCAGTGGTAGTCGAAAATCGGCTGGTCTTTCGCGTAGTCGTGGTACAGGCGGCGAGCAAATTCGGTATCTAACAGAAAATCTTCGGTCATAAACGGCGTCATTATCGTCTTCCTCATTACGGGAGCGTCAGAAAGCTTATGTTCAGATGCTGCAAAGTTATCACACCAATTTCCAGAGTCCGACGTTTTTTTCGTGAGTTAGATCAATAAACGTCGACAAATAAATTACCCTCAAAGGGGTAAACCCTCCTGCAAGCCGCGCCATATCTGGCTTTGCGCGCGTCGCTTAATGACCACACAAAGATTCACACTTTTGTGATGTCACTCACCTTTTAAAGTTGTATGACAAGTTATCTTTTCGCCGTCGCAAACTATAAGCCGACGGAATGCATTACCGATGTTTGATACATCGGATTTAACGGTACGGAAGCCGACTTAGCACGATTATTTATGGCAAGGTTCGGGCCGTTCCGGGACAGGTTCCCGGTTACGCCCCTCCCGTTACAGAACAGCTCCCGGCAACGGTTGAGTTGTTGCCGTGTCCCGACACGGAAATAACATAACGATGAGGTTTTACATGCGTAAAATTAAAGGGTTACGTTGGTACATGATTGCACTGGTGACGCTCGGCACCGTGCTGGGCTACCTGACACGTAACACCGTGGCAGCAGCGGCGCCAACGTTGATGGAAGAGTTGCATATCTCCACGCAGCAATACTCTTACATCATTGCGGCCTATTCTGCCGCTTACACCGTAATGCAGCCTGTTGCAGGTTATGTTCTTGATATTCTGGGTACAAAAATTGGTTATGCCTTCTTCGCCGTTGCCTGGGCCGTGTTCTGCGGCGCGACCGCACTGGCAGGCAGCTGGGGCGGTCTGGCGCTGGCGCGTGGCGCGGTAGGTGCCGCCGAAGCGGCGATGATCCCCGCAGGTCTGAAAGCCAGCTCTGAGTGGTTCCCGGCAAAAGAGCGTTCCATCGCGGTGGGTTACTTCAACGTGGGTTCATCCATCGGGGCGATGATTGCGCCGCCGCTCGTGGTGTGGGCTATCGTGATGCACAGCTGGCAGATGGCGTTCATCATTTCCGGGGTGCTGAGCTTCGCCTGGGCCATGGCGTGGCTGATCTTCTACAAGCACCCGCGCGACCAGAAAAAGCTGTCTACCGAAGAACGCGACTACATCATTAACGGCCAGGAATCTCAGCATCAGACCGATAACGGCAAAAAGATGTCTGTCTGGCAGATCCTGGGTACCCGTCAGTTCTGGGGTATCGCCCTGCCACGCTTCCTGGCAGAGCCGGCCTGGGGTACGTTCAACGCCTGGATCCCGCTGTTCATGTTTAAAGTTTACGGCTTTAACCTGAAAGAGATCGCGATGTTCGCCTGGATGCCAATGCTGTTTGCTGACCTGGGCTGTATCGTCGGCGGCTACCTGCCACCGCTGTTCCAGCGCTGGTTTGGCGTGAACCTGATTGTCTCCCGTAAGATGGTGGTGACCATGGGCGCGCTGCTGATGATCGGCCCGGGTATGATCGGCCTGTTCACCAGCCCTTACGTGGCTATCGCGCTGCTGTGTATCGGGGGCTTTGCTCACCAGTCCCTGTCTGGCGCGCTGATTACGCTCTCTTCCGACGTGTTTGGCCGTAACGAAGTGGCCACCGCCAACGGCCTGACCGGTATGGCCGCCTGGACAGCGAGCACGATGTTCGCCCTGGTGGTCGGCGCGCTGGCGGATACCATCGGCTTCAGCCCGCTGTTCGCGGTACTGGCTATCTTCGACCTGCTGGGTGCGGTGGTTATCTGGACGGTGCTGAAAAGCAAATCCGCCGACGAGCTGGCGAAAGAGTCCCTTGGGGGACCGGCGACGCAGAGTTAGCGTTGTTGTGCCGGGTGGCGCTACGCTTACCCGGCCTACAAAACCCGTAGGCCCGTGCAAGCGAAGCGCCGCCGGGCATTTAAAGGCCGCTGAGTAGCGGCTTTTTTAATGGCGAAATCTGGAGACTGGCACGCAAAAGTGGTATAACAAATCAATCGCCGTACCCTGCCTGGAGCGCATATGGAAATCACCGAATCACGTCGTTTATATCAACAACTTGCCGCCGAGCTGAAAGATCGCATCGAGCAAGGTGTCTATCTTGTCGGTGATAAACTGCCCGCCGAGCGTTTCATTGCGGATGAAAAAAGCGTCAGCCGCACCGTGGTACGCGAAGCCATCATCATGCTGGAAGTGGAAGGCTACGTTGAGGTTCGCAAAGGTTCCGGCATTCACGTGATTTCCAACCAGGCCAAACACTCCCCCGCCCCGGACGAAAGCCTGGAATTTGCCAGCTACGGCCCGTTTGAGCTTCTCCAGGCTCGCCAGCTTATCGAAAGCAACATTGCGGAATTTGCGGCGACGCAGGTGACCAAGCAGGACATCATGAAGCTGATGGAAATTCAGGACCACGCGCGTAAAGAAAAATGCTTCCGCGATTCCGAATGGGACCTGCAATTCCACGTCCAGGTTGCCCTTGCGACTCAGAACACGGCGCTGGCGGCAATCGTTGAAAAAATGTGGACTCAGCGCGTTCACAACCCGTACTGGAAGAAATTGCACGATCACATTGATTCCCGCACGGTAGACAACTGGTGTGACGATCACGACCAGATCCTCAAGGCGCTGATTCGTAAGGATCCGCATGCGGCAAAACTGGCGATGTGGCAGCATCTGGAGAACACCAAACAGATGCTGTTTAATGAAACCAGCGATGACTTCGAATTTAACGCTGACCGCTATCTTTTTGCCGATAATCCGGTGGTTCACCTCGATACTGCGACCAATCTCGCAAAATAAGCCTTCGTACTGCCGGCAGGCGCACCGCCGCGCCCTCCGGCCAGACAGGGTAAGAAAACCTCTATAGTGTCAGCCTTTGTAAAATCTCTCGCTCCCCTCCGTGGCTTACGCCAAAATCGTGTTTCCCCTCAAATTCTGTGACGCAGAACGTCGGGCTTTGTTACAATTGGATTCACTTCGTTATTTTGTAAGTTAGTGCTTGCTAACCAGCCAATTAACAGGGAACAGTGTTGGCCACACCTCAATGTGTCCGCGAGCGACCATAATGAAATCATAACAATGTCGCCGTGCTGTTTTCCCGAATGACAGGCGTGACGTTAACCGATTTCCAGGAACACTGAATGGAACTTTTGACCCAACTACTGAATGCCCTCTGGGCTCAGGATTTCGAAACGCTGGCCAACCCATCCATGATTGGCATGCTCTACTTTGTGTTATTTATGATCCTGTTCCTTGAGAACGGCCTGCTGCCTGCCGCCTTTTTACCGGGCGACAGCCTGCTGGTGCTGGTTGGGGTGCTCTGTGCAAAAGGGGCGATGGCTTTCCCGCAAACGGTCTTGCTTTTGACCATTGCCGCCAGCCTGGGTTGCTGGGTGAGTTATATTCAGGGGCGATGGCTGGGCAACACGCGGATCGTCCAGAACTGGCTTTCGCATCTTCCGGCACATTACCACCAGCGAGCCCACCACCTGTTCCATAAGCACGGGCTTTCCGCCTTGCTGATCGGCCGCTTTATCGCCTTTGTACGCACCCTGCTGCCCACCATCGCGGGCCTGTCTGGCCTCAGCAGCGCGCGCTTCCAGTTCTTTAACTGGATGAGCGGCTTGCTGTGGGTTCTGATCCTGACCACGCTCGGCTACGCGCTCGGGAAAACCCCGGTCTTTATGAAGTATGAAGACCAGCTGATGTCTTGCCTGATGCTGCTGCCGGTCGTTCTGCTGGTGTTTGGCCTGGTCGGTTCACTGGTTGTACTGTGGAAGAAGAAATACGGAGCCAGGGGTTAACGATGGTTATCTCCCCGCTTGCCTTGCGTCGTTTCTCTTACGCCATCGTTGCGCTGATGATGTTCAGCGCCCTCATTCTGCTGTGGTCTGCGCTACAGCATCAGGAGTCGACGCTGGCTATCCGTCCGGTGAATCAAGGAACCAGCGTGCCGGATGGTTTTTCCATCTGGCATCATCTGGATGCAAACGGGATCCGCTTTAAGAGCATCACGCCGCAAGACGATGTTCTGCTGATAAAGTTCGACTCCAGTGCGCAAAGCGCCGCGGCGAAAGCGGTGCTGGACCGAACGCTGCCGCAGGGTTACATCATCGCGCAACAGGATGATGACAGCCACGTCGCCTCTTGGATGTCACGGCTACGCGACACGTCGCATCGATTTGGTTAACGACTAATATTCCGAATATTTTCACCTACTTTGGTGAAACTCCCGTTTACTTACTATGCTTAAGTACGCGGAGCACCCCTCAGATGTTCTCCGCAAAGTTCTGGAACACGGCTTACGCCGTAACACAATGGAAGGTTTCTATAATGAAATACCGCATCACCCTTGCTCTGGCCCTTTTTTCTTTAAGCACAGCTTCCTTCGCGATGTCTCTTTGTCAGGAGAAAGAAAAGGATATCCAACGCGAAATCAGTTATGCCGAGAAGCATAACAATCAGCACCGGATCGACGGTCTGAAAAAGGCGTTGAGCGAAGTGAAAGATAATTGTACGGACAGCAAGCTGCGTGCCGATCATCAGGAAAAAATCGCTGAACAGAAGGACGAGATAGCCGAGCGCCGTCAAGACCTGCAAGAAGCGAAAGAGAAAGGTGATGCGGAAAAAATTGCCAAGCGCGAGAGGAAGTTGCAAGAGGCGCAGGACGAACTGAAAGCGCTGGAAGCTCGCGATTATTGAGTTAACGGAAATCTCAACAGGAGAGAATCATGTCAAAAGATACAACTTCAGAAAATCTGCGCGCTGAGCTGAAATCCCTGGCGGACACCCTGGAAGAGGTGCTGAACTCTTCTGCCGATAAATCGAAAGAAGAAGTGAGCAAACTGCGCAGCAAAGCGGAGCAGGCGCTGAAAGAGAGCCGTTACCGTCTGGGTGAAACCGGCGACGCGCTGGCGAAACAGACCCGCGAAGCGGCTGCGCGCGCAGACGAATATGTACGTGATAATCCATGGACGGGTGTAGGTATTGGCGCCGCAGTGGGTGTGGTGCTGGGTGTCCTGCTGACGCGTCGTTGATTATGGAAGATCCACGTCACGCACAAGGGCCTGCTAAAAACGTCCTCGGCATCGGCCAGCGTATTCTTACGACGCTGGTCGGGATTGCCGAAACGCGCGTCCGGCTTGCGGTAGTGGAGCTGGAAGAGGAGAAAGCCAACCTCTTCCAGATGCTGCTCATGCTCGGGCTTACGATGCTCTTTGCCGCGTTTGGCCTGATGAGCCTGATGGTGTTAATCATCTGGGCTATCGATCCACAGTATCGTCTGAACGCGATGATTGCCACAACCGTGGTTCTGCTGGTTGCAGCGCTGATAGGCGGTATCTGGACCCTGCATAAAGCGCGCACCTCGACCTTCCTGCGCCACACGCGTCAGGAGCTGGCCAACGACCGCGCCCTGCTGGAGGATGATAAGTCGTGAGCGACAAAGCCGAACGTCAGAAGCGTAAAGCGTATCTGCTGAGCCAGATCCAACAGCAGCGGTTGGATCTGTCCGCCAGCCGACGCGACTGGGTTGAAGCCACGCATCGGTTTGACCGGGGCTGGAACACTGTTCTGAGCCTGCGCTCATGGGCGCTGGTCGGCAGCAGCGTGATGGCGATCTGGTCGGTTCGGCATCCTAATATGCTGATCCGCTGGGCACGCCGCGGCTTTGGTGCCTGGAGCGCCTGGCGTCTGGTGAAAACCACGCTGCGTCAGCAGCAGCTGCGCTAGCCTTCTCGCCGGGTGGCGCTGCGCTTACCCGGCCTACGGTAAAAAGTAGGCCGGATAAGGCGTAGCCGTCACCCGGAACATCTCTCCACGCTCCCTTACTCAATATCTTTGAAAAAGATTGACAGTTTTCCTTGCTAACAATTGCCACCCGCCCCGTTTACACTCCTCTCCATCAACAGCAAAGACGCGGTATCTACCCGATTTTGCAAGCAAATAACGTTTAGCCGCTGATGTGGTTTCCTGGAGAGTAAAATGAAAAAATTAGAAGATGTTGGTGTACTGGTAGCGCGTATTCTGATGCCAATTCTGTTCATCACCGCGGGCTGGGGCAAAATCACCGGTTATGCGGGTACCCAGCAGTATATGGAAGCCATGGGCGTGCCGGGGTTCCTGCTGCCACTGACTATCCTGCTTGAGTTCGGCGGTGGCCTGGCGGTGTTGTTCGGTTTCCTGACCCGCACCACGGCGCTGTTCACCGCAGGCTTCACCCTGCTGACGGCGTTCCTGTTCCACAGCAACTTTGCCGAAGGCGTGAACTCCCTGATGTTCATGAAAAACCTGACCATTGCAGGCGGCTATCTGCTGCTGGCCATCACGGGCCCTGGCGCTTACAGCATCGACCGTCTTCTGAATAAGAAGTGGTAAGCACGCTATACTGATTAAATTCAAAGCGAGGAGACATCTCCTCGCTTTTGCTATCTGACGGAGGAGTAAAAAATGGGACAACTCGTAGACGGCGTCTGGCAGGATGTCTGGTATGACACCAAATCCACCGGCGGACGCTTTAAGCGCTCTGTTTCGGCCTTCCGTAACTGGCTGACCGCCGACGGCGCACCCGGCCCAAGCGGCGAAGGCGGCTTCGCGGCGGAGAAAAATCGTTATCATCTGTACGTTTCTCTCGCCTGCCCGTGGGCGCACCGTACGCTGATTGTGCGCAAGCTTAAAGGCCTCGAATCGTTAATTCCGGTTTCGGTGGTGAACCCGCTGATGCTGGAAAACGGCTGGACCTTCGACAGCGATTTCCCTGCCGCGACGGGTGATGAACTTTATCACCACAATTTCCTGTATCAGCTCTATCTGCGCGCCGATCCGCACTACACCGGACGCGTAACCGTACCGGTGCTGTGGGACAAGAAAAACCAGACGATCGTCAGCAATGAATCCGCTGAAATCATTCGCATGTTCAATACCGCCTTTGACGCGCACGGCGCCCGCGCCGGGGATTACTATCCGGCGGAGCTGCGCGAGAAAATTGACGAGCTGAACGGCTGGATCTACGACAACGTGAACAACGGCGTCTATAAGGCCGGTTTCGCCACCAGCCAGGAAGCCTACGACGAAGCGGTCGGAAAAGTCTTTGAATCCCTGGAGCGTCTGGAGCAGATCCTCGGCCAGCATCGTTATTTAACCGGCGATCGCCTGACCGAAGCGGACATCCGCCTGTGGACAACGCTGATCCGCTTTGATCCGGTTTACGTCACCCACTTCAAGTGCGACAAGCATCGCATCAGCGACTATCTGAACCTGCACGGTTTCCTGCGCGACATCTATCAGATGCCCGGGATTGCGGAGACGGTCGATTTTGACCATATTCGCACCCACTATTTCCGCAGCCATAAGACCATCAACCCAACGGGCATCATCTCCATTGGCCCGTGGCAGGATCTGGATGAACCGCACGGGCGCGACGTGCGTTTCGGATAATTATTTAGGGAATCAATTGATTCCCTTTTTTAATTCACGGCATACATCTATCCTTACCTCGATCGCTTAGAAAACAAGTGATTGACTGATTAAGAGGCAAGGAAAATGGACTGGTATTTAAAAGTACTACGCAACTACGTTGGATTTGGTGGCCGCGCCCGCCGCAAAGAGTACTGGATGTTCGTTCTGGTGAACTTCGTCCTGATTATGGTGCTGGGCATTGTGGACAAAATCCTCGGCTGGGAGCGAGAGGGGGGTGAAGGCATACTCACCACCATTTATGGTGTGTTAGTTCTGCTGCCTTCATGGGCCGTGCTGTTCCGTCGTCTCCACGACACCGATCGTTCGGCGTGGTGGCTGCTGTTGCTGTTGATCCCGCTTATTGGCTGGATCGTGATTTTGATTTTCAACTGTCAGAGCGGAACGCCGGGCGAAAACCGCTTTGGTCCGGATCCTAAGACAAGCGCGTAAATTTTGCCCGGTGGCGCTTACGCTTACCGGGCCTGCACGCTTATTTGTTGTGATGCGCAAAGAGCTTGGGTATTTCTCGCAAACACCACGATTTGGCTTCGCCCATGCTGTCGCGACGCCACGCCATAATGATATCCACTTCACTGGTGTATTCCGGGCTGACCACGCGCAGCCGCCCCTCAGCAATATCCTTTTCGACGAACGGATACGGCATGGTCGCCACGCCCAGCCCGGCGAGCAGCGCCTGGCGCTTATCTTCCAGCGACGTCACCGTCAGACGCGGCTGTTTATCCAGCAGCTGCACCGTCAGCACCGGACGCTCGCGCGCGGTATCCGCCACCGCCACGCCGCGGTACTTCACGCGCGTCACTTCAGAGAGCGGCTCCGGCTCCTGGTGAATCGGGTGATCCGGCGCGGCAACGTAGACGTTCATCACGCTGTAAAGTTTGCGCGAGTTGATTTCTGACGATGAGCGGAAATGCATGTCCGGCGCAATGACGATATCCGCCCTGCCCGTCTCCAGCCGCTCCCATGCCCCTGCCAGCACCTCGGTGATGATCGACAGCTGGGTATTGGCTTTTGCGGCCAGGCGGTCCACCAGCGGGAACAGCGCCTCGGTGGGCACCAGCGCTTCGGTCACTAGCGTCAGATGGGTTTCCCAGCCGCGGGCCAGCGCCTCGGCGTCCGTCGTCAGCTTATCCGCCGCTTCAAGCAGCACGCGGCCGCGTTCCAGCAGCATTCGCCCAACGTTGGTGAATTTTGTTCGATGACCGGAGCGATCGAAGAGCACAACATCCAGCTCCTCCTCCAGCTTTTGCATGGTATAGCTCAGCGCAGACGGAACGCGCCCCAGTTCATCTGCCGCGGCGGCAAAACTGCCACGCCTGTCAATCGCGTCCATGACGCGAAGCGCCTCAAGCGTCAATGCTCTCTCTTTAGCCATCTCGTTCTCATTCAGTAAATTTGAACATACCGGGCAGAATATCTGGCTAACAATGCAGCGTCCATACCTTTACCATTGATTTAGTGTAAAGAGAGGTCAAGTTTATGATTACGACAAGAACAGCGAAACAGTGCGGACAAGCCGATTTCGGTTGGTTGCAGGCCCGCTACACCTTTTCCTTTGGACACTACTTTGACCCTAAACTCCTTGGTTACGCTTCACTGCGCGTACTGAATCAGGAGGTGCTCGCTCCGGGCGCGTCCTTCCAGCCGCGCGCGTATCCTAAAGTCGATATCCTGAACCTGATCCTGGAAGGCGAGGCAGAATACCGCGATAGCGAGGGCAATCATGTCCAGGCAAAGGCTGGCGAGGCGCTGTTAATTTCTACGCAGCCCGGTATTAGCTATAGCGAGCATAACCTCAGCAAAGACAAAACGCTGACCCGCATGCAGCTGTGGCTGGATGCCTGTCCGGAGCGGGAAAATCCGCTGGTGCAAAAGATCGACCTGAAGGGCGATAAACAGCAGCTGATTGCCTCGCCAGACGGCAGCAAAGGCAGCTTGCAGTTACGCCAGCAGGTATGGCTGCACCATATTGAACTGAAAAAAGGTGAACAGGTGAGCTTCCAGCTTCATGGCCCGCGCGCCTATTTACAGTCCATTCACGGCACGGTACATGCGGTAACGCATACGGAAGAGAAAGAAGCGCTCACCTGCGGTGACGGGGCGTTTATTCGTGATGAAGCGAATATCACCCTGGTGGCAGATACGCCGCTGCGCGCGCTGCTGATTGATTTGCCGGTTTAAAAAAAAACTCACCATAGCCCTCTCCCCAATGGGGAGAGGGGAAATTTTTACACCTTACTCGCCATAATCTCAATAATCTGCCGGTCCGTTGCCTGCATTGAGCGACACGCCAGCGCGCACAGGTTAGAGATAGACTGTTCCACGTCGTGGGCCACAATCCCCTCGTTACCCGTCACGGCTGTATCATCCAGCGCCATCATCACGGCTTTCCAGGCGCTGGTGACGCTGGTCGAGACCTTCATGGCGCAGCTGTTAGACGCCCCGTCGCAGATCATCCCGCTGACGTCACCGATCATACTGCCGATCGCCATGGCAATGGTCTGGTAAGAACCGCCCATTAGCCACGCCATTCCCGCCGCAGCGCCCATCGCCGCCGTCGTCGCCGCACACAGCGCGGACAAACGCGGAAGCTGGTAATGGATGTAAATAGCCGACAGATGCGAGAGCATCAGCGCCCGCGCCAGCCGTTCGTCATCGGCCTGAACGTGTTCAGCGACCACGACAACCGGCATGGTAGCCGTAATCCCCTGATTCCCGGAGCCCGAGTTGCTCATCGCCGGCAGCGTCGCGCCACCCATGCGGGCATCCGAAGCCGCACTGGTGCGGATAACGATGTCTGAACCCAGATCCTGGCCCATCCATCCGCGTGCGCGCTGCTTATTGAGCGTCGCGCCAACGTGCAACCCCCACTTTCCGCTGAGCCCTTCACGAGAGAGCGCATCGTTCAATTGCCCTGCTTCCAGGATAAAGCAGATCGCCTCGAACGGCACCTGCTCCACAAACTCCAGGATCTGCGAGAGCGTGGTGTTTGACAGTACCGCCAGCGGATCGTTACTTACCTCGGTCTGCCGATCGCCAAGCCTGAAGCGCGTTTCGCCCTGACAAACCACCTCCACCACCCGGGTATGCCCGCCGGCGATAGTCACCATCGCCGAGGAATCTCCAGCGTACACGCAGGCACGTGAATAAAGGATCTCATCGCACGGCTCCTGCAATTTCACCTGCACCAGACCTGCTTTGAGCATGGCTTTGGCGCGCGTTAGCGCCTCGGCAGAAGCGTCTTTCAACACCTCCAGCCCGGCGTGGGCATTACCGCCCGTCGCCCCCAGCGCCGCCGCGATGGGTAAACCGACCATGCCGGTGCCGGGCACCGTTACGCCAAGCCCGTTTTTCATCAGGTTTGGCGATACCCACGCCTCAATACGCGTCACCTCACCGGAAAGCTCTCCGGCAGCCATCGCACAGGCCAGCGCCAGCGAGACGGGTTCGGTACACCCCAGCGCAGGCTTTACCTCCTCCTGCACGGCGCGAATAAAATGATTCCATAAAGGATTAATTTGCTCAGACATCGTTACGACCTTATTTAACCTCATGAGAAGGCGAGGAAAGGAGAAACACAAAGCAGCAGCCCGGTGATCACAATAATCACCAGCGACACGCCTTTATATTTATGAAGGGCGGGCACTTTGTAGACCAGCCACGCCGGAATTAAGCAGCCCACCATCCCGAAAATAGGGCTACAGATGGAGGTGAAGCTCAGCACCGGCGCGTTTAACACAATCGCGCTCCAGGCGAGCAGGATGGCGAACAGCATGATCCCGCGCTGGACGGTGCTTTCATTAATACGTTCAGCCGGCATTTTGCGGCGCAGGATATTCATCACGATGCCCTGCGTCGCTTCACGAAAGCCCAGGTAGACGCCGAAGAAGGCAGTCATGACGGCAAAGATATTGAGAACCACGCTGACGATTTTGACCCAGCCTGCGCCGTCACCGCTGATAAACTGCGCCGCGATTGCCAGGGCGGAAATATTCTGCTCGTAGGCTTTTACCGCCTCGTCGTGCCCCATCGCCAGGGTGAAAGAGACGGCGTAGAAGAAGACCGTCACAAACAGTATGCCAAAGGCGATATTCATCGCCCGCAGCGCCTTATGACGCGCCACCTCAACGGATTTTTCCCGCGAACGATAGGAAATCACCATCGGGCTTAACGTCTGGATAAACAGAATGGAGGTTAAGGTGAAAGGCAGCGTAATTATGGCGTTTTTAATCAGCAGCCCCATCGGCGGCAGCATACCGACGTTGGCTAAATGCCAGAGGCCGATCATCGAAAGCCCCAGCGCCGCCACCACAAATAATTTGGTCAGCACCATCAGGCTGGAGACTTTAAACAGCAGCTTTTCACCGCGCGAAGAAATAGCGACCAGGATGCAGATCAGGAATAAGCCGTAGAAGGGATTTTCCGACAGCAACCCCTCGGTGACGCCGAAGGTGTGCAAATAAGATGCGCTGTCGTTGGTGATAGCCGTGGAATAAACAAACATCCAGATGACCAGCATCACGAAATAAAGTGCACCCAATAAGATGCCCCAGTTTTTACCTAAATAACCGCTAATCACGCTCGGGTAGTCTTTGCATTCCGGGGATTCCGCCAGCGTATTAATAAATAACCGCTGGAAGAGGTACATGGCCGGATAGCCAATTATCGACGAGAGCAAAAAGACCCACAGCCCCATTAATCCAACCTGCACCGGAAGAAAAACGATACCCGCGCCGATAGCCATCCCGATACTCATGATGACCCAGCCCGTATCGGTGCTGTCGAATTTAATCGCCTCTCGCCATTCGCTTTCGCTCATTCCCGCCCGCCTTGCCGCAGGGGAATCACTCACAATCACACTGCTGTTTGTTGCCATATTCATTGGGCACTCGCTTATTTTGTAGGGTAAGTAATTGTTTTTATGTGGTTCCGATCGCCAGCGATTGCGAGTCAGAGAGTGCAGGTGTGTGTTATTGGTATGGGAAGATCATATCCGTAGCGCGGGAGAAAAAAGTCACAATCTTTATGCGGCCTTCCTGAATTTAGAGAAAAAAGCGCCTCATTTTTAATGATAGTTGGTAAAAAATTCCAAAAGTGACGCATTTCACAGAATCACTATGTTGAGAAAATGGATCTTTTTTAGGAATTTATAAAGATGATTGTTCTACTTTCAGCCTTCAAATTTTTATACGATAGCATCACTGAACCCACTCTATTATTATGGCTATGATATGGATACCGTTGAAGAGCTCAATGGAACATATTTCTATAAAGGTATATGTAATATCTCGGCGTCTGAGTTATTTTTTTGGATTTTCCCTGATACTACCGATGAACAGTTCGGCGGATTAAAAGATGCAGTAATGATGGCTACTATGATCCTTGGTTTACCTATACTTGAGACCAGAACAAAACCAGAAACGGCTACTATAGGTACTTCCGTGGCTTCTAAGTATCTTCGCGATCTTCTGAATGTACAGCTACCACACCGATTACCTACGATTACACTCGCAAGCTTTAAATACCGAAAACCAATGTATACCAAAAACTTAGGTGCATTCATTGGTCGATGGATCCCTGCATTGGGGATAACCATACTTGCTGCTGATCTTGCAACGATAAGTTACAAAACACTCTCACGATATAATACGATTGCTCACCCTAAAGATCGGATTTGGTGAATATGAATAGTGAAAATGATGTTTTGAAGTTCTTCAGGGAAAATTTACCAGAACAGGGAACATTTACGGGCAAGAGGATCCCGCTCGAGTTAGACGATGTTCTACAGGATTACACCGATCTGGATGATATCGTTTATGCCATTGAGAAATTTGAGAAAAACTATCTTATCAATGTGCCCACGCAAAACTATTTCCCATGGACTCAAACCTGGTTTTTCAGAAAATGGTTTACGCAAGAACCCGTTAAACAAATATCAAAACCATTAACCGTAAGAATGTTTGCTGAGGCGGTAAAAGCAGGCACATGGATCCATCACTGATTTTCGAAAGGAGCATGATTTATGGCTGTACCGGTTCATATTTGGTTTTTTGACGATGGCGGCTCACTTATTAAGGGTTCAAGTGATGTACAGGATCGGGAAGGGAGTGTTGAAATTAGAGGGTTAACCCATAATTTAAGTATTCCAACAGATCCTCTTTCCGGGAGATTAACCGGAACGCGCAAACATGCCCCTTTCTTGTTCGAGAAGGAGATAGATAGTTCATCTCCGTATCTTTATAAGGCTGTGGCTACAGGGCAAAACCTAAAAAAAGTTGAGATAAGATATTATCGAATTAACGATGCGGGAAGGGAAGTTGAATACTTCAGAACTGAACTGGAAGGTGTAAAGGTCGTATCAATCTCCCCTATTGTTAACGATACACGTAACTGTCCCGGTACGGGCCATCTTGAATCCATTCAGTTGAGATACGAAAAAGCAATTTGGACTTACTGCGACGGCAATATTCAGTTTTCTGATGCATGGAATGAACGAGCATCTGCATGATTTTCAGCAGACAAAAAAGCCCCCTTATCTGAAGGGGGCGGATTATTTGGCCTGCGTCACATCGCCTGCGTAAACGTCCTCGAAATCACGTCCTGCTGCTGCTCGCGCGTCAGGGCGTTAAACCGCACCGCATACCCCGAAACGCGGATGGTCAGGTTCGGGTAGTTCTCCGGATGGGCAATGGCATCCAGCAGCATCTCCCGGTTCATGACGTTAACGTTCAGGTGCTGCCCGCCTTCGATAGACGCTTCGTGATGGAAATACCCGTCCAGCAGCCCCACAAGGTTGGTTTTGCGCACCTGCTCATCCTTGCCCAGCGCCTGCGGCACGATGGAGAAGGTGTAGGAGATCCCGTCCTTCGCATAGGTGAACGGCAGCTTGGCAACTGAGGTTAACGACGCCACCGCCCCTTTCCTGTCGCGACCGTGCATCGGGTTGGCGCCAGGTGCAAACGGCGTACCGCCGCGTCGTCCGTCCGGCGTGTTGCCCGTTTTCTGGCCGTAGACCACGTTGGAGGTGATAGTCAGGATCGACTGCGTCGGCACCGCGTTGCGATACGTCGGCAGCGCGTGGATCTTCTTCATAAAGCGCTCCACCAGGTCGCAAGCGATGCTGTCCACGCGATCGTCATTATTGCCGTACTGCGGATAGTCGCCTTCAATGACGAAGTCCACCGCCAGGCCGGTATGGTCGCGCACCGGTTTCACCGTGGCGTATTTAATCGCCGACAGGGAATCCGCCGCCACCGACAGCCCGGCGATGCCGCAGGCCATGGTGCGATAGACGTCCCGATCGTGCAGCGCCATCAGCGAGGCTTCGTAGCTGTACTTATCATGCATATAGTGAATGAGATTCAGCGCGCTGATGTACTGCACCGCCAGCCAGTCCATAAAGTGATCCAGGCTCGCCATCACGGTGTCGTAATCCAGCACCTCATCCAGCAGCGGCTCGGTTTTCGGGCCGACCTGGATCTTCAGCTTCTCATCCACCCCGCCGTTAATTGCGTACAGCAGCGTTTTCGCCAGGTTGGCGCGGGCGCCGAAGAACTGCATCTGCTTGCCGATCACCATCGGGCTGACGCAGCAGGCAATGGCGTAGTCATCGCTGTTGAAGTCGGCGCGCATCAAATCGTCGTTCTCATATTGCAGCGAGGAGGTGACGATCGACACCTGCGCGGCGTATTTTTTGAAAGCGATCGGCAGCTGTTCGGACCAGAGGATCGTCAGGTTTGGCTCCGGCGCAGGCCCCATGGTGTGCAGGGTATGCAGGTAGCGGAAGCTGTTTTTGGTCACCAGCGTGCGGCCATCCAGCCCCATGCCGCCGATCACTTCCGTGGCCCAGATCGGATCGCCGGAGAAGAGCGTGTCGAACTCCGGCGTGCGCAGGAAGCGCACCATGCGGATCTTCATGATGAAGTGGTCGATCAGCTCCTGGGCCTGCATCTCGTTCAGCCTTCCTGCCTGCATGTCGCGCTCAATGTAGATATCAAGGAACGAGGCCGTGCGCCCCAGCGACATCGCCCCGCCGTTCTGGGATTTCACTGCGGCAAGGTAGGCAAAGTAGACCCACTGCACCGCTTCCTGCGCGTTCATCGCCGGACGTGAAATATCAAAGCCATAGTTCGCCGCCATCTGCTGGATCTGGAGCAACGCACGCTTATGCTCCGCCAGCTCTTCGCGCAGGCGGATCGTTGCCTCCAGATCTTCTCCGCGCTCCAGTTTTCCCTGAAGATCGGCGAACTGGAGTTCACGCTCGCGCACCAGATAGCTGATGCCGTACAGCGCCACGCGGCGGTAGTCGCCGATAATGCGCCCGCGTCCGTAGCCGTCCGGCAGACCGGTCAGCACGCCAGATTTACGGCAGCGCATCATCTCCGGGGAGTAAACGTCAAACACGCCCTGGTTGTGGGTTTTGCGCAGGTCGGTGAACAGGTATTCAAACTGCGGATCCATCTCACGACCGTAGGCGTCGAACGAGCTGCGGATCATGTTGATCCCGCCGTACGGATGCAGGGCGCGCTTGAGCGGCTTGTCGGTTTGCAGGCCGACGATCGTCTCCAGCGCCTGGTCAATATAACCCGGCCCGTGAGCGGTGATGGTGGTGGCGATGTTGGTGTCAAAATCTACCGGAGCGTGGGTGGCATTCTCCTGGCGAATGCCGACCATCACCTTCTGCCACAGCGCCGTCGTTGCAGGCGTCGCCTGCGCGAGGAAAGCTTCATCGCCTTCATAAGGGGTGTAGTTATGCTGAATAAAATCGCGGACGTTAACGGCGTTTTTCCATTCTTCACCGCGAAACCCGGCCCATGCGTCGCTGAAGGGCGCGACGCCCGTATCGATTGTTACTTTCATCAGATTCTCGCTTTATCAGGCGTAAGCCGCAGCCGGGGTCACCTTCCCAAGACGGAGGGCGTCCAGCGCGATCATTTTTTCTTCATTGGTAGGGATAACCGCGCAGGCCACGCGGGAGGTATCAGCGGAGATGACGCGCTCACCCGCGCTGCCCGGCAGAGCGTTTTTGGCCTCGTCGAGCGCGATGCCAAACACCTTCAGGTGTTCCGCCACCAGCGCGCGGATCAGCGTGGAGTTTTCACCGATGCCGCCAGTGAAGATCACGCCATCCAGGCGATGCAGAGACGCGGCGTGACCGGCGATATGCCGCGCTATGCGGTGGACAAAAGTGTGTATCGCCAGCTCCGCCCGCTCATTGCCTTCGTGCCAGGCTTTCTCCAGCGCGCGTAAATCGGAGGAGATGCCGGAGATCCCGAGCAACCCGGACTCTTTGTTGACCACGCGCTCCAGATCCTCGAACGACTGGCCGGTCTGCTGGGCAATCCACGCCATCGCGCCGAAATCCACGTCGCCGCACCGCGTGCCCATCACCAGCCCCTCCAGTGGCGTCATGCCCATGGACGTGTCCACGCTCTCGCCGTTACGCACCGCGCAGATGGACGCCCCGTTGCCGAGGTGGGCGCTCACCAGGCCGCTGTCCTCGGGGGACAGCCCGAGGAGCGCGTGCGCCTGCGCCGCCACGTAGCGGTGAGAGGTGCCGTGGAAACCGTAGCGGCGAACGCCCAGCTCTTCAAAATAGCGGTACGGCAGACCGTACAGATACGCCTGCGGTGCCATGGTCTGGTGGAAGCTGGTGTCAAATACCGCCACCTGCTGCACGCCGGGGAACAGCCGCTCTGCGGCTTCCACGCCGCTCAGGTTGGCGTAGTTATGCAGCGGCGCCAGCGGGGAAACCAGGCGGATCTGCTCAATGACCTCTTCCGTGATGAGGGTCGACTCGCTGAAGAGATCGCCGCCGTGAGCGATGCGGTGGCCAATCAGGGCCACGCTGCTCATCAGGTCGCGCTTCTCCAGCTCGAGGGCGATGGCGGCCAGCGCCCCTTCGTAGTCCTGGTGAGCCAGTCTGACCGGCTCACCCCCGTTCACGGAAATAAAGGCTTTTTCAGTGTTGATGCCGTCCGCAATGCCCGTCAGCAGGGCATCGCAGCCTGCTGCGTCCAGCACCGAAAACTTAACGGAGGACGATCCGCAGTTAATAACCAGTACTACCGGAAATTCAGTCATGTGTTACTCCGCTCTTCCTGAGCTTTGGCTTAAAACAGTTTGTAGACGATGTTCAGAATGGTCAGCAGGCCGACCACGGTCACGAAGATGTTCTCGGTCCGGCCTTTGTATTTCGCCAGCGCTGGCGCCTTGCGGATGGCGTACATCGGCAACAGGCACAGCAGAGAGGCGATAATTGGTGCCCCCATGGCTTCAATAAGGTCGAGAATGTTCGGATTGGCGTAGGCCACAATCCAGGTGGAGCCCATGATGAAAATCATGCTGATGGTGTTCAGTTTGCCGACAGAGACGCTCTTCTTATCGCCTTTGTAGCCGAACTTGAGGATCAGGCCGTTCAGCCCCTCCAGCGTGCCCAGATAGTGGCCGAAGAAGGATTTAAAGATAGCGACCAGCGCGATGATGGAGGCGCCGTATTCCAGCACCGTGGCGAACGTGGATTTACTGCCCGACATCGAGGCAAAGTGGTTCGCCAGGTAAGAGAGCACCGGAATGTTCTGCGCTTTGGCATCCGCCATGTTCTGCGGAGAGAGCGTAAACAGGCAGCTAAAGGCGAAGAACATCACCACTGCCACCATCAGCAGGCTGGCGCGACCGATGATTTTGGAACATTTCTGCTCGGTAAATTCTTTTCCGAACTCCGGCTCGTACTCTTCGCGCTTGGAGACCACGAACGAGGAGACGATAGGCGAGAAGTTAAAGGAGAAGACCATGATGGAGATCCCCAGCCACACCGTGACCAGAATGCCGTCATGTCCGGTAAAGGCGATATCGCTCAGGTTGACCTGGTCGATTACCGCCGAGTTCCAGTACGGGATCAGCGACAGGGAAATCAGCACCAGGCTGGCAATGAATGGGAACACCAGGTAGCTCATCACCTTCACCATCAGGTCTTTCCCGAACCAGATCACAAAGGCCATCAGCAGCAGCAGGAACAGCGCCACCACGCCGCGGTTCAGGGCTGGCAGCTGGAGCTGGTTTTCCCAGAAGGTCATAAAGGTGTTGGTAATGGTTACACCGTAGATCCACAGCAGCGGACAAATGGCGAAGAAGTAGAGGAAAGTGATCACCACCCCGCCGGTTTTGCCGAAATGCTCTTCCACCGTTTCGGTGATGTTGCCGGAGACGTTACTGCCGGACAAACAGAGGCGCGCCAGCGCGCGGTGGCAGTAAAACGCAATCGGGAAGGCGAGTACCAGCATCAGCAGGATAGGGATCAGGCCGCCAAACCCTGCACGAATGGGGAAGAACAGCACGCCTGCACCAATGGCGGTCCCGAACAGGCCCAGCGTCCAGGTGGTATCCGATTTACGCCAGGTGGACGTTTTTGTCTGGCCAACGGTAATGCTTTCAGTGTTGCTCATAAGTCATCCTTTATGCGTCAACGAAGCCGGTAATTTGGGAAACACGGGAGAGATCGATATTGCCGCCGGAAATAATGCAGACGGTTTTACGGCCCTGAATATAGTGGTCCAGTTTGCCGCTTAATAACGCCGCGCAGGCCAGCGCGCCCGCACCTTCCGTCACCACTTTATTTCGCTGAATAAGCGCAATCATGCTGTTGCGAATTTCATCTTCGCTGACCAGCACAATGTCATCGACCAGTTCACGAACAATTTCGAAGGTTAAATTCCCCGGACGAGACACGTCGCAACCGTCGGCTAATGTGCCGGTAACGCGATGGCTGGTTATTTCTCCGGCCTGCCAGGAAGCTGCCATGCCGTGAACGTTTACAGACTGCACGCCGATAATATTGATGGTCGGATTAATGGATTTAATCGCCGTTGCAATACCGGCAATTAAACCGCCGCCGCCGATAGGGACAATGACGTTATCCACGTCGTAGAGATCTTCGAGAATTTCAAGGCCGATGGTGCCCTGGCCGGCAATGACTTTCGGATCGTCATAAGGCGGAATAAATATGCGCCCCTCCATCTCGACGATTTCGCTCACCTTAGCGATGGTGTCGTTGAAGTTCTCGCCGTGCAGCACCACTTCCGCCGAATAGTCACGCGTGGCGGCAACCTTGGATTTCGGCGCGCCCATCGGCATCACCACTTTGCCGTCGATACCGAGCATGGCGCAGGAGAGCGACACACCCTGAGCGTGGTTACCTGCGGAGCAGGCCACCACCCCTTTGCGTTTTTCTGCATCCGTCAGCGAACTTAACTTATTAAACGCCCCGCGTATTTTAAACGAACCGGTACGCTGCATATTTTCAAACTTAAGAAATATTTCGCCCTTACAGCGTTCGCTGAGATAATTTGAGCGCGGCATGCCGGTTTTATAAATTTTTCCCGCCAGGCGCTTTCTGGCGTCCTGAATATCTTCAATGGTCACCGGGAGATCGTAGGTAATGTGCATAATATCCTCGTTATAATAATTCATTCTTTTCAGGCAAAGTCAGGGTATCAGAGCGTTAAAAAGCGTCGCTCCGGGTGTTTTAAAGCGTGATTATTTTTATCGTCGTTTATCGATATTCATCGCCGAATATTGTTTTGCCAGTTCAACTAATACTGACGCCGATTTTTTAATACTGTAATTTTTCGACCACACGGCGGCATAACGCGCCACGGGTAATTCATCCTCCACCGGCAGCACGATAAACTGGTCCGAGCCGAACGGCGCAATCATGTCACGGGGGATCACCGTCAGGTAATCGGCATTAAGGACAAGGTTATAGATAGTGACGACGGAATCGGTCTGGACGATGTTTTCAATGCTGATGTGGTTGTCTTGCAGGGTGGTCAGGAGTTCGTTGTAGTAGCCCATATCGGTTTGCGGCATCACCCACTGCTCATGCGTAAGTGATGCCAGTCTGGTCGGGCCGGTGCACGTTCGTGATTTACTCGCCACCAGCACAAACTCGGATTCAAACAGTGGCTCAACGTGAAGATCCTGAAGCAACATTCCGTCGCTCAACGTGCCGATGGCAAAATCCAGCCGTCCATCGCGAATGGCGGGCAGGAATGAAGAGAGCTGCGCTTCATACATGGAGACGCGCGCTTTCGGGAACACTTCCCTGAATTTTTTAATCATCTCAGACAGGAAGGTGAAGCCAATCAGCGACGGGTAGCCAAAGGAAACGTCCATGACGGTACTAAAACTGAGGCTGTTGATTTCGCTCACCATGTTTTTCATTTCGCGGGTGATCGACTCAGCGTATGACAGCAGCACCTGACCGGCGGCAGTGAGTTTTACGCCGGTGTTTTTACGCACCATCACCTCTACCCCGAAGTAGGATTCGATGTCGCTGATGATTTTGCTGACGGCAGGTTGCGTCAGCCCCAGTTGTCTTGCAGCAGAACCTATGGAGCCACTTTTGATGACTTCCTGAAATACCACGAGGTGCTGTGTTTTCGGTAGAATAATAGTATTCATCATATTCTGCGCTTATTTCCCTATGACGCAGCGGATTCTACCTAATAATGTTTAAGGGGGTATGTGCTGTTACTCACAATTCGCCGGAACGCCCTATTTTCACCCATCATCAAAACCATTTAAATCCTTTTCTATCAATAACATAATCAAATTAAAATACGCAATTACGCTGATATTGATCAACAAATTACGAGGTAATAAATTTATTTTATGGCAATAACCCGCGTGAATTTTTTTGCCTTAGAAATATTAATAAAGGCTATCTTTCAGGCAATTAAAGGTTAATAAATCAACACTGCCGATTTAAAACATTTTTGTGGTTTATCAACTTTACCAGGAATATTAATACTATTTCAGAATAAAGAGTGGGATATATCACACATTCACCAGAAGAATGTTTTTAGATTCAATATTTGATTATCAATTAGAAAAACATTTATTTTCAGCAAGCCAACAAATGCAACATCTAATCAACACTAAAATTTTCTTATTTTATAGCGTTAAATTTCGTGATTACGATCATCTACGGAGGATGAGAGGAGCACGTGGCGGAGTAAACAGTGAAATGTGCTGAGCGTCGCAAAATTGAGAATTGATGTCGGCTGGCGCAGCGCTTATCCGGACTGTTCTCTTCAGAAAGCAAAAACCCCGCCGAAGCGGGGTTTCGTAAGAAGTTGAAGCTGACCGATAAGCCGGGTTCTGTCGTGGACAGTCATTCATCTAGGCCAGCAATCGCTCACTGGCTCAAGCAGCCTACCCGGGTTCAGTACGGGCCGTACCATGTGAACCCCTATTTGGCCTTGCTCCGGGTGGAGTTTACCGTGCCACGGACTGTTACCAGCCGCGCGGTGCGCTCTTACCGCACCCTTTCACCCTTACCTGATCCCGCTTGCGCGGGCCATCGGCGGTTTGCTCTCTGTTGCACTGGTCGTGGGTTTCCCCCCCAGGCGTTACCTGGCACCCTGCCCTGTGGAGCCCGGACTTTCCTCCCCTCCGCCCGTCTCCCCCGAAAGGGACGACGACGAAGCGGCGACTGTCTGGTCAGCTTCGGCGCGCAGTATAGAGGGTTTGCGCGCCGCTGTCACCCCTGGCTACGCATGCCTACCTGCAATGTGGCCGCGATATTGCGCGAGGCGCGGTAAATGTTGTCATACGCGCCCCGGAACGCCTCTTCCAGTGAGCCGATGCTGGTCAGTACGCTGAACACCGCGTCGATGCCGTACTGGTGTACCACGCCCACGTCCTGCGTCAGACTTCCGGCAATCCCTATCACCGGCTTATGGTATTTTTTGGCGACGCTCGCCACGCCGACGGGCACTTTACCGTTAATGCTCTGGCTGTCGATGCGCCCTTCGCCCGTCAGTACCCAGGTGCAGTCGTGAATGTGTTCTTCAAGATTGAGCGCCTGAGTGACAATCTCAATGCCGCTTTTCAGCTCAGCCCCCAGAAATGCCATCAGCGCCGCGCCCATGCCGCCCGCCGCTCCTGCCCCCGGAACCGGGTTCACGTCGATGCGCAAAGATTTTTTGATCACCTCGGCATAGTGGCTAAGATTGGCGTCGAGTTCGAGGATCATCTCCTCGGTGGCGCCTTTTTGCGGGCCAAAGATACGCGACGCGCCGCTTTCACCGACCAGCGGATTCGTCACGTCACAGGCGACGCGGATTGCGCATCCCTGAAGACGCGGATCGAGCGCCGAAATATCAATACGGTTAAGCGCCATCAGGCTACCGCCGCCGTAGCCGATCTCCGTCCCGTTGGCATCCGTAAACCTCGCGCCCAGCGCCTGCATCATGCCGGCGCCCCCGTCGTTGGTTGCGCTCCCGCCGATACCGATAATGATATTGCGCGCGCCTTTATCCAGCGCGCTGAGGATCAGCTCCCCCGTCCCGCGAGACGTTGTGACCAGCGGGTTACGCAGCGCGGGAGGAACCAGCACCAGGCCGCTGGCGGCGGCCATCTCGATAAACGCGGTCGTCCCGTCGCCAGAGATCCCCCAGCGGGCATTCACTTTTTCCCCTAACGGACCGGTGACGACAGCCTGCTGCCAGGTGCCCTGAGTCGCGGCGATCATCGCTTCAACCGTACCTTCCCCACCGTCAGCAACGGGAACCGACACGTAATGAGCGTCGGGGAAAATCTCCCGGAATCCTTTTTCTATCGCCTGCGCCACCTCGGTGGCAGACAGGCTTTCTTTATAAGAGTCTGGCGCGATTACGATTTTCATAGTTGTAAGCCTGGACCGTAGGCCCGGTATGCGTTGCGCCACCGGGCAGGACGTCATTAGCGAGTAATTTCGACCTTCGCCAGTTTTTCGTAGTAGCACGCGAGCGCGCTGTGATCGGCAGTGCCAAGACCGTCCGCACGCAGCGCCTGCATCATCTCCATGACGGCGGCAGTCAGCGGCAGCTGCGCCCCCACGCCGTGTGACGTATCCAGCGCATTCGCCAGATCTTTAATGTGCAGGTCGATACGAAAACCTGGCTTAAAGTTACGATCCATCACCATCGGTGCCTTGGCATCCAGCACGGTGCTGCCCGCCAGACCACCACGAATGGCCTGATAGACCAGATCCGGATTCACCCCCGCTTTGGTGGCCAGCGTCAGCGCCTCCGACATGGCCGCAATGTTCAGCGCCACAATCACCTGGTTTGCCAGCTTGGTGACGTTACCCGCGCCGATGTCCCCGGTGTGCACCACGGAGCCAGCCATCGCTTTCATCAGGTCGTAGTATTTGTCGAAGACGGCTTTATCGCCGCCCACCATCACCGACAGGGTGCCGTCAATGGCTTTGGGCTCGCCGCCGCTGACCGGTGCGTCCAGCATCTCCACGCCTTTCGCCTTCAGCGCCTCGCTGATTTCGCGGCTCGCCAGCGGTGCGATTGAACTCATGTCGATCACCACCAGGCCCGGCTTCGCGCCGTCGATAATGCCGTTCTCACCCAGCGCCACCTCTTTCACGTGCGGAGAGTTTGGCAGCATGGTGATGATGACATCGCACTGCTCGGCGATCGCTTTTGCGGTTGCCGCCGTTTCCGCGCCGGCCGCAATCACCTCTGCCACCGCGTCTGAATTACGGTCGAGAACCACCAGCGAGTAACCTGCTTTGATGAGGTTTTTGCTCATTGGTTTGCCCATGATACCCAGGCCAATAAAACCCACTTTCAGCGTCATAATCTGTTTCCTCAATGATGGTTATTTTTTAAAAGCGTCTGCTAATCTCTGCGTGGCCGCGCGGAATACGCCGAGGTCGCTGCCGACGGCAACAAACGTTGCGCCCCACTCCAGGTAGCGGCGGGCGTCAGCTTCCACCGGCGCCAGAATGCCGCACGGCTTACCGTGGGCTTTGGCACGGGCAAAAATGTGCTGGATCGCGCGCTGTACGTCCGGGTGGCTGGCATTGCCCAGATGACCAAAGGCGGCAGCCAGATCGCTCGGGCCGACGAAAATACCGTCTACGCCTTCGGTCGCGGCAATGGCGTCGACGTTATCGACACCCTGCTGGCTCTCGATCTGAACCAGGGTGGTGATGTTCCTGTTGGACTGGGCGAAATAGTCTGGCACGGTGCCAAACATGTTGGCGCGGTGCGAAACGGACACGCCGCGGATCCCTTCCGGCGGATAGCGGGTCGCCGCCACGGCCAGCACCGCTTCTTCTTCCGTTTCAACAAACGGGATCAGGAAGTTGTAGAAGCCGATATCCAGTAAACGCTTGATGATAACCGGCTCGTTGGTGGGCACACGCACCACCGGCGCGCTGTGGCTGCCTTTCAGCGCCATCAGCTGCGGAATAAACGTGCTGATATCGTTTGGCGCATGTTCGCCGTCCAGCACCAGCCAGTCGAATCCGGCCAGGCCCAGCACTTCCGTGCTGATGGGGTTTGCCAGCGCAGACCAGCAGCCAATCTGGATCTGGTGCGCCGCGAGGGCTGCTTTAAACTTATTCGGGAAGATATCGTTACTCATCGCTTATACCTTTTTTAATTCCGCAGTTTTAGCCAGCATCATTTTTATTTATTCCGACGCAGCGTCAGGGTTATATTTATTTTCTGACTGAATTTTGGCGTTATAAAATCGTCATTCAGTATAATCGCCGCCCGACGGCAGTACATTGTTTCAATGCTCAGTTATCGAGTGATATTTGAACGCTATCTTGAGCATATGCACAAAGCAGTGGGCGCTGATGCACAGAATCAACGATTAGTGTTTCGGGAGCGATCGCGATCACATTCTCACCTTTCCTCTCCTGACATTCTTTATTTCTTCAATAAGAAACAATTAACCATCTGGCTATATTTAGTATCAGATATTTTGCTGGAGAAGCGTAAACAATGGCCGATATTCAAATTCGACAGGCGTCGCCGACGGCGTTCTATATAAAAGTGCACGATACCGACAACGTGGCGATTATTGTCAACGACAATGGCTTAAAAGCGGGTACCCGATTCCCGGACGGGCTGGAGCTGATTGAGCACGTTCCGCAGGGGCACAAGGTCGCGCTGGTCGATATCCCCACGTACGGCGAAATCGTGCGTTACGGCGAAGTCATCGGCTATGCGGTACGCCCTATCCCGCAGGGCAGCTGGGTTGAAGAGTCGCTGGTTGAGCTGCCAGCGGCCCCGCCGCTGGAGACGTTGCCGCTGGCGACCCGCGTCCCTGAGCCGTTGCCTCCGCTTGAGGGCTATACCTTCGAAGGTTACCGCAACGCCGACGGCAGCGTGGGAACCAAAAACCTGCTCGGCATCACCACCAGCGTGCATTGCGTGGCGGGCGTCGTGGATTACGTGGTGAAAATTATTGAGCGCGATCTGCTGCCGAAATACCCCAACGTTGACGGCGTGGTGGGGCTTAACCACCTGTACGGCTGCGGCGTGGCGATCAACGCGCCCGCGGCGGTCGTGCCAATCCGCACAATCCACAATATCGCCCTCAACCCAAACTTTGGCGGCGAGGTGATGGTGATTGGCCTCGGCTGTGAGAAATTGCAGCCTGAACGCCTGTTGCTGGGTACTGAGGATGTGAAAGCCATTCCGGTAGACGATGCCAGCATTGTTCGTCTCCAGGACGAACGTCACGTCGGATTCCGTTCCATGGTCGACGATATTCTTCAGGTGGCGGAGCGCCATCTGGACACGCTGAACAAACGCCAGCGCGAAACCTGCCCGGCCTCTGAGCTGGTCGTGGGGACACAGTGCGGCGGCAGCGATGCGTTTTCCGGCGTGACCGCCAACCCGGCGGTGGGTTACGCGTCGGATTTGTTCGTGCGCTGCGGCGCCACGGTGATGTTCTCCGAGGTCACAGAAGTGCGTGACGCTATCCACCTGCTTACGCCGCGCGCCGTCAACGAGGAGGTGGGCAAACGCCTGCTGGAGGAGATGGCCTGGTACGATAACTATCTTGATATGGGCAAAACCGACCGCAGCGCAAACCCGTCCCCGGGTAACAAGAAAGGCGGCCTGGCGAACGTGGTGGAAAAAGCCCTCGGGTCAATTGCCAAATCCGGCCAGAGTGCGATTGTGGAAGTGCTCTCTCCGGGCCAGCGGCCAACCAAACGCGGCCTTATTTACGCGGCAACGCCTGCCAGTGATTTTGTTTGCGGCACCCAGCAGGTGGCGTCCGGCATTACGGTACAGGTCTTTACCACCGGGCGCGGCACGCCGTACGGCCTGATGGCGGTACCGGTGATCAAAATGGCGACCCGCACCGAGCTGGCAAACCGCTGGTATGACTTAATGGATATCAACGCCGGCACCATCGCCACCGGGGAAGAAAGTATTGAGGACGTGGGCTGGAAGCTGTTCCACTTCATTCTGGACGTGGCGAGCGGGCGGAAGAAAACCTTCTCTGATCAATGGGGATTGCATAACCAGCTGGCGGTGTTTAATCCGGCGCCGGTGACGTGATGGCCCCTCACCCTGCCCTCTCCCCACAGGGGAGAGGGCAGGGTGAGGGGGGAAAGCCCCTTTAGACCAGCACCACATCAATCCCGCTTTTCCGCAGCCCGTCGAGGCTCTCCGCCGGAATACCTTCATCGACGATAATCATATCGATCCGCTGGGTATCAATGATTTTATGCAGGCTTGAACGATTAAACTTGCTGGAGTCGGTCACAACGATAATGCGCTCTGCCACCTCGCACATTTTTCGATTCAGGCGGGCTTCATCCTCATTGTGCGTACTCACCCCCCGATCGAGATCGATGGCGTCGACGCCCAGGAACAGCAGGTCAAAATGGTAATTCTGTAACGACTGCTCCGCCTGGTCGCCGTAGAAAGACTGCGACTGACGGCGCAAGTGTCCACCGGTCATCAGCAGCTCCACTCCCTCTGCTTCCAGCAGCGCGTTCGCCACGTTCATCCCGTTGGTCATGGCAATAACGTCGGTGTGCTGGCGCAGCATACGGGCGATTTCACAGGTCGTAGTACCCGAGTCCAGAATAATGCGGTGGCCCGGCTTCACCAGCTCAGCCGCCGCCTGCGCGATGCTGCGCTTCACTGCCGTATTAAGGGAACTTTTGTCCTCAACGGACGGCTCCACGCCGGGCATATTGCCTTCGCAAATCAGCGCGCCGCCGTAAGCGCGAACGGCAATCCCCTGCTTTTCCAGAAAGGCCAGATCGTTACGGATCGTCACCGTCGACACGCCGTATAAAAGAGAAAGATCGTTAACCTGCACGCTTCCCTGCGCCCGCAACCGCTGAATGATCTGCTCTCGCCTTTCGCTGGTGCCGGTGATGCGCTTCTCTGCGGATGGATCGGTGCTGCTCATACGAGCTCCTTAGTAAATAAACTTTCGTTTCATTTCGTTTTGCTTATTAACGCCTTTCTTTTAAGGGAATGCAAGCCCTGTAAGGCGCGCTGACGCACGCTTACCCGCCGCTGAAACCTTTCATTATGTTTCTTTTGTGAAACAGATCGGAAAACTATTATCTTTCGTTTTATTTTTACCTCACCATAATGCAGTATCAAATGAAACAAAACGAAAGATGAATACCAACACCATCCGAAATGGAGAGGAAAGTGAAACATCTGACAGAAATGGTGGAACACCATAAACGGGGGAATACAAACGGGATTTATGCCGTCTGTTCCGCACATCCACTGGTACTTGAAGCTGCAATTCGTTACGCCCATTCTCAACAGACGCCTCTGCTGATTGAAGCCACCTCAAACCAGGTGGATCAGTTTGGCGGCTATACCGGTATGACGCCCGCCGACTTTCATGGGTTTGTCTGCACGCTGGCGGGATCTCTTGATTTCCCCACCTCGCAGCTGATCCTTGGCGGCGATCATCTCGGTCCCAACCGCTGGCAAAACCTGCCGGCTTTGCAGGCGATGGCGAACGCCGACGATCTCATCAAAAGCTACGTGGCGGCCGGGTTCAAGAAGATCCATCTCGATTGCAGCATGTCCTGCGAAGACGATCCGGTTCCTTTAACCGATGCGATCGTTGCCGGGCGCGCCGCGCGTCTGGCAAAAATTGCCGAAACAACCTGTCTTGAGCAATTTGGTGTAGTCGATCTGGTCTACGTTATCGGCACGGAAGTTCCGGTTCCCGGCGGCGCGCACGACACGCTGACCGAGCTTGAGGTCACCACGCCAGAGGCGGCACGCGCCACGCTTGAGGCACACCGCCACGCGTTCGAGAAGGAAGGGTTAAGCGACATCTGGCCGCGCATTATTGGCCTGGTGGTTCAGCCCGGCGTTGAGTTCGATCATGCGCACGTTTGTGACTATCAGCCGCATAAGGCCGTCGCGCTGAGCAAAATGGTTGAAGCCTATGACACGCTGGTATTTGAAGCACATTCTACCGATTACCAGACGCCGCAGGCGCTGCGCCAGCTGGTGAACGATCACTTCGCCATTCTTAAAGTCGGCCCTGCCCTGACCTTTGCCCTGCGCGAAGCGCTGTTCTCGCTGGCGGCCATTGAAGAAGAGCTGCTGCCGGCAAAAGCCTGCTCCGGGCTGCGTCACGTCCTGGAAAACGTGATGCTCGATCGCCCGGAATACTGGCAAAGCCACTATCACGGTGACGGCAACGCCCGACGCCTGGCCCGCGGCTACAGCTACTCCGACCGCGTGCGTTATTACTGGCCAGACAGCCAGATTGACGACGCCTTTGAGCGACTGGTACGCAACCTTGCGGATGAACCGATCCCGCTGCCGTTGATCAGCCAGTATCTGCCTTTGCAGTACAGCAAAGTTCGCGAGGGCGCTCTCAAGTCAACGCCACGGGAACTCATCCTCGACCACATTCAGGACATACTCCAGCAGTACCATGCCGCCTGCGAAGGCGTAACGACTCAACACGCATAATTAAAAAGAGGAAAACGCTATGCCAAACATTGTCTTATGCCGCATTGATGAGCGCCTGATCCACGGACAGGTGGGCGTGCAGTGGGTGGGGTTTGCGGGGGCAAACCTGGTGCTGGTGGCAAATGACGAGGTTGCAGACGATCCGGTTCAACAAAACCTGATGGAAATGGTGCTCGCGGAAGGCATCGCCGTGCGTTTCTGGTCTCTGCAAAAGGTCATCGACAACATTCATCGCGCCGCCGACCGCCAGAAAATTCTGCTGGTCTGCAAATCACCGGCTGATTTTTTAACGCTGGTAGAGGGCGGCGTACCCATCACCCGTATCAACGTCGGAAATATGCATTATGCCAGTGGCAAACAGCAAATTGCCAAAACGGTATCTGTAGACGCGAACGATATCGCCGCGTTTAACGGCCTGAAGGCGGCCGGCGTGGAATGCTTCGTTCAGGGCGTTCCAACAGAGACTGCTTTGGATCTCTTTAAACTGCTCTGAGGGATTCACAATGGAAATCAGTCTTTTGCAGGCTTTCGCGCTCGGGCTTCTCGCCTTTATCGCGGGCCTGGATATGTTTAACGGCTTAACACACATGCACCGTCCGGTAGTGCTCGGGCCGCTGGTTGGCCTGATACTGGGCGACCTGCACACCGGTATTCTGACCGGCGGTACCTTAGAACTGGTCTGGATGGGCCTGGCGCCGCTGGCGGGCGCGCAGCCGCCGAACGTGATTATCGGCACCATCGTTGGCACCACGTTTGCCATCACCACGGGCGTGAAGCCGGATGTCGCCGTTGGGGTGGCCGTACCGTTTGCCGTGGCGGTGCAGATGGGTATTACGTTCCTCTTCTCCGTGATGTCCGGCGTAATGTCCCGCTGCGATCGCATGGCGGCTAACGCGGACACCGACGGCATTGAGCGAGTCAACTATCTGGCGCTGCTGGCGCTCGGTGTTTTTTATTTTCTGTGCGCGTTTCTGCCCATCTACTTCGGTGCAGAACACGCGAAAACCGCCATTGCTATTCTGCCGGAGCGTCTGATCGACGGTCTCGGCGTCGCGGGCGGCATCATGCCAGCGATCGGCTTCGCCGTGCTGCTGAAGATCATGATGAAAAACGTTTACATCCCTTACTTCATTATCGGTTTTGTCGCCGCGGCCTGGCTGAAGCTTCCGGTGCTGGCGATTGCGGCGGCTGCGCTGGCGATGGCGCTGATCGACCTGCTGCGTAAGTCGCCTGAACCGACGACGCCTGCGGCCCAGAAAGAGGAATTTGAAGATGGCATCTAATCACACCACCCTGCCGGGCGCGTCCGTCAGTGAAGAGACGCTGCTGAGCGGCGTGAATGAAAACGTCTATGAAGACCAGACCATTGGCGCGGAGCTGACCAAAAAAGACATTAACCGCGTGGCCTGGCGCTCCATGCTGTTACAGGCCTCGTTCAACTACGAGCGTATGCAGGCCTCCGGCTGGCTGTACGGGCTGCTGCCCGCGCTGAAAAAGATCCACACCAATAAACGGGACCTGGCGCGCGCCATGAAGGGCCATATGGGCTTCTTCAACACCCATCCGTTCCTGGTGACCTTTGTTATCGGCATTATTCTGGCGATGGAACGATCAAAGCAGGACGTGAACAGCATTCAGAGCACGAAAATTGCCGTCGGTGCGCCGCTCGGAGGCATTGGTGACGCCATGTTCTGGCTCACCCTGCTGCCGATTTGCGGGGGGATTGGCGCCAGCCTTGCGCTACAGGGCTCCATTCTTGGCGCGGTGGTCTTTATCGTGCTGTTTAACGTGGTGCATCTCGGCCTGCGTTTTGGTCTGGCGCACTATGCCTACCGAATGGGTGTCGCCGCGATCCCGCTGATCAAGGCCAACACCAAAAAGGTTGGCCATGCTGCGTCCATTGTCGGGATGACGGTAATTGGTGCGCTGGTGGCAACCTATGTCCGCCTGAATACCACACTCGAGATTAAAGCCGGGGATGCGGTCGTCAAACTGCAAACAGACGTGATCGACAAGCTGATGCCGGCGTTTTTGCCGCTGGTCTACACCCTGACCATGTTCTGGCTGGTACGCCGTGGCTGGAGCCCGCTGCGCCTGATTGGTATCACCGTGGTGCTGGGCGTAGTCGGTAAATTCTGTCACTTCCTGTAAACGCAAAGAGGTTGCGATGTTAGGCATTATTTTGACGGGTCACGGCGGTTTTGCCAGCGGGCTTGAACAGGCGATGAAGCAGATCCTCGGCGAACAGCCGCAGTTTATCGCCATCGATTTTCCGGAAAGTTCCACCACTGCGCGGCTGACCGCGCAGCTTGAGCAAGCAGTGACTGAACTGGACGCAGAGCACGATATTGTGTTTCTCACCGATCTTCTCGGCGGGACGCCGTTTCGTGTGGCCTCTACCCTCGCGATGCAGCGGCCCGGCAGCGAAGTGATCGCCGGCACTAACCTCCAGCTTTTGCTGGAGATGGTGCTGGATCGCGACGGATTAAGCAGCGAAGCGTTTCGTTTGCAGGCGCTGGAGTGCGGCCATCGCGGCCTGACCAGCCTGGTGGATGAGCTAGCCCGCTGTCGCGAGGAAGTGCCCGCCGGGGAAGGGATATGAGCCAGGTGCTGCGCGCGCGTCGTCTGCTTACCGGGCAGGGCTGGCTGGATGACCACCAGCTGCGTATCGAAAGAGGCGTCATCACCGCCATCGAGCCGATACCGGCAGGGGTTAACGTCCGCGAGGCGGACCTGCTTTGCCCGGCATATATCGATATCCACGTCCACGGCGGTGCGGGAGTGGACGTGATGGATGATGCACCCGACGTGCTGGACCGGTTAGCCATGCATAAAGCACGTGAAGGTGTGGGGGCGTTTTTACCCACCACCGTCACCGCTCCGCTGGAGGCGATCCATGGCGCGTTAAGGCGTATTGCCCGACGCTGTCATGCCGGTGGCCCCGGCGCGCAGGTTCTGGGGAGCTATCTGGAAGGCCCGTACTTTACGCCGCAGAACAAAGGGGCGCACCCGCCAGAACTGTTTCGCGAACTGGATCTTGCGGAACTTGATGCGCTGATTGCGGTTTCGCAGGACACGCTGCGGGTTGTGGCGCTGGCCCCGGAAAAAGCGCACGCCCTGAAGGCGATCCATCACCTCAGCCAGAAAGGGATACGCGTCATGCTGGGCCACAGCGCTGCTACATACGCGCAGACCCTTGCCGCATTTGACGCAGGCGCAGCCGGGCTGGTGCACTGCTACAACGGCATGACGGGGTTACACCACCGGGAGCCCGGCATGGTTGGCGCCGGGCTGACGGACCCACGCGCGTGGCTGGAGCTGATTGCCGACGGTCACCACGTTCACCCTGGAGCCATGCGGCTGTGTTGTTGCTGTGCGAAGGATCGCACGGTGCTGATTACCGATGCCATGCAGGCGGCGGGGATGCCCGACGGGCGCTATACGCTATGTGGTGAAAATGTCGAGATGCAGGGCGGCGTTGTCCGCACGGCCTCCGGCGGGCTGGCGGGCAGCACGCTCGCGCTGGATGCCGCCGTGCGACATATGGTGGAGCATACGGGGGTTCCCGCAGAGAACGCTATTCATATGGCCTCGCTGCATCCTGCCCGCCTGCTCGGTATGGACCACCTGCTGGGATCGTTAGCGCCAGGCAAACGCGCCAACATTATTGCGCTGGACGCAGGTTTACACCTCCGGCAGATCTGGCTTCAGGGTCAGGTGTTTTCGCTATAGCCCTTTCGCAGTCTGCTCTGTTGGCCTTACGGAATGCGATCGTAAGGCCTTTCTTTTCCTTTCCTTAATTTTTACCTTTCCTTTCGCGATCACACTTTTCGTTTTATTTCTTTTTCGCCATTGAACTTTCGATTTCTTTTCTATAGATTTTCTTTAACTGCTTAAGTGAACAAGTGAAACGAAACGAAAGATAGCGACACGTTTGCCAGCGTCTGATGTGGAATTCACACGACTAAGGACTGAGTTATGCCACAAACCACTACCGCCACCACCGGCACCTGGACCGAAAAAGAGATCCGCCAGCAGCCAGCCAGCTGGCTTCGCTCGCTCAGCAATATCGATAACCTGCGCGCGTCGATCGACGGTTTTCTGACGCCACTGTTGCGCAAGCCCGATCTGCGGATCGTTCTGACCGGTGCGGGCACGTCCGCTTTTATCGGTGACATCATTGCGCCATGGCTTGCCAGCCGCACAGGGAAAAACATGACCGCGATCCCAACGACCGATCTGGTCACCAATCCGATGGATTATTTCAGCCCTGCGCACCCGCTGCTGCTGGTCTCTTTTGCCCGTTCCGGCAACAGCCCGGAGAGCGTCGCCGCCGTTGAGCTGGCGAACCAGTTTGTGCCGGAGTGCTACCACCTGTCGATCACCTGTAATGAAGCGGGCAGCCTGTACCAGAATGCCGTCGACAGCGATAACGCCTGCGCTCTGCTCATGCCGGCTGAAACGCACGATCGCGGGTTCGCGATGACAAGCAGCATCACCACCATGATGGCGAGCTGCCTGGCGGTATTCGCACCGGAAACGATCAACAGCAAAACGTTCCGCGACGTATCCGATCGCTGTCAGGCGATCCTCACGTCGCTCGGCGATTTCAGCCACGGCGTTTTTGGTAACGAACCGTGGAAGCGCATCGTTTATCTGGGCAGCGGCGGATTACAGGGCGCCGCGCGGGAATCTGCGCTGAAGGTGCTGGAGCTGACCGCCGGCAAGCTGGCGGCATTCTACGATTCGCCAGCGGGTTTTCGTCACGGCCCTAAGTCGCTGGTAGACAACGAAACGCTGGTCGTCGTGTTTGTCTCCAGCCATCCGTATACCCGTCGGTACGATCTGGATCTGCTCGCCGAGCTGCGTCGCGATCGTCAGGCCATGCGCGTGGTAGCCATTGCAGCCGAAACGGATCCGGTCATTGAAGCAGGCCCGCATATCCTGCTGCCGCCTTCCCGCGCGTTTAACGATATGGAGCAGGCGTTCTGCTTCCTGATGTACGCCCAGGTCTTTGCACTCACCCAGTCTCTGCACGTCGGCAATACGCCGGATACGCCGTCCGCCAGCGGTACGGTTAACCGTGTGGTCCAGGGCGTTGTTATTCATCCGTGGCAGGCTTAAGAGGAGAGGCTCATGAGCATTATTTCTACCAAATACCTTTTGCAGGACGCGCAGACGAAGGGCTATGCCGTTCCGGCCTTTAACATCCACAACGCCGAGACGATCCAGGCGATCCTCGAAGTCTGTAGCGAAATGCGCTCGCCGGTGATCCTCGCGGGTACGCCGGGTACGTTTAAACATATTGCGCTGGAAGAGATTTACGCCTTATGCAGCGCCTATTCCCACACTTATGACATGCCACTGGCGCTCCACCTCGATCACCACGAATCGCTGGACGACATTCGCCGCAAAGTCCATGCCGGCGTACGCAGCGCAATGATCGACGGCAGCCATTACCCGTTCGAACAAAACGTGAAGCTGGTGAAGTCGGTCGTCGATTTCTGCCACCTCAACGACTGTAGCGTCGAGGCCGAGCTGGGACGACTGGGCGGGGTGGAAGATGACATGAGCGTCGACGCCGAAAGCGCGTTTCTGACCGACCCGCAGGAAGCGAAACGCTTTGTCGAGCTGACTGGGGTGGACAGCCTCGCCGTTGCCATCGGTACCGCACACGGCCTCTATACCAAACGGCCAAAAATCGATTTCCAGCGGCTGGCCGAGATCCGCGAGGTGGTGACGGTGCCACTGGTGCTGCACGGCGCGAGCGATGTGCCGGATGAGGACGTGCGCCGCACCATTGAGCTGGGCGTCTGCAAAGTGAACGTTGCAACAGAACTGAAAATCGCCTTCTCCGACGCCGTTAAAGCCTGGTTTGCCGAAAACCCGCAGGGCAACGATCCGCGCTTCTACATGCGGGTCGGCATGGATGCCATGAAGGAGGTGGTCAGAAGCAAAATCACCGTTTGCGGCTCGGCAAACCGACTGCTGCTTCCGGCTGAAGCCTGATCCCATCGCGCATTACATCAATACCTAAAAAATAACTATAAGCCTCGCAAATATGAAGGCGCGTCCTTAAGCCGGACAGCGCCTTCCATTATCCTAAAAAATCCGAGGAGTCCCTACATGACACAGGAAAAGTCGTTTAAATCGAAAGCGTGGGCGTTTTTCCAGAGCCTGGGAAAGACCTTTATGTTCCCGGTGTCCCTGCTTGCCTTTATGGGGCTGCTGCTGGGTATTGGCAGTTCCGTTACCAGCCCCTCCACCATCAAAAGTTTTCCTTTTCTGGGCGGCGAGTTAACGCAGCTCACCTTTGGTTTTATCGCCATGGTCGGCGGGTTTGCCTTTACCTACCTGCCGCTGATGTTTGCCATGGCGATCCCGATGGGCCTTGCCAAACGCAATAAAGCGGTAGGCGCCTTTGCCGGATTCGTTGGCTACATGCTGATGAACATGAGCATCAACTATTACCTGACCGCCACCCACCAGCTTGCCGATGCCGCCACCATGAGACAGGTGGGACAATCCATCGTGCTGGGCATTCAAACGCTGGAGATGGGTGTGCTGGGCGGCATTGTGGTGGGGGTCATCACCTACTTCCTGCACGAACGCTTTCAGGACACGGTGCTGCACGACGCCTTTGCCTTCTTCAGCGGCATTCGTTTTGTCCCGATTATTACCGCCCTCACCCTGTCGCTGGTCGGTTTGTTCATCCCCCTGCTGTGGGAATATGTGGCGATGGGCATTGCCGGGATTGGTCATATTATCCAGAGCACCAGCGTTTTTGGGCCGTTCCTGTATGGCGTGGGCGTGCTGCTGCTCAAGCCGTTTGGCCTGCATCACATTCTGCTGGCGATGGTGCGCTTCACCCCGGCGGGCGGCGTTGAGATGGTCAACGGTCATGAGGTGGCCGGTGCGCTGAATATTTTCTACGCCGAGCTGAAGGCCGGCCTGCCGTTTAGCCCGCACGTTACGGCATTTTTATCGCAAGGTTTTATGCCGACCTTTATCTTCGGCCTGCCTGCCGTGGCCTATGCCATCTACCGCACCGCGCGCCCGGAGAACCGTCCGGTGATTAAAGGGCTGCTGCTTTCCGGCGTGCTGGTTTCGGTGGTCACCGGCATTTCGGAGCCGATTGAGTTCCTGTTCCTGTTTATCGCCCCTGTGCTTTATGCCTTCCATATCGTTATGTCGGGCCTGGCGCTGCTGGTGATGGCGCTGCTCGGCGTCACCATCGGCAACACCGACGGCGGCATTCTGGACCTGCTGATCTTCGGCGTCATGCAGGGAACGTCGACCAAATGGTATCTGCTGTTCCCGGTGGGTATTGCCTGGTTTGCTATCTACTTCTTCGTCTTCCGCTGGTACATCCTCAAACACGATATTAAAACGCCGGGCCGTGAGGTTGACGCGCAGGGTGCGCTCCAGGCGGTGGAAGCCAATACCCGGGCACGTGGAAAATCGAAATACGATCATGGACTTATTCTTCGTGCGCTTGGCGGCAAAGAGAATATTGAGTCGCTCGACAACTGCATTACCCGCTTGCGTCTGGTAGTGAAAGATATGGGGCTTATCGACCAGCAGGCGCTGAAGGCCGCGGGCGCCCTGTCCGTCGTGGTGCTTGATGCCCACAGCGTTCAGGTGATCATCGGCCCGCAGGTGCAGAGCGTCAAAACCGGCATTGAAGCCTTAATTTAACAGGGGGTCGTTGTGTTTGATTTCGACAGGATCATTGAGCGTAAAAGCGATAAGTGCCGTAAATGGGATCATGCGTTTGTGTGCTCGCGTTTCGGTGATGTCCCGGAGGGATTTATCCCGCTGTGGATAGCAGATATGGACTTCACCTCGCCACCCGCCGTGACTGAAGGCTTTCAGCGCATCGTGGAGCATGGCACCTTCGGTTATACCTGGTGCTTCGACGAATTCTACGATGCGGTCATCGCCTTCCAGCGCACCCGTCATCAGGTTGAGGTGGAGAAGTCATGGATCACCCTGACCTACGGCACCGTGTCCACGCTGCACTATACGGTTCAGGCGTTCTGCACACCCGGCGACTGCGTGATAATGAACACCCCGGTGTACGATCCGTTTGCCATGGCGACGCAGCGACAGGGAGTGCAAGTACTCGCTAACCCGCTGCGCGTGGAAGATAACCGCTACCAGCTTGATTTTAACCTGACCGAAGCGCTGCTCAGAACGCACCGGCCCGCGCTGTGGTTCTTCTGCTCGCCGCATAACCCCTCCGGCAGGATCTGGCGCGCGGATGAGATCCGCCAGGTCTCCGAACTCTGCAAACGCTACGGCACCATTCTGGTGGTTGATGAGGTGCACGCGGAACATATTCTCGACGGCACGTTCGTGAGCTGTTTGACCTCCGGCTGCGCCGCGCTGGATAACCTGATTGTGCTGACCTCCCCGAATAAAGCGTTCAACCTGGGGGGGCTAAAAACATCCTACTCGATGATTCCAGACGATTCGCTGCGTCAGCGCTTCCGTCAGCAGCTAGAGAAGAACTCAATTACCTCGCCAAATATCTTCGGCGTGTGGGGGATTATTCTGGCCTATCAGCACGGCCTGCCGTGGCTCGACGCGCTGAACGGTTATCTGCGCGGCAATGCCCGCTACCTGGCGGATGCCATTCAGACCCACTTCCCGGCGTGGAAGATGATGAACCCGGAGTCGTCGTATCTCGCCTGGGTAGACGTCAGCGCGGACGATCGCAGCGCGACGGCGCTGACCCAACATTTCGCAAAACAGGCTGGCGTGGTCATCGAAGACGGCAGCCACTACGTCCAGAACGGCGAAAACTACCTGCGGATCAACTTCGGTACCCAGCGCTACTGGCTGGAGCAGTCCATCAACCGAATGCTGAAGCATTACTGATAAGGATCTTACCCGATGAAAAAAGTGCTCACACTCTCGCTGCTGGCGCTTTGCGTGTCCCACGGCGCGGCGGCAGCGAACTACGCGCTCAGCAACGACGCTATTGCCCTCTCGTTTGATGATGCAAACGCAGCGGCCGTGGTGAAGGACAGCAGGGCTAACCATCCGCTCGCGCCGCAGGAGCTGTTCTTTCTGACGCTGCCGGATGAAACAAAAATCCATACCGCTGATTTTAAAATCAAGCACGTCGAAAAGCAGGACAACGCGATTGTCGTCGATTTTACGCATCCGGATTTTAACGTGACGGTGAAGCTGAACCTGGTGAAGGATAAATACGCCAGTATCGATTACACCATCGCTGCGGTCGGCCAGCCGCGGGACGTGGCGAAAATTACCTTCTTCCCGACGAAAAAGCAGTCCCAGGCGCCTTACGTTGACGGGGCGATCAACAGCTCGCCAATCGTGGCCGACTCGTTCTTCATTCTGCCAGACAAACCGATTGTAAATACTTACGCTTATGAAGCCACCACGAACCTGAACGTCGAGCTGAAAACGCCCATTCAGCCTGAAGCGCCGGTCAGCTACACCACCTGGTTTGGCACCTTCCCGGAAACCAGCCAACTGCGCCGCAGCGTGAACCAGTTTATTGATGCCGTACGTCCGCGACCGTATAAGCCTTATCTGCACTACAACAGCTGGATGGACATCGGCTTCTTTACCCCGTACTCCGAGCAGGATGTGCTGGGGCGGATGGACGAATGGAACAAGGAGTTTATCGCCGGGCGCGGCGTGGCGCTGGACGCGTTCCTGCTGGACGATGGCTGGGACGATCGCACCGGACGGTGGCTGTTTGGCCCGGCATTCAGCAACGGTTTCGGCAAGGTCAGGGAGAAAGCCGACAGCCTGCACAGCTCGGTTGGGCTGTGGCTTTCACCGTGGGGCGGCTACAACAAGCCGCGCGATATTCGCGTCTCGCATGCAAAAGAGTACGGATTTGAAACCGTAGACGGGAAGCTGGCGCTGTCAGGGCCGAACTACTTTAAAAACTTTAACGATCGGATCATCAAGCTGATCGAAAACGAGCACATTACCTCGTTTAAGCTCGACGGCATGGGCAACGCCAACTCGCATATCAAGGGGAGCCCGTTTGCCTCGGATTTCGACGCGTCAATCGCCCTGCTGCATAACATGCGTAGCGCCAACCCAAACCTGTTTATCAACCTGACAACCGGCACCGACGCCAGCCCGTCCTGGCTGTTCTACGCTGACGCGATCTGGCGTCAGGGCGATGATATCAACCTGTACGGCCCCGGCACGCCGGTGCAGCAGTGGATGACCTACCGCGATGCCGAAACCTGGCGATCCATCGTGCGCAAAGGTCCGCTGTTCCCGCTGAACTCGCTGATGTATCACGGGATTGTCAGCGCCGAAAATGCGTATTACGGTCTGGAGAAGGTACAAACGGACAGCGATTTTGCCGACCAGGTGTGGAGCTACTTCGCAACCGGCACCCAGTTGCAGGAACTGTACATCACGCCATCCATGCTCAACAAGGCGAAGTGGGATACCCTGGCGCAGGCTGCAAAATGGTCGCGTGAGAATGCCAGCGTGCTGGTGGATACTCACTGGATTGGCGGTGACCCGACTGCGCTTCAGGTTTACGGCTGGGCTTCCTGGAGCAAAGACAAAGCGATTTTTGGCTTACGCAACCCGTCGGATAAGCCGCAACGTTACTATCTGGATTTAACGAAAGATTTTGAGATCCCGACAGGCGATGCTTCGCAGTTCACCCTGAAAGCCGTGTACGGCAGCAATTCAACCGTACCGGAGGAGTATAAAAACGCCATGGTGATCACCCTGCAACCGCTGGAAACGCTGGTGTTTGAGGCGATGCTTGGTAAATAGTAAGGTTCTGGCACTCTGTAGGCCGGGTAAGGCGCAGCCGCCACCCGGCAAAACAAGGGGGGATAACTTACTCCCCCTGCTGCTCCAGCGCGTATTTATACAGCGCATTTTTCTTCACGCCGTGGATCTCTGCCGCCAGCGCAGCCGCTTTTTTCAGAGGAAGTTCAGCCTGTAGCAGGGCCAGCGTACGCAGCGCATCGGCAGGCAGGGCGTCTTCCTGCGCTTTATGCCCTTCGACAATCAGCACCATTTCGCCCTTGCGGCGGTTTTCATCCTCTTTCACCCACGCCAGCAGCTCGCCGACCGGCGCACCGTGAATGGTTTCCCACGTTTTGGTCAGCTCGCGCGCCAGCACCACGTAGCGCCCTTCGCCCCAGACGGTCACCATATCTTCCAGGCTTTCCAGCAGGCGGTGAGTGGATTCGTAGAAAATCAGGGTACGCGGTTCGGCTTCCAGATCCTTTAACACGTCGCGGCGGCCTTTGGATTTGGCGGGCAGGAAACCTTCGTAGCAGAAACGATCGGACGGCAGACCCGCCGCGCTTAATGCGGCAATAGCAGCACACGGCCCCGGCAGCGGCACCACGCGTATCCCGGCTTCACGGCAGGTGCGCACCAGATGGTAACCCGGATCGTTAATAAGCGGCGTACCCGCATCGGAGACCAGGGCGATGTTCTGCCCTTCCTTAAGCTTCGCCACCAGCGTTTCGGCTTTTTGTTGCTCATTGTGATCGTGCAGGGCAAACAAACGGGCGTTAATGGCAAAGTGTTGCAGCAGTAAACCGGTATGACGGGTGTCTTCAGCAGCAATTAAATCAACAGCTTGCAATACAGTGAGTGCACGTTGGGTAATATCAGACAAATTCCCGATAGGAGTAGGTACAATATAAAGCTGGCCTTGAGAATTATCTGCCGTTTCGTGTTGTTTCATTGTCTCGTCCGTATTGCCGATTTAATATTGAGCATTGCGTAAAAAAATCACTGGATACAGTATGGTACCGTTAACGTTTCTTCGAAAAAAAGCCGCGCACAGCGTGCCCCTCCTGCTGGCAGCCCTGATCTTTACAGGCTGCGGCACCCAGGCACCCGACCAGAGCACTGCTCATATGCAGGGATCCGCTCAGGCTGATTCTGGCTTTTATCTGCAACAAATGTCGCAGAGTACAAATGATACCAGGATCAACTGGCAATTACTCGCCATTCGTGCACTGCTGAAGGAAGGCAAAACCCAGCAGGCCGCCGAGCTTTTCAGCCAGCTGCCGAAGGAGCTTAACGACGAGCAGCGTCGTGAGCAGACCCTGCTGTCGGCTGAACTGAAGGTTGCGCAGAAAGATGACGACGGCGCGAAGAAGATCCTCGGCACCATCGATCTAAGCACCCTGGATAAAAATCAGCAGGCCCGATTCTGGCAGGCCGGTATCACCGCTGAGCAGGGTCGCCCTTCCCTGACGCTACTCCGCGCGCTGATTGCCCAGGAGCCTTTGCTCGCGGGTGCGGACAAGCAGAAAAATATTGACGCCACCTGGCAGGCGCTCGCCTCCATGACCCAGGATCAGGCCAGGGCGCTGGTGATCAACGCCGATGAAAATGTCCTGCAAGGCTGGCTGGATCTGCAACAGATGTGGTTCAACAACCGCAGCGATCCGGACATGCTGAAAGCCGGTATTACCGACTGGCAAAAGCGCTACCCGCAAAACCCGGGGGCGAAAATGCTGCCAACGCAGCTGGTGAACGTGCAAAACTTTAAGCCCGCCTCCACCAGCAAAATCGCCCTGCTGCTGCCGTTAAACGGCCAGGCAGCGGTGTTTGGACGCGCCATTCAGCAAGGTTTTGAAGCCGCCAAAAACGGCACTACCGCCGTCAGCGGCAGCGCGGTTCCGGCACAGGCTGCACAGGCGGCAAACGTGAATGACGTTGTCAGCCCGTCGGCTGCTGAAACCGAAGACCTGACCACCGCGCAAACCCCTGCGCAGGGTACCATGCAGAACCCGGTTACCGCCCCAACGACGCCAGCCGCTGCCCCAGCGCCTGCTGCGACGCAGGCACCGGCTGAAACTCAGGTGCCCGTCACGGCAGAACAGCCTCAGCCACAAGCCGCGCAGCCGGAACAGCAGCCAGCGGCCCAGCAGCAGGCTGTGGCAACCACCAGCGCTAACCCTGGCGCAGAACTGAAAATTTACGACACCAGCGCCCAGCCGCTCGATCAGGTGCTGGCGCAGGTTCAGCAGGACGGGGCCAGCATCGTTGTCGGCCCGCTGTTGAAAAACAACGTGGAAGCGCTGATGAAGAGCAACACCACGCTGAACGTGCTGGCGCTTAACCAGCCTGAGCAGGTACAAAACCGCGCCAACATCTGTTACTTCGCGCTCTCTCCGGAGGATGAGGCCCGCGATGCGGCGCGTCATATTCACGAGCAGGGTAAACAGGCGCCGCTGCTGCTGATCCCGCGCAGCGCGCTGGGCGACCGCGTCGCCAACGCGTTTGCGCAGGAGTGGCAGTCCCTGGGCGGTGGCGTGGTGTTGCAGCAGAAATTTGGCTCCGCGTCCGAACTGAGAGCGGGCGTGAACGGCGGTGCAGGTATTGCTCTTAATGGTAGCCCGGTCTCCGCCAGCCTGCCGCAGCAGCAGAGCGTCACCATCGGCGACCTGACGATCCCGGCGCCACCTACCGACGCGCAGATCAGCGGCGGCGGTAAGGTGGATTCGGCGTATATCGTCGCGACGCCGGAAGAGATCGCCTTTATCAAACCGATGATCGCCATGCGTAACGGCAGCCAGAGCGGCGCAACCCTCTACGCCAGCTCGCGCAGCGCGCAGGGTACCGCAGGCCCGGATTTCCGTCTGGAAATGGATGGGCTGCAATACAGCGAAATCCCTATGCTGGCAGGCAGTAACCCGCAGCTGATGCAGCAGGCGCTGGGCGCGGTGCGCAATGATTATTCTCTGGCGCGTCTGTACGCAATGGGCGTCGATGCCTGGGCGCTGGCAAACCACTTTACCCAGATGCGTCAGGTACCGGGCTTTGAGCTTAACGGTAATACCGGCGATCTGACCGCCAATCAGGATTGTGTGATTAACAGGAAGTTATCATGGCTCAAATACCAGCAGGGGCAGATCGTCCCGGCCAGTTAAGCCGTAAGCAGACCGGGGACGCGTGGGAGTTAAAAGCGCGCCGCTGGCTTGAAGGCAAAGGACTGCGTTTTGTCGCCGCCAACGTTCGCGGGCGCGGCGGCGAAATTGACCTGATCATGAAAGACGGTCATACCATCGTGTTTGTTGAAGTACGCTACCGACAGTCGTCCCGTTTTGGCGGTGCTGCCGCCAGCGTGACGCTCGCCAAACAACAAAAATTATTACAGACTGCCCACTTGTGGCTTGCCCGCCATAATGGGAGTTTTGATACTGTGGATTGCCGTTTCGATGTGGTAGCCTTCACCGGAAATGCGATCGACTGGCTTAAAAACGCGTTTGGCGAAGACGCATAAATAAGATTTTAAAGGGATACCGTGCTCGAACGAATTAAAGTGTGCTTCACAGAAAGCATTCAAACGCAGATTGCCGCGGCGGAAGCCCTTCCGGACGCGATCTCTCGTGCAGCGATGACGCTGGTTCAGTCGCTGCTCAACGGCAACAAAATCCTCTGTTGTGGCAATGGCACGTCCGCCGCCAACGCACAGCATTTTGCTGCCAGCATGATCAATCGCTTCGAAACCGAGCGCCCAAGCTTACCTGCCATTGCACTAAACACCGATAACGTGGTCTTAACTGCGATTGCCAACGATCGTCTGCATGACGAAATTTACGCCAAGCAGGTGCGCGCCTTAGGCCACGCCGGAGACGTGCTGCTGGCAATCTCCACGCGCGGTAACAGCCGGGATATCGTTAAGGCGGTTGAAGCGGCAGTCACCCGGGACATGACGATTGTCGCCCTGACCGGCTACGACGGCGGTGAGCTGGCTGGCCTGCTGGGGCCGCAGGATGTGGAGATCCGCATTCCTTCGCACCGTAGCGCCCGCATCCAGGAAATGCATATGCTCACGGTGAACTGCTTATGCGATCTGATCGATAACACGCTTTTCCCTCACCAGGATGATTAAGGAGTTCTCATGAAGGTTTTATCGGCCCTTGCAGTCGTAATGTCTGCATTACTGCTTCAGGGATGCATCGCTGCCGCTGTCGTCGGTACCGCAGCGGTCGGCACCAAAGCAGCGACCGATCCGCGTACCGTTGGGACGCAGGTGGATGACGGTACGCTTGAGCTGCGCGTGAACAGTGCGCTGTCGAAAGATGAACAGATCAAGAAGGAAGCACGCATCAACGTGACGGCCTATCAGGGCAAAGTGCTGCTGGCAGGACAGGCGCCAAACCCTGAACTCGCCTCCCGCGCCAAACAGATCGCGATGGGCGTAGAAGGGACGGCGGAAGTGTTTAACGAGATCCGCCAGGGCCAGCCGATTGGTCTCGGCACCGCGTCATCTGATACCTGGATCACCACCAAGGTGCGTTCCCAGCTGTTGGGTACAGACCAGGTGAAATCCTCAAACGTGAAGGTGACCACGGAGAACGGCGAAGTGTTCCTGCTGGGTCTGGTGACGGAACGTGAAGGGAAAGCGGCGGCGGATATCGCCAGCCGGGTGAGCGGCGTGAAGCACGTCACCACCGCCTTTACCTACATCAAGTAATTCCCGCCTGGCAGTAAGCCCGGTAAGCGCTAGCGCCACCGGGCTTTCTTTCACACAAGCGCCATACTCCCCACAATCACGCCGCTTAACGCCACCAGCCCCGCCGTCAGCCACAGCGCTTTTGCCGGGAATGACTTACGCAGCATGATAAGCGACGGCAGGCTCACCGCCGGCAGCGTGATGAGCAGCGCCAGCGCCGGGGCAGTTCCCATGCCGGCCATCATCATGGTCTGAATGATCGGGATTTCCGCCGCGGTGGGGATCACGAACAGGCACCCGGCCACCGCCATCGCAATCACCCACATCAGCGTGTTGTCGATAGCGCCATCCGCATGCGGGAACAGCCAGACGCGCGCCGCTCCCAGCACCAGCACGGCCAGGATATAGACCGGGATAGTGCTCCAGAAAAGCTGCCACAGCGCTTTGCCCCAGCGAGCAAAAAAATTGCCCTGCGGCTCGCTGACGTCCAGCTCAACGGAAGAAGGCCCGGCCTCGTTGTCTTTCACCAGGTGCTGCACCAGTGTAGCGACAAGCACCACCGTCAGCAGGCCAGCCGCCAGGCGGATAAACGCGAAGTGCCAGCCGAGAACAAAGCCCATAAACACCAGCGTCGCCGGGTTCAGCAAGGGGTTACCCATCCAGAAGGCAAGCGCGCCGCCCATCGACACACGCTGACGGCGCATGCCCGCCGTCACGGGTGCAGCGCAGCAGGAGCACATCATGCCCGGCAGGGAGAAAATCGTTCCCAGCAGCGTGCCCTGCAAGCGCGGCTGTCCTAAGGTTTTCACCAGCCAGTTGCGCGGGATGAGTACCTGAATCAACGAGCCCAGCAGCACGCCCAATACCGCCGCTTTCCAGACGGCAAGAAAATAGACCATTGCGTAATCCCACGCCGCGCGTAGCGGGCTGGCATCGGCCTGCGCGAGAATCGATTTACCGATGCTGTGGGTGTCGGCGGCGGTGAAGGCTTTGCCGTAGTACGGCTGCCATTTCACATACCAGAGGCCAATGATGACCACGAGAAAGAAAAGCGCGGGCTTCCACCACTGAACGGGTGTTGCCGCCTGAGATGAAGACTGACCAGTCATACCATTCCCCGGAAGGTGTTATTTAATAAGCCGGGGAAGTTTACGCCTCGCCCTGCGCGATTTCACGCAGTTTTGCCGAAGGGATAATATTAACTCCCTCCTGCGACGGAGCCAGCGCCTCTTTCAGCATCGCCTGCGCCACGTCCCGCGCTTCGATAGACTTCCAGTTGCCCGGCAGAATGCGAAACAGCGGCGCGAAAAATGACTCGTTAAAACGCCGTTCGTCGCGGTGGCCCATCAGCAAGGAAGGCCGGACAATCGTCAGGCGCTCCCACTTCTGCGCAATCAGCGCCTCTTCCATTTTGCCCTTCACCTTGTTGTAGAAAAACGGCGAGCTGGCGTTTGCCCCGTGGGCGCTGACCACGAGGAAATGCTTTGCACCCAGCTTTTTCGCCGTCAGGGCGGTATCCACCACCAGCGTGTAATCCGCATGGACGAACGCTTCCTTTGTGCCCGCTTCCCGCCGGGTGGTGCCAAGGCAGCAAAAAGCGATATCAATGGGATCCTGCACCTGCGCCAGCGCGTCGGTGAGCTGCGGATCGTGCGGGTTATAGACGCCGGTGATATCCAACAGCGGGCGGCGCGTCGGGGCGGCAATATAGTTGATATGCCGGTCCTGGATCAGCAGCCGCAGCAGATGTCCACCCACCAGCCCGGTTGCGCCGGTAATCAGTACCTGACTCATCTTATCCCCTTTACAGAATTGTCCGTTTGCGATCTGGGCCTGCTCTACCACACTTAAAAGTCTGTTACCGGTAAGTATTTACCACAAACGGGAAAAAAACAGTCTGAAGCGAAAACAACGGAGGAAGCATGGGTAAGAAAATCGCAGTCTTGATTACCGACGAGTTTGAAGATTCAGAATTTACGTCGCCAGCAGAGGCATTCCGCAAGGCAGGCCACGAGGTCATCACCATTGAGAAAGAAGCGGGTAAAACCGTGAAGGGCCACAAGGGCGAAGCCAGCGTGACCATCGACGAGTCCATCGATAACGTCAGCCCGTCAGATTTCGACGCCCTGCTGTTACCGGGCGGCCATTCACCGGATTCCCTGCGCGGGGACGAACGTTTCGTCACCTTTACCCGTGACTTCGTCGGCACCGGCAAGCCGGTCTTTGCCATCTGCCACGGCCCGCAGCTGCTGATCAGCGCGGAGGTGGTGCGCGGGCGTAAGCTCACCGCGGTGAAGCCGATCGTTATCGATCTGAAAAACGCCGGCGCCGAGTTTTACGATCAGGAAGTGGTTAACGACAATGACCAGCTGATCACCAGCCGTACGCCGGACGATCTTCCGGCGTTTAACCGCGAAGCGCTACGCCTGCTCGGCGCGTAGCCAGTGAAGCTTCTTGCCAAAGCCCAGGGTGTTGTCGGTAAATTTCAGCTCATCAAGGCGGATTTCCCACACCGGGGCTTTTAGCGCAGCGGCAACCGGGAAGCGGCGCGTATAGCGTTTACGCTGCGCGTCGCTTTCTTCACCTTCCAGGCGACGAATTTCGCCTTTGAACTGCACCCCGCGGATCAGCGCGACGGTTTTGGGCTGGCCGTTGACCGTGCCCGCCACTTTCGCCTGTTGGCCCGTCATCCGGGCATGCCGCGTTTTGTCTTCACTCATCACGTAAAAGGCCACGCGCTCAGGATCGTAGTAATAGAACGCGTTCGCGCACCACATCTCCTCGTCTTTACAGACGCACCAGGTCACGACGTGCTGCTTTGCCAGCCAGCGGTTAATGACGTCCAGTGTTTCCATTTTCGCTCTCTCTCATGCTATGGTGCGTTCACCTTAACATACTGAATCCGTTTACCGTGTGCTGGTTTCTCTATCTTGTCCGAACCGCTGATAACGCTCTCTACACCGGGATCACTACCGACGTGGCGCGGCGTTTTTTGCAGCATCAAACGGGAAAAGGGGCGAAAGCCCTGCGGGGGAAAGGGGAATTGCAGCTGGCCTTTTCAGCCCCTGTCGGCGAGAGATCCCTCGCGCTCAGGCTGGAGTACCGCATTAAGCAGCTGACGAAGCGCCAGAAAGAGCGCCTCGTTACCGGAGACGGCTCTTTTGAGGCGCTGCGCGAGAGCCTGATTAAAAGCGATTGAAGTGGTCGTGGTATTCCACCAGACCGTTCACGCCGTCCAGCGCATCGTCCGCCAGAGGATGCACCAGGAACGACGTTTCCGTGCCCGGCCAGTGGCAGCGCAGATCGTATTTAGCCGCAGGCTCAAAGCCTAAACGTTCATAGAAGGCCGGATCGCCCAGAACGACGACGGCGGCATAGCCAAATTCATTCAGTGAATCCAGCCCTTCATAGACCAGCTGGCGCGCCAGACCCTGACCACGGTAGTTCTCGTCCACCGCCAGCGGCGCCATGCCGACCCACTGTAACTCTTCGCCCTGCACAATCACCGGACTGAACGCCACGTAGCCGACCACCTGCCCCTCATCGTCGGTGGCAACCAGACCCAGCGTAATCAGGCCATCTTCGCGGAGATCGTGTACCAGCTGGGCTTCGGCGTCGCCTGCAAAAGAGCGTCGTAACAACGCATCGATACCCGGTGCATCAATCCCAATTTCGACTCGAATCAGCATGGTTCACCTACTGAAGTGTGTTTACCGTCGGGCGGGGTTTTCAGCCCGGCCTCAACGAAATCCGCCATTTGCATCAGCATCATACGCAGCGCTTTCGGCATCTGCTCCAGCTCAATGGCATCCATTAAATTCTTCACGTACAGACCGAGCTCCGTGTCGCCTTCAATCACCAGACGACGCTGGAAGAACAGCGTATCAGGATCCTGCTTGCGCGCGGCGATCATCAGCAGATCGCTGGCATCCGCGCTGAAGCTGACATCCGCCTCGGCGGACTCACGCACGATCAGCCGATCGTTCTCAACGGACGTAAACCAGCGCAACCCGATATCGCGCACTTCAATCTTTAGCCAGCGGCCTTCCAGAAACTCCAGCTCGCCGTCCTGTAGTGCCTGGCGGAACTGCCAGCTCAGCACCTGTTCCAGCACCTGGCGCTTAAGCGCGAATGGCGCCAGCTTGACCGGCACGCTCAGCATTGATGGGCCAAATTGTACGAGACGTGAACGCAGTTTATCCAGCACGAGCTTTACTCCCTGATAGCTATAATCCTGCTATTTTGCCATATCCCGGCAAGAAGATAGCGGCGTAAATCAACAAACCGTTGTCCGGTATACCTCATTATTGGTGCCATCAATACGCCATTAGCTGCCTTAAATCAAAAATTGTCGCGTATGGGTTAATTAAAATCCCAGCTCGTTAACATTTTTTACGATCCTTGCGATCGACAACATCGGGATAAATTATGGAGCTGCTCTGCCCTGCCGGAAACCTTCCGGCGCTTAAGGCGGCCATCGAAAATGGGGCCGATGCGGTCTATATCGGGCTGAAGGATGATACCAACGCCCGCCATTTTGCGGGTCTTAACTTTACGGAGAAAAAGCTTCAGGAAGCCGTCAACTTCGTTCACCAGCACCGCCGTAAGCTGCACATCGCCATCAATACCTTTGCCCATCCTGATGGCTATGCCCGCTGGCAGCGCGCCGTGGATATGGCAGCCCAGCTGGGCGCCGACGCGCTGATCCTGGCCGACCTCGCCATGCTTGAGTATGCGGCAGAACGCTATCCGCATATTGAGCGCCACGTCTCTGTTCAGGCATCGGCCACCAATGAAGAGGCCGTGCGTTTTTATCATCAACACTTTGACGTGGCCCGCGTGGTGCTGCCGCGCGTGCTCTCTATTCATCAGGTTAAGCAGCTGGCACGCGTCACGCCAGTACCGCTGGAGGTTTTTGCCTTCGGCAGCCTGTGCATCATGGCGGAAGGCCGCTGCTATCTTTCTTCCTATCTCACCGGAGAATCGCCTAATACCGTCGGCGCCTGCTCACCCGCCCGCTTCGTTCGCTGGCAGCAGACGCCGCAGGGTCTGGAGTCGCGCCTGAACGATGTGTTAATCGACCGCTATCAGGACGGTGAAAACGCGGGCTACCCGACGCTGTGCAAAGGCCGCTATCTGGTGGACGGCGAACGCTACCACGCGCTGGAGGAGCCCACCAGCCTGAACACGCTGGAGCTGCTGCCGGAACTGCTGGCCGCCAATATTGCCTCGGTGAAAATCGAAGGCCGCCAGCGTAGCCCGGCCTACGTGAGCCAGGTAGCGAAGGTGTGGCGTCAGGCCATCGACCGCTGCATGGCAGACCCGCAGAACTACGCACCCCAGGCGGCCTGGATGGAGACGCTCGGCGCAATGTCCGAAGGCACGCAAACCACGCTCGGCGCGTATCACCGTAAATGGCAGTGAGATACCCATGAAATATTCATTAGGGCCGGTGCTTTACTACTGGCCAAAAGAGACGCTGGAAGATTTTTACCAGCAGGCGGCTAACAGCAGCGCCGATGTGATTTACCTCGGTGAAGCGGTGTGCAGCAAGCGCCGCGCCACCAAAGTGGGCGACTGGCTGGAGATGGCGAAAAGCCTCGCCGGCAGCGGTAAGCAGGTGGTGCTCTCGACGCTGGCGTTGGTACAGGCGTCCTCTGAACTGGGCGAGCTGAAACGCTACGTTGAAAATGGCGAGTTTCTGCTGGAGGCGAGCGACCTGGGCGTGGTGAACATGTGCGCCGAACGTAAGCTGCCGTTTGTCGCCGGGCATGCGCTGAACTGCTATAACGCGGTGACCCTGCGCCTGCTGCTTAAACAGGGAATGACCCGCTGGTGTATGCCGGTGGAGCTCTCCCGCGACTGGCTGGCTAACCTGCTCACTCAGTGTGAAGAACTGGGCATTCGCAACAAGTTTGAAGTGGAAGTGCTGAGCTACGGCCACCTGCCTCTGGCTTACTCTGCCCGCTGCTTCACCGCGCGCTCGGAAGATCGTCCAAAAGACGAATGCGAAACCTGCTGTATTAAGTACCCGAACGGGCGCAGCATGCTGTCGCAGGAGAACCAGCAGGTGTTTATTCTGAACGGCATTCAGACCATGAGCGGTTACGTCTATAACCTCGGCAACGAGCTGGCGTCGATGGACGGACTGGTGGACGTGGTGCGCCTTTCGCCGCTCGATACCGGCGTGTTCGCGATGCTGGACGCCTTCCGCGCCAATGAAAACGGCGCGTCGCCGCTGCCGCTTGTGGCAAACAGCGACTGTAATGGCTACTGGAAACGCCTCGCCGGCCTGGAGCTTCAGGCGTAAAAAAGGCTCACTTTGTTAACAACGGTTAGTAAACTTTAATGCAGTATTAAAGATTCACCGTCGACAAAGTGAGCTGTTATGACTGATAAAACCCTTCCGTTTTCGGTGCTGGATCTGGCGCCGATCCCACAAGGCTCCTCGGCAAGAGAAGCCTTCACGCACTCTCTCGATCTCGCTCAGCTGGCCGAAAAGCGGGGCTATCACCGCTACTGGCTGGCGGAGCACCACAACATGGTCGGCATCGCCAGCGCCGCCACCTCGGTGCTGATTGGCTATCTGGCAGCGAATACCACCACTCTGCACCTTGGCTCCGGTGGCGTAATGCTGCCGAACCACGCCCCGCTGGTGATAGCCGAGCAGTTCGGGACGCTGAACACTCTCTATCCGGGCCGTATTGATTTAGGCCTTGGCCGCGCGCCGGGCAGCGACCAGCCGACCATGCGCGCCCTGCGTCGCCACATGAGCGGCGATATCGATAACTTCCCGCGCGACGTGGCAGAGCTGGTGGACTGGTTCGACGCACGGGATCCGAACCCGCACGTGCGTCCGGTGCCGGGCTACGGGGAAAAGATCCCCGTGTGGCTGTTAGGTTCAAGCCTGTACAGCGCGCAGCTCGCCGCCCAGCTGGGGCTGCCGTTCGCCTTCGCTTCCCACTTCGCACCGGATATGCTGCATCAGGCGCTGCATCTCTACCGCACGAATTTCAAACCGTCTGAACGTCTGGAGAAGCCGTACGCGATGGTGTGTATCAATATCGTTGCCGCCGACAGCAATCGCGACGCGGAATTCCTGTTTACCTCTATGCAGCAGGCGTTTGTGAAGCTGCGCCGCGGCGAGACGGGCCAGTTGCCGCCTCCGGTGGAAAATATGCATCAGCTGTGGTCGGCCTCCGAGCAGTATGGCGTGCAGCAGGCGCTGAGCATGTCGCTGGTGGGTGACAAGGCAAAAGTGCGTCACGGACTGGAAGCAGTGCTTCGGGAAACGCAGGCGGATGAGATTATGGTTAACGGCCAGATTTTCGATCACCAGGCGCGTTTGCATTCGTTTGACCTGGCGATGCAGGTGAAAGAAGAATTGGTGGGGTAGTTTTTTGCCGGATGGCGACTTCGCCTTATCCGGCCTACGCCATCCCTGTAGGCCCGGTAAGCGTAGCGCCACCGGGCTTTGTGTTTACTGGTACACAGGCAACAGGTTAAAGCTCGACAGCACGTGCACCACCGCGTTACCCACCCCAAAGACCAGGATCAGCGCAATCATCGGTTTACCGCCCCAGACGCGGAATTTCGGGCTGCCGAAGCGTTTACGTGATTTACGTGCCAGCAGCGCCGGCACAATCGCCGCCCAGATGGTTGCCGCCAGTCCGGCATAGCCGATGGCATACAGGAACCCGTTCGGCCACAGCAGGCCGCCGACAATCGGTGGCAGGAAGGTCAGCAGCGCGGTTTTGAAGCGCCCCATCGCAGAATCATCAAAGCCGAACAGATCCGCCAGGTAGTCAAACAGGCCCAGCGTCACGCCGAGGAATGAGCTCGCCACGGCAAAGTTGGAGAAGACCACCAGCAGCAGATCCAGGCTGCGGCTGTTCAGTACGCCGCTCAGGGCCTGTACCAGCACGTCGATATTACCGCCCTTCTGCGCAATGCCGATAAATTCCGGACGCGGGATGTTGCCCATCGTCCCCAGCAGCCAAATCACGTACAGCCCCAGCGCCAGCAGCGTGCCGTAAATCAGGCATTTCACGATTGTGCGCGGATCTTTGCCGTAGTACTTCATCAGGCTCGGCACGTTGCCGTGGTAGCCGAACGACGCCAGACAGAACGGCAGGGTCATCAGCAGATACGGCGTGTAGGAGGTGTTCACTTCCGCGACGTTAAACAGCGTGGCGGGCGTGACGTGCCCCAGCAGGCTGCCGAAGGTCAGGAAGAAGGTGATGACCTTGGCGCCCAGCACGATCGCCGTCATGCGGCTCACCGCTTTGGTGCTCATCCAGACGATAAACGCCACGCCCAGCGCAAAGCACAGCCCCGCCAGACGCGCCGGAACGTTCAGCGACATCTCCGAAAAGGTATGATGCAAAATCGACCCGCTCGCCGAAATGTACGCATAGGTCAGAATGTAGAGCACAAACGCGATGGACAGGCCGTTCACCAGGTTCCAGCCTTTGCCCAGCAGATCCCGGGTGATAGTGTCGAAGCTGGAGCCGATGCGGTAGTTGAGGTTGGCCTCAAGGATCATCAGCCCGGAATGGAGCATACAGAACCAGGTGAAGACCAGCGCCGCCAGCGACCAGAAAAACCACGCACCGGACATGACCACAGGCAGGGAAAACATCCCGGCACCAATGATGGTTCCGCCGATGATCACCACGCCGCCAAGCAGCGAAGGTGACGTTTGGGTGGTGGTTAGTGTTGCCATACGGCCTTTTCTCCAGTGAAAAATGTGGTTCTGCATGTTAGTGTGTTGCACTGTACCAGTACAAGAGTACAAAAGAAATAAAAAAAGCCCCGATAGCAACTATCGGGGCTGTATATTTTACTTTACGTCGGAAGCGAAAGGCTTACGCGTCACCGAAACGACGACGGCTGGCGCCTTCTTCACGGCGTGGACCACGGTTCTCACGGCGCTCGCCGGAGAAACGACGGCCTTCACCACCGCGACCTTCGCTGCGACCGCCTTCACGACGCTCGCCACCGAAACCGCGACCACCGCCGCGACGTTCGCCGCCGCGGTCAGGGCGTGGCTGTGCATCGCCCAGCAGCTGCATGTTCATCGGCTTGTTCAGGATGCGGGTGCGAGTAAAGTGTTGCAGTACTTCGCCCGGCATGCCTTTTGGCAGCTCGATGGTGGAGTGGGTACCGAACAGCTTGATGTTACCAATGTAACGGCTGCTGATGTCGCCTTCGTTCGCGATTGCGCCAACGATGTGACGAACTTCAACACCATCATCACGGCCCACTTCAATGCGATACAGTTCCATGTCGCCAGCGTCACGACGCTCGCGACGTGGACGGTCTTCACCACCACGCTCTGGACGGTCGCCGCGTGGACCACGGTCGTTACGGTCGCCACGACGTTCGAAACGATCGTCACGGTCACGGAACTCACGCTTAGGACGCATCGGTGCATCTGGCGGCACGATCAGGCTACGTTCGCCCTGCGCCATTTTCAGCAGTGCTGCGGCCAGGGTTTCCATATCCAGCTCTTCGCCTTCAGCGACAGGCTGGATCTGCGACAGCAGCGCACGGTACTGATCCAGATCGCTGCTTTCCAGCTGCTGCTGTACTTTGGCGGCGAATTTTTCCAGGCGGCGTTTGCCCAGCAGTTCTGCGTTTGGCAGCTCAGCTTCTGGAATGGTAAGCTTCATGGTGCGTTCGATGTTACGCAGCAGACGACGCTCGCGGTTCTCAACAAACAGCAGCGCACGGCCTGCACGACCCGCACGACCGGTACGACCGATGCGGTGAACGTAAGACTCGGAGTCCATTGGGATATCGTAGTTTACAACCAGGCTGATACGCTCAACGTCCAGACCACGTGCTGCCACGTCGGTTGCAATCAGGATATCCAGACGACCGTCTTTCAGACGCTCCAGGGTCTGCTCGCGCAGGGCCTGGTTCATGTCGCCGTTCAGCGCGGCGCTGTTGTAGCCGCTACGCTCCAGGGCTTCAGCCACTTCCAGGGTCGCGTTTTTGGTACGCACGAAGATAATCGCCGCATCAAAATCTTCCGCTTCCAGGAAACGCACCAGCGCTTCGTTTTTGCGCATGCCGTATACAGACCAGTAGCTCTGGCTGATGTCAGGGCGAGTAGTCACGCTGGACTGAATGCGCACTTCCTGCGGCTCTTTCATGAAGCGGCGGGTAATACGACGGATCGCTTCTGGCATGGTTGCAGAGAACAGAGCGGTCTGATGACCTTCCGGGATCTGCGCCATGATGGTTTCTACGTCTTCGATGAAGCCCATACGCAGCATTTCATCGGCTTCATCCAGTACCAGACCGCTCAGCTTAGAGAGGTCCAGCGTACCGCGCTTCAGGTGATCCAGCAGACGGCCCGGCGTACCGACAACGATCTGTGGACCCTGGCGCAGGGCGCGTAACTGCACGTCATAACGCTGGCCGCCGTACAGGGCTACCACGTTTACGCCGCGCATATGTTTAGAGAATTCCGTCATTGCTTCAGCAACCTGAACAGCCAGTTCACGGGTTGGAGCCAGGACGAGGATCTGCGGTGCACGCAGGTCCGGATCAATGTTGTTCAGCAGCGGCAGCGAGAATGCTGCGGTTTTACCGCTACCAGTCTGGGCCATGCCCAGCACGTCACGACCAGAAAGCAGGTGTGGGATACACTCAGCCTGGATCGGAGATGGTTTTTCGTAACCCAGATCGTTAAGGGCTTCAAGGATAGGAGCCTTCAGGCCCAGATCTGCAAAAGTGGTTTCGAATTCAGCCATGTAGTACAAGTGCCTCGATATTAATGGCGGCCAGTCTACTTAGCTCATCGTGAAAATGATTAGCAATTTTCATTGAAAAGTGTGAACCGGCTCAAATTAGGTGTATTGACGAACAACAACGCCCTCACCAGTGAAGGTGATGGCAATCAAAAAGATTACGGGCTGATGTTTATGTCGTCAGCTATTGCTGGTCCGATTCTGCCAGGTCGTCTTGCTCCTGGCCCAAGAGCGATAATTCCAACAATGCATAACGGTGCTCAACGAAGTTATGTACGTTGTTAGCAACCGCTAATTTGAACAGTGCCGTAGCGCTGTCCATATCCCCCAGACTTAGGTAGTACTTACCTAAATAGAAGTTGGTTTCACTGAGATGCTCAGCGAGCGAGGTGTTATCCGTTGCGTCCGCCTTGAGGCGTTCCATCAGCGTTGCTTCGCTAATGTTGCCCAGGTAGAACTCGACAATGTTCCATCCCCACTGTTCCTTATCCGATTTCTCGAAGCGCTGTTGTAGTGCTTCTTTGGCCTGCTTCTCATCAAGCTTCTGCTCAACGATGTAAAGCCACAGGCTGCGGAAAGGATCATTAGGATCGTCTTGATAAAACGCCAGCAGATCATCTTGCGCTAACTTATCACGACCGCCGTAATACAATGCGATACCGCGATTCAAGTGCGCGTAGTTGTAAGTTGGATCAAGCTCAAGTACAGAATCAAACGCTTCATAGGCAGCATCAAAATTGCCTGCCTGCGTTAAATAAATGCCTAAGTAGTTGAATACTTCAGGCATATCAGGTCGAATCGCCAGCGCTTGTGAAAAATCATTTCGCGCCAGTGCCCTCAGACCGAGACTATCATACAACACTCCGCGCTCATATAAAAGCTGTGCGCGTTCGTCATCGGTTAAAGCCCGACTGGCAAGTATTTGTTCCATGCGTGCCAGAATCACTTCCTGCTGCAAAGTCGGTTGCAATGGCACTGCGAGGACTTCGCTCTTACGCCAGGCAGAGTTGCTGCATCCTGCCAGCGTTAAAGCTGTCGCAACGAAACACCAGCGCAAAAAAGGCTTCATTTCCCACTCCCGAAGACAACTATTGGATGAACGTCCTGTCCCCCGGCGGCTTAACAAGGCGTCCTGCCTGATAATAAGCCCTCCGCCAGCGCGGAGGGCAAAGGGCAACCTTACTCGCCTTGCTGTTCAGCAGCCGGAGCTTCCGGCGCCGCAGCAGGCTGAGACTGCTCGGTTGCTTCTTTAATGCTCAGACGGATACGGCCCTGGCGGTCAACTTCCAGAACTTTCACCGGTACTTCCTGACCCATTTGCAGGTAGTCGGTCACTTTCTCAACGCGCTTGTCAGCGATCTGAGAGATGTGAACCAGACCTTCTTTACCGCCACCGATGGCAACGAATGCACCAAAGTCAACGATACGGGTCACTTTACCTGCATAGATACGGCCCACTTCGATTTCTGCGGTGATCTCTTCGATGCGACGGATAGCGAATTTCGCTTTCTCGCCGTCGGTTGCTGCGATCTTCACAGTACCGTCATCTTCGATTTCGATGGTGGTGCCGGTCTCTTCGGTCAGCGCGCGGATAACAGAACCGCCCTTACCGATAACGTCTTTGATCTTGTCTGGATTGATCTTGATGGTGTGAATACGTGGAGCGAACTGAGAAATGTCGCCACGCGGCGCGTTAATCGCCTGTTCCATCACGCCCAGGATGTGCAGACGCGCACCTTTAGCCTGGTTCAGAGCAACCTGCATGATCTCTTTGGTGATACCTTCAATTTTGATATCCATCTGCAAGGCAGAGATACCGTCGCGGGAACCCGCCACTTTGAAGTCCATATCGCCCAGGTGGTCTTCGTCACCCAGAATGTCAGACAGAACAACGAAGTTGTCGCCTTCTTTCACCAGACCCATTGCGATACCCGCAACGGCGGCTTTGATTGGCACGCCTGCATCCATCAGCGCCAGAGAAGCACCGCACACGGAAGCCATGGAAGAAGAACCGTTGGATTCGGTGATTTCAGACACTACGCGCACGGTGTACGGGAATTTGTCTGCTTCCGGCATCACTGCCAGCACCCCGCGCTTCGCCAGACGACCGTGACCAATTTCACGACGCTTCGGTGAGCCAACCATACCGGTCTCGCCCACAGAGTACGGAGGGAAGTTGTAGTGGAACAGGAAGCTGTCAGTGCGCTCGCCCATCAGTTCATCGATGATCTGTGCGTCACGTGCGGTACCCAGGGTCGCGGTTACCAGCGCCTGCGTTTCACCACGGGTGAACAGCGCAGAACCGTGAGTACGCGGCAGTACGCCAGTGCGCACGTCCAGACCACGAATCATGTCTTTTTCACGGCCATCGATACGCGGCTCGCCTGCCAGTACGCGGCTACGAACAACGTTTTTCTCGATAGCGTGCAGGATTTCGCCAATTTCGTTAGCGTCCAGCGTTTCGTCTTCGGCAACCAGGGTCGCGGTTACTTCAGATTTGATCGCGTCAACCTGAGCGTAACGCTCCTGTTTGTCGGTGATGCGGTACGCATCGCTCAGACGAGATTCTGCCAGTGCCGCAACGCGTGCGTTCAGCGCGTCGTTGGCCGCTTCTGGCTGCCAGTCCCAACGTGGTTTACCGGCTTCTTTCACCAGGTCGTTGATGTTCTGGATAACAACCTGCTGCTGCTCGTGACCGAACACCACAGCGCCCAGCATCTGGTCTTCGCTCAGCAGTTCAGCTTCGGATTCAACCATCAGCACCGCGGCTTCAGTACCGGCGACAACCAGGTCCAGCTTACTCTCTTTCAGCTCTTCCTGAGTTGGGTTCAGCACGTACTGGTCGTTAATGTAACCGACACGTGCGGCACCGATTGGGCCATTGAATGGAATACCAGACAGTGACAGGGCCGCAGAGGCACCGATCATCGCAACGATGTCCGGGTTAACCTGTGGGTTAACGGAAACAACGGTGGCGATAACCTGCACTTCGTTAACGAAGCCTTCCGGGAACAGCGGACGAACCGGGCGGTCAATCAGACGCGCAATCAGGGTTTCGCCTTCGCTTGGACGGCCTTCACGACGGAAGAAGCCACCCGGGATTTTACCGGCAGCGTAGGTACGCTCCTGGTAGTTAACGGTCAGCGGGAAGAAGTCCTGACCTGGTTTAGCTTTTTTCTGGCCAACTACGGTAACGAATACCGCGGTGTCATCCATGCTTACCATAACGGCAGCAGTCGCCTGACGCGCCATCATGCCGGTTTCCAGCGTGACGGTATGTTGGCCATACTGGAATTTACGTACGATCGGATTCAGCAAAATTCTGTCCTTTCTCAAATGATTGTCAGCACACCTCAGGTGTGCTGACGATTTAACCCGACCTTCTTCGCATCCTCGCGACTAATGACAACCGACACCCCCCTGGGTGAAGCCTCTCATTAGCCGCGCGAACCTCTGCAATGAAGATCATTTATAGCAACAATACAATAGTTTCCATTGAATTGCTGCCGTCCGGTTGAAAAAAGGGGCCATCAGGCCCCCTTTTCTGAAACTAGCAAGAATTAGCGACGCAGACCCAGACGCTCGATCAGCGCGGTGTAGCGTGCAACATCTTTACGCTTCAGGTAGTCGAGCAGTTTACGACGCTGAGAAACCATGCGCAGCAGACCACGACGGCTGTGGTGATCTTTTTTGTGCTCTGCAAAGTGACCTTGCAGGTGGTTAATCTGTGCAGTCAGCAGTGCAACCTGAACTTCGGTAGAACCGCTGTCGTTAGTACCACGACCAAACTCAGAAACGATTTTAGCTTTAGCTTCAACGCTTAGAGACATTTTCAAACTCCAAAGTATAAAGAATGTAAGGATGCCGATCTCTAATTCAGCTATCCCATGTACGCCCCGCAAATTGTTAAACAATTTACCAGGCGTTAAGCGGCGATATTCTACTCGTCTCCCCTGCTTATCGCAAGGTGAGGCGTTATCACCGTCATGCTTCGACCGGATAGTCGACGACCAGACGACGCGGCGCCACGCGCCCTTCACCGTCCATTTCGCCCATTCCGATAAACTTGCCTTCATCACCTTCCGTCACGCGAACCAGGCCCTCAAGCGGCGCCCCCGTTGTGCGGACCGGGTTTCCGTTCTTAAAGTAAACGGACGATGTTAAAGGAAGATTAACAACCGGGAAGTCCACTGCCGGGCTGTCCATTGGCATCAGCAGCGGATCCAGCAGATCTGCCGGCGCAATTCCCTGTGCTTCCGCCTGTTCAACCAGCGCGCGCAGATGCTCAAGCGTCACCATGCGTTCGACCGGATATTTGCTGACCGCCAGACGACGCAGATAAATCACGTGCGCGCCGCAGCCCAGCTTTTCACCGAGGTCGTCAATGATGGTGCGAATGTAGGTCCCTTTCGAACAGTGGACCTCCAGCTCCAGCTCGTCACTCTCGTGGCGAATGAACAGCAGCTCATACACGGTAATCGGGCGGGCCTCGCGCGGAACGTCAATGCCCTGGCGCGCATATTCGTAGAGCTTTTTGCCCTGATATTTCAGCGCCGAATACATCGACGGCACCTGCATCGTGTCACCACGGAAGCTCTCCAGCGCGGCTTCAAGCTGCTCTGCGCTAAAGGTTACCGGGCGCTCTTCCACCACCTGACCGTCTGCATCGGAGGTATCCGTGCGCTGGCCCAGTCTGGCAATCACGCGGTAGCGCTTATCGGAATCCAGCAGGTACTGGGAAAACTTTGTCGCTTCCCCCAGACAGATCGGCAGCATACCGGTGGCCAGCGGATCCAGCGCGCCGGTGTGCCCCGCGCGGTTGGCGTTATAAATACGCTTCACTTTTTGCAGCACGTCGTTGCTGGATGCGCCCTGCGGTTTATCCAGCAACAGCACGCCATGCACGTCACGACCGCGACGACGAGGACGACTCATCAGTCCTCCTTGCTGTCGTCCGCCGGGTTAACACGACGCTCGTCGTCATGTTTCACCACGCTGGTCACCAGGTTGGACATACGCATACCTTCGACCAGCGAGTTGTCGTAGAAGAAGGTCAGCTCCGGTACGATACGCAGGCGCATCGCTTTGCCAAGCAGAGAGCGGATGAAACCAGAGGCTTCCTGCAACGCTTTAATGCCGTTCTTCACGGCGTCTTCATCCTGATCATTCAGGAACGTCACGAACACTTTGGCGTACGCCAGGTCGCGGGACATTTCCACGCCAGACACGGTGGTCATCATTCCCACGCGTGGATCTTTGATTTCACGTTGCAGAATGAGAGCGATCTCTTTCTGCATCTCCTGCGCGACGCGCTGAGGGCGACCAAATTCTTTCGCCATAATAAATTCTCCAGACAAAAAAGGGGCTTAAGCCCCTTTTTAAAATTATTGCCGGGTGGCGCTTCGCTTACCCGGCCTACGCTAGTTAATCTTCAGTTGAAGAAGATTACGCGATGGTACGCTGAATTTCGATGATCTCGAACACTTCGATCATATCGCCAACGCGAACGTCGTTGTAGTTCTTCACGCCGATACCACATTCCATGCCGTTACGGACTTCGTTAACGTCATCTTTGAAGCGGCGCAGGGATTCCAGCTCGCCTTCGTAGATAACCACGTTGTCACGCAGTACGCGGATTGGGTTGTGACGCTTGATGGTCCCTTCGGTAACCATACAGCCCGCGATCGCACCGAATTTCGGTGATTTGAACACGTCACGTACTTCAGCCAGACCGATGATCTGCTGTTTCAGCTCAGGAGACAGCATGCCGCTCATCGCTGCTTTCACTTCATCAATCAGGTTATAGATGACGGAGTAGTAACGCAGATCCAGGCTTTCAGCATCAATCACTTTACGCGCAGAAGCATCAGCACGAACGTTGAAGCCAACCAGGATAGCGTTGGACGCGGCTGCCAGGGTTGCGTCGGTTTCGGTGATACCACCTACGCCAGAACCGATGATCTTCACTTTCACTTCGTCGGTAGACAGTTTCAGCAAGGAGTCGGAGATCGCTTCCACAGAGCCCTGAACGTCCGCTTTCAGAACGATGTTCACTTCGTGAACTTCGCCTTCGGTCATGTTGGCGAACATGTTCTCGAGTTTAGATTTCTGCTGACGAGCCAGCTTCACTTCACGGAATTTACCCTGACGATACAGAGCCACTTCACGCGCTTTCTTCTCGTCACGAACGACGGTCACTTCGTCACCGGCAGCAGGTACGCCGGACAGGCCGAGGATTTCCACTGGAATGGACGGACCCGCTTCCAGCACTTCCTGACCCAGTTCGTTACGCATCGCACGAACGCGACCGTATTCGAAGCCACACAGAACGATGTCGCCCTTGTGCAGAGTACCTTCGCGAACCAGAACGGTTGCAACCGGACCACGACCTTTATCCAGGAAGGATTCGATTACCGCGCCGCTCGCCATACCTTTACGTACCGCTTTCAGCTCCAGAACTTCAGCCTGAAGCAGGATGGCGTTCAGCAGGTCGTCGATACCGGTACCCGCTTTTGCAGATACAGGGATGAACTGCGCTTCACCGCCCCACTCTTCCGGCATAACGCCGTACTGGGACAGTTCGTTCTTCACGCGATCCATATCGGCTTCTGGCTTATCGATTTTGTTGACTGCAACAACCAGAGGCACCTGCGCCGCTTTCGCGTGCTGGATAGCTTCAATGGTCTGTGGCATCACGCCATCGTCGGCAGCAACAACCAGGACAACGATATCCGTTGCCTGAGCACCACGTGCACGCATTGAGGTAAACGCTGCGTGGCCTGGGGTATCCAGGAAGGTGATCATGCCGTTTTCGGTTTCTACGTGGTAAGCACCGATGTGCTGGGTAATACCACCCGCTTCGCCGGAGGCAACCTTAGTAGAACGAATGTAGTCAAGCAGAGAGGTTTTACCGTGGTCAACGTGACCCATGATGGTCACAACCGGTGCGCGCGGTTCAGCCGCTGCGCCAGTGTCACGGTCGCTCATGACGGCTTCTTCCAGCTCGTTTTCACGACGCAGGATAACTTTGTGGCCCATCTCTTCGGCAACCAGCTGTGCGGTTTCCTGGTCGATGACCTGGTTGATGGTGGCCATTGCGCCCAGTTTCATCATCGCTTTGATGACCTGAGAGCCTTTCACCGCCATCTTGTTAGCCAGTTCGCCAACGGTGATGGTTTCACCGATCACAACGTCACGGTTAACGGCCTGAGCAGGCTTCTGGAAGCCCTGCTGGAGAGCGGAACCTTTACGCTTGCCGCCTTTTCCACCGCGAACCGCTGCACGTGCTTCTTCACGGTCAGCTTTAGATTCAGCGTGTTTGTTACCTTTTTTCGCAGGACGCGCCGCTTTTGCACTGCGGGTACGGCTACGACCACCTTCAACCTCACGGTCGTTGTCGTCTTCTGCCTGACGCGCATGCTGAGAGGTAGTGACGTGATAATCGCTGGTGTCTTCAGTTGGTTCAGCGGTATTCACGCCGTTCTTCTCGTTTTCTTCTGCCATGCGACGCGCTTCTTCGGCGACGCGGCGAGCTTCTTCTTCAAGCTTGCGGCGGGCTTCTTCTTCCGCTTTACGCTTCAGCTCGGCAGCTTCATTTTCACGGCGGGCTTTTTCAGCCTGGGCAGTTTTGGTCATTTCGTCGGTCTGTTGATTGCTCACTTTGTCTTTTTCCGCAGCGTCACGCTTCGCTTTTTCACCGGCGTCGCGTTTCGCTTTTTCTGCGGCCTCACGTTCAGCTTTTAATTCTGCTTCACGTTTGGCAGTGGCTTCTGCCTCACGCTGAGCTTGTTCTTCCGCTTCACGCTGTGCCTGCTCTTCCGCGGCAAGGCGTTCTGCCTCTTGCGGATCACGTTTTACAAAGGTGCGCGTCTTGCGGACTTCGATTTGTACCGACTTGCTTTTGCCACCGGTACCAGGGATGTTCAACGTGCTACGCGTTTTACGCTGTAGCGTTAACTTGTCAGGCGTTGAGCCGTGTTCACGGTTCAGGTGCGATAACAAGGTTTGTTTTTCTTGCGCGGTCACCGAGTCATCAGCGGACTTCGGGATCCCTGCATCAGCAAATTGCTGTACCAGGCGGTCCACGGAGGTCTGAATCTCAGCAGCCAGCGATTTTACAGTTACATCAGTCATGCTGTTCCTTCCTGCTACAGTTTATTACGCTTCGTCGCCGAACCAGCAAATATTACGTGCGGCCATGATGAGTTCGCCGGCTTTCTCGTCGGTTAAACCTTCGATATCAGCCAGGTCATCAACGCCTTGCTCAGCGAGATCTTCCAGCGTACAAACACCACGGGCAGCCAGCTTGAACGCAATCGCACGATCAAGACCTTCCAGATTCAGCAGGTCATCAGCCGGCTTCTTATCGCCAAGGCTTTCTTCCTGAGCCAGTGCCAGGGTGGTCAGTGCGTTTTTAGCGCGTTCACGCAGGGCTTCAACGGTTGGTTCATCCAGACCGTCAATTTCCAGCAGCTCTTTCATTGGCACGTAGGCCAGTTCTTCCAGCGTTGAGAAACCTTCTTCAACCAGCACAGTGGCGAAGTCTTCGTCAATGTCCAGGTATTTGGTGAAGGTATCGATCGCCGCGTGGGCTTCAGCCTGATGCTTGGCCTGAAGGTCATCAACGGTCATGACGTTGAGTTCCCAGCCGCTCAGCTGTGACGCCAGACGTACGTTCTGACCGTTACGGCCAATCGCCTGCGCCAGGTTGCCCGCTTCTACAGCGATATCCATGGTGTGTTTGTCTTCGTCAACAACGATAGACGCCACATCAGCCGGAGCCATTGCGTTGATCACGAACTGCGCCGGGTTGTCGTCCCACAGAACGATATCAATGCGCTCGCCGCCCAGTTCGGTAGAAACCGCCTGAACGCGTGCGCCGCGCATACCGACGCAAGCACCGACCGGGTCGATACGCTTGTCGTTGGTTTTCACCGCAATTTTCGCACGGGAACCCGGATCGCGGGCCGCCGCTTTGATTTCGATAACTTCTTCGCCGATTTCCGGCACTTCGATACGGAACAGTTCAACCAGCATTTCTGGTTTAGAACGGGTCACGAACAGCTGTGCACCACGCGCTTCAGGGCGTACGGCATACAGCACACCACGGATACGGTCGCCTGGGCGGAAGTTTTCACGCGGCAGCATGTCTTCACGCAGGATCACGGCTTCAGCGTTACCCGGCATCCCTTCGGATTTGATCTCCAGAGAGATGTTGTCGCGGTTCACTTTCTTCACCACGCCGGTGATGATTTCGCCTTCCTGATCGCGGAACTGATCGACAACCAGCGCGCGCTCGGCTTCGCGCACTTTCTGCACGATAACCTGCTTCGCGGTCTGGGTGGTGATACGGTCGAAGGTAACTGATTCGATCTGATCTTCAACGTAGTCACCCACGTTCAGACTTTCGTCTTCAAAACGTGCCGCTTCCAGGGTGATCTCTTTGGTCGGCTGGGTCACTTCTTCAACGATTACCCAACGACGGAATGTATCGAAGTCACCGCTTTTACGATCGATTTCTACTCGAACATCGATCTCTTGTTCGTATTTTTTCTTGGTTGCTGTAGCCAGTGCACTTTCCAGCGCTTCGAAAATCTTCTCACGCGGCAGTGATTTCTCGTTGGAGACGGCTTCAACAACAGCCAAAATTTCTTTGTTCATCGCGGGCTTTTCACCTCAATCCAGACTGTTAAAAGTGGGGAACCAGGTTCGCCTTCTGGATATTACTCAGCGCGAACACTTCATCTTTGCCTTCGACTGTCACCGTGATCATTTCACCATCAACGGCTTTGATAATTCCCTGCCATTTACGGCGGTTCTGTACGGCCATACGCAGAACCAGAGCCACTTCTTCACCGGTAAAGCGCACATAGTGCTCGGCCGTGAACATCGGGCGATCGAGGCCAGGTGAGGAAACTTCCAGGTTGTACGCAACGGTAATCGGGTCTTCAACGTCAAGAACCGCACTCACCTGGTGGCTAACATCAGCACAATCATCAACATTGATGCCATCTTCACTATCAATATAGATGCGCAGCGTCGATGTGCGGCCGCGAACGAATTCGATGCCGACCAGTTCGTAGCCCAGTGCTTCGACCGGTGCAGTAATCATCTCTGTTAATTTTTGCTCTAATGTGGACAAGCCCACCCCCAAGACATAAAAAAAGGGCGTAAAGCCCAGTTATTCTGTAGTCAGATAACAAAAAACCCCGATAAATCGGGGCTTTAGATAACTGAACCCTATAGCCACAACTGTGGCCTGGAGCACTCTCCGAAAGAATTTTTTCAAATCCAGCTACGAAGGCTCTAAGTCTTCACAGTATATTTGAAAAAGAACTTTATAGGAAAGTGGTTGCGGGGGCCGGATTTGAACCGACGACCTTCGGGTTATGAGCCCGACGAGCTACCAGGCTGCTCCACCCCGCGCCTGAAACGTGGCAAATTCTACGCGTTTTGGACAGAATTTGCAAATAATGCTGGGATTTGGTACCGAAGACGGGACGTAAAATCGGCGTTCAGTATATTGATAGTTGACCCCACCTGTCAACCCGGCTTCCGCCAGATCGTTTAGACCAAAATTTTTACAAAAAACGCACGCATCTCTTCCGGTCTTCGCCAAAAGATGATTAAATGAATACTCACTTATTTTGCATAAAAATGCACAAGAGAACGAAAGCGATCTCTCATCAGTCAATCAAGCAGGGTTTTATTCTATGACGACGATTCTCAAGCATCTCCCGGTAGGACAACGTATTGGCATCGCTTTTTCTGGCGGCCTGGATACCAGCGCTGCACTGCTGTGGATGCGCCAGAAGGGAGCGGTTCCTTATGCATATACAGCGAACCTGGGTCAGCCGGACGAGGAAGATTATGACGCGATCCCTCGTCGTGCCATGGAATATGGCGCAGAGAACGCACGTCTGATTGACTGCCGTAAGCAGTTGGTTGCCGAAGGCATTGCCGCTATCCAGTGCGGTGCATTCCATAACACCACCGGCGGCCTGACCTATTTCAACACCACTCCGCTGGGCCGTGCCGTCACCGGCACCATGCTGGTCGCCGCCATGAAAGAAGACGGCGTGAACATCTGGGGTGACGGTAGCACCTATAAAGGAAACGATATTGAACGTTTCTATCGTTACGGCCTGCTGACCAACGCTGAATTGCAGATTTACAAGCCGTGGCTGGATACTGACTTCATCGACGAGCTGGGTGGCCGTCATGAAATGTCCGAGTTTATGATTGCCTGCGGCTTCGACTATAAGATGTCCGTTGAAAAAGCCTACTCAACCGACTCCAACATGCTGGGTGCGACGCACGAAGCGAAAGATCTGGAATTCCTTAACTCCAGCGTAAAAATTGTTAACCCGATTATGGGCGTGAAGTTCTGGGACGAAAGCGTGAAGATCCCGGCAGAAGAAGTGACCGTGCGTTTCGAACGTGGTCATCCGGTTGCCCTGAACGGCAAAACTTTCTCCGACGATGTTGAACTGATGCTGGAAGCCAATCGCATCGGCGGCCGTCACGGTCTGGGCATGAGCGATCAGATCGAAAACCGTATCATCGAAGCGAAAAGCCGTGGCATTTACGAAGCTCCGGGGATGGCGCTGCTGCACATCGCTTATGAGCGTCTGCTGACCGGCATTCACAACGAAGACACCATTGAGCAGTATCATTCTCATGGTCGCCAGCTGGGCAAACTGCTGTATCAGGGTCGCTGGTTCGATCCGCAGGCCCTGATGCTGCGTGACGCCCTGCAACGTTGGGTGGCGAGTGCTATCACCGGCGAAGTGACGCTGGAACTGCGTCGCGGCAATGATTACTCCATCCTGAATACCGTGTCTGATAACCTGACCTATAAAGCAGAGCGTCTGACCATGGAGAAAGGTGATTCAGTCTTCTCGCCGGACGATCGTATTGGCCAGCTGACCATGCGTAATCTGGACATTACCGATACCCGTGAGAAGCTGTTCAACTACGTTGAGAATGGCCTGCTCTCTGCCAGCTCCGGTAACGGACTGCCGCAGGTTGAAAACCTGGAGAATAGCGATAAAAAGTAATCGCTGATGTAACATGCAAAAGGCGCCCAATGGGCGCCTTTTTTGTGGTCTTTCGTAGGCCCGGTAAGCGCAG
>NZ_SJON01000020.1 GCF_004331385.1 Enterobacter quasihormaechei
TGTGAAGTGATTCACATCCGCCGTGTCGATGGAGGCGCATTATAGGGAGTTCCCGAGCGACCGCAACAGAAAAGTTGCAAAAAAATGACTGACTGCTGTATTCCCCAGCAAAACCCCGCCTTATACCCTTTTACGCACAGAGTTATCCACAATTCATTGACGATCCTTGTGTGATCCCGTCAATTGAACACTATACTAGCGGCAAATATTTCTCTCACGGGTCAACATCATGACGACACAGCGACTTCATCGAGACTGGCGTATCCCAACCGCCGGGCTCACCGTGCTGGTGTTGCTTACGGCAGGTTTTGTTCTTCATACTCACTGGAATGCTTTTATACAGTGGTGCCTCGCCACCCAGATCGCCCTGCACCGTTATCTGGTGATGTATCTGCTGCAACTTAATAACCATCAGTACAGCGGTGGGCTGTGGTTGTTAACCGGTGCATTTCTTTATGGCGTACTCCATGCTGTTGGACCGGGGCACGGCAAATTTATCGTCGCCACGTATCTCACTACTAATAAAGAGAGCCAGCTCGCGGCGCGCGTCGTACCGTTTATCGGTAGCCTGATGCAGGGCGTCAGCGCGATCCTCTTTGTCTTTATCCTGGCGGTTGGATTGAACCTCGCGTCAGGGGATATCAGCACCAGCCGTTGGTATGTCGAGAAAATCAGCGCCGTACTGATTGCCGCCTTCGGTGCGTTTATCATCTATCAGGCGCTAAGCAGCCTGCGTCCGCGCAAAATGGCGATTAACGCCATCAAGCCGCTTCACCAGCATGATGAACGCTGTGGCTGCGGCCATCACGGCGTAGGGGTGGATCTGGCAAAAAGCGACTGGAAAACCCGTCTGGGCGTGGTGCTGGCCATTGGCGCACGCCCGTGCAGCGGGGCAATTATGATCCTGATGTTCTCGAATGCGCTCGGCATTGTTAGCTGGGGGATTGCCGCTGTGATGACAATGTCGCTGGGCACGGCACTGTCGATTATGGGGCTATCGCTGGCGGTACGTTACGCGCGTGAACGAACAGTCGCCTGGTTTGGCGGCGGCTCTTCGCTGAACTGGATGGTGCCGATGGTCAAAATTGCTGGAGGGATTGTGCTGATCCTGTTCGCGACTGTCCTGTTCCTGACGGTGATCCCCATTAGCGCCAACGGGGATTACATCGCCGCAGGATGCTAATAAAAGAAAACCCGCCAGCGGCGGGTTTTTTTATTACTCGTTAATTCTCGGATGCTGGTCAACCAGGCGAGAACGTTTTTTCTGAAGCTCTTCAATCTCTGCGTCTATATCTTCAATCTTCTGCTCTACGTTATCGTAGTGCTCGCGGAGGATCTCCTTCGCTTCCTGAATATCAGACGCCGCAGGCGTTGCCCCTTTCAGCGGACGGTTCGCCGTCTCCTTCATGGTAATACCGGTAATCAGGCCGATCACCGCGATGACCATCAGATAGTAAGCAGGCATCATCAGGTTCTGCGTGCTCTCCACCAGTGAAGCGGCAAGCGTCGGCGTCAGGCCGGCAATCAGAACGGAGATATTAAAGGCCGCCGCCAGCGCGCTGTAGCGAATATGCGTCGGGAACATTGCCGGCAGCGTAGAAGCCATTACCCCGATGAAGCAGTTGAGGATCACCGCCAACATCAGCAGGCCGGCGAAAATCAGCCCCAGCACGTTGCTGTTAATCAGGATAAAGGCCGGAATAGCCAGCGCGAACAGCGCGACGCTACCGAGAATGATGAATGGCTTACGGCCAAAGCGGTCACTCAGCAGGCCCATAATCGGCTGCACGAACAGCATACCCACCATGATGGCGATAATAATCAGCACGCCGTGATCTTCCGAGTAGTGCAGGTTATGCGACAGGTAGCTCGGCATGTAGGTCAGCAGCATGTAGTAGGTCACGTTGGTGGAAATCACCAGACCGATACAGGTCAGCAGGCTGCGCCAGTGTTTGGTCGCAATCTCCTTGAACGACACTTTCGGACCGTCCTGCAACCCTTCGCGGTCGCCCTGCTCCAGCTTTTCAACGTGCTGCTGGAACGCAGGCGTCTCTTCCAGAGCGTGACGCAGGTAAAGACCGATGATGCCCAGCGGCAGCGCCAGGAAGAACGGAATACGCCAGCCCCAGTCGAGGAAGTTCTGTTCACCGACGACGGTCGAGATCAGAACCACAACCCCTGCGCCCATGACGAACCCGGCAATCGAGCCAAAGTCGAGCCAGCTGCCCATAAAGCCGCGTTTACGGTCCGGGGAATACTCGGCGACAAAAATCGATGCGCCGGTATATTCGCCGCCAACCGAGAAGCCCTGCGCCATCTTACAGATCAGCAGCAGGATCGGCGCCCATATACCAATGGTCGCATAGGACGGAATAAGGCCGATACAGAATGTACTTATCGACATGATGACAATGGTAATAGCCAGGATCTTCTGACGACCATATTTATCACCCAGCATGCCGAAGAACAGGCCACCGAGAGGACGAATAAGGAAGGGAACAGAGAACGTACCCAGCGCGGCAATCATCTGCAAGCTGGGATCGGCACCGGGGAAGAACACTTTACCAAGCGCGTAGGCAACGAAGCCGTAGACACCAAAATCGAACCACTCCATCGCATTACCGAGCGAGGCCGCTGTAATCGCTTTGCGCAGTTTTGCGTCATCAATAATGGTGACATCGCGCAGCGTGATGGGTTTTACTTTTTTCCTTCTAAGCATAGCTTTCCTCGTAGACTCAGCCCCGTCCAATTCACAGCGCATTTCAGGCTGTGAACGCGAGATCCGCTCCATGCGAATCTCCTTATTCAAGCGTAGCAGGTTTACTTACATTGACGTTTTATGTCGATACAACCGAACCTGTTGACGCCTGTCAGGGCAGTTAAAGACCTTTTTACCCTACCAGCGTTTATATATGTGATCAACTTCACATATATTTTTCCTGCGCGTAAGTTGGCTTCAGGTTTTGTCAATTCACTATAAATAAGGTCATTCTCATCCCCCTTATCAAACACATCTTAACGCCCGTTATTATTCCTCTTAAAACGAAAAACAATCACATTTCTTCACACCGAATTTACACAAAATTTAATTATTAACAGCGTGGATTCCTGTTTACTTTCAATATGTGACGAAGATAACTAAAACAGTGTTTTATTTTCATTGAATCACAATTCCAAAGATCGCATGATAAATCCGAACACGTTATCTCAACGGCTTTCACATGAAGGAACACAGAAAGCCTTAATGTCGCTTTACAGCATAAGTCACGTATGGATTGTTCCCCGCAAAGGGCAATTTATTGAATTTGTTGATCTATTTTTTGAGATTTCCGCCAGCCACGCGGGCGAGATGTGAGGGTTAATGATGAAGATTAAAGCAACAATAGAACGCATCCCGGGTGGGATGATGCTGGTCCCGCTGGTACTTGGTGCGATATTAAATACGCTGGCCCCGAACACCGGTGCTTATTTTGGTGGTTTTACAAAAGGTATGATTACCGGAACGGTTCCGATTCTGGCAGTCTGGTTCTTTTGTATCGGCGCGTCTATTAACTTGCGTGCAACAGGTACGGTATTACGTAAATCAGGGACGCTGGTCATTACCAAAATTGCGGTCGCCTGGGTCGTTGCCATGATCTGTGCGATGTTCATTCCGGAGAATGGCATTCAGACCGGCTTCTTCGCCGGATTATCCGTTCTGGCCATTGTCTCCGCAATGGATATGACCAACGGCGGTCTTTATGCCAGCCTGATGAATCAATATGGTACCAAAGAAGAATCGGGTGCGTTCGTGCTGATGTCCCTGGAATCGGGTCCACTGATGACCATGTTGATTCTGGGTTCTGCCGGCCTTGCCTCTTTTGAACCACACCACTTTGTTGGGGCGATCCTGCCGTTCCTGATTGGCTTTGCGCTGGGCAACCTCGATCACGATCTGCGCGATTTCTTTAGCAAAGCCACCCCGGTACTGATCCCGTTCTTCGGCTTCGCGTTGGGCAATACCATCAACCTGAACGTAATCCTGGAAACCGGACTGCTGGGGATTGTGCTGGGTGTTGCCGTCATCATCATCACGGGTATTCCGCTGATTATCGCAGACCGCGTCATCGGGGGCGGCAACGGAACCGCGGGCGTGGCCGCTTCTTCAGCCGCAGGCGCTGCGGTAGCCAACCCGGTGATTATCGCCCAGATTAACCCGGCCTTTGAACCGGTTGCCGCGTCCGCCACGGCCCTGGTTGCCGCCAGCGTGATTGTGACGGCGATTCTGGTCCCGATCATCACGGCGCTGTACGCCAGACGCTTTGGCCATGTGCCTGAGACCCAGGCAGAACCTAAAGCGGTAGAAATGCACCACTAAGCCGTTCGCCCCCTCCTTAAAAGAGGGGGCAATCACGCACCAAACATCTCTTCCACCATGCCATCCACCAGCCGTTTTGCCGAACAGAGTCTCGGCATGCCCAGCGCGACCGTTTGCCAGCTCTGCGTCACTGACCAGCTCACCGGATGTTTATCCGCCTGACACCAGTCCCCCAGCCAGCCCAGCATACCTTTATAATCCAGCAGGCCAGGAGAGGCGGGCGTGGACAGCCACTGATGGTAAAAATGCCGGGTCGTGGGAGAGGCATCAATCCCCTGTGCCAGATAGTTTGCGGCCATGCTGCGCAGGTTATCTTTTAGCATGGCCGCCACATCGCCATTCGCCAGACGACAGGCATCGCCAAAAGCGCCCCAGCGCAACTCTTCCAGCGCGATAAAGCAGCGGCCAGCCAGCGACCAGCCGTCATACTGCCCGGCTCGCCAGCGGGTAAAAATTTGTTCGCTGTGCTCACCCGCCTGAACTATGAGGCCGCGCTGCGCGAGCGCTTTCTCTTTATAGACGGCACGCTGGTTGAAATGGGCGGAGAGCGCTTCGTACTGTTGCAACAATCCGGGAGACTGAGAGATGCGTGGATTAACCTGCTGGCGCAGGGCTACCAGCCTGTCTGCCATACGGGTCAGCGCAAGGTGTCCGGGGTCGAGCATACCGACCAGTTTCTCCGCCAGCCCCAGCCGCAGTGCTGCATTTTCGTTGAGCATTCCCGCCATTGCCCACGGCCGCAGCCGGGTCTGCGTAACAATCTCCTGCGTCAAACGCTCACGAAATTGCAGCTGCTGTGGCCCCAGAAGAGAGTGACGTGCAGCATCCGCCCCCTGGACCAAATCGACCATAAATTTTGGATGAATACACTCCAGCGTCCGCCCGGGACCGTCCAGTAGCCGTGTTGTCATGGTTGCTCTGCCGCGAAAAGGGTTTGAATATCATCGCGTAACAGTCGGGTATCTTCCTGAATCCACGCCGCAGTGGTCATACTTTGCTTCAACAACTGGCTAAGCGCTCGGGTTGAGTGCTCATTCTGCTGCCGCACGGCAAGGCTATCACGCAAGCTTTCCTGTAACCCGGTCAGGCATAACGAAAACTCCGCAAAGAACGTTGCCATACCCGCCGTAACAGAGACATCGACCTGCGCGGCCAAAGCTTTACGGATTTGATCGCAAAACTGATCGGTGTGCTGCGTAAATTTGCCACGAAGCTGAGCGATGTCGATAACATATCGGGTGCGCGTCACCACGTACTCTTCCCAGCCCCAGCCGGGATGATTGAGCCAGCGCGCGACGGTATCGCGCACGCTGCCCGCCCCTGTTGGCGGAGTGGCGGGAGGGATATCCTGCACAATGGCATCATTAAACAGGCCGCGCGTATTGAAATTAAGCTGGTTTGCCTGAAACGCCGGAAAGCTAATCCGCGCCCGAAAGCCGGCATGACTGAGTTGTTCTTTAATTCGCGTCTCGATGGGGCGCATCGCCTCATTCAGCGATCGGGCCAGCGTGGATTCCAGCTGATCGAAGCGTAACGCCAGCTCCCGGCCAATTTTGCTCTGCGCATCCAGCATAATCCGCTCGCATGACGATCGGATCTTACTCAGCACAATCTGCGCCTGCCCTTCATCGTCAAGCACCAGCTGTTGGATCGCATCCGCGTCGTCTGCACGCAAACGGGCTGGGTCGCCTCCCGCTAAATCAAGAACAGACGGGCGGCTAAAGATGTCGGCCAGCGCCTGGTGTAGCTCACCTTTCTGACGAAGCAGGAATGCATCCGCTGCGTTGAGCGCCTCTTCTACTTCATGCTGGACTTCATCGCCCACCACGCTCTGCCGCTGATGCAGAATCGCCATATCCTCTTCCAGGCGTGTAATATTCCGCTCCAGCTCATCAAAGGCGACCGTCAGTCCCTGATGGCGAAAATCCAGGTATTCTCTGGCGTTTTGCGCATAATTGAGCAGCTTATGCGAGGCCGACCGCAGCGCGAACAGCGAGGCGTTGGCGTAAGCCGCGTAAATCAATTTACGGATCGGTTGTTCGAACAGCGAATCCTCCCACAGCAGATCCGCCGCGTGGCGAATATGGTCAATATCGTCCAGATCGGCCGTTCGCCAGCGGCGACCCAGCGCAGCCTCGGCAAAATCCTGCACCCAGGGCTGATCCTGATGATCGGGTAGCCGCCCGTGGATGGTCATCTCATAGCGGGCACGGTTCGCCAGATAGGCCCACATGGACGAGACCGGATAAATTTTCCCTGGAGAGATATTTCCTTTCATCAACGTGCCGGAAATCATCGCCCGCACCTGCTCTTCATCGTCGCTGTTACGATCTTTCTGGTCGAATTTATTGACCAGGGCATAAAGCGGCACGGATTTCCCCGCCGCCGAAATTGCCTGACGAACCTCTGCATCAGAAATGGATTTAAGCTGGGTATAGTCCATCACCGCCAGCACGGCGGAGGCGCGCGCCAGCTGTTCGCTGAGCATTTTTTGCAGGTGCGGCTGACCGGCCTCGTTCGGCCCCGGCGTGTCGAGCAGCGTCAGTTGCCCCAGGTGCGCATCCAGACCGGCGAGGTGCATAAACTCCACCTCAATCACCGGTATATGTTCAATCGCGGCATACTCAGAAAAAGGAAACTCCACGCCCAGCGCCTGGGAAAGCCGCACCAGATCGTTCAGGCTTTTCAGACAATGAAAGATGGGCTCCGCGCCGAGGTGGTGTTTTTCAAACGCCTCCCCTTTTTCGATGCGCTCCAGCAGCGTATTCATGTCCTTGTCGATCTCCAGCCGCCGCGCCAGCTTGCCGCGATCGTTATCGCACAACTTCTTCTGTAGCTGGGAGATCAGGGTATCAATAGGCGAAACGTGCAAAAAATGCAGCACCGGCTCCTTCTGGCCCGGCGTGTGGCGGATCAGCGTGGGAAGTGCCGTCATCGGACGATTGCGGTTCGGCAGTACTTCAGTGCCCACAATCGCATTAATGGTGGTCGATTTCCCCGCCTTCATGGTACCCACAATCGCCAGCACCATTTCGAGGCGGGTTATTTTGCGTAATTCGTTATTCAGCATCGCCTGCTGCGCGTCGACGCCCCGGGCGCTAAAATGTAATGGCAAAACGTTGTTATTAGCGCCGCTCATGGCAGCGGCTGTGCTATCCAGCTTTGCAATCGGCATTGATTTTAATGAATCAAGATTGTTCAGCGCGAGCTGTAACAAACGTTCAGCTTCCTGGCTTAATTCAAATATGGTCTGTGTGTGCATGATAAAAGCCTTTCCTTAACGCAAATTTATTACTTTTATTAAGCCACATTGTTTTAATTATACTTTTCAGGCTTATATGATCACGTATGGAAAACATGTTCATTTAATACAACTAACTGAAGGTAATGAGAATTTAAATCCCGACTTGTAATACGTGTAAAACGTCCCTCTGGCCAGAAAGCCAAAAGTGAATAGACAAAACGCATTTTCAGGAAACATCAGGATATATCATCGTTATTTACCCACCAAAAAAGAGAGGTATTCCCTGACGCCAAAAGATGTATGGCCTCAGAGAGGGAGATAAATAACGGCTTGTTCCTTCACCTTATCCGAAATGGCCCAGCGTAGCAATTTGCTGTAATAAAATATTCGATATATTTAACATCCCTTCGCTCTCTTCCGTTCAGGGCATACGCTTCTTTTTATTCACTGACGGTTCGCGTCATCTCTGGCGCGCTGGCGCACTATTTTCCTTAAACAATATCACCGACAAAAGTGGGGATTTGCGTTATACTCGCTGCCTTTTTCGGCATACTGCCGTCATTTAGCTGGCATTTTCCAGCGTGTTAACACTTTTGAGGATACCAACATGCAACTTCCCCACTGCCCGAAATGCAATTCTGAATATACCTATGAAGACAACGGCATGTTCGTTTGCCCGGAATGCGCTCATGAATGGAACGATGCGGAGCCAGAGCAGGACAGCGATACGCCGATCGTAAAAGACGCGAACGGCAACCTGCTGGCGGACGGCGACAGCGTTACCGTTGTGAAAGATCTGAAGGTAAAAGGCAGCTCCTCCATGCTGAAGATCGGCACTAAAGTCAAAAATATCCGTCTGGTTGAAGGCGATCATAATATCGACTGCAAAATTGACGGCTTCGGTCCGATGAAACTGAAATCTGAGTTCGTGAAAAAGAACTGATTTACCCGCCCGGTGACGCTTCGCTTACCGGGCGTTCGGGAACTACACTTAACGGGCTTTTCCTACGTGAGGTAAAGATTATGCCGTTAAGTCCCTACATCTCTTTCGCCGGCAACTGTGCGGAGGCCACCGCCTTCTATCAGCAGGCCGTCGGCGCAGAACTCCTCTACAAAATCACCTTCGGCGAAATGCCTAAAGACGAAAACAGCGAAGAAGGCTGTCCGTCAGGTATGCAGTTCCCGGATTCCGCCATCGCCCACTCTAACGTCCGCATCGCGGGCAGCGATATTATGATGAGCGACGGAATACCGCCTGGCAGCAGCGCGCAATACGCGGGTTTCACGCTGGTGCTCGACACCCAGGATGTGTCGGAAGGCAAGCGCTGGTTCGACAACCTTGCCGATGGCGGGAATATCGAAATGGCCTGGCAGGAAACCTTCTGGGCGCACGGTTTCGGTACTGTGACCGATAAATACGGCGTGCCGTGGATGATTAACGTCGTTAAATCGTAGGCCGGATAAGCGCAGCGCATCCGGCAACAGCGCCCGGTGGCGCTGCGCTGACCGGGTCTACGGTGATTGTCATCAAATCCCCCTCAACTCTTCAACTTTCCGCAACCGAGACTTAACCCAAATGTCATATTGATGCGCCAGCATGAGGCCACATTTATCGTGAGGCCCAGCACATGCACACTGTCATCCGCGTCGAGAAACTGAGCAAAACCTTCAATCACAACAAGGCGCTGCATGCCGTTGATCTGACCGTCCAGCAGGGCGAAATGGTAGCGCTGCTGGGGCCGTCCGGTTCAGGAAAATCTACCCTTCTGCGTCACTTAAGCGGCCTTATTACCTGTGACAAAACGCCGGAAAGCCGCGTCGAGCTGCTGGGTAACACCGTGCAGCATGCGGGCCGTCTGGCGAGCGATATTCGCAAAAGCCGCGCCCAGACGGGCTACATCTTTCAGCAGTTCAACCTGGTGAACCGCCTGACGGTGCTCGAGAACGTGCTAATTGGCGCGCTCGGCAGCACCCCGTTCTGGCGTACCTGCCTGCGCTGGTTCTCCCCTTCCCAGAAACAAGAAGCCTTACAGGCGCTGACTCGCGTCGGCATGGCGCATTTCGCCCACCAGCGCGTGTCCACGCTGTCCGGCGGGCAGCAGCAGCGCGTCGCCATCGCCCGCGCCCTGATGCAGAAAGCCAAAATCATTCTGGCCGATGAGCCCATCGCCTCGCTGGATCCGGAGTCGGCCCGCATCGTGATGGAAACCCTGCGCGACATCAACCAGAACGACGGCATCACCGTGGTGGTGACGCTGCATCAGGTGGATTACGCCCTGCGCTACTGCGAGCGCATCGTCGCCCTGCGTCAGGGCCACGTGTTCTTCGATGGCGCCAGCCACCAGTTTGATAACGAACGTTTTGATCATCTCTACCGCAGCGTAAACCGCGTCGAAGAACGCGCGCAGGCTGCTTAACGCCCCGATAACGAGGAATGGAAATGAACTACAAAGCCGTTGCCGCGCTGGCCTTCACCAGCATGTTCAGCATCAGCACCCTGTTAAGCCCGGCCTACGCCGAAGAGCAGGAAAAAGCGTTGAACTTTGGCATCATTTCAACGGAATCACAGCAAAACCTGAAGCCGCAGTGGGAACCGTTCCTGAAAGATATGGAAACCAAACTGGGGATCAAAGTGAACGCCTTCTTCGCCCCGGACTACGCGGGCATCATTCAGGGAATGCGCTTCAACAAAGTGGACATCGCGTGGTACGGCAACCTCTCTGCCATGGAAGCGGTGGACCGCGCCAACGGCCAGGTCTTTGCCCAGACCGTTGCGGCAGATGGCTCCCCGGGCTACTGGAGCGTGCTGATCGTGAACAAAGACAGCCCGATCAACACCCTCAACGACATGATCGCCAAACGCAAAGAGCTGACCTTTGGTAACGGCGATCCGAATTCCACGTCTGGCTTCCTTGTGCCGGGCTACTACGTCTTCGCGAAAAACAACATCTCCGCCAGCGACTTCAAGCGCACGGTGAACGCCGGCCACGAAACCAACGCCCTGGCCGTAGCGAACAAGCAGGTAGACGTTGCCACCAACAATACCGAAAACCTCGACAAGCTGAAGACCTCCGCGCCGGACAAGCTGAAAGCGCTGAAGGTGATCTGGAAATCACCGCTGATCCCGGGCGACCCGATCGTGTGGCGTAAAAACCTCTCCGAAAGCACCAAGGACAAGGTCTACGACTTCTTTATGAACTACGGCAAAACGCCGGAAGAGAAAGCAGTGCTGGCGCGCCTGGGCTGGGCACCGTTCCGCGCGTCCAGCGATTTGCAGCTGGTGCCGATTCGCCAGCTGGCGCTGTTCAAACAGATGCAGGGCGTGAAGGACAACAAAGGGCTCAAGGAAGAAGAGAAAACCAGCAAGGTCTCTGAGCTTCAGGCGCAGCTGGACGATCTCGACCGCCTGACCGCCGCGCTCGGCGCAATGACCAGCGTGAATAAAGCGGTGCAGTAACGCTTTTCGCCCGGTGGCGCTGCGCTTACCGGGCCTACATTTTGGATCGTAGGCCGGATAAGCGTCGCGCCATCCGGCACACAAAGACCCACGGAGTCAAACATGCAAACCATCACCCTCCCGCCGCCGAAGCGCAGCTGGTTCTCGCTTATAAGCTGGGCCCTTCTGCTGGCGGTGCTGGTTATCTCCTGGAAAGGCGCAGAGATGGATCCGCTGCTGCTCTTCAAAGATTCCGGCAATATGGCGACCTTCGCCGCCGACTTCTTCCCGCCGGACTTCAGCCAGTGGCAGGACTACCTCGGTGAAATGGCAATCACCCTGCAAATCGCCGTCTGGGGCACCGCCCTCGCCGTCATTCTCTCCATTCCCTTCGGCCTGATGAGCGCCGAGAACATCGTGCCGTGGTGGGTATACCAGCCGATGCGCCGCCTGATGGACGCCTGTCGCGCCATCAACGAAATGGTCTTTGCGATGCTGTTCGTGGTGGCCGTCGGTCTGGGGCCGTTCGCGGGCGTGATGGCGCTGTTCATCCACACCACCGGCGTGCTCTCCAAGCTGCTCTCGGAAGCGGTTGAAGCCATCGAGCCCGGCCCGGTGGAAGGCATTCGCGCAACCGGCGCCAACAAAATCGAAGAGATCCTCTACGGCGTCCTGCCGCAGGTGATGCCGCTGCTCATCTCCTACTCGCTGTACCGCTTCGAGTCCAACGTTCGCTCCGCCACCGTGGTCGGCATGGTGGGCGCAGGCGGGATTGGCGTCACGCTGTGGGAAGCGATTCGCGGTTTCCAGTTCCAGCAAACCTGCGCCCTGATGGTACTTATCATCGTCACCGTCAGCCTGCTGGATTTCCTCTCTCAACGCTTGCGTAAGCACTTCATCTGATAAGCGAGGCTTTGATTGGTATGCACTTATCCAGACATCCGACCAGTTACCCCACCCGCTGGCAAGAGATTGCGGCCAGGCTCGAAGTGGAGCTGCGCACGCATTACCGCTGCGGTGACTACCTGCCCGCCGAGCAGCAGCTTGCCGACCGCTACGAAGTGAACCGCCACACCCTGCGCCGCGCCATTGACCAGCTGGTCGAGCGCGGCTGGGTCCAGCGCCGTCAGGGCGTCGGCGTGCTGGTGCTGATGCGCCCGTTTGACTACCCGCTCAACGCCCAGGCGCGCTTTAGCCAGAACCTGCTCGATCAGGGCAGCCATCCTACCAGCGAAAAACTGCTTTCGGTCCTGCGCCCGGCCTCCCGCCACGTGGCGGACGCGCTCGGGATTCAGGAAGGTGACAACGTCGTACACCTGCGCACGTTGCGCCGGGTCAACGGCGTGGCGGTCTGCCAGATTGACCATTACTTCGCGGACCTCACCCTCTGGCCCGTGCTGCAAAACTTTGCCAGCGGTTCCCTGCATGATTTTCTTCAGGACGCGACGGGTATCGCGCTCAAACGCACCCAGACGCGCATCAGCGCCCGTCGCGCGCAGGCGAAAGAGAGCAAGGTGCTCGAAATTCCCAATATGGCCCCGCTGCTCTGCGTGCGCACCCTCAACCACCGTGACGGCGAGGTCAACGCAACGGAATACTCCGTCAGCCTGACCCGCGCCGACATGATTGAATTCACCATGGAGCACTGAATGCACTTCGACACCTCCACTCGTCAGCGCTGGATGCGCGTGCTGGCCCACAGCCAGCCTGCTGCGCTGGCCGCCCGCATGAACGCTCTCGGCCTGACGCCGGACTACGACACGATCCGCGCGCCGGAGATCGGCCTGGTGCAGATCCAGGCACGCATGGGCGGCACCGGCGAGCGCTTCTTCGCTGGCGATGCCACTCTCACCCGCGCGGTGATCCGCCTTAACAGCGGCACGCTGGGTTACAGCTACGTACTTGGGCGCGACAAAACGCACGCCGAGCGCTGCGCGGTGATCGACGCGCTTTTACAGGAACACCCGCATTTCCAGACGTTAATGGAAACCCTTATTGCCCCGCTGGAAGCTGACCGCGCCGCACGCCTTGCCGCGCGTCAGGCCGAAGTGAACACCAGCCGGGTCGACTTCTTTACGCTCGTTCGCGGAGACAACGCATGACGCTTCAACCTGCCTTTACCCTGGCCGTCCAGGATGCCCAACAAAGTTTCCGTCGCCTGCTGAAGGCCATGAGCGAGCCGGGCGTGATCGTCTCGCTGCACCAGCTTTCGCAGGGATGGCTGCCGCTGAACCTCGCCTCTACCAGCGTGCTGCTGACGCTGGCGGACAACGACACCCCGGTATGGCTGTCAGGCGCATTGCTGAACGATATCGCCAGCCAGAACCTGCGCTTTCACACCAGCGCGCCGCTGGTCGAGCAGCCCCAGCAGGCGGTCTTTGCCGTGGCCGACGAACAGATCAGCCATGAACAGCTTAACGCTCTGAGCGAAGGCAGCGCCGTCGCACCGGAAACCAGCGCCACGCTGATTTTGCAGGTCTCCAGCCTGAGCGGTGGCCGCATGCTTCGCCTGACGGGCGCAGGCATCGCCGACGAGCGGATGGTCGCGCCCCAGCTGCCGGAGTGCATCATCCATGAGCTGACCGAGCGTCCGCACCCGTTCCCGCTCGGCATTGACCTGATCCTGACCTGCGGCGAACGCCTGCTGGCGATCCCGCGGACCACTCACGTGGAGGTGTGCTGATGTACGTTGCCGTCAAAGGGGGGGAAAAGGCGATCGCCGCCGCCCATGCCTTACAGGAGCACAGACGCCGGGGGGATGACGCACTTCCCGAGCTCAGCGTCGCCCAGATTGAACAGCAGTTAAATTTGGCCGTCGACCGCGTAATGACCGAAGGCGGTATCGCGGACCGCGAGCTGGCGGCGCTGGCGCTGAAACAGGCCAGCGGCGATAACGTGGAAGCCATCTTTCTGCTGCGCGCCTACCGCACTACGCTGGCGAAGCTGGCAGTGAGCGAGCCGGTGAACACGGCGGAAATGCGTTTAGAGCGCCGCATTTCAGCGGTGTACAAAGACATTCCCGGCGGCCAGCTCCTTGGCCCGACCTACGACTACACCCATCGTCTGCTGGACTTCACGCTGCTGGCGAACGGTGAAGCCCCTCAGCTCAGTACTTCTGACGCTGAACAAGACGCCTCTCCGCACGTTTTTAGCCTGCTGGCAAACCAGGGGCTGGCGAAGGCGGAGGAGGACACCGGCAGCACACCGGATGATATCACCCGCACGCCGCCGGTTTACCCGTGCTCACGCTCGTCCCGCCTGCAACAGCTGATGCGCGGCGACGAAGGGTATCTGCTGGCGCTGGCCTACTCCACACAGCGCGGCTACGGGCGCAACCACCCGTTCGCGGCAGAGATCCGCAGCGGCTATCTCGACATCGACATTGTGCCCGAAGAGCTGGGTTTTGCGGTGAACATCGGCGAACTGCTGATGACCGAATGTGAAATGGTCAACGGTTTTGTCGCGCCAGACAATGAAGATCCGCACTTTACCCGCGGCTATGGGCTGGTGTACGGCCTGAGCGAGCGTAAGGCGATGGCGATGGCGCTGGTTGACCGTGCGCTCCAGGCGCCGGACTACGGCGAGCCAGTCTCCGGCCCGGCACAGGACGAAGAGTTCGTGCTGGCCCACGCGGATAACGTTGAGGCCGCAGGCTTTGTCTCGCACCTCAAGCTGCCGCACTACGTCGATTTCCAGGCCGAACTGGAACTGCTGAAACGCCTGCAACGGGAGCGCGCCAATGGCTAACTTAAGCGGCTACAACTTTGCCTATCTGGATGAGCAAACGAAACGCATGATCCGCCGTGCCATCCTTAAGGCAGTGGCGATCCCCGGCTATCAGGTGCCGTTCGGCGGTCGTGAAATGCCGATGCCGTACGGCTGGGGCACGGGCGGCATTCAGATCACCGCCAGCGTGATCGGTGAAGCGGACGTGCTGAAGGTCATCGATCAGGGGGCAGACGACACCACCAACGCCGTGTCGATCCGCCACTTCTTTAAGCGCGTAACGGGCGTCAACACCACAGAGAAAACCGAGGATGCGACGCTGATCCAGACCCGTCACCGCATCCCGGAAACCCCGCTGACCGAAGATCAGATTTTGATTTTCCAGGTGCCGATCCCGGAGCCGCTGCGCTTTATCGAGCCGCGGGAAACCGAAACCCGCACCATGCATGCCCTTGAAGAGTACGGGATCATGCAGGTCAAACTGTATGAAGACATCGCCCGCTTCGGCCATATCGCCACCACCTACGCCTACCCGGTGAAGGTGAACGGCCGCTACGTGATGGACCCGTCGCCGATCCCGAAATTCGATAACCCGAAGATGGACATGATGCCTGCCCTGCAACTCTTTGGTGCCGGACGTGAAAAACGCATTTACGCCGTACCGCCGTATACGCGTGTCGAAAGCCTGGATTTCGACGATCACCCGTTTACGGTGCAGGAGTGGGACGAGCCGTGCGCCATCTGCGGTTCCAAACACAGCTATCTCGATGAAGTGGTACTGGACGACACGGGCAAACGAATGTTTGTCTGCTCCGACACCGATTACTGCCGCCAACAGAGCGAGGCGAACGGCCAATGAAACCGCTGCTTTCGGTTAATAACCTGACTCACCTTTATGCGCCGGGCAAAGGCTTCAGCGACGTGTCGTTTGAGCTGTGGCCGGGCGAAGTGCTGGGCATTGTCGGCGAGTCCGGCTCCGGTAAAACCACCCTGCTGAAGTCTATCTCCGCGCGCCTGACGCCGCAGAACGGCGACATTCTGTATGAAGGCAAATCCCTGTACGCCATGAGCGAGGCCGAGCGCCGCCGCCTGCTGCGCACCGAGTGGGGCGTGGTGCATCAGCATCCGATGGACGGCCTGCGCCGTCAGGTGTCGGCGGGAGGCAATATCGGCGAACGCCTGATGGCCACCGGCGCGCGGCACTACGGCAACATCCGCGCCACCGCGCAGCGCTGGCTGGAGGAGGTGGAAATCCCCGCCTCGCGCATCGACGACCTGCCAACGACCTTCTCCGGCGGCATGCAGCAGCGCTTGCAGATTGCCCGCAATCTGGTCACCCATCCGAAGCTGGTGTTTATGGATGAACCGACCGGCGGGCTGGACGTCTCCGTGCAGGCGCGCCTGCTCGACCTGCTGCGCGGCCTGGTGGTGGAGCTGAACCTGGCGGTGGTGATTGTCACCCACGATCTGGGCGTTGCGCGCCTGCTGGCGGACCGTCTGCTGGTGATGAAGCAGGGCCAGGTGGTGGAAAGTGGGCTGACCGACCGCGTGCTCGACGATCCACATCATCCGTACACCCAGCTGCTGGTGTCGTCGGTGTTGCAGAACTGAGGGTGCTGTTGCCGGGTGGCGCTGCGCTTACCCGGCCTACGAACAGCACACCTGTAGGCCGGGTAAGGCGAAGCCGCCACCCGGCAAAACGAATCGCGAGGCCAAAATGATCCACGTTGAAAATGTCAGTAAGACCTTTGTGCTCCACCAGCAAAACGGCGTCCGCCTGCCGGTACTGCAAAATGCCTCGTTAGAGGTCAGCGGCGGCGAATGCGTGGTGCTGCATGGCCATTCCGGCAGCGGGAAATCCACTCTGCTGCGTTCCCTGTACGCTAACTATTTACCGGACGAAGGCCATATCCATATTCGCCATAACAATGAATGGATCGATCTGGTCCAGGCCCCTGCGCGCAAAGTACTGGAAGTGCGCCGTACAACGATCGGCTGGGTCAGCCAGTTCCTGCGGGTGATCCCGCGGATCACCGCCCTGGACGTGGTGATGCAGCCCCTGCTGGATCTTGGCGTCCCGCGCGAAACCTGCGCCGCTAAAGCCGCCAGCCTGCTGACGCGCCTCAACGTGCCGGAGCGTTTGTGGCACCTCGCCCCGTCGACCTTTTCCGGTGGCGAACAGCAGCGCGTGAACATCGCGCGCGGCTTTATCGTCGATTACCCGATTTTACTCCTCGATGAACCCACCGCCTCGCTCGACGCTAAAAACAGCGCAGCGGTGATGGATCTGATCGAACAGGCCAAAGCGCGCGGCGCGGCGATCGTCGGGATCTTCCACGACGACGTCGTCCGCAATCGCGTGGCGGACAGGCTGCATCCAATGGGGACAAACGTATGATTATCAATAACGTCAGGCTGGTGCTGGAAAATGAGGTCGTGAACGGCTCGGTTGAAGTCCGGGACGGCGTCATCCGCGCGTTTGCCGAAACCCAGAGCCGCTCCCCGGAGGCGATGGACGGTGAAGGCGGCTGGCTGCTGCCGGGGCTGATTGAGCTGCACACCGATAATCTCGATAAATTCTTCACTCCCCGCCCGAAGGTGGACTGGCCCGCCCATTCGGCGATGAGCAGCCACGACGCGCTGATGGTCGCCAGCGGTATCACCACGGTGCTGGACGCGGTGGCGATCGGCGACGTGCGCGACGGCGGCGATCGTCTGGAGAATCTGGAAAAGATGATCAACGCCGTGGAAGAGACGCAAAAGCGCGGCCTCAACCGCGCCGAGCACCGCCTGCACCTGCGCTGCGAGCTACCGCACCACACCACGCTACCGCTGTTTGAAAAGCTGGTCGGGCGCGAGCCGGTGTCGCTGGTTTCGCTGATGGATCACTCCCCGGGGCAGCGCCAGTTCGCCAACATTGAAAAATATCGCGAATACTATCAGGGCAAGTATTCTCTCAGCGATGCGGAGATGGCGCGCTATGAAGAAGAGCAGCTGGCGCTGGCAGCCCGGTGGTCGCAGCCGAACCGCCTCTCCATTGCCGCGATGTGCCGCGACCGCAACATCGCGCTGGCCAGCCATGACGACGCCACGCACGATCACGTACGGGAATCCCACCAGCTTGGCAGCGTGATCGCCGAATTTCCCACCACGTTCGAGGCGGCTGAAGCCTCCCGCAAGCACGGTATGAACGTGCTGATGGGTGCGCCGAACATCGTGCGCGGCGGCTCGCACTCCGGCAACGTGGCGGCAAGCAAACTCGCTTCACTTGGCCTGCTGGATATCCTCTCGTCTGACTATTACCCCGCCAGCCTGCTGGACGCGGCCTTCCGCGTCGCGGACGACGAAGATAACCGCTTTACGCTGCCGCAGGCGATCCGTCTGGTGACGAAAAACCCAGCCAGCGCGCTCAACCTTCACGATCGCGGTGAGATTGCCGAAGGCAAACGGGCGGATCTGGTGCTGGCGCACCGTAAGGGCGAGCACATTCATATCGACCACGTCTGGCGTCAGGGAAAAAGGGTGTTCTGATGGGAAGACTCATCTGGTTAATGGGCCCGTCCGGCTCCGGGAAGGACAGCCTGCTGTCGGCGTTACGGCAGCGGGAACATTCACAGCTGCTGGTGGCGCACCGCTACATTACCCGCGCGGCGAACGCCGGGAGTGAAAACCATATCGCCCTGAGCGAGCAGGAGTTTTTTACCCGCGCCGGGCAAAACCTGCTGGCGCTGAGCTGGCACGCGAACGGCTTTTATTACGGCGTCGGCATCGAGATCGACCTCTGGCTGCACGCGGGCTTCGACGTGCTGGTCAACGGTTCACGCGCGCATCTGCCGCAGGCCATAGCCCGGTACGAAGCGGCGCTGCTGCCGGTCTGTTTGCAGGTTTCTCCGGATATTCTGCGCAGCCGCCTGCAAAGCCGGGGGCGCGAAAATGCGCGTGAGATCGACCAGCGGCTGGAACGTGCGGCGCGCTACACCCCATCGGGCTGTCACGTCCTCAATAACGACGGAAGTTTGCTACAGTCAGTCGAGACCTTTTTATCGCTTATTCGCCAGAAGGAGAGACAGCATGCCTGACTGCCAGCTTCGCCCCGCCACCGCCGACGATGCACAAATTGTTTACGCCCTGATCTGTGAACTGAAGCAGGCAGAGTTCGATCACCAGGCGTTTCACGCCGGATTTCTGGCCAACCTTCAGGATCACAATATGCGCTACCAGCTTGCCGAGCTGGACGGGCAGGTCATCGGCATGATCGGCCTGCACATGCAGTTTCACCTGCACCATGCCCGCTGGATCGGCGAGATCCAGGAGCTGGTGGTGATGCCGCAGGCGCGCGGACTGAAAGTGGGCAGCCAGCTGCTGGCCTGGGCAGAGGACATCGCGAGGCAGGCAGGTGCCGAGCTGACTGAGCTTTCCACCAGCGTGAAGCGCACGGATGCGCACCGTTTTTATGTTCGTGAAGGGTATACGCAAAGCCATTTCCGCTTCACCAAACCGCTGTAGAGGTGCGTTATGAGTCTGACCATCACGTTAACGGGAACCGGAAGCGCGCAGCTGGTGCCGGTGTTTGGCTGCGACTGTGCCGCGTGCCGAAGGGCGCGCTTGCAGGAAAATTATCGCCGTCGCCCCTGTAGCGCGGCGGTCAAATTCAACGATGCGGTCACCTTGCTGGACGCGGGTATTCCGCACCTGATGGACGACTGGCCTGCGGGCAGCTTCCAGCAGTTTTTGCTTACCCATTATCATATGGATCACGTCCAGGGGCTCTTCCCCCTGCGCTGGGGTGTAGGCGCCACCATTCCCGTCTACGGTCCGCCAGACGAGGCAGGCTGTGACGATCTGTTTAAACATCCGGGCATCCTGGATTTCAGCCACACGGTCGAGCCGTTCGTGATGTTTGAGCTACAGGGCCTGCGGGTGACGCCGCTGCCGCTCAACCATTCTAAACTCACGTTTGGCTATCTGCTGGAGTCCGCCCACAGCCGCGTGGTGTGGCTGTCTGATACCGCTGGACTGCCGGATAAAACGGTGACGTTTCTGCTTAACAACCAGCCGCAGGCGATAATCATCGACTGTAGCCATGAACCGCGTCCGGAGACGCCGCGTAACCACTGTGATTTAAATACGGTGACGGCCCTGAACGAGGTAATTGGCTGTCCGCAGGTGATCCTGACGCATATCAGCCATCAGTTTGACGCGTGGATGATGGATAACCCGCTGCCGGACGGCATTGAAGCGGGATATGACGGGATGGTTTTGGTTCTCGACTGAATTCTGCCGGGTGGCGGCTGCGCCTTATCCGGCCTACGCTCCAGGTTTTGTAGGCCTGCGTAAGCGAAGCGCCACCAGGCTTTAGCCTCGATCGTAATCATCCTCTAACCGACGCTCATCTTCTTCTAACCGACGCCTGTCGTCATCCAGCTGGCGCTGACGCTCGTCTAAACGCTGGCGTCGATCCTCTAACTGCCGGCGACGATCGTCGTACTGCCGGCTGTCGGTTTGACGGCTGCGATCGTAACGATCGTCGTCATCGTCATTACGGCTGCTGCCGGGGTTATAGGCGTCGTTGATCGCCTGCTGAATATTGCCAATGGCATCATCAATCACATCGGCGTGCGCCAGCTGGCTGGTTAAAGTCAGCAAGCCAAATAACAGGGCGGTAGAGTAACGTTTCATAAGGCCAGACTCGCAGGTGAACTGGCCTTAAGGTAATGACTGACTATTGGCGGGAGTAGCGGAGGAATCTCAAATTGCCCTCACCTGCGCCGCGCCGCTCAGGCTTGCCGACATCTTTTTGACGTGACGGAAATTCAATCCACGTCACATCCCTGCCCTTTCGACACGTCAATTTTGACGATTGGCTGTTTTTCGTCAGGGTTTTGCTCCGCAAACGGTCATAACGTCAGGAAATACCCCTATTAAAAACATGGCATAGATGCTGCATAAAGGGCAGGTAAGAACTGTTTAACGGGAGCAAAGTGATGAAAAAGGTCGTCACGGTTTGCCCTTATTGTGCCTCAGGTTGCAAGATCCACCTGGTGGTCGATAACGGCAAAATCGTCCGGGCGGAAGCGGCGCAGGGTAAAACCAATCAGGGCACGCTGTGCCTGAAAGGGTATTACGGCTGGGATTTTATTAACGATACCCAAATCCTCACGCCGCGCCTGAAAACCCCCATGATCCGCCGCGAGCGCGGTGGTAAGCTGGAAGCCGTCTCCTGGAATGAAGCGCTGGATTATGTCGCCACGCGCCTCAGCGCCATCAAGGCCAAGTATGGTCCGGATGCGATTCAGACCACCGGCTCCTCACGCGGGACGGGGAATGAAACCAACTATGTGATGCAAAAATTCGCGCGCGCCGTTATTGGTACCAATAACGTCGACTGCTGCGCTCGCGTCTGACACGGCCCATCGGTTGCAGGTCTGCACCAGTCGGTCGGTAATGGCGCAATGAGCAATGCCATCAATGAGATAGATAACACCGATCTGGTGTTTATCTTCGGTTATAACCCGGCGGATTCTCACCCTATCGTCGCGAACCACGTGATTCGCGCCAAACAGAACGGGGCGAAAATCATCGTCTGCGATCCGCGCAAAATCGAAACCGCGCGTATTGCCGATATGCACATCGCACTGAAAAACGGCTCGAACATCGCGCTCTTGAACGCGATGGGGCACGTTATTATTGAGGAAAATCTGTACGACCAGGCGTTTGTCGCCACGCGTACGGAAGGGTTTGAAGAGTACCGGAAAATTGTCGAAGGCTACACGCCGGAGTCGGTAGAGTCGATAACCGGCGTGAGCGCGCAGGCGATCCGCCAGGCCGCACGCATGTACGCCGGGGCCAAAACCGCCGCCATTCTGTGGGGCATGGGCGTCACCCAGTTCTATCAGGGCGTGGAAACCGTGCGTTCCCTGACCAGCCTCGCGATGCTGACCGGAAATCTGGGTAAAGCGCATGTCGGCGTGAACCCGGTGCGCGGTCAGAATAACGTGCAGGGTGCGTGCGACATGGGCGCGCTGCCGGACACGTATCCAGGCTATCAGTACGTGAAGTACCCGGAAAACCGCGAGAAGTTTGCGAAGGCCTGGGGCGTGGAGAGCCTGCCGGAACACACCGGATACCGCATCAGCGAGCTGCCGCACCGCGCGGCGCACGGCGAAGTGCGGGCGGCCTACATCATGGGTGAAGATCCGCTCCAGACCGACGCCGAGCTGTCAGCGGTGCGCAAAGGCTTTGAGGATCTGGATCTGGTGATTGTCCAGGATATCTTTATGACCAAAACCGCGGCGGCAGCGGATGTGATTCTCCCGTCGACCTCCTGGGGCGAGCATGAAGGCGTCTACACGGCGGCAGACCGCGGTTTCCAGCGCTTCTTTAAGGCCGTTGAGCCGAAGTGGGATCTGAAAACCGACTGGCAGATCATCAGCGAAATCGCCACTCGCATGGGCTACCCGATGCACTACAACAACACCCAGGAGATTTGGGACGAGCTGCGCCATCTCTGCCCGGATTTTTACGGGGCCACCTATGAAAAAATGGGCGAGCTGGGGTATATCCAGTGGCCGTGCCGGGACGAGTCGGAGGCCGACCAGGGGACGTCTTATCTCTTTAAGGAGAAATTCGATACCCCGAACGGGCTGGCGCAGTTCTTCACCTGCGACTGGGTCGCGCCGATCGATAAACTCACTGACGAGTTTCCGATGGTGCTCTCCACCGTGCGCGAAGTGGGCCACTACTCCTGCCGTTCAATGACCGGCAACTGTGCCGCGCTGGCGGCGCTGGCGGACGAGCCGGGATACGCGCAGATCAACACCGCCGACGCCGAACGGCTCGGTATTGAAGATGAAGCGCTGGTGTGGGTGAATTCGCGCAAAGGCCGCGTCATTACCCGCGCGCAGGTCAGCGACCGTCCGAACAAAGGAGCGGTCTACATGACCTACCAGTGGTGGATTGGCGCCTGTAACGAACTGGTGACGGAGAACCTCAGTCCGATAACCAAAACGCCGGAGTATAAATACTGCGCCGTCAACGTGGAGCCGATTGCGGATCAGCACGCGGCGGAACAGTATGTGATCGACGAATATAACAAGCTGAAGGCCCGACTGCGTGAAAGCGCAATGGGTTAATGCTGTTAAATAATCGCTGACTAAATGGGGTGAGATATTCACCCCATTATTATTTCTGGCATTAATATTAATTACATCTATATATATTTCTGAAGGCGTCTCGCAGAAAAATGTAATTTGCGCGGAAATAAATTACATCTTTGCATTTTAATTCAGAGGGATAAGATATGCGGCGGGTGCTTAAGACTTTCTGTCTTGAGCATTGTTGAGGGACAGAAAGTGGAAAGCCCCGGGAAATTTGCATTTACCCGAGGCTACCCCTCAACTACCAACAGGTTGAGAGTAGCCTCTTATTCTTTTGTAAGCAAGGAGTAAAAGGCATGACGCCATTAAAAACTGCGTTAGGCATCGTCTTTATTATTTGCCTGACGATAGTGATCTTTACCTTTATTACTCGCGATAAGTTATGTGAGTTTTCAATAAAGAGTGAACATCAGGAGGTGGCGGCAAAATTAGCCTGCACCGCGGGCTAACCTCTTCGGGCGGAACGCGTGTTCCGCCCGGCTTGTGGGATGCTGAGGTCTTAACGCACCCGTTTTTTTCTTCTGTCGCCGCGATTATACTGCGCGGCGTGTACCCAGATGATAAGAATCCATGAAAACCCTTTTTCTGATGTTGTTCTTTTTAACCGCATTTGCCCATGCCGATGAGATTGGCGGCCAGTATAAAAAGCAGGCTGAAGCGGGCAATGCGCGCGCGCAGTATTATCTCGCCGATACGTACTTCAGCTCCGGTGACAAAATGCAGGCAGCACTGTGGGCCGAGAAAGCCGCGAAAGGCGGTGATGTCGACGCCATGGGGTTACTCTCGCAGATCCTCTTTACGCAGGGGGATTATGCTCAGTCCAAAACGCTGGCGCAGCAGGCCACCATCGCAGGCAGCAAGCGCGGCACAATTATGCTGGCGCGCATTCTGGTGAACACGCAGGCGGGTAAAACCGACTATCCCCAGGCCATCAAGCTCCTGCAATCAGCGACCGAAGATATCGATAGCGACGCGGCGGTGGACGCGCAGCTGCTGCTGGGGCTGATTTATGCCAACGGTGTTGACGTCCCTCAGGATGACGCGCAGGCCGCGTCGTGGTTTAAACGCAGCTCGTCACTGTCACGTACCGGTTATGCGGAGTACTGGGCAGGAATGCTGTTCCAGCAGGGGGAGAAAGGGTTTATCACGCCGAATAAGCAGAAAGCGCTCTACTGGCTAAACCTGAGCTGTACCGAAGGGTTTGATACGGGGTGTGAGGAGTTTGATGCGTTGAGCGGAGAATAATGTGCCGGGTGGCGGCTTCGCCTTACCCGGCCTACAAAACCCGTAGGCCCGGTAAGCGCAGCGCCACCGGGCTTAGGATGTTACTGGTCAGCCGTCTTATCAAAACGACCCAGCACCTCGCGTTCATACGCCAGCGCTTTTTTACGGTCGAATTTGTGTTCCCACTTGGAGATAACCAGCACCGCCAGCGCGTTACCTACCACGTTCAGCGCGGTACGCGCCATGTCGAGGATACGGTCCACACCGGCGATGAACGCCAGGCCTTCCAGCGGAATACCCACGCTGCCCAGCGTCGCCAGCAGCACCACGAAGGAGACGCCCGGCACGCCTGCGATGCCCTTTGAGGTCACCATCAGCGTCAGAACCAGTACGATCTCCTGCCACAGCGACAGGTCAATACCGTACAGCTGCGCGATAAAGATCGCCGCAATACTCTGGTACAGCGTCGAGCCATCCAGGTTAAAGGAGTAGCCGGTCGGCACCACGAAGCTCGTTATCGACGCTGGCGCACCGTACGCCTCCATCTTCTCGATAATGCGCGGCAGCACGCTCTCGGAGCTTGCGGTGGAGTACGCCAGAATCAGCTCATCCTTCAGGATGCGGATCAGGATCCAGATACTCAGCCCGCACAGGCGCGCCACAATCCCCAGCACCACCAGCGCGAAGAACAGAATGGCGAAGTGCACCAGGAGCACCAGCTTCGCCAGCGGCCACAGGGAGGCAAAACCGAAGTTCGCCACGGTCACGGCGATCAGCGCAAAGACCCCAACCGGCGCATAGCGCATGACCATGTGGGTGACTTTGAACATGGTTTCGGAGATAGAGCGGAACACGGTCACCAGCGGCTCACGGTGCGTTGCCGGCAGGGAGGAGAGCCCCAGACCAAAGAGGACCGAGAAGAAGATGATTGGCAGCATCTCGCCTTTCGCCATCGACGCGATAATGTTGGTCGGCACCAGCGACAGGATCGTGCCCATCAGGCCGTGAGCGTGGCTCTGCACGTCAGCGGTCGTGCTTTGATATTTCGAAATATCCACCGTCGCCAGCTGCGACATATCAATCCCGGAGCCTGGCTGGAATACGTTCGCCAGGGTGATGCCAAGAATGATGGCAACCGTGGTGATCACTTCGAAATAGATAATGGTTTTTGCACCGATGCGGCCTAACTGCTTCGCATCACCTACCCCGGCAATACCGACCACCAGCGTCGAGATCACAATGGGCACCACAATCATCTTGATCAGATGAATAAAGATATCGCCCGCAGGGGAGAGAAGGTTCGCAATCAGCCACTCGCGGCTGTCGCTATGATAATGGAGGTAACTGCCCAGCAAGATGCCCAGCACAAGGGCCAGCAGGATCTGCCAGGCCAGGCTGACTTTCAAATTTTTCATAGAAACTGACTTCCTCAATGAAATCTCCGCACCAGCAAAACTGCATGAATATGGAGACATACTGAAAGGGTATGAATTGTGTTGCGTTGGTTTATGGGATTTTTTAACGCGCCGTATGAGTATCATTTGCACGGCATGCTGCGCAAGCCTTAAAGAACAAGGCATTTCACTGCAAAAAGGGTCACTGGCGGTAATTTATAGCAATTCGCATAAATAACCGTTTGTTATACAAAATATTTTCACTGCAAAAAAGTGAATAATTCTTCAGATGAATTATTTCCCTTCAAAGTTTCATTCGCTCAATTTTCATACGCTTCAGACAATGCGTGATCTGTCGCCCAAATACTAAACAAAGCTTGTAAAGCCCCTACTATTAACGTTTTTGCGACATATTATTAACATCTTACAAGGAGAAAAAAAGCCATGAGCCAAATACACAAACACGACATTCCCGCAAACATTGCGGACCGTTGCCTGATAAGCCCGGAGCAGTACCAGGAGAAATATCAGCAGTCTATTTCCAGCCCTGACGCGTTCTGGGGCGAGCAGGGCCACATCCTCGACTGGATCAAACCTTATCAGAAGGTAAAGAATACCTCTTTCGCGCCGGGTAACGTCTCCATTAAATGGTATGAAGACGGCACGCTGAACCTGGCGGCGAACTGCCTGGACCGCCATCTTGCCGAACGCGGCAACGAAACGGCCATTATCTGGGAAGGCGACGACGCCTCTCAGAGCAAACACATCTCCTATAAAGAATTGCACCGCGACGTCTGCCGCTTCGCCAACGTGCTGCTGGCTCAGGGCATTAAAAAAGGCGACGTGGTGGCTATCTATATGCCCATGGTGCCGGAAGCCGCGGTGGCTATGCTGGCCTGCGCGCGCATCGGTGCGATCCACTCCGTGATCTTCGGCGGCTTCTCGCCGGAAGCGGTTGCCGGACGCATCGTTGACTCTAATTCGAAGCTGGTGATCACCGCTGACGAGGGCGTGCGCGCCGGTCGCGGTATTCCGCTGAAGAAAAACGTCGATGAAGCGCTGAAAAACCCGAACGTGAAGTCCATCAATAACGTCATTGTCTTCAAACGTACGGGCGGCAACATCGACTGGCACGAGGGGCGCGACCTGTGGTGGAGCGATCTGATTGAAAACGCGAGTGACCAGCATCAGCCGGAAGAGATGAACGCGGAAGATCCGCTGTTTATCCTTTATACCTCCGGATCCACCGGTAAGCCGAAGGGCGTACTGCACACCACCGGCGGCTATCTGGTGTACGCCGCGACGACCTTTAAATACGTTTTCGACTACCATCCGGGCGACATCTACTGGTGCACCGCTGACGTGGGCTGGGTCACCGGTCACAGCTACCTGCTGTACGGCCCGCTGGCCTGCGGCGCAACGACGCTGATGTTTGAAGGCGTACCGAACTGGCCGACCTCGGCGCGCATGTGCCAGGTGGTTGATAAGCATCAGGTTAACATTCTCTACACCGCGCCAACGGCAATCCGTGCGCTGATGGCGGAAGGGGATAAAGCCATCGAGGGAACTGACCGCTCTTCCCTGCGCATCCTCGGCTCCGTAGGCGAGCCGATCAACCCGGAAGCTTGGGAGTGGTACTGGAAGAAAATCGGCAATGAGAAGTGCCCGGTGATGGACACCTGGTGGCAGACCGAAACCGGCGGCTTCATGATCACGCCAATGCCGGGCGCCACGCAGCTGAAAGCCGGTTCGGCCACCCGCCCATTCTTCGGCGTGCAGCCTGCGCTGGTGGACAACGAAGGCAATCCGCAGGAAGGCGCCACCGAAGGCAACCTGGTGATCGTCGATTCCTGGCCAGGCCAGGCACGCACCCTGTTCGGCGACCATGAGCGCTTCGAGCAGACCTACTTCTCGACCTTCAAAAACATGTACTTCAGCGGCGACGGTGCGCGCCGGGATGAAGACGGTTATTACTGGATCACCGGACGCGTGGACGACGTGCTGAACGTTTCCGGCCACCGTCTGGGTACGGCAGAGATTGAGTCCGCGCTGGTGTCGCATCCGAAGATTGCCGAAGCGGCGGTAGTCGGCATTCCGCACAACATCAAGGGCCAGGCGATTTACGCCTACGTCACGCTGAACCACGGTGAAGAACCGTCGCCGGAGCTGTATACCGAGGTGCGCAACTGGGTACGTAAAGAGATTGGCCCGCTTGCCACGCCGGACGTACTGCACTGGACCGACTCGCTGCCGAAAACCCGTTCCGGCAAGATTATGCGCCGTATCCTGCGCAAAATCGCGGCAGGCGATACCAGCAACCTCGGCGATACCTCAACGCTTGCCGATCCTGGCGTGGTGGACAAACTGCTCGAAGAGAAGCAGGCCATCGCGATGCCATCATAATCTTTTCTCCCTCTCCCCTCACCCTAACCCTCTCCCCATAGGGGAGAGGGGATAAAACAAACCAACCTTACCTCTGGAGATTTCTGTGATGAATCATGATATTTGTCAGCAGATAGAGAATAGTGCGCACTACAGGGAGCTCGTCGAAAAACGGCAACGGTTTGCCTTCATCCTTTCCATCATCATGCTGATTATCTACGTCGGCTTTATTCTGCTGATCGCCTTTGCGCCGCAGTGGCTTGGGACGCCGCTGCACGCCGGAACCAGCGTTACGCGCGGTATCCCGATTGGCATTGGCGTTATCGTTATTTCGTTTGTGCTGACGGGTGTGTACGTCTGGCGTGCGAACGGTGAATTCGATCGTCTTAATAAAGCAGTACTGCAAGAGGTAAAAGCATCATGAAGCGAGTCCTGACGGCGCTTGCCGCCACACTTCCCTTTGCTGCCCAGGCGGCGGATGCCCTTACCGGCGAGGTTCAGCGCCAGCCCACCAACTGGCAGGCTATCGTCATGTTCCTGATTTTCGTGGTGCTGACGCTGTACATTACGTACTGGGCATCGAAACGCGTGCGCTCCCGTAACGATTACTACACCGCGGGCGGCAACATAACCGGCTTCCAGAACGGGCTGGCGATTGCGGGTGACTTTATGTCTGCCGCCTCGTTCCTCGGGATCTCCGCGCTGGTTTACACCTCCGGCTACGACGGCCTGATCTACTCCCTCGGCTTCCTCGTCGGCTGGCCGATCATTCTGTTCCTGATTGCCGAGCGCCTGCGTAACCTTGGTCGCTACACCTTTGCCGACGTGGCCTCCTACCGTCTGAAGCAAGGCCCTATCCGCATGCTGTCCGCCTGCGGTTCGCTGGTGGTCGTGGCGCTGTACCTGATTGCCCAGATGGTGGGCGCAGGCAAGCTGATCGAGCTGCTGTTCGGCCTGAACTACCACGTCGCGGTGGTGCTGGTGGGCGTGCTGATGGTGATGTACGTTCTGTTCGGCGGCATGCTGGCCACCACCTGGGTGCAGATCATTAAAGCCGTGCTGCTGCTGTTCGGCGCCAGCTTTATGGCCTTCATGGTGATGAAACACGTCGGCTTCAGCTTCAATAACCTGTTTACCGAAGCGATGTCGGTACACCCGAAAGGAGAAGCGATCATGAGCCCGGGCGGGCTGGTGAAAGATCCGATATCCGCGCTCTCGCTCGGTCTCGGCCTGATGTTTGGTACTGCGGGGCTGCCGCACATTCTGATGCGTTTCTTCACCGTGTCAGACGCGCGTGAAGCGCGCAAGAGCGTGTTCTACGCCACCGGTTTCATGGGCTACTTCTATATTCTGACCTTCATTATCGGCTTTGGCGCGATCATGCTGGTGGGGGCGAACCCGGCGTTTAAAGACGCGGCGGGCGCGCTGATTGGCGGTAACAACATGGCGGCGGTGCACCTGGCCGACGCGGTAGGCGGTAACCTGTTCCTCGGCTTTATCTCCGCCGTGGCCTTCGCCACCATCCTTGCGGTGGTCGCCGGGCTGACGCTGGCGGGCGCGTCTGCGGTATCGCACGACCTCTACGCCAACGTCTTCCGTAAAGGCGCGAGCGAGCGCGACGAGCTGAAGGTTTCCAAAATCACCGTGCTGGTGCTGGGCGTGGTCGCCATTCTGCTGGGCATTCTCTTCGAGAAGCAGAACATCGCCTTCATGGTAGGGCTGGCCTTCTCGATTGCGGCGAGCTGTAACTTCCCGATCATTCTGCTCTCCATGTACTGGTCAAAACTGACCACCCGTGGAGCGATGATTGGCGGCTGGCTGGGGCTGCTGACGGCAGTGGTTCTGATGATCCTCGGCCCGACGATTTGGGTGCAGATCCTCGGTCACGAAAGCGCTATCTTCCCGTATGAATACCCGGCGCTGTTCTCCATTGCCGTGGCGTTTATCGGGATCTGGTTCTTTTCGGCCACCGACAACTCGCCGGAGGGTAACCTGGAGCGTGAGAAATTCCGCGCCCAGTTTATCCGCTCGCAGACCGGCCTGGGCGTTGAGCAGGGCCGCGCGCACTAAGCCTTTCTCCCCGGTCATGCTGGCCGGGGAGCTTAAAACATCACCCACGCCACCAGCGGCGCGATTAACACCATCGTCACGCCCGACAGCATCATCACCAGGCTTGCCACCACGCCCTCCTGCTGACCGAGTTCATACGAACGCGCCGTTCCCGCACCGTGCGACGCCGCGCCAAAGCCCGCCCCTTTCGCCATCCCTTCCCGAATGGACAGCCGCAGAAACAGCATATCGCCCACCGCCATGCCGAATACGCCGGTGACGACCACAAACAGCGCCACCAGGTCCGGCTGTCCGCCGAGCGGTTTGGCGGCCGCCAGCGCAAACGGCGTGGTCACCGAGCGCACGGCCAGGCTGCGCTGAATTTCATCAGAGAGGGTAAACAGCCGCGCCAGCCAGACGGAGCTACAGACCGCCACTACCGTCGCGGTGACGACCCCCGCGCTGAGCGACATCCAGTGGCGTTTGATAATCGCCAGGTTGTCATACACCGGCACCGCAAAGGCGATAGTCGCCGGGCCGAGCAGCCACAGCAGCCAGTGGGATTCACCAATGTAGTTCTGCCAGGAGATATGGCCGAAGACCAGCATCAGCACCAGCAGGATGGGTGTGAAGACCAGCGGCATCAGCGGCAGCGTGCGAAAGCGGCGATACAGGCGCTTGTTGGCAAAGTAGATGGCGACCGTCACGATCAGGCACAGTACGCTTATCTGAAAGTTAGTCATGCTTTTGCCTGCTGATTTCGAACCGGTACACCTTATCCACCACCCAGGCGGTGGCCCCCAGCACCATCAGCGTGCTCAGGGCAATAACCGCGAGGATGCGCCAGCCGTCGACCATCAGCAGCTGCGCATAGTTCACCACCGCCACCACGGCCGGAACGAAAAACAGCAGCATCTCCGCCAGCAGCCAGCGCGCGCCGGCGCGCACCCAGCTGAGGGGCAACGCGCGGCAGAGGATTAGCGCCAGCATCAGCACCATCCCCACCAGGTTGGCGGGTAAAGGCAGGTGCAGCCAGTCGACAAGATATTCCGCAAAAACAAACAGTCCCGCGTAAAGCAGTACCTGAACCGGGACCTGGAGTCGTTGCACAACGGCAGGCGTAACACGGCTTAACGCCACGGCCATGGGTTTTTTCCTCAGAATTGAGACGAGGCGCCAGTATAGTGAGCGTACGTCATCGACTGAAATGAATTAAAATCATCGAAGGTATAGTTTCGAGGAATAATCATGGACATAAGAACGCTGCGCTATTTTGTCGAGGTGGTTCGCCAGCAAAGTTTTACCCGCGCAGCGGAGAAGTTGTTCGTTACCCAGCCGACCATAAGCAAGATGCTGAAAAACCTCGAAGACGAGCTGAACTGTACCCTGCTTATTCGTGACGGACGCAAGCTGCTGCTGACCGATACCGGCCGCGTGGTGTTCGAGCGCGGGCTGGCGATCCTGGCAGAGTTCCGCCAGCTGGAGGCCGAGCTTGGCGACATTAATCACCTGACAAAAGGGCTGCTGCGGCTCGGCATTCCGCCGATGGTCGGCATGATGATGGCCGGGCCGATAAGCCTCTTCCGCCAGCGCTACCCCGGCGTTGAGCTTAAAATTTCTGAGTTTGGCGGCCTGACCGTGCAGCAGGCGGTGATGAACGGCGAGCTGGACGTGGCCATGACGGCCCTTCCCGTGGAGGAAGAGAGCGGGCTGGCAACGCTGCCGCTGTTCAGCCATCCGCTGTGCGTGCTGGTGCCCCGCTCCGGCGACTGGCTGAAAGTTGAGTCGGTGAACCCCGAGCGGCTCGGCGAGCACCCGCTGCTGATTTACAACGAAGATTTCGCCTTAAGCCGCCAGCTGATGGCGCTGTTTAATCACCATAACGTGAAGCCCCGCATTGCGGTGCGCAGCGGCCAGTGGGATTTCCTCGCGGCAATGGTCCAGGCGGGCGTGGGGATTGCCATTCTGCCGCAGCCGATTTGCGAACGGCTGGATAAAAACACGCTGCGCTGGATCCCGCTGGAGAGCGACCTGCACTGGCAGTTGGGGATGATCTGGCGTGAAGGGGTGTATCTGTCGCACAGCGCACAGGCGTGGCTGCAATGTTGTGAGGGGTTTTGGGTGCGGTCTGAATAGTGCCGGGTGGCGGCTTCGCCTTACCCGGCCTACGGTTCAAATGTAGGCCCGGTAAGCGCAGCGCCACCGGGCAACAACGCGCTACTGATTCTCTATCAACAGCGCTTCCAGCAGATCCAGATCGTGCAGCAGCTTTTGCAGCGTCTCGTTGCTGATCTGACGCGTCGCGCGCAGGTGATACAGCTCGGCACGCTCGGAGCGCAGCGCCGCCAGGCGGAAACGGCGCTCGAGGTTCTCTTCCTGCAATGAACTTTCCACGTCGTTACGACCGTCAGCACGACGGCGCAAATTACCAATCACGCGTGAACTGACTTCCTTCAGCAGCTGGTTATCAATGTTCTCTTCGGCATCGGCTGCCAGACGCTCCTCCATCTTCTCAATGGCGACAATCGCGACTTCCGCCGTCGCCGCGCGGGCAATCCGCTCTTCTTTATGCTGCTGCGAAGAGTCACCCGCATCAATGTGTTGCAGCAGAATCGGCAGCATAATCACGCCGACAAACAGCGAGAAGAGGATCACGCCCGCCGCCAGGAACACCAGCTCGTAGCGCGCCGGGAAGACGTCGCCCGTCGGCAGGAGCAGCGGAATGGAGAGCACACCGGCAAGAGTGATCGCCCCGCGCACGCCGGCGAAAGAGGCAATCAGCAGCTCGCGCGTGGTCCAGGAGCCGAACTCCATCGGCTTCTTCGTCAGGAAGCGGACGCTGAACTTTTTCATCGTCCACAGCCAGCCGAAACGCACCAGCATCAGCGCAAGGTAGATGAGCACGATATCGGTAAACAGCATCCAGACTTCAACGTTCGGATCGGCTTCTGCCGCGATCAGCGAAGATTCCATAATGCCCGGCAACTGTAGACCCAACAGCAGGAAGACCATGCCGTTGAACACGAATTCCAGCATCGCCCAGGTACTGTTTGCACGCAGGCGCATCGCCAGCGGCGCGCGGCGCATCACGCCAGAGCGGGTGATGGTCATCCCCGCGGCTACCGCTGCCAGAATGCCCGACACGCCGATATGTTCGGCAATCAGATAAGAGGCAAACGGCAGCAGGAACAGCAGAACGATTTGCGTCGCCGGTTCATCGCCGCCCCAGCGGCTGAGGAAGCGCAGCGAACGACCGTACAGCCAGCTCACCACAAAGCCTGCGAGGATCCCGCCAATCGCCACCTTGAAGAATTCCAGGGTCGCGCCACCAATGGTAAAGACCATGGTGCCCATGGCTACCGCCACGGCAAACTTCAGGGCCACCAGGCCGGAAGCGTCGTTCATCAACGCTTCACCCTGCAAAATGCCCATGATTTTCTTTGGAATGCGCCCTTCGCCTACGATGCCAGACAGCGCCACGGCGTCGGTCGGCGACAGCACGGCGGCCAGCGCAAAGGCGGGAATTAACGGGATACCCGGTACGGCCCAGTAGATCAGGAAACCTATCCCGACCACGGTAACGACCACCAGCGCCAGCGCCAGACCGAAGATCTCTCGCCCGTGCTCAAGAAATTCGCGCGTCGGCGTTTTCCACCCATCGGCAAACAGCAGCGGCGGGATAAACAGCACGAGGAACAGTTCCGGATCGAACTCCACGTGCAGGCCGAACGTCGGCCACGCCAGCAGCGCGCCGATGGCTATTTGCATTAAAGGCAGGGGGACCTGGAAGGGCAGTACGCGTGTAACCACCCCGGATAATGAGACCACAAGGGTCATGATGAGTATTGTGAAGAAAATTTCCATGCGTTCCCTGTTTGCTGTGTTTCTTTTTAAGCCAAACCTGAGGCGTCGTGCCTCTTATTCTATCCTCTCCAGAGTAACGCAAAAGGCAACGGGATGAGTCCTGAAAATAAAAACGGGCGGCCTGAGCCACCCGTTTTCGCATCAATGGATAATTTAGATTGCCCAGCCGCCCGCGTAGAACGCGACCAGCGCAACGGCGATCACCACGGTGCCGATGTTCAGCTTGCGCCACTCACCGGAGACCAGGCGGCCAATTACCAGCGAGGCGAAGCCGATCATGATGCCGGTCACGATGTTACAGGTCAGCACGATGAATACTGCGGTGATCAGGCCGGACATGGCGTCGACAAAATCCGCGAAGTCGATTTTCGCCACGTTGCTCAGCATCAGCAGGCCGACGTACATCAGCGCTGGCGCGGTCGCATACGCAGGCACCAGGTAGGAGAGCGGAGAGAGGAACAGGATCAGCAGGAACAGCACGCCAACGGTGATGGCCGTCAGGCCGGTTTTGCCGCCTGCTGCCGTACCCGCTGCGGATTCGATGTACACCGCCGCAGGCGCCGCGCCCACCAGACCAGAGAAGACGCTGCTCAGGGAGTCGGTGGTCAGCGCTTTGCCACCGTCAATAATCTGGCCGTCTTTATCCAGCAGGTTAGCCTGCCCCGCCACCGCGCGGATGGTCCCGGTGGCGTCAAACACCGCCGTCATCACCAGCGCCAGCACGCTTGGCAGAATCACCGGGTTCAGCGCGCCCACGATATCCAGGCTGCCGATCAGGGAGTTGCCGTTGCCGTCGCTCAGCGACGGCATGGCGAAAATACCGGAGAAGTGAACGGTCGGGTCGAAGATCAGCCCGACGATGGACACGCAGATAATGGTCAGCAGAATGCCGCCCGGCACCTTCAGTTTTTCCAGGCCGATAATCACCGCCAGCCCCACCAGCGACATGATCACCGGGAAGCTCGCAAAGTTACCCAGCGCAACCGGCAGACCGTCCAGCGGATTCTTGATGACCAGACCCACGCCGTTGGCGGCAATCAGCAGCAGGAACAGGCCAATACCGATACCGGTGCCATGCGCCACGCCCTGCGGCAGGTTGCGCAAAATCCAGCTGCGGATGCCGGTGGCAGAAATCACGGTGAACAGCACGCCCATCAGGAACACCGCGCCGAGCGCTACGGGGACGCTGATCTGCTGGCCCAGCACCAGGCTGAAAGCGGTAAACGCGGTCAGGGAGATGGCGCAGCCGATCGCCAGTGGCAGGTTCGCCCACAGCCCCATCACGATGGAGCCAACGCCCGCGACCAGACAGGTGGCAACGAAGACCGCCGCGGGCGGGAAGCCGGCTTTACCGAGCATGCCCGGCACCACAATGACGGAGTACACCATCGCCAGAAACGTGGTCAGACCGGCAACAACTTCCTGGCGCACGGTGCTGCCGCGAGCAGAAATTTTAAACATGGCGTCAAGTGAACCGCCGGTACGCGCAGATGGCGTAGACATAGAAAACATCCCCTGAAAATTTTATAGAAAGTCCGTAAGCGTGGTGGAGACTCCACTGCCAGCGAAACATCAAATCCTTGTGCTGCGTTTGCGACGAAAGGGGCGCCACAAAAAAAGCAAACGTTTAGCTCCGCGCTTACAAAACGGGTGGTCAAATGTAGGCAAACGATTATCTAGCCTAATACCCGCCCTTTTCAACTGAACTTTCTCGTTTTTCGCTAAAATGACCTCATGGCGATGAAGAATTAAGCAGAGGATGCGCAAACGTTATCGTCCATGCGCAATTTCGTTACATTTCACGCCTCGCCGGGAATGGTCAGCGGGCCGCCTTTCTCCAGCGTGGTCTGCCAGCCCGGACGCGCCTCCACGTTCTGTTTCCATGCCGCTATGTGGCTGAGATTGTCGATGCCGCCCCGCGCCAGCAGGGCGAAGATCGGAAAACTCATCTGGATATCCGCCATGGACAGCGCGTCGCCGGCAAACCAAGGGTTTTCGGCAAGATGCGCGTCAATAAAGCGCGCGTGCGTTTCCAGCTGGCGGTTGAGATATGCTTTCTGCACTCCCTGCCCCAGCGCTTTGCCCAGCGTGCGCAGGCCAAACGGTACCGGAGGCTTGCCGAGGCTGTTAAACACCAGCTTCATTAACAGCAGCGGCATCAGTGATCCTTCGGCGTAATGCAGCCAGAAACGGTACTGCACCTTGCTGGCGGGATCTAACGGTTTGAATCGTGATTCCGGATCGTACGTTTCCTGAAGATATTCCAGAATCGCCCCTGATTCGGCCAGAACCAGTCCGTTATCTTCGAGTACCGGGGATTTTCCCAGCGGATGCACTTTTTTGAGCGAGTCTGGCGCGAGCATGGTTTTTTCGCGCTGGTAGCGCACGATGTCGTACGTCAGACCCAGCTCCTCCAGCGCCCAGAGGACGCGATGGGAACGAGACTGGTTAAGGTGGTGGACCGTTAGCATGATGTTCTCCGGTGATTGCTACTTTTTAACTATAGAAAACTGAACAACTTCACGAAAAAAATTCGGCTAAAATCCGATCGTCTGCGGTGGCAAAAACGGCGGCCAGACATAAAATTAAAGTGTCAGTACAAACCGGAACCTCCTCCACAAGCTCGACACGAGGGGTACTGATGTCGGGGGAAACCCTCCCGTGAACCAGCGGGATAGAGAGAAAGACAAAGACCGGAAAAAACTAAAGCGCCCTTAGTGGCGCTTTAGTTCTTTATGCTTGTTGCCGGGTGGCGCTGCGCTTACCCGGCCTACATTCCCGGACTTGTAGGCCGGGTAAGCAAAGCGCCACCCCGCGAAGGGGCCGCAGAATCTCAATCCTCCTCCAACAGACGCGCCCCCGTTCCCTGCTCGCCCAGCCTGTCGCCCGGGTTACGCAGCGGACAGTCGCTACGTGATAAACACCCACAGCCAATGCAGCCGTCCAGTTCATCGCGCAGGGCCACCAGCGTGTGAATACGACGATCAAGCTCTTCACGCCACTGGGACGATAGCTGCTTCCACTCTTTCGCGCTCAGCGAGTGCCCTTCCGGCAATACGCCGAACGCGTCGCCGATGGTGGCCAGGGGGATACCGATACGTTGCGCAATTTTGATAATCGCCACGTAGCGGAGCACGTCGCGGGTGTAGCGCCGCTGGTTTCCGGCGTTACGGATACTTTTTATTAACCCTTTGCTTTCATAGAAGTGGAGCGCCGACACCGCCACGCCGCTTCGCTTCGCTACTTCACCGGGGGTTAACAGCGCTTTGATGCGCGGTAATCTCTTTTCCATAAAACCTCTTTACCTCAAGTTAACTTGAGGAATTATACTCCCCCGCAGAGAAAACGACGAATCAACCGAGAAAGTTGTATCTACAGAGGGGCAACCTTATGTCGCATCAGCAAATTATTCAGACGCTTATTGAATGGATTGATGAACATATCGACCAGCCGTTGAACATTGATGTGGTCGCGAAGAAGTCGGGCTATTCGAAATGGTATTTACAGAGAATGTTCCGCACCGTGATGCATCAAACGCTGGGTGACTACATTCGCCAGCGCAGGCTACTGCTGGCGGCGCAGGCGTTACGCTCAACGCAGCGGCCCATTTTTGATATCGCAATGGATCTGGGCTATGTGTCGCAGCAGACCTTTTCCCGCGTCTTCCGCCGCGAGTTTGACCGGACGCCGAGCGACTACCGCCACCAGCTTAATTAATGCGCGTTAACGCGAGGATTGCTGCTGCCAGGCCATAAATGCCTGGGGCGGCATCGCTTTCGCGAAGTGCCATCCCTGACAATACTGCACGCCTCGCTTCAACAGCCAGCTGACCTGCTCGGCGGTCTCCACCCCTTCCGCAATGGTTTTCAACCGCAGGCTTTGCGCCATCTCAATGATGTGCTCAGCAATAAGGTGACTGGTGCTGTTAGTGGCTAAGGTATCGATAAAAGATTTATCGATTTTCAGAATATCGACGTTCAGGGAATAGAGATTATGCAGGTTTGAGTAGCCGGTTCCGAAGTCATCGATTGCCACCTCATAGCCCGCCTGGCGAAACGCCTGGATAACCGGCGTGGTTTTTGGCACGTCGATAAACCCCCGCTCCGTCACCTCTATTTTGATCTGCTGCGCGCGAACCGAGTAAAAGCGGGCTTTATCTGAGATCAGGGCGATAAGACGCGAAGAGTGGAAATCCGAAGCCGACAGGTTAATCGAGACATACAGCTCGGGATGAGCGGCAAGAAAATACCCAAGATCGCTGAACACCTCCTCCACGACGTAATCGGTGATGCGCGCGATCATGCCCTCTTTTTCTGCCAGCGGAATAAATTCGGCCGGGCTCATGACCTGCCCGTTAAATCCAGGCCAGCGCAATAGCGCCTCCGCCCCCACGCACTGATTATTTTTAATATCAATAATGGGCTGATAATGTACGCACAGCTGGCGATTATTCAGCGCCCGGCGCAGAAGACGGCCAGGCGAATTGAATTCGCGGTGTGTACGCGACCACACCAGCAGAATAATTATGCTGCAAATCATCCCCAACGGTAGCGTCAGGGTAGCCTGGTGATAAAACGTTTCATAAAAACGGGCACTGGACGTTGAAACGATGGCCGCAATGGGCCGCTGCCCGGATTTCACGATCGTATAAAAACGGTCATCCTGCTGAAAAGTCGTTTCCTCATGCCGAATCATCGAATGCAATAAAGGGATATTGGCTTTCTGGCTAACGGAAAAGAATGCATTGCTGACGGTGTCATATACTCCCCACGACAGGGAACGATCGTCTGACATCACCTCACTGTACGATAGCGGGTTAACCACGACGACATAATTTCCGCGCTGCACATATATCATTTTATAGCCATTAAAAAATGGCGTATCGCGAAAATAATAGATGGAAACGTCAGGTTTCCGTGTGTAATTGGCCGCGGGGATGGTGTAAGGATGGTCCGGTGTATAAATGGTTGAACAGAGAAAATTCTGACCTTCAGCATATATTAAATCAGCAACAAAAAGACGACCGCGGGAAACGTTCAACATATATTGACGATGCGCTGGCGTACAAACTTTGCCCTGATATTTTTCCGCGTCTTCCCGGGCCAGATCAACCTGTTGAATAACCCGTTCAGTTTTGTTTAAAGCCAGTTCAGCGAACGTGCGCAGCTGGGAGCTGATTTCCGACTCGGCTCTTAGCTGGGCAAACCATAGCGCAAGCATCACCGGCAGCATAACTACCATGATAATCCCTGCCACTTTGAGCATCTTGCGCTGCGCGCTACGATTCATTTCCCGCTCTGTATCCCTGCATGATGTACGCCTGTAGCAATGAAGGCCGGCTGCTTTGATAAACAGGCGATTACGTTGCATGAATCACAGGAAGTTAGCAACTGACTTTTGCTATTAAAAATCCTAAAATTCGTGATGCCGATAATATTCTCCCGTAAGCCAAACTAAAAGTATTGGTTTCGTTTTCGATAAGAAGAATAATTCTTCGCGATGGGCGTTAAAGTTCCCTAACTGAAATAGCCTGCTATTTTTTCTTCTGCTGATTTATAAATAATCAGATGCCAGAATCGATTTTCCTCTTCCCGTACGTCTGGCGTCATATAATGGTTTATCGGCACGCATCAGTATGGCTGAAGTATCCCGTTGCCCCTGACACACTTCAGCCATGCGCGGCTCGTCAGCGGACTCAACGCTGACTCAGGAGGGGCTTGCCCCAGGGCACGTTGCGTTGCGACGTCAGCTTCACCACGGCCAGCATGCTGTCGTTAGTCATCTCGCGCCTTTATCTTTCACAGGTCATTAATCGACAGACTGACTGCTGTAAACGCTAAACTGCCGATCGCGTTTTGCAGAGGTTTTGCTATCTGAATGAATTAAATATAAAAATTCACCGCAGACGCTGACGTGAGCATCGACGATATATTTTCCTGAGTTATAAAACCACTTTTACTCCATGCAGACACTGGCGAATAAAACAGCAAATGTGATATAGTTCACATATCTTATGTAACGAGAAACATTGTTTCATTTCAGTTCGTCTGTTTTGTCGAGGATGGGTTATATGGCAACCATTACCACCAGCATGGTGCTCCTGCGCTGGCCGTTGTTGAGCGCGGTTTTGATGTTCCTGGCCAGCACGTTAAACATTCAGTTCCGAAAGTCCGACTATGCAGGTCTTGCTGTAATTAGCACCCTGTTGGGATTGGGCGCCGCATGCTGGTTCGCGACAGGTCTGCTCGGCATTACGCTGGTGGATATGGCCGCCGTCTGGGAAAACATCAAAGTAGTGATGGTTGAAGCCATGAGCCATACCCCACCAGACTGGCCGATGGTGATTACCTGATAGCCTGTTAATAAAAAACCCAGACTGGTGTCTGGGTTTTTTTTGTGCTTTACGCGTCTGGATATCAGAACGGGATGTCGTCGTCGAAATCCATTGGCGGTTCGTTAGACGGTGCCGGAGCAGACTGCTGCTGCGGACGAGACTGCGCGCCGCCGCTGAACTGGTTGCCGCCCTGAGGCTGCTGAGGCTGGCCCCAACCGCCCTGCTGCTGGTTCTGACCGCCACCTGCCGGTGCGCCACCGCCCTGACGGCCACCCAGCATCTGCATGGTGCCGCCCACGTTCACCACCACTTCTGTGGTGTATTTTTCCTGACCGGATTGGTCAGTCCATTTGCGGGTACGCAGCTGGCCTTCAATGTAAACCTGAGAGCCTTTACGCAGATACTCACCGGCCACTTCGGCCAGTTTGCCAAACAGCACAACGCGGTGCCATTCGGTCTGCTCTTTCATTTCACCGGTCGCTTTATCACGCCAGGATTCGGAAGTAGCCAGCGTAATGTTGGCAACTGCGCCACCACTCGGCATGTAGCGTACTTCCGGGTCCTGGCCCAGATTACCGACGAGAATCACCTTGTTTACGCCTCTGCTGGCCATGTTCGTGTCTCCTGATTACGTTTCTTAATAGTGTAAACGCGCGAGTGTACCATTTCCATGCGACACTTTGATAGTTGCGTAGCATGTTCCAGAGTTCTCTCGCGGACTCGACATTGTTACACAGTGAATCAGAAAATGCATTCCAATACTGTATATTCAAACAGGTCATTTTGTGTCATAATTAGCCGTTTCTGACAGCCGTTTGTCCTTCAAACAAATCAGGCAATCCGTGTTCCAACCGGGAAAGGTGAATGGATAAGATCGAAGTTCGGGGCGCCCGCACCCACAATCTCAAGAATATCAACCTCATAATCCCTCGCGACAAACTTATCGTCGTGACCGGGCTTTCGGGGTCTGGCAAATCCTCACTGGCTTTCGACACCTTGTATGCCGAAGGACAGCGTCGTTACGTTGAATCGCTCTCGGCGTACGCGCGTCAGTTCCTGTCGCTGATGGAAAAACCGGATGTCGACCACATTGAAGGGTTATCCCCTGCTATCTCCATTGAGCAGAAATCCACGTCGCATAACCCGCGCTCCACGGTCGGTACCATTACCGAAATCCACGACTACCTGCGCCTGCTGTATGCGCGCGTAGGCGAGCCGCGCTGCCCGGACCACGACGTCCCGCTGGCGGCCCAGACCGTCAGCCAGATGGTGGATAACGTGCTGTCGCAGCCGGAAGGCAAACGCCTGATGCTGCTGGCGCCAATCATTAAAGAGCGTAAGGGTGAGCACACCAAAACGCTGGAAAACCTGGCAAGCCAGGGCTATATCCGCGCCCGTATCGACGGTGAAGTGTGTGACCTGTCGGATCCACCAAAGCTGGAGCTGCAAAAGAAGCACACCATTGAAGTGGTGATTGACCGCTTTAAGGTGCGTGAAGATCTGGCGACGCGTCTGGCGGAATCCTTTGAAACGGCGCTGGAGCTCTCCGGCGGCACGGCGGTGGTCTCCGATATGGACGACGCCAAAGCGGAAGAGCTGCTCTTCTCCGCCAACTTTGCCTGCCCGATTTGCGGCTACAGCATGCGCGAGCTGGAACCGCGCCTGTTCTCATTCAACAACCCGGCAGGCGCGTGTCCGACCTGTGACGGCCTGGGCGTTCAGCAGTATTTCGATCCGGACCGCGTGATCCAGAATCCGGAGCTGTCGCTGGCGGGCGGCGCCATTCGCGGCTGGGATAAGCGTAATTTTTACTACTTCCAGATGCTGAAATCGCTGGCAGAGCACTATAAGTTCGACGTTGAAGCCCCGTGGGCCAGCCTGAGCGCGAACGTGCACAAAGTGATCCTGTTCGGTTCCGGTAAAGAGAACATTGAGTTCAAATACATGAACGATCGCGGCGATACCTCCGTGCGTCGCCACCCGTTCGAAGGGGTGCTGCACAATATGGAGCGCCGCTACAAAGAGACCGAATCCAGCGCGGTGCGCGAGGAGCTGGCGAAGTTCATCAGCAACCGCTCCTGCGCCACCTGCGAGGGCACGCGTCTGCGTCGCGAAGCGCGCCACGTGTTTGTTGAAAATACGGCGCTGCCGACCATCTCAGACATGAGCATCGGCCACGCGATGGACTTCTTCAACAACCTGAAGCTTTCCGGCCAGCGCGCGAAAATTGCCGAAAAAGTGCTGAAAGAGATCGGCGACCGCCTCAAGTTCCTCGTGAACGTCGGCCTGAACTACCTGACGCTTTCCCGCTCGGCGGAAACGCTCTCCGGCGGTGAAGCCCAGCGTATCCGTCTGGCGAGCCAGATTGGCGCGGGCTTAGTCGGCGTGATGTACGTGCTCGATGAGCCCTCCATCGGCCTGCACCAGCGCGACAACGAGCGTCTGCTCGGCACGCTGGTTCACCTGCGCAACCTCGGCAACACGGTGATCGTGGTGGAGCACGACGAAGACGCCATTCGCGCCGCAGATCACGTGATCGACATCGGCCCGGGCGCGGGCGTGCACGGCGGTCAGGTGGTCGCGGAAGGGACGCTGAAGGACATTATGGCGGTGCCCGAGTCGCTGACCGGCCAGTACATGAGCGGCAAGCGCAAGATTGAAGTGCCAAAACAGCGCGTCGCGGCGAACCCGGAAAAAGTGCTGAAGCTGACCGGGGCGCGCGGCAACAACCTGAAGGACGTCACCCTGACGCTGCCTGTCGGGCTGTTTACCTGCATTACCGGCGTGTCCGGTTCCGGTAAATCGACGCTGATTAACGACACGCTGTTCCCGATTGCGCAGACGGCGCTGAACGGCGCGACGCTGGCCGAGCCTGCACCGTACCGCGACATTCAGGGGCTCGAGCATTTCGACAAGGTTATCGACATTGACCAGAGCCCGATTGGCCGTACGCCGCGTTCCAACCCGGCGACCTATACCGGCGTCTTCACGCCCGTACGTGAACTCTTCGCCGGCGTACCGGAAGCGCGTTCGCGCGGGTATACCCCAGGACGCTTCAGCTTTAACGTGCGCGGCGGCCGCTGTGAAGCGTGCCAGGGCGACGGCGTGATCAAGGTTGAGATGCACTTCCTGCCGGATATCTACGTGCCGTGCGACCAGTGCAAAGGCAAGCGCTATAACCGCGAAACGCTGGAAATTAAGTACAAAGGCAAGACCATCCACGAAGTGCTGGATATGACCATCGAAGAGGCGCGCGAGTTCTTTGACGCCGTCCCTGCGCTGGCGCGTAAGCTGCAAACCCTGATGGACGTGGGCCTGACCTACATTCGCCTGGGGCAGTCAGCAACAACCCTGTCCGGCGGTGAGGCGCAACGCGTGAAGCTGGCGCGTGAGCTGTCCAAACGCGGCACCGGCCAGACGCTGTACATTCTGGATGAACCGACCACCGGCCTGCACTTTGCGGATATCCAGCAGCTGCTGGACGTGCTGCACCAGCTGCGGGATCAGGGCAACACCATCGTGGTGATTGAGCACAATCTGGACGTGATTAAAACCGCGGACTGGATTGTCGATCTCGGCCCGGAAGGCGGCAGCGGCGGCGGTGAAATTCTCGTCTCCGGTACGCCAGAGACCGTTGCAGAGTGCGAAGCCTCGCACACCGCGCGCTTCCTTAAACCGTTGCTGTAATCGTCACACGGAGAGCTGCTGTCGGATCGTTTCCGGCAGCAGTTCCACCGCCTGTTGATACGACGCATCCACCAGGTAGTAAATTTGCGAATCTGGCAGCGAGCCGTCGAGAAACACCGTACTCCAGTGCGCTTTGTTAAGATGCTTACTTGGCCTGACATCATCGTGCTGCTGGCGCAGTAAATCGGCCAGTTCCGGACTGGTTTTCAGTGATGCCGCAGGCCGCTCCTCTACCTCTTTCACCATTGCAAACAGAACATCACCCACTTTGATCTGCGTGGCTTTCCAGTCGCTGTGAACGCTTTGTTCCGCGCCCGGCTTGCTCATGCAGTACTGAAGTATCTCCGAAATTGTCATCTTTATTCCCCTTGTAGCGTTGCGATAATTTTACGCGAACCACCGTGAATGCGATGTTCTCCCAGCCAGATCCCTTGCCACGTGCCCAGCAGTAACCGTCCGTTGTGAACCGGCAGCGTCAGCGAGACGCCCAGCAAAGAGGATTTGATATGCGAAGGCATATCATCTGCGCCTTCGTAATCATGTTCATACGGGGCGTTATCCGGGACGGCTTTTAGAAAATGCCGCTCCATGTCAGACCGGACGGTGGGATCGCAATTTTCATTGAGCGTGAGAGAAGCAGACGTGTGCTGGAGCAGCAAATGCAGCAAACCCGTTTTGACGCGCGACAGGCCGCGGATTTGCCCAATGACTTCGTCCGTCACCAGGTGAAAACCGCGTGATTTTGCGCTTAAGGTCAGGGTCTGTTGATACCACATGTGCTGCTCCATTATGAAAGGTGAATCTTTCTAAGTGTGCAGCAAGAAAGCGAAAGGTAAAACCCGCGCGGCGAGATTTGCTTAAAAAAGCACCCATCCCGCCGTTAACGCATCAGTATTCGGAGTTAACGATCACCTCTTCACCAAATTTTCCGGCCATCGGCAGCGGTCGGTAGGTGGAATTCGAGGCGCGTAACACCCTGATGCCTCTGGCCCCCACGTCGTGCGCCGCCGTGATGTCATTATCGGAATCCCCGTAGAACACTTTGATGTTTTTCTTTTCCAGCCACTGGGTTTTGGTGTTTTGCCCTTCACGATCGCCGGCAAAAATGACCGGGTTCATGCTGGAGGCCGGGATCAGGAAATCATCCTGGAGCGTTTTCGAGACGGTTTCCGTTTTGGTCTGGCTACGTCCGGTCACGAAGTAAATGCTGTCGCCGCGCTTAACGTGCATGGCGATCAGCGCGCGGGCAACTTCTTTCGGGATACTGAACTCATCCCAGCCGTTGTTCATCTTTTCCCAGAATTCCGGTTTTATCAGATAGGCTTCGCTGTCCGGTGAGTAGGTTTTTTTGCCGCGCCAGAAACCGGGGCTGGAGAAGAGCACGGTATCGTCAATGTCGAAGCCCACGGCCATGGGCGGGCGGCCCGTCAGGCTGTTTTCGATTTGTGCCACGGAAACCCAGTGAATGGGCGCCTGTTCGGCAAGAATGGCGGCGGTGGTTCCGGTGTAAAGCGGCGTCGGGGCAGAAGCCCGCGCAACAACGGTACTATTAAGCGAGAACAATAAGCAGGCGGCGCTGAGCGCCAGTGTGATCTTGCGCATATTTTCCCCTGAATATTCAGTTTGTTATCGTTTTATTTTGAGCGGATGGTCAAAAAACTATCCGACCATAACCCCAGCGGGAGGGGAAGGAAAGGAGTTTTTAGTTATGAAGCTGAATAAAAAGAAGACGATCACAAAGCGTGGACGGGACATGACTGGCACCGGCGCGAACAAAAAAGCCGGGTGGCGGCTGCGCCTTACCCGGCCTACATATGCATGCAAGTAAGTGAATACTTACATTACGGATGCAAAGGCCTGCGCCACGCGCTGGACGTTGCCAGCATTTAGCCCCGCCACGCACATACGTCCGCTGGCGATCAGGTAGACGCCGAACTCGTCACGCAGGCGATCGACCTGTGCAGCGCTCAGTCCGGTGTAGCTAAACATCCCGCGCTGCTTAAGTAGATAGTCGAAGTTCTGCCCCGGCACCGCCTCTTTCAGCACGTTAACCAGCTCCTGACGCATCGACAGAATGCGCTTGCGCATCGCTTCCACTTCCGCAAGCCAGGTGGCTTTCAGCTGTTCGTCGCCCAGAACGGTCGCCACCACCTGCGCACCAAAGTTCGGCGGGCTGGAGTAGATGCGGCGGACCGTCGCTTTCAGCTGGCCGAGTACGCGCCCTGCGGCTTCGGCGGTTTCACACACTACGGAAAGACCGCCGACGCGCTCGCCGTAAAGGGAGAAGATTTTTGAGAAAGAGTTGCTGACCAGCGCCGGCAGACCCGCGCTGGCAATCGCGCGAATGGCGTAGGCGTCTTCCTCCATACCCGCGCCAAAGCCCTGATAGGCGATGTCGAGGAACGGGATCAGGTCACGCGACTTCAGTACCTCAATTACGGCATCCCACTGTGGATTGGTGAGATCGGCTCCGGTCGGGTTATGGCAGCACGGGTGCAGCAGCACGATGCTGCGCGCCGGCAGGGTGTTCAGTTTTTCCAGCAGCGCGTCAACGCGCACGCCGTTAGTCTCGCTGTCAAACCACGGATAGGTCGCAACCTTAAAGCCCGCGCCTTCAAAGATGGCCACGTGGTTTTCCCACGTCGGGTCGCTGACCCACACGCCTGAATCCGGGAAATACTTTTTCAGGAAATCTGCGCCTACCTTCAGCGCACCCGAGCCACCCAGCGTCTGGATAGTCGCCACGCGCTTTTGCGCGAGCACCGCGTGGTCCGCACCGAACAGCAGCGGCGCAATGGTATTACGGTAGGTATTTAACCCTTCCATCGGCAGATAAAGCGAAGCCCCGTGCGGGGTTGCGTTAAGACGCGCTTCGGCTTCGGCAACGGCTTTCAGTTGAGGAATGATGCCGTCCTCGTTGTAATAAAGACCAATGCTGAGGTTCACTTTATCGCTGCGAGGATCTTCTTTGAAACGCTCCATCAAGGAGAGAATAGGGTCGCCGGCGTAGGCGTCTACTTTCTGAAACACGCGATGTTCTCCGGATTATTATGAGGCAGGGTTTTCAACAATAAACCGGAAGCAGGAGAAGATCGAGAGGATGTTAACAGAAGCGGGATGCATCGCATCCCGTTAAAGCTTAATCGATGTATTTCATCGCCACCCGCGACGTCAGACGCGTAATAAGTTCGTAAGCACTCACTTTTGTAATCTCAGCAATGCGCTCGACGGGCAGCCCTTCACCCCACATCACCGCATCGTCGCCCGCTTTATCCTGCGCATCGGGTCCCAGATCGACACAAATCATGTCCATCGCCACGCGACCGACAATCTTCACTTCGCGGCCATTAACCAGCACCGGTGTGCCCGTTGGTGCGGCGCGGGGATAGCCGTCGCCGTAGCCCATCGCCACCACGCCAAGACGCGTGTCGCGCTCGCTGGTCCAGGTGCCGCCGTAACCTACCGGCTCGCCTGCTTTGTGCTCACGCACGGCAATCAGCTTTGAAACCAGCGACATCACCGGCTTAAAGCCGAGGTCCGGTCCCCAGGGTTTGTTCTCAAGCGGGGAAACGCCATACAGGATAATGCCCGGACGCGCCCAGTCGAAGTGGGACTGCGGCCACAGCAGAATGCCGCCGGACGCGGCAATGGAGCGCATTCCCGGCTTGCCTTCGCAGAAGGTGTTGAAGATATCGAGCTGCTGTTCGGTTGCCCCGCACTCGGGCTCGTCAGCACGGGCAAAATGGCTGACGATGTTCACCGGCTGGCGCACATTTTTGCACTGGCACAAACGCTGATAAAACGCCTCGGCGTTTTCCGGGCGCACGCCCAGACGGTGCATGCCCGTATCGAGCTTCATCCAGACGGTGACCGGCTCGCTCAGTTCAGTCGTTTCCAGCGCGGCCAGCTGTTCTTCGTTATGGACCGCCGTGTGCAGCTGCTGGTCTGCAAGGGTCGGCAGATCCGAGGCTTCAAAAAAGCCTTCAAGAAGCAGAATCGGTTGCGTAATGCCGCCTTCGCGCAGGCGAAGGGCTTCTTCGAGACGGGCGACACCAAAGGCGTCGGCATCGGGGAGCGTTCGCGCGGTCTCAAGAAGACCGTGTCCGTAAGCGTTCGCTTTCACGACTGCAACGAGCTTGCTGGCGGGCGCCAGTTCTCGCAGACGTTGCAGGTTGTGTCGCAGAGCGCGGCGGTTAATCACAACAGTTGCCGCTTGCATTTGAATTCCTTAGAAATTACTCATCATCATATTGAGGACCGGCATAGTTGTCGAAACGCGACCACTGGCCGTTAAAGGTGAGACGCACCGTACCGATGGGGCCGTTACGTTGCTTACCAATAATAATTTCGGCGATCCCTTTCAGGTCGCTGTTCTCGTGATAGACCTCATCACGGTAGATGAACATGATTAAGTCAGCATCCTGCTCAATGGAGCCGGATTCACGCAGGTCGGAGTTGACCGGGCGTTTGTCTGCACGCTGTTCCAGGGAGCGGTTAAGCTGCGACAGCGCCACCACCGGAACGTGCAGCTCTTTAGCTAACGCCTTGAGCGAGCGGGAAATCTCGGCGATCTCCAGCGTACGGTTGTCGGAGAGCGACGGGACGCGCATCAGCTGAAGGTAGTCGATCATGATAAGGCCGATGCCGCCGTGTTCACGGGCGATGCGGCGCGCGCGGGAGCGCACTTCCGTCGGCGTCAGGCCGGAGGAGTCATCGATGTAGATGTTCCGTTTTTCCAGCAAAATGCCCATGGTGCCGGAGATACGCGCCCAGTCCTCGTCGTCCAGCTGGCCGGTACGGATGCGGGTCTGATCCACGCGCGACAGGGATGCCAGAGAACGCATCATAATCTGTTCTGAGGGCATCTCAAGACTAAAGATAAGCACCGGCTTATCCTGCAACATCGCCGCGTTTTCGACGAGGTTCATCGCAAATGTCGTTTTACCCATCGACGGACGCGCCGCGACGATAATCAAATCCGATGGCTGAAGACCCGCCGTTTTTTTGTTGAGATCGTCATAGCCGGTGTTCACCCCCGTCACGCCATCGTGCGGCTGCTGGAAAAGCTGCTCTATACGCGCAACGGTGGCGTCGAGCACGTCGGCGATATTTTTCGGGCCTTCGTCTTTGTTGGCTCGGCTTTCGGCGATTTTAAAGACGCGGGATTCCGCCAGGTCGAGCAGGTCTTCGCTGGTGCGGCCCTGCGGGTCGAAACCGGCCTCGGCGATCTCGTTCGCCACCGAAATCATCTCGCGGACAACGGCGCGTTCGCGGACGATGTCAGCATAAGCGCTAATGTTCGCGGCGCTTGGCGTGTTTTTTGACAGTTCTGCCAGATAGGCAAATCCGCCGACGCTGTCCAACTGCCCCAGGCGCTCCAGCGATTCTGCGAGCGTAATCAGGTCAATCGGGCTGCCCGACTCCTGCAAACGCGCCATTTCCGTGAAGATATGACGGTGCGGACGGGTATAGAAATCTTCTGCAACGACGCGCTCGGCAACATCGTCCCAGCGTTCGTTATCCAGCATTAAACCGCCCAACACCGACTGTTCCGCTTCAATCGAGTGCGGCGGGACTTTTAACCCGGCGACCTGATAATCACGTTCACGGGGTTCAGTCTGTTTGTTGAAGGGTTTGTTTCCTGCCATAGTGAATGGAGTTACCGAGATAAAGAGTGGGTCGAAAGATTACCACATTCTGGAGGAAGCATGGCAACACGTATTGAATTTCACAAGCATGGTGGCCCTGACGTACTCAACGCGGTGGAGTTCACCCCCGCCGCGCCTGGTGAAAATGAAATCCAGGTTGAAAACAAAGCGATTGGCATTAACTACATCGATACCTATATTCGCGGCGGCCTCTATCCGCCTCCGTCGATGCCGAGCGGGCTGGGCACCGAGGCGGCCGGTATCGTCAGCAAAGTGGGTAGCGGGGTCAAGCACATCAAAGAAGGCGATCGCGTGGTGTACGCGCAGTCTGCGCTGGGCGCTTACAGCTCCGTCCACAATGTTCCGGCCGAGAAAGCGGCGCTTCTGCCGAATGCGATTGGCTTCGAGCAGGCCGCCGCCTCATTCCTCAAAGGGCTGACGGTCTATTATCTGCTGCGCAAAACCTATGAAATTAAGCCCGATGAGCAGTTTCTGTTCCATGCTGCTGCTGGTGGCGTGGGGTTGATTGCCTGCCAGTGGGCGAAGGCCCTGGGCGCGAAGCTGATCGGCACCGTGGGCAGCGCCCAAAAAGCACAGCGTGCGCTGGACGCGGGCGCCTGGCAGGTAATCAACTACCGGGAAGAGAGCATCGTTGAGCGGCTCAAAGAGATCACCGGCGGCAAAAAGGTGCGCGTCGTGTATGACTCGGTGGGGAAAGACACGTGGGAGTCTTCGCTGGACTGCCTGCAACGTCGCGGGCTGATGGTGAGCTTCGGTAACGCCTCTGGCGCTGTCACCGGCGTCAATCTCGGCATTCTGAATCAGAAAGGGTCGCTGTACGTCACACGCCCTTCCCTGCAAGGTTACATCACCAACCGGGAAGAACTTGAGGAAGCCAGCAATGAGCTGTTCTCGCTGATTGCCAGCGGCGTCATCAAAGTAGACGTGGCGGATGCGCAGAAATTCGCGCTAACCGATGCACAACGCGCGCATGAAGTGCTGGAGAGCCGGGCAACGCAGGGATCAAGCCTGTTAATTCCCTGAGCCATAAAAAGAAATTGGGCTTCCCGTGGGAAGCCCTTTCTTTTTTTAGTTCGGCTGTATGTAGGGTACAGCTCGATGAATTCTTTAGCGGCAGCCATAGTGACAGATTCGATAAGTAAATCCTATTCTGTTCTAAGGATTGCTGCCGGAAAAGTTGCAGGTATGTGACGAACCCCTCAATACCTTAGTAACGGAAGCGGTTATTACGCTGATAAGTGGGCAGTTTTGGTGATTTAATCGCCCGTATCGCCCATACCACCGCAATCGCCAGAAGTAACCACGGCAGGAGCTTAATTGTCAGGGCAAATAAGCCGCCGACAAACATCACCACCGTGGCCACCACGAGCGCAGCCAGAATACCGAGCAGCGACACGCCCGTGACCATCAGCATGATAAAAAAGCCAATCACAAAAAGTAGTTCCAGCATGGTGCTCTCCCACGAGTTCCCGAATGATGCTGCGATCATTACAAGAAACGTGCCAAAAGTAAGTCGTTGTTCTGAAAGCGAAACGCCCCGCAATCTCTTGCAGGGTGTGGTGTAATTGACCATCTTTTAGCGAAATTTAACGTTTATCCGCAACCAGACGCAGCGCGTGTTCCAGAACCTCAACGTCCGCACCGGCTTTATGCGCGTTCTCGCTGAGGTAACGACGCCACTGGCGCGCGCCAGGAATGCCCTGGAACAGGCCAAGCATATGGCGGGTAATATGGCCCAGGTACGTACCCTTACTCAGTTCGCGCTCAATATACGGATACATAGCGCGCACCACAGCCACCGGATCGGTATCAGCACCTTCAATGCCGAAAATTTCCCGGTCGACCGTCGCCAGAATGCCCGGATTCTGATACGCCTCGCGTCCGACCATCACGCCATCCATATGTTCGAGATGCGCTTTAGCCTCGTCCAGCGAGGTAATACCGCCGTTGATCGACATAGTCAGGTGCGGGAAGTCGCGCTTCAGCTGATACACGCGCGGGTAGTCCAGCGGCGGGATCTCGCGGTTCTCTTTCGGGCTAAGGCCAGAGAGCCAGGCTTTACGGGCGTGGATGATAAACATCTCGCACTCGCCCTTCCCTGACACCGTGTTGATGAAATCACACAGAAATTCGTAGCTGTCCTGGTCGTCGATGCCAATACGGGTTTTTACCGTGACCGGAATAGAGACGACGTCGCGCATCGCTTTGATGCAGTCCGCCACCAGATTTGCATTACCCATCAGGCACGCGCCGAACATACCGTTTTGCACACGGTCGGACGGGCAGCCGACGTTGAGGTTAATCTCGTCATAGCCGCGCGCTTCAGCCAGCTTCGCACACTGCGCCAGCGCAGCCGGATCGCTGCCACCGAGTTGCAGCGCAACCGGATGCTCTTCTTCGCTGTACGCCAGATAGTCTCCCTTGCCGTGAATAATTGCGCCGGTAGTGACCATTTCGGTGTAGAGCAGCGTATGGCGGGAGAGCTGACGCAGGAAATAGCGGCAGTGTCTGTCCGTCCAGTCGAGCATCGGCGCGATGGAGAAACGGTGTGCAGGGAAAGCGGTCTGGAATTCTGACGACATGGCGAACTTTTAAGCATCTGGTGGAAAAGGGGCGCTACTATAGCACAAAGAAAAGCCGGAGGCGCAGCGCCTCCGGTGTACTTTAGAACGTCATACTCAACTGCGCCCCTGCGCCCCAGGTCTCGTCTTCGCCATAAAGCCCCATCAGGTCAACATGAACGGAGCTGAACGGCGCAAAACCGAGGCCGCCGGTAAAGACGTTGCTGTCGTTACCTTTCATGTCCGCACGATAACCGGCGCGCACCGCCAGCCAGCTCAGCGGTGTGACTTCTGCACCAATGCCAGCGTACTGGGATGTATCTTCGCTTTTGAAGCCTTTGGTCTCGGTCAGGTCGCCGTCTGCGGTCAGGGTCACCATATCGTTATGCCAGGCCGCTCCGGCGGTCACCAGCGGGCGGATCTGGTAGGTGTCTTTATAACTCACTACCTCTCCCGTGCGCCCGTTGCGGATGCGGATATCTTTGGTATCGATATCGCGGGACATCAGGTTTTGCCCGCTCACGCCGACCGTCCAGTTTTCACCGAAATCAGCGGCAATACCGGCATCGACGTTGAAGCCGGTGTCGTCGGTACGGTAGCGGCTGTCGTTCCACTTATTACTGTCGTAATCGTAGATTGAGGTGGTGTAGTTATAGAGCCAGGTTTTTTGCAGCTTTGGCGTAACGCCAACGGAAACCGGAACGCCGCCAAGATCGAACTGGCGGGCCACCGCAATACCGTAGTCGGACACAATCGCCGCCCGGCCAGAGGCCGTCGAGTTGAGGTTTTTGGTGATTTGATCGGTACCGTTTAGCGCAGCGTCAAGCGCCACACCGGCCGCCACCGCGTCGCTTCGCTGGATGCCACGCAGATAATCAATATCCTGCTGGTCGATAGAAGTGCTCACGCGCCCGTGGGCATAGCCTTTCGCCATAAAGGCCACTGAAAGCACGTCGTTAGGAATGCTGACGGCAATCCCCGCCCCTGCGGTGGCGTGCGCGGTTTTGCCTTTCAGGTAGTCCAGCTCATCCGCGAGATCTTTCGCTGCGCCCTGGAACTGGTTGATTGAGCCTAACGGGTTGGTGATGATTTCAATCGGCGTCAGGCTATCCACCACGTCCTGATAGCGATTGATTTTGTCATTGATGGTATCAATCTCGTCCTGAAGATTGTCCTCATCGGTCACCTGCACGCCGACGGACGGCAAAATAACCGTCACGTCATCCTCAGGTTTTGACTTTGCCAGCAGCGCCGGGTTGATCAAGGCGCCGCTGCCATAACTTCCGGCCGCTACGCCCGTGCCACCCATTGCGTCGCTACGCGCTTCCGTCCAGGTATTGGCTGCTCCCGCCTGATTTGCCATAAAAAAGGAGACAGCGATGCTAACCATCGAAAATTTAAAATGTTTTTTCACAGTGTGCTCGTAAATAGTTTGTTATTAGTTAACCCTGTCTGTTATCACCCAAACAGGAACGAACTATTGCTGTGAATAAGTACAAAAAGACCCGCTATTTCCCTAAGTTAAATTCCATCCCGGCCTGTTCTAATGTGTGACGACCATCAATATTTATAGAAGAGGAAATTATTTTCGCCCAGGTTTTCCATCGTGCGGCCCAAAAAACTGAGGCGGATGGTCTACCCAGCGGTCTTCGCGCGTTGCGGCATAAACCGGATTAAGCGGATAGTAGATGCGGTTGTGCTTTTTATTGGCCTCGCCCACTACCAGTAAGCGCACCTCTTCCTCGGTATTGTTGATAAAGGTATGGCACACACCCGTGCCGGCAGGAAACCCGACGCTGTCGCCAGGTTCGAGCTTCCACAGATAGCCATTGATCCAGGCCTCAGGATAACCCTCCAGAACGTATACAAACTCTTCTTCATCACTTTCCGCATGCGGATAAGACGTACGGCGTCCGGGCGGCAGCCGTTCATGGTGAATACCAATGCGGCCGAGACCCAGCTTGCGGGCCAGCGGCGCGCCAATTGAGAAACGTTCGTTGCTGTCAGGATAAGTGGCGTCATCGGCACCTTCCACGTCCCGCCAGTGCCGAATACAGTCAGGTCTTTTCATTGCGCGATCTCCCGGTTTGCGATGCGTCAGGTATAGCACAGCCTGGCGGATCTCGGTGTTTTTACCAGAACATGATAAAGTGAGGGTTTGAACCCTTATCACATCCGAGGTGCCCGATGGACAAGTCCACAAAAGAGCTGTTAGCGCAAGCTGAAAAGCTGTGCGCGCAACGCAATGTGCGCCTGACCCCACAGCGCCTTGAGGTCCTGCGTCTGATGAGCCTGCAACAGGGTGCCATCAGCGCCTACGATCTGCTCGACCTGTTACGTGAAAGCGAGCCGCAGGCAAAACCGCCAACCGTCTATCGGGCGCTGGATTTTCTGCTGGAACAAGGGTTTGTGCATAAGGTGGAGTCAACAAACAGCTATGTGTTGTGCCATCTTTTTGACCAGCCGACCCACACGTCTGCCATGTTTATCTGCGATCGCTGTGGCGTGGTGAAGGAGGAGTGTGCGGAAGGAGTGGAAGATATTATGCATACGCTGGCGGCCAGAATGGGCTTTGCCCTGCGCCATAACGTAATCGAAGCACACGGTTTATGTTCTGCCTGCGTAGAGGTGGAGTCATGCCGCCATCAGGATGCCTGTCAGCACGATCACTCGATTCTGGTGAAGAAAAAGCCGCGTTAAGGCCAAAGAAAAGGCGGCTCATGGCCGCCCTTGGGGATAGTGTCGGTTACCAGCGGTAGTCGTTACGGGTTTCCCAGTCTTTGACTTCGTTTTCCGCCTGATCTTTTTCGTAACCGTAGCGCTCCTGGATTTTACCTACCAGCTGATCGCGCTTACCTTCAATGACGGTCATATCGTCATCCGTCAGCTTACCCCACTGTTCTTTCGCTTTACCTTTGAATTGCTTCCAGTTGCCGCCGATTTCGTCTTTATTCATAATCGTGTCCTCGTGTTAAGCGTCTATGAGTATCGTCCGCTTCGTTCTTTTCTGCTGGACGTGATTATTATTGTAGTTAAGGATTCGGAAGTTATTTTTATATTCGGAATCTTTAACCGCTACGACATATCGTGTCGGGCAGGAAACCAGGTATTGTTTCGCCAGTGACGATGCCAGATAACGGCCAGCGAAAGGCCACGCAATGAGAGAAAAACCGCCAGCGCCAGCCACAGGCCATGATTGCCAAGATACGGCACGGACAGCAGCGTAAGGCCGAAGCCCGCCGCCGCGACGGCCATGCTGTTGCGCATCTCCGCCCCTCGCGTGGCACCAATAAACATGCCGTCCAGCAGATAGCACCACACGCCCACCACCGGTAATACCACCTGCCAGAGGATGTAGCGATCGGCAAGCGCCTGAAGCGCGGGCAGCGAGGTAAGTAGCGCGACAATATGCCCACCAAAACAGGCGTAAACCAGGGCAAAGATCAGCGCCACCAGACCCGCCTGACGGCAGGCAGCCCGCCACACCTCGCGTAGCTGGCCGCTTTCACGCGCGCCGTATGCCTGCCCGGAATGCGCCTCCACGGCGTAAGCAAAACCATCCAGCGCGTAAGCGGTAAAGGTCAGTAAGGTCATGAGCACTGCGTTGACCGCGACGATTTCTGGCCCAAGCCGCGCACCAAAAACAGTTAATGCACCAAAGCAGAGTTGCAGCAGGAGCGAGCGCAGCATGATGTCGCGATTAAGCGCCAGCAGCTTACGCATATTGCCGCGCCAGGCCGTTTTCAGAAGATCGAGGGTGATGCCGCGCATCGTCAGCACGCGCCAGACCATCCACAAACCGATCAGCAGCGTACCGTATTCAGCAATCGCCGTGGCCAGCGCCGCGCCGCGAACGTTCATGTGCAGTCCCATTACCAGCCAGAGATCGAGCACAATGTTAAGCAGGTTGCCCACCACCAGCAGGATCACCGGCGCGCGGGCGTACTGCACGCCCAGTAACCAGCCCAGGAGGACCAGGTTTGCCAGTGAAGCGGGCGCGCTGAGCCAGCGAATTTCGAGGAAGCGCCGGGCCTGCTCCAGCACGGCATCACTGCCGCCCACAATATGGAGCGCCAGATCAATGAGCGGCGTACGCAACAGGACGATTAACGCGCCGGCACCGAACGCCAGCATGAGCGGCTGAACCAGCGCACGCGCCAGACGCAGGGGATCTTTTGCACCATACGCCTGGGCCGTCAGGCCTGTTGTACTCATGCGTAAAAAGAGAAGCAGCATAAAGAGGAAGCTGGTCGCCGTTGCGCCGATCGCGACGCCGCCCAGATAAATCGGCGAATCCAGATGCCCGATTACCGCCGTGTCCACCAGCCCCAGCAGGGGAACGGTAATATTGGAAAAAATCATCGGTAGCGCAAGACGCCACAACGCCTTATCGGCAGAAGTTAGCAATGCCATGGAAATTACCGGAATCAGAAAATAGGCCAGGCTGTAGAGGAGCTACAGCCTGTCAGGAAGAGATTACAGCCATTCACCGTTGCGGATAACGCCTACCGCCAGGCCTTCAATGGAGAAGCTCTGCTCGCGGAGGTCCACCACAATTGGGGAGAATTCGTTGTTTTCTGGCAGAAGCTGAACGGTATTACCTTGTTTTTTCAGGCGCTTAACCGTCACTTCATCATCAATGCGCGCTACCACGACTTGCCCGTTACGCACGTCCTGCGTTTTGTGTACCGCAAGCAGATCGCCATCCAGAATGCCGATATCTTTCATGGACATTCCGCTAACGCGCAGCAGGAAATCGGCGCTCGGCTTGAACATGCCTGGGTCAACCTGATAGTGCCCTTCAATATGCTGCTGTGCCAGCAGGGGTTCACCTGCGGCAACGCGGCCCACCAGCGGAATACCGGTCTCTTCTTCCACCAACAGACGAATACCGCGTGAGGCACCGGAAACAATCTCAATCACGCCCTTACGCGCCAGCGCTTTAAGGTGCTCTTCGGCAGCATTAGGAGAACGGAAGCCCAGACGCTGTGCAATTTCTGCACGCGTGGGTGGCATACCCGTCTGGCCGATATGATCCCGAATGAGATCAAACACCTCTTGCTGCCTGGTCGTTAACGCTTTCATACCGCCCCCTGGGTGTATATACAGTTATGCTGTGAGTATATACAGTCAAAGGCGATTTTGGAACCAAAAACTGCACAAAAAACCAGGGACTTAATTATTCCTCGAGGCTCATCGGAAATGTGACCAAAGCAGCGTGACCCAGGTGATCGCCGCGGTGATAATCGACAGCAGCACGGCAGCGGAACCCATGTCTTTCGCCCGGCCAGACAGTTCATGGAATTCCGACCCTATCCGGTCAACAACGGCCTCAATAGCGCTATTAAGAATTTCCACTATCATCACCAGAAGGACAGAACCGATGAGAAGCACGCGGGTGATAGCATCAACATCAAGGAAGCAGGCGATGATAACTGCAACGATCGCGGCAACCGCTTCCTGGCGGAAGGCGGCTTCATTAACCCATGCGGCGCGAAAGCCTTTCCATGAATAACCGGCAGCTTTAATGATTCGGGTTAACCCAGTGGTATTATTGGCCATCTAAAGAACCTTTTATGAGAAATAGCGTCAGTAACTAAAGCTTCAGCGCGTTTTGCTGCAACCTGAAGTATGACGGGTAACAACAGAAATTTTGCGCGCTTTCTGTTATCCTTGCGCCGCAATTGCATTATTAACCAGAGGCTTTACATCGTTTATGTCCGGCTGGCCACGAATTTACTACAAATTACTTAATTTACCATTAAGCGTACTGGTAAAAAGTAAGTCTATCCCAGCAGAACCCGCGCTGGAATTAGGGCTCGATACGTCACGCCCTATTATGTACGTTTTGCCTTATAACTCTAAGGCAGACCTGCTTACGCTTCGCGCTCAATGTCTGGCGCACGATTTACCTGACCCGCTTGAACCCCTGGAAGTCGACGGTACGCTGCTGCCGCGCTACGTGTTCATCCATGGCGGGCCGCGCGTGTTCACCTATTACACGCCGAAAGAAGAGTCCATTAAGCTGTTCCATGATTACCTCGATCTGCACCGCAGCAACCCCGATCTGGACGTACAGATGGTGCCGGTGTCGGTGATGTTTGGTCGTCGTCCGGGACGCGAAAAAGGGGAAGAGAACCCGCCGCTGCGTATGCTTAACGGCATTCAGAAGTTCTTCGCCGTCTCCTGGCTGGGACGCGACAGCTTTGTCCGCTTCTCGCCTTCCGTTTCACTGCGCCGCATGGCGGATGAACACGGCACCGATAAGATCATTGCGCAAAAGCTGGCGCGCGTTGCGCGTATGCACTTTGCACGTCAGCGTCTGGCGGCCGTTGGGCCACGTCTCCCGGCGCGTCAGGATCTGTTCAACAAGCTGCTCGCTTCCAAAGCGATTGCCCGTGCCGTAGAAGACGAAGCGCGCAGCAAGAAAATTTCACACGAGAAAGCGCAGCAGAACGCGATCGCGCTGATGGAAGAGATCGCCGCGAACTTCTCCTACGAGATGATTCGTCTCTCAGACCGTATCCTCGGCTTCACGTGGAACCGCCTCTACCAGGGGATTAACGTCCACAACGCCGAGCGCGTGCGTCAGCTCGCGCACGACGGCCACGAGATTGTCTACGTGCCCTGCCACCGCAGCCACATGGACTACCTGCTGCTCTCTTACGTGCTCTATCACCAGGGGCTGGTGCCGCCACACATTGCCGCCGGTATCAACCTGAACTTCTGGCCAGCAGGCCCGATTTTCCGCCGTCTGGGGGCGTTCTTCATTCGTCGTACCTTCAAGGGCAACAAGCTCTACTCCACCGTGTTCCGTGAATACCTTGGCGAACTGTTTAGCCGCGGCTATTCCGTTGAGTACTTCGTGGAGGGCGGGCGCTCCCGTACGGGCCGCCTGCTCGATCCGAAGACCGGCACGCTGTCGATGACCATTCAGGCGATGCTGCGCGGCGGTACGCGTCCTATCACGCTGGTGCCTATCTACATCGGCTATGAACACGTGATGGAAGTGGGTACCTATGCGAAAGAGCTGCGCGGTGCGACCAAAGAGAAAGAGAGTCTGCCGCAGATGCTGCGTGGGCTGAGCAAATTGCGCAACCTCGGTCAGGGCTACGTGAACTTTGGCGAGCCCCTGCCGCTGATGACGTATCTGAACCATCATGTTCCGGAGTGGCGCGAATCTATCGATCCTATCGAAGCGGTGCGTCCGGCCTGGCTGACGCCGACGGTCAACGGCATCGCATCCGAACTGATGGTACGCATCAATAATGCCGGTGCGGCGAATGCCATGAACCTGTGCTGTACCGCGCTTCTGGCTTCTCGCCAGCGTTCACTGACCCGCGAGCAGCTGACCGAGCAGATTGATTGCTACCTCGATATCATGCGTAACGTGCCGTACTCCGTGGATTCGACCGTACCGTCTGCTACCGCCAGTGAGCTTATCGATCACGCGTTGCAGATGAACAAGTTCGAAGTGGAGAAAGATACCATCGGTGACATCATCATTCTGCCGCGCGAGCAGGCCGTGCTGATGACCTACTACCGTAACAACATCACGCATATGCTGATGTTGCCGTCGCTGATGGCCGCCATCATTACCCAGCACCGCCGCATTTCGCGTCAGGAGTTGCTGCGCCATATTCAGACCATCTATCCGATGCTGAAAGCGGAGCTGTTCCTGCGCTGGAGTGAAGATGAGCTGGCGGCAGAGCTCGATAAAATGACCGCAGCAATGCATCGTCAGGGGCTGATTACCATCAGTGATGATGAACTGCATATCAATCCGTCACGTTCTCGTACCTTGCAGCTACTGGCATCCGGCGCGCGTGAGACGTTGCAGCGCTACGCCATCACCTTCTGGTTGTTAAGTGCAAATCCGTCAATCAACCGCGGTACGCTGGAAAAAGAGAGCCGGACGCTGGCTCAGCGCCTCTCCGTTCTGCACGGCATTAACGCTCCGGAATTCTTCGACAAAGCGGTATTCAGCTCCCTGGTGCTGACGCTGCGCGACGAAGGGTATATTAGCGATACGGGCGATGCCGAGCCGGAAGAGACGATAAAGGTTTACCAGATGCTGGCAGAACTGATTACCTCGGATGTGCGTCTGACGATTGAGAGTTCGACGCAGGGCGAATGATGTTAAAGCCGGGTGGCGCTAACGCTTACCCGGCCTACATGTTCTGCTAAATCGTAGGCCGGGTAAGGCGAAGCCGCCACCCGGCTTTTTTATGACCAGTAACTCATCGCCAGCCCCATAAACAGCACCAGCCCGACGTAGTTGTTATTCAGAAACGCTTTAAAGCAGGCTTCACGCTCGCGCTTCACGATCAGCTTCTGCTGATACGCAAACAGCAGCCCCGCCACCAGCACGGACCAGTAAAACTCCCAGTTCAGCCCGTTCAGGCGACCAATCGCCACCATCAGCGCCAGCACCGCCACCTGCAATATGCCGATGATCAGTTTGTCGTGACGGCCAAACAGGATCGCCGTCGATTTAACGCCGATCTTGAGATCGTCATCGCGATCGACCATCGCGTACTGGGTGTCGTACGCAACGGCCCACAGAATATTTGCCAGGAACATCAGCCAGCAGCTGAGCGGAACAGACTCGCTGACCGCAGCAAATGCCATGGGGATCGACCAGCCAAATGCCGCACCCAATACCACCTGCGGCAGATGGGTGTATCGCTTCATAAACGGGTAGACCCAGGCCAACGCCAGAGCCGCAACGGACAGCAGAATAGTCATGGTGTTAAGCGTTAACACCAGCATGAAAGAGAGAAGCACCAGCACGACAAACAGGATGCGCGCCTCTTTCCCGGTCACCTGACCGCTCGGCAGAGGACGATTCGCGGTGCGCTTAACATGCCCATCAAATTTTCGGTCAGCATAGTCGTTTACCACGCAGCCCGCAGCGCGCATCAGCCAGACGCCCGCCACAAACACCGCCAGGATCCACAGCGGCGGTATGCCCGGCGTGGCAACCCACAGCGCCCATAAGGTCGGCCACAGCAGCAGCAGCGCGCCAATCGGTTTATCGGTACGCATTAAGCGGTGATAGGCCAGCAGCTTATTCTGCGTCAGACTCCACTCCATTTTCTCTCCCTCTTAGTACAACGGCGATGCAGGCAAAAAGAGTTCCGTCAGTATTAACGGCTTGCCACTCAAACGAAGGCGGGAACGGCGCCCCCATAAATCGGCATCGCAACCAATTTCAATAAAATCACGGGTTAGTTCAGACGAGGTGAACAGATATCGCCCAAGCGGCGTTTTGCCGAGGCGTTGCAGTGCCAGCTCCGGCCCGGAAAGTGTAGACTCGGGAACCACCGTTCGCCCGGCAAGCCACGGCTCGCCATCCGCACACAGTAAAATTTCACGCAGCCAGTAGCGTTCTTCTTGCGGCAGGAGCGGCAACTCGCTGGCAATCTCCTCAGGCGAGACAAATCCTTCCTGGATCATCGTCACCGTGACCGTTTTACCCTGTTGCTCAAAACGTTTTGTCATGGAATCTTCCAGCAGCAGCCAGTCAAGCTGCTCCGGGTCAAGCGCGGGTATTTGGTCGAAATAGCGTAGCGCACGCAGCTGCGTTAGCGCGGGGTGTGACATGCCAGACTCTCCGATACATAACGTAAAGGCATTGTATCGCAGATTGGCGAAATGAGGACGAGCAAACCAAATTTAGCGATCACTATCGCAACAATGATGCAACTAAGCCAAAAAAAGTGCGCCCGTTAAGGCGCACTAAACTACTGACAAAATCAGCACTGTGGGGAGACGGTTACCCCTTGCCTTTTACACTGCTGATAAAGGTGGAACGGGCAGTGGTTGAACCTAAACGCTCGGCTTCATCAAGCAGCTTCAGCGCTTTGTCGACATCGCCGTTTTTGACCGCCTGCTTGATGGCGTTGTTAAAGTACGTTTCAGTATCGTTAAGCACCGGCTCGGCTTTTTTCGTCGGAGCCGGGGCTGCGGCAGGCGCTGCGGTGTAGGTGGTTGCCGCTGCTGCGGTATTACCTACGGTGACCGGGCCAGGACCTGAAGAGCCAAACAGCGGCCCTACCAGTACGCTGGAGCTGCTGTTGGTTTTTACCTTCAGCTTCAGCAAGCCATCGGTAGTATGGCGCGCAATCGGATCGGGAATATCGGGAATGGCGTTGCCGACCCCTTTGGCATAGGCTTTTGCCGGATCGAGCAGAGTGGTGGTTTGCTGTAAATCTTTATCGGTGGTGAAGACCAGCACATAGAGCTTTTGCTGTCCGAGCGCGGGTGTCAGACGAATCACCCCTTCCAGGCGGTCCGCACTCATTACGCCCGGCTCCTGATAGGTGAAATAGCTGCTGGGAAAATAGGCAGACGGCGTCATGTTCTGATCGAGGATCAACACGTTCGGCGCAAAAACGCTGGTTTGTTTATTGACTTCGCTGGATAAGGTCAGCGTTATCTCACCGATATTAGCCGGTACGCTATAGGCCGCAACCGGACCGCTAATACCAGCCACGTTGAGCTGTTGGCCACCAGTTGAAAGTTGGGTGCTCTGTGTTTTGGACTGATCCACCGGCGTCCAGGTTAATTGCTGTAGGGCGGCGGTCGGAATGGCAGGCGCAGCGCTGGTATTCTGCGGTACATAATTGACGTCAGCGAGCGTAACGCCAGGCACAGCGGCCAGCAGCCCCACTGAAAGGCACAGCGCGACGAGATTTTTCTTCATTTTCATTGTTATCACCTCAGAAATCGTAAGCACTGCGGTGGCCAGGCAATAGCGCGCAGTACCTCAGGAATTGAGGGGCTCTCGCCCCTCAAGTTACATTTTCAGATCAGGATGCGGTTACCACCAGATTTCCATCTGGGCGCCGAAGGAGAACTCGTCGTCATCACCGCGGCTGTTAGAGAACTGACCGTTGCCGGTGGAATCAGCAATCGCGTAGCGGGTGACATCACCGTTACCGTTTTTCGCGTAGCCCCATTTTTCATCCCACTTCGCGTAGGTAGCGAAGACACGGATAGCCGGACGAGACCAAATGCTGTCGCCAGCCTGCCACTGTTGCGCCAGGGTGATTTTGTACTGGCTGTTGCGATCGCCGGTTTGCTGAGATTTGACATTGTCGTAGCCCACTTCCAGCAGGGTGCTCATGATCGGCGTCCATTTGTACATCGGGCGCACGCCCACGGTGTACCATTCAGTCCCCAGGTTGTTATCCAGATCGACGTTCTGGTACATACCCACATACATCAGGTCCCACTTGTCGGCCAGGGAGATTGCACCGTGGTCCAGCACGCGCCACAGGCTGCCGTTGTTGTTGATATTACTGTCGAAGGCATCGTTGAAGGAGCCCTGAGGAATACCTTTACCCTGCGTGGTCATCGCATCGGTGCCATATTGCAGCACAAACTTGTTGTAGCCTTTCAGCATGCTCTGGGTATGCTCAGCGGTGAACATCCAGCCATCTTTAGATGCGCCGTTCGCTAACTGATAGTCATCAGTGGTGTTCGCACGACCATAATCAACACCCAGTTCCAGCACGCCGTCCGGGTTGGTTTCTAGACCAGCCAGACGCACGTCAAACACGTCGTTTGCCGTATCTTTGGTTTGATCGTAAATATGATTGCTGCTGAAAGAGGTTGAACCGCCTGCTTCCTGGGAACGTGTCGCTGCCAGAGAGAGCTTACCAAAGCCCAGATCGATGTTTTCAATACCTGCACCGGGACCAGAAATATCCCAGTAGTAGAAGTCGATCATGTGTACGTCATGACGCTGATAGAAGCGCTTACCGGCCCAAATGGTAGAGCCTGGCAGCCATTCAATCAGGTTTTTACCCTGCACGTTAGCTTCACGGAACGCCGGATCGGTACCTTCCCAGTCATTCTGCTGTGCCACGGAGTACGCTACGTTGGTGTCGAAATAGAAGCTCTTGTCGCCTTCTTTCCACACTTCCTGGCCCAGCTTCAGCTCGGCGTAGGTTTCACATTCGTTACCAAGACGGTATTTACTTTGTGCACCTGTTGCCTGGAAACATTGTTGTTCGCCGCCACTACCCGTCCAGCCGATACCAGAACGAGCATAACCATGGAAATCCACAGCCAGTGCCTGAGCAGACATTACGCCCGCTGCGACGGCAACTGCCAAAGGAAGTTTGCGCAGAGTAATCATTATTCTATCTCCTGAGATCATTGCTTTTCTTTGTAATTGGAATGCTTAAACGCCTGGCTCTTTGTGCAGCCGACGACATGCTGTGCCATCCTCACGGAACAGATGGCAACGCTCTGGCGGCAAACCGATAGCGAATGTGGCACCCTCTTCTACCAACACCACGTCATTCTGGCGGTAGACCAGGTTCTGACGGATGGCGGGGATCTGGATATGAATCTGTGTTTCGTGACCAAGCTGTTCGACGACCTGAACTTCACCTTCCAGCGTCACATCCGCAATGTGGCTTGGCAGTAGATGCTCAGGACGGATACCGAGGGACATATTGGCCCCCACCTGTACGTTGGCGCTGTCGACCGGCAGCCAGACCTGCTGACGGTTTGGCAGCTCCACCTGTACCTGTTCAATCGCCGTCGCGGTCACTTTGACGGGCAGGAAGTTCATCTTTGGCGAGCCAATGAAGCCCGCTACAAAGCGGTCTGCCGGGTAGTGATACAGCTCCAGCGGTTTGCCCACCTGCGCCACGCGACCGGCGTCCAGCACCACGATTTTGTCGGCCAGCGTCATCGCTTCGACCTGATCGTGGGTGACGTAAATCATCGTGCGGCCAAGGCGCTTGTGCAGACGGGAGATTTCAATACGCATCTGGACGCGCAGGGCGGCATCCAGGTTAGAGAGAGGTTCATCGAGCAGGAAGACGCGCGGCTCGGCCACCAGCGTACGGCCAATCGCCACGCGCTGACGCTGACCGCCGGAAAGCGCTTTCGGCTTACGCTCCAGCAGGTGCGCCAGCTGGAGCACTTCCGCCACCTGAGTGACGCGCTGGTTAATAATCTCTTTTTTCGCGCCGGCCAGCTTCAGGCCAAAGGACATGTTCTCGGCAACGGAAAGATGCGGATAAAGCGCATAAGACTGGAACACCATGCCTACGCCACGTTCGGCAGGCGGGATGTCGTTCATTCGGGTATCACCAATAAACAGATCGCCACTGGTGATGGTTTCAAGACCGGCAATCATACGCAGCAGAGTCGATTTACCACAGCCTGATGGACCCACGAACACCACAAACTCACCTTCGTGGATGTCCAGATTGATGTCTTTTGACACCACTACGTCGCCCCAGGCTTTCGTTACATTACGCAGCTGTACGCTCGCCATGCCCTTCTCCCTTCGTTACAACCTGTCACCGACAGAAACATTCAAGATAAGTTCACTATGCGTGTTCCATTACTTTCGTGAATCCTCCACCCCCCGGCTTTTTTGTGGGGGAGGAGGCGGGAGGATGAGAGAGCAGGCTCTGCGACCGCAGCGGAGGGGCTGAGGCGAAAATCGTGAAGCGGCCTGCAAAATTCAGTGGGTTTTTATGTGCGCCAGCACTCATAACTTAAATTTATGTTACAGGGATCACACAAACGGGGGGTGGGGCGTAGGGACTGGGAGGATGGAAAGAGGATGTCAAATAAGGAGACTGAGTCACGTTGAACCACCTTATGTATCCACGAGCACATCACCAATAAAGGATGGCAGATATGAAGATCAAGACTGGCGCACGCGTTTTCGCATTGTCCGCCCTCGCAGCAATGATGATTTCCGCACCGGCTCTCGCCAAAATTGAAGAGGGTAAGCTGGTTATCTGGATTAACGGCGACAAGGGCTATAACGGCCTGGCCGAAGTGGGCAAAAAATTCGAGAAAGACACCGGTATCAAAGTGACCGTAGAGCACCCGGACAAGCTGGAAGAGAAGTTCCCGCAGGTTGCGGCCACGGGCGACGGTCCGGACATTATCTTCTGGGCGCATGACCGTTTTGGGGGCTACGCGCAGTCTGGCCTGCTGGCTGAAGTCACGCCAGATAAAGCCTTCCAGGACAAACTGTTCCCGTTCACCTGGGACGCCGTGCGCTATAACGGCAAGCTGATCGCTTACCCAATCGCGGTTGAAGCCCTGTCACTGATTTACAACAAAGACCTGGTGCCAAACCCACCGAAAACCTGGGAAGAGATCCCTGCCCTGGATAAAGAGCTCAAGGCGAAAGGTAAATCCGCCCTGATGTTCAACCTGCAAGAGCCGTACTTCACCTGGCCGCTGATTGCTGCCGACGGCGGCTACGCGTTCAAGTTTGAAAACGGCAAATATGACGTGAAGGACGTGGGCGTGGACAACGCGGGCGCGAAAGCGGGCCTGACCTTCCTGGTTGACCTGATCAAGAACAAACACATGAACGCGGATACCGACTACTCCATCGCGGAAGCGGCGTTCAACAAAGGCGAAACCGCGATGACCATCAACGGTCCGTGGGCCTGGACCAACATCGACAAGAGCAAAATCAACTACGGCGTGACCCTGCTGCCAACCTTCAACGGCAAGCCGTCTAAACCGTTCGTTGGCGTGCTGAGCGCGGGTATCAACGCCGCCAGCCCGAACAAAGAGCTGGCGAAAGAGTTCCTGGAAAACTACCTGCTGACCGATGAAGGTCTGGGTGATGTGAACAAGGACAAACCGCTGGGCGCCGTGGCGCTGAAATCATTCCAGGATCAGTTAGCGAAAGATCCGCGCATTGCGGCCACCATGGATAACGCCCAGAAAGGCGAAATCATGCCGAACATCCCACAGATGGCCGCGTTCTGGTACGCCACCCGTACCGCCGTCATCAATGCTGCCAGCGGTCGCCAGACTGTTGATGCCGCGCTGAAAGATGCTCAGGGTCGTATTACCAAGTAAGCAGAAGAACGGCGGGTGGCGCGTACGCTGCCCGCCCTACAACTACGGCACGATCCGTAGGTCAGGTAAGCGCAGCGCCACCTGACGAAAAGTTTCCACCGTTGTAGAGGAAGAACCCCATGGATGTCATTAAAAAGAAACGCTGGTGGCAAAGCGACGCGCTGAAGTGGTCAGCGATAGGTCTGCTGTGTCTGCTGGTGGGTTACCTTGTTGTTTTAATGTACGTGCAAGGGGAATACCTTTTTGCCATCATGACGCTGATTTTAAGCTCGGTTGGCCTGTATATTTTCGCCAACCGTAAAGCGTACGCCTGGCGCTATGTCTACCCTGGCGTGGCCGGGATGGGGCTGTTTGTCCTCTTTCCGCTGATCTGCACCATCGCCATTGCCTTTACCAACTACAGCAGCACCAACCAGCTCGCGCAAGAGCGCGCCACCCAGGTGCTTCTGGACCGTTCTTATCAGGCCGGTAAGACCTTTAACTTCGGTCTGTATCCTGAGGGAGATGAGTGGAAGTTAGCGCTCACTGACGGTGAGAGCGGCAAAAACTATCTTTCCGACGCGTTCAAATTTGGCGGCGAGCAAAAGCTGGTCTTAAAAGAGGCCGAAGCCCTGCCGGAAGGCGAACGCGCGAACCTGCGTATCATTACCCAGAATCGCCAGGCGCTGACCCAGCTCACCGCCGTGCTGCCCGATGACAGCAAAGTAACCATGAGCTCGCTGCGCCAGTTCTCCGGTACGCAGCCGCTTTACACCCTGGCGGATGACGGCACGCTGACCAACAACCAGAGCGGCGTGAAGTATCGTCCGAACAACGATATCGGTTTTTATCAGTCTGTGAATGCCGACGGCAACTGGGGAGACGACAAGCTCAGCCCGGGCTATACCGTCACCATCGGCTGGGATAACTTTACCCGCGTGTTTACCGACGAAGGCATCCAGAAGCCGTTCTTCGCCATCTTCGTCTGGACGGTAGTCTTCTCCATCCTGACCGTTATCCTGACCGTTGCCGTGGGTATGGTGCTGGCCTGCCTCGTACAGTGGGAATCCCTGAAAGGGAAAGCGATTTACCGCGTGCTGCTGATTCTGCCGTACGCCGTACCGTCGTTTATCTCGATTCTGATTTTCAAAGGGCTGTTTAACCAGAGCTTCGGTGAAATCAACATGATGCTGAGCGCGCTGTTCGGCATCAAACCGGCCTGGTTCAGCGACCCGACCACCGCCCGTTCGATGATTATCATCGTCAACACCTGGCTGGGTTATCCGTACATGATGATCCTGTGCATGGGGCTGCTGAAGGCGATTCCGGACGACCTGTACGAAGCCTCGGCAATGGACGGCGCGGGCCCGTTCCAGAACTTCTTTAAAATTACGCTGCCGCTGCTCATTAAGCCGCTGACGCCGCTGATGATTGCCAGCTTCGCCTTTAACTTTAACAACTTCGTGCTGATTCAGCTGTTGACCAACGGTGGCCCGGACCGTCTCGGCACCACCACGCCGGCGGGCTATACCGACCTGCTCGTGAGCTACACCTACCGTATCGCCTTTGAAGGCGGCGGCGGCCAGGACTTTGGTCTGGCAGCGGCCATTGCCACCCTGATCTTCCTGCTGGTTGGCGCTCTGGCGATTGTGAACCTGAAAGCCACACGTATGAAATTTGACTAAGGAGGGCATCGATCATGGCTATGGTACAACCCAAATCTCAGAAGCTGCGCCTCCTCGCGACGCACTTAGGCCTGCTGATGTTCATCGCAGCCATCATGTTCCCGCTGCTGATGGTTATCGCCATCTCCCTGCGCTCGGGTAACTTTGCGACCGGGAGCCTGATCCCGGATGAAATCTCCTGGGAGCACTGGAAGCTCGCGCTGGGCTTCAGCGTTGAGCACGCCGATGGCCGCGTCACGCCGCCGCCGTTCCCGGTACTGCTGTGGCTGTGGAACTCGGTGAAAGTGGCGACCATCACCGCGATCGGCATCGTCACGCTCTCCACCACCTGTGCTTATGCCTTCGCCCGCATGCGTTTCCCGGGCAAAGCGACGCTGCTGAAAGGGATGCTGATTTTCCAGATGTTCCCGGCGGTGCTGTCGCTGGTGGCGCTGTACGCCCTGTTTGACCGTCTGGGTCAGTATGTGCCGTTTATCGGTCTGAACACCCACGGCGGCGTGATCTTCGCCTATCTTGGCGGTATCGCCCTGCATGTGTGGACCATTAAAGGGTATTTCGAAACCATCGACGGTTCGCTGGAAGAAGCCGCCGCGCTGGATGGCGCCACCCCGTGGCAGGCGTTCCGTCTGGTGCTGCTGCCGCTGTCGGTGCCGATTCTGGCGGTGGTCTTTATTCTGTCGTTTATCGCGGCGATCACTGAAGTACCGGTCGCCTCACTGTTGCTGCGCGATGTGAACAGCTACACCCTGGCCGTTGGCATGCAGCAATACCTCAACCCGCAAAACTACCTGTGGGGCGACTTTGCCGCGGCGGCGGTACTCTCTGCCATCCCGATTACCGTAGTGTTCCTGCTGGCCCAGCGCTGGCTGGTCAACGGCCTGACGGCGGGCGGTGTGAAAGGTTAAGTTTCATCTGTTATGCCACTGCAACCCTCAACTTTAGACGTATTGTATTGAACCAACTTGTGACTGTTGTTAGGCGCTCTTCGGAGCGCCCTTTTTTTATTCGCGTTTCAGCCGCTTCGAGTTGCACAGCCAGAGGGTGATCACCAGCAGCAGGATCGCCGCCGAGTAGATCAGCACGTCGAGCGGGGATTTATGATCGACGATGATCAGCCGCACAATGGCGGTGATGCCAATGTAGATGAAATAGCGCAGCGGGAAGTGAAAGCCGGACTGGAAGTACTTCACAATCAGGGCAATAAACTCGAAGTAGAGAAAGTAGACCACCAGCCCTTCCACCAGCGCATATTTGCTGGTTTGCTCAGGGGCAAATAGCACATCAGCCAGATGTACCGTCTCTTTGCCGAGAAAGACGACCAGGATCAGGCCAAGGCTCAGCAGACCGAGGTTCAGCACGGTCTGGAGTATCGTTGAGATGAACTCAACGCGCGGGCGAGTCAGGGATGTCATACAGCACCTCATTCTCCAGGGCGAGGTTCCTGTATAACGCAAAAATGTGACGGGGATCTATATTTTTTGTTTATGTTTGGCGCATTCGCCCGGTGGCGCTGCGCTTACCGGGCCTACAAAAACCGTAGGCCGGGCAAACAAGCATCAGCGGAAGTTAATGTTCTTATCGCTGGTCATGTCATACAGCTGGAACTTACGTCCAAGCTGCTGACCACCGTCACGCGTCAGCGGCGTCCAGCCCACTGCCGCACGGCTGCGGGTCGGACCGGATGAGAACAGATCCAGCGGAATCGACACGTACACCCCTTTGGTGAAGTCCCCTTCCCCGTATTCGTCCGGCGAAACGTTGGTGATGGTGGCGTAGCCGCCCACCACGACGCCGCTGTCGAAGTGTTTGGAGATATCCAGCGTGCCGCCCTTATCGCCCGCCAGATACTGCCCGACACTGGCTTTCACCAGCACGTCCTGCGCGAACGACGGCGTCCAGTAGGCGGTCAGGTGGCCGGTTTTGACGCTGTAGTCGGTGAACTTCATCATGTCCTGCGCGCTGCGCCAGTCACGCTGTTTCACGTAGTTGGCATCAATCCCGAAGGCCCAGTTGCTGTCGACAGGACGATACAACACTTCCGCCCCCGCGCCGCCAAACATGGTTTCCAGATAGCCACCGTAAACCTGGCCGTAGAAACCGTTGCCGAAGTACTGGAAGTAGTTGGCCTGGAGGTTATTCACGTAGATATCGTTCTGCACGTATTCACGCACGCGGGTACGCACGCGCGGCAGTTTTGAATCGTTCGGCGGGTTGGTGTAGTTAAATTTGTCGTAGTTGTTGGCAAGGTTGCCGAACAGGCTACCGGTGGTCAACAGGTGGTCGGTCACCCACAGATCGGCCGTCGCCATCGCGCCCAGCTGATACATGTAGAAGTTTTCCGGCCCGCCGACGGACTGGTTCAGCACCGGGTCGATATGGAAATCGAAGCGGGGCTTATCGATATACCAGCCCTGCTCGGTACTCTCCGGCACCACCGGCTCAACGCGTTTTTGCACCAGCTCGGTTTCATGTCCCAGCGGCTCGCCTTCAAGATGACGCTTAAGGCTGGCAACGTCGGTTTCGGTTGTGACCTGCGGCATGTTAAGACGGTTCTCCGTCACGCGGATCGTGCGGATCCCCTCCGGCAGATCGTTCATAACGATCCGGTTGGCACGCTCGATCCCTTCGCGGGAATCACGGTATTTCACCTGCTCGCCGGTGACGTACAGCGTATCGCCTTTGGTCTGGATCTTCGGATCCGCCAGCCCCGCGTTATATTTCAGCAGCGTCAGCTGATTCGCCACCACGGAGTGCTGAATGATCGCATCCTGCGGCTCCGGCTGGTATTTTGGCCGCGGGTTGTCATTGTAGCGCGGACGCATATCGTTAAAGTTGGTGCGCAGCGTGAAGCCAAACATCAGGGTATTGCCGCGCTCGTAGCTGAGGTTAACGTCGGCCCAGTCGGTCACGCGGTAAATGGCGCCGACGTTAAACTTGCTCTTCTGCTCAATCTTGCCGGCAAAATCTTCGCTGTAGTTGTTGCCTTCATACTCCAGCTTCAGGCGCAGCGGCTGCCAGGGCGTTTGATACTCTACGCCGCCAAACAGAGAAGCCGGGCCGTGGAACATCTGGTCGCCGTTGATGGAGCCCGCTTTTTTGTAGCTGTTATCGCGGTAGCAGTATTTGTCGCTGTAGGAGCAGAACGGATTGGTTACGTTGCCGCTGGTACCAAGATAGCCCCAGCCGAGACCCAGTGAGAAATCAAACGGCCCCCAGGCTTTACTGGCAACGATGTATTCCGCATCAAACAGGCCGGTACCGCCGATATCTTTTGCACCCACGGAGACCTGCGGCATCCAGTAGCTCTCTTCCCACAGGCGCAGCTTCACGTCGAAGGCTTTGTCTTTATAGGTCTGATCGCCGGAGAAGGCGTCGACGCTGCTGTACTGTTTCGTTCGCACGTCGGTGTAGCGCAGCGTGGTCTCCAGCCAGGGGAACAGCTGCACGGACGCAGAATAGTAGCGGTACTGATCGTTATCGCGATAGTTAAGGCTGATTTCCCCCTCGCGCGCCATCCGCGCGGTCGGGGTTTGCAGTAAGCCCACGCCGCCAAAATCGGACTGCGACGGGCCAATCGGTGCCGGATACGTTTCTGCATGACAGGCGGCACTCACGCACAGTGCAAGCATGCTGTAGAGATAGGTTTTCTTCATTATTCCGGTATCCGCTGTATCAGGGAGCGAAGGATATCGGCATTAAGCCCGTCATACGCTTTCGTCCAGAAATGGTCGGCAAAACCGACAAAAATGATGCTGCCCGGCATGGGTTCGATATGGCGTTTATTCCAGTAAGCCACCGGCGCTTTCTGCGTATGCCCGTCCGGATAGACCACCCAGGCATAGCTGTTATCGGCACCGCTGAGCAGGCTTTGTTCGTCAAGATAGCTCGCGACGTCCCGGCCCGGCGTAAACGGCTTATTGCCAGGGCTGCTGATGAGCCCCATCACGGTGACGGTGGAAGGCTGAGCCGGAAGCCACAGGGTATAGTCCCCCTCCAGCGACGGATTGCCGTTTTCCGCGACGCGCACCTCATCCGGGTCGAGATTCACCTTCTGCCGGCCCGTCACCTTCAGGGCCTGAAGCTGCTGGCGCAGGCTGTTGATGGCCGCGGCATCGTCGGCGTCTTCCTGCTGTGCCAGCCCGGATAATCTGGCGAGCAGCGCCTGATGTCTTTGTTCCGCGACAATCGTCGCCTGACGCTCGCTGATAACGCCCCCGGTCCACCAGCTTTTCGCCAGTCTCGGCTGACCCACCAGATCGAGCAGATGCCCGGCATTGGTTAAGGTTTTGGGTTTTTCGCTGTCCGGGGTGTAGACCTGTACCGTTCCCGCAGACCACGCCAGCGGCGAGGCAAGGCTGGCGAGAAGCGCAACGTGGATGAGCGTTTTCATGATTTCGCCGCCTTGATCAGGGTGGTCTTCACCGGGAAGAAACCGGCACCGAGATACTGCAAGGACTGGCGGATTTGCCCCTCTTCGTCCACCCAGAAGCGGTTATGCCAGGTGGCCTGGTCGGTTGTCACCTCTTCATCCAGCACGCGAACCTGCGTTTCGTCGCTGCCCACTTTTACGCTGTCCGTACCGTCCCAGCGGAAAGTGGAGCGGGCCGTGGCATAACGCACCTGTTTGTGTTCGGTCCAGCCCATCGTGCGCGTCCAGCTTGCGCCATCGACAATCTGATTCGGCTTAATGAGCGGATCTTCAGCCAGGTTGTTCACCTCGATCAGGTTGTCGCCGCCGAGCAACGTTTTCACGATTCGGGCATGCTGCGTGACGATGGTGGCCTGATCCTGCGTCACCCATTTCTGCTGCCCGTTTTCATCGAAAGCGAGCACCACAAACAGTTGCGGACCATCGTTTAGCTGCATGTACTGGCTGGCATACGGCATGTTCTGAAGTTCGTCATCGGTCAGATGCACGCCCGGCGTGCCGAACATGCTGTCCCACAGTGAGTTGCCCAGCCCTTTAGTGGTAGCTGAGCACGCCTGCAACAGCAGGCAAATCAGGATGATTGCAGGTCGCTTCACGACTCTTCTCCGAAGGGGCGAAATAACCACACCGAAGTGTGGTTATGATTAAAACACCCGGTATTACTGGGTGCTGGTCGTCGTAGTGGTCGTGGTTCCGGTATTGGAGCCATCACCGCCACCGGTTGCCGCCAGCGCGACACCCACGGCTGAACTTACGGCGCTGGTGCTGGCTGCGGTAGAACTTCCCGCAGACGCAGACGTCGCTGCCGACCCTGCTGCTTCCCCGACCTGGACCGGAGCTGCATAGACAGACGTCGCCGCAAGTGCAGATATGGCAAAAATGCCATACAGTACTTTCTTCATAACAATTTCCCTTCAATGAATGAATGGAGATTTGCCCGAAAGAAATTCAGGCGGATTCGAGTATACACAACTAAAGCTGAGGGTTTACCGTACGGGGAAATAGGGAAAGGGTTTTCGGACTAATGGATAAAAATGAAACGAAAGAAGAACAAATAAAATATATAACCAATATAAATCAGCTAGTTATAATATAAACACGCTAAAGTATTTCTGCGTATTTTCTTAAAATAAACCGCAGCAATTAACGGGTTGGACGCGTTTTTCGGATTAAACTCAGACCCGAAATTTGAGTTAACTAACAGACATCAGGAATTATCCGATAAAAAAATGCCGGCATATCGCCGGCATTTTTCATGACATATTTATTACCCACGCCATGCTTTATAGCGGTTAATCAAACCGTTGGTGGAGCTGTCGTGGCTGTCGATCGCTTTATCGTCGCCCAGCTCCGGCAGAATGCGGTTTGCCAGCTGTTTGCCCAGCTCAACGCCCCACTGGTCAAAGGTGAAGATATTGAGGATAGCGCCCTGGGTGAAGATCTTGTGCTCGTACAGCGCAATCAGCGCGCCCAGGCTGAACGGGGTGATTTCGCGCAGCAGGATGGAGTTGGTTGGGCGGTTGCCTTCGAACACCTTGAACGGCACAACGTGGTCCAGCGTGGCCGGATCTTTACCCTGGTCACGGTACTCCTGCTCAACTACCTCGCGGGATTTGCCGAACGCCAGCGCTTCGGTCTGGGCGAAGAAGTTAGACAGCAGCTTCTGATGGTGGTCGGACAGCGGGTTGTGCGTAATCGCCGGGGCGATGAAATCGCACGGTACCATTTTGGTACCCTGGTGGATCAGCTGGTAGAACGCATGCTGGCCGTTGGTGCCCGGCTCGCCCCAGATGATTGGACCAGTCTGGTAATCCACCGCGTTGCCGTTACGGTCAACGTACTTACCGTTGGATTCCATGTTGCCCTGCTGGAAGTAGGCCGCAAAGCGGTGCATATACTGGTCGTACGGCAGGATCGCTTCGGTTTCAGCGCCGAAGAAGTTGTTGTACCAGATACCGATCAGCGCCAGCAGCACCGGCAGGTTTTTCTCAGGCGCGGTGGTGGAGAAGTGTTTGTCCATCGCGTGCGCACCGGAGAGCAGCTCAACGAAATTGTCGAAGCCGACGGACAGAATGATGGACAGGCCGATTGCAGACCACAGAGAGTAGCGGCCGCCAACCCAGTCCCAGAACTCGAACATGTTCGCCGTATCAATGCCGAACTCGCCTACCGCTTTACCGTTGGTGGAGAGCGCCGCGAAGTGTTTCGCGACGTGCTTTTCGTCACCAGCGGTTTTCAGGAACCAGTCGCGCGCGCTGTGGGCGTTGGTCATGGTTTCCTGGGTAGTGAAGGTTTTGGACGCCACCAGGAACAGGGTGGTTTCCGGGTTCACTTTTTTCAGCACTTCGGCGATGTGAGTCCCATCGACGTTAGAGACGAAGTGCATGTTGAGGTGGTTTTTGTAAGGGCGCAGCGCCTCGGTCACCATGAACGGGCCGAGGTCAGAGCCGCCGATACCAATGTTCACCACGTCGGTAATCGCCTTGCCGGTGTAGCCTTTCCAGCTGCCGGAGATGATCGCTTCAGAGAAGGTTTTCATCTTTTCCAGCACCGCGTTCACTTCCGGCATCACATCTTTGCCGTCAACGATGATTGGAGTATTGCTACGGTTACGCAGCGCCACGTGCAGTACGGCACGATCTTCGGTGCGGTTGATCTTCTCACCAGAGAACATGGATTTGATGGCATCAGCCAGCTCGGTCTCTTTCGCCAGATCTTGCAGCTTCGCCAGCGTCTCTTCGGTGATACGGTTCTTGGAGAAATCCACCAGCATCAGGTCATCGAAGGTGGCGGAGAACTTGCTGAAACGATCGGCATCTTTCGCGAACAGATCCGCGATGGTGACGTCTTTCATTTCATCAAAATGTTTCTGTAGTGCCTGCCATGCAGCGGTCTGCGTTGGGTTGATGTTTTTCATAGCAATACTCTTCTGATTTGAGAATTGTGACTGCGGTCGATTGTAGCGCCTGCAAATAAAAATTGTGATGGTTTTTATGCCATTGCCCTGGTCTGCATCAAACGCAGGTGAAAAGACCCGAAAAGTATAGCTGCTGTCGCGCCCTTCCGGCGTGGCGAAATGTCGGTCAAAAGGGGGTAAAAAGGAGCATAAAATATGGGCCTGTTATAAGTCCTGTTTCTGAGGGGTACCCCCCCATGAAAAATCCGCATAATCCCAGCATTGACAGGACCTCCCCCGCATTTTATTTATAGGGCCGTATTTTGCGCCTGCACCTGTCCTCGCTTCACTCTTGTGCCAAGGTCGCTCTATTCATTCCCTGACACGAGGTTGTTATGACGAGTTTTGTGGTCGCCAAGTTTGGCGGCACCAGTGTGGCAGACTACGCTGCCATGAACCGCAGCGCCGATGTGGTGCTGGCCGATCCGAATACCCGCCTGGTGGTGCTGTCTGCCTCAGCCGGCGTGACGAACCTGCTGGTTTCGCTGTCTGAAGGACTGGAGGCGACCGAGCGTTTCGTGAAGCTGGATGCGCTACGCAAAATTCAGTTCGACATCCTTGAGCGTCTGCAAAACCCGAACGTCATTCGTGAGGAAGTGGAACGCCTGCTGGAAAATATCACCACCCTGGCAGAAGCCGCGTCGCTGGCCACCTCAACCGCGCTGACCGACGAGCTGGTCAGCCACGGCGAGCTGATGTCCACCCTGCTGTTCGTTGAGATCATGCGCGAGCGCAATATTCAGGCGCAGTGGTTTGACGTGCGCAAAGTTATGCGCACCAGCGACCGCTTTGGCCGCGCCGAGCCGGACGTGGAAGCGCTGGCCGAGCTGACCAGCCAGCAGCTTGCCCCGCGCCTTGATGAAGGCATTGTGATCACCCAGGGCTTTATCGGTAGCGAAGCCAAAGGACGCACCACCACGCTGGGCCGCGGCGGCAGCGACTACACCGCCGCCCTGCTGGGCGAAGCCCTGCACGCGACCCGCGTGGATATCTGGACGGACGTGCCGGGTATTTACACTACCGACCCGCGCGTGGTGTCTGCGGCAAAACGTATTGACGTGATCGCCTTTGAAGAAGCGGCGGAAATGGCCACCTTCGGCGCGAAAGTGCTGCATCCGGCCACGCTGCTGCCTGCCGTGCGCAGCGACATTCCGGTTTTCGTTGGTTCCAGTAAAGATCCAAAGGCGGGCGGGACGCTGGTCTGCAAGAAAACCGAGAACCCACCGCTGTTCCGCGCGCTGGCCCTGCGCCGCAAGCAGACGCTGGTTACCCTGCACAGCCATAATATGCTGCACTCCCGCGGCTTCCTGGCAGAAGTGTTTGGTATCCTGGCGCGCCATAATATCTCCGTGGATCTGATCACCACCTCGGAAGTGAGCATCGCGCTGACGCTCGACACCACCGGCTCCACCTCTACCGGCGATACCCTGCTGACGCAGTCGCTGCTGATTGAGCTGTCCGAACTGTGCCGCGTGGAAGTGGAAGAAGATCTGGCGCTGGTTGCCATCATCGGTAACAAGCTGTCGCGCGCCTGCGGCGTGGGCAAAGAGGTCTTCGGCGTGCTCGACCCGTTCAGCATCCGCATGATTTGCTACGGCGCCTCCAGCTATAACCTCTGCTTCCTGGTGCCTGCCGATCAGGCCGAGCAGGTCGTGCAGAAACTTCATCAGAATTTGTTTGAATAAGCATTGCAGAGTTAACTAACATAAAAAAAGCCCATCCTTTGATGGGCTTTCTTCATTATGGGATGGCGCTTTTCTTTTCCTCATCACTAAGATACCTAACTTTCCTGGTATAATCCTGCCCCTTAAAAAGAAGCTCAGCGTCCGGAGACTTAAGATATTTCTCCCATTCAGAAAGTGGAAAACCTCCATGAGCACCAATGACATCTTTGGGTATTGCAGAAAGGGTTCCGCCTATTTTTTTTGATACAGGCCAGTTAGTCCAGTCTCCAAGATTTATTGTGATAAAATCAAGAAAATCCAGAGCGACAGCCAAAGGCGGCTGATCTGTTGGTGGCTGGTCATCTGGAATATTTCCCCATGTGTCATTAAATAGATTCAACCATAGAGGGCACAGCCTCTGCCATGTAAAGTAAGTTGCAGCTAAAAAAGCACTGTTTACATGGTCTTCCAACAGAGGCCGAATTGTCGATGCATAATATGCAGGTACGGTGCTATAACCTCGTTTTTCGAACTTCGCACCCATGCGTCCTTTTCGGAAGCAAGAGTAGAGACGCTCTCCTTTTACCAAATATGCAGGATCCTGCAACAAGTTAAGATCCGAATCGATCATCAAAACGCCTGTTGATTTCGGGTTGGCTTGTAAAGGGGCTTGTATCTTAAGCATCCTGCTTTTATAAATTTGCGCGTATTTATGCTCTGGATTTGGAATTTGAATATCCAGAGTGACAATGCGAACTTTGGGTGGCAAAACTCCGAAGCGAGCCACGGACTGGTCTGAGACGATGACGATTTCTTCTACGCTCGTAGCATTTATTGATGCAAACCTGGCACTAAGTAAAGCCTCGTCAACGAAATCTTCACCAACCGTAGGGATTACAATACTGCTTACTTTACTACCTCCTGTTACAGAATCAGTTTCGTAAGCGATATTATGGCGAGCATTGATTCGGCGGTAGTCCCGCGTGAACTTTTTAAAAAACATCACATTCTCCATTTATATTTAGCGCTTATGTTGAGCAACTTCTGAAGCACTTTCGCCAGTCCGTTTATGCTTAATGCGAATTTGTTAACTAAATCCCGCCAACAGCCATCTCAAAAGTCTGTTGCAAGTCTTATTTTGTCGCCCTGTACCGGTTCTATTTCGACCGGCGATACGCTGTTGATGCAGTCTCTGCTGATTGAGCTGTCTGGTCTGGCCTGGCCTCCATTCACCATGCACTTAATTTGCGATGGCGCGTTCAACCATAACTTCTGGTTTCTGGAACAAACTAGCAGGAGGAGCGAATCGTTCTGGAACTTCATCAGAATTTTTTGAGTAATGACTGCACGCCCTGTCTCTTATATCTGGCTTATAATTAGCTCAAACAATATTTTTGAAACTTATTTTTCTGGTGTAAATACATACTTATAAAGAGGGCATGAGCCAGTTATATCAGTAAGTTAAAGGATAAAATACCGGTTCGGGCTGAGGCAATAGATAAGTATTTTAAGCACCATTACTCGCTTTATAATACTGTTCCGTAAAGGTCTGTTGAAATAGTAAAATTTAGAATACCGCCAACTTTCCAGAAGAAACACGTATTGTGAATACTTCCACAGGTTTATATTTAAAAACCACCCTAACAAGATTCCTACCTATTAATAAAGTTAGTTTTACTTAATATTATTTTTATTAAAACTAACCAACAACGCGATAAATTAATTATGAGGTGAATAAATGTGAAACCACACATTGCATGCAAAAATATATTTATTATCAATACGCCTGGGTAACATAAACTACCCAAGCGTATAATAAGAGGTTTAGCGCCCTTTCTTTTTGCGCCCCGGCTGGGTAAAGCGTTTTCCGTTACCCGGCTTGCCTCGCCCTTTCTCTTCCGCCTGCGGTGCCTTAACCACCGGACGCTTAATCGCCTGCGTTTTCGGTTTGGCTTTGGCTTTCGGCTTCGCTTCGGACGAGGAGTTTTCGATAAGCTTGAACAGCTCGATCAGCTCGTCGTCCGTCAGGTCGCGCCACTCGCCCAGCGGGATCCCGGACAGGCTGACGTTCATGATGCGCGTGCGTTCCAGCTTCGTCACTTCATAACCAAAATACTCGCACATGCGGCGGATCTGGCGGTTTAAGCCCTGCACCAGGGTAATACGGAAGGCAAACGGCGCTTCTTTTTTGACCTTGCACTTCTTCGTCACGGTGCCCAGAATCGGTACACCTGCGCCCATCCCGCGAATGAACTCGTCCGTCACCGGCTTGTTCACCGTCACGATGTACTCTTTCTCGTGGTCGTTACCGGCACGCAGAATTTTGTTCACCAGGTCGCCGTGGTTGGTAAGGAAAATCAACCCCTGAGAGTCTTTATCCAGGCGACCAATCGGGAAGATACGGCTGCTGTGGTTAACGAAATCAACGATGTTGTCCCGCTCGCCATCTTCTGTGGTGCTGACAATCCCAACCGGTTTGTTCAACGCGATAAACACCAGGTCTTCGGCATCACGCGGTTCGATGACCTGACCATTCACTTTAACCACATCGCCAGGCACCACCTGATCGCCGATGGTGGCGCGTTTGCCGTTGAGAAACACGTTACCCTGTTCAATGTAACGGTCAGCCTCGCGACGTGAGCAGATCCCGCTCTCGCTAATGTATTTGTTTAATCGGGTTGATTGAGTTGGCAGCATAGTTTCTCCTGTGAAGGGCGAAATATACCTTACCTTGCGGCTGACAAAAAAGTGTTAGTAGCCGTTGATCAAAAAATCGAGTGCATCCCGCAGTGAAGCCTGGTTTTGCGTAAGATCGGCAACACGTTCGCCTAACTCTTTTGGCAATATGCGTGCCTATTGATCCATCAGAACGACCTCTGAAAGTTACTAAAGGAGCCGTTGTCATCAACCCACTGGTTAATGGCCTCAATAGAAGTTTTATTTTCTGTTAACCACTCTGCGTGCTGATGCGCACGAAACTGCTCCTGCTGTGCAGCCGTGAGCACGGCAGAGAGATTAAGTTTAAGCCGTCGCGCCTCTTTCAGGATTTCTGGTGCTAACGACACATTGACTGATTTTTTGATGCCATAAATAGTGCGCATGAGAACCCCCATCGGAATGCGCATGAATTGGCGAAGTGTAGTGTAATAAACGAGCATTTTCTATTCCCTTAAAAAGGTAAGGTCTGAAGAGTAAAATGCTCTTTATAGAGTGTCACGCCTCGCAAACGGGTTTTGCGAGGCGCTTTCAGAGATTAATACTCATCCCGCTCGTCGTCTTCATCCGGCTGTTCCATCACGCTATACGCCACCGCGCAGAACAGCGAGTTAAGACGCTTCATATCCCCCAGCAGCCCCAGGTGCAGGGAGCTGGTCTCGATGCTCTGAACGTTCTGCTGGTGCAGACGTTCAACGTGGGCGTGCGAGTAGCGGCGGTTGAGAATGCGGAAGCGATGCTTGTTGCGGCGCAGGCGGCGCGCGCTCGGCACGTCGCTGGAGAAGAACACCGACATCGCCAGCTTCAGGTTGCTCACCAGCTTTTCGTGCAGCGCTTCCAGCTCCTTCAGCCCTTCCACGGAGAAGGCCCGACGCGCGGCCAGGGATTTGTCCGCGATTTCGCTGCCCATACGCTCGACGATGTCCGAGGCCTGCTCCAGGTTAAGCGACATCTCAATGATTTCCGCCCAGCGGCGGGACTCCTCTTCCGCCAGCTCGTCCTGGGGGATGCGTGCCAGATAGAGCTTGATGGCGGTGTACAGCACGTTGATATCGTCCGCCAGCCTGCGCAGCTCCTTCTCCTCGCGCGGCTCGCCGTGCATCACCTTTTTCAGCCCTTCGAGCATGGTTTCCATCGCGTCGCCCATGCGCAGCGTCTCGCGGGCGGCGTTGGCGATGGCCAGCGCGGGGGTGTCCAGCACCGAGGTATCCAGATGCTTCGGCTTGAGGCGCGCGTCCAGCTCCGGTTCATCACGTATCAGACGTTCGCAGAAGCGGGCCATTGGGGCAGCAAACGGCACCATCGCCAGGCAGCGCACCAGGTTGTAGAAGACGTGGAAGTAGATCACCAGCTCCGCTTTCGGCAGAGAGATGTTATCCATCAGGTTGGCCAGCGGATGCACAAACGGCAGAATGATCAGGCTGCCCACCAGCTTAAACAGTAAACTTCCCAGCGCCACGCGGCGGGCGGCAGCATTGGCGGCGCTGTTGTTGAGCATCGCCAGCAGGCCAGAACCGAGGTTGGCGCCGATCACCAGGCACAGCGCCACCGGGAAAGAGATGGCCCCCGCAGCGGTGAGCGTCGCCGTCAGCAGAACGGCTGCCAGGCTGGAGTAGCTGACGATGGCAAACACCGCGCCAATCAGCGCATCCAGCATAATATCGCCGGTTAACGAGGCGAAGATGACCTGCACGCCGTTGGCCTGGGTGATCGGCGTAACCGCCTGCACAATCAGCTCCAGCGCCAGCAGGATCAGCCCGAGGCCGATGCCGACGCGTCCGAGCTGCCCGGCACGACTTTGCTTACGGCTGAGGAAGAAAATGACGCCGATAAAAATCAGCAGCGGCGACAGCCAGGAGAGATCGAAGGTCAGGATACGCGCCATCAGCGCGGTCCCCACATCAGCGCCGAGAACGATCACCAGCGCCGGAGCGAGGGCGACCAGATCCTGCGCCACAAACGAAGTGACGAGCATGGTGGTAGCATTACTGCTTTGCACCAGCGCCGTGACGCCAATACCCGCGCAGAAGGCGAGCGGCTTCTTCTCAACGCTGCCGCTGAGAACGGTACGTAAACGTGCGCCAAACACGCGCATTACGCCGGTACGAACGATATGGGTGCCCCATACCAGCAGTGCGACTGCGGAGAGCAGGTGTAACAACGTCAACACGGTTGGTTTTCCTCCTTATCGTTATCTGTTTTCCTGAGGTTTGTTGCGCGTTGTCTTGCCGGATGGCGGCTACGCCTTATCCGGCCTACGCGTAGGCCCGGTCAGCGCAG